>NZ_LVJW01000006.1:0-1200000 GCF_001708965.1 Candidatus Thiodiazotropha endoloripes | reverse complement strand
CAGGGCCGAAATCGTCGACGCTGAGGGCGAGATGGTGAAACAGAGTGGATCAACCACCTTCCATCTACGCCAGGCCGCCGTCAACTGATCGCCACACCGGCTATCCTCTCAATCCCTCGATATCTTCCGGCGTGGTCTAAAACGGCCGCTATTCTGTCTGGAAAAGATTCTATCCGAAACTTTCCATGCACTATAATGGTGCATATTGGTTTCTATTTTTTTAACCTGTCTCGACGATCAGGTTGCAGCAGATCGGATTCGCTGGCTCCAGTTGCATAAAAACCCCCGTTACCCTGGATTCTTCCATGTTTTCCCCGGACCAGCGGTTGATGAATCTGAATTTGGTCGTTGTTGCGTTCGTTGGTGTAGTTTTTGCTTGTTGAATTGCCATGAATCCACAACCCTCTAATCCCTCCATGGAGCGGCGCGTACTCGACAACCTGAGTACCGCCATTCTGCTGTTTGATCGTGAGTTCAATCTGCTGTTCATCAATTCAGCCGCTGAGATGCTGTTTGGTGTGAGTGCGCGGAAGATGGTTGGTAACCATGCGGCTGAACTGCTCTACTGCTCCAGCGGCATTGTCAGAAACAATCTGAACCGCTCTCTGGAAACCGGGCAACCCTTCACCGAGAGGGAGCATCAACTGGAGTTGCAGGAGGGTCGAGAGATTACCGTGGACTGTACGGTGATCCCGTTGCGATCCGGTCAGTATGTGAGTGAGTTTCTGGTGGAGATTCAGCAGGTGGACCGGCAGTTGCGTATCACCCGGGAGGAGCAGATCCTGTCACGCAATCAGGCCAGTCGCGCGCTGGTCAAGGGGTTGGCCCATGAGATCAAAAATCCACTGGGTGGTCTGCGTGGGGCGGCACAACTGCTGGAGCGTGAACTGCCCGATCAATCTCTGACCGAATATACTCAGATCATCATCGAAGAGGCGGATCGACTGCAGAATCTGGTCGATACCATGCTGGGACCAAACCGGATCCCGGAGATGAAAGCTGTCAATGTTCACCAGGTCATGGAGCGGGTTTGTAGTCTGGTGCAGGCTGAGTCCGGGCCGAATCTGAATGTGATCAAGAACTACGATCCGAGCATTCCCGACCTGAACGGTGACATGGACCAGCTGATTCAGGCATTTCTCAACATCGTCCGAAATGGCGTTCGAGCGGCCGGCCCATATGGTGTGGTGGGGATCACCAGTCGGGTGTTGCGCCAGTTCACCATCGGTAACATCCGCCACCGCCTGGTGATCTCGATCGAGATCTGTGACAACGGACCGGGGATTCCTCCGGAGCTGCAGGAGCGGGTCTTTTTCCCGCTGGTCTCCGGCAGCAACGGCATGGGACTCGGTCTTTCCATATCCCAGACCCTGATCAATCGACATCAGGGTTTGATCGAATTTACCAGTAAGCCTGGTGAAACCGTATTTAGAGTATTACTTCCTTTGGAGCAGGTAGATGGATAGAGCATGCCGCGTATGGGTGATAGATGATGATCGCTCGATTCGATGGGTTTTGGAAAAAACCCTGGAAAAGGCGGATATGGAGGTAACCAGTTTTGAGAGCGCGGACAGTGTGCTCAGTTCACTGGATAAAGGCCAGCCCGATGTGGTTGTGTCTGATATCCGCATGCCGGGCATGGATGGTCTGGAGCTGCTGGAGTTACTGCATGCCCGCTATCCCACCCTGCCGGTGATCATCATGACCGCCCATTCGGATCTGGATAGTGCGGTCTCCGCCTATCATGGCGGGGCCTTCGAATATCTGCCCAAGCCTTTCGATGTGGATGAGGCGGTGCAGCAGATACGCCGCGCCTGCCGTCAACAGTTGACGGTGGAAGAGCAGCCGCAAATCGATACCAGTGATGGGGGTAAAGAGATCATCGGTGAAGCACCGGCGATGCAGGAGGTGTTTCGGGCTATCGGTCGTCTGGCCCGATCGAATATCACGGTTTTGATCAATGGTGAATCGGGAACCGGTAAAGAGTTGGTTGCTCACGCATTGCATCGGCACAGCAGCCGTGCGGAGGGACCGTTTATCGCGCTTAATATGGCGGCGATTCCAAAGGACCTGATGGAATCGGAGCTGTTCGGTCATGAACGAGGCGCCTTTACCGGTGCCCAGACACGGCGGGTCGGACGGTTTGAACAGGCGGATAGCGGTACCCTGTTTCTGGATGAGATTGGTGACATGCCGGCTGAGTTACAGACCCGACTGTTACGGGTACTGGCCGACGGTGAGTTCTACCGGGTGGGTGGACACGAACCGGTCAAGGTCGATGTCAGGATCATTGCGGCGACTCATCAGCATCTGGAGGGACTGGTCAAGGAGGGGGCGTTTCGCGAAGACCTGTTCCATCGTCTGAATGTAATCCGTATCCATCTGCCCTCGCTGCGTCAGCGCCGTGAGGACATACCCTTGCTACTGAACTATTTTCTCAAGACCGCAGCAGAAGAGTTGGCGGTGGATTACAAGGTCCTGCTGCCGGAGGCGGAAAGCTATCTCAGTCAACTGGAGTGGCCTGGTAACGTAAGACAGCTGGAAAATACCGCTCGCTGGTTGACCGTTATGGCGTCCGGGCAGGAGATCCATATCGACGATCTGCCGACTGAGCTGAAAGAGTCCGACACCAGCACATCAGATCAGGATGATTGGCGTCAGCTGCTGAGAGGCTGGGTGAAACGGCGTCTTCAGGAGGGATGTGAAGGTATCCTCAATGAAGCAGAGCCCGATTTTGAAACGGTGATGATCGAAACCGCTCTTGAGCATACAGCCGGTAAACGGCAGGATGCGGCGAGACTGCTGGGGTGGGGGCGCAACACCCTGACCCGAAAGATCAAAGAGCTCGGTATGGAAGAGAGCTGAGTTCGATTCTGAGTTGAGACCCTCAGCCCAGCGGGCTGGGGTAATTCAATCCATCCCCAGAAAATTCCGGGTAGAGTGGCTTTTGTCCAAAGCGTGCACTGGGGTTAAGATGCTGCATCCGAAGCAGTCCCCTTGGGGTTGTGATCTCAAGTTTCAAAAACGTAGGTGTCGCATGGATTCCAGTACAATCGATCTGCCGAACAGCGAAATCGAGTCCGTAAAAATCGAAAACGGTAGACTGACCATCTCCTTTTCGCGGGTGATCATCATCAAGACCATGAGCGGTTCTTCTGAACGCACCCGCTGGTACCAGGCGGGTGATCTGATCTTTGAGGAAGCGGAGCTTGAATCATCAATACCCGAATGCCCCTGTATCTGCGAAGGGGGGGATGTTGGCGAGAATGTCTACACCTACCGGGATATGATTCCGCTGCCTTTGGAGAGTCAGGGCAGAGCGAGATGTGATCTGAAAATCAAAGATCAGGAACCTCTGCAGGCCTGGGCGGAAGGGGTCAAACTGGCGATGAAGGAGAGACCCCGCTACATTGAACATCTGCGGGATACTGACTAACGACTCTCAGGTCTACCTGTCACTGCAGACTTGTCCACCGAAGCAAGATGATGGGCCGCCCGCGTGGTTTCAGGCAGTTTATAGCGCGTGGTGGCGGCCAACACATAGTTCAAGGCGCTATCCAGTGAAATCCGGTGACCAATCGAAACATAGATTGGTTTCATCCCTGAACGGCTGCGTAACACCGCACCGATAATCTCATCCCGATCCATTAACGGAACCCAGCTTCCCTTCTCTTCCGGCAGCTGCTCATGCTTCCCAATAAGACGGGTTTTTGCAACCCCAATCGATGGGATATCGGTCAGCAGACCCAGATGACAAGCCAGTCCAAAGCGTCTCGGATGTGCCAACCCTTGACCGTCGCAAAGCAGCAGATCTGGCACACAGCTGAGTTTATCAATGGCCTGCAGGATCGCCGGTACTTCGCGAAATGAGAGCAACCCCGGTATATAAGGAAACTGGGTTGGAATCCGTGCTATGGCCTGATCGATAAGTTGCAGGGAGGGAAAATCGAGAATTGCAATGGCTGCACGGGTTACTTTTCCAGATTGCTCAAAGCCCACATCCACCCCGGCAATGCGTCGTGGTTGTCTTATCTGGTCAACTTGGATGACCTGGCTTCTGAGCTGATTTTGTAGGGCTATAGCATCCTTCGGCGTCAGGTTCCATGGGTGGCTTAGGGCCATCAATTGATGATTTCCGCTTACAAATTTTGAAAAATAGCTTAATCTTGAAGTTCAGAGGCCTGGAAAACAACTAATATTATTTATAAATTACTGTATCATGTTTAAGCTTTCTTGAAACTGGACGATACATCTGTATCGATTTCAAGGATGGATCTGCTTCAAGCGGTACAGTTTTAACAGAAAAATCTACAGAAAATTATGTCAGTCGAGCTATTCAATAACGGAAGTCATATCTGTGTGGCATTCAGAGACCTGGTCTCAGGTGAAGCCGTACAAGCCAATCAGTTTCTAATCTACGATCATCAGCATGCTGCACTCATCGACCCAGGTGGTGAACTGACCTATTCCAGGTTATTCATGGCGATCAGTGACTATATGAATGTGAAGAAGCTCGATTATGTGGTTGCCTCCCACCAGGATCCGGATATCGTTGCTTCCGTCAACAAATGGCTGGTTGGTACAGACTGTAAGGTTGTGGTGCCTGCCCTGTGGGAGCGCTTCATCCCCCATTTCACACGCCCTGGCCGCTTGGTTGATCGGGTTGTGGCAATTCCGGATGAGGGTACCAATCTGCAACTTGGGAATATCCGCCTGATGGCGTTGCCCGCACACTTCCTTCACGCGGAAGGCAATTTCCAGTTTTATGATCCACTCAGCCGTATTCTCTTCTCCGGGGATTTGGGTGCCAATCTGCCACCGGGGGATCTTAATGCTCCGGTGAAGAAGCTCTCTGAGATAATGCCTTACATGGAGGGCTTCCACCGCCGCTATATGAACTCCAACAAGGTCTGCAGACTGTGGGCGAATATGGTCCGTCAACTCGATATCGAGATGATCGTACCCCAGCATGGTCGGGCTTTTGTCGGTAAGAAAGTGGTCAATGAGTTCATCTCCTGGATCGAGAACCTGGAGTGCGGTGTGGATCTGGTGACTCAGGCGAACTATCAGCTCCCCTGATTATCAAGCCGCAGTCGAACTGATTGTCGGCACTGTGCAATAGCGTCATTTTTCAAACGGTAAACAATCTGTTTCAGAGGACAGCGTGTCAGTCGATTTCGTCTGTGGACAGAATTTCCGGAATCTGGTTAATCGGAATGGGTTTGCTGAAATAGTACCCTTGCAGATATTTGCAGCCCAGATGTGTCAGAACTTTCAATTGCTCTTCCGTTTCCACACCTTCGGCAATGACTTCCAGTTCCAATGCCTTACCCATTGAGAGTATGGCATTGACCAGAGAATACTGGCTGCTCGATTTTGGTGAGCCCTGCTCCTCCGACCAGTGAAGTTGACTGATGAAACTGCGATCGATTTTAAGCTGTCCGATCGGCGCGGTATCGATTGTTGCCAGCGATGAGTAGCCGGTACCGAAATCATCCACTGAAAAGGTGATGTTCAATTCCGATAACTGTTTGAGGGTGTCTGTAGCGACCTTGTTATCCGGCAACAGCAGGGATTCGGTGATCTCAAAAACCAGACATTTGGGGTCGAGCTTGTAACGCTCTATGATCTGCTCCACCTGAGTGTAGAAGTTGGAGGACTCAAGCTGTTTGGCACTGATATTGACGGCATAACGAATCGTGGGATCGAACAGTTTTTGTTGTTGCCATGCAATGATCTGCTTGACCACCGTCTGCAAAACCCAATTGCCGAGATCAACAATCATGTTGGTATCTTCAGCAATGTGGATGAATTTATCCGGAGTCACAATACCGCGATAAGGGTGTTTCCAGCGTAACAGGGCTTCCAGAGCATAGATGGTGCCGTCTTTACGCATTTGCGGCTGGTAATAGAGAATGAATTGCTGCTCTACCAGGGCCACCCGGAGTTCCGCTTCGAGGATCATGCGCTGTCTGGCCATCTCCTGCATGTTGACCTGAAAAAAGCGGGCCACTGCCCCACCCTCTTTTTTTGCCTGGTACATGGCGGTATCCGCCTGGCGTACCACATCGTTGAGATTGTCTTTTCGTTGAAAGGGAAAGATGCTGATGCCAATGCTCAGGGTAATCTGAAAACTGTGACCGCCCAGAATCATCGGTTCATTCAATGTTTCGATGACATGTTCGGCGAAGCGTTGGGCAATCACGGCCATGATGTTGTTGTCATGATGCTGTTCGGCGAGCAGGATGACAAATTCATCACCACCCATCCGAAACAGCATATCTTCCTTGCGGGTATGCTGTTGAATCCGGTTGGTGAAATCGATCAACAGTTTGTCGCCGGTGTGGTGGCCAAGAGAATCGTTGATGTTTTTGAAACGGTCCAGATCCATGAACAGCAGGGCGCCAAAGGAGTGTTGTCGCTTGGCAAGGGCGAGCGCGTTTTCCAGTCGCTCATAGAGTGATGCCCGGTTCGGTATACCGGTAAGCAGATCGTGAAACGCCTGGTAGTGAATTTTCTCTTCAGATTTTTTGATCTCGGTAACGTCACTGATGACGATAAGTATCGTTTCAGACCAGTGCTGGTTGCCGGATTTATTATCGCTATCCAGCCGCCGGCCCTGAATCCTGCCGATGAAGCTGCTTGTATGGGTGCCTCTGTCGCCAACTTTGAATCTAACGTCGATATGTTTATCTTGAGGCTGCTTGACAAAGGCATTGAAGCGGCTGCGGAATATGTTCTGATCGATTGGCAGCATGAACTCTGCCAGAGCCTTGCCGGTGAGGCTGTATTTTTCCATGCCCAGCATGGAAGCGAGCATCTGGTTGGAGCGTATGATCAGGCCACTGTCATCAAGACTGGCATATCCAACCGGGGCTTCGTTATAGAGATCGAGATATTGTTGATGAGTGAACTCCAACTTCGCCTGGGATTGGCGTAACTCTTCATTCTGCAATTCCAATTCGATCTGATGAACATGCAGATCCTGCAGTAATCTGTCCCGGTCAGCCAGTTTCTTTTCGTAAGTGATGCGCTGACGTCTTTGAGCGATCTGTTCTGCCCTCTCGCGCATATACTCATGATTTGGATGGCCAGGTTTGTTGCTGTCGTCGTTACCCATTGCTGCAGACTCATTCGCTTATTGATCTTTTAATAAGCCTACAAACCAATGTCGTTGGCCGATGACCATTTCCGCTACGGTCAGATGTTGATTGATAATCTCTCCGTCTTGTCGTTTGACCGGGACTTCACGGGTTGTTCCGATAATTTTTGAGTTGCCCTCTTTCAGATATCGTTGAATGAAATAGTCATGCTGAGTGGCGAAATCATCCGGCATGAGGATCGATATGTTTTGATCGATCAGCTCACTCTCATCGTAGCCAACCAGATCGGTCAAGGCCTGATTGACTTCCTGAATCTCACCCTGTTCATTGATCAGCACATAGGCGTCGCTGACCTTGAGCAGGGCCTCCATCCTCAGCTCCTGTTCGACCAGCTTGTTTTGCGCCTGTCTCAACCCACTTGTGCTGACAAAGGTGAAGACCACTCCGGAGTAGGTATCTGGTGCAATCTGATAAGGAAAGACACGCATTAAAAACTCTTCGCCGTTCTCCGTATTGATCTTTTCCCTTTCAATCCCTGTTTCATTGATCAGTACCTCTTTGGCCAGTTGTACCAGATCCACATCGAGCAGTCTGTGGGAGAGGTGACTGATCGGCCTGCCGATGTCCTGATCGATGACCCGGAAGAGCTGTGTGGCCTCAGGGGTATAACGTCGTATATCCAGATTCTCATCGAAAAACAGGGTGGCAACACGGGTGTTGCACAGCAGGTTGTCCAGGTCGTTATTCACCTCTGTCAGCTCGGTGATTTTACCCTGGTACTCGGAATTGACCGTGTAGAGTTCTTCGTTGACAGATTGCAACTCTTCATTGGTACTCTGTAACTCCTCATTACTGGCCAGCAACTCTTCATTGGTCGCCTGCAGCTCTTCGTTGGAGGTTTCAAGTTCCTCAACGGTTGCCTGCAGATTCTCCCGGGTAAACTGCAGTTCGTTCTCCAGGTCAATGATGCGTTGCTGAGCCTCCTTGCCTACATTGTAGGTTTCGGAAGAGGAGGTGGAGGATTGAGTGGAAGTACGAACCTCTTCGATAAATACGGCGACCATCATGACCTGGCGTTTTTTAGTCGGTAGAGGTTTCAGCCGCATATTAACGACCTTATGCTTCTCTGCCAGGTTAAGATTGATGTTGGAGTAGATCAGCTCTTCCTTGCTTTTGAAGACTTTTTGCAGACCTGTGGAGAGTGGGATCGCCAGATCCTTGATAACCAGTTTGGAGACATCATTGACCACCTTGCCGGTGGTAAATTGTAGATAGTCTTTGGCGTCACCGGCCACATGCATCAGTTCCAGCGATTCACTGACCACCAGGCAGAATGGCAGATAGTCTCCTGCCACACCTTCCACCAGGCGTTCCAGCAGGCGCTCCTCCTCATGCATGCGTGCGGCCATACCTCGGCCTGACATACGGTTGTTGTTATACCAGCGCTTGGCATCGAAGTTGATCGCCGGTTCCGAAAGCTCCGACTGACGACGTCGGCCTCGGGATTGGTAGATTCGCCATTTGTGATCGACCGGATCGAAGTACTCGCCCATCTCACCGGTGGTTTCACTGCTGCCGAGGAACAGTACGCCTTTCGGATTGAGGGCAAAGTTGAACAGTTCGAGAACCCGTTTCTGCAACACCGGCTGCAGATAGATCAGCAAATTGCGGCAGCTGATCAGATCGATGTTGGTAAAGGGGGGATCCTTGACCAGATTGTGCTGGGCGAACACCACCATCTCTCTGACCTGACGGCTGATGTAGAAACCTTCATCCCGGCGATAGAAGTACTTCGAGAGCATGCCGGGTTCGATATCCGCCACCGCACTCTCGGCGAAGACACCGGCACTGGCAGCCAGGATCGCTTCCCGGTCCACATCAGTGGCGAAGATCTTGACGTCCAGGTTCAGGTTCTGTTGTTCGATCACCTCACAACAGAGAATCGCCAGACTGTAGGCCTCTTCACCGGTGGAGCAACCACTGACCCAGATGCGGAGTTTATCCTCTTTCGCCTCTTTGAACAGTTGCGGGAGAAATTTGTCGGCAATGGCGTCAAAGGCTTCCGGATCCCTGAAGAAACTGGTGACACCGATCAGCAGGTCTTTATGCAGACTGTTGAGTTCCACCGGATAACTTTCGAGAAAGCGCACATAGTCGCTCAGATCATGGATCTGATTGACTGCCATGCGGCGTTCGATACGACGAATGATGGTGGTGGGTTTGTAGTAGGTGAAATCGATCTTATTGCTCTCCCTGAGCAGGGCGAAGATACGCGTCACCCCATCCTCGTCGTTGAGCATGGTGCTGGCATACTCATCCTTGGCGGTGAACGGATGTTTCAGATAGGAGAGCAGCTGGGTCGGCATCTCATTGGGCGGCAGGATGTAATCCACCAGCCCGGTGGCAATGGCGCTGCGCGGCATGCCGTCGAAGGCAGCGGTCTCTTCCGCCTGTACCATCACCATGCCAAGCTCTTCCTTGATGGCACGGATACCACTGGTACCGTCACTGCCGGTGCCGGAGAGTACGATGGCGATCGCCTTGGCGCCCTGGTCCTCTGCCAATGAGCGGAAAAAGATATCGATCGGCAGGTTGATGCCTCGTGCATCCCGATCCTGTTCCGACAGAATGATACGACCGTGAAACAGCCGCAGGTTCTTGTTTGGCGGGATCAAGTAGACCGAATTGGGCTCTACCAGCTCACCATCCTGGGCCCGGTTTACCGGCATCCGGGTCCGTTTTGAGAGCAGTTCCGCCATCAGGCTTTTGTGATCCGGGGAGAGATGCTGAATCACCACAAAGGAGACGCCGCTGTCCGGCGGCATTTCCTTGAAGAAGGCTTCGATAGCTTCCAGTCCCCCTGCAGAGGCGCCGATGCCTACGATATGAGTTGGTTTTGCCTCGGTTTCCAACTCACCTGTAAGCTCTGGATCAGTGCTGTTTTTATCATTCATATCACTATCTGAGGAGTGCTGGTTTGGGTTTTGAATCCCAAGCAAATTATACATATTAATACAGTATTGATATTGATTTGTAACAATTAAAGAGGTTTTTTACGCTTATCGGGCACGATCAAACCGTATTCATACAGACCGGACAGACGGTATAACTGACAATGAAACTGTTTCTGCACCAACGTTGTGCGGCTTCGTCAGGTTCAAGCCAAACTTGTTCAGATTCAATACGGTTGCAGATGCTGCAGCGCCATACGGTCTCACCATTCCCAGTGCTTTCAAAATGGATGACCACCGGCGGATCCAGGGGTTCGCTACGCAATTGAGTATGGGAGACCCTCAGGCCCGCATCGGCCAGGGGTTCGATCTGCATCGACATGTAACGTTTCTGGTCAGCGGAATCACAACGATAGGGAAGCGCTTTTCTCTGTTGGGTCTGTCGTACATAGGCAAAGACAGTCTGCAGTAGCATCTTGGTGTTGGTGTCATGAACATAGGATTCAAGTTTGTTGCCGAGAACCCGTCTCTTTTTCAGGTTCTCATAGTCTTGATGTTGATTGGTGTTTGCCTGCAGAAACTGGTCCCAGTCGCCATCGATATGGCAGATCTGGTTCTCTGCATCCAATTCGTAGATGGTTGAGCCTTGGCTGGACATAATTCCCGACAACAATCTGTTTAACAGGGCTTATTAAAAAAGCATTAAGCGCGCCTTTCTAGAAATTTAGATGCCAGGTGGGGTAATAACAAGAGAGAATGCCGTTAAACAATCTATAGAAATTAGGAGGTTAAATCTCATTGGTGCCCAACCAGAAACTCAGATTCTTAGCGAGAAACTCCTCCACCGGCATATAGTGCGAACCGTCACATGAGAAGGTCAGACCGAGCATGCCGTTCATGATGTTCACGGATGCGCTGCGCAGATAGATGGTCTCATCGACGAAGCGCAACGCCTTGAACTCCTGCAGCACATCACGTAACTGTTGAGGGGTCACCTTGGCACGCTCGGGGTAGGGATGCAGTGGATAGGCCAACACGATATCCGGGTCGATGATCTCCTCGACACCATGAATATGATAGCTGTAGGGATCATCCATATCCCAGAATGAGCAGCGCCCGCTGGAGAAGTGGATCTTACAGTGAAAGATACCATGTTCGGTCATCAGGTCGTAGACCGTTTCATGCACTGAATCGATGTGCTCATCGAGTCGGCTCTGGACTCTCTGCTGCATGAACAGCTGTCCACGAACTGCTGGATCCCCCTTGAACTGCTGCCACTGGGGCTGACCCATACTGGCGTTCTCATCCGCATTGAGTTTGTCGAGAGAGAAGTCCGCTGCGATGAAGCCAACCAGGTTTTTATTCTGACGAACCGCCTGCAGAGCCGTGACACACTCACGATTGGAAAACTGGCTATGGTAGACCGATGAGAGCATGATCCCTTTGAAAGGCAGGTTGTTCTTCAGATAGGGGCGCTCGGAGAGGTCCCTGCCCCGCCAACCTCTATTCACCCCATCGGGCATTATCAGGGATGAGATCTCCCGGCCGTCCAGATCCCAGGTATAGAGAAATTCGCAATTGGTGATATCGGCGATATGTTCGAGCAGTACCCGGTCGAGTGCATCCGGGTCCTGCCAGACCTGGGCACACTGTTTGGCCAATTCGGAGAGGGGCTTGCCGATAGCGCCGGCCAAGGCATCTTTTTTCGCCAATATGATCTGTTTTACTGCGGACATAGGTTTGAGATTCACTCCTGGGCTGAACGCGATATACTTAGGTGCCTGGTTGGCCCACTAGCCATCTCTTTATACCAAAAAAATGTTGCTAAAGGATCTTAATCCGTGACCAGTTTAAAAAATGACCGTTTTCTTAGAGCCTTGGCGCGTGAGCCGGTGGATATGACCCCTGTGTGGATGATGCGTCAGGCAGGACGCTATCTGCCTGAGTACCGGGCCACCCGTGCGAAAGCCGGGAGTTTCATGGATCTATGCCGGAATCCGGAATTGGCCTGTGAGGTGACCCTGCAGCCACTGGATCGTTATCCACTGGATGCGGCAATTCTCTTCTCCGACATCCTGACCGTTCCGGATGCGATGGGTCTGGGTCTCTACTTTACCACGGGAGAGGGCCCAAGGTTTGAGCGTCCGGTAACCGATGAAGCGGCCGTTGAGGCACTCGGTCTGCCGGATATGGCTGAAGATCTGGGCTATGTGATGGATGCGGTGAGCACCATTCGGCGGGAGTTGGATGGCCGAGTGCCCTTGATCGGCTTCAGCGGCAGCCCCTGGACTCTGGCCACCTACATGGTCGAGGGTGGTGGCACCAAGAACTTCTCCAAAGTGAAAGGGATGATGTTCGACCGCCCTGAGCTGATGCATCGCCTGCTGGAGAAGGTTGCAACCGCGGTGACTGCCTATCTGAATGCACAGGTTGAAGCCGGCGCCCAGGCGTTGATGATCTTCGATACCTGGGGTGGCGCCCTGACCCCACAGCACTATCAGAGCTTTTCCCTGGACTACATGGCGCGGATTCTGGATGGCCTGACCAAACAGGCGGATGGACGCAAGATTCCGATCATCCTCTTTACCAAAGGGGGCGGGCTATGGCTGGAGAAGATGGCGGCTACCGGCTGTGACGCGCTTGGCGTCGACTGGACATTGAGTCTTGCGGATGCCCGAAGCCGGGTAGGTGACCGGGTTGCACTGCAGGGAAATCTGGACCCTTGCACCCTCTACGCCTCACCGGAACGGATTCGTGAGGAGGTGGCGAAGGTGCTCGCCAGTTATGGACAGGGGAGTGGCCATATCTTCAATCTGGGGCATGGTATCCATCCTGAGATCGATCCTGAACATGCCGGTGTGTTTGTCGAAGCGGTTCATGAATTGAGTCGTCCTTATCATCAGTAGAGCCAGTTAAAATTATGAAAGTAACCCTGCTAGGACTTGGTTTGATGGGACTGCCGGTTGCCCATCGTTTGATTCAACGAGGTCATGAGGTGAAAGCCTGGAACCGATCAGAATCACGTCTGCAGATGGCGCAGTCCGAAGGCATTACCGTGACAGGGAATCTGACAGATGCCGTCAGTGATACAGAGGTCATCCTGCTGACTTTGAGTGATGCCGAGGCAATCGGGTCGGTGCTGTTCAGTGATGAGGTCGTGAGCCGGCTTGGCGGTAAGACGGTGTTGCAGATGGGCACCATCTCGCCCGATCAAAGCCGCGAACTTGCTGACAGGGTGCAACAGTCGGGTGCTGACTATCTGGAGGTGCCGGTACTCGGCAGTATTCCGGAGGCGATGAGTGGTGAATTGATCGTCATGGCCGGTGGTTCCGAGGAGGTCTACCACCACTGCCTGTTGCTACTCAGAGGACTGGGTAAGGAGGTCGACCTGGTAGGTGGGGTCGGTCAGGCAGCTGCAATGAAATTGGCGATGAATCAACTGATCGCCGCATTGACGGTTGGCTTCGCCCAAAGCCTGGGGTTGATCCGGGCTGAGGGTGTCGAAGTTGAACATTTCATGAAGCTACTGCGTGAAAGCGCACTCTATGCACAGACTTTCGATAAAAAGCTGCAGAAGTATCTCGAGCACGACTACAGTAAAGCCAACTTTCCCCTGAAGCATCTGATCAAAGATATCGGACTGTTTAAACAGGTGGCAGAATCTTCCGGCATGAACGGTGAAGTGGCCGACGCCACACTGAGTATTTTGAACAGTGGTCAACAGGCTGGATATGGTGATGAAGACTATTCAGCCCTGTATGAAGCGATCAATCCGGGTTTCGATGCGGAAACCGATATCGGTTGTTAACAGGTCCTGACAGAAAATTGCGGGATGGTCAGGCTACATGGCTGCTTTTTGTCGGATCCGAAGATTTAACTGAGCATTGTTAATTCAAAAGACAGAATCGCTTTGAATCTGATTTTCCGAAACAGATCTGGAATGGCCGAAAGGTTATCTGCGTAAACAACCAGTAGCCATTTCACTATTCATCCGTAGATTAAAAAAACCCCATTTAATGCAAACTGTTGTCTGCTGGCTTGACAGGCATTACCATCTAGGCCTTGTTGACACGATTTCAATTGACTGTTTACAGGTGAAATTCGTAGCAGTGAAGCTGTTATTACAGGCATTAACTCACTCTTTCACATAGGCTGAATGAGCAGTAGAGTGACTATCTTGCCTTGCTGAAGATAATAGTAATCCGAGTCGTGTCAGCAGACGCCGATGCATTTATCTGACTGAAGGTTGGCAGGTAATCGAAAACAATAAGTAGATTTAACGCATGGACTGAAGATAGATGGAACTGACACTTCAACGGAAGATGAATAACAAGCTCAATCTGGAATTAGCCAAGGAATCTTACAAGCTTGCAACAAAAGCCAGTATTGGCAGTTATGCGACTTTTGCAGCCATCATCTTTTTTTTCTGGGGCCTGGTTTCAACGCCATTGCTGATAACCTGGGTCTGTATCAATGTGATCTGTTCGGCATCGGTTTTCTTTGTTGCCCGTCAGTTTGAAAACCGGGTCAATCTGAATAATGCAAACAGTTGGCTCAGCATCTACACCATTCTTGTGTTGGTGAGTGTTGTCCCCTGGGGCTTTCTTGGGCCGATCGGTTTTATGATCGAGGATGAGACCTACCATATGTTGACGCTGTTTATTCTTGGCGGTGTCACAGCGGGTGGTATCATCACCCGGGCAGTGATATTCAAGAACTATGTACTGACCCTCTTTTCTTTACTGACTCCAACACTGATAACCCTGCTGATGCAGGGAACCGCCCTTGCTGAAACCGTATTGATCCTGATATTGATCTATATGGTTTTTATGTTGTGGGTTGCAAAAAGTTACAGTCGTAACGTCAAACACAATATCCAGTTATGGCTGGACAATGAAAAGCTTCTTGGAGAGGTGAGGGACTCTCATGCTGAAATAGCAAAAAAGAATCTTGAGCTGACCCATAAGATCGAACAGGGTAAAAAGATTGAGAGCCAGCTGATTGACGCCAAGGAGAGATCTGAGCGGGCGAGTGAAGCAAAGAATCAGTTTCTGGCCAATGTAAGTCATGAACTGCGCACACCGTTGAACGGCATCATGGGTTTTACCGAGTTGTTGCAGGAAGAGAATCTGGAACAGAAACATCATCAATATGTTTCACAGATCGGCAAAGCAGCGAAAAGTCTGTTACATATTGTGAATGACATTCTGGATATCACCTCGATCGAATCTGGCCAGATCAGTTTAAATGAGGAATCCTTCTCACTGTGTACGGAAATGGAAGAGGTTGTTGCCATCATGGGCCCGGTTGCAGAGCGTAAGAATCTGGCTCTTAAACTGTGTATCGACAAGCAGCTTCATAAAAGGCTGTATGGGGATGCGAACCGATTGCGTCAGATTGTCAGCAATCTGCTTTCCAACGCGATTAAATATACCGAGTGCGGTTATGTCAGTTTGACTATAAAACTGTTGAACTCAAACGGCAAAAAAGTATTGCTTAGATTTGAAGTCGAGGATACCGGAATCGGTATTGCGGAGGAGGAATTAAGTACAATTTTCGATAATTTCACCCGGGTGGAAAATTTTGAAACCCGTAAAACGGAAGGTGCCGGGCTGGGTCTGGCAATCGTCAAGAGCCTGGTGGAAAAAATGGATGGTGAACTGGATGTCAGCAGCCGTTTGAGTGAAGGTTCCTGTTTCAGTCTGGAGTTGCCACTGAGAGTCTGTTGCAAAGATAATTTCTGTTTGCAGGCACCAAGGGCTGCCACTGTCACGCAACAACAGCGACAAAACTTTCATGTACTGGTTGTCGATGATAACGAAATCAATCGAATGCTGCTTTGTGCATTTCTTACCAAGCTTGGAAATCCCTATGCTGTCGCCAGTAATGGCTATGAAGCCTTGGCTCAAATACGCAACAACCACTTTGATGTTGTGTTGATGGATATTCAAATGCCCGATATCAGTGGGATGGATGTGGCAAATCGATTACGGGCTGAGAGTAGCGCAATACCCATTCTGATTGCGACCACAGCGCATGCTTTTCCCGAACAGCATCAAACGATTCTCGATGCCGGGTTTTCTGACCTGTTGACAAAGCCGGTTGGAATGGAGGAGTTGGAAAAGACTTTGACCCATGCCTATAGTGGCGGTTACACGGAAAAGAAGCGAGTCGCCAATACCATGTTGATCTAATCCTTGCCATGATTGAGCGTAGCGATCAGATAAAATAGATTACTTCCCAAGCTTCATACATTCCCTGTTTCAAATCGTGTCGCCCGGCAGAGTCGATTACCCTTTCGAGGCGCTTCGGCCCGCTGAATGCGAATAATCTTATCAACTCATTATTTGCTTGATTCATGTCAAGTTTGTAATCACCACCATCCTCTATGATGCGCAGTTTCAATGCTAGAGATCTTTGGTGCGCCATGAGTAAATATCAGCTACCTATCGTAGCCAGTGATCAGATACCGCTTGTCGAACTGGAAGTGATGAATCAGGTGCATCGGGAAGAGGTTGAAATGATCAACCAGTTGGGAACGCTGCTGATCAACGGATTAGAAGTCGAGCCCGAAATTGAGAAGATCAGTCACTCGCTAATGGCCTGGATCGATCATACCCAGGAACATTTTGAAGGTGAAAACAAAATGATGATGGAGCATGGCTTCCACGCCTATCCGGTGCATAAGGGGGAGCATGATCAGGTGTTGTCAGGCCTTGAATCGCTACAGGCTCAATGGCTCACGGAGTTCAATCTGGAAGCCCTGGCCGACTTTATCTTCATCGAGTGGCGCAATTGGTTTGATAGTCATGTCAAAACTATGGACATGGTGACAGCCCAGTTCTTAGGCCGGTTTATTCGTTAGAGAAAGCTGGAAAGTGTGAGCTGGTCAGGCTAGGGCCTGTTAACTGGCCCTAAGCGAGTGCTCTGGTATTTTGCAGGGCGGGGCCAGTGACTGACCACCGCCCTATTCTGCAGTTAGCCAATCATTACTGAGATAATGATACCCAGTACCAGGATTGCTAGTGCGCCGACTATTGCTTTATCACTACCTAACATGGTTTGTCCTCCAAAATTGACTTGACCAAAAGCTCCACAAAAGAATAGACAACAGTAAGAGTGTCTTTTCACGGGAGACAAGCAATAACATTGCGGAGACCAGGGTAATTGCGGCATGCTCGTTTTTAACTGACATAAGTCAATGAACTGCAAGGTTTTAGTTCATTTTTCTCAAAGTGTGACCGGTTGTTTACAGTGCCTGGTGGCGATTTTGTTCGGTCATCTGCACCGGAGATCATAGGCCGGCGTAGATAGATTGGCGAGAGGATGCCCCCCATCACTCCCTATTGGGACGGGTTTCATGGTACAAATAGCTCAAATACTCTTTATCCTGATACACCGGCAAAAAAAGCAATAACAGATCAGGTAAGAGCCGTGGATACTCCAATTCAATGCAGAACGCTGGTGTGTGGTTGCTATCCACCGCGCCTCATCTCTGTGGCTATATTTACTGGCCGGCTGGGGTATCATTCATCCTGACACCATGCCGGAGAGCGATTGGCACCCAGCAGGGTTGACTGGTGTAGCGAGAAGGTGGTCCCGATATGAATCTGCTGTTTAGTGAACTTCCCGGACGTTTTGAACGTCATTTGATGCGCAAGCATGACAATCCCCTGTTTCAAGCGTCACAGAATCAGCTGACCCAGGAGCAATTGACAGAAGCCCAACGTCTCGACCATGAGGAGCTGGTCGCCTATATCGAGAGTCTGCGCAAGCTGGTCGGGGAAGCCGTGGCCCTGGGTCCCCATGAGCAGAGCGATGTGATTCTTGAGCTTAAAGAGCGACTCGACAAGGCCTACGAAAACGCCTGCCGACTGGCCGATGATCAGACTCCGAACAAGCAGGCGATCATGAAACTGGTCGAGGTGATCATGCGTGCGGTATGGAAAGGGGCCGGTAATGACACCCTGGCGCATCAAGAGCTGCAGCAGGAGGAGGCCGCCCGAAAAACCCATTATGCATTGCTTGAGCATCCTTTGGTGGCCGACCTGCTCGATCCCGATTCACTGATCCTTCAAAATGAACTGCTGCCGGTACTGTTGAGTGCGGAGCAGGATGAGTTTGAAACCGCCATCACCCTGTTCGATACGGCACAGTTGTCTGAACTCTGTCGTCAGGGTGAGGATTTGTTTGGCGCAGCGGCCGAAAGTGAAGCCTGGCAAAAGGCGAAACAGCGGTTTGATATCCTGCAGGGGGTGTTGGATTCCCTCGGCCGTGAAGGCGAGAACGCCTGAGCCGGGAGATCACCTCGATGGATTGTCTGCCCAGAGAATGATCCAGCCCATTACTGATCCGCAAAGTCCTGGGTCCAGTAGATTCGATAGCGTGCCGATGGGTTTTCTGCCATGCCGGCGCCCATTTCCGTGACGGCCGTGTTCATGATATTGGCGCAGTGGCCGGGACTCTCCAGCCAGGCGGTCATCACCGCCTCCTCATCGTTGTAGCCGGCTGCGATATTTTCGGCATAGGTGCGCCAGTTGTAACCTGCAGCTGTGATTCTATCCCCAGGGCTTGAGCCATCCAGGCCGCTATGGTCGAAAAAGTCATTGTCCGCCATGGAAGTTGAGTGGTTCTGTGCGGCGGTTTCCAGTTGGCAGTGCCAGGCGATCGCTTCGACGGCGCCATAACTGGTGCCGCCGCAATCCTTGCTGACCGCACGGGCATTGTTTACCAGAGTCAGCATCAGTTTGTCACTGTCGTCCATGCAGGCATCGATGGTTGCCTGGCTGGTGCTGCCCAGGTTGTAGCTCGATCCGGTGGTGAAATCCCAGCTCTCAAGTGCAACCGGATTGCCTGAGAGATCCTGCAGATTTGTCCCCAGTGTTACCCGATAGAGGGTGTTTGCAAGCAGTGGATTATCGAAACTCAGGATCAGGCTGTCGCTGTCTGAGTCATAGCTGACACTGGCGGCTACCGACGAACCTGCCTGGGTAACCAGAAGACTCTGGTCATCGACCAGGGTCGCATCCAGGGGTTCGTCGAAACTGACACTGACCTGGGTGGTGGTTGAGACACCTACCGCATCGGCCAGGGGTGATCGGCTGGTGACCGCAGGGGCTGTGGTGTCCGCAGCCGGTGAGAGTTGAATGGTGATATCAGCCGTGGCGCTGTACTCCCCGTCATTCACCGTCAAGCGCAGGCTCAAGCTGCTGCTCTGGATCACTTCCGGTGCGATGAAACTGAGGCTGGGATTGCTATTGTTGGTCAGGGTGAGCGCCTCTCCCCCGGTCTGTGTCCAGAGGTAACTGAGGCTGTCCCCATCAGGATCACTGGATGCGGAGCCGTCCAGAGTGACGGTTTCCCCCGAGGTGATGTTTTGACTGCCACTGATCGAGGCTGCCGGTGGTTGGTTTACCGGCTGGGGTGTCACTCCATCATCTGCCGGTGGTGGCTGATCCGGTTCCACCGGGGTGTTATCCCCTTCATCCGGCGCTGTCGTGTCGTTGCCGCCATCATCCGGTGGGGTGTTGTTCTCATCTCCACTGTTGCTGTCATCCTGAGTATTGTCATCGACTGTGGTTTGAGGACTCCCATCATCACCCCCGGATCCACCACCGCCACAGGCGATTAATGTGAGGCTGAGCATCAGTGACAGGAGAAGGGCTTTTGTATTGTTTTTACGGAACATAAGACAAACCATCAGCTAAAGACCAAGGGCACCACCAAGCTCCAACCCCGATGTTGGAGCGGCTGGCGCCTACGACTAATAGTCGGCGAGTCTGTTGGAATCTACAGGCTGTTTCAGGGCTAAAACCTGGGCTTGTTCACAATTGTGGGAGTTGAGGAAGCTTGGATCCTATTTAATCCGGTGACCAGATAGTTCAGTTTCAGCCGCCGGGTTGAATATTTAGCCCTAGCCGGTATTGCGTAAGCCTGCGGAGATGGCATTGATCGAGCGTAACAGGGGGGTCAGCCAAAGCTCCTGCTGCTCTTCGCTCAGGCCACTGTAGCGGTAGTGTTTGATCAACTCCAGCTGAATGTGATTAAGCGGATCCAGATAGGCGTCTCTGCGGCGGATCGATTGCTGCAGAATGGGGGCGTCATCCAGCAGTTCATTCAGCTGGGCAATGGTCAGAATTTCAGCGCAGGTCAGTTCGTACTCGTGCTTGATCATGTCGAAGATCGCTCGGCTGGTGGGTTTATCCAGACAGAGATCGGCATACTTTTGTGCGATGGCCATGTTCGACTTGGTCAAGGCCATCTGGGCGTTATTCAACAGGGCGTGAAAGAAGGGCCACTCCTGATACATGGTACGAAGCTTTTTCAGTCTGCCAGGCTTGTTTTTGCGCCAGTTGGCCAAACCGCTGCCGATGCCATACCAACCAGGAAGATTCTGCCTCGACTGTCCCCAGCCGAATACCCAGGCGATCGCTCTTACCGAGGATTTGGAGCGGTTTCCTTTGCTCCGATGGGAGGGTCTGGAGCCGATGTTCATCAGGCCGATCTCGTTGACCGGGGTTGCCTCGTAGAAGTAGTCGAGAAATCCGGGGGTCTGTTCAGTGAGTTTGCGGAACTGTTGCTCGCCAAGCCCGGCAATCTCCTGCATGATTTGGCTGTAGTCCTGTCGCTCCTGCTTGACTGTGGATACCAGACCCTGACTGGCTTTCAACAGGCCGGTGATACCCATGGTCAGTTCATAGATGGCTGTCTCCTGGTTGCTGTACTTGTAGGAGAGAACTTCACCCTGTTCAGTAAATTTGATCTCACCGTTGACCGTGTTTTTCGGCTGGGCGAGGATCGATTGATGGGTTGGCCCACCGCCCCGCCCTACGGTGCCTCCCCGGCCGTGAAACAGCCGGCAGCGCAATTTTTCCCGGTCTGCGAGATCGATGATCCGCTGCTGGGTCTGGTAGAGATTCCAGGCTGAGGCCATGATTCCCCCGTCCTTGGCAGAGTCGGAATAACCGAGCATGATCTCCTGCCGTCGATGGCTGGCATTCAGCAGATTCTGATAACAGGGGTTTGCGAACAGGCTTCGCAGAATCTCTTCACAACGTTTTAGATCGTCGATGGTTTCGAACAGGGGAGAGATCTCCAGTCGGCAGAACCAACTGCCCTGATCGAAGCCGAGCAGTCCGGCCAGGCGGCCAAGCAGGGCCACCTCCATGATGTCACTGGCCTGGTGGGTCATGGAGATGACGTACTGACCAATCGCCTTTGGGCTGATGCTGGTTTGGGTTTCAGCGATCAGATCGAATACCGCCAGCATCTTGCGGGTCTCATCCGATAAGCGGTCTCGCTGCAGCGGCTTGGTCAGTCCGTTGCTGATTTTGGCGTCAAGCAGGGCCAATCTCTGATCGGTATCGAGCTGCAGGTAGTCATTGGCGTCGCCGCTCTGTTTGAGGATTTCCGCCACCGCTTCACTGTGCAGTTTCGACTCCTGTCGTATGTCCAGAGACATCAGATAAAAACCAAAGGTTTCCGCCAGGTGTATCAGCTCCTGCAAGGCCCCTTCAGCTGCATCTCCATCGCCATGGCTCAACAGGGAGTTGTAGATCAGTTTGAGGTCCCGCTGGAAGGCCTGTTCATCGGTATAGGCGCCGGCATGGCCAGACTCTTCAAGCGTCTCACTTGGTAAAGCAGGCATGGTCAGGCGTAATCGTTCACGCATGATGTAGAGCTTGCGCCGGTAGGGTTCATCCTCGAAGCGACGGGGATTGTCGCAGAACAGCTGTTTGCAGATTTCATTGTCGACCTTCAGGCTCTCAGTGAACGCCCAATTGGGATTACAGAAGCGATTTGAGAAAGTCAGTTCGGCAATCAGGCTGTCCACTCGGCGGATATACTCCTGCAGAATGGTCTGCTGCTGCAGGGTCAGGGCCAGACGGGTCACCTCCGGTGTGACGTAGGGGTTGCCGTCACGGTCGCCACCGATCCAGGATCCGAAGCGGATGAAGGGCGAGAGCTGAACTCCATGATACTCAGGATGCTCTCCATAGACACGCTCGATCCCTGCCCGAAGCCGTCGATAGACCTGAGGTACGGCATCAAACAGACTGCTCTGAAAATAGTGCAGACCCAGGCGTATCTCGTTGCGCACCTCGGGACGAACCGCCCGAACCTCTTCTGTCTTCCACAGAGTCTGGATCTGGGTCTTGAGTGAACGAATGGTCTGCTCACGTTGTTCAAGTCGTCGCTTGGGGGCATCCAGATCCTCACTGGTGAGAAAAATCCGGCGCAACAGGTTCATGATCACCAACCGTTTGGACTCAGTGGGGTGTGCCGTGAATACCGGAATGTAGGCCGCATCATCGAGTATGCTCTGCAGCTGGTGGGGCTCAATGCCATGAGCATGGAAAGCCCGTAGAGTATGGTCGAAAGAGCCCTGCCATAACTCCTGGCCCTTGCCGGCGATACGTCGGCGCTGGCGATGCAGAAAAGCCTCCTCGGCAATATTCACCAGCACGAAATAGATACTGAAAGCCCTCACAACGGCACTGAGGGTTTCGGGTTGCAGGGAGAGAATCAGCCGGGTGAGACGATCGTAGAGGGCAGGATCGTGCTTTTTATTCAGTTTGATGTAGCCCTTGCGCAAACGCTCGACCACCGTATAGGTATCCTTTCCAACCTGTTCCTGCAGAACCTGACCCAGCAGTATTCCCAGCAGTCGCACACGGCTACGCAGGTTCTTGTCGTGTTTAACACAGGCTTTGGTAAAACTGTCGGTCATGGTCGGCTTATCTTTGTTGCGGATCCCTTTTGTAAACAGTAGCAGGCTTGAGCTCCTCCCACACCACAAAAGAGCCGGGGTTAAAATGATTTCAGACCGAAAATGAATGCGCGTAGACGTAATAAGATCTCGCCTAGCTGCTATCGCTTCACAGATTGATTTTCGTGCCTGTTTTGGTTTTTGTTCACCGTCGTTGGAGAGAGTGAACAAAGGGTGAATCGAAGTGAAATCGCTTGGGACATTTATAGAGCACTTTTGACACGGATCAGCTCTGTATCAAAAGCGTTGTTTGAGCAAAGCCGTTCAGAAGCACCCTCGCCATTGGCGTTTATTGGCGGACTGATCTTCTTCGTCGGAATTTCAGTCATAGCGACTTAGCGAACATTCACAGCTGACTATCGATCAGACCAAAACCATCTCGATCCCGTCTTTCAAGACTTGATCGATGAACTTCTGCTGCCACTGATCACCCTGTCGTTGTTGAATCACCTCAAGTACCAGGTATTGTGGTTTCAGTCCTGTCTCATCGGTATAGCGGCTGAGTCCCTGCTGACAGGCAGGGCAGCTGGTAAGCAGTTTGATCTCCGCCGGTTGCGCTGCTTTGGAATGGATTGCCTGGATGCCTTTGTTCAACTCTTCCGATTTACGGAAACGCAACTGGTTGGCGATATCCGGACGACTGGTGCCCAGGGTGCCCGCTTCGCCACAGCATCGATCGCTAAGTTCCACCGGTTTGCCGGTTAAACCGGAGACCACCTGCAGTGGATTATACTGTTTGATTGGGGTATGGCAGGGGTCGTGATAGAGATATTCGGTCTGCTGCTTACCGTCTAGTGAGACCCCCTTCTCCATCATATACTCATGAATATCGAGCAACCGGCAGCCGGGAAAGATCTTTTCAAACTGATAGGCCTGCAGCTGATCCATACAGGTGCCACATGAGACAAGCACGGTCTTGATGTCCATGTAGTTGAGGGTGTTGGCGATGCGGTGGAACAGGACCCGGTTTTCCGTGGTGATCTGCCGGCCTTTGGCATGCAGACCCGCAGCGGTCTGTGGATAACCACAACAGAGATACCCAGGTGGCAATATGGTTTCAGCACCCAGCTCATTGAGCATCGCCAGGGTGGCCAGGCCAATCTCGCTGAACAGGCGCTCGGATCCGCAACCCGGAAAATAGAATACCGCATCACTCTCTTCAGTAACCCGCTCGGGATTGCGCAGGATCGGCACGGAACGGGTATCCTCCAGATTGAGGGCGTCCCGCAGGGTCTGCTTGGGCGGTTCGACACGGATCGGTTTCTGCAGCATCTCCACGACCAGGTTTTGCGGCTTCGGATTGCCGGTGGTCGCACTGGGTGGCTGATCCTGCTGCTTCAACAACCCGCTTCTGGCAGCCAGGGTATGGCCCAGGTTGAGGCCTTTGAAGCCCCACTCCGCCAGACCCCGGCGCATCCAGCGAATCGCCGTCGGGTGGGTCAGGTTGAGAAAGCTCATGGCGGCCTTGGCACCCAGGCTGGAGCGTTTCTTACCCCGGTCGATGAGAATTTTACGCATCAGCGTGGTGACATCGCCGAAATCGATATTCACCGGGCAGGGATTCTCGCACTTGTGGCAGATGGTGCAGTGATCGGCAACATCGTTCATTTCGGTGAAATGCTGCAGTGAGATACCTCGTCGGGTCTGCTCTTCATAGAGAAAGGCCTCGATGATCAGGCCGGTGGCGAGTATTTTGTTACGTGGCGAATAGAGCAGGTTGGCCCTGGGGATATGGGTCATACAGACCGGCTTGCATTTACCGCAGCGCAGGCAGTGCTTGATCTCATCATTGAGGGTGCCGAGCTCACTCTCCTCGAGAATAATCGCCTCCTGCTCCAGCAGTCGCAGCGAGGGGGTGTAGGCCATCTCCAGGTCGGCTCCGGCGGTCAGTTTGCCCCGGTTGAAGCGGCTTTCAGGATCGACCTGATGTTTGTACTCGGCAAAGGCTTCAAGCTTCTCCTGTTCCATATACTGCAGCTTGGTCAGGCCGATACCGTGTTCCCCGGAGATGGCGCCATCCAGGCTGAGGGCAAGGTCCATGATGCGGTCGACGATCCGGTCTGCCTGCTGCAACATGGCATAGTTATCCGAGTGGACTGGGATATTGGTATGCACATTGCCATCCCCGGCATGCATGTGCAGGGCCACGAACAGACGTGAGTCGCGTAACCGGGTATGGATTTCACGCATCGCAAGGCGCAGATTCTTGACCTCCTGGCCGGAGAAGATCTCATCCAGGCGGGTGGCGATCTCTGTCCGGTAGGAGACCACCAGGTCCCGTCTCAGCAGCAGGTCGAGCAAGCGGTCCTGTTTGCGGATGAGGGATCTGTCGAGGCCGTTGACCAGGTCGATATTCTCCTCCGCCGAGGCTTCAATACGGGTCAACAGGGTATGCCAGCGGTTTCTCGCCTGTTCTACCGCCTGTTTGGCCAGGTCGAGTTTGGCCTGCAGAATGGAGCGGTTCTCATCACTCGCTTCGAAGTCATCATCCGCTTTTCGAAGTGAGTGATCACCAACCAGATAGGCCAGGACTTCATCCGCAATAGTAATCTTGTTACGGATCGATTCCTCGATATTGATCCGCTCGATGCCGCGACTGTAGTCGGCCAGTTTGTCCAGAGGAATGACCACGTCTTCATTGATTTTAAAGGCGTTGGTATGGGCTGAGATGGCGGCGGTGCGTGAACGGTCGAGCCAGAAGTTGCGTCGTGCCTCGGGACTGCTGGCGATAAACGCCTCTCCTTCCCGTGCCTGGGTCATGCGTACCACCTCATCGGCGGCGGACTCCAGCAGTGCCAGATCATCGCTCACCAGATCGGCCAGCAGAACCATCTTTGGTCGCTCACGCCTGGCCGCCTTGGTGGAGTATTTGACCGCTTTCAGATAGCGTTCATCCAGATGCTCCAGGCCGGCGAGCAGAACCTCCTCATGTTTGTTCAGATAATCCGTGAGCTCAACGATTGCCGGGACCGCTTTACCGATATCGGCGCCAAAAAACTCAAGACAGAGGGTGCGAACCTGCTTGGGCATGCGATGCAGAACAAACCGGGCCGAGGTGATCAGGCCGTCACAGCCCTCTTTCTGCACACCGGGCAGACCGGAGAGAAACTTGTCGGTAACATCCTTACCCAGACCGACTTTACGGAAGGCCTGACCGGGCATTCTCAGGATTTCCGCTTCACCCAGCTGTTTCTTGCCGCTGCTGTCGTAGCGGGTGAGTCTGAAGCTGACTTCCGGCTGGTCGTGAATCTTGCCCAGGTTGTGGTTGAGACGTTCGATCTCCAGCCACTCCCCCTGGGGAGTGACCATCCGCCAGCTGGCCAGGTTATCGAGGGTGGTACCCCATAAGACCGCCTTTTTGCCGCCGGCATTCATGGCAATATTGCCACCGATGGTTGAGGCATCCTGGGAGGTGGGATCGACGGCAAAGGCGAGGCCTTTGGCATCCGCTTTTTCCGACACCCGACGGGTCACCACGCCGGAACCGACCTGAATGGTGGGCACCTCATGTTCGACACCGGGAAGGCTGCTCGACTCGATCTCGGCGATCCCATCGAGCTTTTCCGTGTTGATCACCGCGCTGTGCGGATCCAGGGGGACGGCACTGCCGGTGTAACCGGTGCCGCCGCCACGGGGAATCAGTGTCAGGCCCGAGTCGATGCAGGCCTTGACGATCGGCGCCACCTCCTCTTCCCGGTCCGGGGTGATGACCACAAAAGGGATCTCCACACGCCAGTCGGTGGCATCCGTCGCATGGGATACCCGGGCCAGGCCACTGAAGTCGATGTTGTCCGAACGGGTCAGACCGATCAGGTTACTTTTGGTTCGCCGCCGCAGTTCGAGCAGATCATCGAACCGACGGGCAAACTGATCGACGGCGCTGCGGGTGGCGGCATGCAGTTCAAGTGCCTGCTGGTTGTTGTTGGCCCTGGATTCAAACTGTACCAATCGATGATTCAAAGCGTCGATCAGTGCCTTCCTGCGCTGCTCATCATCCAGCAGGTCGTCCTGCAGGTAGGGGTTGCGGCTGACCACCCACATATCCCCCAGTATCTCAAACAGCATTCTTGCAGAGCGGCCGGTGCGCCGGGTACCCCTCAGTTCCTCGATCAGGTTCCACATGGGTTTCCCGAGGAACCGGATAACGATCTCCCGGTCAGAGAAGGAGGTATAGTTATATGGGATTTCTCGAATCCGCGCAGTAGGCTGCTTGTTCATCGAATGCAGGATAGTTCCAGAAGCGAAACGGCCTATTGTAACCCAAAAAAACAATGGGTCTTCAGTTTATAACTATAGAATTTGTCAATAATATCGGTCTTCAATCTATCTATGGGGTGAAATAATGAAAAGTAGACATAGCCTGATTGCCAGAACATTAGGATTATCAGCAACTTTCCTGCTTCTGCACAGCTCGGTTCCCGCTGTTGCCGGGGAGATTGAGAAGGCGGTGGAGTATCGACAGGGCGTGATGAATGTCTTCAGTTGGAACATGAAAGCCATGGGTGACATGATGAAGGGTAAAACCGAGTTTGATAAGGGGCGCTTTGCCGATCACGCTCAGGAGTTGTCCAATGCCTCGAAATTCAAGCTGATGAATGGTTTTCCGGAGGATTCCGAGTCTGATGAAAGCGATGCGCTGGCCGAGATCTGGATGGACTTTGAAGACTTTGAAAGCAAATACCAGGATTTTGGCAGCGCTGCCCAGGCCCTTGAGAAAGCCGCTCAGGGCGGAGACAAAGGCAGTATGGGGGCCGCACTGAAAAAGACCGGCAAGAGTTGCAAGGCCTGCCATAAAAAGTATAAAAACTGAACCGGATCGGTCTGCTGGTGTGATCAGGCCCCAGTTCAGATGCAGCACCGGCTTGGCAGGATAGGCCGTGATTCAGCTGTCCCAGGCTGGAGAGGGAAAATGAAACACTCTCCGATCAGGATCCCTGCGGCCTGGCGTGTTGTTGGCTGATGTCAGGGGAAGCCGGGTCCTGCCTCATCATCCGCCAGCAGTTTGATAATACGACAGGCGATACGGTTTCCGACCGAGGAATCGGGCTCATTTCGCACTACTTCCACTTGTGCCGTCAGAGGTGGGGTGATGGCCTGGGTTGGGGTAATCTGAACCGTCATGCTGCTGTTTACCGGTACCTCCTGCTCAGAGGCAATCAGCAGACCGCTGCTGCTCAGGTTGAGGACACTGCCGGTGGAGACTGCGCTGTCACCGTTGACACGAAATTTGACTGGTCCGTTCACAGCCATACGGTAGAAGCTGCGCTTTTCTGAAAAGTCGTTCATGCTATGGTCTCCCCATAAGTGACGGCTAGAGAATCTCTATCACAACCGAACGGTGACCTGAGTCAGCGAACCATTGACGTCGGTTGGCTATCCATGAGCTGGCGTAAATTTCGCTGGCAGGGCAGCTGCCCGATTACTTAGCTTATTAATTTATCAGGCTTGGGCCGGGTTGGTGGCAAAATCGGCCAAATTCAGGCTTTTTTTTCCTGGTTTTAAGCGTTTGCAAAGGCTACCTGTGGAGCCGCCTGAAATTGACCGGCCAAGACCGGGCTGATGTCTACAGGATAAAACGCCATGCACCCACTGAATCATAACTTCACCGCCGGATGAATAACAGGTGAAGCCTGGTCAGTTGTTGTGCGAAAATAGCCTGATCTTGATGTCTAAGTTGTCAGGGCCAGACAACGACCAGGCCCACATAGATTCAGCTGAACAAAGGAAGCTTTATGGTTAAAAAACTCTACCCGTTGGTTATCGTAGTGTTGCTACTGCCATGGACCTTGACAGCAGAGGTCTATCGAACGGTCGATGAGGATGGCAATGTAACCTATACAGACTCGCCACCGGCTGATCCAAAAAAGGTTGAAAAAATCGAAATCCAGCCAGGTCCATCTAAGGAATCGATCAGCGATACCATGGAGCGCAACAGAGCGATCCGCAAGGCGATGGAAGAGGCACAGGAGAAGCGGCTGGAGAAAAGCACAGCACGCAAGGATCGAGTGGCCAAAGCCGAGCAGGAAGTTGAGGAGGCAGAAAAACAGCTGGCTGCCATGGAAGAGTTCGGTGATGACGACCGACAGCAACTTCAGGGCGGTAAAAGTTATATCCGGCCGGAGTATTTCGAACGGGTCAAGAAGGCGCAGCGTGAGCTGGACGAGGCCAAAAAGCGCTTAAAGAAAATACGTGGTTATTGATGCAGATCTATCTGGTTGGCGGGGCAGTCAGGGACCGGTTACTTGGTAGGCTAGTCACAGAAAAAGATTATGTGGTTGTCGGGGCAACCCCGACAGAGATGCTCGATTTAGGCTATCGCCAGGTGGGCAGGGATTTTCCTGTCTTTCTTCACCCTCAAACCAATGAAGAGTATGCCTTGGCGCGCACACTCCGCCATCAAGGTCATCAGCCGGGCGTGGTGGTAGCTGAGCCAGGAGTGACCCTGGAGGAGGATCTTCAGCGCCGTGATCTGACCATCAATGCGATCGCTGAGGATGGTGCCGGCAATCTGATCGATCCTTTCAATGGGGTTGAGGATCTGAACAATCGGGTCTTGCGCCATGTCTCCAGCGCCTTCTCTGACGACCCGGTTCGCGTGTTGAGGCTGGCCAGATTCATGGCGCGCTACAATGATCCCCCATTCACCATCGCCCCGCAGACGGTTGAGATGATTCGGGCTATGGTTGAAGCCGGTGAGCTGGACAATCTGGTGGCTGAACGGATCTGGCAGGAGACAAGTCGGGCCTTGGCTGAGGCAAATCCGGTGCGTTTCTTTGAGTCTCTTCGGGAGCTGGGTGTACTTGGCCGGATAATGCCTGAAGTCGAGAACCTGTGGGGTGTGCCGCAACCCACCAGATGGCACCCGGAAGTGGATTGTGGTGTCCACACCATGATGGCATTGAGAAAGGCCTGCGAATTGAGTTCTGCGGCGGAAGTTCGGTACGCCACCCTGACTCACGATCTGGGCAAGGCAACCACACCGAAAGAGATACTGCCCAGCCATCATGGCCATGAATCCAGGGGGGCTGACTTGATCAAGGCCCTGGGTCGGCGATTGAAGGTCCCTTCCGGTTTTACCGACCTGGCGCACCGGGCGGCGACCTATCATACCCATCTGCACCATCTCTATGAGCTAAAACCGAAAACCGTGCTGAAACTGCTTGAGGGTCTGGATGCATTCAGGAAACCTCGGAACCTTGAGTGGTTTGTATTGGTCTGTCAGGCTGACTTTCAAGGGCGCGAAGGGTTTGAAGATCAGCACTACCCACAGGCCCGGGATCTGATGCGTGCTTACTATGCCGCCTGCAGTGTGGATTCGAAGCAGTTGCCAAAAGGGCTCATCGGGCCGATGGTGGGGGTTGCCATGAGACAGGCCAGAAGCGCGAAGATCGCCGCAGTATTGAATCGCGTTAAACAACAACAGGAGTGCCAGCAACAGTGACGATCAGGCTTGCGGAGACAGATCAGGAGATCCAGCGCTGTTATCCGGTAATGGCGGAATTGCGTCCCCACATCCGGGAATCTGAGTTTGTCAGCCGGGTGCGCGATCAACAACAGTCCGGTTACCGGCTTGCCATGTTGCTTGTGGATGCCGAGCCGGTCTGTCTTGCCGGCTATCGGGTTTCAGAGAATCTCGCCTGGGGGCGATTTCTCTATATCGACGATTTCATTACCCGGGCAGAGAGACGCTCCCGGGGGAATGGCGCCGCATTACTCGATTGGCTGAAAAGAGAGGCTCAACAGCAGGGTTGCCGGCAAATTCACTGTGACTCCGGACTGCAAAGAGAGCTGGCCCACCGTTTTTACGAGCGGGAGAGCATGCCAAAGACCGGTTTTCACTTTGCCGCACCCCTGAACGGGAGCGACTGAGTGAACGACGCAACAATTCTCAACCGACCAGACGGTCAAAGATCCTGAAACCGGCGATATAGGTGCCCGCCGCCGAGCCTATGGTGCTGAACAGAAACACCAGCAGGGTGCGGGAGACCCGGTTTCGCCACCAGCCCTTGGCCGTGGTGGTGTCGTCCCGAAGCTGACTGAAGTCCGCCACCGTGGGTTTGCGCAGAAACACCTCGGCCAGCGAGGTCACCATACCCGCTCCCACCGCCGGATTGAGCGAGGTCAGGGGGGCAGCGAGAAAGGCGGTAAGGATGGTCAGTGGATGGGCGGCCGCCAGTAGAGCGCCCAGGGCGGAGAGACCGCCGTTGATCAATACCCAGTCCATAATCAGTTCCATGCCCAGCTCCGGACTGCGGCTGAAGCCGATGACAAAGCCGCTAACCACCAGCAGTGCGATGGCCCAGGGAATGATCTTTGGCCAGCGACTCGGTTTGGGTTCCTCTTCAAGCTGTTCGATGGCGGCGGTTGGCGTCTGTTGGTCTGAAGACTCCAGATAGCGGGCGATGCCGTTCATATGCCCGGCGCCGATCACCACCAGAAGATTCTCATGCCCCGCCTTTTCAATCTCCTGCTTGATTTTCGCCGCCATGTACCGATCCCGCTCATCGATCAGTGGCAGATAGAGATCCTGTCGGTCTTCGGCAAATTCCGCAAAGGTGGTCTCCAGGATATCGCCCTCTTTCAGGTGCTCGATCTCCTCTTCAGTGACCTGCTCTTTGGAGAGGATACTTGTCAGCAGGCCGGCGAACAGTGTCAGCCGTTTCCACCAGGAGAGATTGCCGGCAACCCGCTTCAGCGTGGTGCTGATCTCCCGGTCGATGAGCAGCAGAGGCTTTTCTGACTCCTGGGCGATGCGGATCGCCTCTCTCTGTTCGGCACCCGGTGCGATGCCGAACTGGTTGGCCAGTCGTTGCTGATAGGCGCCCAATGCCAGGTTTGCCATCACCATCATCACCCGGCCCTGCCTGACCACCTTGAACAGATCCATCTTCGCCAGGTCGTCAGGATTGATCAACGCATTGAAGCGGCTGGGGCAGAGCTCCACGGCAACCGCATCATAGTCACCGGTTTGCAGCAGCTCCTCTACCTTTTCGGCACTGGTCCGGGAGACGTGGGCAGTTCCCAGCAGGGTGATTTTACTCTCTCCCAGAAGGAGTTCCTTCTGAGGTTCCCGGTTATTTTCAGTCATCTTAATGGATCAGGTCGTTTCAAAAGCCCGACATTGTAACAGCCTTGCCCGATGAACGGACGTCTGATTGCAGAGGTTATGGCCCGTTTTGTGGGTACTGAATGCGGTGGGCCGTAAATACCACGTTTCGCCTCTGCCGCTGCCAAAATGGTCAGATCTCTGATAACTTACTGACTCTGAAGGTAGGCTGGTAGAATTTGCTGCCAACTTACGGAAAGTTTTATCCAATCTAAAATCATGGATTCCGATGCAAAATAATATTGTTTGGCATCAAGCCACTGTAACCCGCGAACGGCGGGAGCAGATGAACAAGCACCGGGCGAAACTGCTCTGGTTCACCGGCCTCTCCGGCTCAGGTAAATCCACACTGGCCCATGCCCTGGAAGAGGAGCTCTACCAGCGCGGTTGTCGCACCTATGTCTTCGATGGTGACAATGTTCGCCATGGGCTGTGCGGGGATCTGGGATTCAGTGATGCAGACCGTACCGAGAATATCCGGCGTATTGCGGAGATGGCAAAGCTGTTTGTGGATGCCGGTGTGATTTCGTTGACCGCGTTCATCTCCCCCTTTCGGGAAGACCGGGACAGGGCGCGAGGACTTTTCCCCCATGGAGATTTCATCGAGGTCTTCGTGGATTGTCCGCTGGAGGTCTGTGAATCCCGGGATGTGAAAGGTCTTTACAAGAAGGCGCGGGCTGGTGAGATCAAGGATTTTACCGGCATATCATCACCCTATGAGCCCCCATCCAAGCCGGAGATCACCATCAAGACAGCAGACCGGGAGGTGGCGGACTGTGTCAATGAGATCATCAGTTCACTGGAGTTACGGGGCGTCATAGCCAATCGAGTGGTTTAGACCAGGAGCAGTATTGTGAGCAGAGTGCACTATTTTCTCATTCCATTTCTGATCCAGCTGGCCGCATGCCAGACTCTTGGAGAGCACACCCGGGCTGAATCCCTGGAGAACATTTTGCGTAGTTACGAAGCATCGATTCGCTGGACCTCTGGGCAGCAGGCTTATAATTTCCTCCCTCCCGACCACAAGGACAAGGAGTATAAGCCGGTTTCGAAAAATATCCGGGTGACCCACTACGAGGTGGTTCAGGGGCCAACCATGCTTGGCGAGGATAAGGCGATCCAGACGGCGGTGATTCAATATGTGTTGCAGGACTCGCAAATACTCAAAGAGATAATCGACAAACAGGAGTGGCGCTACGACGAAGAGGGAGAGGTCTGGCATCTCAACAGCCCGGTGCCGACTTTCAACTAGGGAGACCGGCCACCATGATCGAAGAGTACCGTCCGCTCTCGCCAACCGCCAGATTTCTGCTCTCGGCTGCTGCGTTTGTGGTCATTGTCGCGGGTATGAAAGCGGCTGTGACCCTGCTGATCCCGTTTCTGCTCTCACTGTTTATTGCGGTGATTGCCGCACCGCCACTCTTCTTTCTCAAAGAGAAAGGGGTGCCGAGTGGTTTGGCGATGGTCTCGGTTGTCGGCATGATCATCATCGTCGGTTTGATGCTGGCCTGGCTGGTGGGGGGATCGCTGAACGATTTCACCAGCAATCTGCCAAGCTACCAGGAGATACTCAAACAGCAGAGTCAGAGACTGGTCAGCTGGTTGGGAGAGCAGGGTGTGGAGCTGGAGTTGAAGGCCCTGACAACCTATTTCGATCCGGCCAAGGCGATGGCTCTGGCCGGCAGTCTGATGAGCAGTCTGGGTAATGTTCTGACCCAGGCCTTTCTGATTCTGATCACTGTGATCTTCATGCTATTCGAAGCCAACTCCTTTCAGACCAAACTGAAGGATCATGCGGAGAGTCCGGAGCGCTCTCTGGCCAGAGTGGATGCGATCACCTCAAGTATCAAACGCTATATGGTGATCAAAACCTCGACCAGTCTGTTGACCGGTATTCTGGTTGCCACACTGTTGGCCCTGTTGGGTGTGGACTACCCTCTGCTCTGGGGAACGCTGGCTTTTCTGTTCAATTATGTGCCCAATATCGGATCCATCATTGCTGCAGTTCCTGCTGTGCTGTTGGCGCTGATTCAGCTCGGTCCGCAGATGGCCCTGTGGACGGCGGTGGGTTACCTGATCATCAACAGTGTGGTTGGCAATGGTATTGAGCCTCGTTTCATGGGCAAAGGTCTCGGCCTGTCACCCCTGATTGTGTTCATCTCTCTGGTCTTCTGGGGCTGGATTCTTGGGCCGGTGGGAATGTTTCTCTCTGTTCCCCTCACCATGACCATGAAGATTGTTCTCGACAGTAATCCCGATACCCGTAATTACGCGGCGATGCTGGGGTAGGCCTCGGCTCCTGGTGACTATACGATGCCGAAGGGTGTGCTTTTGATTAAAAGCTTGTGTCGGTTTTCTTAACAGTTCCTAAAGCTTGTATCAGGAAAAAAAGTAAAAACTCCTTGGCTTCAATTGGTTAGGTGCTTTGGCATGGGACATGCTTCTCCATGACTCATAAATCCCGATACGCCAAAGGCCATGAAAAAAGTCATCTCCACCTCTGTAATGATTGGTGCACTCTGTATCAGCATGATGAGCCAGGCTCTGCCGATCTATCATGGTGAGGCTGGGGCAGATTTCAATCACCAAACCGGTAGAGTTGGCGGTGACCCAGCCGGTTCCTACATCGTGAGCAATACGATTCATGACCCCTGGTCCGAGCGTCGGACGGTTAGTGATTTCCGTGTCACAGTGCCTGAACCGAGCACTCTGGCACTGCTTGGATTGGGCCTGATCTGGGTTGGAGCAAGAAAATTGATAAGTCGTAAGAAAAAATAGTCTGTAACAGTTTCATGCTGAAAGTTCTCCTCCTTTGGAACTCCATCATTGGCCGCCTTCCCAGGCGGCCTTTTTTTCACCGATAACTTATTCTTGAGGCTTGCAATGGCCCGGACTTGTTATCTCTCTGCAAACTGCGGCTTTGGAGTAGCAACTCTGCTGCCAGCTCAGCATCACTCAGTGGCCTGATTGAGTTGGCAGCGATGGGTTAAGTGGTAGGAGTCGTAGGATTTGCGGCGGACAGCACTGAGGCTGTCCGCCAGTCTGTCTCAATCGCGGATCACGATCTCCACACGGCGGTTTTTCAAGCGGCCGGCAGCGGTCGTGTTATCGGTAATCGGGGTGGATTCACCCAGTCCGAGGGTGTCGATTCTGGAGGCGTCTACACCAACCTGGACCAGCGCCTCCTTGACGGAAAGAGCCCGTCGTTCCGAGAGGTCAAGATTGTACTCTTCGGTGCCCACATTGTCGGTGTGGCCCTCGATCAGCACGGTCTTTTCCGGATATTCGCCCAGAAACGACGCCAGTTTGTCGATGGTGCTCATGGCACCGGGAAGCAGATCAGTCTTACCCGACGAGAAGAGCACGTCACCCAGGGTCATTACCATGCCCCGTTCCGTCTTCAGGGCCTGTAGCTCCTCAAGCTCACGACGCAGTGCCTCGGCCTTGGCCAGTGCCTGCTCCCGTTCCATCAGTGCAGCCTCCTTGTCACGAAGCGCTTCGGCCTTGGCCTGCTGTTCGAGCTGGATTTCAATCTCCCTCGCTTTCAGGCGCTCCTTGTTTTTCACTTCACCCAACTCCTGGAGCCTGTTGTTGGCCGTCTTGCGGGCAGCGATCGCCCGGGCGGTCTCGATACGGGAGGTACCGACGTAGGTGAGTGAGCTCATATCCTCTTCGTTGTCGGCAACTGCGGCACGGGCCAAAGCCTGCTCAGCTCTCTCCAGCTCGGCCGGAGCATAGCGCAGAATCTCCTCATTCTGTTTTGCTTCGGCGAAGGTTTGTTCTGCATCCAACAGGGCTTGGCTTTTCTGTGTGGAACTGCAGGCGATGAGTAGCAGGGCGAGTGCAGCGAAGATCGTCAAACGGTTAGCTATGCGGGACATGGTGTGTTCTCCATCTGAATCTGATTATTTGTAGGGCTGTCACTGCCTTTTTCTGGCACGCATGATCTCTTCTCTCAGCACCTTGATGCTGTTTTCGAGTTCGCTTACGGCTCTGTCCGCTTCTGCCTTGGCGGTAATGGCCTTAGCCAGTTCCGCGTCTGCCTGGGCCTCTTCTGCAAGCCTTTTTGCTGATTCGTAGTTCTCTTTGGCCAACTCGAGTTTGGCCTGTTTCATCTTCTGCCTGGCTCGATCCATGCGTACAGGCGCATGTTTGGTGGCATCTTCATTCTCCGCCGAATTCAGAGCGGTTTCTGCTGCAGACATCTCCGCGACAGGTTTTGGCGTTGAGCTGCAGCCAGGTAATGCGATGAACATCATAGTAAGGAGTGCGGGAAGACTGAGTGCCCGCCAATGTGGTTTTACAGAGTTCAGCATGATGTTATTCCTTCTGTTTGAACCGGCAACTGTGGATATTTATGGTGCGCTTGGTGCGGTCTCCCGAAAAGCCATCCCCTCTCAGTGAGACAAAGCACTAAGCACCGATTATTCGAGGCTTTGTCTGATCCGTCAACCAAGCATTGGTTGAAGCGATGATTTAAGTCCCGATCCTGGCCTGTCAATCATCGGCTTTACGATAGCAAACTCAGCTTCGTTGATGGGTGAGGATAACTCAGAACTGATAGTACGTTGAGCCTTGAGGTCTTAATTTGACGATTTATGACGATTCTGCACCCTTTATGCAGGAGCGGCCCATCGATAATCTGAAGCACTACCGATGGGCAGACATATTGAGTCGCCGAGCTATTTGATCAGCTTAGGTCACTGATTAGTGAGTTTTTAACAGCTGAGTCCAAGCCGTCAATCGTGTAGTTGTACTCTGCATGATCGATTCCGGCGGATAGCTTGGCGCCGTTTTTCAGGCTCTCGATCATCGCGGCGGTCAATTCGAAACGGATGAAGTGGACAGCTGAAGTTTTATCTTCCGTTGTGCGTTCAAGATCCTCATTGGCAATCGGGCGGATCTTTTCATGGCCTTCAACCGCAAACCAGATAGCGTTTTCGATACCAATCAGTTTTGCCAGCGCCTGTTTACGCTCTTCCACATCGTCATACTCCATCATGAATGTGGCCTTCCAGTTGGTGCCGTCGGGGATCAGAGGATTGTAGACATCCAGTTCATCCTGGATGCCATCGTGTTCAAATATACGCTCGATGCGCAACATCTCCTGAATCTGATACTGCATCGTCAGCTCATCCTCGAAATAGAGCGCGGCGTGAGGTCCGATCGGTAATCTACGGCTTTTTTTGTGGTCTATGACGCGGGTCCTGAACTCCTGGCGAATACGGGAATACTCTTCAAGGCTGTAGAGGTCTTCATGGGAAAGCTGGGTCATGAGGCGCTCCTGAAATCAATCTTGTGCAAAGGTATTTTCCTTAAACGGGTATCATCGCTAAGCAGATCTAGCGGCTTGCGAAAGCCTTCATTTGCCATGTGTTGTTCTCCGTTTTATTCGTTCTATAGACCATAGGCCTGACGCATCAGGCTGATCGGATGTTGTGGTTCTCTGCCATCTTTAAGGCCATTTTCGATATGGTGTCCCGCCATCGGGCAGTCACTGCCATAACAGTCGGCTTCCGCCTGTTTTACCCGGTTGACTACCGGCTTGCCGATCTTCATGGCGTGTTTGTGAAACTCGCTTTTAACGGCATAGGTGCCATCATGGCCGGAACAGCGTTCGATGGCTGTGACCTGGGTATCAGGGATCAGGCTAAGCACCTCTTTTGTCTTGGCTCCCACATTCTGCACCCGCTGGTGGCAGGCGGCATGGTAGGCCACCTTGCCGAGGCCCTGTTTGAAGTCAGTTTTCAATAGCTGCGATTTGTGTCTGATCATCAGATACTCGAAGATGTCGAAAACCGCATCGGCGACTTTTTTGACCGCAGGATCATCGGGAAACAGCAGCGGCAGCTCCTGTTTGAACATCAGTGCACAGGAAGGTACCGGTGCGACGATATCCCAACCCTGATCCACCAGTTTGGCCAGTACCGGAATATTCGCATCCTTGGCGGCCTCTACCGCGTCCAGATTGCCCAATTCGAGCTTGGGCATGCCGCAACACTGCTCTTTTTCCGCCAGGGTTACCGGAATGTCGTTGTGTTCGAATACCGCCACCAGGTCCTCACCCACGTGGGGTTCGTTGTAGTTGCCGTAACAGGTACCGAACAGGGCGACTTTGCCTTTGGTGGTTCCCGCCGGGGTGCCCTGAGCATCGATGGCAACTTTTCCGGCCAGGCGTTTACGTAGTGGCTTGCTGTGAAATTCTGGGAGTTTCGCTTCGGGGTGGACGCCCAGTGCGTGATCCAGGATTTCACGGAAATTCTTGGCTTTGTTGAATTGGTTGACCACGCCGGAGACAACCGGAATGCCGGCCAGTTTGCCCAGGTTGTCGGTGCTGGTGAGTAGTCGGTCGCGCAGTTTGACGTCGCCCTTTTTGTACTTCACCGCTTTCGCTCGCAGCATTAGGTGGGGAAAGTCGATGTTCCATTCGTGAGGCGGCACATAGGGACATTTGGTCATGTAACAGAGGTCACACAGGTAGCAGTGATCCACCACCTGCCAGTAATCCTCTTTGGCAACACCATCCACCTCCATGGTTTCCGATTCATCCACCAGATCGAACAGGCTGGGAAAGCTTTGACATAGGCTGACGCAGCGTCGACATCCATGGCACAGATCGAAGACCCGTTCCAGCTCCTCCATTAGGCTCTGTTCGTTATAGTATTCGGGATTTTTCCAGTCGATGGGATGCCGGGTCGGGGCTTCCAGATTACCTTCTCGTTGACCGGTCGGTGCTGCCATGGGTATCTACTCCTGCTTTGAGGCTGGGCGGCCCCATGCGAGGCCGCCGAATCGGGCGTTGCCCGTGCCTGATCTGGTGCTTAGTCCAGCTCGTCCAGAGCTTTCTGGTAACGGTTGGCATGAGAACGCTCGGCCTTGGCCAGAGTCTCGAACCAGTCTGCGACTTCATCGAAACCCTCATCACGGGCAGTTTTGGCCATGCCTGGATACATGTCAGTGTATTCGTGGGTTTCACCTGCGACTGCGGCCTTCAGGTTATCGCCAGTAGGGCCGATGGGCAGACCGGTTGCAGGATCGCCACACTGCTCCAGATACTCAAGATGACCATGGGCATGGCCGGTTTCACCTTCAGCGGTGGAACGAAACAGGGCTGCTACATCGTTGTAACCCTCTACATCGGCTTTTGCAGCGAAGTAGAGGTAGCGACGATTGGCTTGGGATTCTCCGGCAAAAGCGTCTTTCAGGTTTTGCTCTGTATTACTACCTTTGAGTTCCATATCTGGTTCTCCGAAATGATGGTTATTGTGGAATTGCACGTTGAGCCCTGCAGGCTCTTCGCTGATGCTTAGAATAGTTCTAAAAATAATTGGAAGCGAATGGTCTTTTCAATGGCAATGATAGTTTTTGCCTAATACGAAATTGTTTTGAGATGGAACGCGCTTACTGGATTCTGGCCTATGGGTCAGCGCAGAATATAACCCTATGTAAAACATGTTAATAATATGCGGCTGTAGAATTATCAGCCGTTTGAATTTATACTCAGCGGATGAATTTGAACGAACAACAACAGCCTCCGCAAAAGCGAAACATCACGCAAATGATGATCGCTCATGGGGTCAATCTGACCAAACAGCGGCGTATCATTGCGGATGTCTTGTTCGAGCGTAACCAGCATGTCACTGCGGATCAGCTCTTCGATCTGGTCAAGCAGACTGGCAGCCGGGTATCAAAAGCGACGGTCTACAACACCCTGGGACTGTTCGCCCGGAAGGGATTGGTGAGGGAGATCTTTATCGATGCCTCGCGTACCTTCTACGATTCAAACAACAGCCATCACCACCACTTCTACAATGTGGATACCGGTGACCTGATCGATATCAAAGATCGTTTGGCACCCCACTTCATCGCACAGGATCTGCCGGAAGGCACATCCATGGATGTTGTCGATCTGGTGGTGCGGGTTAAAAACATCAAGCCCTGAGCGATTAGCCCCTTTCCAGCCTCTTTTGACAGATCAGTGAATTGCGCTTTTCACTGAGTTGGAAACATTGACCTATGTCAATGCTTTAAATTTAGACTAATTCTAATATTCACCTCCACCTTGTGTGGTTTTTGTGGTTGGCCGGAGTCGGTCTCAACTAAACAGTCCATACAAGTCGAAAATAATTAAAGCGAATGTGTTCCCAAATGGCCTGCAGCTGCCCGAGTTGAGCAGCAGGCGGATTAAGTCAGTTATTCCATGAGGATGGTTCCAGTCTTCGAGAAACTTACAGGTAAAGGACATGAACTTTAAAATTTCTCTGATCGCAACAGTGCTGCTAGGTATTTCAGGCCAGGCTATGGCAGCGGAAGAACCCATCAAACCGATTAAACCTGTTCAGAGCATTAATCTGGGGCAGGTTGAGTTGGGTAAGAAACTCTATTTTGACCCTCGTCTCTCCAAATCCGGCTTTATTTCGTGTAATTCATGCCACAACCTGAGCATGGGGGGCACCGATAACCTTAAAACCTCGATCGGTCATAATTGGCAGCAGGGTCCGATCAACGCGCCTACCGTCCTGAACTCCAGCCTGAATGTGGCTCAGTTCTGGGATGGCCGGGCTGCAGACCTGAAAGCACAAGCCGGTGGTCCGATCGCCAATCCGGGCGAGATGGCCGCAAGCCATACCCTGGCGGTTGAAGTGCTGGAATCGATCCCCGAATACGTGATGGAGTTCAAGAAGGTATTTGGTGTGGATAAAATCACCATCGATGAGGTGACCCAGGCGATTGCCGAGTTTGAGAAGACCCTGGTGACCCCCAACTCGGATTTTGACAAGTGGTTGCTGGGTGACAAGGCTGCCCTGAGTGGTGAGGAGCTGAAAGGCTACAAGCTGTTCAAGGAGAGCGGCTGTACCGCCTGCCATAACGGTGAAGCGGTCGGTGGCAACTCTTTTCAGAAGATGGGTCTGGTCGAGGCCTATAAGACCGATAGCAAGGCGGAAGGTCTGAGTGCGGTGACCGGCAAGGATGCGGACCGCTTCAAATTCAAAGTACCCACTTTGAGAAATGTGGAGATGACCTACCCCTACTTCCATGATGGTGAAGCCCAAACCCTGACCGAAGCCGTCGATGTGATGGGCAGGCTGCAACTGGGGCGCAAGTTCACAGATGAGGAGAACGGGCAGATCGTGGCCTTTCTCAAGACCCTGACCGGGGATCAGCCATCCTTCATGATGCCGATTCTGCCACCTTCAACAGACAATACTCCGGCACCGAAGCCTTTTGATTAAAGGACCGTCGCCGGCAGGTTCAAACTGAACCTGCAGCTACACGCCATGCACCCTTCCGGGTGCGTGGTTCATTCCGGGGTGATCAATCCTGCAGAGCGGCAAAGTGGGCCGCACCCATCAGGGCCGTCTTATCATTCAGGATGACCCTTACCGGCATTGCCGTGACGATGTGCTGCATACGGCCTTTGGCGAGAAAAGCCTGCATGAACTGACCCTCATTCAATAGCGGCATTATCTGAGGTGCAATACCGCCACCCAGATAGACGCCCCCGGTAGCCATGATCTTCAAGGCATGATTACTCGCCTCACGACCATAGAGTTCGATGAACAGCGCCATGGTTTCTGCTGCGATTGGATCTGTTTTATCGATGGCGGCCCGGGATACCGCTGGTGCCACACCGATCTGGTTGATCTGCTGTTGCAGCCAATCCGGTGTTGTGGCCGATCGATATTGACGTAGAAAGGCGTAGATGCTCTCTATTCCGGGTCCGGAGACAAGGCGCTCCCAGCTGACATGACCATACTGCTCCGCAAGGCTTTCATAGAGTGCATACTCCAGTGAGGAGTTGGCACTGAAATCCGCGTGCCCGCCTTCCGAGGGGAAGGGTTGGTATTGATTGCCATCCCAATAGAGCCCGGCTTCTCCAAGGCCGGTGCCGGCAGAGATGATCGAGCGATTGCCGGAGGCATTCACGGCCCCGGCATTGAGGCTGTAGATATCGGACTCATGGAGGGTGTCGATACCCCAGGCATTGGCCTCCAGGTCATTCAGCAACCAGACCTGATCAAAACCGAACTGCTGTTTCACCGACTGGGCGGAGACCAGCCAGGGCAGGTTGGTCGTTTCGCAGACCTGATCGATGACCGGTCCGGCCAGTCCGAAACAGGCACGCTCGATCTGTTTGAGGTTGTGCTGATCGAGAAACTGTTTGAGAATCGATTCGATGGTCGGATGGGCCGGGCTCGGATAGCTGGCTTCGATGATCGCTTGCTCTGGCCTGGCGCCTGTGGTGTCGAACAGCGCCAGTCGTGTATTGGTTCCACCGATATCGCCTGCCAATATCTGCATCTATAACCTCACTGGAAAATAAGCTACTTAGGTGCGTATCATACCCGGATGGATGTCTCACCCATACTCGATCCTCTCAATGATGCACAGCGGGAAGCGGTAACTGCCCCGGTAGGCAGTCTGTTGGTGCTGGCTGGCGCCGGCAGCGGCAAAACCCGGGTGCTGGTCCACCGGATTGCCTGGCTGCTGAGCGTAGAACAGGTCACCCCCTGGTCGATCATGGCGGTCACCTTTACCAACAAGGCAGCCAAGGAGATGCGTAATCGTATCGAAGAGCTGCTTGGTCAACCCATCGGCGGTATGTGGGTCGGCACATTTCACGGTCTTGCCCATCGACTGCTGCGCGGTCACTGGAAGGAGGCGGGCTTGCCGCAGAATTTCCAGATCCTCGACTCGGATGATCAGTTTCGGCTGATCAAGCGTCTGCTGAAGAGTCTCGATCTGGATGAGGCGCGCTGGCCGCCGCGGCAGGTGCAGTGGTTTATCAACGGGAAAAAGGATGAAGGGCTGCGTGCCCAGCATCTGGATGATGGCGGGGATCCCTATCAGCGACAGATGATACGTATCTACAGTGAGTATCAGTCCGCCTGCGAGCGGGGAGGCCAGGTCGATTTTGCTGAACTGCTGCTGCGTGCCCATGAGCTGATGCGGGATCGGGCGGATCTGCTGCAACACTATCAGAACCGATTCCAGCATCTGCTGGTGGATGAGTTTCAGGACACCAACACCATCCAGTATGCCTGGTTGAGGTTGCTCGCCGGCAAGCAGAGCCATCTGTTCATCGTCGGCGATGACGATCAGTCGATCTATGGCTGGCGTGGCGCCCGGGTGGAGAATATCCAGAGTTTCCAGAACCACTACAAGTCGGCGAAACTGGTGCGCCTGGAGCAGAACTACCGTTCCACCGGCAATATCCTGAATGCAGCCAATGCACTGATCAACAACAATCCTTCGCGGCTCGGCAAGCAGCTCTGGACAGAGGATTGCGAAGGTGAGCCGATCAATCTCTACGGCGCCTTCAACGAGATCGATGAGGCCCGATTCGTGGTGGAGCGAATCCGTCAGTACATCGAAGAGGGCCACGCCCGTAGCGAGGTGGCGATTCTCTATCGGACCACGGCCCAGTCGCGGCTGTTTGAAGAGGCGTTGATCCAGTCCGGGGTACCCTATCGGGTCTATGGTGGATTGCGGTTTTTCGAACGGGCGGAGATCAAAGACGCCCTGGCCTATCTGCGCCTGCTGAGTAACTTCCATGACGACAGCGGCTTCGAGCGGGCCGTGAATATGCCACCGCGAGGCATCGGTGCAAAAACCATGGAGGCGTTGCGCAGTCATGCCAGGATGTTCGATTGTTCTCTCTGGCAGGCCGCCCGTGAGCTGGTACAGGGTGGCGCTATGGCGAAGCGGGCCGCGACTGCCCTGCAGAAGTTTATCGATCTGTTGGAGGAGTTGAAGTTCGAAACCAGAGATCTGACCCTCGCCGAGAAGGTGGATCAGGTGTTGAACGCCAGTGGTCTGCCGGACCACTTTGCCAAGAGCCGTGACGGCAAAGGGATTGATCGTAAGGAGAACCTGGAAGAGCTGGTCAATGCCACCCGTCAGTTTGAATGGGCTGAGGATGATGAGCTGGAGGAGTTGGACGCTTTTCTCTCCCACGCCGCACTGGAAGCAGGTGAGGCGCAGGGGGATCCCTATGAGGATTGTGTGCAACTGATGACCCTCCACTCCGCCAAGGGGTTGGAGTTTCCACTGGTTTTTCTCGTTGGCATGGAAGAGGGGCTGTTTCCGCACAGCATGTCGGCGGATGATCCCACTCGCCTCGAAGAGGAGCGCCGACTCTGTTATGTGGGCATCACCCGGGCGATGAAGGTGCTCTATCTGAGTCATGCGGAGAGTCGACGGCTGCATGGCAGTGACAGTTATCCCCTGCCCTCCAGATTCATCCGCGAGATCCCCGCTGAACTGATGCGGGAGGTACGGGCCGGGCCGGCAAGCAGTCAGCCGATCTATGGTGACTCGCCCTATCTTGAAACCACCCAGCAGTGCGGGTTTAATCTGGGACAGCGGGTATGCCATGCTAAATTTGGTGAAGGCGTGGTGCTGAACGCAGAGGGACAAGGGCAGAGTGCCCGGGTACAGGTCAACTTTGAAGAGGTTGGCACCAAGTGGCTGGTAGTGGCCTACGCCAACCTTTCACCCTGCTAGGCCCAAACAAGTACCAGATCGAATAGCAATAACAGACAGACCGGAGGGTTACATGAAACGTCGTGAATTTATAACAAAGGTTGGTGCCGGCGCACTGGCGACCGGTGTTGGCCTCTCCACAGCCAGCGTTGCCGAGGCGAAAGCCAAGATCAAATGGAAGATGGTGACCACCTGGCCGAAGAACTTTCCCGGTCTGGGAACCGGTGCCAACAAGCTGGCCGAGGTCATCAATGAGATGAGTGGCGGGCGGATGCATGTCAAAGTCTATGGCGCCAAAGAGCTGGTGCCCGCCTTCGAGGTGTTTGATGCCGTTTCCAGTGGAACCGCTGAGATGGGTCATGGTGCGGCCTACTACTGGAAAGGCAAGAGTGAGACAGCGCAGTTCTTTTCCACCGTGCCATTCGGTCTGACCGCCCAGGAGATGAACGGCTGGCTCTATTTCGGCGGTGGACTGGAGATGTGGCGGGAGCTCTACAAGCCGTTTGGCATGATCCCGGCGCCGGGTGGCAATACCGGCATGCAGATGGGAGGCTGGTTCAATAAAGAGATCAACAGCGTTGCTGATCTGAAGGGCTTGAAGATGCGTATTCCGGGATTGGGCGGAGAGGTGCTCAAACGGGCCGGAGGGACACCGGTCAACCTGCCGGGTGGTGAACTCTTCACCTCGCTGCAGTCCGGTGCGATCGATGCCACGGAGTGGGTGAACCCCTATAACGACCTGGCGTTCGGCCTCTTCAAGGCGGCCAAGTACTACTACTTTCCGGGATTCCATGAACCGGGCACCACCCTTGAGGCAATCATCAATGAGAAGGCGTTCAATGCCTTGCCCAAGGATCTGCAGGCGATCGTGTTGAATGCCTGTAAGGTGGCCAACCAGGAGATGCTGGCCGAGTACACGGCGCGCAATCCTGCCGCGCTGAAGACCCTGGTTGAGAAACACAAGGTCGATATCCGTATCTACCCGGATGACGTCTTGGCCACCCTGCGCAAGTTCTCCAGTGAAGTGGTCGAGGAGCTGGCCGCCAAGGACGCGTTCGCCAAGAAGGTCTACGACTCCTATATGAACTTTCTCAAGGGTTCAAGAGAGTGGGGGTCGATATCCGATTTCGCCTATCTGAAGGCCAGAGACAAAGGCTGATCCGGTGCACAGCCTTGTGCTCGATCACTAGCCGCGAATGAATGCAATTCACCGCAAAATAACGCAAATGCTTATAAGTTCAGTGGGGCAAGGGAAGTCTCAATCGATTTATGGCAATTTGCGGTGATTAGCGTTCATCGCGGCAAATACGAAATCCCAATGACGACCAGTCAGCAGCGTCGGTAAGCGGAAAGTGATCTCCCCTCCCCTGTCACTCTATATCCACATCCCCTGGTGTGTGCGCAAATGTCCCTACTGCGATTTCAACTCCCATGGGATCAAGCAGGATATTCCCGAGCCGGCCTATGTGGATGCCTTGCTGCACGACCTGAGCATCGACAGTGAAGAGATCGAGGGCAGGCAACTCTCATCAATTTTCATCGGTGGGGGTACGCCGAGTCTGTTTTCCTCCGCAGCGATTGCCAGGTTACTGCTGGGGATTGAGCAGCGGTTTGCCTTTGCCAACTCGATCGAGATCACCCTGGAAGCCAATCCGGGCGCCGTGGAAGCCGGCTCCTTTGCCGGTTATCGGCAGGCCGGGGTCAACCGTCTCTCGTTGGGCTTTCAGAGTCTGCAAGCTTCGATGTTGCGGGCGCTGGGCAGAATCCACTCCCCTCAGGAGGCGAAAGAGGCTTTTGCAGAGGCGAGAAAGGCGGGTTTTGACAATATCAATATCGACCTGATGTTCGGCCTGCCTGAGCAGACCCCGGCGATGGCGGAAGTGGATCTGGCTGCGGCGATTGAACTCGGCAGTGAACATCTCTCCTACTATCAACTGACCCTGGAACCCAATACCCCTTTTCATCATGCACCACCGGCCGTGCCGGATGATGAGCAGTTATGGCTGATGCAGCAACAGGGTATGGAACAGCTTGCCGATGCCGGTTTCAACCACTACGAAGTATCCGCCTATGCACGTCAGGGACGTGAGTGCAGGCACAATATGAACTACTGGCGGTTTGGGGACTATCTGGGTATCGGTGCCGGAGCTCACGCCAAGTTGAGCCTGGCTGACGGTAGGGTGAAGCGCTTCTGGAAGCAGCGTCATCCGGATGCCTATCTTATCGCGGACAGAGCCTCTGACTTCATCCAGGGTGAGCGGCAGCTTACTAATCAGGATCTGGTAGTGGAGTTCATGATGAATGCACTGCGTCTGCTTCAAGGGGTGGAGCTGAATCTGTTTGAGAGCCGCACTGGAGTCGGCTTGCAGCAGATCGAAACGCCATTGCGGCAGGCTGTGGAGCGGGGCTTGATGCAACCCGTTGAGCAGCGGCTATGCCCCTCCTCATTGGGGCAGAGATTCCTGAATGACCTGATCTCACTTTTTTCGAGTTAAAAGGACTTCTTAACAATAATTTGACCAAAGTACGCTAACATATTAAATTTATAGGCCTATCCCATGAAGTCGGGATAGGTGGCAACACCAGGAGTCAGTAGATACCTCTCGTCTAATCTGGATACGCGAGCTGTTTTGCAGGGAGCAGTGTGGAACCCTTGCATTGATAGGTTCCAGTGAATGGTCGATTGCTGTCTATGTCAGTCAGGGCAATCACCAGATTCCAGCCAATGGTATTGGGAGGAGCTTGAGCGCCTGTGCGCTGCGGCTGAATAATGCAACTGATTCTCAAAGTTGTTGTTTCATTTTCAGCACTTCTGGCTGTCACGCTGCTGATGCCTGATGCCCAGCAGCTTCACGCCAATACGTCGCTGGACGGGAATACCACGGCACTTCAATCCACAGCCCAGATCAAATCTGGCACGATATCACCTAAGGTAAATTATCTTCCTGAATCACTGAGTGGTGTGCAGGCTGGTGTTCTGCTAATCGGTGGTGTAGTGGTGATCGGGCTACTGTTAATGATCCGCTTGATCAAAAGCCGTTGGGAATCATCTATCCAAAGGTACGAAGAGATCGCCCGCTCTTTGTCGGAAGGTAACTATCTGGCCGTCACCCGACTGCCGGTTGAGGGCAGGCTGGCCCCGATCAGCCGGGTATTGCGACAGTTGGTCAGTGAGAACTTTCTCTATCAGCAGACCATCAATCAACAGAAACGGGTCTACTCCGCCCTCTCTGAGACCAGTAAGATGGTATTGAGAAATCCACCGCCACTGGTGATGTTCGAGCATGCCTGTGAGATTGCGGTGAACTTTGGCGGCTTTACTGCCGCCTGGGTTGGTGAGGTGGATATCGAGGCAAAGCTGCTGCATCCGGTTGCCTGTGCCGGTATCCCCAAAGAGCGGTTGAAGGTCTGTAAATTCGATCTCGACCTGACCGATCCCGAGGGTGACAGCCCCTTGGCTACGGCAGTCTACGGGAAATGCGCATCTGTGATTGACCGGATCGATCCGGATGTGGGGAAGACCACCTGGCATCGTTTGGCACAGTCCAGTGGCGGTCAGTCGGTTGCGGTGTTTCCGATTGTGGTGAATCATGATGTGATTGCCGCCTTCACCCTCTATGCAGACGGTCCGGAATATTTTACTCAGACCATCCACGATCTGCTTGATGAGATGGTCAGCAACTTTGCCTTCGCGATTGAAAACCATGAGCGCAGTCAGGCCCATCAACTGGCACATAACTCCCTGGAAGAGTCTTCGAAACAGCTCACTGAGGCTAACAAACAACTTTCGATGCTGTTGGAATCGACCGGTGAAGGCATCTTTGGGGTGGATGAAAATGACAACTGTACCTTCATCAACAAGGCCGGGGCAGAGATGCTCGGCTATACCCAACAGGAGCTGATCAACAAACCGATCCATAAACAGGTGAGGATGTTCGATGAGTCGGGTCTGTCATTCAACAGCCGGGTGGTTGAGCAGGGCGACCCTGTGAGGGTCAGGGATGAGTCCTTTCAACGGCAGAATGAAACCCTGTTTCCGGTTGAATACTCAACCTATCCGATCATGGAGCATCGGCAGTTCAAAGGTTCGGTAACCGTGTTTCGTGATGTTACATCCAGCCGTTCGATGATGCGTGAGATGCGCTTTCTGGCCACCCATGATTCGCTCACCCATCTGCTCAACCGACATGCCTTTGATCAGCGCTTACGGCAGGCCTTTTCCGATTCGAAGGAACACAATGCGCAACATGTCCTGCTCTATATGGATCTTGATCAGTTCAAGCTGGTGAATGATACCTGTGGTCATGTGGCGGGAGACATGATGCTGCGTCAACTCTCCCATCGCCTGCAACGGACCATCGGGGAGAATGATGTCTTAGCACGTCTGGGCGGTGATGAGTTTGGTTTACTGATGGAGAACAGTAACCTGCAACAGGCGACTCAGATGGCAAATCTGATCAGCAGCACGGTAAAGGCGTTCAGATTCTCATGGGAGGGTCGTAGTTTCACCACCGGTGTGAGTATCGGTATCGTTGCCATCGGTCCCAAGACCGAGAGTCCGCACAATGCGCTCAGCGCGGCAGATGCAGCCTGCTATGTGGCCAAGGACATGGGACGTAATCGAATTCATGTTTACCAGCCCTATGATGAAGAGATCAATCGCCAGCAGGGTGAAATGCACTTGGTAACCAAGATCGAAAGTGCCATCGATCAACGACGCTTCTCACTTCTGCAACAACCGATTATGTCGTTGAACAGCAGCGCCATCGGTGATGAACATATTGAACTGTTGGTGCGGATGCAGGATGAAGAGGGAACTATGATCATGCCCGGCACTTTCATACCTGCGGCTGAGCGCTACAACATCATGCACAGTGTCGACCGTTGGGTGATCGGAGAGGCATTCAGATGGTTGTCAGAGAACCGAGAGCGTCTTGAGGAGTTGAGTCTTTGCGCGATCAATCTGTCAGGACAATCCCTGGGTGAATCCACACTGCATGAATACATCCTCGAGCAGTTGCGTCACTACGGCCTGCCGGCGGAAAAGATCTCGTTTGAAATCACCGAGACGGCGGTGGTCAGTCGTCTCGATCAGGCAACCCGCTTCATCAGTCTGTTGAAACGCCGTGGATTCCGTTTTGCACTGGACGATTTTGGTACCGGGATGTCCTCCTTCGCCTATCTGAAACATCTACCGGTCGACTATCTGAAGATCGACGGTAGTTTTGTCCGCAACATGATGAATGATCCAGTGGATCGTGCGATGGTTGAATCGATCAACCATATCGGGCATCTGATGGGGCTGAAGACTATTGCCGAATATGTGGAGGATGACCAGACTCTCGAGCAGTTGATCGATATCGGTGTGGACTATGCACAGGGATATGGTGTGGTTCAGCCGATGCCGTTGAGCGATAGCGGTAGCGACAGCGACAGACAAAACATCTCACCGGGAACCATCCATTGATGCCTGGCTGGCCCGTTGGCTGCTCAATTCATGCGGCACTGATCCAGAAAAGTTTCCAATCCCACCTCTTCCGCATAGGCCTTCAGGACTTTGGGGCGAGGGCCCTTCTCCTTTACCTCGAAGACTGTTTCCGGCTGGTTCGGCAGTTTGCCGTATCGACCTGCGGGTATTTTTATCGTGATGGTCGGCTTGCTGGTTCTACGGAGTTTTTTGGGGTTACGGGTTTTGCTGGATTTTCCCGCCTGAGCCGCTGACTTTGTGCTGTTTTTGGCCTCTAGTTTCCCGACGATGCGGCTGACCCTTTTGATATGGTGAGTTAAGTAGGACTCGAAACTGATGCCGCTCTCTTTGAGCAGGGATGAAATTTTTGCGCTGACCTCTCTGAGTGCTTTCTGTTGCTGCTCAGCTTTCTGTTGTTCCTTTTCTAGGCGGGTGATTTCAGCCTTCAGGCTGTCGATCTGCTTTTGTATATTCGGCATGTTCCTGTGCTCTAATCCATATAAATCTACTATTAATACGACATACTGAGTCGCCGGGTTAATAAATTCTAAATAGCTTCAGGGTATTTAGGCAAATATCAACCATCTTTGTATGAGTAGAGTCTATGAGTGACAACCCCTACCAGCCGATCGCCTGTGGTCTCCATGAATCCTATCAGTATGCCGTTATGAGCCGTACCCGGCTCGATCTCACCTGGCGGGATGATGCGGGGCAGATTCACCAGGCCAGGGTTCTGCCAATCGATGTGGTGACCCGGAATAAGGCGGAGTATCTGATCGTTCGTGATCCATCAGGAGAGGCGTTGACGGTGCGACTGGATCGGATCCTGGGGGTAATCAATCTGACTACGGGGAAAAACCTGGAATGATCAATGGTCAAAATGTTGGCATTTATGGGGCATGTTTTATAACTCATTGAAATAAATCGTGATTGCAACTGAAGTCTGGCTGCAAGAGAGGCTATTTTGGGAATTACCATCTGAGACACTGTTCAGGGAGTATGTTAGTTTTAATAGTGAAGACGCCAGAGTAAAGTCCTATGTGTCACACTGATCTAGATTTCGACCATTTGCTCAAATTGGCCGAGAGGGACCCGGTGAAATTCGAAGCACTGCGTCAGAAAACAATTGATACTTACATTGCAACCCTGCCCGACGAACGCCAGACGCAGATGCGTCGACTACAGTGGCGTATCGACCAGGAGCGGAGAAACCGCTCCCCCATCAGTGCCTGTATGCGAATATCAGGTTTGATGTGGGAAAACATGCTCGGACCCAAGGGCATGTTGGGTTATCTGCACAGCATCAGATCAGATCCCGGACTGGGGCATAACGGGGCCAGCCGCTGTGAAATCGTGGAGTTTCCCTTAGGCTCCAGCTGAATTTAAACGGAATTATGCGGTATTAGTGGCGCGGGTACTTGCCTTCTGGGCCGTCTTGGCCTATTATTTCGCGCCTTGTCTGCCAGTTTGGGCAGAATCATTGCTAATTTCTCACGAGTGAGTCAGTCATGAAACCGGATACTCATCCTCAATACGAGGAAATCAAAGTCGTATGCAGTTGCGGCAACGAAATTGTCACCCGATCCACATTGGGCCAGGATGAGATGCACATCGAGGTATGCTCCTCTTGTCATCCTTTCTATACCGGCAAGCAGAAGATGGTGGATACCGCTGGCCGAGTGGACAAGTTCCGCAAAAAGTACAGCCGCTAAGCCATTGGGCAACTGCTGCGTCGTTGCGACGCGACAGTCGATGGCCATGCAGACCAATGAAAAGGCTCCGCAGTGCGGGGCCTTTTTGTTTGCTCTGCTGTTCTACGTACTGGTGCTGCCGCTCAGTCTGCAGGCATCCGGCTGTTTGCCGTGCAACGCCGACCTGCAGCCTGTTGAGCGGGTGATCGATGGCGATACCCTGCTGATGAGATCCGGTGACAAGCTGCGCCTGATCGGTATCAATACCCCGGAGCTGGGCCATTGGGGAAAACCGGGAGAGCCGGGTGGCCAGGCTGCGAAAGCCCTGCTGCAACGGCTTGTCAGGCAGAGTGACGGACGCCTGGCGCTCTGTCCAGGGGTTGAGAAGCAGGACCGATACGGCCGGCATCTGGTACATCTATCCAACCACAATCGACAAAGCATCGCAGCTCAACTATTGCGCCAGGGTGCGGGCTGGGCGATCGCCGTACCACCCAACCTGTTCAACAACCGGTGCTATTTTGCAGCAGAATTCCAGGCCAGGCGGGAGCAGCTTGGGATTTGGAAAAACTCTCCGGCCTCAGCCAGAAGTCTCAAGGGTGATGAAACGGGGTTTCACCATCTCCGAGGACGAATTATCCGTGTTGGGGAGAGTCGAAGTGCCGTCTGGATGAATCTCGAGGGCGGTTTGGCACTGCGCATTACCTGGAAGGATTGGAAGAGCTTCCAGATCGATGACCCACACGCGCTGGTTGGTCGAAATGTGGAAGCCAGAGGCTGGCTCTACAAACGCAAGGACGAACAGCGCCTGAGGATTCGGCATCCAAGCTCGTTACACCTGCTGGATTAGTATCAGACAGGAGACAAGCCCGCCCTCACCTTGATTTGACCCTTTCATGATCCTGCCCAGCATGTACACTACGCTAAATCAATCGAATAGCAGGAGCATTCATGACCAAGCATATCGGTATTCTGACCTCTGGCGGCGATAGTCCGGGATTGAACGCGGCAATCCGCGGTGTGGGTAAGGCAGCTCTGGGTGCGTACGATATGGAGGTGATCGGAATCCGGGACGGTTTCCGTGGTCTGGTGGAGAATCGCACCATGCAGCTCGATCGGGGTGAATTGTCCGGGATTCTGACCCGGGGTGGTACCATCCTCGGTACCAGCCGGGAAAAACCCCACCGGATGCATTTCAACGGCAAGCGTCAGGATATGACCGATGTGATCGTTGAAAACTATCAGGCCCACCATCTGGATGCTCTGGTCTGTATCGGCGGTGGTGGTACCCAGAAGAATGCCCTGCAGTTGGTGGAAAAGGGATTGAATGTCATCACCCTGCCAAAGACCATCGACAACGATGTGGCCCACACCGATACCACCTTCGGATTCGATACGGCGCTTGGCATCGCCACCGATGCCATCGATCGACTGCACAGCACCGCTCACAGCCACCACCGAATCATTGTGGTGGAGATCATGGGACATCGGGCCGGCTGGCTGGCGCTCGGATCAGGGGTGGCCGGCGGTGCGGATGTAATTCTGCTGCCGGAGATTCCCTATGACATCGAAAGTGTTGCCGAGGCGATCAGAGGTCGTGCCGCCGGCGGTAAGCCGTTCAGTATCGTCGCTGTGGCAGAGGGCGCACTTCCACGGGGGGTGGCCGAAGAGGTTCAGGATCTGAGGGAGAGAAAGCAAAAGGCCACAGACAAGAAACTGCGCAAACAGCTGAAGTCGGAGTTGAGCGAGATGGAATCTCGATATTCCAACCATACCGTAACCCTCTCCCGCGAGTTGGAGGAGCTGACCGGTCTGGAGTCACGAGTGACCATACTCGGCTATCTGCAACGGGGTGGAACACCCTCCGCCGCCGACCGGTTGCTGGCAACCCGCCTGGGTACTGCCTGTGTCGATCTGATTGCGGAGGAGCGGTTTGGGGTGATGGTTGCATCCCGAGGTGATCAGGCGGTTCCGGTGCCCCTGGTTGATGTGGCTGGATATAAAAAGCTGGTGCCCCCGGACCACCCCTGGGTGATCAGTGCCAAACGGGTGGGTACCACGTTTGGTGATGAGTAGTCACAACAGACACTCGCTGAATATCAGTCGCCTTTTATATAGAAAACCCGCATAAAACCGGTTATAAAGTCAGCGATTTCGCTGATTGATCTGCTGTTTTCTCTTGCCGGCTTGGCTCTCAGATTACACAGAGACGACGCTCCTTCATCTGCCAGATCTCCGGATCGTAGCCTCTGTCTCTGTTTTATGCAGTCCTCTAAAACGGCATGAAGTTGCGCATTCCGTTCATCACCGGGCTGACGGTCTGAGACATGTTGCCCACGTCGTGGGTCATCACGCCCACATTACGGTTCAGATGCCCCATGTTGTTATTCATGCCTTTGACCTGACTGGTCATGGATGACATGTTGCCGTTCAGTTCGGTGATGTTTTTGTTCATGTTGTTGACGCCACTGGACATACTGGAAGTGTCCTGGCCGATGGCGGCGATATGACCCTGAATCTGATGCATATCCGCTGACATGCTGGTCATCGAGCTCTCCATCACATGGACCACATAGAAGAGATAGATCAGTGCAGCGATGGCAATCACCGTACCGGGCAGCGAGAAGAGTTTGATTCGCTGGATCTTGTAAGTCTGCTCTTTTTCGATCGCTTCAAGTCGTTCCTGCAACAGCTTTTCGCGCTCCTCAGCTTCCGCGTGAGTCTGCTGGAATGCGGTGGTCAGGCGATCACTGAACTCCTCGATGATCTTTTCATGATGATCTTCACGAATCTGGTTGTCTTTATGGATCTTGTCGAAAACCGACTGCAGGCCCTGCATCAAGCCGGGTAAGACCCGGTTTTCGTTTGCTGGTTTGGTGCTCTTGTCCTGATTCGCGGCCTTGCTCTGCTGAGTTGTGGCGGCCTTTTTTGCCGTACTCTTCTTTTTAGTAGCGGGGGCGGTTTTGGCTTTCGGCGTCGCTGCCTTTTTCTTCGTCGTGTTGGTTGCCATGGGTCTACTGCTCATTTTGGTATCTGGAGGGGGAGGGTAGTTAAGTTTATAATAAAAAGCTTATTCACTTATATGATTTTGATCACGCTTCTGAACATTGTAGAGTTCAGCCGCCCCAGGTAAGGATCGTCACTTGAGAGGGAGTATGTGCTTGCACTTCCATTAGGGTTCTTCAGCGAGCAGTCGGTTCAGTGTGTCGACCACTTCCTGGCTGTCCCAGTTGATGGCCCGGTTGGCTGAATAGCGTATCCGGCCTTGCCGGTCGATGATGAAAGAGCTGGGGAAACTGAACACCTGCCAGTTGAGAGATGTCTGTCCGTCCAGATCCATCAGCACCGGGAAGTCGACCGGAATGCGCTGTAGAAAATCGGCCATCTCTTCCGGTGTTTCACGAAAATCGATGGAGATGATCTCTATCTCCCGGTCTTTGAAGATCGCTTGCAGACGATTCAGGGAGGGAATCTCCTCAACGCAGGGTGGACACCAGGTAGCCCAGAAATTGATCAATCCCACCCGACCTTGCAGTACGCTGCTGTCGTGTCGGTTTCCTTGAATATCCGCCAGATTGAAACTGGGTGCAGCTGGGTGTTTATCGAGTTGTACCAGTGAGCGGATGACTTGTTTCTCTGTACCTGTCGTGTGTAACGGCAGTGGCGCAGCTGGTTTGGGATGGTGATCCATCAACGCAGCGAACTGTTTGATCTGTTGAGGGATACGTTGTGTCGCCTCGATATCCATCTGACTCGGCTTGTGCTCCTCGTCATCCATGATGAACCAGTCCCTAACCTCCGGTACCAGATAGAGATAGCTTGGAGAGCCGGATTGCCAGAGTGCGGACAGCACCTCATTCATGCGTAAACGATGGCTGCCCAGTGATGGCTGATAGATCATCAGGGGTGTGTTGGTGGCGTACAGGATCGGATCGACAGTCGGCGCCTCACCGGCAATCGGTGCTGGGCCGAACAGATTAGGGTAGAAGAGCACTGCTCCGGCCAAACGGGATTGGTCCGCCTCGGACTGCCACTGGTGCACGCCCCGCAATAGGGGCAGAGGCATTCGATCATAGGAAGCCAGCACGATCCGCTTGTTACTCTGTTGATGGGCGGCACGGAGTATTGCCGCCACGCCGTTGCCGTTCAGGGTGCGGATCTGTTCACTGGAGCGGGGTAGAAAATAGGCTTCCAGCAGGTCGATGCGCCATACTTCGATACCGGCCTTGGCAATGTTGCTCAGCAAACGCTCAAACAGGGGGCGATGTTCGTCGTGATCGACCAGCCAGATCATCAGCAGTTCCCCGTCTGCCGGAGTGACCTGGATCGTAATATCGTTGCCCTCAGAGTCCGTCAGGTTGATTTCATTCCCGTAGGCGTTATAACTGAATAGCGTGAGTAGAAGTAAAAGCAGTCTCATGTCGCGGATGGTACCGGTTTTGTAGCGATCAGTGCCACCCTGACGTTGGCTAATCACAGGCCTTGAACAATAAACACTCTGACTAAGCCATGGTTCGATCGGTTGTTCACGACTGACCGGTTGTGTCGGACTTATTCAGATTTCACCTGCAAAGTGAATCAATAATGAGGATGGAGTAATGAAACCAATCATAATCGGAATCTTTCTAGTCGCTTTTTCACTGGCCGCTGGTGCCGCCGTGGTGGGTGAGCCGGTGGAGTATCGCTATGGTGGCACCCTGATGAAAGGCTATCTGGCCTACGACGATGCGGTGATGGATAAACGACCGGGTATTCTGGTGGTCCATGAGTGGTGGGGTCATAATGAGTATGCCCGTAACCGGGCGAAACAGTTGGCCGGCATGGGTTATACCGCGCTGGCGGTGGATATGTATGGTGATGGTAAACTGGCCAACCATCCAAAGGATGCGGGTAAATTCGCGGGTGAAGTTAAGAAAAACATGTCTGTGGCCACCGAAAGGTTCAAAGCCGCCATGTCTCTGTTACAGAATCATAAAAGTGTCGCCTCTGAGGATATCTCAGCAATCGGTTACTGCTTTGGTGGCGGAATCGTCCTGGAGATGGCGCGCCGGGGACTGGATCTCGATCTGGTGGGGAGTTTTCATGGCAGTTTGCCGGCGGTCAAACCAGCCGAAAAGGGTGTGGTCAAAGCCGAGGTGCTGGTTTTCAACGGTGCGGATGACCCCTTTGTCAAGCAGGAACATATCGATGCCTTCATGGCGGAAATGGCTCATGCCAATGTGAAACACAGCTTCACCAACTATCCGGGGGCCAAACACTCGTTTACCAACCCCGATGCGGATAAGTTTGGTAAACAGTTTGAACTGCCGCTGGCCTATGACCAACAGGCCGATCAACAATCCTGGGCGGCTCTGAGTAAGGCGCTGAACAGCATCTATAAGTGATCGCCGATCGTTTTTGAATCAGCCCTCTTAGATAGAGGGCTGGTGTTGATAAATCTGTCGTTTGTCAGCAGGGCCTGATTACTCATCATCCCGTTTCGCAATCAGTCTGATCTGTGGCTCGCAGGTGACCTGCAGCGTGATGGGTCGGCAACAGACACTACAGTCCTCGATGTAGCTCTGCTCAGGTAGGCTGCGGTCGACCAAAGCCTCATTCTCCTCGCCGCAGTAGGGGCAGTGGTATGTTCTGCTTTCAAGCAGGTTCAAAGCGGTTACGCCTAATCGCTGCAGGGCATCCGCCGGCAGACACTTTTCGCCCGGTTTTTCGCATGGGCCTCGATGTACTTTGCGTAGCGGATTTTTGACGCATCAAAGCGGCTCTCCTGCTGCAGATTATCGAGCAGGGCGGCGGGCAGATCGCGTAGCCAGTTGGTGAGATACCGCTCACGACCTCCCTGGATCTCGCAACGTTCGGCATGAGCCACCTGAATCAGCAGTTTGGTCGAGATCCGCTTGGCATTCACTTCGACCCAGCTGTTGATCGGTTCATCGACCGAGCAGTAGATTTTCTGACAGTCGTTGAAGCAGCCTTTCGTGATCGCCTGACTGCGATGAATGGTGATCTTTTCCAGACTGACCTGGGAGAAAAAGGTGGAGAGTTTGTTGAGGGTGGATTCCGGTATGTTGACGTTTTCCCCGACCTGAGATTCGACAGCACGCTCAACCAGCTGATCAAACTGTTGTAGCAGTCGCTGCCGCTTGTCATTGACGGCGGTCTTCTGCTGCAGGGTGGCCGGGCGCTCATGGCGCAAGTCGCGACAGGCCATGTATTCAGCTCCCGGTGTCTGGTTGAAACGCTCCAGGACCTCAAACCCCAACGGGCATCTGTTGCGGGAGACGAAACAGGGTAAGCGGTTTTTGACCCGGTAGTCGTTGCACACCGTTACAGCCTTTTGTCGGTTGCTTCTCGACTCTTTATGGCGATCCGCAGTGGCTGGCAGTGAGACAGCCAGGCCGCTGATGATCAGAATGAGTATCCGTCGGTACATGGTTTATGCCGGTGCCATTGTCAGCAGCTCTGTTGTTATGTGGCGTCAAAATATGATTGCTAAAATCTATTATGACTCTACAAATCGATATCCGCCATAGCCGATCTGCCGGGTGCTGTTCCTTCAGCTCGATGAGGTCTCATGCTCAAGCAGATGACGCATCTGGTTGAACTGCTGTAACTCGTCCTTATCAACCTGCGGATATTGAGGTGCCATGGATTGCAATGTCTTGCGGATGATTTTTGCAACCTGCCAACGCATATAGGGTTTGTTGTCTGCCGGTATGGCATACCAGGGTGCCCAGGGCTTGGAGGTGGCAGCCAGGGTTTCATGGTAGGCCTTCATGTAGTCGTCCCAATGGGCTCTCTCTTCAACATCCTTAATCGAAAACTTCCAATGTTTGTGCGCCTCGTTGAGGCGGGAGAGAAAACGCATCCGTTGCTCTTCTTTACTGACATTGAGCCAGAACTTGAGAATTACCGTGCCGTTCAACGCCAGATGCTGCTCGAATTGGCGGATCGAGGCAAAGCGCTGCTGCCACAGATCGTTCAGCTCCGGTGGAAGGTTGATACGTTGGGATTCCAGGTATTCGGGGTGAACCCGAACCACCAGGGTCTCTTCATAGTAGCTTCGGTTGAAGATGCCGATGCGTCCCCGTTCAGGCAGCGCGCGGGTGGTGCGCCAGAGAAAATCGTGGTCCAGCTCGAGTTTCGACGGCTGTTTGAATGAGAACACCTGACAACCGCTGGGGTCGATACCGGTCATCACCGCCCGGATTGTGCTGTCCTTGCCGGCTGCATCCATGGCTTGAAAAATAATCAGAAGTGCCCGGCGGTCCTCCGCATAGAGACGGCGCTGCAGCTCATCCAGATAATCGATCTCTTCGGCGAGATTTTTTTTACAACGCTTTTTGCCGGGTACGTCATCCGGTGGTTGGCTGGTCAGCGCTTTGATTTTCAAACCACCATCCAGTGGCACCAGATAAGGACTGTCGATTGGGCTGCTCAATGGTCTCTCCTAGGGACGGCTAATCAGTCAAGCAGTTGTGCCATCCGCTGTCCCATCTCCGCCGGGGAGCGGACAACCTGGGCGCCGGCCGATTCCAGAGCCTGGAATTTAGCTTCCGCCGTGCCTTTGCCGCCACTGATGATGGCACCCGCATGTCCCATGCGTTTTCCAGGAGGTGCTGTCACACCGGCAATATAGGCAACAACTGGTTTGTTGACATGTTGTTTAATATAGTCGGCGGCTTCCTCTTCCGCTGAGCCGCCGATTTCACCAACCATGATGATGCCTTCCGTCTGTTCATCCTCTTCGAACAGCTTGAGGCAGTCGATGAAGCTGGTGCCATTGATCGGATCGCCACCGAGACCCACACAGGTACTCTGGCCAAGTCCTGCCTGAGTGGTCTGATGGACCGCCTCATAGGTCAGGGTGCCGGAGCGGGACATGACACCGACTCTGCCGGGTTGATGAATCACCCCCGGCATGATGCCGATTTTACAGGCGCCAGGCGTGATGATGCCTGGGCAGTTGGGGCCGATCAAGCGGGTTGGATAGCTTTTCAGTGCCTCTTTGACTTTCAGCATATCGAGTATCGGAATCCCTTCGGTGATACAGGCGATGACCCGGATACCAGCGTCTGCCGCTTCAATGATGGCATCCGCGGCAAAGGGGGGTGGCACATAGATCATGCTGGCGTCTGCGCCGGTTTCGGCAACGGCATCGTGGACGGTATCGAATACCGGACGATCCAGGTGGCTCTGTCCTCCCTTGCCCGGGGTTACGCCACCGACCAGATTGGTGCCGTAGGCGATCGCCTGTTCCGAGTGAAAAGTACCCTGCTTGCCGGTAAAACCCTGGCAGATGACTTTGGTGTTGTTGTCTACAAGAATGCTCATCTTAATCTGATCCTGTCTGGAATGGTTTCAGGCGGCAGCCGCGACGGCCTTTTTGGCAGCCTCGGTGAAGTCGTTGGCGGTAATGAAGTCGAGCCCACTCGAGGCGAGCATCTCCAGGCCCTGGCTGGCGTTGGTGCCTTCCAGTCTGACCACTACGGGAACCTTTACACCGATACTGCGTGCTGCCGTAATGATCCCCTCTGCAATCAGGTCGCAACGGACGATGCCGCCGAAGATATTCACCAGGACGGTTTTCACCTTCTCATCGGAGAGGATCAGTTTGAATGCCTCGGTGACTCGCTCCGCTGTGGTGCCACCACCCACATCCAGGAAGTTGGCAGGTTCGCCGCCATGCAGTTTGACCATATCCATGGTCGCCATAGCCAGTCCGGCGCCATTCACCATGCAGCCGATGGTGCCATCCAGGGTGATGTAGTTGAGATCGTGTTGGGCGGCGGCCGCCTCTTTTTCGTCCTCCTGTGAGAGATCCCGCAGGGCTACCAGCTCCTGGTGTCGATAGAGCGCGTTGCTGTCGAGGTTGATTTTAGCGTCCAGTGCCATGAGATTGCCGTCGATGGTGATGATCAGCGGGTTGATCTCGATCAGACTGATATCCTTTTCGATGTAGAGACGGTAGAGCGCCATCATGATCTTGGAGAACTGTTTGATCTGGTCGCCTGCAAGGCCCAGCCCGAAGGCGAGTTTGCGGCACTGGTAGGGCAGCATGCCAGTGGAGGGGTTGATTACGGTGGTCAGAATCTTCTCCGGCGTGGTGGCGGCCACCTCTTCGATGTTCATGCCGCCCGCCTCGGATGCCATGAAGGCGATACGCGAGCGTGATCGATCGAGCAGAGCACCAAGGTAGAGCTCTTTGTCGATATCACTGCCCTGCTCCACAAGAACCGAGTTGACTGGGAGTCCCTGAGGGCCGGTCTGGTTGGTAACCAGTGTCATGCCTAGGATCTCTCCCGCCATCTGCTCGACTTCGTCCAGGTTGCGGGCCAGTTTTACGCCGCCCGCTTTACCACGCCCGCCGGTATGGGCCTGGGCCTTTATGACCCAGAGTTTACCGCCCAGTTCCTGGGCGGCGGTTCGGGCTTCGCTCGGGCTGGATACAGCCTGCCCCTGGGGTACGGGAATGCCGTAGCTGGCAAACAGTGATTTGGCTTGATATTCGTGTAGATTCATAGATTCGCCTTGGTGGATGGTCTGGTGGCACGTATTTTTTATTCCAGGCACCTGAATATGGCCCTAATAAGGTGCCGGCTTAATACTTATGGGCTCATAAGTTTAATTATGGCGTGTGGCGATAAAAATTTATAGTGCTTTGCACAATAAGTATGGTTTTAGAGTCCTGATTTGGTCTGTTGTAAACCGCCTGACTATTGCCCACATAAGATGCTTGATCCTTTATTTATAGTTTTTAATGCTTCATTTATCAAATATTAGATATATCAATCCACGCTTATATTGAAGGTATATGTCTAAAAAACAGGTAAATATCGGTAAAAATCCATGAAAATGATGACTTCGTCGACTTCCCCGCTATGCCTGGTTTTGCTCCGCAGTTGATAGTTTGTTAGGGTATGCGCCCCTCAAGGTCCACAACGTTGGATTGGCGAGGAGTACTGAACCTGTATGCTTTGGCGGGCTGTGATGACTGCAATCACGGATAGCCAGCCATTGTAGAGCTCGGGTTGGGTGGATGAATTGAGGCCAAGAAGTAGAGGCAGCCGTCATAGTGTCGGATTACTGTTCGGAGCTGTGGATCTGTCCACTGTGGCGAGACGATTACACTCCCTGGGATTGAATCCTTCAGCTGATCTTCGGCTTTGAAGTTTAAATTAGTCTAATAAAACAAAAATGTTTCCGCCCCCGATAGAGGAAGCTGAGAGGCGTTTGCCACTTCAGCATGGGGCTTGATACGACCAAGACAATCTCTAAAGAGACTCAGGTTAAACAAGCGACAGATCTGGAGCTGAATATGCCGCAACAGTCACCATTGACTCGAATACCTCTGCACACCGTCGATTTTGACGAAGTCCCGAAACAGCAATTCCGGGTCTATACCGCCAGGGATTTGGACAAGATCAAAGAGCTGCAACTGCTGCCAGAGTCGTTGCGTTTCGAAATGAAGGTGGTCTCGGCTGTATTGCCGTTTCGGGTCAATGCCTATGTGATCGAAGAGCTCATCGACTGGCAGCGAGTGCCGAATGATCCAATCTTTCAGCTGACCTTTCCACAAAAGGGGATGCTTTCTGATGTTCACTACAACCGCATGGCAATGGCGATTCGTTCTGACATGGACAAGCAGGCCCTGAAGCTTGTGGCGAATGAGATACGTCAGGAGTTGAACCCTCATCCAGCCGGTCAGCTTGAGCATAATGTACCCTGCGACTCGGCCGGTGAGCCGATCCCGGGGCTGCAGCACAAGTATCGTGAAACGGTGCTGTTTTTCCCCAGCCAGGGGCAAACCTGCCACAGTTACTGCAGTTTCTGCTTTCGCTGGGCCCAGTTCGTCGGTGATAAAAATCTTCGCATGGCGACCACCGAAGCGGACAAGCTCTACGGTTATCTTGAAGAACACCCGGAAGTCACCGATCTGCTGGTCACCGGTGGTGATCCGATGGTGATGAAAAGCCGTCAGTTGAAGAGCTATCTGGAGCCTCTGCTGCACCCCCGTTTCAGCCACATTCAAACCGTTAGAATCGGTACTAAGGCCTTGACCTTCTGGCCGCAAAGATTCATCACAGACGATGATGCGGATGAGTTGGTCGAGTTGCTGCACCATCTGGTGCTGGCGGGTAAGCATGTGGCAATCATGGCCCACTACAACCATTGGCGTGAGCTGGATACGGATATCGCCCGTGCCGCGATTCGCCGCTTGCGTGCAACCGGCGCCGAGATTCGAAGTCAGGGTCCCCTGCTGGCCCATATCAATGATTGCGAAGATGATTGGGTAAAGCTCTGGAATGAACAGATCAAGCTCGGGATCATCCCTTACTATCAATTTGTTGAACGGGATACCGGAGCCAGGCGCTATTTTGAGGTGCCTCTCTATAAGGCCTGGCAGATCTACCGGCAGGCGATGCAAAAGGTTTCCGGACTGGGCCGTACTGCGCGTGGTCCGAGTATGAGCGCCGATCCGGGCAAGGTGGAGATCCAGGGGATTGCCGAGATGAACGGGCAGAAGGTGTTTGTGCTGAGGTTCATCCAGGCCAGGGATCCCTCCTGGGTCCAGCAGCCGTTTTTTGCCAAGTTTGATGAACAGGCGACCTGGTTTGACCAGTTACAGCCAGCAGACGAACACTCTGAGCGCTTTTTCCGTAAGCCCGCTGTTTGATGCGGGGAAGCGGGCCTGGCTATAAAACTCAATAGTTATCATTTACATAATCTGATGATGCACGGCCAGCCTTCAAGCTATAATTTGGGGGCTTATAAAATTATTATATGAGGCGTGTGGAGATTTTAATGCAATCTCAATTCTGCATGCAGTAGGCGAGATAGAAGCTCCTGGAGGGTGTGAGATAGCCCCCTTTACGCTCTTGCATCTCCTGCTATCATCAGTCAGGATTACTGCTCCCGCCCTACCATGGGTAGAAAAATTTATAATTAATTCACAGAGTTATATCTGTTTTAACGGTAACTGGCCTTTTTACTCAAAACGGCATATCGTGGCGTGTATTGGGTTGGTTTGCGGTACTTTACGGAGTTCACCATGGCGGATAATGAGAAAACTTATACCTTGACGAATGATGAGACCGGTGTGTCGATCAAATTACCGGTACGCGAGTCGGTTCAAGGCCCACCTGCAATCGATGTTTCATCACTCTATAAAGATGCGGGTGTTTTTACCTATGATCCAGGCTTCATGTCGACAGCCAGCTGTAACAGTAAGATCACCTTCATTCAGGGTGAGGTCGGCATACTCGAGTATCGAGGTTATCCCATCGAGCAACTTGCCGATGGTGGAGACTTTCTGGAAACCGCTTATCTGCTGCTCAATGGTGAACTGCCGAGTCAGCAGGAGCTAGGCGATTTCAACAAGCTGATCAGTCGCCACACCATGCTGAATGAGACGCTAAAGCATTTCTTCGGTGGTTTTCATTATGACGCCCATCCGATGGCGATCATGGTTGGGGTGGTTGGCTCCCTGTCCGCTTTCTATCATGATTCACTCGATATCAATGATCCTGATCAGCGACAGGTTGCCGCGCATCGTTTGATCGCCAAGATGCCGACCATTGCGGCTGCCAGTTATAAGCACAACATCGGTGAGCCGATCATGTATCCGCGCAATGATCTCTCCTACTGCGCAAATCTGCTGCACATGATGTATGCGACACCCTGTGAAGATTACGAGTTGGATCCGATTGCCGAGAAGGCCCTCAACCTATTGTTCATCCTGCATGCGGATCACGAGCAGAATGCCAGTACCTCAACTGTACGTCTGGCGGGCAGCTCACTGGCCAATCCGTTTGCCTGTATTGCCGCGGGTATTGCCTCTCTTTGGGGGCCGGCTCATGGTGGCGCCAACGAAGCGGTGCTGGATATGCTTGCAATGATTGGTGATGTATCGCAAATCGATAAATACATCGCCAAGGCAAAAGACAAGGATGACGGCTTCCGTCTGATGGGATTCGGTCATCGTGTCTACAAGAAGTACGACCCTCGCGCGGGCATCATCAGAGATGTCTGCCATCAGGTACTGGAGAGGCTGGCGGACAACGACAACCCGATGTTCGAGTTGGCTCAAAGACTGGAAGAGATTGCACTCAATGATGAATATTTCATCGAACGTAAACTCTATCCGAATGTGGACTTCTATTCCGGTATCATCTACCGGGCATTGGGTATCCCGAACAATATGTTTACCGTGATGTTTGCCATTGCCCGTACCGTCGGCTGGGTTGCCCACTGGATGGAGATGATGGACGATCCGAGGCAGAAGATCGGTCGACCCCGGCAGATCTACAAAGGTTATCCACGTCGGGATTATAGGCCGATTGGCGAGCGCTGATCACGGCTTGTTGGAGAACGATCAGGCTTGTTTTGCTGCCGGACTTCAGCGGCAGTTAAGCAGGCACTAACCCTGGGTGGTTTCCCGGGTCATCGGAAAAGTGCCTTCATAATAATCCGCTTCCACAGAGTGCTGCTCGTCGAGCAGTGCTTTCAGCTGCTTGATGCCGGCGCTCTGAAAAGGTTTGTGATCGAAAGGATCCAGTGGGCGTTTACGGTTTCTCCCGCTCGGGAACACCATCAACAGGTATTGAATCCCATCCGCGCTAAAGCTAAAACAGGGGATGGTTTCATGGCTACCGTCACTGAAGCTCAGTTGGCGCTGTTTCTCATGCCAGGGAATGTGTAAATCACTCAAAGCGAACAATACCTCCTCAGGTGTATCCGCCTGCAGGTGTAGCTCAATGTGGCTATTGTCATCCGCTGTTCCCTGCAATACAGGTCCGACCAGCAGCGGTTGAAACTGCTTCAGCGCCTGCATCGCATCCAGCGCACTTTCACGCAGTTGATTGAGTGCATTGTGTTGTTTGTCACCCAGCACCAGGCGTTGCTGTTCCTTCAGCGCCTGTTCGATCTCATCCCGACTTGGCATCAGTTGTTGCTTGGTGATGCCATGTTTGGCAGCTGCCTTGCGACAGGCGTAGGCCAGGTTGTCGGTACGCAGCTCGGTTAGAATTTTTGCCGCTTCATAAGCGATGCGTTTTTGTAATGATCTTTTTCCGCTGCTCATAGGGGTCTGCTAATCGATGGTTTCTGACAGAGCTATTAGGGCCTGTTAATGGTTTCATGATAACAGGCTCTGACACGACTAGCTTAGGCCATGGTTTTGTCGATAAATTCAATTTCAGTGTGGTTTTCCGCTGCCGGGTTTTTAAAAAGGGTCTTCTATTGCATTGACGCTGCTTTCGTTCTGTCCCCGACGTCTGTTGTTGTTGAGGTCGTGTTTAGGTGGCTTGGGCGCCTTGTCCACTTCAAAAACTTCAAAGATTGCGTTGGGGTGGCCTACATTGACCGGTTTGCCGGTCTCTGAATCGATGCGCATGGTGAGCATGCCTGGTGGCATGTCGGGTGACTTCTCTTCAATGCCGTTGAGTGCCACCTGCATGAAATCGATCCATGCCGGGAGCGCCGCCCGCCCGCCAACCTCACCTCGGCCGAGCGGGGAAACATCATCAAATCCGATCCAGGCGGTGGTGGCCAGATAGTGGTTGAACCCGTTGAACCAGGCATCTTTCTGATCGTTGGTGGTGCCGGTCTTGCCAGCGATGTCTTTGCGGCCGATCACTCTGGCCTTACGGGCCGTGCCCAGCTGAATGACATCCCGCAGCATTGAGTGCATGAGATACTGGTTCTGCTCGGTTATCGCCCGTTTGGCGCAACGGGGGACGACAGGAAGTTCCTCTTCGCTCTGCTCAGGCAGAGATGCCAGTGCCTGAAGCTTTTCATTGGCCTCCTCTACCGCCTGTTGCATGGTCTCGTCACAAACCTGCAGTGGATTGGCCTGATAGAGTTCTTCACCTTTATCATCACGGATGGTGTCAATGATGTGCGAAGAGACATAGTAGCCGCCGTTGGCCAATACACTATAACCTTCAACCATCGCCAGTGGGGTGACAGCACCACTCCCCAGTGCCAGCGAAAGGTCGTAGGGTAGCTGGTTTTTATCGAAGCCGAAGCGGCTGGCGTAGTTGATCGCATGCTTGATTCCCATCTTGCGCAACAAGCGGATCGAGACCAGGTTGCGGGAGTGGGTCAAGGCATATCTGAGGCGGGTGGGCCCGAAAAACTTTCCACTGTAGTTTTCCGGGCGCCAGGTCGCCTCCAGCCCTTCGTCATCGAAAACGACGGGTGCGTCATTGATGATGCTGGCCGGATTGAAGCCCGCTTCGAGTGCTGCGGAATAGATGAAGGCCTTGAAGCCGGAGCCTGGCTGGCGTTTGGCCTGAGTGACCCGGTTGAATTTGCTCAGATAGAAATCATAACCACCCACCAGAGCCTTGATTGAGCCATCGGAAGGTGATTGGGAGATCAGTGCGCCGGAGACTTTCGGTATCTGACCAAGTCGCCAGTAGGGTTCCCCCTTTTCATCCTTGTCGCTGTAGAGATAGATCAGGTCACCCGGTTTGACGATTTCACTTGCCTGTTTGGGTTCAGGCTGTTTGCGTTCGCTGTCGATGTAGGCGCTGGCCCAGGAGAGGCCTGGCCAGTCGATGGTTAGTTCCTCTCCTTGCCCGGTTAGAACTGTGATCGACTTCTCATCTATAGCAATTACCATCCCTTTTTTAAGGTCGGCAGCGCTGGGGATGGCGGTTATGATCTCTATCAGTTCTGTCTGGTCAGGCTCTTCGCTGAGCTCATGATGACCAGCGGGACCCCGGTATCCATGCCGTTTGTCGTAGGCCTGGACCGCGTTCCGTAAAGCGAGATTTGCGGCTTCCTGAAGGTGGCTTTCAATTGTGGTTGTGATGGTGTAGCCACTGGTATAGGCTTCCTGTCCAAAGCGTGAAACTGCTTCAGCCCTTGCCATTTCAGCAACATAGGGAGCTTCGATCTCGCTTGGCGCGGTATGAAGCTCGGCTGTGATCGGGGTTGCTTTTGCGGCATCAAACTCAGCCTGGCTGATAAGGTTCAGCTCCAGCATTCGGCCGAGAACATAGTTTCTGCGGATCAGTGCCCGCTGTGGATTTGAGATCGGATTTAAGCGTGAAGGCGCCTTGGGCAGACCGGCAATCATGGCGATTTCGGAAAGCTCAAGTTTTTCCACCGGTCTGCCGTAATAGACTAAAGCAGCGGCACCGACACCGTAGGAACGGTGACCGAGATAGATTTTGTTAAGGTAGAGCTCGAGTATCTCCTCTTTGGATAACAAGCGCTCTATCTTGAATGAGAGAAAAATCTCATTGAGTTTGCGAGTGTAGGTCTTCTCGCTACTGAGGAAAAAGTTCCTCGCGACCTGCATCGTGATGGTACTGCCGCCCTGCCGTCTTTCGCCGGTCAGGAGCAGCTGTACGGCTGCGCGAATGATGCCGTGATAATCGACACCAGGGTGTTGGAAGAATCGGTCATCTTCAGCGGCCAGAAAAGCTTGTATCATGCGAGGTGGAATATCGTCATAGCCAAGGGGCTCACGGCGTTTTTCACCAAACTCAGCGATTAACAGGTGGTCGCTGCTGTAGATACGAAGGGGAACCTGCAGACGCACATCCTTGAGTGTTTCAATGGATGGCAGCTTGGGTTCAAGATAGAGATAGGCGCCATAAAGGCTGCAGGCACCTATCACGGATAGGCCGAATAAGAAGTAAACGAGGTATCTTAAGAGTCTGTAGAACGACTTCATGCGCTGGTTCACAGAATTGGTTGATCCGGGGAGACCAGAATGGTCCCATGCAAAGTCCGATAGTCTAGCAAATAAAATGCGAGCTTTTTGAGCTCTTTTGTGAAAAAATGTCTTCACAAAAAAATCATTTGCTGCTATATAGTTACTTACTCTAGTTAAAGAGAATCCTAGTTAAGTTCTGCGGCATAAGGATCGTTTGGGTAAACCGCATGTCACTATTCGGAAGAAAAAAGCCGCCTTTGATAGGCATCGACATAAGCTCTACAGCCGTGAAGCTGCTGGAGTTGTCGCAAGCCACGGGGCGCACCGGTTCGACTTATCGCGTCGAGTCCTATGGCGTGGAGCCGCTCCCCGGAAATGCTGTCGTGGAGAAGAATATTGCTGAAGTCGACGCTGTCGGCGAGGCGATACGCACAGCGGTCAGGCGATCGGGATCCAAGGCCAAGCATGCTGCTGTCGCCGTTTCAGGCTCTGCAGTCATCACCAAGGTGATATCGATGCCGGCCACGCTCTCTGATCAGGAGCTGGAAAGCCAGATTCAGTTGGAAGCCGATCAATACATCCCCTACCCTTTGGAAGAGGTCAACCTGGATTTCGAGGTTATCGGTCCTTCCGAGAAGAACCCGGAGCTGGTGGATGTGCTGTTGGCAGCCTCACGAAGTGAGAATGTCGATGACCGGGTTGAGGCGCTGGATATCGCCGGACTGACGGCCAACATCGTGGATGTTGAAGCCTACGCCATGGAGAATGCCTGCTCCCAGCTACTCGATCAGTTGCCGGAACATGGTGAAGATCAGACGATCGCGATCGCGGACATCGGCGCCACCACGACCACATTGAATGTGCTGCATAACAACAAGATCATCTACACCCGTGAACAGAATTTCGGTGGTCGCCAACTGACAGAAGAGATTCAGCGTCGCTACGGACTCTCAATCGAAGAGGCCGGAATGGCGAAACGTCAAGGCGGATTACCCGATAACTACGTGCCTGAAGTGCTTGAGCCGTTCAAGGAGGCGATGGCGCAGCAGGTAAGCCGCTCGCTACAGTTCTTCTTCTCTTCCAGTGCCTATAACAGCGTTGACCATATCATCCTGGCCGGCGGCAGTTCTTCCATACCGGGCATAGACGATCTGGTGGAGGAGAAATTGGGAACCCCGGCATCGGTGGCAAATCCATTTGCCAACATGTCGGTATCATCCAGGGTTAAACCCCAGGCGTTGAGTGCCGATGCACCTGCACTGATGATTGCCTGTGGTCTCGCACTGAGGAGTTTTGACTGATGGCGCGCATTAACTTACTCCCCTGGCGGGAAGCAGAACGCAAAGAGCGCCAAAAAGAGTTTGGGATGATGGTGCTCGCCGGGGCTCTCTTCTCTGCCCTGGCTGTTTACGGTGTTCACAGTATCATCCAGTCTCAAATCGAGGCGCAAAACCAGCGCAACAACTTTCTGAAGCAAGAGATCAAGACGGTTGAGAAGCAGATCAGCGAGATTCGTGACCTGGATAAGACCAAGCAGAATCTGCTGGCCAGAATGAATATCATCCAGGAGCTGCAGAGTAGCCGGCCACAGATCGTTCATCTGTTCGATGAGGTAGTGACCACTCTGCCAATGGGAGTCTATCTCGACCAGATAGATCAAACCGGCAGCGATGTGACATTCGAAGGACAGGCCCAGTCCAATGCGCGGGTATCCTCCATGATGCGGAATATCGACAACTCAGAGTGGCTGCAGAATCCAACCCTCGACTTTATCGAGAGTAAAGAGAAAACCGGTACTGGTTACAGCCATTTCAAGCTCACGGTAAAGCAGACCTCCCAGTCCGAGGAGGTTGAAGAATGAACTTAGAAGACCTCAACGAATTAGACTTTAGTAATGTCGGAATCTGGCCGACACCGGTGAAAATGGTTGCCGTTGTGCTGGTTGCCATTGCTGTGATGGTCGCCGGATACTATCTGGTTATCGAAGACCAGCTGACGCAACTGGATTCAGTGGAGAGAAAAGAGCTGGATCTGCGTAAAGAGTTCGAGACCAAGCAGGCCAAAGCCTCCAATCTGGATGCCTACCGCCAGCAACTGGAAGAGATGAAGCAGTCTTTCGGGACCATGCTGCGTCAACTGCCAGACAAGACTGAAGTGGCTGAGTTGCTTGTCGATGTATCACAGACCGGATTGGCTTCCGGGTTGGAATTTGAGCTCTTCAAGCCACAGGAGGAGCAGCCGAAAGACTTTTATGCTGAGCTGCCGATCCAGGTTATAGTGAAAGGCGAATACCATGAATTCGGTAACTTTATCAGTGGGCTCGCCGCATTGCCCCGGATTGTGACGATTCATGATATCAAGATTAAACGGGGCGATCCCAAATCTGCAGATCCCAAGCTGACACTGGAGGCTACTGCCAAAACCTACCGCTATCTCGATGAAGAGGAAGGAGAGTGAGTGTGAGTATTGTGCAGCATAAATACTGGTTGTTGACCGCACTACTGCCACTGCTGATCCTGGGTGGGTGCGCCAACCCGAATCTGGCAGAGCTGAGGGGCTACGTGGCTGAAAGAAAGGCTGCGCCTCCGGCACGTATCGAGCCACTTCCGGAGATCAAGCAGATCGAGACATTTCTCTACTCTGCAGCGGGGCGACGCAATCCGTTCATCGATATGTCTGGAGAGGAGGCTGAGACCTCCAGTGTCTCTGGCAATGGATTAACACCGGATTTCAATCGTCGCAAAGAGGAGTTAGAGAGCTTTCCACTCGATGCCATTCGTATGGTGGGTACCCTGGAACAGACCGGTGTGGCCTGGGGCTTGGTCAAAACCCAAGAGGGGACGGTTCACAAGGTGAAGTCTGGCAACTATATGGGCCAGAATCATGGCCGCATCATGCTGATTACAGAAGACAGAATCGAATTGAACGAGATTGTCCAGGATGGTTCTGGTGGTTACATTGAGCGTCAGGCTTCGCTAGCGTTGGCGGAATAGTCAAGAGGATTTCGAGATGAGGGGTTTGCCAATGGCACTCAGACACTGTGGGATGGATCAATCTGGGCTGGTTCGCGCATTAGCGCACAGGTTTTTTGGATTGGCGTTGCTGATGATATTTACAGGTTCGCCTCTGGCTGTCATGGCCGGGCCTGCTCTGCAATCCATAGACTTTTCCGCACTGCCCGGAGACAGGGTTCAAATTGCTTTGGAGATGTCTGGCCCGGCCAGCGAGCCGACCAGTTTTGTGACTGAGAATCCAGCTCGTATCTCCTTCGACTTTTCCGGTGTGAGCAGTTCTCTCGGATATAAAACAAAACTGATTGGTGTTGGTCCTGCACACAGCATCACCGCTCTGGAAGCCGGTAATAGAACCCGCTTGGTAATCAACCTCTCATCCATGGTGGGTTACAAGACGGAAGTTGAAGATACCAAAGTTTTGATCACCCTGGATGTGAGTAACCAGGGGATAGGTTCCAGTGCCAGTTTAGCCCAGCAACCCAATACCTCGAGTATGACCTATGAAGAGGCAGAAGCGGCCTCATCCAGCGGTGGCAGTTACGATGTTGCAAACATTGATTTTCGTCGTGGTGAAGCGGGTGAGGGGCGCATTTTAGTCACTCTGGGTAATCCTGCCGTACCGGTGGACGTACGGGAACAGGGTGGCAAGATCGTTATGGAGATCTTCAAGGCCACCATTGACAATGCCCTGGTGCAATCTCTCGATGTAATGGATTTCGCCACCCCGGTCAGCAAGGTCGAAACCAAACCTGTGGGTGAGAATGTTGTCATCGAGATCAGTCCCGTCGGTGAATATGACTACCTTGCCTATCAGGCAAACGAGGTGTTTGCGGTTGAAGTTCGTTCACTCAGCAAGCAGGAAAAAGATGCCTTGCTGAAGGAGCGGCTGGTCTTCACCGGTGACAGATTGTCGCTGAACTTTCAGGATATCGAAGTCCGCGCTGTGCTGCAGCTGCTGGCTGATTTCACCGGCTTGAATCTTGTCACCAGTGATACGGTAGACGGCCGGATTACACTACGACTGAAGAACGTACCCTGGGATCAGGCTCTCGATATCATTCTCAAGTCTAAAGGTCTTACCAAGCGACAGATCGATAACGTTATCATGGTGGCACCAACAGAAGAGGTAGCCGCAAGAGAGCAGTTGGAACTTGAGTCCCAGCAGAAGATTGAAGAGCTGGCGCCTTTGAGATCCGATTTCATCCAGGTCAACTATGCCAAGGCCCAGGATCTGGCGGATCTGTTGAAGTCTGAAGAGAATCGTCTGCTCTCGGAGCGTGGTAATGTCACCGTGGATGTCAGGACCAACACCCTGTTGATCCAGGATACAGCTGCCAAGCTCGAGGATATCCGACGTCTGCTGCAGAGGCTGGATATCCCGGTCAGACAGGTACTCATCGAATCCAGAATCGTCATCGCCAACAACGATTTTGCCAAGGATCTCGGTGTGCGTTTTGGCGCCAATTTCGATGGCTCTTTCGATGATAACTTTACTCTGACTGCTGGTGCCATGCCTGGTCATCTCGATAACTCTTTCGGTATTGCTCCTGGAATCGAGAACAATGGAGATAGCTCAACTGATGCGAATCGTGAGGCATTGATGGTCAATCTGCCGGTGAATTCCCCATCCGGTGGTCTTAACTTCCTGGTCGGCAAGGTTGGCAGCTATCTGTTGCAGCTTGAGCTTACCGCGATGCAGACTGAAGGCCGGGGTGAACTGGTCTCCAGCCCGCGGGTGATCACCTCGGATCAGACCCAGGCATCGATCAAGCAAGGTGTTGAAATCCCCTATCAGGAAGCAACCGCGAGTGGCGCGACCAAGATCTCTTTTAAAGAAGCGCTGCTGAAGCTGGATGTGACTCCACATATCACCCCGGATGACAGAGTCAGAATGGATCTGCTTATTAACAAGGATAGTCCGGACTACACACGCTCCATCCTGGGTGTTCCACCCATCGATACCCGTAAGATTGAAACCACCGTCCTGGTGGACAATGGTGAAACCGTGGTTCTCGGTGGCGTGTTTGAGAGAAACAAGACCAAGGCGACTGAAAAGGTCCCATTCTTTGGTGACATCCCCTATGCGGGTGTGCTGTTCAGGCGTAACGAACAGGTTGACGACAACAATGAGCTGCTGATTTTCGTAACCCCGAAAATCCTCAAGGAAACCCTCACCGTTCGTTAACAAGCGGATTCACCCGGATCAAAAGGCGTGCCTTAGTTGCACGCCTTTTTTCGTATGAAAACACTGGTTTAGCACAATTTCAAAGCTGCTTCGGACGAAGCTTTACAGTTCACTTATAGAATAAAGCTTTTCTGTAGCGTCAAATCTGCTGTATAAACTCAGCTTAACTGTACCGCCACTTCGTCTTACCGATGTTAGTATGCATGTTCAAAATCTTTTTTTAATCGGCCCGATGGGTGCTGGAAAGACCACGGTCGGCCGCCAACTTGCGGAGCAATTCCGGAAGGAGTTTATCGACTCCGATCTGGAGATTCAGCGGCGCACCGGGGTGGATATTCCGACCATTTTCGAGTTTGAAGGTGAGCAGGGTTTCCGCCAGCGTGAGCAGGAGGTGATCGACGAGCTGACTCAAAGAGATGAGGTGGTGCTTGCGACCGGTGGTGGTGCAGTGATCAATGAACAGAACCGCAAAGCACTCTCATCCAGAGGGCTGGTGATCTATCTGCACTGTACGGTTGATCAACAATATGAGCGAACCCATCGAGATAAAAACCGGCCTCTGCTGCAGACCGATGATCCAATGGCCAAGCTCAAGTCGCTGATGGCTGAGCGTGATCCTCTCTACCGCCAGACCGCCGACTTGTTGATCAGTACCGAGGGCAGAAACACCCAGGCCGTGGTGCAGGATATTCGCAAGCAGATCAATTCACTAAACTCGTAGGGTAGAAGTCTTGAGTAATTATGAGCAACGATTGGATGTGGATTTAGGCGATCGCAGCTATCCGATCTACATAGGTGAAGGGGTGTATGCCGAGACCAATCACTATAAAGAGGCCATTCCAGGTCGCCAGGTGATGGTGGTCAGCAATGAAACAGTCGCCCCGCTCTATCTGGAGCAGACCCTGAACGCACTGGCGGATTTCGATGTGGCCACTTGTATCCTGCCGGATGGTGAGCAGTACAAGACGCTGGAGATGGTAAACAGGATCTACAGCGCCATGCTTGAACAGCGTTTTACCCGACAATCGACACTGGTTGCACTGGGTGGTGGCGTGATCGGCGACATGACCGGTTTCGCTGCGGCGACCTATCAACGGGGTGTCCACTTCATTCAGGTGCCCACCACGCTGTTGGCCCAGGTGGATTCCTCCGTGGGTGGGAAAACCGGTGTCAATCACCCGCTTGGTAAAAACATGATTGGGGCCTTCTACCAGCCCCGTCTGGTGCTGGCGGATACCGCAACCCTCAGAACCCTGGATGACCGGCAGTTTGCCTCCGGGCTGGCGGAGGTCATCAAATACGGATTGATCGTGGATGAGCCTTTTTTCAGCTGGCTTGAAGAGCATATGGATGGTCTGCTTGCGCGGGATCCGGAGTTGTTGGCTTACGCCATTCAGGTCTCCTGTCGCTGTAAGGCGGACGTGGTTGAAGCGGATGAAAAAGAGGCCGGGCAGAGGGCGTTGCTCAATCTCGGGCATACCTTCGGTCATGCGATTGAAACCGGCATGGGTTATGGGGAGTGGCTGCACGGCGAGGCGGTGGCGACCGGCATGTGTATGGCTGCGGATCTCTCCTGTCGATTGGGATGGATGCCGCAGCAGGATTTTGATCGTACGGTGCAGCTGATTGAGCGGGCCAAACTGCCGATAACGCCACCCAGGGCTTTAACCCCAGAGCGCTTCCTTGAACTTATGGCCGTTGATAAAAAGGTTATGGATGGCAAGTTAAGACTTGTTCTGATGAATAAAATCGGCCAGTCTTTGGTTACAGATGATTTTGATCTGAAAAAACTCGAGCAAACATTACAGCACTACGCTGACTGATCTCATTTATAACGGAAACAAATGTGTCTGATAACAATGAGTTCTTTTCAACTCCGGAAGTCACCGCCCATCTCGATCTGATCCGTCATCTGATCGAGAATAGTGAATTGGTGCCGTTGGTCCGGGGTGCCGAAGGGAGTGGTAAATCACTACTGGCATCCCGCTTACAGGAAATGGCACCTGAGAATTGGATGGTCTGCCATTTCTCTGCTGAGCCTACGTTGCAACCTGAGCGGTTGCTGGCCTTCATTGCCCGTTGCAGTGGTCTACCGGACATTGCGGGTAATCTCATGCAGCGTCTGGCGGATCGATTTGAGGTATTGAGAAAACGCGGCAGGACCCCGGTACTGCTGGTCGATGATGCGCAGATGTTGCCACCCACCAGTCTGATGACGCTGTTGCGTCTGTTTGAGCGACAGGTTGAAGGTGACCGGCTGGTGAGTATCGTGCTGTTCGCTGATGAGCAGATCGATCTGCTACTCTCCACCCCTCAGCTGCAGGTGATGACCCCGCAATCGATTCAGGCCATCGATATGCCTGTACTGACCCGACAGGAAGCCAATGGATTTATGGGTCATCTGCTTAAAAATGAGGGATTATCCGAAAACTTTGCCCTCGATGAGACCAAGCTGAACCGTTTGTACAAGGAGACCGGTGGGGTACCCGGGCCTCTGGCAAGCGCGATTCTGAATGAAGTTGGTATTCAGGGAGAGTCAAAACCGGAGGCTTTGAGTGGCTACCGAAAGCAGCTGTTGATGATCGGTGTGCCGGTGGTATCGGTGATTCTGTTGCTGTTGCTGCTTCAGGGGCCGATCAATTCCCTGTTTGAACCAACCGTTGAGTCTCGGGCCGAACCTATGGCAAGTCAGCCGAAAGCGGAGGAGATCGTTCTTCCGCCGCCGGATGCGGTGGCGCAAAACCTCGTACCCAATCCAGACGCACCAGTTGATCCGAACGAATCCGGCGACCTGGCTTCGATGGTCCCGGCTAGGGATGATCAGCGGGTTGCTGAGGCTATTGAGCCGAGTCAGGAGCAGGTGGCCACACCCGATCCGGTCTCCATGGACTACTCGGCAGTTGAGGTTGCCCCGATCGATGAGGGGGAGGCTGAAGCTGAGAAGGCCGTTGAGCAAGAAGTCGAGGCTGACGTTGGCGAAACGGAAAAACCCGCTGAAGTGATTGTTGAAACAGTTGAATCCAGTGCGCCCCCTGAAGCGGAGTTGAGCGAGCCGGCGCCCGCTCCGGATCTGGCGCCTGCTATGGAAGAAGTGACTGCTGAGGTCACGACAGACAGCTCACCGGCCGTGACAGCAGCTGACGCCGCTGTCGAAGTTGAGTCAGATGAGCCAGCTGCGGCAGTTGCAGAGGTCAGAGAGGTCATTGCGCAGCCGGTTGAGGCTGTTGCTCCGGCCGTTGAAGCCGAGGTCGAGGCTGATCCATTTGCAGAGTCAGTAGCCTGGGTGAAGTCTCAACCGGGAGAGAACTATACGCTGCAGCTGATCGCGGTTGAGAATCTGGCCTCCTTAAATCGCTATATTGCACTTAATTCCCTAGAAAATCAGGTTGTTACGGTAAAAACCCTGAGAAAGGGGGCACCCTGGTATGCGCTGATCTGGGGATCCTTCGCCAGTCGTGATCAGGCGCTGGCAGCACAGGGCGATCTGCCGTCGGCGGTGCGCAAGGGGGGAGTGTGGGCCCGAAGTTTTGCTTCTCTGCAGAATCTTCCTTGAATCAGCGGTTGATCAGTTGATAAGGCAACTGTCTGATTCTTAAAAGATAACCCGGCAAGCGCCGGGGCGCCTGTTAAAACCACGATTGAAAAATGGTCTAATTTTATCTGGACTGTATAATCTAGGGGCCAGTACACGGCGGTTTAGAATTGAGAATCCGATAGGCAAACTAAAAAAGCCTTAAGCTCTAGCCTGAGACGTGATTCTCAAGTATCCTATCAGGTTCTGCGACACCGGGCGGCTTGATTCGCCGCCGTGAATTCCTTATTTCAGGTTATTTGCAAAACCTTCGGCGCGATATAACAGTCGCCGGGGGCGGGCAAAATGAGGTTTGTGAAATGAGCCATGGTGCTTTACCACCAAAACAGGGACTCTATGATCCCGCCAATGAACATGACGCCTGTGGTGTTGGTTTTGTTGCCAACATCAAAGGGGTTAAAAGCCATCAGACCGTCCTGCAGGGACTGGAGATACTGGAGCGGCTAACCCACCGTGGCGCTGTAGGCGCGGATCCCAAGGCTGGGGACGGTGCAGGTATTCTGTTACAGATTCCTGATGCTTTTTTCCAGGCTGAGACCGGCTTTGACCTACCGGAGCGTGGCGACTACGCCATCGGTATGGTGTTTCTGCCGCAAAACAGCGACAGCCGGGCGGTAGCCGAAGATACCATCGAGGCGATGATCGCCGCCGAGGGGCAGAGGCTGCTTGGCTGGCGCGAGGTGCCGGTCGATAACAAGGATCTTGGTTACAGTGTGATTCCCACTGAGCCAGTGGTGAAACAGGTATTTGTCGGACGTGGTGACAACTGCGCTGACCAGGATACCTTCGAACGCAAACTGTTTGTCATCCGCAAGCAGATTGAAAACAAGATCGAACAGTCGGAGATGGAAGGAAGCAGTGATTTCTACTTCACCTCTTTCTCCTCCCGCACCATCGTCTACAAAGGTATGCTGCTGGCGAACCAGGTCGGTGACTACTTTACCGACCTGACCGATGAGCGGATGGTCTCGGCGCTGGCCCTGGTGCATCAGCGTTTCTCCACCAATACCTTCCCGACCTGGGATCTTGCCCACCCGTTCCGCATGATTGCCCACAATGGTGAGATCAACACCCTGCGTGGCAACGTCAACTGGATGCGGGCGCGTAAGAACTCCATGGCTTCGGCGGTGCTGGGTGACGATCTGGACAAGATCTGGCCACTGATCCCGGAAGGGCAGTCGGACTCTGCCTGTTTCGATAACGCGCTGGAGCTGCTGGTGGCCGGCGGCTACAGCCTGTCTCACGCCATGATGATGCTGATCCCAGAAGCCTGGGGTGGCAACAAGCTGATGGATGAGCAGCGTCGCGCCTTCTATGAATACCATGCGGCAATGATGGAACCGTGGGATGGCCCGGCGGCTGTGGCGTTCACCGATGGTCGCCAGATCGGCGCCACCCTCGACCGTAACGGCCTGCGTCCCGCCCGCTATCTGATCACCGAGGACGATATGGTGGTGATGGCCTCAGAGATGGGCGTGCTGGATATCCCGGAAGAGAAGATCGTCAAGAAATGGCGTCTGCAGCCAGGCAAGATGTTCCTCATCGACCTGGAGCAGGGACGCATCATCGACGACGCCGAGATCAAAGCGGAACTGGCCAAGGCCAAGCCCTACCAGGATTGGCTGGATCAGACCCAGATCCACCTGGATGCTCTGCCATCGGATGTAGCGCCGATGGCGCCCAGTGACGAAGATCTGTTGGATGCCCAGCAGGCCTTCGGCTATAGCCAGGAGGATATCAAATTCCTGCTCACCCCGATGGTGGTGACCGGACAGGAAGCGACCGGCTCGATGGGTGCGGACAACCCGCCCTCGGTACTGTCGCTGAGAGCCAAGCATCTCTCCACCTACTTCAAACAGAATTTTGCCCAGGTGACCAATCCGCCGATCGATCCGATTCGTGAGGAGCTGGTCATGTCCCTGGTCAGCCTGATCGGCCCACGCCCCAATCTGCTGAATCTGGGTGACGCCTGCGATCATATGCGACTTGAGGTCAGTCAACCTGTACTGACCAACGAAGACCTGGAACGGGTTCGTCACATTGAGGACAACACCGGTGGCGTGTTCCGTACCAAGACACTGGATATCATCTACCCGGTGATGAACGGCGCCAAAGGTATGAAAGGTGCGGTGAAAGCGCTCTGTGAACAGGCGGAACAGAAAGTCAGAGAAGGCTACAACATTCTGATCCTCTCCGACCGGAAAGTGGATGCGGACAACATTGCGATTCCCGCCCTGCTGGCCACCTCGGCGGTACATCACCACCTGATCCGCAAAGGTCTGCGTACCGAATCGGGTCTGGTGCTGGAGACCGGTGGCGCCCTGGAAGTACACCACTTCGCCACCCTGGCGGGTTATGGTGCGGAAGCGGTCAATCCCTATCTGGCTTTCGATACCATTCAGAACCAGCTTGCCACACTGCCTGAGCCACTCTCCTTCCACGAGGCGCAGAACCGCTACATCAAAGCGATCGGCAAAGGCTTGAAGAAGGTGATGTCGAAAATGGGCATCTCCACCTACCAGTCCTACTGCGGTGCACAGATTTTCGACGCGGTCGGTCTCTCCAGCCAGTTTGTCAGTGATTACTTCACCGGTACCACGACCACCATCGAGGGTGCCGGCATGAGTGAAGTGGCGGCTGAAGCGGTGAAGTGGCACGACAAGGCATTTGGCGATCAGCAGATCTACAAGAAGCACCTCGACGTGGGTGGTGATTATGCCTACCGCCTGCGCGGCGAGGACCACAATTGGACCCCTCAGACCATCGCCAAGCTGCAGCACGCGGTGCGCAGCAACGATTGGGACACCTATCAGTCCTATGCGGATGCGATCAACGAGCAAAACGAGATTCTGCTGACCCTGCGTGGTCTGTTCGAATTCAAAGCGGCGGATCAGCCACTCTCTTTGGATGAGGTAGAGCCGGCGAGCGAGATCGTCAAGCGATTCGCCACCGGCGCCATGTCCTTCGGCTCCATCTCTTATGAAGCCCATTCAACCCTGGCTGTGGCGATGAACCGCATCGGCGGCAAGTCCAACACCGGTGAGGGTGGTGAAGAGCCGGAGCGCTTCAATCCAATGCCGGACGGCACAAGAAACCCGGAGCGTTCCGCCATCAAGCAGGTGGCATCCGGCCGTTTCGGTGTCACCAGTGAGTATCTGGTCAACGCCGACGATATCCAGATCAAGATGGCTCAGGGTGCGAAGCCCGGTGAGGGCGGTCAGCTGCCCGGTCACAAGGTCAATCAGCAGATTGCCCGGGTACGCCACTCCACGCCTGGGGTTGGTCTGATCTCACCGCCGCCCCATCACGACATCTACTCGATCGAGGATCTGGCTCAGCTGATCCATGATCTGAAGAACGTCAACCCGAATGCGCGGATCTCCGTCAAACTGGTCTCCGAAGTCGGAGTGGGCACCGTGGCTGCCGGGGTCTCCAAGGCCCATGCGGACCATGTCACCATCTCCGGTTACGACGGCGGCACCGGCGCCAGCCCGCTGACCTCCATCAAGCATGCCGGCTCACCCTGGGAGATCGGCCTGGCCGAGACCCACCAGACCCTGGTGCTGAACAAACTGCGTGGCCGCATTGCGGTCCAGGCCGACGGTGGTATGCGTACCGGCCGGGATGTGGTGATCGCCGCCCTGTTGGGTGCGGACGAGATCGGTTTCGCCACCGCCCCGCTGATTGCGGAAGGCTGCCTGATGATGCGCAAGTGTCATCTCAACACCTGCCCGGTGGGTATCGCCACCCAGGATCCGGAGCTGCGCAAGCGCTTCACCGGTACCCCGGATCACGTGGTCAACTTCTTCTTCTTCGTCGCCGAAGAGGCGCGTCGTCTGATGGCCGAGCTGGGTTTCAGGACCTGGAACGATATGGTTGGCCAGAGCGATCGCCTCGATATGCGCAAAGCGATCAACCACTGGAAGGCGAAAGGGCTCGACTACAGCAGGCTGCTGAAAAAACCTGAAGCGACCGACGATGTAGCGATCTACAACTGCGAAGACCAGGACCACGGGCTGGACAGGGCGATCGACCACGAGCTGATCAAACAGGCTCAACCGGCGCTGGAGTCCGCAGAACCGGTGAAGATCGAGATCGGTATTCACAACTACAACCGTACCTTCGGCACCATGCTCTCCGGGCGGGTGGCTGAAAAGTATGGCCATGCGGGTCTGACCGACGACACCATCTACATCAAGGCCAAGGGTACGGCAGGTCAATCCTTTGGCGCCTGGGTGGGCAAAGGCATCACCATCGAGCTGGCCGGTGAAGGTAACGACTATGTGGGTAAAGGTCTCTCAGGCGGTCGTCTGGTGATCTATCCACCACAAGAGTCGGCCATCGGTAAAGCGGAAGAGAACATCATCGTGGGCAACACCGTACTCTACGGTGCAATCGGTGGTGAGTGCTATTTCCGCGGTGTGGGTGGTGAGCGTTTCGGCGTGCGTAACTCCGGTGCCACAGCGGTCATTGAGGGCGTGGGTGACCACGGCTGTGAATACATGACCGGTGGCGTGGTGGTCTGTCTCGGACCGACCGGACGCAACTTCGCCGCAGGCATGTCCGGCGGTATCGCCTATGTGCTCGACGAAGTCGGCGATTTTGGCGATCGCTGCAACATGGCTCAGGTCGAACTGGAACCGATTGAGGAAGAGGATCTGGCGCTGGAAGCCCTGGATCATCAGGGTGGTGATCTTGAGAGCCACGGCATGGTCGATCTCAGCCACGACATGACCCGCTTCGACGCACTGCGCTTGAAGCAGCTGATTGAACGCCACCATCACTACACCAACTCGGATGTCGCGAAGAACATTCTGGATAACTGGGAGGCCATGTTACCGAAGTTCGTCAAGGTCATGCCGGTCGAGTATCGGCGTGCGCTGAAAGAGATGCAGGCAAAAAAGCGTGGTAGTTCAGCTGCCAGCCATGGGAGTCACTAAGCATGGGTAAGCCAACAGGTTTTAAAGAGATTGATCGTCAGGACCGGACCTATGCTCCGGTGTCGGACCGGATCACCCACTACAATGAGTTCGTCATCCCGCTGACCGATGAGAATGTCAGCCAGCAGGGCGCGCGTTGTATGGATTGTGGCATACCTTTCTGTCATCAGGGCTGTCCGGTAAACAACATCATTCCTGACTGGAACGATCTGGTCTACAAGGGAGACTGGCAGGCGGCGATCGATGTGCTGCATACCACCAACAACTTCCCCGAGTTTACCGGCCGCATCTGTCCAGCGCCCTGTGAAGCGTCCTGTACCCTGAACCTGGAAGATACACCGGTTACCATCAAGACCATCGAATACAGCATCATCGAAAAGGCCTGGAGCGAAGGCTGGGTGAAACCGCAGATTGCCGATCACAAGAGCGGCAAGCGGGTTGCGGTTGTCGGCTCCGGCCCGGCCGGTATGGCAGCCGCCCAACAACTCGCCAGAGCCGGACATGCGGTGGTGCTTTACGAAAAACAGAACCGCATCGGTGGCCTGCTGCGTTATGGCATCCCCGATTTCAAGCTGGACAAAACGATCATCGACCGCCGCATGGCGCAGATGCGCACTGAAGGTGTTGAGTTCAAGACCAGCACTCACATCGGCGTGGATCTGCCCGGCAGACAGCTGCTGGACGATTTCGACGCGATTGTACTGACCGGTGGTTCAGAAAAGCCACGGGATCTGCCGATTCCCGGTCGTGAGCTGAACGGAGTCCACTTCGCCATGGATTTTCTGCGCAGCAACAGCCACAGAGTGCAGGGTGACCATGTGGAGGACTTCATCTCCGCCGATGGCAAGCATGTGGTGGTGATCGGTGGCGGTGATACCGGCTCCGACTGCATCGGCACCTCGAATCGTCATGGCGCCGCTTCCGTCACCCAGCTGGAAATTCTGCCGCAACCTCCAGAAAAAGAGGAGAAGGGCACCACCTGGCCCGACTGGCCCAACAAGATGCGCACCTCCAGCTCCCAGGAAGAGGGCTGTGAACGGATGTGGCAGATCGCCACCAAGAAGTTCATCGACGATGGCCAAGGCAATCTGGCCGGGGTAGAGTGCGTCAAGGTCGAGTGGGAGAAGGACTCTGCCGGCAACTGGAAAATGTCCGAGGTGGATGGCTCAGAGTTCGAACTGAAAGCGGACCTGGTCACCCTCGCCATGGGCTTTGTCCACCCGGTCCATGAAGGCCTGCTGGAAGAGCTGGGTGTTGAACTCGATAACCGGGGTAACGTCAAAGCTGCCACTGAAGGCGGTACCGCCTACAAGACCTCCATCGACGGTGTCTTCACCGCAGGCGACATGCGCCGTGGTCAGTCATTGGTGGTCTGGGCCATCCGAGAGGGTCGTCAGTGTGCCCGTGCGGTTGACGAATTCCTGATGGGAACCACCGATCTGCCATTGTGGTAAAACTTCATCGGCCCGGGCGCTCATCCCGGGCCGTTTCCACTGATTGACCTTCCCCCTCTCTTTATTGATTGAGCTGCTATTCACATCAGCGGCTAGCTTTTCTCAGATGCCCTGATATTCATAACTTCAACGATACGCGTTAGCAGATTGTGGTAAGCGTCATGAATAAAAGGAACCTGCCATGCAGATACGTGAAGCAACCGAAGTTGATTTTGATGCTATCTGGCCCATCTTCAAAGAGATAGCTTCCGCAGGTGACACCTACGCCTACCCTAGCGATACAAGCAAAAACGAAGGGAAAAGGCTTTGGATGGATCTGCCGAGAAAAACTTTTGTCGTGGTGGAAGATAAGAAAATCGTTGGTACCTATTACATCAAAACCAATCAGGCCGGACCGGGCAGTCATGTCTGTAATTGCGGTTATATGGTGCCATCCTCATCCAGAGGAAAAGGTCTTGCCACAGCCATGTGCGAACATTCGCAAGAAATTGCCCGAGTAATGGGTTACAAAGCCATGCAATTCAATTTTGTCGCCGCCGCCAATGAAGGAGCCGTGCGACTTTGGCAAAAGCACGGTTTTGAAATTGTAGGGCGCCTGCCGAATGCGTTTAACCACCCGGCTAAAGGTTATGTTGATGCCTTGGTCATGTACAAATGGTTGGTATCTGGGTAGTAACGCAAGCGGCGTTTGAGGTGACAGATTGGATTGTTCCGGTAATTTAACGATGTGTGTAGAAGAATTAAAAGCAAATTAGCTTAGTTCGATTTTCCGTGAGAGCTTGCGTTTCAAGGATAAATGTTCTAGAAATGAAGCAACGTTAGATTCAGTACAATCACAGGGATGATTCTCTTTATGGAAATAGAGAAATCGATTGGTGCAACCGAGCCAGTAACATTCGCTGTCCACCAAATCGCCGGGATAGCAGATCAAAACAAGAAGTTCTCGGCTCAAATCAGGGAATTTATTTCCCGGATCGATATTCAGGACATCCTCTACACTATCCAATATTGCAGAAAGTCACACGCTTGTGAGGTTGGGCGATTCCAAAACCATGAACCCTATGGGCCGAGGCTCACTGTCGATGCCATTGCGCCGAAGCGCCTGGAGCAAGTTGTAAACAATGAATCCATGTGTATCGATCTTGTTGCGAGACTGCCACTCGGAGAGTCTGGTACGTCCAGTAACGTAGTAGAGAAAACTCCCGTAGTCAAAGCAGTATGGCGACCCAAACGGGAGTAGGAATATATATTTATAAACTGTTTAATATGTTGATGGAAGTTACGATTGATTTTTTCTGGATTAGGGAAATGAAGCGGGGCGTCATAATACGTTATATGTGCCGTCCACATAATACTTTTTATGAGCCGTCCATATAATCCACTGTTAGGCGTATATAAGGGACTGTTCCATGAAGTCATTCATAATATTTACTAGCGGTTTTTTCACTGCAGTTATTCTTTTAGCTGTTGGCGGTTATGGTTTTATGCAATACACATCGAATATGGTAGAGGAATATCAATCAGAATGGATCCCCGATTTTGATGAGCAACTCTATAAATCAGCTGCGGATCTCGCGGCCGCAAAAACAAAATATGAAAGATGGGTCGCAATCGGCGATGTTGGCCTTTGGAACGTAGATAATGGCTCTTTAGAAAAAGCTGAGTCATTTGCACATGAAACATTGAAGATTGCGGAAATGTACAAAGATGACTGGAACTACGGCAATGCTATTCATAAAGGGCATTTAACTTTAGGTAGAGTGGCATTACGCAAAGGTGACATCGAAGAAGCAAAAAAACAATTACTACTTGCTGGTAAAACACCTGGCTCGCCTCAACTAGATTCATTTGGCCCAAATATGGTGTTAGCTAAAGAGCTTCTAGAAAAGGGTGAGAATGACACAGTACTCAAATACCTAGAGCTTTGTGAGGAATTCTGGGATTTCCACTTGGAAAAGTTAATAAAGTGGGAAGAACAAATTACTAGAGGGGAGAAACCGAATTTTGGTACGAATCTACTCTACTAGCGCAGTAATAATCACGCCTAACAAGGCGCTCGTTCGGATGCAAACTACGCTGCGCTTCGTTTGCACCGTACAGCTTGGTCGTTAACCGTCTTATGGATAAAAATTACGCATATATAAGTATTAATGGCAAAGAGAACACTTCTTTAGTCACTAAATCCTTAGGTATTGAGCCCACAAAAGAGTGGAATGTTGGTGACAAAAGAAAAAATGGTTCAATTTATGATTTCTCACATTGGGAATATAAGCTACCAGAATTTGAGCAAGAATTTATGGATGAGGCCTTACAGAAGGTCATAGAGTTCATCGAAAGTAAAGAATTGGATTTTAGTAAAGTACCTGAAGGGTTCCGGTCTTTCATATCATGTGCGGGTTGGCATGAAGAGAAAAGCCCAGGGTTTCACCTCTCAGAAGACATGATCGTTAAATTAGGCCAAATAGGTTTGGCAGTAGATTTTGATTTATATTGTCATGTTGAAAAAAGCGGTTAACAAGAAGCTCCACCGGACAAAATACTCGCTACGCTTGCATTTTCCGGTGAGCTAGGCGTTATGTGTAAAAATAAAAATGCTTAGTATCGCCATTGCCACCGGAATTTTCGTATTTTATTTTCTGTATAAGTCTGCGTGAATGTTAAAAGCATACTTGATTGACAAGGAAAGCGATGAGGAGGACAAATCAATATCTAGAGCGTATGGGTGGGAAACATTCCTTATGTTAGGAGTTTGCATGCTGGTTCTTTTTTTGGGCGAAAAGTATAATTATTGAGCGATAGAACATGAATCACATATCGAGACGCTCAAGAGCTCGACGTGCAAAGGCGGCGCGCGTCTTCGCTGAGCGTTATGTGTGAAAGGAAAAGAAATGGCATGGAAATATCTGATATTTGCTTTTGCTCTTGTAGGTTTTGTATTTTCTTATCCATATCTTCAAGATAAACTTAATATTGGCATAAGCTATAAGGTTGTCGTTTTATTAAGCTCCGTTGTACTTATGTTTATCATTACACCGCTCTATTGGAGATCAATAGTCAAAAACGGAAAAGAAGAAAAAATGAAATACAAAAGAGCCAAGCAACCATGGGAATAAATGTGGAGATATTCAACCAACACATAACAATCACCTCCAGCCGTTTCAAAAGTCGCTACGCGCCTTTTGTTCGGCTGAGGTGAGGCGTTATGTGTAAATAATCAAAAATGAATGAACTTATCACCCTCATATGTTTTATTGCAGTAGTAGGTATCATTTATTACATGTATTACAAAAATAAACACAGTCCCATATGGAAATCTCTATCTAATAACTTTCCTCATTCAAGTATAGAGAACTTAGGGCGTAGAAGTTTAGAAATGGTCTTTTTCTGGGAAGACTCCGATCCAAAAAATAATGATTATTTTAATAGCATGTATGTAAGCGCTTCTAATGAAGGAGTTAGCATTCAGCCAACAATTAATAATATTGGCGCAGGTAGTATATTCATCCCATGGCACGAAATTACCCATACTGGATCAAAATGGTTATTTTTACGGAAGCGTGCTCTATTTCATCTCGAAGGCCAAGGTATTACTATAGCCATAATGAATAAGTGGCTAAAAACACATAAAAATGAATAACGAGACACGGGGTCTCGTTAATAAAGCTGTTAACTGCGTAAAGATGAAAAAAAAGGAAATCGCTAAACTTCTTGGTAACGGCAAACTTGTAAGTGAAAAATCGAATGGTACTGCTTATGAAGTACTGATACAGGGAGGAAGTTTCGACTTAGTAATAACCATTCCATTCGAAGTCCATGAAATATATTACGAAGCAAAAGATAAAGAAGGGAACTCTTTACTAAAGGACTGGCGTGACCATTATGGTGAAACTGAAATCGAGGATTACAAAGAGAGTTTAATAGAAGTGGTGAAAACTATGAAATCGCCACTATTTAGAATGGCAAATGAAGGGAAAACAGTGGAAGTAAAAAGCGATGAGTGGTTTTACTTATTTGGTCGGTTTGGCAGTTAACCAGCGGCTACAGTGGATGCTCGCTATCGCTCGCCCCACTGAGCCTGATCGTTAGGGGTAAAAAAGATCAGTGATGAGTAATAGATTAAGCAATGCAGGTTGGATAGGACTCAGCGCTTTAGTCTTTTACTTCTATTACTTTGAAGTAGCAGGCTACTGGAATAATAAAGAAGGAATCGATCCATTAGTTGTAAATTTTATATGTGTACCTGCCTTGTTTGGGCTGATAACCATTATTGGCCTGAAGGGGGCATTAATAGAAAAAATTCTATGGTTTTGTTTTATGCCTGTAATACCTTGCCTGATTCTCGGTCAAGAAGGAGATCCAGCAAAACATGGATTGCAGTGGATGCTTATAATGGTCATGCAGATACCGTACTGGGTTAGTGGGGCATTCATAAGTTTTGTTATCACCTATGTAAATCGAAAATCAGCCCCTAACAAGGGGGTCTAATGGACGTCATAAAGCTACGCTCGTTCCTCGCTATACTTTATGCCGCCATTAACCTAAAACGTTAGGCAAAAGAAGTGAGTAGATTTGTATACTTTGTAGTTTTACTTATTTTTTTCTCGCCGTTATTCGCTGAAGATTTCTGCGACAAGGCTTATTGGGATGCCTCGTTAATTATTAAACAAGAGAAATGCCGTAAAATTGCGGAGCAAGGTAACGATGAAGCGCAATTCGGTTATGGTCTTATACTGCTCGGTGGTCATGATCGAGTTTCAAAACCAAATGAGGCTTTCGAATGGTTTATTAAAAGTGCCAAACAAGGGAACCATTTGGCTCAAACGATACTCGGACGGATGTTAAGCGATTCGCGTTTCGGTGTTCCACTCAATTTACCGGAAGCCTATGCATGGTGGGCCGTATCAAAGAATATAAAATCTGCTAATGAATTATGGTTAAGGCTAACACCAGAGCAACAGGAAAAAGCTAAAGAGTTAGAGAAAATATATGCATCAACATATTTTAGAAAATGAAGTAAATTGCTTAACCAGCAGCTCCAGCGGATGCTGGTGCTATCGCGCCATCTCCACTGAGCTTGGTCGTTAAGTGCTAATACGTAAATGGAACCACAAGAACTCATAAAACAGATTGAAGTAGCATTTGATCGAGTGAAACGGCCAAATATATCATTGAGGCAGTTTCGGCTCACTGATCTAAAGGGAATAATTGGTGATATAACTGATGAAGAATGGAAACAGGCAGGAAAGGCAAGGCAGGACTCTAAATGGAGAGACATTCCTGATTCAGAAATAGAAGAATGTGATTGCGTTTTGGCTCATATGGGGGCAGAAGAATACCAATACTACTTGCCAGCATATATGCGGTATTCACTTAAGCACTATAAATTGCCTGTATGGGAATCAGATATAATTGGCGCTACTGTTTACTCAGTTTATCCTTCATCTAAAGATAAAGAGTTATATAAGTACAGTATTAATCAAATGTCTTTATAAAACAGCGAGCAAGAAAATGCAATTATTCACTTTTTGGAGTTTGTTGCAGAGAATGCTGATGACGTTCAAATGTCGGGTGCAAAAATAGCTCTTGATAGATATTGGAGAAAAAACGAATATATCGGGACACTCACCGTTTGAAAAGATCATTCAGGTGAGTTAGAGTTAAAAGTACATGGAATGTATTAAAGCCAAGGAGCAGGCAATGACGATATCGCGTAAGCAACAGATCTGTCTTGATGAAACCCCCTACTACCACTGCATATCCCGCTGTGTGCGACGTGCTTTTCTGTGCGGTGAGGATAAGTTAACCGGTCGTAGCTATGAACATCGTAGAGACTGGATTGTAGAAAAGCTCAAGCAGCTTGATGGAGTGTTCTCTATCTCGATCTGCGCTTATGCCGTGATGCACAACCACACTCACACTATCTTGAAGGTCGACCGTGAAGCCGCATTGAATTGGCAAGATGATGAGGTTATTTCACGGTGGACTCTGCTCTACAAGCCAAGCCCTATCGTTGACCGTTATCTAAATGGCATAAAATTAACAAAGGCCGAATTGGATTTGTTTGCTGAAGATATCAAAAAGTGGCGATATAGACTCTACGATATTAGCTGGTTCATGCGTAATCTCAATGAAGGTATCGCAAGACAGGCCAATGAAGAGGACGGTTGTACAGGGAAGTTTTGGGAGGGCAGGTTCAAAAGCCAGGCTCTGCTTGATGATGCGGCGCTATTGACCTGTATGAGTTACGTTGATCTTAACCCGATACGGGCAAAGATAGCCGATAGTCCGGAAGCATCAGATTTTACCTCCATTCAGGATCGTATCAGGCATTATCAAAAAGCACTCGAGCAAACAGGGAATCGTGTAGTAGCAGCCACCGCAACGCCAGAGCATTTAGTGCCGTTCATTGGTAGTGAGCATCAAGATAAAGCTTCAGGCTTGAACTTTAGCCTGTCAGACTACCTGGAACTGACCGATTGGGCAGGGCGAGCTATCAAAGAAGAGAAATTCGGTGCCATTCCCTCAGAACTGGCGCCAATCCTTGTGCGGTTGAATATTGACCCGGAAGCCTGGCTCGACAGCGTAAAATGTTATGACAAAAACTACAACACAGTGATTGGAACAAGGGAAGGGATTAAGCGGTTCACTCAAGCCATTGGTAGAGGCAAAAAGTGGTTCTGTGCGAGTGGGTTTTCGTTGCAGATCTATCAGACATCGCCAGTCTGATATCTTTCAAACTCAATCCGGGTCATTTATGCCAATCAAGGTGTGTTGGCAGAAAGTTACTTGATCCTTGTTCGGCAAACCCAGAGATAAATCCTCAATTAGAAAATAATAATCGGTTGAACCTCCTAGATTAGTCGAAGCCGGTCATAATTTAATTCCAACTGAAACAAATGGAAGCAGGGGAGTTCATTTTCTTCCTTTAAATGATGCCTTTCCCTATAACCCTAATAACCACCTATAACCCCTATTAAATGATGTCTGTCCCTATAACCACTAACCTCCATTCAGGATCGTATCAGGCATTATCAAAAAGCACTCGAGCAAACAGGGAATCGTGTAGTAGCAGTCACCGCAACGCCAGAACATTTAGAACCATTAGTTGGTGGCGAGCATCAAGATAAAGCTTCAGGCTTGAATTTTAGCCTATCAGACTACCTGGAACTCACCGATTGGGCAGGGCGAGCCATCAAAGAAGAGAAATTCGGTGCCATTCCCTCAGAACTGGCGCCAATCCTTGTGCGGTTGAATATCGATCCGGAAGCCTGGCTCGATAGCGTAAAATGTTATGACAAAAACTACAACACAGTGATTGGAACAAGGGAAGGGATTAAGCGGTTCACTCAAGCCATTGGTAGAGGCAAAAAGTGGTTCTGTGCGAGTGGGTTTTCGTTGCAGATCTATCAGACATCGCCAGTCTGATATCTTTCAAACTCAATCCGGGTCATTTATGCCAATCAAGGTGTGTTGGCAGAAAGTTACTTGATCCTTGTTCGGCAAACCCAGAGATAAATCCTCAATTAGAAAATAATAATCGGTTGAACCTCCTAGATTAGTCGAAGCCGGTCATAATTTAATTCCAACTGAAACAAATGGAAGCAGGTGAGTTCATTTTCTTCCTTTAAATGATGCCTTTCCCTATAACCCTAATAACTACCTATAACCCCTATTAAATGATGTCTGTCCCTATAACCACTATAACCCCTGTTAAATTATGTCTGTCCCTATAACCAGCGCTATAACCCCTGTTAAATGATGTCTGTCCCTATAACCAGCGATAAAAATATTCAGAATCGGTGGTGAGGAGTTTTTGATACTGCTCTACAATACCGATGAAGCCAGTAGCATCGACATAGCAGAAGAAATTCGAAAGGGTATCGAAGATCTTTCTTTAATACCTGATCGTACTGTAACAGTCAGTATTGGTGTGGCTGGCTTAAGTTCAGTCAGAGACTGGAAGCAGTGGATGAATGTCTGCGACAAGAGTCTGTATGAGGCCAAGAATCTCGGTCGTAACAGGATAGTTGCCTGTGAAGGATAGTGGATCGATCAAAGTATCTGATAATAGTCGACAGCCACCCCCAGGAATCGTAGCAAGGTCCCTTCGCTTGTTTGTCTCACAGTTCAACCGTTAAAAATACCAGATAGTTGCTAATCACTTGTTAATAAGTGCTTATATTAGATCTCTCTACAGTAATTGGACTCGTCGACTACTAACACGATCATAATGACCAGGATATTAGAAATCTCAAAAAAAATTAGGTCATAATCGAACGGTTCTCTAAATCCAACGTCTCGTCTACAATTCACTGGACTAGCAGTAAATTTATACCAACAGTAAAACCTGCATCCCAGGAGGATAATAATAATGTCAAGTAACGACACGCTGACTGATCGCCGTGAATTTCTGGTTGGAACTGCTGCAGCTTTGACAATGGCTGCGATCCCAACGACTGCCTCTGCTATGAAAGACCATCATCAACACCACCATCATCATCACGGTAAAAACAAAGACATCGTAGATGCAGCCGAGGAGTGCATTGCAACCGGTAAGACCTGTTTAAACCATTGCCTGGAACTGTTAGGCGATGGTGATACGTCGATGAAGGCGTGTTCGAAGAACGTCAACGAAATGGTTCCAGTCTGCGAGGCTATGGCAACGCTGGCCTTGTCCGATTCAAAAAATTTGAATCTTATTGCACAAGGTTGCCTGGCTGTCTGCAAGGATTGTGCGGCAGCCTGCAAGGAACACATAGATAAACACCAGGAGTGTAAGGATTGCTATGAGGCCTGCAACGGCTTTATTAAAGTCGTCGAAGCGTATTTAAAGACTGCCTGATTTACTTCAGGTCTTTTGCCGCGTCCACTATTCCTGCTCTATTCTGAGTGATTGGCCTGTGTAGAGAGACTCTGTACCTGCTATTTACTCATGAATAGGGCAGTAATTAATGCCAATCTGTGGCTATAGTCATAATAGCGACTCTCACCTGGCTGATTGCTAAACCGCTGGCTCAGGTGAGCGTATGGCTTCTATCTCAACAAGTTGCCTTTTAAATAGATACAGACAGATAGTGAGTGCACATGGCCAAGAAACAGGTATTTCGCTACAAAGGTACAGAGATCGATGTCACTTGGGACGAACGTCTCTGTATACACATTGGTGAGTGTGGCTATTCCCAGGGTGAGCTCTTCGTTGCTGGAAGGGATCCCTGGTGTCAGCCAGACCTTTCATCCCCGGCTGAGGTGGAGGAGGTCGTAGCGCGCTGTCCCAGTGGTTCCCTGGTTTGCCGAAACAAGCAGGACCAGGTGACTGAAACCGCCGCTGCGGAAAACACGGTAACGGTCAGTTACCAGGGCCCCTATTTTGTGACGGGTGATCTGGCCATCGAAGGGGTGCCTGAGGATATGCCCGGCGTTCGGTTTCGTGCGGCATTGTGTCGGTGCGGCCTTTCGAAAAACAAACCCTATTGTGACAACAGCCATGAAGGCAGCTTCAAGGATTATGGGGCTGTTGGCGAAACCGGTGAGCCCCTGAAGCAGAAAGGCGGGCAGCTGAAAATCACGCCGCTGGAGGATGGTCCCTTGCTGCTGTCGGGCAGTGTCACCGTCAAAGCCAGCAGTGGGCGGAGTGCCTGGCAGGGAGAGAAGCTGGCCTTGTGTCGATGTGGTGCCTCCAAGAACAAGCCGTTCTGCGATGGCACACACAATGCAATCGGGTTTAAGACTGAGTAGTCGGGTTTTCGGTTAGGTTGCGGCAACCCTGTCGACTTCGTTTTCCCGATCCGCTTCCTCTTCTCTCAACACCTTCAGAGTGATCTCAGCGGTTCTCATGATGTGCTGCTCAATCGCATCGCAGGCCCGTTTTTTATCCCTCGCCAGGGCTGCGTTGCGTAACTCTTCATGCTCCTGGTGGAGATCTCGTGGGATCTCGGTGTTCAAGGCGATGTTTCGATAGCGTTTGTGCTGATCATAGAGAATGCCATAGAAGCGGCGTAGCCATTTCGAGGTGCATGCCGCAATCAGCGCCTCATGAAAATCGTGATTGCGGATCTCCCACTCGGCCTTGTCTCTCTTCTCGGACTGTTCAACCTTCTCCAATTGATAGAAGGTCGCCACGATCTGCGACTCCCAGGCATCGTCACCATGTTCGATACTCTGGGATAGGGCCTGTTTCTCAAGCAGGATTCGCATCCGGGTGATGTCCGCCAGATCCGCCTCTGACATAGGGGCTACCCGGAAGCCGCGCTGCCCTTCAGCGGTGACAAAACCGTCTGCCGTAAGGCGACTCAGGGCTTCCCGCAATGGGCTTGCGCCGACCCCATACTCCTCTCTGAGATGTTCAATACGGAGTTTCTCTTCCGGTTGCAGCGCTCCGTGAATGATATCGGATCTGAGTTGCAGATAGGCCTGATCGGTCAGTGTCCTGGTACCGCTCGGTGAGTTTTTATCATTGTAAGTTCTTGGCATACCTGCATTTTCCACTTGTGGGCTAACTCTTTGGCCGGGTCTTATACCCTACCCGCTATTTATAAGATCAACAGTGACTTCTATCAATATTTTAGACGCTAAAAATATATTTACAAAAAATATCGATAATAATCTTGCATATCGACAAAATATCGCTATTCTTGTGTTTATCGATATTTTGGAGCGATCACCATGTCCTACCAATTAACCATTGAACCCACCGGCGATGAGCTGGAGGTCGAAGAGGATCAGAACATTCTTGATGCCTGTCTGCGGGCCGGTATCTGGATGCCTCATGCCTGCTGTCACGGTCTGTGCGGTACCTGCAAGGTTGAGGTGATCGATGGGGATGTGGAGATCGGCGATGCCTCGAATTTCGCCTTGATGGATATGGAGCGGGATGAGGGCAAGGTGCTGGCCTGCTGTGCCACGCTGCAGTCGGATGCGGTGATCGAGGCGGACATCGATGAGGATCCGGATGCGCGGGTGATTCCGGTACGGGATTTTGAGGCCGAGGTGGTGCGGCTGGAAGACCTGACCCACGATGTGAAGGGTGTGTGGCTGCAACTGGATGGCGAGGGTATCGACTTCCAGGCGGGTCAATACATCAATCTGTCGGTGCCCGGTGTGGAAGTACCGCGGGCCTTCTCTCTGGCGAACAAGCCTTCCAAAGGCAATCTGATCGAACTGCATATTCGATTGGTGCCCGATGGCGAGGCCACCCCGGTAATCCACAACCAGCTGAAAGTCGGTGACAAGCTGAATGTGGCCGGGCCTTACGGTCGCTTCTTCGTGCGCAAATCGCGTACCGATCCAATGATCTTCATCGCCGGCGGTACCGGTCTTTCCAGCCCGAAATCGATGATTCTCGATCTACTTGAAGAGGGCTGCAGCGCACCGATCACCCTGTTACACGGCGTGCGGGCGAAGAAGGATCTCTATGACGACGAGCTGTTCAGCGACCTGGCGCAACAGCATGCGAATTTCAGCTACGTGCCGGTGCTCTCGCAGATGGAGGATGGCGATGACTGGTCGGGTGAAACCGGTTTTGTTCACGAAGCGGCACAGCGGATTTTTGATAACAGCTTCAGTGGTAGCACCGCCTATCTGTGTGGTCCCCCTGTGATGATCGAGGCCTCGATCCGCGCCCTGATGCAGGGGCGTCTGTTTGAGAACGACATTTTCACCGAAAGCTTTCTCACCAAGGACGAAGAGAGCCGCAAACGCAGCCCGGTATTCAAGAGGCTGTGACCGTGGCATTGCGTTACGAGATCTATGTGGAAGACAGGGACGCCCGTTTCCATTGCGGTGCGGAACAGCGTCTGCTACACGCCATGCAGGCCCAGGGGCTGGGTTCCATCCCGGTGGGTTGTAAAGGCGGCGGTTGTGGTGTCTGCCGAGTGCAGATTACCCAGGGGGATTACGAAACCCGAAAAATGAGCCGCAACCATGTCTCTGAGGCGGAAGAGGGTCAGGGCATCGTGCTCTCCTGCCGGGTTATTCCAAAGAGCGATTTACGTTTGAGACTGGCGCCCAAAGCGCACCAGACAACATCCGAGAGCGCAGCATAGCGTTCCGTTAATACAACAAAACATAAAGCACAACATCAACGAATTCGGGTAATGGCCCGGCAGGAGGATCTCATGGCAGTGACAACGAGCGATCAGGCAGTCCGATTTATCCAGATCACCTTTGGTGAGGTGGGTGTCAGTCGGGATCAGTTGAGTATCGATGGTTTCATCGAGACGGATCATCAGGACAACGCCCGCCACTTCATGAAGAGCTGGAGCGAGTTTGAAGGCGGTAGTGATAACCGCTTTGAAATTAACAAGAAAAGCTGACGATGGTTGAGACCACTGTCGGCGTTAACCAGTCCGTATCGTGCAAGCGCTGTTTATCAAGTGCGCTGTTAAGCCGGACTGATCGCAATCGGATTGCTGAGAAACGAACGAACCCCCGAGGCAACAACGGGAAAACTTAGGATATTGGCGTAATGACGGTGAATTAAATGAAAGAGGTCAAACACTTCATCAATGGTGAATTTGTCGGCTCTGCATCAGGCAAGCTGTTCGACAACATCAACCCGGCCACCGGGGAGAAGATCGGCATCGTGCATGAGGCGGGAGCGCCGGAGGTGGATGCTGCGGTGAATGCAGCCCGTGCAGCCATGCAGGGGGATTGGGGGCGCATGCCATTGGCGGAACGGGCCAACCTGCTGCACAAACTGGCGGATGGCATTACCGCCCGCTTCGATGAGTTTCTCGAAGCGGAGTGTCTCGACACCGGCAAGCCGCAGAAGCTGGCCTGCCATATCGACATCCCCCGGGGCGCGGCCAACTTCAAGATCTTTGCCGATGTGGTGAAGAACGTACCCACCGAGAGCTTCATGCTGGACACGCCGGACGGTCAGGGTGCGCTCAACTATTCCGTGCGCAAACCGAAGGGTGTGATCGCCGTGATCAGCCCCTGGAATCTGCCGCTGCTGTTGATGACCTGGAAGGTCGGACCGGCACTCGCCTGTGGCAACGCGGTGGTGGTCAAGCCCTCGGAAGAGACCCCCTTCACCACAACCCTGCTTGGGGAGGTGATGAACGAGGTGGGTATACCCAAAGGGGTCTACAACGTGGTGCACGGCTTCGGCCCCAACTCCGCGGGTGAGTTCCTGACCCGCCACAAAGGGGTGGATGGCATCACCTTTACCGGCGAGACCGGAACCGGTGCGGCGATCATGAAAGCCGCTGCGGACGACATTACCGATATCTCTTTCGAACTGGGTGGCAAGAACCCGGCCCTGGTATTCGCCGACTGCGATATGGACAAGGCGGTCGAGGGTACCCTGCGCTCCGCCTTCGCCAACTGCGGCCAGGTCTGCCTGGGTACCGAGCGGGTCTATGTGGAGCGTGAGATCTACGACACCTTCGTCGAGCGTCTGAAGCGCGGCGCCGAAGCCCTGAAGATGGGGCAGTGGGACGACCCGGAGACCGACATGGGTCCGCTGATCAGTGAAGAGCATCGCAGCAAGGTGCTCTCCTACTACCGTAAGGCGGAAGAGGAGGGGGCCACCGTGGTCACCGGCGGCAGCACCCCAGAGATGCCCGACGGCCTCGCCGGTGGGGCCTGGGTTCAGCCCACCATCTGGACCGACCTGCCCGATGATGCGGACTGTGTGCGGGAAGAGATCTTCGGCCCCTGTTGCCACATCCGCCCCTTCGACAGTGAGGATGAGGCGATCGCTCTGGCCAACGACACCGACTACGGACTGGCCACTGCGATCTGGACAGAGAACAGCTCCCGCGCCCATCGGGTGGCGGCACAGGTAGACGCAGGGATCGCCTGGGTCAACTCCTGGTTCCTGCGGGATCTGCGCACCCCCTTCGGTGGTTCCAAACAGTCCGGCATCGGCCGCGAGGGTGGGGTCCACTCCCTGGAGTTCTACACCGAACTGAAAAACGTCTGTATCAAGCTTTGAGGAGTAACCGATGCTGAATGAACAACGCATCAACGAACTGGGTGACGAGCTTTACCAAGCCCTCAGTCAGCGACAGATGATCGACCCCCTGACCGAACGGGAGCCGCAGATCACCATCGAGGACGCCTACCACGTCTCCCTGCGAATGGTGAACCGGCGGGTGGAGAACGGCGAGTCGATCATCGGCAAGAAGATTGGCGTCACCTCCCAGGCGGTGCAGAACATGCTCAATGTGCACCAGCCCGATTTCGGTTATCTCACCGATCGCATGGTCTTCGGCAACGGCGACGAGATGCCGATCAGCGAGCAGCTGATTCAGCCTAGGGCCGAAGGGGAGATCGCTTTTATGTTGAAGCGGGATCTGATTGGTCCCGGGGTCAGCAACGCGGATGTATTGCGCGCCACCGAGGCGGTGATCCCCTGCTTTGAGATCGTCGACTCCCGTATCCGCGACTGGAAGATCAAGATCCAGGATACCGTGGCGGATAACGCCTCCTGCGGGCTGTTCGTGCTGGGTGACAAGGCGGTGGATCCGCGCAAGGTCGATCTGGCCACTGCCGGGATGGTGGTGGAGAAGAACGGTGAACTGCTCTCCACCGGTGCCGGCGCCGCAGCGCTGGGTTCACCGGTGAACTGTGTCGCCTGGCTGGCCAATACCCTGGGCAGCTTCGGCATTCCCCTGAAAGCGGGCGAGGTGATCCTGTCGGGTTCCCTGGTACCCCTGGAGCCGGTGGTGGCGGGGGATTTCATGCGGGTGGAGATTGGTGGTATCGGCTCCGCTTCGGTCCGTTTCACCTGAGCCAACAACGAGGTGTCGAGATGAGTCGCCTAACTCCCTTGCCAATCGATCAACACGAAGCACTGGCCGAGCGTTTTGCCTTCTTCGAACAGACCCTGGGTTTCGTCCCCAACAGCCTGCTCACCATGCAGCGCAAGCCGAAGCTGGTGGATGCCTTCATCCAGTTCAGTGCCGCAGTCTACGACCCGGACGGCGAGGTGGATCTGGGTTTCAAACGGCTGGTGGCCCATGTGGCCAGCAGTGCGGCGGGTTGCCAGTACTGCAAGGCGCATACCGCGGTGAGCGCCAAGCGCCACGGGATTCCGGTGGAGAAACTGGAGGATGTCTGGAACTACCGTGACAGCCCTCACTACACCGAAGCGGAACGGGTGGCCCTCGATTTCGCCCTGGCGGCCGCTTCCCAGCCGAATGATGTGACCGATGAGCTGTTCGCGCTGCTGCGGACCTACTGGAGTGAGGATGCGGTGGTGGAGATGCTCTCGGTGATCGGCCTGTTCGGCTTTTTCAATCGCTGGAACGACAGTCTGGCCACACCCCTGGAGGTGTTGCCGATGGAGACCGCACAAGTGCACCTGACCAAGGGTGGTTGGGAAGCCGGTAAACATATGAATAAGGGCTGAGGCCCGGTTAAATCTACGAGGTTAGGATTCATGAACAAAATCAACGCCGCCCTGATCGGCTCCGGCAACATCGGAACCGATCTGCTCTACAAGGCACTGCGCAGCGACTGGATCAATCCGGTCTGGATGGTGGGCATCGACGAGGCTTCCGAAGGTCTGGCCAGAGCCCGCGACCTGGGTCTTAAGACCACCCATGAAGGGGTCGACGGTCTGCTGCCCCATATGCGGGAAGACAACATACAGATCTGTTTCGACGCCACCTCCGCTTATGTGCACGGGGAGAACAATCGTAAAGTACAGGCGCAGGGTTCGATCATGATCGACCTGACCCCGGCGGCAATCGGCCCCTTCTGTGTGCCGCCGGTCAATCTGAAGGACCACGTGGGCAAGCGTGAGCTCAACGTCAACATGGTGACCTGTGGCGGGCAGGCGACCATTCCGATGGTCGCGGCAGTGAGCCGGGTGCAACCAGTGGCCTATGGCGAGATCGTAGCGACCGTCTCTTCCCGCTCGGCCGGGCCTGGCACCCGCAAGAACATCGATGAGTTCACCCAGACGACCTCCGGCGCGGTGGAGAAGGTCGGCGGCGCCAAGAAGGGTAAGGCGATCATCATTCTCAACCCGGCGGAACCGCCGTTGATGATGCGTGACACCGTGCACTGCATAACCGAGGGCGAGCCGGATCAGGCGGCCATCACCGAGTCGATCGAAGCGATGATCAAACAGGTGCAGAAGTATGTACCGGGCTATCGACTGAAGAACGGTCCGGTGTTCGACGGCAACCGGGTCTCCGTGTTCATGGAGGTGGAGGGGCTGGGTGACTACCTGCCCAAGTATGCCGGCAATCTGGACATCATGACCGCAGCCGGTCTGCGCACCGCTGAGATGTTCGCGGAAGAGATCATCAACGGCACCCTGACTTTAGAAGCCGCATCGGCCTGAGGTAGAGACAATGAATTTATCCGGAAAAGAGATCACCATCCATGACATGAGCCTGCGTGACGGCATGCATGCCAAACGCCACCAGATCACACTGGATCAGATGGTCGCCGTGGCCTCGGCGCTGGATGAGGCGGGCGTGCCGATGATCGAAGTCACCCACGGTGACGGCCTGGCGGGCGCCTCGGTCAACTACGGCTTTCCCGCCCATACCGACGAGGAGTATCTGCGTGCGGTAAGGCCGCATCTGAAACGGGCGAAGATCTCGGCACTGCTGCTGCCGGGCATCGGTACCGTACCCGAGCTGGAGATGGCTGCGGACTGCGGGGTGGATACCATCCGTGTGGCCACCCACTGCACTGAGGCGGATGTCTCTGAGCAGCACATCACCAAGTCCCGTGAACTGGGGCTCGATACGGTGGGTTTTCTGATGATGTCCCACATGGTGGGGCCTGAAAAACTGATCGAGCAGGCGAAGCTGATGGAGGGCTACGGCGCCAACTGTATCTACGTCACCGACTCCGCCGGTTACATGCTGCCAGAGGATGTGACGCTGCGGCTGGGTGCCGTGCGCGATGCCCTGCAGCCGGAGACCGAGCTGGGCTTTCACGGCCACCACAACCTCTCCCTCGGGGTGATCAACTCTCTGGCGGCGGTGGAAGCCGGCGCCAACCGCATTGACGGCTCCGCCGCCGGCATGGGTGCCGGTGCTGGCAATACCCCCCTTGAGGTGTTTGTTGCGGTGGCGGAGCGTATGGGCGTGGAGACCGGGGTCGATCTGTTCAAGCTGATGGATGTGGCGGAGGACCTGATCGTACCGATGCTGGATCAGCCGATCCGGGTCGACCGGGATGCCCTCACCCTGGGTTATGCGGGGGTCTACTCCTCCTTCCTGCTGTTCGCCAAACGGGCCCAGCAGCGTTACGGCGTCTCCTCGCGGGATGTGCTGGTTGAGCTGGGCAAGCGGGGTATGGTCGGTGGCCAGGAGGATATGATCGAGGATGTGGCGATGGAGATGGCCAAGGCACAGGGGGCGAACTGATGGGCACTCTGACAGAAGCACAGGTCGCCGAACTGGCGGAGTATCTGGAGACCAGCGAGCTGGAGGCCAAGGATGCCACCAAGATCACCGATCGTTTTCCTGAGATGGATTTCGACGACGCCTACGACATCCAGTTCGAGATCCGTCGCCGCAAGCAGGCAAGAGGTAACAAGATCATCGGTCTGAAGGTGGGTCTCACCTCCCGCGCAAAGATGAAACAGATGGGTGTGGAGACCCCGGTCTACGGCTTTCTCGCCGACTATTTCGATCGTCCCGACGGGGGCGAGATCGAGACCGATCAGCTGATCCATCCCAAGGTGGAGGCGGAGCTGGCCTTCGTCACCAAAGCCCCCTTGAAAGGGCCCGGTTGCCATATCGGCAATGTGCTGGCGGCCACCGATTTTGTCATTCCGGCGGTGGAGGTGATCGACTCCCGCTATGAGAATTTCCGTTTCGACCTGATCAGCGTGATCGCCGACAACGCCTCCTCATCCCGCTTTGTGCTGGGTGGGCAGATGGCCGATCCGGCGGATGTGGATATGCGTACCCTGGGTGTGGTGATGGAGAAGAATGGCGAAGTGGTTGAGCTGGGAGCCGGTGCTGCGGTATTGGGTCATCCCGCCGCCAGTGTGGCGCTGCTGGCCAACATGCTGGGTGAGCGGGGTGAGGAGATCCCCGCCGGTACCCTGATCCTCACCGGCGGCATCACCGCTGCGGTGGCGATGGAGAAGGGGGATTGCCTGAATGTGAGATACCAGGGATTGGGCAGTGTGGGGATGCGGTTTGTATAAGGTGGCATCAGACCACTAGACCGGATTTCCTTGATTGGTGGATAGGGTGCGGTGTTGCCAAGTCCTGTCCATAAGAATATGCCAACCATCCCCCGGGGGATGGAGATGAGAGGATGAGCAGATGAGTAACCATCATCGAACTGAACAACGTAACCGCTGGCGTTATACGCCCTGGTTGCTCCTGGCCCTATTGATCAGTGGATGTGAAGCGCCTCTCGATCTGACCCTGGTGGAGCGGGAGATCCAGAAGCCGATCTACCGCTTCGACCAGCTGAAAGCCGCCGCCTCCAACCATCGCCGGATCATTGCGGTGGGGGATTACGGCACGGTGCTGACCAGCCTCGACAAGGGGGAGACCTGGCAGCGCACCCAACTGCCGACCAACTCCTCCCTGGTCGCGGTGGCCAGTTGTGAAGACGGCAGTTTTGCCGCCATCGATACGGTACGTAAGGTCTGGATCTCCGACGCCAACGGCAGTGAGTGGCAGGCGACCCAGCTGGAGACCCTGGAGAGTCCGATGGCGGTCACCTGCGACCCCCGTGGCAGATTCTGGATCACCGCCAGCTTCAGCACCCTGATCCACAGCGACGAGACCCAGGCCAACTGGCAGGAGATCTCACAACAGGAGGATATGCAGTTCACCTCGATCCAGTGGCTCGACCGGGATAATGGGGTGGTCGCAGGAGAGTTCGGTTCCCTCTACTTCACCCATGACGGCGGCGAGAGCTGGGAGCGGGGTAACGATATTCCCAACGAGTTCTATCCGATGGCGGCCTGGTTCCGCTCCCTGGATGAGGGCTGGGTCGCGGGTCTCAGCGGCACCATCCTGCATACCAAAGACCGGGGAGAGACCTGGCATCGTCAGGCGTCGGTCAGTAAGGCGCCGATCTACAATCTGATTCCCCAGGGCGATCGACTCTACGCCACCGGTGACAACGGCACCCTGTTGCAACTGCAGGGGGATCGTTGGCAGCGGGTGCCGGATGCACCGCGACTCTTTTCCTATCTGATCACCGCCATCCCCCAGGGTGATGAGCGCCTGCTGGTGATGGGTGGGCGGGGCACCATCAGCCCGATTGCGACCCCTGCTGAAGGAGCCGTCCAATGACTATGCACGCCTTCTCACACTGGTTGAAAAACATCGACAACCTGGTGTTCAAATTTCCCAAGATCTTTCTCACGGTGATCGCGGCGCTGACGCTGTTCTTCGCCTTTCAGGTGCCGAAAGTTCAGATGTACTCCGACTTTGCCGATCTGCTGCCCCAGGAACACGAGTACATCAAGCTGCACAACTCGATCCGTGACACCTTCGGCGGCGCCAACAATGTGGTGATGGCGGTGGTGGTGGATGAGGGAGATATCTTCACTCAGCAGACCCTGGCGCGTATTCACCGTATTACCCAGGCGGTGGATAACGTCAGCGGCGTCAACCACAATCTGCTGGCCAGTTTGACCCATCGCACCTCGCGCAAGGTCTGGCTGACCGATACCGGTGATGTGAACTCCCAGCCTTACTACGATCCCCTCAAGGAGAGCTGGAGCGACACTGAGCTGAGCAAGCTGCGGGACGATGTGATGAGCAACCCACGGGTGTTCGGCCTGCTGGTCTCGCCCGATCTGAAGGCGGCACTGATCAAGGCCCAATTCAACGAGGGTCAGCTGAACTATGGTGAGATCTTCGATCAGCTGCAGCAGATCCGCGATACGGAAAATGCGGACGGGGTGTCGATCTACGCTACCGGTCAGCCGATGTTGTGGGGCTGGGTCTACAGCTATCTGGATCAGCTGTTTCTGATCTTCACCACCACGGTGGGGATCATGCTGTTCCTGCTGATCATCTATTTTCGTCGTGCCTATGGGATCCTGCTGCCGATGTTCGGCATCACCATCTCGGCGATCTGGGGGCTGGGTATCCTCTCCCTGCTGGACTACAACCTGGATCCCCTGACCCTGGTGATTCCCTTCCTGATCTCGGCCCGGGCGATGTCCCATGCGATTCAATTGGTGCAGCGGTTCTATGGGGAACTGGAAGAGGTGGATGAGCCCAGGGAGGCGGCCCATCGTACCTTCGACTCCCTGTTCCGGCCCGGCAGTCTGGGTATCGTCTCCGATGCCATCGGCCTGTTGCTGATCGCACTCGGCTCGGTGCCGATCAATGTGAAGCTGGGTATCTATGCCTCACTGTGGGCGGTGTGCGTGGTGTTTACCGTGTTGATCGCGGTACCGCTGATGCTCTCGCTGCTGCCGAAACCCAAGCCGGCGGCGAAAAGACTGGCTGCGGAAGATGCCCTGTTTGGCCGGGTTGCCGCGGTGGTTGCCAATCGTCATGGCGGCATGGTCATTCTTGGTGTTGCCGGCGTGATACTGCTGGTCGGCGCCCAGTTGAGCAGTCGGGTGCAGATCGGCGAGTCGGAACCAGGCTCGCCGATCCTCTATCTGGATCACGACTACAACGTCTCATCGAAGGTGATCAACGAACGTTTCCCCGGTTCCGAGGAGCTCTACATCGTGGCCCGCACCGATAAGAAGGGGGGTATGAAACGGCCCGATGTGCTGCAGGCCATTGAGGCTTTTCAGAACCATATGCTGCTCGACCCGGAGCTGGGTGGCGCCAAGGCGGTTCCCGATCTGGTCAAGCAGGTCAACCGGATCTTCCACTCCGACGATCCCCGCTGGGCGATCATTCCCGATACCGAGGCCTATGTGGGCGGTCTGATGTTCGCCTATATGGCCTCCAGCCCGGTGCCGGGTGCCCTGAAGGAGTTTATCGATACTGACGATCAGGTGGCCAACATCGTCTTCTTCTACAAGGATCATCAGGCAAAGACCATCCGTCGGGCGATCCATCGCGCCAAGGAGTGGATCAACGAACCCGCCAACCAGGTGGATGGACTGCACATCGAGCTTGCCGGCGGGCTGGTCGGAGTTACTGCGGCAATGAACGAATCGGCCTATGAGAGTAACATGCTGATCATCCCGCTGGTACTGGCCCTGATCTTTGTTTTCGTTACCTGGTTCTACATGTCCCTGCACGCCGGTTTCATCATGTTCTCGGCGATGATGTTCTGTACGGTTTCCACTTACGCCTATATGGGCCTTGCGGCGATCGGCATCAATGTCAATACCGTACCGATCATCGCGGTGGGCATCGGTGTCGGCATCGACTACTCGATCTACATCATGGACCGGATCCGTGAAGAGACAGCCAAGGCTCAAGGGCATCTGCAGAGTGCGGTGTTGAGAGCCATCGCCACCACCGGCAAGGCGATCGGTTTCACCGCCGCCTGTCTGATCGGCGGGGTGATCATGTGGGTCTTCATCTCCGATCTGCGCTTCCAGGCGGATGCGGCTCTGTTGCTGGTAGTGATGCTGATCCTGAATGCTCTGGCAGCGATGTTTCTGGTGCCCTCCTGGGTGATGATCTTCCGTCCCAGCTTCATCGGCAGCGCCCGTTACGACGACGATGGCGTGCTCTACGCAGAGAAGCCTCAGACCGCCTGATTGTCATATCTTTTTTTGGTCCCTCCCTCGGCCGGAAGCGTTTTCCGGCCTTTTTTTGCGTGATAATAATTATCGAAATAATAACAAATTATCATTTGATCAATTAAAATATCGATATTTTTACGATATCCGCAATCGATCGTTTTTTTCTCTACAAATATTCAGATAATACAGTGACTTACAACTTGGCACGCCTGCTGCATTAATAAGTCTTGCTTACATAATTCAGTATGAGGAGGAGGCTAGGATGTTCCTAGACAGTCACAAACAACAACCGGGAAGGAAGCATCCGGTCATTCAAGCCACACTGCTGGCGGCTGCGATTGCGGCCTGTCTGAGCGGAGGCCAGGCCCTGGCCTACACCTCCGAAGACGGCACGACGCAGGTCAACGGATTTGTTGAAAACGCCACCTACAGTCGCCGTAATGTAGGGCTGAGTAAAATGCGCAACACGGTGTTGATTGAAGGTTCCAAGGATTATGGAGAGCAGGGGTCATTTTCCAACGTCAGCTTCGTCGGTACCTTCCGGGCGACCTATGACGGTGTCTATGATCTCAACGACGATGAGTTTGGCGATAACGCCGGTGGACCCATCAACATGCAATCGGTAGGCGGCGCCGGCAGTACCGCCTGGGGTCAATCCGATATCTCGACCGGTGTGTTGGGATTCGGTTTCGATACCACGGAAAATCCCAATGAAGGTATGGTCAATCTGGGCCACGCACTGCACGACACGGATGGGGGTGTCGGTCTGGGCGTTCCGGTGCGTCCCTGTGATGTGGACTCCCGTGGCTGTATCGATGACTACCTGGATTTCGAAGAGAGTGAGCTGAAGTATCCGGAATTCAACGATCGGCTCGATTTTCTGCGCGAAGCCTATCTGGATGCCACCCTGCCAACCGAGAATGCAGCCACCTGGAATTTCCGGCTTGGGCGTCAGCAGGTGGTCTGGGGCCGTACCGATCTCTTCCGGGTACTCGATGTGATCAATCCGGTGGACTACTCAAGACATAATATCTACGACGAACTGGAGGATATCCGTATTCCGATGTGGATGGCCACCGGTGAGTACCGTATGGGCGCCACCGAGACCTTTGATGACCTGAACATGCAGTTCGTCTGGAACTTCGACAAGTTCCGGCCCAACAACCTGGGCCAGGGCGGAACCCCGTATGCAATTCTCGATGCGGGCAGCTTCTTCCGTGCGATGAAGAACTGCTGGGATAACGGCTGTTCCGTATCCAACTTCGCCGGTGGTGCCCTCTCCACCGACTTCCCGAAACATGTGATCGGTATCCGCGATGTGCATCTGCCTGACTGGTCGCTGAGCAACTCCCAGTTCGGCCTCAAGCTTGAAGGTGACTATCAGGGTGTTGGCTTCTCACTGAATGCGCTGACCTATCGCTCTCAGCTGCCTTCGCTGCGCGCCGTGGTGGACAATGCGGACAATCCGTTCACCCCGGAGGTCGAGTCTCAGAGCTACGACTATCTGATCGCCTTCGATATGTACTTCCCCAGGGTCAACCTGATCGGTGGTTCCCTCGACTTCTACGTGGATGACATCAAATCGGTGTTCCGTGTCGAAGCGGCCTACACCGACGGTGAGGAGTTTGCCAACACCCTGCGTCCGGAGCTCTACTCCGAGTCGGATGTATTCCGTTACGTCATCGGTTGGGATCGTCCCACCTTCATCCCCATTCTCAACGAGAAACGTGCCTTCCTGATCTCCGCGCAACTGTTCGGCGAGTATCTGGTGGATCATGAGCGGGAGACAGTCAACGGTATCGAAGCGGGTAATCCGAATTGGGAAATCAACCACGTGGGTACCCTGCTGGTCAAAGGCTGGTATCAGAACGACCGGGTCAGTCCCCAGGTCATCATGGCTCACGACTTCAAGGCGGGTGCCAGTGTGATTGCCCCCTCGGTCGATTGGCTGATCAGCGACAACCTGAGACTGACCGTCGGCGCCAATGTGAAAGTGGGTGATGGCGAGCAGGAGTTTGACGATTGTCGTTCCTGTAACCCCTTTCCCCCGTTTACCGGAGATGGCGAGCCGGGTGATACCGCGCTGCGTAATCTGGCGGGATATGAACCCCTTGGTCGTTTCCGTTCCGGGCCGATCGGTATGGCACAGGCCGAGGATGAGTTTCAGATCACCCTGCGTTATCGCTTCTAAGAATTTGAATGGAGGTTTTGAACATGCGTTTGCTTAATACAACGCTGGTGGCAGCACTTTTGATGGCTGCCAACCTGCCCGCTCAGGCAGCAACCAATGAAGATGTGGAGAGCAGCTTCTTCCCATATAAGAACGGTGTCCCCACCCATGATGGTCTGAAGGCCGGGGTGGTGATCGATCAATCCAACGTCGGACAGTTCAAAGAGGTCATCGACCCGGCAATGTTCGAGTTCATCAGCCAGGGGTGGACCAAGATCACGGTAGGTGAGACCACCTCTTTCGATCTCCACCCCAACTATATCCAGGCGACCCGTGACGGTCTGGGTAAGGTGAAGCTGGGTGAGAAGTCGGGCGAGATCGAAGGTTTTATCGCCGGTCGTCCCTTTCCCGAAGAGCCGTCAATGGACGATCCACGCGCCGGTGAAAAGCTCGCCTGGAACTACAAGTATGGTTACAACTGGGGTGACAACGCGGCGATCTATCCCTTCTACTGGAAGTACAAGGATATGAAGTCAGGCAAGCTGGAGAGAACGATCAAGTTCAACTTCCACTTTCTCAACTACATGCATCGGGTGAATCAGGAGCCGCTGCCGGAGATCACACCCAACCCGTCAAAGCTGTTCCGTGCCATCTATGTGCAGGCCTTGGAGCCGTTTGACGTCAAGGATACCCAACTGCTGATCCATCGATATGAGAACGATCTGAAGCGCGACAGTGCTTGGCTCTACCTCGGCTTCCAACGTCGGGTACGTCGTTTGGCCTCCGGTCAGGTGACCGATGCGTTCCTCGGGTCCGATGTCATGATCGAGGATTTCGAAGGTTACAACGGTCGCATCAACGACATGGAGTGGACCTTCAAAGGGTCCAAAAACATCCTGGTGCCCTTCTATAACCACAACGCTCTACAGCTCTCTGAAGAGCACAAAGAGTCGGATGGATATCAGTTTGTAGAGATGGGTGACAAGGGTGACTGTTTTCCCCAGATCACCTGGCAGTTGCGCAAGGTCTATGAGCTGGAGAACAAGCCAAAGGATGCGAACCATCCGATCAGCAAGCGTGTTCACTATATCGATGCACAGACTTTCACTATCCCACGTACTTTAACTTATGACCGCAAAGGTGACCTGTGGAAGAGCTGGCAGATCGGTCAGGCCCACCCGGATCACCATCTGCCGAAGAACAAGGGTACCGGTGTAGCGATCGATGACTCCTTTACCATGATCGATGTGCAGGCGATGCACTGTACCACCGGTCAGTTCAAGGGACAGGTCGATCCATCGCTGAATCCTGCCAGAAAATTCACAGTACAGAACTTGAGAGCTTCCGGTCGTTGATACCGTGCTTTTGTCTGGCGGCGCCAGCCGCCAGACATTTTTTGGCAACAGGGGAAAGCCACCAGCTGAGCGAGTGATCTCTTCAGGCTGATCGGTTTTCCCCTGTTTCTAATCTGACGAAGCATTTGTTAAGCCCTCTTTCCGGTATGTACCGGGTTAACAATGAGTTATCGATCAGAAGCTACTTTATTAAAGGATCTTGACGATGGTTGAACCGGTTGACGTCTATTTCTATTTCAATTTCCGCAGTCCCTACTGCTACCTTGCGAGCAAAACCCTGTGGCCGATATTCGAGGATTACCATACCCGTCTGGTGTGGCGTCCCCTGGGCGGTTGGGATGGTCGCTCACCCCCGGAAGTGGCGGTGAAAAAACTGCCGATCGCCAGACAGGATATGGCTCGCTTTGCCAGACGCCTGGGTGTGCCGGTAAATCCACCTCCCAAAACCACCGATCCGACACTGGCGGGTGCGGGGTCGCTGTTGGCCGAGCGAAAGGGAGTGTTGAAACCCTATATCAATGAGGTGATGCGTAAGGAGTGGGCGGAAGGCGCCGACATTGGACAGCTCGATATCCTGTTGCAGGTTGGTGAAAGCATTGGACTCGATCGGGAAGAGTTGGCTGAGACCGCGAATGATCCAGATAATCAGGCACAGCTGATGCGTAACTGGCAGGAGGCGGATGAAAAAGGTGCTGTGGGTGTACCGACCTTTATCATCGGAGAAGAGATCTTCTGGGGCCAGGATCGTATCGATTTCGTGCTGGAACATCTTCGGGAGTTGCGGCTCTCACGCTTATGAGTCCGCAGACGCTGCTCTATGATAAAGAGGAGTGCCCGTTTTGCTGGCGGGTGCGTATGGCGTTGCACCACTGCAAAGTTGAATACCAACGACTGGCCTACGATGAGTACGAAGAGGAGTGGGGCCGATTGACGCCAAGTGGCACAGTGCCGGTGCTTAAAGCCGGTGAGCTGGTGCTGCACGATTCATCGGTGATGCTGGAGTATCTCGATGAGCGTTATGGTGGCTTGTGGCCAGGTTCGCCTGAACAACGGGCCGAGGCAAGGAGCATTGCTCTCTATGCAGACAGTGCTGTGGGTCGACCGGTAAGAGACCTGGTGTTTCAGCGGCGCGATAAGCCGCCTGCAGAGTGGGATGAGGAAGTGATTGCCAATGCGATGGGCGATTGGCATCAGGCTATGCCCTATCTGGAACAGCGACTGGCAGAGCAGAGTCACTTTGTCTCATCAGGAGGCATCACTGATTTTATCCTGGCAACGCGCTTCGGATTGGCGATGGCTTACGATATGCCTTCGCCCCGTGCTCCCGGTCTGATGGCGTGGTTCGATCGAATGACGGAGTCAGCGGTGTTTACCAAGACCGCACCGAGGATTGTAATGGATAAATTGGACAGAGGTTGGTTGAGATGACTGAGAGTAATACGCTCCCAACTGGTGACAATGTTGAGGGTGATCCACCGGTTACCGTGATGGTGACCCGCAAACCCGTCGAGGGTAAAGAGTCGGAATTCGAAGATTACATAACGGGTATCACCAATGCGGCCATGCAGTGGCCGGGGCATATGGGTACCAATGTGTTCAGGCCGAACAAACCCAATGGCAGTTACCGTATTGTTTTCAGATTTGATCACCTGAGTAATCTGCAAAACTGGGAGAGCTCCCCCGAGCGGGCTGAGTGGCGGGAGATTGCGGAGCAGGTGAGTCAGCCTCGGGAGATTCAGACAATCACCGGTCTCGAAGCCTGGTTTACCCTGCCCGATTGTGCCATCAATGTGCATCCGCCGAAGTATAAAATGGCATTTCTTGTCTGGTTGGGGGTGTTCACACTGGTGACACTGCTGAGTCTGTTGATCGGTTCCTACATCGAAGATCTGCCTTTGGTCGTCAGGACCTTCAGCCTGACGATTATTGTGGTGCCGACACTGACCTATTTCGTACTGCCCTTCCTGACCCGGCTGTTTTCCCGTTGGCTCTATCCTTCTGGTTCTAGCTGAAATTGATTTGAGTTTTTTAGTCTGAAAATGAACACGAATTAACGCCAATATGAGCCACAAATAAAAAACTGTATGCGTTCATTAGGGGCGGATGTTCTCTGCCACTCGTTATTGTCATCTTCTGGGCAAGCCCCTGGTTCGCCCTGCTGGACGAGTCACGTTTCTTTTCTCGCGAAATGAAACGGCGCCCAGCCGTCATACCCCTTCGGTTCCGCTGCGATGCTCGCGCAGTTGGGATTACTGCCTGTTTTGTAGAGAGGTTAAACGCTTGGTCATTGCAGATTGATACGCCATCTCACTGGATTACAGCTATAGTTTTGACAGAGTGGGATTGTGATTGGGAGGGTTAGCGGGTCGTGTTTTCATTTATCAAAAACCTGTTGTCGTCAGGCGAGCCTCATGCTTCTGTCTACTCTCGAGATGAACTGGATAAGCACATCGAAATGGCAGTGGAGCATTTCGACTCCCGCCTGAAGCTGATCCCGGGTTATCGTAAAAAACTTGCGCCGGCGGTTGAAAATGCCCTGATTCATACTGATGCATTGATTGCAGAGCTTCCTGGCCCGGTAGATTTGAGTCGCCAGGCCTACTCAAGTGATCCCCGTGTGAATGCCTATTTCGGTTCTGTCGATCAAATCGAGCACGTGTTCAGTCACTCAGCTGATTTTCGCGAATTTGTGAAAAGAGCGGAGAGTTTTTCTCTGACACATGGCTATGCTCTGATGGTGATGAGCCGGCAGGAGAAAAGTGTCCTGGGTCACGCGCAGGTCGGGGATATGATCCAGAGCGAGGTGATGCAGCAGGTGGTTAATTTTAGCGGTCATCAGCTGGTGAAGCCGGCAGATTCCGAGGAGAGTGTCCGATACGATTTGCGTGAGAGAGCCTTTCAACATCTGATCGCGGAAGCGGTACTCAAGTTGGCCAGGCACACTGAGGAGAAGGCGGATCTCGATCGTGAGCGGATCCATTTAAAGATGGAGCTGAAGACTCTGAGGGCAGAAGATGGTGCCCTGGATTTTGTTGCGGAAGAGATCGATCAGAGCCGCAGCAGGGCCGATCAGTTGAGAAAACAACTGGCCGAGGTTGAGTTGAAGCACGATAAAGCCACCAGAGGACTGGAGACCATCAATGATTATTTCGAGTTGCTGGTCAATGTCCTCAATCACTCGGACGTCTACTGCGGCCTGGAAAACAGATCGGACTGTCTGGGTCAGCATAATGTAGTGGTCGATTCGAATAATGGCAGCGAAGTCCCCTATGCGGAAATTCGTATCGGTGAACTGCAACGATATGGCGTCATCGTGAAGTACCCTTTGAATGAACTGAAAGAGCAGAGCCGAATTGCCAGTCAGATGAATTCGATCTATGGGCAGTGAAGACGATTCGAGCGTCGTGAGATCACATCATCGAATTGATGAAAACTACCGATTCAGCTTTTACTCTGGTGGCGGGTTTATATCCAGACTCCTAAGCCGGAACTAATCGGGAATCAGTACCGTACTACCTGTTGTCAATCTGTTTTCCAGGTCGTCATGAGCCTGTCGTGCCTCGCTTAAGGCATAAGTCTGGCCAATGTTGATGGCCACTTTACCGCTTTTATAAATATCGAAGAGTGCCTGGGCGCTGCGCTGAAGCTGGTCGCTGCTTTTGACATAGTCCATCAGGGTCGGACGGGTGATGTAGAGTGAACCCTGCTGGCTCAGTCTGGTGATGTCGAACGCTGGTACTTTGCCGGACGATTGACCGAAAGAGACCAGCAGGCCTCTGGCAGCGAGGCAGTTCAATGAAGCCTCAAAGGTATCCTGGCCGACTGAATCGTAGACAACGGGCAAGCCTCTACCTTGGGTAATCTCCATGACCCGTTGTTCGATGTTTTCATTGCGGTAGTTGATGGTGTATCTGCAGCCGAGTTTTTCTGCCTTAGCCGCTTTTTCCGCATTGCCAACGGTACCGATCACCGTGGCGCCGATTGCGGATGCCCATTGGCAGAGAATCTGTCCGACACCTCCGGATGCCGCGTGCACCAGGATGGTTTCACCCGCTTTGACCTGGTAGGTGCGGCAGATCAGATATTCAGCGGTCATGCCTTTCAACATCATGGCGGCCGCTTCCCTGTCGCTGATTTCGTCGGGAATTTTTACCAGTCGTTCCGCAGTTATGTTACGGGCTTGTGCATAGGCGCCCAGTGGACCAGCCCCATAGGCAACCCGGTCACCGACTGCGAAGCCTTCTACCTTAGAACCAAGCTCTTCAATGATACCGGCCCCTTCCATGCCGGGTATGAATGGTAGAGAGGGTGGCGGGTAGAGGCCGGTTCGGTGATAGACATCGATGAAGTTCAAGCCGATTGCCTGGTGAGTGATGAGCACTTCGCCGTCGGTGGGTTTTTGAAGTGGGACATCTTCATAGTGAAGTTTGTCGCTGGCACCATGCTCGTTGATCAGGATGGCCTTGCTCATCGCTATCTCCGTTATTCTGCATCAATCATAGTTCTGTGTAACAACGGCTAATGCAGTATGGTTGTGTCGTATAGATTCAGAACCAGAATGGATAACATTACCATCACTGCGCCATAGAGCCCGTTCCACTTCAGACTGTCTCCGCTCTGTTGAGCATAGCGGCCCTGCATCGCCAGATTGATGCCGGAGAATGGGCTGGTGCCGGTACCGATCGCCCAGGAGGCGATGAAGGTCATTGCCAACAGGGAGGCGTCCGGATTCAGTGGCGCCAGCAGTGTTCCCAGGGCCGCAATGTTGATCACCGGGTGGACGCCCAGAATCGAGGTCGTGACCATGAACAGTAGCACCAGCGAAGCTTCGGTTCCGCTGAACTGATCAAAAGGAAGCCAACCGCCAAAGACGGCGAAGACCGCATTCAGACCGGCGGCCATGACGCCGGCGGCAAGAAACAGGGTAAGTTCATTCTGCATGCCGGGAAGATCCGTGGTGATATGTTGCCGTGCCCTGGTTCGGGGTTGCGGATGGCGCAGAAAGAGAACGGCCAGCGATAATCCGGGCGCCAGCAAAGCGATGATCCCCAGGATATGCCAGTCACTGTGCCACTGGTTCAGCAACAGCACGCAGATGGCCAGAATACCGGGTAGTAACAGTGCCTCCGGGTGCATTGGATAGCCGGTGAATTGCTGGTTGTGCTGACACCCCAGGGCTGTGAACAGCAGGGCGCAGAGGGCCAGGGGTATACCCATCAACCAGATCTGCGGTAGAGACGCCCCGGGGGCATAGGTCAAAGCGGCCGCCATGGCGGCGAAGAAGGGAGACCAGAACGCCGCTGCGGTAAAACCGCGAGTCAGTATTACGGTTTGTGCCCGATTGAGTCGTCCCTTTCGGCTGATCCGATCACCCATGATGAAGACCGATGAGAGATTGATCACGGCACCGAACAGGTGAACCCCGAGCAGGGTCGACCAGACCGCCCGTCTTCCGGATGGCAGGCGCTCTCCAGCCAGGGTGTCGGGTCGGGTGATCAGTCGTAGAAAGCTGACCGCGGCCAGCATACTCAGCAGCAGTGCGTTGCCCGACAGCATCATCCGCCAGTCCGGTTGGATCCGGTGGATAAGTCCCCAGCCGATACCGACTGCACCAACAGCCATCAGAATCAGAATTTGCCTTCTGGACTGGGGAGAGATGTCCGCTATCAGCAGCAATCCGGCACCCCAGGTGAGTAGGCCGGTTACGGTTTTTGGGAGTACTGGCGTCAGTGTATGGACCACCGCTGCAACGATTGCGGCTGAAAGCAGCCAGCCAGCCGCTGCGCGACGATTCACAGGATGAAGACCAGAGCGAGGGGGATCACCGCCAGACTGGCGAGATTACCGAAAGCCACCATCGCAGCCACTTCCTCTGCCGCACCTTGATAACGTTCCGCAAGCAGAAAATTCATCACCGCCGGGGGCAATACAGAGAACAGCAGCAGGATTTTGCCCATCTGTTCGGAGGGCTCTAGCAGTGCAATGGCGGCGATGGCACTGATCACGCCGGTGGCCGGACAGAGCAGGGCGCCGGCCAGTCCGGCCCGCCAGTGGCTGAGATCCACATGGATCAAGCGGACCCCCAGGGCGACCAGCATCAATGGAATCGCCACCTGGGAGATCATCTCCAGGCCCGGCAACAGGATTGCCGGGGTATGCCAGTCGCCGATATGGGCGGTAATGCCGGCCAGCGTTGCAAGAAAGACCGGATTCTTCAGCAGGATCATGGGGTGCAGGCGACCACTGACCAGCCAGATGCCGAGGCTGAAATGGAGACTGGTGGAGACCACGAAGGCAACCACCGCAAAGGGCAGCATCTCCTCACCAAAGGCCAGCGCCGCCAGCGGCAGGCCCAGGTTGCCTGAGTTGTTGAACATCATGGGGGGAAGAATCACCCGTGATCGGAAATTCAGCAGCCGGGCCAAAGGCCAGCTGAGCAGTCCGGAGCCCAGCACGATGACCACGGTGCCAAGGGCGATGGAGCGCCACTCAGGGGAGTCGGGTATCTTCTCCGACAGGACATAGAACAGCAGTGCCGGCACAAACAGATTCATGTTGATGCGATTGGCCGAGTCCATATCGCTGCCGTTGAGCCGGCCATAGAGGTAGCCGAGCAGGGCAATGCCAAATACAGGCAGGGTGACTTCGAGTATCTGGCTGAACATTTAGGCTATCTCGTTAAGATTCAGGCACGCTTCTGTGCTGTTGCAATCGGGAAGGGCAAACCGTTCTTGCACCTCTGTTGTTTTGGCTGGTTGAACCAGTCCTGCCACTCTGACCCATGCCTATTCATGTCTGGAATAAATGCATTATGGCGATGTACCCAGAATGATCACGTTGTTGTGCTATGGCTCACCCTTCGATTAAAAAACCAATAATCAAGTCTGTCGCCACTCGTTATTGCCCTCGTATCCGATACTCCCTGTTTCGCCCTCCTGGGCGAGTCACTTTTCTTTTGCGCCAAAAGATAAAGTAACCAAAAGAAAGGGCTCCCAGCCGTCACGCCCCTACGGGTCAGCTGCGATGCTTGGCAGCAACCGGCGTGCCTGAAACTCGCTGCGCTCAAACAGTCAGGCTCGCTGATCGGTTTTTGCCTGCGCTTCTCGCTCGTGCCGGGACGGGAACAAGAGGAGATGGCATCGGAGTTCTGAATATTATCGATCTCATTGCTAATCCTTGAAAGGACGCGGCAGCACAAATTGATTAACTGCTTTTCCTCGCCCTTCGTGCATCTCTTCTATCTCGTTCGTGGTTGGGTGTTCTTGCAATCGAAGAAGACAAGCTGGAATGACGAGTGTTGCATATGGCCGCCAAGGTTTATCAGACACATCACGTAGCATTTGTGTTGACTCGTGTTCATTGGCAGACATAAAAAACGAAATATGTCTAATCCCCATCCCGTTTCTTCAGGCGGTAGGCCAGTTGCGGGCGGGTCATGCCGAGCAGTCTGGCGGCCTGGCTGAGATTGCCGTTGGCCTTCTCCACGGCGGACTCCAGGATCAGTGTCTCGACGGCCTCCATGCTGCCGGATTGATCCAGCACCTGTGCAACCAGCGAGTCCAACGGCAGGGGTTCCTGTGGGTTGGTGGGCATGATGCTGGGTGCATCCTTACTCATGTTGAGACAGGGGAATAGATCCTTGAGATCGATGGCCTGACCATTCGGCACGATGATCACACCCCGCTCGATCATGTTTTCCAGTTCACGGATGTTGCCCGGCCAGTTGTAATCGTACAGGGATTGCAGTGCGGGCTCAGTCACCCCGCTGACCCGTTTGCCGTGTCTGGCGGTGTACTTTTCCAGAAAGCGCACAACCAGCAGCTCGATGTCATCCTTACGCTCTCTCAGCGGTGGAATGATCACCGGGTAGATGTTCAGGCGATAGTAGAGATCGGAGCGGAAGCGTCCTTCAGCGACCGCCTCCTGCAGATCCACATTGGTGGCGGCAATCACCCGTACATCCACCTTGCGGGTTCTGGTGTCACCCACACGCTCGATCTCCCCCTCCTGTAAAACCCGCAGCAGCTTGGCCTGGGCGTTCATCGAAAGATCGCCGACCTCATCGAGGAACAGGGTCCCGCCATGAGCCCGTTCGAAGCGTCCGGGGCGGGATTGCAGTGCGCCGGTATAGGCCCCTTTCTCCACGCCGAACAGCTCGGATTCGATCAGCTCTTCCGGGATGGTGGTGCAGTTGATGGCGACGAAGGGGTTTTTCTCCTGGGGACTGATGCTGTGCAGTGCCCGGGCGAACATCTCCTTGCCCACCCCGGTCTCACCGAGCAGCAGCACCGTGACATGACTCTCCGCCACTTTACGCAGCATGTCACAGGCATCCTTGAAGGCCTGGGAGCTGCCTACCATATCGCCGATGCCGGTCTGCTCCTGCAGGGAGTCCCGGAGGTGGCTTACTTCATCCTGCAGTGCCAGCAGCTGCTCCGCCATGGGATCCGGGCGGTAGTGACGTCGCTCTTCGTCCGCATCCTCCCACTCCTCGATCGGCTTGCCGATGATGCGGCAGTGTTTATCCCCTTTGGCGTGACACTCTACTTCCCGGTAGGCGATGAAGCGTCCCATGATCTCGCTGGTGTAGCCTGAGGCATAACCGATCTGTGTCCAGCAGACCGGCTCCGGATGGATGCCGAAAAGCTTCAGATGCTCCGAAGCTTCATGGGAGTTCTCCCACAGGAACTCCCCATAGAAGTGGCGTTGGCGGATATCGATATCGATCTTGATCGGTTTAACATGCACTACTCCTTCCAGAGTATGCAGTCTCGGCCCCATCAGCAGCAGGTCCTCGTCATTGGACTCCGGCAGCAGTTTGCGGGCCAGGTCCGCATCCTTGGCCCCGGATGCATAACCCATGCGGGTCAGTACGCCCCGTGCCCGGTCGTGGCCCAGGGTGTCCATCAACTCTTTTCGCAGGGCCCCCATGGCGTGGGTATGCATCAATACCATGCGGTGGTCGTTGAGCAGGATCTGTCCCGCGTCGAAAGTCAGGTGCAGGTTCCGCTCTTCCATTGGAAGACCGGAGATACTCAATTGAGATGACATCTATCCTCCGCCCCGCCTGTCCTGATCTCCGGGGAGTTGCAGTTGGTAACTAAAAAATCATCCCTGCGAGCGTATGGCTTCTATTTGTGTTTGTTGGAAACTCGATGGCTTCCCCCAGACGCTCCTATTTTTATAGTGTCTACTGGGATTTTAATCAAATAATAAATTTTCAGGCTGTTTGTGGCAGGTTGAGCATATTTGACAGGGTCAAGGCGCTCCGATTGTGCGCCTGCAGCATGTTTTACTGCCTGGCGTTGTATGATTTGATGAAATTCGTCAAATGATCAAATGATTTTGACTGTATCATCAATTTTTTTCCTGCTCTGAATCGAGCGTAAGAGAGTGAATGGTATAAAAATCAATCACTTACCAACTTTGGCATAGCTTCTGCAATCCCCTTGTGACCAGAAATTGAGAGAGACCGTTTTAGAGGTCTCCATTTGAGAGAACAGGAGGATGTCATGCGGGAATATGTCCCGAAAATTGGCCAGGCCTACATCAGAGTCACCGGTGAACGGCTCGGCAAGTTCGTCGAGTTCGAGTTCTCAATCGATGATGAGGACCTGACGGTTGAGCTGATCCTCCCCCACGAAGCTTTCAAGATCTTCTGCGACAAGCACCAGGCCAGGCTGGTCCGCAGTGCCGATGAGATCGGTACTGCGGAGGGTCAGACCAAACGCCCCGGTCTCTACCGGGAGTCGCCAAGCCTTTAGTGGAAGGTCCGCTATCCCAGGAGGATTAGAGCAACCATGAGTATCGATATCAAAACCATGAACGTGGAGCCCAAGCGCCACACCTTCGCCCATGTGGCAAGGCGTCTTGGTTCAGACGCCCCGGCCTCCCGTTATGAAGAGGGGGTTTACGATCTGCAAGCCACCACCCATTTTCACTATCGTCCCCTGTGGGGGCCGGAGCACTGGCACTTCGATGAGGGCCGTACCCAAATCAAGATGTCCGACTGGTACAAGTTCAAGGATCCCCGTCAGTACTACTACGGTACCTACACCATCGCCCGGGCCAACATGCATCAGACCACCGATCGCAACTTCGCCTTTGAAGAGAAGCGGGAGATGTTGGCCAACATCGATCCTGAATGGCGGGAGATGATCGTCAACTATCTGATCCCGCTGCGCCACTATGAGTGGGGTGCCAATATGAATGCCTGTTCGATCAGCGATGCAGGTTATGGCACCGCCATCACCTCGGCGGCGATCTTCACCGCCGGTGATCGTCTGGGTATCGCGCAGATCCTCTCCCGTATCGGTATCTCTCTGGGCAATGGCACAGGCGATCTGCTCAACGATGCGAAAGCCCAGTGGATGGATGGTCCGGCCTGGCAGGGCGTACGTAAGAGTGTTGAGGACAGCCTGGTGTTGAAGGATTGGTTCGAGGCGCTGGTGGCCCAGTTCCTGGTGATGGATGGGCTGGTCTATCCCCTGGTCTACAACCACTTCGATAACCAGGGCCAGAAGCATGGTGCGGCGGCGATCTCGATACTCTGCGAGTTCATGGTCGACTGGAGTGCGGAGCACAACCGTTGGGTCGACGCGGTGATTAAAGTTGCAGCCAAAGAGTCGGATGAGAACCAGGCGTTGCTCTCCAAATGGTATGGCCAGTGGCGGGATGAGGCCCATAAGGCCTTACAGCCCCTGGCTGCTATGGTGCTGGGTGACGGTGCCGATAGCGCCCTCGCCGATGTGAAAGAACAACTTGATAAGCGGGCCGGCAAACTCGGCTTGAGCGTTTAACAGGAGACCGAGATGGCTGGCATCGTATCCATAACCCTGCAAAACAATGATGAAGCTCGTCCCGTGATCGAGTCGATTCTGGAAGATAACCCCAGCGCCAACGCCAACTACATGCCCGGTGCAGTCAAGATCGACTGTCCGGAGCGCCTGGTGGTCAAGGCTGAGTCCGTATCCGAACGCATCGGTCGCGACTGGGATCCACAGGAGATCCATCTCACCATCGTATCCATGGGCGGCAGCCTGGATGAGGACGATGAAGAGCTGGTCCTCTCCTGGGGCGCTTAACCCGAATGTTTCACCCGGCCGCTTCTAATTCAAATTAACTCATGGTTTTTGAAAATGATTTTTTCAGATATCAGTAAACCACTATGTGTTACCGGCAATTGCTGAACGCGCTCTCGCACCGTTCTCGACGTGCAGCTGCGGTATTTGCTCAATCATCAATAGCTCAGGCTATTGATTCAATCGCAAATCCACAACTGAACGCCGAGAACGGCACGATCATCGCGTTCCCGGATAAAAACATTCGGGTTAACACCGGAGGAGCTATCCAATGACACCCCCACGCAAGAAAAAAATGAACCTGAAACAGCGCTATGCGCTGATGACCCGAGGCCTGGACTGGGAGACCAGTTACCAGAAGATGGATGATGTATTTCCCTACGATACCTTCGAAGGGATCAAGATCACCGATTGGTCGAAATGGGAAGACCCATTCCGCCTGACCATGGATGCCTACTGGAAATACCAGGGCGAGAAGGAGCGCAAACTCTATGCGGTACTCGACTCCTTCGCCCAGAACAATGGCCAGCTCGGCATCTCCGACGCCCGCTATGTGAATGCGATCAAGCTGTTTCTCACCGGTGTGACACCGCTGGAGTATCAGGCGCATCGCCATTTTGCCCATCTGGGTCGGCATATCCGCGGCGCCGGTCCCCGGGTGGCGGCACAGATGCAGTCCCTGGATGAGCTGCGTCATGCGCAGACCCAAATTCACACCATCAGCCACTACAACAAGTACTTCGATGGTTTTGCTGAATTCCCCCACATGCACGATCGGGTCTGGTATCTGTCGGTGCCGAAGTCCTTCTTCGACGATGCCTGTACCGCTGGTCCCTTCGAGTTCTTCACAGCGATCTCTTTCGCATTCGAATATGTGCTGACCAACCTGCTGTTTGTGCCCTTCATGTCCGGCGCCGCCTATAACGGCGACCTGGCCACGGTGACCTTCGGCTTCTCGGCTCAGTCCGATGAGGCGCGTCACATGACCCTGGGCATCGAGGTGATCAAGTTCATGCTGGAACAGCACCCGGACAATCTGCCGATCGTGCAGAAGTGGGTGGACAAATGGTTCTGGCGCGGCCACAAGATGCTGGGACTGGTGGCGATGATGATGGACTACATGCTGCCGAAACGGATCATGTCCTGGAAGGAGGCCTGGGAGATCTACTTCACCGAAGCGGGGGGTGCGCTGTTTGAAGATCTATCCCGCTACGGTCTGCGGGTTCCCAAGTATGCGGATATCGCCACCGAAGAGGCGGAACACATCTCCCATCAGAACTGGGCGATCTTTTATCAATATACCCAGGCGGCGGGTTTCCATACCTGGTTGCCGACCGATGAAGAGATGGCCTGGTTGTCGGAGAAATATCCCAACACCTTCGACAAATACTACCGTCCTCGCTTCGAGATGTGGCGGGAGATGGAGGCCAAGGGTGAACGTTTCTACAACAACGCCCTGCCGCAGCTCTGCCAGACCTGCCAGATCCCCATGGGTTACACCGAGCCCGGTGATCCCACCAAGATCGGATTCCGCAGTACCGAATACAAGGGCGAACGCTACCACTTCTGTTCCGATGGTTGTAAGGACATCTTCGAGAACGAGCCGGAGAAGTTTGCCCAGGCCTGGCTGCCTGTGCACCAGATTTTCCAAGGCAATTGCGGCGGAGCGGATCTGGGCGATGTATTGAAGTGGTATCACATGGATAACGGTACCGACAACCTGGACTACAGCGGCTCGCCGGATCAACAGCAGTGGGATGCCTGGCAGGCTGCACGTAAGAAAGTGGCCGGTTAAGGCCTTAATTCACCCACCATCGGTTCGTGATGGCGGGTGGTACCAACGAGATCAAGAGAGAGGAGGTTTAGATGGCTGTTGTAGCGCTTAAACCCGGTTACGAAGAAGCGGTTGATATCCGCGACAGACATGAAAATTTTCACGGCAACCAGGTGGTCTACCTGCACTGGGAGGAGCATCTGAGCTTCTGTTCGGCGATCGCTTTTCCATTGCCCCCGGAGATGCCTTTCGGTGCGCTGATTGAAGAGCTGATACCCACCTATTACGGCATGCACCCAGACTATCAGTCGGTCAACTGGGAGCAGGTGGAGTGGAAGATCGACGGCAAACCGTCAACACCCGATATGAGTAAAAGCCTGGCGGAGAACGGGGTCGGACACAAGTCGCTGATCTGTTTCCATACCCCTGGGCTTAACGGTTATCGGGGTTCTTGTTCATAACGAAAAACCGGCAACAGCAGACCGGTTGGATTGAATGTTTTTATACCGGCCGCAGCAAGATGCGGCGACTATAGGAGGTTTCACTGATGGCTATTAAAGGTGTTTTGCGCCCGGGACATGTATCCCTGCGTGTGCTCGATCTGGACGAATCCCTGGTCCACTACAAAGAGCGGCTCGGCTTGCTCGAGACCGACCGGGATGACCAGGGGCGGGTCTACCTGAAGGGCTGGGATGAGCAGGATTGGTTTTCGGTAGTGTTGCGGGAAGCGGACTCCACCGGCATGGATTTTATGGGTTTCAAAGTCGACAGCAGCGAAACCATGAATGAGCTTGAACAGAAACTGAAGGATTTCGGATGCAATGTGGAGCGCATTCCCGCGGGTGAACTTAATCACTGTGGTGAACGGGTCCGTTTCGATTCACCCACCGGTCACATGTTCGAGCTCTATGCGGACAAGGATGTGAAAGGTACCGATATGGGACGGGTCAATCCGGAACCCTGGCCGGATAATCTGAAAGGCATGCAGGTGCAGCGGTTCGACCACTGTCTGCTGTATGGCGATGATCTGGACGGTAGTGTCAAACTGTTCAAAGAGGTCTTGGGTTTTGATGAGACAGAAAAGGTCGTGGATGGTGATCTGCAACTTGCCTCATTTCTTACCTGTGGCATGAAGGCACACGATCTGGCTATCATCCGGCATGAGGAGAAGGGCAAGTTGCATCACGCCTCATTTCTGCTCGGCTCCTGGGAGGAGGTATTGCGTGCCGCCGATATCATCGGTAAGCACAAAATCTCCATCGATATCGGTCCAACCCGTCATGGGATTACCCGGGGTCGTACCATCTACTTTTTCGATCCCTCCGGAAACCGTAACGAAGTCTTTCACGGCTCCTACGACTGGTACCCGGATCATGAGCCGATCACCTGGACCGCCGATGAACTGGGCGGTGCGATCTTCTACCATGATCAGAAACTGAATGAGCGATTCCTCACAGTGGTCACGTAAGCGGCCACTGATCTGGCATAAGACAACAAGGCAGGGTGTCTACACCCTGCCGATTTGTCTTTGCGCCATTCAGTGTTTTATCAGGAAGGCGGTACCAAAGCCCGATAGGCATGCCAGCTGGCATGTCCGATCAGCGGCAGGGCGATCAATAAACCGATGTAGTAGGTGACCAGCCCGATTCCAACGATCAATACAATCATAAATGCCCACAGCATCATGGCCGGCATGTTCTTCAGTACCGATTTGACGCTCAGACGGATGGCGGTAAAGCCATCGATCTTGCGGTCAATCAGTATGGGTACGGTAATCACACTGATCATGTAGGCCCACCAGGCAAAGAAAAAGCCCACCATGATACTGGCAATGGTGAAGATCCGGCCTTTTTCCGAGAGGAAAACATTTTCAAAAAAGTTGTCCAGTGGTGGAGAGATGCCCTCATAGAGCAGTGAGAAAAGCACATAATTGGATGCTATCCAGAGCTGCATGATGATCAAAAATCCACCGGTGATCATACTGATATGGGTATGGTTTCTTTTCCAGGCTTCTACTGCATTACAGGTTTTCAGTGACTCTCCCCGCTCCAGGTGGGCGCTCATCTGATAGAGGCCTATGCCCAGGAATGGTGCAATGAGAAAAAAGCCGGCCACCAGAAAAGGCAGTAGAAACTGACTCTCAGTCACATATAGAAGGTAGGTGATCAGGGCGCTGATCAAGACGATGGCGGCGCCATAGGCGAGGCTGTATCTGCCCGCATCCCGCATGTCCTGCCAACCTTTGGATAACCATTGCAGGGGTTCATTGATTGCGATACGGTTAACCACCAGTTCATCCCAGCGAGTGCTGCCAGTATACGCTGTACTCTCCATCTTCTCTCCTCCGTAATAAGCACCAGGGCATACCTTGGGAATTGCCTGGGTGGCTGTCGGGTTAGCTGATGCCTGATTGTTTTATATTGTTGGAACCTCTTTCTAGGGCACGGATTCCTTGTTCACTTCAGTGCAGTTCCGCATATGTCGGTCGAGCTGCACTTAAAAAGATAGATAGCTTTAATCCTTTTATCCAGGGTAGTGTGAATCGATGCCGATCCAACCACTCTGTCAACATGGTCATTGATGGCTTGCCAATAGCAACAGGTTATTGTCAGAGTATGCAGTTGGACTGTACAAAGTTCTGCCTTGAAGCTGGGCTTTTCCCGGACCTTGAAACGAATTTGTCATACAGCGATATGACTGCAATTATCAATGAGTTAAGTGTTCTCGGCGGAGGAGTCTTCTGGCCATTGCTGTGACTGATGAAGGGCTTCGGAGCGCTTGTCTCCATGCCCTTGTCAACCTTTACAGGGTTCCGGGCTCTCCTCTGTTCGCGCTGGGGTTCAGGCAAAATAAATTGCGAAATTGCCGCTTTGCGGGTTTACTGAGAAGCTCAAGGGGTTCATCGGCGGGGGGCTTTTCGGTCTGTCCAGTGTAACTGGTAAGATTGATTGTTTAAAATTGTCCGGAACCCGTTAAGGTTTCACTTTAAAATAAAGATACCGATCCCGTTTCAGTTGTGTGGCTGGGAGCGGTGTCTGTTTTTTGCCAAAACTGCCACACCAGTAACAAATACTCAACCTGAGAGTAAGAACAGGACAGAGACCATGTCGAAAGATCAAGCCGGCTCCAGAAAAAAAGTAGAACATATCTGTAATCCCCTGGCTCCTCTGCCTCCGTTGGGTATGGACTCCGAGGCGATCTCGTTTGATTTCCGTCGTTATTTTGCCCACACCCTGGGCAGAGATGACCACTGTACATCGAGCCACTACCCCTATAAGGCGCTCGCTTTGACAGTACGGGACCGGCTGATAGAGAGATGGAAACTGACCCGTTCACACTACGAGGAGTCCGATTGTAAGCGTACCTTCTACCTCTCGCTCGAGTTTCTCATGGGGCGCACGCTGAGTAATGCCATTCTGAATCTGGATATCAGCAAAGAGGTCGACCAGGCCTTCATTGAGCTTGGTATCAATCTGGACCACATCAGAGAGAGTGAACCGGATGCGGGTTTGGGTAATGGGGGGCTGGGACGTCTGGCTGCCTGCTTTCTCGACAGCTGTGCAACCCTGCAGTTACCGGTTCGAGGATATGGACTGCGCTATGAATACGGCATGTTTCGCCAACATATTGCCAATGGCCAGCAGATCGAGGATCCGGACCATTGGCTGAGGGATGGTAATCCCTGGGAGCTGGAGCGGCCTGAATATACTCAGCAGATCAAATTCTGTGGGCGCACCGAGCACATCAACGGCAGAGTCCGTTGGGTGGATACCCAGGATGTGCTGGCAGTGCCCTACGATCTGCCGGTGCCTGGTTATCGTAACGGTACGGTAAACACGCTGCGTCTTTGGAAGGCGGCGGCAACCGATGAGTTCAATCTGGACGAATTCAATGCGGGCAGTTACACCGAATCGGTGGAAACGAAAAACGATGCAGAGCATATCACCATGGTGCTCTATCCGAATGATGCCAGTGAAAACGGTAAAGAGCTGCGTCTGAGGCAGCAGTACTTTTTAGCTTCCGCCAGTATCAAGGATGTGATCCGGGAGTGGAATGAGCACCATTCCGATTTCAGTGATTTCGCAGAGAAAAACTGTTTTCAGCTGAACGATACCCACCCCAGCGTCTCTGTCGCTGAGTTGATGAGACAGTTGATGGATGAGCAGGGTCTCTCCTGGGACCGTGCCTGGGCGATCACCTCGAAAACCATGGCGTACACCAACCACACGCTGCTGCCGGAAGCGCTTGAACGCTGGTCGGTGAAGTTGTTTGAGTGTTTGTTGCCCCGGCTGTTGGAGATCATCTATGAGATCAATGCCCGATTTCTCGGTGAGGTGGCGCTGCATTGGCCTGGTGACACCGATCGCCTGCGGCGTATGTCGATCATCGAAGAGGGCCCAGAGCCAATGGTCAGAATGGCCTATCTGGCGATAGTCGGAAGCTTTTCGATCAATGGCGTGGCCGCTCTGCACACAGAGCTTCTGAAACAGGGGCTTTTCCATGACTTTTTTGAGCTCTGGCCGGAGCGTTTCAATAACAAGACCAACGGCGTGACACCGCGGCGCTGGCTCGCTGCCTCGAATGTTGGCTTGCGTCAGCTGATTGATGAGCAGGTGGGCAATGGCTGGATTTCAGATCTTCAAAAACTGGAGCAGTTGCAATCCCAGGCTGATAATCGAAGTTTTCAAAAGAAGTGGCGCCAGGTCAAACTTGAGAATAAGCAACGACTGGCTGAGCTGGTGAAGAGTGATTGTGATGTTGATTTTGATCCTGAGGCCATGTTCGATGTGCAGGTCAAACGAATCCATGAATACAAGCGTCAGTTACTTAACATTCTGCATGTCATTCATCTCTATTGCCGCATCCGGGCCGGGGATACGGAAAACTGGACGCCCCGCTGTGTCTTGATTGGAGGCAAGGCTGCTCCCGGATACCAGATGGCGAAGCTGATCATCAAGTTGATCAACAGTGTGGCCCGTGTGATCAATCGGGATGAGAAGGTTGGCGGGTTGTTGAAGGTGGCTTTCCTGCCCAATTACCGGGTAACGGCAATGGAGGTCATTGCGCCGGGAACCGACTTGTCAGAACAGATCTCAACAGCAGGTAAAGAGGCGTCAGGGACTGGCAATATGAAGTTCATGATGAACGGTGCTGTCACCATAGGTACTCTCGATGGCGCGAATATTGAAATTCTGGAAGAGGTGGGAGAAGAGAATTTCTTCCTGTTTGGGCTGACGAGTGAAGAGGTTGAGAGCCGTCGCAGCCACTATGCACCTAATGAAATCATTGAAAACGATGCTGATTTCAAGCGGGTGATGAAGTTGCTGGAGAGTGGTTACTTCAACCAGTTTGAGCCGGGGATTTTCGATGAGATCGTGGAGTCGATTCGCAGTCCCTATGATCACTGGATGACGGCGGCGGATTTTCGCAGTTATATTGATGCCCAGGATCAGGCAGCTCAGGCCTATTGTGATCAAGCCCGTTGGACACGTATGAGCATCATAAACAGTGCCAGATGTGGACGCTTCTCAACCGACAGAACAATCGCAGAATATAACCGGGATATCTGGAATTTAGTAGCCGCACCGGCGCCGGAGATCAATGGAGTGTGACTGGAGAACAGCTGATGGAGATGAGTTGCTGGATCTACCGCAGTTCCAAAAAAGATGAGATGTATCTCTATGTTCCAGTTGAAGGGGATTTTTCGAATGTGCCTGATGCGCTTTTGAAACGATTCGGCAGACCGGAAAAAGTTATGGAGCTGACCCTCAACAGCTCTCGTAAACTGGCCCGGGAGGAAGTGGCTGTGGTCATGCAAAATTTGTCGACACAGGGTTTTCATCTTCAGTTACCACCGAAAATGGATGTTGAGCTGTATCGTGGTGATTGATCCGTCACTGGGGTAGTTACATTTCTGCCTTCCCGGATAGGTGATATAGCGCTAACCTAGAAGCCTGATCGAAGATCAATATCTTTCTCTCTCTAGGGCCTATTGGATAAGTGTTAACAGGCCCTAGAGGATGGAGAGCGGAACTCAAAATAAAAATACATTGTTCATATGTGAACTTTTTGTAAACAGTTTAAATTTTTCGGGATAAGGTTTTGTTATAAACACTGTTTTGGTGTTAGTTTTTCTATGGTTGGACCCGATTCGTTAGGAGTGATCGGACATCACTAATGCTTTTTAAGGATGAAATTATGAAAAAGCTCATGTTACGCTCAATCGCACTGATGGCGATTCTGATGACCACCTCAATTGGAATTCAGGCAGCCTCCTATGATGCAGGTGTTTTTGCCGCTCAAGGTGATAGCTACGCCACACCTCAACCTATTGGTAATTTTCTCGACTCTTATAGTCTGACAATCGACGTGCCTTCATTGGAGTTGAATATTTCAGGAACCCATGAAGGTATGTTTCAGGATGATCTGCTGTTAACCAATCTGACAACCAATGAGCAGTTTCATTTAGGAAATATGTTTTCGGAGACCTTCATATTGAGTGCAGGGGATTATATTTTTACCCTGTCCGGATTTGCATTGAATGCACTCGATCCCAAGATAGGGTCCGACTACGATTTAACCATGAGTGCTGTACCGCTTCCGGCTGCTGGCTGGCTGTTTGCAGCTGCTCTGATCGGCTTTGTCTCATACAGTCGTAGAGTTAACGTATAAAAGATGACGGTTGATACATTGCCAATGGAGTGATAATGGTTCTTTCTGAGAGCGCAATGTTTCAGTTGAACTGAGTTATGCCGGCCTTGATTTTCAGGCCGGTTTTTATTTGCCTGGTTTGCTGTATTGATTGCTTATGGTTGGGATGTGCCTTAGGTTGTCAGGCTTTATCAGTGTTTGTAGGTCCTGAGCAGACATGGGGCGATGATAGTAGTAGCCCTGAATGGTGTTGCATCCGTTTGCTTGTAGCCAATCGACCTGCTCCTTCTTCTCCACACCTTCACCGACGGTTTTGATGTCCAGGTTTTTGGCGAGGGAGATGATTGAGTTGACGACTGCTATGGTTCTGCGGTCATTAGGTAGTTTATTGATGAATGATTTATCGATCTTGATGGTGTCGATGGGAAGTTCACTAATATAGCTGAGTGAAGAGAATCCGGTTCCAAAGTCGTCGATCGCAATCTCGAAACCAGCGCGTTTGAGTGCATTCAGAATTGGTAGATTGCTGCCATCTTTACTGACCAGAACGTGCTCGGTGAATTCCAGTTGTATGCGGTAGGGGTCTATATCGTATTCGATAAGCGTGTTCTCAAGTCGGTTGATGAACGTTTTGTCGGCAAGTTCATTGCCAGAGACATTAATCGATACGTTGATGCTGTTGTTCCAAGATTTTATTTGACGACAGACTTCGGTAAATACCCAGTTGCCAACTTCAGAGATTAAGCCGGATTGCTCGGCAATGGGGATGAAGCGTCCAGGTGGAATCGGACCGCGTTGTGGGTGATTCCAGCGAAGTAAAGCTTCGCAATTGGTGATGCGGTTGGTTTCAATATCGATGAACGGCTGATAGACAATCTCCAGATTGGAGTCAATGATGGCGCTTCGTAGTGCGCTTTCAAGTTCAAGGTAGTCCTTCATGTCCCGATGCATATCGGAAGTGAAAAAGCGGTAGCTGTTTTTACCGCTATGTTTTGCAGCATACATCGCCGTATCGGCGTTTTTAATCAACTCTTTCTCATCATTGCCATGCTGCGGAAACTGCACTATGCCGATACTTGTGGTGATTCGCAATTCTCTTTTGTTGCAGAGTATGGGAGTCGAGAAGCTGGCGAGGATGGAGTCTGCAATGGTTGCAAGCTTTTCTGTTTCGGTTACATTCTTGAGGATGACCGTGAACTCGTCGCCACCAAGCCTGCAAACTATATCATCGGATCGAAGTGAATCCTGCAGTTTCCAGGCGGCTTCATTGAGTACGTGATCTCCCACCTCATGGCCGAGTGAATCATTGATCAGTTTGAAATTATCGAGATCGAGAAAGAATACCGCGAGTGAAGTATCGGAAAGGGTTGCATCCTTGACATTGGCTGTCAGTGCATCCATGAAATAGCGTCTGTTCGGCAGTTTTGTCAGTTTATCGATATAAGCAAGGGTTTCAAGTTCCTGCTCGAGCTGTTTGCGTTGAGTGATGTCGCTCAAGACTACAAAAAAACTGCTCTCCTCAGGGTTTGCACTATCGAACCTTTCAATGCGTAATGTCAGATGAATTGGTGGATTACTGAACTTAGAGATGGTGATGTCGGTAGACCAGTTGAGTTGCTTGACATGTTCAAACCCTAAAGAGATTTCATGTTGTTTGCGTTTGTCGATACCAAGGTTGTGAAACAGTTCCTGCAGTGTCATACCTTGATAGGTGTCGATATTCTGTCCAGTAATTTTGGCAAAGGCGTTATTGATAAAAGAAATTTGGTGTGACTTGTCAAATATAGCAATGGCGTCATCGGTATCTTCAACCAGTCTTGCCAATTGTTCGACACGATTGGTTTTTGTCTCCAGGTTCAGCGCCATGTTGTTCAGGGTGGTTGCAAGCAGGCTTATTTCACCAATCGCTTCAGTGGGGGCGCGTGCGGATAGATCGCCATTGGAGAGTAAGCTCGCAGTCTGGCGTAATTTTGACAGTTGGGATGAGAGTTTGATTGAAACGCCATGTAGGATTAGAAGTGATATGGCCAGTAGTACAAAACTATATAGAATGACATTGCGAAAATAGCTCAGCATCAGTGAATTATATTCGCTGTCGGAAATGCCGATTTCGATATCTCCCCACAAGAGTCCTGAAATCACTAAAGGTTTGTTGAATAAAAAGGCATCCGTGATCACGGTTTCAGGTATTTCGGTATAGTGTTTTAGGCTATATCGTTGCTCGCTTGGCAGTTTTACTTGGATTTGGTCTTTTTCAACTGTCTCAACCCTCCAACCTGACTGGCTGATATTGAGCCTCATGCCGTCACTTGATATGAAGTTGACAAAAGTGACTTCAGGGGTCTCTTTCAAGACCTTTTTCGTGTAGTTGATAACAAAGCTGTAGTCCGCTGTGTAGAGTGCTTCGCCGCAAGCGGCAATGGTTGTGTTGGTAAATGTGCTGCCCTGTGCAGCGAGCATACGTGAAAGTTTATCATTGTAGATGGGTATCAGAGCAAAGGAGAATGCCAGACTGATACACAAAAGAATGATCGCCATACGTATGTAGAGATGCCTGAAAATCGTATTTCTGATTTTCACTGGGAAAGCCCGTTTAGTTTGTTATAACGATTTTGTAGTGATTTAACCTCCTTGAAACTCTCTTCCGTAACCCTGTGTATGCGTTCGATTCCAAAAGTCTCGAATACATTGATCAGTCTTTTGCTTGGTTGATCTGTCAGAATGTGGGGTTCAAAATTATCAATTCGATGTTGTGGAAAATCGTGCCGCAAACCTACAGCCTGGTGAATCATGGGTTCTGAAGAGGCCAGTACTTCAATTTTGTTCTTGATCTGAGGATTCAGTGTCTGACTGGTTTCAAAGGTAAACTTCGGCACAACCGCAGCATCCACCTTGCCAAAGTAGAGATCGATAATTGATGTGTTGTCACCCTTGACGATATGGATCTCTTTGAAAAATTGATCGCTTAGCGGAAGTTGTTGCTGCAACAGTTCCACATCAAGAAACAGCTTTCCTACCTGGTGGCTTGCACCCATACTGAGGGTTTTCTCTTTCAGTTGTCTGAGACTGGTAAGGTTGTCGTCATGGCGTACCAATAGCAGGTAGTTTTGTTTGAGCTTGTCACCAAACTGAACTGAATATCGTGCACTATCGTGTATCAACGAATCCAACTCGATGAAGTGTAGAGAGCCGGTGAGAATTCCTTGTAACTCTCCTCGTCTGAATCTGTCGAACAGTAGATTTTGATCCTTATAGATTTTCAGTGAGAAGCTTTCATTTGCTTCAGCAAGCAGCTCGTTGAAGATTACCTGGAATGCAATCTCCGCATCGGTTATTGAGCGATCGTTCAGCGCACCAATAGTGCCGCCAAGCTTTATTGGCGAAGGCTTCTCGGTCGCACTTAAGTCGGGCGATGCGGTCAGTAAGCAGGTCAGTAAAATAAGAAGTAGCAGGTTAATCAACAACCCGCTCCTTATTTGTGGCTGGTGGCACCATGTCTGGCGTGATTTTGAAACTCTGATCCGCAAATTCGATGGTGGTTTGCTGATCCCGATGCTGAAAACCAGGATTGTGATTCACGCCCGGCCAATAACTCGATGCCGTCTCTGCAATCGGGATCAGGGTGTAGGCATCCACTGGTGAATTGCCGTGAGCGGGCAGTAGCCGGAAGATCGGAGGAGTGAGGGTCAGTCCATTGAGCAGAGATGGAACTCGAGAGAAGCCGTTTGGCACTCTATCCAGGAAGAATCGAACCAGCATCATTATTCCCATGCGCGAGGCTTGTTTTTTAGCTTAATTATAGCTTGTTCAATTAATCCTCCATAACTATCTCATTGCCATACGCAATGTGTTTTCCAACAACCGCTATAAAAGTAACAGCATAATGACTGTTTGATGGAAATCTCAAATCGAATCATTCATGGGTTGCCCGGGATTTGCCCTAATAAGTCACTCGGTTTGGTGGGGTTTTATGGAAAGCTATTGATGGAAGCTATCGTGCTAATTGGGGCTGTTGATTGTATCAATGAGCAACCAATGGCTATGCTAGATAGAGTAGAACGTTGCGGCAAACTAACGACTGCATGCCATGGTCTATAGAGTGAATCTTAGATTGCCGCTTGGCAACCCATGATCTATTTGAGGATTTGTTTTTGGATGAGTCTATGAGTGAAGTCAAACAGGCTGAAAACAGCAAGAAGGCTATGCATCCAGTGTCGAGAGCCTGGATGCAGATAGCCGGCTGGGGCCTGTTCATACTTGGCGCTGTCGGTATTGTACTTCCCCTGTTACCTACCACTATATTCTGGATAGGTGCAGTCTGGTGCTGGTCCCGAAGTGCGCCTCATCTGACGAAGCGCATTCTGGCGCATCCCCGGTTTGGTCAGCCGGTCTATCTTTTTATCACTTATGGAGAGATCTCCCGCATGGGCAAATGGATGGCGGTGCTGGGCATGAGCCTCGGTTTTGCCATCTTTCAGTTGGTCGGCGGTCCGGGTTGGCAGCTCTCACTGGCGGTGCTGCTGCTTCTGACCCTGGTTGCAATCTGGCTCTGGCAGCGCCCGGAGCCGACCCTTTCCCGTCAAGGTTAAACCTGAACCCACGGATTCAGGTTAAAAATAGCCATCCGTCAGGGTGAGCATGAAATTGACCAGATCCGCTCGCTCCTGATCGCTGAGATTCAAGCCTTCGAAGGTCCCTGCATTCATCTCTGCAGCGATATTCGGATCATTCACTTCCGGGGTGATGAACAGATTGGCCACTTGAATATCGTAGTGCAGGACTACCTCTTCCAGTGTCTCATAGACCCCATTGTGCATATAGGGGGCGGTTAACTCGACATTGCGCAGTGTCGGGACTCTGAATTTACCCCGTTCGGCCGCCTCATCACCGCGCTCGATGGCGCTGCTGGCGCCCAAGCCTTGATCGACAAAACTGCTGTCTAGAATGTTGGCGGGATTTTGTGGATTACTCGGTGTGCCGATGTTGTAGTAGCGGAAATTGGTGAACAGGGACTCCTCGGAGGTTGTGCCGAGGGGGTGGCAGTTGGCGCATTTGGCTTTCGTGGCATCCTGGAACAGATCAAAGCCACGCTGTTCCGACGTCGTGAAGGTGTAGTCCCCATTCAGATAGGCATCGAATTTTGAACTGAAGGGATTGACCTCGTCGGATGACTCAAAAGCCGCTATTGCCGTGGCGATGTTGTGATAGGCCGTATCCGTATCGCTGAAGGCGTCTTCACCGAAGAGTGCGGTGAACTCATGGGCATAGTCGGAATTCTGTACCTTGCCGACCACTTCTTCAGCAGAAGCGTTATTCATTTCCAGGGGATTCAGGAATGGTCCTTTGGCCTGGGTTACCAGGTCGAGAGCCCGGCCGTCGAGAAATTGCCCTCCCTCATATTTTGAATCGGTTTCCTGAGTCTGCGCTGCCGCCGCAACGGTAGTGAATGAGGGCGTAAAGGCGGCATAGGCAGCCGTTGGCGCATTGCGATCTCCAAAGGTCCCACCCACGGAGCCTTCAGAGACAGGAGCGTCAACGGTCACCCTCGGGTCGGCAAAGCCACTATCCGGATCATGACAACTGGCACAGGCCTGGTTGCTACCGCTTGAGAGGTTGGTATCAAAGAAGAGCTTTCTGCCCAGCGCCTCCATGGTGACCTGACTGTTCTGGTTGGTATTGCTGTCCGTGTCGCTGCTGTCTCCACCTCCGCCACCACCACAGGCCGTGATCGCTACAGTCAGACATAGTGCGCCCAAGCTTTCCATTCTTGTCATGGATCCACCTCGAATCGGGATTAATCTCTGGATTAGGTGGATAGATGTAATGGGGCTTGAGCGTTTAGGATTTGATTTTGATCAAGAGTTGCCGGTTAATTCGCATAACCATAACAATAATGCGGGATTGATCACATACAATAGTCATTTAGCGACTAAAAATTATCAGGGTTAATCAAACCAAACCATCGATTCACCGCACTTTTCGATCCAGCCATGGATCATCTTTTTAGTCGTCAGGCCACGATTGCATTGGCCGTATTTATCGACCACGATCACGCCACCTCTGCCCTGGGCCTTAGGTGTGAAAGAGTCGATGCCGGCTGCTGTGGCCTGCGCGCCATCCATCTTTTTCATCAGTATCAAATCCGAGATTGTTTTACCAATCAGGGTGCGCATGAAACCTTCGCCATAACCGGTTGCAGAAACCGCACAGGTTTCATTGTCCGCATAGGCACCCGTGCCGACGATCGGTGAATCTCCAACCCGTCCCATGGATTTATTGACCATACCGTCGGTGAAGTGGCGGCTGCCAGATTTCCAGCGAGATCCCTGGCAACGGTTTCAATGGTGCCAAGTTTCTGCGCTGCGTTTTCTGTCTCCGCATCATCGTGATCGAGCACGACTTTGTCTTTCAGTCGCGCCTGTTCCAGCTGTGCCACCCGCTCCGCTGTGTAGAAATAGCTGTCTGGGGTCTGTTCGATGCCGCATTGGTCTGCAAAACGCAGATCACCCTCTGCAATCAGCATGACATGTTCACTTTTCGACATCACATGGCGGGCGAGTTGAATCGGGTTGGCGATATTCTGCACGGCAGCTACTGCGCCGGCAGAGAGGTCCCGGCCATCCATGATCGCAGCATCCATCTCGGCCTTGCCGTGTTCATTCAGTACCGATCCACAGCCGGCATCGAAGAGTGGGTCATCTTCCGGTAGCGATGCACAGCTCTCGACGGTTTGCAGGGCGGACCCACCCAATTCAAGCAGGTCCCGGCCATGCTCCAGAATACGGCGGATACTCTGACGATACCGGCTTGCGGTTCTAGGCTCTTTGAGACACTCCAGTGTTCCCGCGCCGCCATGTATCATTAACGAATAGTGACCATGCTCGGCCATCTGTTATCCCTGGTTGGATCGGTTGTCTAATCATATAGTCTATTTCATAGACCGAGATCCGAGGTTTTTGCAAAGGTTATTGGCTCGCTTGGAAATCTGCCTCTACAACTCGAGGAGTGGGGTCTGAGATGGATATACGGGCTTTGTCCTGTAGCCTGTCGATGGATCTTTTCGCTTGATGGTTGGGAATCAATAGTGCGGCGGCGGTGGCTCGGCTTCTGAAGATTGTAGCGGTGATGGCTCCAGTGCTTTCAGCTTCTCTTTCAGCGCTTCAAGCGCCACTGTTAAGCCGTCAATTTTTTCCTGCTGCTGGGCTAGGGTTTCACTCAGGGAGTGGATTGCCTCGTCCTGAAAGGCAATTCGACTCTCCAGTTCTACAATGTGCTCATCCATTTCAGACCCGTTTGCTATCTTGGGTAGCGGTCATCAAGATTTGCCGGACACAGCACATTACGCATGATGCCGATCAGTTCGAGCAACTGGTGGTTGCGGATCCGGTAGTAGATCCGGTTCGCCTCTTTGCGGGAGACGACGATATTCTTGTTGCGCAACTGTTCCAGGTGTTGGGATATATTGCTCTGCGAGGTGCCGGTGCGTTCCACAATCTCCCCGACAGAGAGTTCGTTTTCCCCGAGTGAACAGAGTATTTTCCATCTTAATGGATGTGCCATGGCCTTGAGCGCATTAGCTGTCAGCGAAGTGTCTTCCTGTTCGGAAGGGCGAGGATCAAGCGGCTCGTTCATTTTTACACTCCTTGGGAAGCGGAACTGGTTATATCAATTTCACGCACATAACCGGTCATGTCTTTGGCAATACATATTATATGCTGGATTTCGTCGTTGCTGTTTTTGACCGCCGTGCGGGAAAACAGAATCGGTACGCGTCGTCCGTCCTTGGCGATAAATCTGGCCTCGATGCGGCTCAATGCACCGGTGCGGATCAGGGCTTCAAGCCAGGTGCCGAAAAAAGCCCCGGCCTGCTCCTCTTCCTCCTCTTCGAAGACGTCGCCAATCGAGAGTTGCAATAGATCAGCCTCATTGTAATCGAGCATCCTGCAGGCGGCCGGATTGGCTGATTCGATCTCACCCTGCGGATTGAGTACCAGCAGGGCTTCACCCATGTGGGTGATGATGTTCTCCAGGTGCTGTTTGGCAGAGGCGAGTTCCTCAGTTCGTTCAGCGACTTTCTGTTCGAGAATCTTGTTCAGCTCCCGCTCTTTTTCGATCAGACGGAAGTAGGTACTGATCTTGTTCAGCAGCTGATTGTCATCGATCGGTTTGAGCAGATAGTCGACACCGCCGACTTCATAGCCTTTCTGCTGAAACTCTTCTGTTTTGAACGCAGCGGTAAGAAATATGATGGGAATATGCTTGGTCTTTTGGCGGATTTTCAGCATCGATGCGGTTTGAAAGCCGTCCATCTCAGGCATCTGTACATCAAGTATGATGAGATCGATCGCTGGATCCTTGATGGCTATATCGAGTGCCTGCTGACCGGAGGTTGCTTCCAGTATCTCCACATCCATATAACGCTGCACCAGGGTACGAAGCGTAAACAGGTTATGTTCGTGGTCATCCACGATGAGCAGTTTGAAACCTGAGTATCTTTTCATGCTGAACAACAAGTCGCTGTGTTTATATTTGCCATTGCCAGGTCATGCTTGCCGTGTGGTGCTCTGATTGAGATGGCTGCTGTGGGCTACCCCAGATAGGTACTGAAGACCAATTTGAGGTGTTCCGTATCCACGGGTTTCGCAAGTATCTCGTTGGCACCGGCATCCAGGCTTTTACTGCGGTCTTGTGCCGCATTCTTGGCGCTGAGAACGATGATACCCAATTCAGTCAGTCCCATCTTCTCACGGATATGTCTGATCGTATCATAGCCGTCCAGTTCAGGCATCATGATGTCCATCAGAATCAGGCTGAAATCCTGATCTTCATTGAGCGTTTCAATCGCCTCCTGGCCATCTCCGGCAGCCACTACCTCGAATCCCCAGGCCTCCAGTTGCGGGGTCAGCGCCAGCAGACTCTGCAGATCGTCGTCGACCACCAGGATACGGTGGCCGGTGAATTGGGCGGTTGCTCTATCCGCGATTGGCTCTGCAATGGGAGTCGGTTTCGACCTGCGCACCAGATCCGTCTCTTGGTTGGCTTCGTAGTGCTCGACTTGAGAGCTGGGGTGCGCTGCGTAATCGAATGCCGTTGGCAGGCAGAGGGTGAATCTGGAGCCTTGGCCTTCTTCGCTCTGCAGGGTGATCTCTGCGCCCAAAAGTCTTGCCAGTTCCCGACTGATACTCAAGCCCAGTCCACTGCCACCATACTGTCTGTTGGTGGAACCGTCGGCCTGTTTGAATGCTTCAAAGATCAGCTCCTGTTTGTCGCTGGCGATGCCGATGCCGCTATCCTCCACCGTCAGGCAGATGGGTTGCTGGTCCGGGTCCTGACTGAGCCGGGCGCTCAGGGTGGCACCGCCGGTTTGGGTGAATTTCAAGGCGTTGGAGAGAAAATTCTTCAGAATCTGCCGCACTTTTTCCTGGTCAGAGAGGAAGGTCTCGGGCAGTTGATCATCGATCTCCAGCTTGAGAAAGAGGCCATGAGCATCAAACTGGGGCTTTACCAGATCGATCAGGTCATCCAGCAGTGCACGCAGGGAGATCTGCTGCACAGTGAAGCTGGCGCGTCCGGCTTCGATTCTGGAAAGGTCGAGGATATTGTCGATCAGTGTGCGTAGATCCTGGCCCGCCTCATGGATCACCTGTAGCTGTTTCTGTTGCTCCTTGCTCAGCTGTTGATTGGTCTCGTTGAGCATCTTGGAGAGTAGCAGGATTGAGTTGAGCGGGGTTCTCAGTTCATGACTCACATTGGCAAGAAACTGTGATTTGTAACGATTCGACTCCTCCAGTTGTTGAGCATGTTGTCGCTGCTGTCGGGCCTGCTGGGCATGGGTTTCCGCGAGTTCCGTCAGTTGCTGGCCCAGCTGTTTGATCTCACTGGAGCCGCGCCAATCGAAGCGCACCGCATCGTCCTGCCTGAGCACCCGCTCCATACCGTCTCTGAGTCGCTCGCCAAACTGCTCTCCACGCAACGCAATCCAACGTGCCACCAGGAGGAGTATGACCAGTGCAACCAGCACGATGGTCATCACTCTGGCGACCAGCACATTGCGGAATTTATCCAGCGGAGAGGGATCCACAGGACGTCCGACCCAGAGGGGGCCTGAACCCTCCGTGGTGAAGAGTGGCACCCAGATAACCTGTCGGCCCCGGCCCTCCCACAGAGTCAGGTTGCCCTCTTCGAACAGGCTTTGCAGGCCACTGAAGTCTTCAAACGCCTGAGCCTTGTCGATTCCCCTGAGGCGTTGTTCAAGGTAGTTGCCGTCATTGGTTACCCACAAGGTGTTGCGGTAGGCCCTTGCCATGCCTCCCACATCGATATTGATCACCACCGCACCGAGCGTGGTCACGCGATCATTACTGTCAGGACCGAGAATCGGGCTGATCATACGCAAGGTCATGAAGCGGCGGGGGTCGAGATGGGCGACATTGGGGTTGAGACTGATCTTACTTGCCGCGACCCGGCCAAACTCCTGATTGACATTGCTCTTGAAGAAGGTCTCCGAGGGCATGTCGGGTTTTTTGATGGTCGGTTCCCATTGGCGGGTGCGATGGTTCAGTTCCAACCAGTAACGGGGATTGCCCCGCAGGTCGAGAAACAGAATCTGAAAGATGTCCTGGTGATCCTGCAGGATCCGGTTGATCCACTCGGTGTAGCGCACCCGTGCCACGTCGATCTTGCCGTTATCCCCATCCTGCTGCTGTCCGAGGATCAGGCCGGGCTCCGGCAGTTTGGCCAGCAGGCGCAGCATTTCGTTTCGACTGGCAAGATGTTCATCCAGGTCGCGAAAGTCAGCTCTGAGATTCTGCAGATAGGCTTTATGGTAAAAGAACTCAAGCCGTTCGAGTACAAACGGCAGATTGGTGAGCACCATGGCGGTCAAAGGTGCAAAACCGAACAGAAACAGGACAATCAGGATCTTGGTTCGGAGTTTCACTGGCTATCAACCGCCTTGCTGCTTGAACCCAACGGGTACTTTATAGCTTTAGGTTTAGGTGATTTCCCTAATTAGGTCAATTACTTGTGCGGCGTGGCCTTTGGGTTTTATATCATAAAGTGCGTGCGTGATGATGCCCTGTTTATCGATAATGAAGGTGGAACGCAGTATTCCCATGCGTTTTTCACCGTTTTTCTCCTTCTCCCGCCAGACGTCGTAGGCCTTGCACACTTCACCCTCGGTATCTGCCAGAAGCTGGACCGTTAGGCCGTGCTTGTCACGAAAGGCAGCATGACTGACACAGTTATCCCGGCTGATTCCGATCACCTGAGTGTCAAGTTCGGTAAACTCATCCGTTAAATCAGATAATTCAACAGCCTCAATGGTGCAGCCTGTGGTGTCATCCTTGGGATAGAAGTAGATCACCAGATTCTGCTCTCCGAGAAATTGACCGGAGCGGATGATATGCATGTCCGAATCGGGTAACTCAAAGGATGGCGCTTGATCTCCAGGGTTGAGCATTGTGTCTCCTAGGTACTTGTTCTAATTGTGTTTTTTGGTCATTTTGTAGCCATGAAATGAAACCTTTAGTGCCATTTTGCAGATTGGCGACCCAGGTGGTTTAAGGTCACAGCTGTCACTACGCAAGATAGATGACTTGAATGAGTTCGGTCAACCATCCATTGCGCTATTTTTTTGTTTGGATTTTCCCTCACGTCGTGCTTGGTTGCTTTGCCGGAATTGAGTTCCAAGAGTAGGAATATGATCTGATTGGTTGCATAATGTAACTACCATATTTGAGATCTCTTCTGCCATGGATACCGGAATATGAAACTTGTCCTCTGGTGACGGCATCATTATCAGTGGCTGGTTGCCTCTCAAGCAGGAAAGCAAAGAAACAACATGAAGGCCAAATAGATATGTACGATGATTTTTACAAACTGGAGGGTAAACCCTTCCAGCTGACTCCGGATCACAAGTTTTTCTTCAACAGTAAGGGACATAACCGTGCCATGGCCTACTTACGCTATGGCCTGGAGCAGGGTGAGGGTTTCATCGTCATTACCGGAGGAATCGGAACTGGCAAGACGACCCTGGTACGCAATCTGTTCGATGAGCTGAGTAGCATGAATGTCATGGCGGCTCAATTGGTTACGACTCAGGTTGACCCGGAAGATATGTTGAGGATGGTGTGCGCCTCTTTCGGTCTGGCCCACGAAGGTCTCAACAAAGCAACCCTGCTGCACAATCTCGAAGCTATCGCCCGTGCCCGTCATGCAGAGGGCAAGCAGATGCTGCTGGTGGTGGATGAGGCGCAGAACCTGCCAGCCAGGTCTGTTGAAGAGCTGCGTATGCTGTCCAATTTCCAGGTCAACAACCGGGCCTTGGTGCAGACATTTCTACTCGGTCAGGAGGAGTTTAAGCGAACCCTGCAGAGTCCGGGGATGGAACAGGTCCGGCAGCGGATTATCGCCTCCTATCATCTGGATCCGCTGAGTGTGGAAGAGACTGAAAAGTATATCCTGCATCGTCTGCAACTGGTTGGCTGGCAGCAGGACCCCATCTTCGCTGACGGGGTGTTCAAGATGATTTTTGAATTCACCGGCGGTGTGCCCCGGCGTATCAATGCGATGTGTGACCGACTGATGCTGTTCGGTTGTCTGGAAGAGATGCATGAGCTGAATAAAGATGCTGTGCTCTCTGTGATCGAGGAGCTGGAGCAGGAGGTCAGCTTCAATCCGCCGGTTGATGAGAAGCAGCAGGGGCCCCAGCTGGCATCGGTATCACCACTGCATCCCGGCGCGGCAGGTAACAATAATCAGGCGGTCGCGCCACAGCAGGCTGCTCAGCCAATGGCCGATGCGGAAGAGCTCATCTATCGTATTCAGGATTTGGAGAAGGAGATCAGTACCCTGAAGAAGACCCAGCGAAATGAACAGAAGTTGCTGCGCAAGGCGATACTGCTGCAGATGGACCTGGATGAGTATGACGATATCGATTGAGACCGATTGAAGCGGTGCCCGATGGGTTTATTCCCAGTCTCCGTGAGTCGCGCTTCTGCCTCGCACCGTCAGGCACTTCAAGCGACTTCTGATGACGGTTTGCAAGGATTCCCTGGTCGCAAAGGAGTGCCTTTATCTCTGTCGAGGTGTTGGATCGTGCCGGATCAGTCGAGCGCCGGACCGATGATGGCCTCAACCGTCTCAAACCCTCGTGCCTCCAGAGCTTCGGCGATCTCCTCCCAACCATAGTCGGCATTGCTCTCCTCCGCATGGGCGATGATGCCTGTGGCAAATCGATAGGCTTCATTGCGATCCAGGTCGTGGGGTACCTTGATCAGGCGAATCTGCTCTGGTCTTGAGCTTGGCAATACCATATAGGTCTCATTCATCAGTATGCTGCCTCATATTCTGCGGGATGATGCTATTCGGTTCCGTCCTACTATACCCCAAATGACCGCTCCGATACGAATCAAGACCAGGCTGTTTTTACACTTGGCAAATGACATGGTAAGCCATTGAAATCAATGGCCTAGTGCAGTATGGGCCTGGATTCCGACAGGGGATGGTTTTCAATGATTGGCGGATACTTCAACCAGTTGTTTATAGTGGTTTGAAGAGAGCAGTTCAGTGATCACCAGCGGCGGCTGGGGTCTGGAGAATAGATGGCCCTGGCCTTCGTCACAGCCGATCTCACAGAGAAAGTGAAGCTGTCTGTGGTTTTCCACACCCTCCGCCAGTATATTCAATCCCAGGCTTTTGCCCATCGCAATCACCGTACAGATAATGCTGCGGTCCTGTTCATCATGCTCAATATTCTGGATGAATGACTGGTCGATCTTCAGGGTTGTGACCGGCAGGCGTTTGAGGCGATAGAGTGAGGAGACGCCAGTGCCGAAATCATCGATCGAGAGGGTGAACCCGAGGTCCACCAGTTGATCCCAGAAAGGGTCGTCGAAGGGCTTCTCCAGCAGACCGCTTTCAGCAATTTCAAGTTCGATTTTGTGTGGGCTGACGCCGCTCATTTCAACGGTGCGACAGATCTGATCGTAGGCGTCACTGCTGTTGAAGGTGTGGGTGTCGATATTGATTGCCATGCGGCCAGGGTTCAGGCCCTGATCCAGCCAGGAGTGCATCTGACTGCAGGCTTCATTGATCACCCAGTGGGTGATCTCCCGCATCACTCCCGCATCGTGGGCAACACTGAGGAACTCACCTGCGGACAACAGCCCACGCTGCGGATGTTGCCAGTAGAGCAGGGCTTCGAAGCCGGCCGTCTCACCTGAGTAGAGGTCGACCTTGGGTTGATAACGCAGCAGAAATTCGTCATTCATCAGCGCGGTATGGAGGTCGATTTCGAGTTTGAAACGATTTTCCTCTTTTTTCGCCATCGCCTTGGTGAAGTAGTGATAGCCGTTTCGTCCCTCACGTTTGGCCATATACATGGCTGTATCAGCATTTTTTAACAGGGTGGTGGTGTCATTGCCGTCATCCGGATAGATGGCGATGCCGATGCTGGTGGTGATATGCAGCGTGTGAGGTTCCAGATTGATCGGCTGGCTCAGCAGACTGATGATTTTTCGAGCGACTCTGGCCGGCGCGTCATCCTGGTGAATGTCTTCCAACAAGACGATGAACTCATCACCGCCGAGACGTGCCACCTCATCATTGTTGCGCACTGCCTGGTTGAGTCGCTCGGCGCTTATCTGCAGAACCTTGTCACCCATGTCATGGCCCAGGGTGTCATTGATTTTTTTGAAACGATCCAGGTCGAGATAGAGCAGGGCGCATTGGGTATGACGGCGTTCGGTGTGTGCCAAGGCATGATCGAACATCTCCAGGAAGGCGGCACGATTATGCAACTGGGTAAGTGGATCGGTATAGGCCAGATTGTGCAACGCCATCTCATGTTGGCGCTTCTCCGTCACATCACTGAAAGTTGCCACATAGGAGCTGACACTGCCCGCTTTTCCCAGAACGCTGGTGATGCGCAACAACTCCGGATAGATCTGCCCGTTTTTGCGGCGATTCCAGATCTCTCCTTCCCAATGGCCATCAAGAATGAGTCGGTCCCACATCTCCTCATAAAAAAGGTCATCATGCTGGCCTGACTTGAGGATGTTGGGCCGCTTGCCGAGAACCTCCTCTTCCTGGTAACCCGTGATCAGGCTGAACGCTTTATTGACGGCTTCGATGTTTGCATCGGCATCAGTGACCATTACCCCTTCCGCCAGAGAGTTCAAGGCGATATCGCTGCGGTATTGTCTGCGCTTGGTTTCATGTTCCCGGGTAATGTCGCGAAACAGCACCACAGATCCGGTTAGGCTACCGTTTGTCCAGGTCGGCGAGCAGACGATGCTGGTGCGGATGGTTCTGCCGTCGTGGCATTTGAAGTGCAACTCTTCACTGTTACAGTGATCGCCGCTGAGATTGTGCTGCAGAATCACGCAGGGTTGATTCGCCAGCGATTTGCCTTGCTCATTGCAATGGAACAGCTGATGGGCATTCTGCCCAAGCAGCTGATGCTTTTTATACTTTAGAATGGCACAGGCTTTGGGATTGACGTAGTTGATGTTGCCTTTGGTGTCGGTTACGTACATCCCCTCCGCCATATGATCGGAAATTGTCTGCAGTCGTTTGTTGGTCTGTAACCAATGATTGAAGGCGTAGAGTGCGAGGGATGTGAGTATGATGCCGATCAAAAAAAGGGTCAGGTGTTTGCTGCGGAGGTTGCGCAGTTCAGTAACGGCGGAGTAACTGAGAATATAGCCATTAGCCATCTGCCGGTTGTCCCAAAGCGCCTGCAGGCTGACGATGAAACACTCATCGGCTTTAATGCAGACCTCCTCGGTGAAGTCCTGATTCTGATCCAGTGCAAGATGGAGTGACGCGTTCGTCTCCAGCTGAGCCTCGATTTTGTTCAGTGAGCGGAGCTGGTCATGATTCTGCCTTGTCACTTCGAGCAGCAGACTGGGATTGATTCTTGTTGTCCGATAGCGTGGATACAGCTGGGGATTGGTTACCGTTTCATACAGATCCTGTTTTAAAACCAGCAGGAAATGGGTGTCACGCATAGTACTCAATTGGTTGAGAGTTTTGCGAATCGCTTCGAAGGCGACTCCGAAATCGATGATCCCCACCATCCGATCCTGATGTATGATCGGAAAGGCGAATCTGTGGCTTGGATTGGCTGGATCATATTCGAGCATTCCGCCCTGGGGGAATCCATTCAATACCCCCTGCAACATCGGACGATGCTCAATAACCTTGTCACCAAATTTCCCGGGTTGATCGAAGCGTAGAAAGACCCGACCGTCTGGGAGTATGAATTGCAGGCCATGGATACCCTCTTGCTGCAGGTGTTTATAGCTTGTGATGAAGCGCTGAAAGAGACGGCTGCGTAACTCGCTCTGTTGTTTGTCGTCGCTGCTTGCCGCCGCCAGCAGGGACGCTGTCGGTGGCTGATTGAACCGATCTCTATAGAAAACTTCGATAATCCGCCGATAGCTTTTCAGAGCGGTGGTAACGGCTGTCTGACGGGTTGCCTCGGCCCGCTCAAGCTGATGATCGATCTCCCGCCAATAGTCAAAAAGCAGCAGACTGGCCTCCGCACCAATCAGGAAGATCAAGGCCGCTATGAATTTAACGGAATTCAATCTGCCTCTCCTGGTAAACGCCAATAGACGCCGGCTGCCGGTCAGTGAAAAAGCAGTAGAGTGCCGCAATCAATAAGCGGAAGGTATGGGTCCGTTGCGTTCGATATTCGATGTGAGATCTGCTGATCGTAGGCTTTCGATCCACCCACGACTGATGCAGAATGACTGGTATGAGTTCCAACACGAGAGTCCTCTTCTCTTTCCTTTTGGATATCTATTTATTGACCGGTCAGTAGGCCTTCCATAAATCCTTTATATTAATGTAGGTTATCATCTGTAGTCACTGCCGTGTTATCTGGCTCATGGCCAACACTTTTTTATACCCGTTTCGGGGATTTTCAACTGAGTGGCAATCATCCCCCCCTCCGCTTGAGGGGATCTGAATGAGTGTTGCCACTCAACCTGCAGGCTGAATCAGAACTGGTCCTCGGCAACGCCTAAACTGCCAGGTGCTGCCACGCCATTGGTATCTGAGAGTCTGATCTTCAGTGACAGGTTGTTGCGGGAGTCTGCATGTGCCAAAGCCTCTTCCAGAGTGATTTTACCCTCCTGGTAGAGTTTGTAGAGGGATTGATCGAAGGTCTGCATACCCCGTTCGTTCCCCTGTTCCATCACCTCTTTGATGGTATGGATGTCGCCTTTCTGGATCAGTTCGGAGATATAGGAGGTCAACAACAGTATCTCAACGGCAGGCAGTCGTTGGCCATTTTTGCCTTTCACCAGTCGTTGTGAAACGACCGCTCTCAGATTAAGCGAAAGATCCATGTAGAGCTGCTGGTGGGCGGAGTCCGGGAAGAAGTTGATGATTCGGTCCAGTGCCTGGTTGGCATTGTTGGCGTGCAGGGTTGAGAGACAGAGGTGTCCTGTTTCTGCATAGGCAATGGCATGCTGCATGGTGAACATTTCCCGGATTTCACCAATTTGAATCACATCCGGCGCCTCACGCATGGCATTCTTCAGTGCATTCTCATAGGAGAGGGTATCGAGTCCGACTTCCCGCTGGTCGACAACCGACTTTTTGTGGGTGTAGAGATACTCAATCGGATCCTCGATGGTCAGAATATGGCCGGTGCGGTTCTGGTTGCGATGTTCAATCATCGCCGCGAGGGTGGTCGATTTACCCGATCCGGTGGCGCCAACGACCAGGATCAGTCCCCGGGGCTCCATAATGAGATCCTTCAGAATGATCGGCAGATTGAGTTTTTCAACTGGAGGAATAACGCCTTTGATGTAGCGAATGACCATCGCTGCATCGCCTCGCTGGCGATAGACATTGACCCGGAATCGACCCAGTGCATTGACCGAAATGGCAAGATTGCACTCATAAGTGGCCTCGAACTCCTTGATCTGATCATCACTCATGATGCCATAGGCGAGTTTTCTCACCTGACCTGACTGGAGTGGGGCCGTGCCTACCGGTCGTGTCTCACCCTCTGCCTTCAGATTGGGCGGGGCGCCTGTACTGAAAAATAGGTCTGATCCATTTTTTTGCACCATCAGTTTCAGATAGGGCACGATATCCATACAGTTCTCCTCCTGAGCGGATGGACATGTACACTTGTCCTTCGCTGGAATTGTTAAGTAGCAGATTCCATATCGGCAGATCCTCTCAGGAATGTAGCTAATTTTTTGTAAAATGATTAAAACACTCGAATATAGGAGGGTTAATGTCTACCCCGATCTGTTTATCGGGGCTTCACTGCTATCCGGTGAAGTCCCTGAGAGGCGTGGCTGTCGATCGCTCCAGCGTGGACGGGTTTGGCCTGGTGCACGACCGGCGCTGGATGGTGGTGGATCGCGATGGGGGATTTTTATCTCAGCGGGAACTCCCCAGGATGACCCTGATTGGAGTCGAGGTCGAATCCGATGGGCTGCTGCTGACAGCCCCGGATATGCCCAGCTTGCGGGTGGGCAGACCAACCTTTGCCGCGCCCAGAATCGAGGTTGAGGTTTGGCAGGATCGCCTCGAAGGTTGTCTGGTTGAACAGCGGGCTGATGCCTGGTTGAGTCGTTTTCTCGGTGTTGAGTGCCGTCTTGTCTATATGATGGACGATGTGAAACGTCAGGTGGATCAGCGCTATGCGGAGCCCAGACATCTTACGGCCTTTAGCGATGGCTTCCCTCTGCTGCTGGCCTCTGAGGCCTCACTTGAGGAGCTCAACAGCCGGCTTGAGTCACCCCTCTCCATGGCACGCTTTCGTCCCAATCTGGTGGTTTCGGGCACACAGCCATACGCCGAGGATCAGTGGTCACGGATTCGTATCGGAACGATGGAGCTGCGACTGGTGAAGCCCTGTTCCCGTTGCAGCATTACGAGCGTGGATCCCGCCACCGGGGTGCGGGGTGCTGAACCGCTGGCCTCCCTGGCCGCTTACCGACGACGGGGAAAACAGGTCTATTTCGGGCAGAATCTGATCTATGATCACCCGGGAGAGCTGGGGGTGGGGATGTCAGTGGAAATTCTGGAGTATCGTGATGAACAATGAAGCCATACTGGCAGCAACCCGATGCTGGGTGGAAGGAACAGTTGTTGGGCTCAATCTATGTCCATTTGCCGCTGTGCCGGTAGAGGCGGGGCGTATTCGCTATCTGGTCTGCCCGGAGTCCGATATGGATGGAATCTACCGGGCAATCCTGGCTGAATTTGAGACCATGCTGCAGCTGCAGGATGCTGAGGCCAGCCTGCTGATCGTACCGGCAGGTCTTGAAGCGTTTGATGATTATCTTGATCTGCTGCAGGTGGTGGAGGAGGTGATTCCCGAAGCGGGCCTGGAAGGCAAGTTTCAGCTCGCCAGCTTCCACCCGGATTACCAATTTGATGGTAGTGATGAAAGCGATCCGGCCAACTATACCAATCGTTCTCCCTACCCCATGTTTCACTTCATCAGAGAGGAATCTTTGGCTGAGGCGCTGAAACACTACCCGCAACCGGAGCTGATCCCACAGCGAAATATCGAGTTATTACGGGAGATGGGTCTGGAGGCCGTAGAGCAGCGATTAGCCCGTTGCCGGAAGAAGGTGGGGTAGCTGCTTGGTCAGCGACTGTTTGCGCTCCACATATTTGCCACTCAGGACAAAGCCACTCAGTTGACCCTCTGGATCATGGAACAGGCACTCTGTGCCCTGCTGGTCCTGGTGGTTTTGCCAGTCACCTGCCGCTCCGCGCTGTGGTGGCGCGATAACGATTGGATGCAAAGGTGTCTTGATCACCACCGGCATGGCCGGATAGACCACTTCGGTGGGCTCACCGGTGAGGGTCTTGGCCAGCGCACGAGCGGCGTTCATGATCGGCATTACATAGGGTAGGTTGAAACCGGCGATTTCGGCACAGTCTCCCAGTGCGTAGATTCGCTCGTTACTGGTTCTCAGCATGCGATCGGTAACGATACCCCTGGCTGTCCCCAGACCGGCCTCGGTAGCCAGCTGCATCTCCGGTAGCAGGCCAACGGCTGAGAGCACCAGATCACAATCGATAATCGAAGCATCCGTCAGGGTCAGGCGGTAGCCTTGTGCCAATTGATCCATGATGGCGGCCGTCTGTTGCAGATGCCAATGGGCGCCGGCCTCTGTCATGGCCTGCTGCAGGGCTTTGCCGGTGATTGCCGGCAGCAAGGTGCTGATCGGGTGGGGGTCCGGTCCGATCAGACTGACCTGATAGCCCTGGCTCAACAGGTCGTTGGCAAACTCACAGCCGATCAGGCCAGGCCCGATGATCGCCACATGGGCGGGTGATTGGGGCAGCAGCTGCCTGAACCGGTGGTAGTCATAGAGACTGTTGACGGTGACTCGATGTTGCTCAGCATCACCACGCATGACGGGAATGATCGGTTTCGCCCCAAGAGCCAGTACCAGTGACGTGTAGTGATGCTCACCCCGATCGGTGATCACCTGTTGGCGTTCGGTATCGATGGCGGTGACACGGCAGTTGGTGTCGATGCGCATTTTAAGCTTGTCGCTCATGCTCTCTGCCGTGGCATTGACCAGGTCCTGGCTCTGCTTGCCCTGTGCGAGGCCATTCGAAAGCATCGGTTTTGAGTAGAAATCACCCGCATCCGCGGTGATCATCTGCAGTTCGATTGACTCATCGACGGCCCTGATCTCCCGGGCAAGGCTGTAGCCGGCCAGGCCGGAACCGAGAATCAGAATTTTTTCCATCTTCTTGTTTTAAATAATCCGCTTTGGAGGTCCCAGCTCCTAGGCTACCATCTCCACCATCTCGAAGTCAGCTTTGCTCACACCACACTCCGGACACTCCCAGTCATCCGGGATTTCTCTCCAGCGTGTTCCGGCGGCAATACCCTCTTCCGGCAATCCTTCCGCTTCGTCATAGATAAAGCCACAGACGATACATTGATACTTCTTCATAACTTCTCCCAACCTATTCCTGAGTGGATTAAAGGGTTTTGCTAAAAGATAGCCTGATACCCCTCTCCACTCCACCCTGCAAAGATTGGGGAAAGAGTAAAATCAGCCTTTGCCTGGCAGTGGCAGCCTTGATCCGGCTCAATCGTACTCATCTGCCCGACGGGCATCACCACGCACCTTTTCGGCCGGGTAGCGGGCCTCGTTAATGGCGATTTTTCGCTCCGCCGCATCGACCAGATCGATATCCAGTCGTTCGGCACAACGGATCAGATAGATAAGAATATCAGCCATCTCCATGGCGACCTGCTGATGCTTATCTGCGGAGAGATTCATGCTCTGTTCCTCCGTCATCCACTGAAAGTGTTCGACCAGCTCGGCACACTCCGCAATCATTGCCATGGTCAGGTTTTTCGGGCTGTGGAACTGTTCCCAGTCCCGGGCTTGGGCAAACTGTTTGAGTCTGTTATTGAGGTTATCCAGGGAGTCTTGGGACATGGCGGTCATCCTGGTGTATAGATGGTCAGTTGCAGGCAATCAGTTCAATGCCGTTCTGATCCGGATCGCGACAAAACAGCGCGCGGCGACCCGAACGACTGAGGGTAAAGGGGATCCCGGCCGTGTCCAGTCTGCTTTTCAGCGCCTCGAAATCGGAGACAAAAAAGGCAGTATGGCGATCCCGGCCACCATGCTCGGGGCGTCCCTCGAGCGGGTCAGGATTTGGCAGCTCCAGCAGATGGATCTGCTGCTCCCCGACCTGTAACCAGGCCCCGGGGAAGCCCAGCTCCGGGCGTTGCTCGTCCACGCTCAATCCCAGCAGACCACAGTAGAAGTCGAGTGCTCTGTCGGTATCGGCGACCAGCAGACTGACATGGTGGAGTCGGCTGATCATTCGGCTATTCGCTGACGGGCGCGCTGGATCGCCTGGCGGACCTGGGCGGGGGCAGTACCGCCTATGTGATCCCTGGCCGAGACGGACCCCTCCAGGGTGAGAATCTCGAAGACATCCTCATCGATCTGATCGGAGAATTGCTGCAGCTCGGCCAGGCTCATCTCCGACAGATCCCGGCTTTCGGCGACACCGAAGGCTACGGCTTTGCCAACCACCTCATGGGCGTCACGGAACGGGATCCCCTTGCGTACCAGGTAGTCGGCCAGATCGGTGGCGGTGGCAAAACCCTGCATCGCAGCCTGGCGCATCGCCTGTTTGCGGCAACTGATGGCGGGAATCATTTCGGCGAAGACTTTGAGCGAGCCCTTCAGGTTGTCGACGGTGTCGAACAGGGGCTCCTTGTCTTCCTGGTTATCCTTGTTGTAGGCCAGAGGCTGACTCTTCATCAGGGTCAGCAGGCCGATCAGATGGCCATAGATGCGTCCTGTCTTGCCACGGATCAGCTCCGGCACATCCGGATTCTTCTTCTGTGGCATGATCGAGGAACCCGTACAGAAACTGTCTGACAGCTCAATAAAGCCGAACTGGGCGGAGGACCAGATGATCAACTCTTCCGAAAAGCGGGAGAGGTGCATCATCAAAATGCTGGCGTCGGCACAGAATTCGATGGCAAAGTCCCGGTCCGAGACCGCATCCAGGGAGTTTTCCGCCGGGGCGCTGAAGCCCAACAGTTGTGCGGTCATCTGACGGTCGATGGGATAGGTGGTGCCGGCCAGCGCGGCCGCCCCAAGCGGCATCACATTGACCCGCTGCTGGCAATCGGCCAGTCGTTGCCGATCTCGATCCAGCATCTCGAACCAGGCCATCAGGTGGTGACCGAAGGTGACCGGTTGGGCTGTCTGCAAGTGGGTGAAACCGGGCAGGATGGTCTCTGCCTCCTGCTCCGCTTTATCCAGTAGTGCAGTCTGCAGTTTGCCAATCGCGATTCTCAGTGCATCGATCTCATCGCGCAACCAGAGGCGGATGTCGGTGGCAACCTGGTCATTGCGCGAGCGGCCGGTGTGAAGTTTTTTGCCGGCATCGCCGATAGCCTCGGTAAGCGCCGATTCGATGTTCATGTGGACATCTTCGAGTGAGACAGACCACTGGAACTCCCCCGCAGCGATGCGGCTTTGAATCTGTTCCAGGCCCTGGATGATGTCATCCCGCTCCTGCTCACTGAGGATTCCCTGTTGCGCCAGCATGCGGGCGTGGGCGATGGAGCCCTCGATATCGTAGCGATAGAGTCTGCGATCGAAATCCACCGAGGCGGTAAAGGCCTCGACGAAGGCATCGGTGGGCTCGTTGAAACGGCCGGACCAGGGTTTGGCTGTGAGGTGATTGTCGCTCATGAAGAACAATCCTGATTAGGTTCTGAGGTGAAACAGCGCGGATTATAGCAGGGGGCGGGATTGGCCGCATTGCTGAGTCATATCGATGTGGTTTGATGTATAGTGAAGAAAAACAGATGCTTAGCCTGAAACCGTTCTTCTGGGGCAGATACGCCAAAGGGTCACGCATCCGACCGGGCTCTCAGCATGGTTGTCATAGAGCCTGGAAAATGGGGATTGGGATCAGTTAAAAACCGGTAGTGGACATGCCTAGGGATACCCAGCAGGAAAACAAAAAATCCGTATCGTCTGAAAAGAGCAAAGTGCTCTTTTTACCCAATTTCTGCGCCATTCGGGTAGTCTTTGCGGTGGTGGTGATCTGTGAGCTGCTGGCGATCATCCTGAGTCTGGCGGCGGTGGAACGGCTTGAGGATTTCATGATGCCTCTGAGCCGAATCTCACTGATGGTGCAGTGGATCGGTTTAAGCAGTGCCGGCTTGATCTGTCTGTTTCGCAAGCAGCTCAACCGTATCGGTAACTGGGGAGCTGGCATGGCCTCATTTCTGATCCTGATGGTCATGACACTGTTCGTCTATCAGCTGATCGTGTGGCTGAACCTGGGACTCGACAGCGCTCAGCAAGCCGCCCATGAAGCCTACAGCGACCTGTTGCCCCGGGCGCTGGCAATCAGTGCGATCGTCGGTATTCTGGTGCTTCACTATCTCTATCTGCAACATCTGTGGCGCTGTCAGGAAGAGGCTGAAAACAGTGCCAGGTTACAGGCCCTGCACTCCAGGATACGCCCCCATTTTCTGTTCAACAGCATGAATACCATTGCCAGTCTGACCCGTTCGGATCCCAAACTGGCGGAAGAGGTGGTAGAGGATCTTGCCGATCTGTTCCGGGTCTCCCTGGGGGATTCGGCACGGCCCTCCACTCTCGGTAAGGAGCTCGAACTGGCGCGACAATATCTGAGCATCGAACACTATCGGCTTGGAGAGCGGCTGGAGGTGGTCTGGTCTCTGGATGAGGATCTGCCTGACAAGGCATCTATGCCGCCGATGATCCTCCAACCGTTGCTGGAAAATGCGATCTACCATGGTATCGAGCCGGCTCCGGATGGGGGGCGGATCACCCTCTCAGGTCACTATCGCCGTAAAAGGATCAATCTGAGTATTCGCAATACCCTGCCGGAGGCTCATCAGACCAGCCAACGCCAGGGCAATAAATTGGCAATGGAGAATATTCGCGCCAGACTGGCCGGCGTCTATGACCTGGAAGCGAGTTTGACGGAAACCATCGTGGATGGTGACTATCAGGTTCGGCTGGTGATCCCTCATCCCTGGTGGGGGTAGTCTCACTCGTTATGGATTCTGTACCATTCGGAGTCAGTCTAAACCGCTGGATCAAAGGGTGGATCACAGGGATTGGCATGCGCTTAATTATGAGGCACGGGTTTGAAAATATTGATCGTGGATGACGAAGCCCTGGCGAGAGATCGTATGAGCTCTCTGGTCGAGGAGTTGGGTGCCCCCTATGAGGTGGTCGGGGAAGCGGCCAATGGCGAGGCGGCACTGAGCCTTTTCAGCCAGCTTGGGGCTGATGTGGTTTTGATGGATATCCATATGCCCGGTATGGATGGTCTTGAAGCGGCCAGTCAGCTTGCGCAGTCTGAGTCTCCGCCGGCCGTGGTCTTCACTACCGCGTTTGAGGAGCATGCGCTACAGGCGTTTGAGACTGCAGCCCAGGATTATCTGCTCAAGCCGGTGCGCAGAGCCCGTCTGCTGGAGGCGTTGGAGCGTTGTCAGAGAGTGACCCGCAGTCAGATCAATGCGGCTGCGGAAGGTCAGGGAGTGCCGAAGCTCAAGGCCAGCTACCGTGGCGGGCTGACCACCATCCCGTTGGATCAGGTAATCTATCTGCGAGCTGACTCGAAATATGTCATCGCGCGCCATTTAGAGGGTGAATTGCTCTTGGAAGAGAGCCTGAAGGCGTTGCAGGAGCGTTACAGTGACTGGCTGTTGCGTATCCATCGTAACGCCTTGGTGGTCAGACGCAGCCTGATTGGTTTGGAAAAAGGCGTGGATGGGAGCAGCCGTGCCGTCTTGCAGGGCTGTGATGAAACATTGGAGATCAGTCGACGTCATCTGCCTGAAGTAAGGCGTATCATACGGGGAGCTGAAAAAAAGTCCTGATGGGCTCTCTCTTGACCATATGAGACTATTGATAACTTTCTGTTTGTACGGCCTGACCGTTGGCTGGTCATTTGCCGTTACCGCTGAGGAGAGAGGGGCCCTGTCCGTCTCCGCTGATGATGCGGTTTATCCTCCAATGGTGGTTCAAACCTGTTTCTCCTGCCATGGCCCTGGGGGGCAGAGCCAGTCTCCCGCGATCCCCTCGATTGCCGGTCTGCCGAGGGACTATCTGCTGAACGTGCTGGCGGCCTATCGGTACGGGGGGCGTTTCGGCACCATCATGGATCGGATCATGGGTGCCTATGACAAGCGTCAGGTTGAAACCATGGCGGACTATTTCAGCCGGCAACCCTATCGGGTTAACAAGCAGGATGCCAAGTGGCAGCTGGCTGATCGAGGTCGACAGTTACATCGTCGTTACTGCCGGGAGTGCCACGGGGATGGCTTGAAGCCGAGCGATAAAGGGGCGCCGCTGCTGATCGGCCGGTGGATGGATTATCTGCGCTGGACGATTCGCGACTATCTGATCGGTATCAATCAGGGTGACGAGGAGATGAATCGTCAGCTGGCGCGTCTGATACGCAACCACGGAGAGCCGGGGTTGGAGGCTTTGATTCACTACTATGGAAAAGGCAGGCCCTGAACGAGAATCCGGTGAGCGGCGGGCAGGGTTGCAGGGTTCAAGTCTACGCGTAACCGGGGGCTGGCCTGGCAGGCTAATGGAATTGCGCCGAATCCCGGCAGGCTTTAGCATAGGCGCCTAATTATCCTTAGAGAAGCACTGAACATAGATCGGTAGCGCTGCCAGACGGCCGCCGGTGGTTGGTTCTAACTTCCTGAAATCATCACATATCGACTGTTTGGCGGTTAGCCGTCAGGCGGCAACATTCGAGGTCTTCTGTTGATGTCCCAAACTATCCGAATCGCCACCCGTAAATCACCCCTGGCCATGTGGCAGGCGGAACATGTTGCTGCGGAGCTGAAAAAGGCTCATCCGGGGCTCGAGGTTGAACTGCTCGGCATGAGCACACAGGGGGATAAGATTCTCGATACCCCATTGGCGAAAATCGGTGGCAAGGGGCTGTTCATCAAAGAGCTGGAGCAGGGTTTGATGGCCGATCAGGCGGACATTGCGGTGCATTCGATGAAGGATGTGCCGGTGGAGCTGCCGCCTGGTCTGCATCTCGCTGTGATCATGTCCCGCGAGGATCCGCGGGATGCGTTTGTTTCTAACAACTACCAGAACCTCGATCAGTTGCCCCAGGGGGCTTGTGTCGGTACCTCCAGTTTGCGGCGTCAGTCACAGCTGGCGGAACAGCGTCCCGACCTGAAGATCAAATCCTTGCGCGGTAATGTGAACACCCGTCTGCGTAAGCTCGATGACGGGGAGTATGACGCGATCATTCTTGCCGCTGCCGGGCTGATACGTCTCGGTTTCGAAGCGCGTATTACCGCCTTGATCGGAGCGGAACAGAGTCTGCCGGCGATCGGTCAGGGCGCGGTCGGCATCGAGTGCCGGGTCGACGACAAGCGGGTCAATGATCTGATCGCCCCCCTGCATCACCAGGAGACCGCTGCCTGTGTTATGGCTGAGCGGGCGATGAATCAGCGGCTCAATGGTGGTTGTCAGGTGCCGATTGCCGGCTATGCCATGCTGGAGTCGGGAAATCTGTGGCTGCGTGGCCTGGTGGGTGAACCCGATGGCAGCAAGATCATCCGTGGTGAAGTGGAAGGTACCGTCGAGGAGGCTGAAGCGATGGGTGTCGGATTGGCCGAGCGTCTGCTGGATTGGGGGGCGGATTCGATCCTTCAGGCCCTGTATGAGAACAGCAACTGATCGATGATGCTATGGCTGACTGTGATCTGAGGGGCTACGGTGTTCTGGTTACCCGGGCAGCCCATCAGTCCGAACAGCTTGCCCGGATGATCGAGGCTTGTGAGGGTCGTGCGGTACGGCTGCCGGCGATTGAGATCCTGCCCAGTCGGGACCCCGCTGAGGCACAACGGCTTTTGGCATCGAGATGGGACTGGATCATCTTTGTCAGTCCCAATGCGGTACGTTTTGGATTGAGACTGCTGGCTGAGCATGGGTCAGCGGATGCGGGTATTGGTGCTGTCGGTGCATCGACTGCCCGACATTTGAAGCAGGCCGGATTTAATGTGGATTTGATACCCGATCGGGGTTACGACAGCGAAGGCCTGTTATCATTACCGGAACTGAACCAGGTGGATGGACTGAAAATCCTGATTGTCAGAGGCGAGGGAGGCCGTGCTCTGCTGGGTGATACGCTGCAGGCGAGGGGCGCTAAAGTGCGTTATGCTGAGGTCTATCGGCGGGAGAGACCCGATCCTCATACAGAGTCGCTGCTGGCAGGTTGGAGTGAGAATGTTCAGCTGGTGACCACCACCAGCAGAGAGATATTACAGAATCTGGTGGAAATCGTCGGTGAAACGGGTTGGTCAAAACTCTCGCAGACACCGCTGGTCGTGATCAGTGAGCGAATGGAGCTGGAGGCACATCGATTGGGGTTCTCCACCATCATCAGAGCCTCAGGTGCCGATGACCGTTCATTGATGGAGGCTATCTGCCACTGGGTGGAGTGAGTCCGACCGCTGTGCTGTGATGGTTGGTCGAGGTAACAGAAGGTATTCAGAAACCAATGAGTGAACAACAACAGGGTGATAACAGATCATCTGACAGGGATGAAGATTTTGATCAGGCGATCGAAGCTGAAGTTGAGGTGCTGGAGTCAGGATCAGGCCAATCCAACACGGCACGCTTACCAGTTGTTTTGGCCGGTGTGGCGCTGTTGGCCGTTATTGCCTCATTGGTGTTCGGCTACCGCTACTGGGTTGAGATGAAGACGACCCTGGAGCAGATGAACCGTGATCTGGCAGAGGCAAATCAGCAGCAGAGTCAGTTTGCAGAGCGTCTTATGCAGTCCCAGCAGGCCTTCACCAAGCAGCAACAGCAGATTGCTGAGCAACAGCAGGCCCTGGTGGAGCAGGCGGAACGTGTCAAACAGGCCAAAGAGGCAGCCAAAAAGCAGGATACCCAGCTCTACCGCTCATTGTCTGAGATACAGACCAAACTGGGTGGCCGGGAGGGTCAATGGCGGGTTGCCGAAGCGGAGTATCTGATCCGTGTGGCAAATCACCGCGTCAGCCTGATGGGTGATGTTTCAACGGCCCTGGAGGCGCTGAAGTCCGCTGATGAGAGGCTCAGTGCCAGTGGTGATCCGGTCTGGTCCGGGGTGCGCGAGCAGCTGGCCCGTGAGATCACCCAGCTGAAAGCGGTGCCGATTGTCGATCAGGCGGGTATCAGCGCCGAACTGACAGCCCTGGCCGATCAGGTGGAGCGGCTGCCGCTGCATGACGAAGGAATCGCTCTGATCGCGAATGAGAAGCAGACTGCCGGGGGTGAGTCGGTGGCGAGCACCGAGAGTCTGGCACTGGAACAGATCGTCGATGATCTTTGGCAGGGTTTTAAATCGATGATGGTGATCCGTCACCATGATCGTCCGGTGAGCGCCATGCTGCCACCGGAGCAACGCTACTTTCTGATTCAGAACCTGCGTCTGAAACTGGAAAACGCAAAGGCCGCTTTGATGGGGCAGGATGCCAGCCTCTATCAGGACAGCCTTAATGGGGCGCTGGAGTGGTTGAGCGCTTACTTCCTGATGGAGGATCCGGGTGTCTCCGGGTTCAAAGGGCAGCTCGAAGCCCTGACGAAACGGGATATTGCCCCGCAATTGCCGGATATCTCAGCTTCCTTGCGGGTATTGCAGGAACAGCGCCAGCAACTGAGTCAGGGAGGAGCGCAGTGAGAATCCTGATCGCGGCCTTTATTGCTCTGCTTGGTGCGGTATTGCTGTCACTTTGGGTCAAGCAGGATAACGGATATGTCCTGATCGGTTATGGCCAATGGACCGTGGAGGGCAGCCTGGCCCTGTTCGTGCTGGCAGCGGTTGCCCTGTTTGTATTGCTTTACATGATCATTCGAAGCGCAATTCATCTCTGGAGTATGCCGATTCGAATTGCCAGCTGGCGGCAGAAGCGGCGAGTGTTGAAAGCCCAGCAAGCCCTCACCCGTGGATTGGTGGAGTTGGCTGAGGGTCGCTGGAAAGTGGCGGAGCGGCATCTGACCCGCTTCGCAACCCAGTCTGAGACACCGCTGCTGAACTATCTGGCGGCGGCCAGAGCCGCACAGCTGCAGGGTGAGCATGAGCGGCGGGATGATTACCTGCACCTGGCCCATGAGAGTATGCCCTCTGCCGATGTGGCGGTCGGTTTGACCCAGGCTGAATTGCAACTGGCTCATCAGCAATATGAGCAGGCACTGGCTACCCTGATGCATGTGCGCTCCCTCTCCCCCAAACACAGCTATGTGATGACCCTGCTGAAAAAGCTCTATGAAAATCTCGGAGAGTGGCAAAAACTGGAGGAGATGCTGCCTGAGCTGAAGCGTCGCCGGGTGATCAATGAGCAGGAGTTTCAGAGTCTGGAGAGGCGGGTCTATGGTGAACGCCTGAAACAGGAATCGAGCCAGTTGAGCACGCTGGTGAGCTATTGGCAGATCATTCCCAAGGCTGTGCGCCAGCAGCAATCCATGCTGCTCGACTACTCTCGCTACATGATGAAACTGGATGCCGGATCCAGGGTGGAGCCGTTGATCGTCAACTCAATCCAGCGTGAGTGGTCTGGCGAACTGGTTGCCTTGTATGGTCAGATCGAGCTGGCTGATCCCTCTCAACAGCTCGCCACAGCAGAGGGGTGGTTAAAGCAGCATCCCGAGGATCCAATCTTGCTGCTTACCCTGGCAAGACTCTCCCTGCAGAATAAACTATGGGGTAAAGGCCGCAGTTATCTGGAGGCAAGTATTGCCATTGCACCAACCGCTGAGTCCTATCAGCAGTTGGGGGTCCTGCTGGAGCGCCTGGGTGAGACGGATAAGGCGATGCAGTGCTTTCGTTCGGGGCTTGGTCTGGCCCATCAAGAGTCGCAAAAATCACTGCCGCCAATCAGCGCACGACCTGCGCTGAGTCAGAGTTCAGAGCCTGTCCAGCCCCCCTCTCTGGTGGAAAATGTGTGAACTTTTGTAAACCAATAGCTCTATCAATTGTAGGGTTTTGTGGGTTAGTATTAGCATCTGAACCTCGTTAGCTTGGAGTGTCTGCAGGCTAACGAAATCCATCTATCACACAAAAGGAGTTGTCAGTCTTTTAACGAGCAAAGTTCCGCGAGGGCATTGTCAAAATTGACTAATCCAATTCCGCTGCCGGTTATAATCTTTCCTTACCTGGCTGCCGTTTTAAGTTTCTCCAGCTTTGCTGGCTGGAACGCCTCTGACGATGAAGATGAAAGTGCTGCGGCACTGCAGCTCGAAGGCGATCATCGTCGTGGTCAGGCGATCTATGAAAGCTGTGCGGTCTGCCACATGCCGGAAGGCTGGGGAACCCCCAACGGCGCCTATCCGCAGATTGCCGGACAACATCGCAGTGTGGTGATCAAACAGCTGGCCGATATTCGTGCCAACAACCGTGACAATCCCTCCATGTACCCGTTTGCGATTCCTGAAGAGATCGGCGGTGTTCAGGCGATTGCTGATGTGGCGGTCTATATCGAGAATCTTAAGATGACCGGCGCAACGGGCAAGGGGCCCGGTGTGGATCTGGATCATGGCAAAGGTCTCTACCAGGAATATTGTACCGAGTGTCATGGCAAGCGGGGGGAGGGTGAAGCTGAAAAGGCCTATCCCCTGATTCAGGGACAGCACTATCACTATCTGCTGCGTCAGCTGAAGTGGATCAAGAATGGCAAACGCAGAAATGCCAACGAGCAGATGATGAAAACAATCCGCGATTTTGGACAGCGGGATCTCGAAGCGTTGGCAGACTACGTCTCCCGCATGGTAACTGATGAAGATAAAAGCACCTCGATGACCTGGAAAGACCGCAAACGTGAATGATTCCTCCAACCCCGATTTGAGGTCTCCTTCGGGTGAGGCTGATTCAGATCCAGAGGCTCAGGCTGAATTCTCTGAGCGGCGGGAGCTGCTTGTCAGTTTTCTGTGGCTGTTTATCCCGGTGTCGATCGTTTTGGCCGGCATCTTCTACGCCTTTTCCAACCAGACTCAAAAATATGAGCTGCAGACGGCACTGATCCGTGAAGAGGCGGCACTGAGCAATGCCAGTCAGCTCACCTCCCTGATCTTTGTGCAGAAACTCTCCGACCTGTTCGTATTGGCAGAGGGGGAGGTGCTGAGAACCTATCTACATGAAGAGAGCTTGAAAAACTGGGTCAGGGTAGCCAGAGAGTTTTCCCTGTTTGCCCGCAGAAAACCGAAATATATGCAGATACGCTATCTGGATGAGCATGGCGTGGAGGTCATCCGGATCAACAATATCGGGGGTGAGCAGGAGATCGTGCCGCGCGCTCAGATGCAGGATAAAGGGGGGCGCTACTATTTCAAGGAGTCCTTTCAGCTCAATCCGGGGGCGATCTATATATCCCCGCTGGACCTGAATGTGGAGAAGGGTGTGATCGAACAGCCGATCAGGCCAACCATCCGTTTTGCAACCCCGGTGGTGGACGGTTATGGGGAGAAGCGTGGTGTACTGATCATCAACTACGATCCGCAAGAACTGTTGCAGCGGATTGAAGATATCTTTACAGCCAGATTGGGTCAGGCGGTGATGCTCAATAGCGACGGTTACTGGTTGATCGGCAAGCCGAAAGAGGAGCTATGGGGATTCATGTACGGCCGTGAAGAGACCTTCAAGGATGACCGTCCGGATGTCTGGCACGCCATGGAGTCCAGTGATAAGGGCTCATTTTTTTCCGATGATGGTCTGTTTGTATTCCAGAAAACCTATCCAATGGATATGAGTAAGCAGGGTACCCTGGAAAATATTGAATTCAGCCAGCTCGATAGCCCCAGGGAACGTCAGGTAGGTGAGCGCCACTGGATCTATCTCTCCCATATATCCAAGGACAAGATCGAGGAGCTGACACTAAAACGTCTCATGGTGGCAGCGGTTACCTACCTGTTGCTGTTCTTCGTTACCGCCTTGATCAGTCTCTTTTTCGCCAGAAATTCGGTGCAGAAAAAAATCGCCTACCGTCAGCTCAAACAGTTTGCCACCACCGATGCCCTGACCGGGCTCTCCAACCGACGGGAGCTGGAGAAGGTTGGTGATCGGGAGTTTCGCCGCGCCGAACGATTCAATCGGGAGCTGTCAGTGATGATGCTCGATCTGGATCACTTCAAAGAGATCAACGATACCCATAACCACACCATGGGGGATGAGGTATTGCGACATGTGGTGGAGATCCTGGCAAAGGTGACCCGGGGACAGGATATTCTGTTCCGTTACGGGGGTGAGGAGTTTCTCATGCTGTTACCCGAAACCCATGAGAAAGGCGCAAAGTTTCTCGCTTCGAGGATCTGCACACTGGTGGCGGACAATGCCTATGAAAGCGAGCATGTGAGAATTCCGGTCACCATCAGTATCGGGGTCAGCACCATCGAGCCAAGTGACAAGAGTTACCATGAGATTCTGATCAGGGCCGATCAGGCGCTCTATCAGGCGAAGCGAACCGGTCGGAACCGAGTTGTGGTCTATGACGATTCCATCGCCGACCTTCCGACGGAAAGTTAAGCTGCAGTTCCTGATCTCAGATGGTTGTGGGGATCAGCCGCTTTTGGCCGTCACGGCTGCTGCGCCATACTCAAACGAGTCTGAATAGAGCTTTTCGTCTGAGAGACCGTGGGCGAGAAAGGCATCCTTACCCGCCTGGATCATTGGAGGCGGTCCGCTCATATAGACTTCATGGGCACTCAGGTCGGGATAGTTTTCGATCACCGCTTCATGCACCCAGCCCGACCGGCCCTGCCAATCCGTATCCGGTTCCGAGAGCACGGGGGTATAGCTGAAATTGGGGTACTGGGCGGCCCACTGTTCGGGTAGATCCGGCAGATAGAGATCGTCGCGGGAGCGGACTCCCCAGTAGAGATGCATGGGGCGGTTTACGCCGATCTGAAAGGCGTGTTCGATGATACCCTTCAGTGGGGCAAATCCGGTTCCTCCACCCATCAGGATGATCGGCCTGTCAGACTCCTCACGCAGATAGTAGCTGCCGAGAGGCGCCTCGATCCGAAGGATGGTCTTCTCCTGCATACCGTTGAACAGCTGGTCGGTGAAAGCGCCGCCAGTAACATGTCGTACATGCAGTTCGATGAATTCATCATCATGGGGTGCGTTGGCGATTGAGAAGGCGCGTTTGCTGCCGTCATTGAGAATGAAATTGAGATACTGACCGGCCAGAAACTGTAGTCGCTCACCCTCGGGAAGTTTTAGTTTGAGTCGTATCACATCCTCGTTGAGGCGATCGATGCAGTCGATTTTGCAGGGCATGATTCTGGTCTGGATATCGGTCGATGCAAGAATCTCGACGACGCCGATGGTGAGATCGGAGCTGGCAGCAGCCTGGCAGGTGTAGCAGACGTCAGTCTCATTGTCACTCATCACCGGCGGTTGACCATTGGGGTAGTTTATTTCACCCTGTGACAGGGCAGCCCGGCAGTCACCACAAAAGCCGTTGCGGCAGCCATAGGGTAGATTGACCCCCTGTCTGATGGCCGCATCGAGGATGGTTTCATTCTCCTCCACGGTAAACTGGTGGCCGCTGGGTTCAACCTGCACTTTATGGGACATGAGCTACTCTACCGATTGAAGTGTCTGGACAATAGGTGATGCCATCGATACGGCAACACAAAAATTAAGTAAGGCGGAATTCTCGCCTATTTGGCTCAGGAATTAAACCGGGAGTCCTTTGGGTTATGGGTGTGACCATTATTGGTTGTGGCGATATCGGTACTCGACTGGCGTTGGCCTATCAGAAATCAACACTCGAAGTGACTGGCTGGGTCGCTACCGACGAGAGTGTCGGGCGATTGAAGCAGCAGGGTATCCGGGCATTGCAGCTGAATCTTGATCAGACCTCACTGCAACTCCCTTCACTGGCTGGGGAGTTACTCTTCTATTTTGCGCCCCCTCCGGCGAGTGGGGTGGAGGATGGTCGGGTCCGCCGACTGATTGCACTCCTCGATCAAACAGAACCGCCACAAAAAGTGGTCTATCTGAGTACCAGTGGGGTGTATGGGGATTGTCAGGGGGAGTGGGTGGATGAGACTCGGATGCCGCGCCCGACAGTCGATCGGGCCAAGCGGCGTTTGGACGCTGAACAGCAGTGGCAGATGTGGTGTCAGCAGTGCGATCTACCTCTGGTGATCCTGCGGGTTGCCGGTATCTACGGGCCTGGAAAACTTCCGGTCGAGCGATTGCGTAAAGGTTTACCGATGGTGGCGGAAGCGGATTCACCGATTACCAACCATATCCACTCCCTCGACCTGGTGGAGATCGCCGCTGCGGCGATGGAGAGGGGCAGGGAGGGGGCGATCTTCAATGTTTGTGATGGTCGACCGGAAAGCATGACCCGTTATTTCAATCGGGTGGCGGACTATCTTCAACTGCCGAGGCCACCACAGATCTCCATGCAGGAGGCCAGGCAGCAGCTCTCCCCTGGGATGCTCTCCTATCTGGCTGAGTCCCGGCGATTAAGCAATCGCAGGCTGGTTGAAGAGCTGGGTGTGGTGCTGCGCTACCCGGAACTGGAACAGGGACTGCCAGCCTGTTTCGAGTGAGATGCTGTTGAGTTCAGTGCCGTAAATGGAGGTGAATCACCACCAAAACAGGCCAATTTGTTATGCTTCCTGTCGGTTTCGCTAAGCACCCGGCTAGCTCGATCAGAACAGTTTCATTCGCGCCCATTCGCGGTTGGTCTTAAGCCTTCAGCCATTTGAACAACGGATCCCAGAGGATCACATCCTTATAGACCTGGCTGGGCGCCAGTTCGAACAGGGCCAGCCCCCGCTCCGCCGAACGGATGTAGTTCTGGCTCTCCCGGAAATGGGTGATGAAAGGGATCTTCAGATGGCCCAGATAGGACTCCAGGTCGTGGTAGATGCGGGTGTTCTCTTTGACCCGGTTGGCGACGATGCCGATGCGGGTCTGATGTTTGGAAACCCGGCCACTCTCCAGCAGTTCGGTGAGAAAGCGGTTACAGGCGCGCATGTCGATCGGCGACGGCAGTACAGGGAGTATCAGCGTATCGACCCGCAGTAACATTTTGTTGATGGCCTTGCCGTGCACACCGGCTGGTGCATCCATGATCAGTATGTCGGTGCCTTTGGCCGGCTTGATCGGGCCGGCCAGGGCATCGATGGCTTCGATATCGGGGATGCCCTCGTAGTCCTTTCTCGCTTCAAGCCAGTCGAGGGTGGATTTCTGTGGGTCAAAGTCTGTCAGTGCAACTTTTTTTCCTTCATCGGCATACCAAGTGGCAAGATTGGTGGCGATGGTGGTTTTGCCACAACCCCCTTTGGCGTTCATCAACATGATTGTGCGCATTACTGTTTTCCTGTCCTCTAGGTGTTGTTTTTAGTGAGGCGGGTTACTCCCACTGCTCCTGGGTTGAACAAGTCAGTTAAAACCATAGTTTAGTCGATCCCGAGCTGATCCCAAATTTCATCGACACGCTGTTTGACTGCATCGCTCATGACGATCGGTTTGCCCCACTCCCGGTTGGTCTCCCCGGGTAGCTTATTGGTGGCGTCGAAACCGATTTTCGAGCCGAGGCCCGATACCGGTGAGGCAAAATCCAAATAGTCGATGGGCGTGTTCTCGATCATCGTGGTATCCCGCACAGGATCCATGCGGGTGGTCATGGCCCAGATAACATCCTGCCAGTCCCGGGTGTTCACATCCTCATCCACCACGATGACGAATTTGGTATACATGAATTGACGCAGAAACGACCAGACCCCCATCATGACCCGCTTGGCGTGTCCCGGGTACTGCTTTTTCATACTCACTATCGCCAACCGGTAGGAGCAGCCTTCGGGTGGCAGGTAGAAGTCGACAATCTCCGGGAACTGCTTCTGCAGTATCGGTACAAAGACCTCATTCAGGGCCACGCCGAGCACGGCCGGTTCATCCGGCGGCCGACCGGTGTAGGTGCTGTGATAGATGGGCGCTTCCCGGCGGGTGATACGATCGACCCGGAATACCGGAAAGGTCTCCACCTCGTTGTAGTAGCCGGTATGGTCCCCATAGGGGCCCTCTTCGGCTGTTTCGCCGGGATGCAGATGGCCTTCGAGCACAAACTCGGCTGAAGCGGGGACCTGTAGATCGGAGCCGATGGATTTGACCACTTCGGTGCGGCTGCCACGCAGCAGTCCGGCGAAGGCATACTCTGAAAGGGTGTCAGGCACCGGTGTGACAGCCGCAAGAATGGTCGCCGGATCGGCTCCCAGGGCGACACTGATCGGAAACGGTTCTCCAGGATTGGCCTCCTGCCACTCCCGGTAGTCCAGTGCGCCGCCACGGTGGGCGAGCCAGCGCATGATCAGACGATCCGGCCCAAGCAGCTGCATACGATAGATACCCAGGTTCTGGCGGCTCTTGTTGGGTCCCCGGGTGATCACTAGGCCCCAGGTGATCAGCGGCGCCGCGTCCTCCGGCCAGCAGGTCTGAATCGGCAGTCGGCTGAGGTCCACCTCAGCAGCCTCCTGGCAGACCGCCTGGCATGGGGCATTGCGCAGCTCCTTTGGCGCCATATCGAGTACTTTGCGGAATACCGGCAGCTTGTCCCAGGCGTCTTTCATGCCCTTGGGAGGCTCAGGCTCTTTCAGGTAAGCCAGTAGCCGGCCCACATCCCGCAACGACTCCACCTGCTCCTCTCCCATGCCCATGGCAACCCGCTCCGCTGTGCCGAACAGATTACCCAATAAAGGATATGGGGAGCCTTTGACCTTTTCGAACAGCAGTGCCGGACCACCCCGACGCAGGGTGCGGTCGCAGATTTCCGTGATTTCAAGATTGGGATCAACCTCGGTGTGGATGCGTTTGAGCAATCCACGGGATTCCAGCTGTTGAATGAAATCACGCAAGTCTTTGTACTTCATGGCACTTGTGAACCTCGGATCTATTAATCTGGTGATTATTCGGTTCTGTTGCCAGCAGATCGGCGAACATCAAGGGGCACCAAGTCGTTGTATTCCGTTACGCTGTTTGCAATTCAGAAATATGACAAGGTGCTAAAATTGTTTAATTCTCTGCATGAGACATTACCAGAGGCACTAAACAGGTCAAGCGAAAGCCATTATAGCTATCGGCCAGATGGCTTAATGAGAGGGTGACCCGGTTGACACCAACCATCGACAGGTAAGAGAATTTCATTCGTCAGGGAGTTGACTGGCCGGAGTTAGTGGTGCTGATCGAGGGATGGATCTTTAGCGGGTGGAAACTAGAAATCGGATTTTTTGCACTGGATCGGATCTGGCGCGGAATCCCAAAACAGCGATCGATCATTATGAAAAAAATTGTCCTTACTATGTTATTAGCCATGCCTTTAACGCTCTATTCGGTCTCCTCGGTGGCATTCGACGTCGGTGGATTCGTCAATGGTGTAATCGAGGGAGTCAGCGACTCTTTCAAAGAGGCCAAGGGCAAGCCGGGAGCCCACGAAAAGGGCAAACAGCAGGAGCAGGGTAAATCGGCAGAGTCGGATAGTGCCGAAGAGTCAGCCGCCTCGGCGGCGGAAGATAAATAAGGCGTCATCTCCGCTTCTCTAAATCTGGTGATCGAATCGCTCCATTACAGCTGAAATGGATCTGTTCGATCACCGGTCCAATACTGAAGCTTCTAGCCTCAGATTAGCTCCTCCCAAGCCAGCGCCTCTCAAGTGCCCCCTTAAGCCGCCGCTAACATCTGTGGTGATGCCGTGGATTTGCCAAAGGGGACATTTTAGTCATGCGGATCGAGAAACATGACAAGGATGTATTTAAAGAATGCCTGCTTTCCAGTGAAGACAAACTCATAGAGCTGATCCTCAAATATGCTGAGCGACAGCACTACACCAAATATACTTCCACCCTCAAAGAGGCCTGGCGGCGCTCGATCGATGGATTGAGCCAGTCCATCATTGCCACCCTGGAACAGAGTGATCAGGTACCTGAACTGGGGCCGGATGAGGATTTTTCCTCCGATTCAAGCACAGAGTTCGGAGTGGTTGAGGCGAGGCGTCATCGGGTCAGAGGGGTCAATCTGTCGATGTTCCTTGGCTTGATGAAGTACTACCGGCAGGCCTACCTCGACCTGGTTGAAGAGATCAGTGGATTGCACCAGCCGGCCAGTATCAAACTGCTGATCAATCGTGTCTACGATCGGATCGAGTTGGCCTATTGCACTGAGTGGGCCGGTACCGACAGTGAATCGCAGATCAAGGATTTGAGCGACAGCAACCTGCATCTCACCAATGAGAAAAACAAGTATCTGACACTTTTCGAAAGTCTCTCTTCCCCGGTGATCCTGTGCGATATAGACGGCAAGGTGGACAACTACAACAATGCTGCGGGGCGTCTACTGCTTGGCACAAACACGCCGGGTAGCCGCTATTATGCGGAACGCCGTTCTGACCTGGATCCTCCTGCACTGCAACAAGAGCTGGCCCGGATGGTGGTTGAGGGCACTCGCCAGCTGGATCTGGAGAAGGTCTACCAGACCCCGGATGGGGAGAAGACATACCACATTCGGATCGAGCAGATGCTTGACGTCAGCCATAAGTTTTCCGGTTACACCATTCTCTTCAATGACATCACCGAGCGATTGCAGTGGTCCAGGCAGCTGGAGGAGATCAACCGTAAACAGAGCCTGTTGATCGAGGATCTGAATCAGACCCGCCAGCAGCTGGTGCAGTCGGAAAAGATGGCTGCTGTCGGCCAGCTCTCAGCCGGCATAGCCCACGAGATTAATACGCCGATTCAGTATATCGGTGACAATACACGTTTTTTACAGGAAGCCTGTAGCGATCTGCAGAGCCTGTCGGAGGGCTATCAATCCCTGCTGGAGGCGGCGAAGCAGGGTCAGGTCGAGCAGGGGTTGATCTCTCGGCTGGAGGAGCAGTTGGCTGAAACGGAACCAGACTATCTTTTTGAAGAGATCCCCGGGGCGATCAATCAATCGCTGGAAGGGGTGGATAAAATCGCTGCCATCGTCTCTGCAATGAAGGTATTTGCCGGTCCGGAAACACAGGAGAAGGTGGAAACCGATATCAATCTGGCAATCGACAGCACCCTCAATGTCTCCACCAATGTCTGGAAATACCATGCCGAGATCGTTACCGAGTTGGATCCCCAGCTACCGTTGATCTCCTGTATACCGCAGGAGCTGAATCAGGCATTGCTGAATATAATCGTCAACGCTGTCGATGCCATCACCGCAGCCGATGATCAACAGCCGGGGAAGGGCAGGATTACCATCAGGACAACTGTGGAGGATGAGTGGGTGCTGATCGAGGTGAGTGATACCGGTACCGGTATTCCTGAGGATCTGAAGTCGAGGATTTTCGACCCGTTCTTTACCACCAAGGCATTGGGGAAGGGCATCGGTCAGGGGTTGAATGTGGTCTACCATACCATCGTAGTGCAGCACAGCGGGGCCATTGATGTTCAATCCAAGGTCGGTGAAGGCGCAAGCTTCCAGATTCGATTGCCTCGTACATACCACTCCGGTAGCAGTAAGCCTGAGGTTTCAGTGGACTGAGTAAGTCTGGATTCAGGTGCCCACAGCGGCTGCATACGGTCTGCTCTGACGTCGAGTGATTCGTCTCTGTTCACTCCTACTTTACTGCCAAAATGGCACACTCTTCGGCCTCCTGCCAACGCTAATTAGGCTTTGAATAGGCAAATGTTTACTTTCTTTAAATCGAGTGGATCAATTTCTTGGAGAATATTTTGATTCCTCAATGACAGCAATCTTACAATGCCTATAATGTCAGTAGCGTGACCTAATATAGTGCATTGATGTGCGCAATAATGATGTCTGGCCTGCTTGGCCATCAGGCCGATAGAGCCTGATTACAAAACAGAAGAGTTCTATGTTTGAAAAAGATCCCCGTACCTTCTCTCCCGAATACAAGAATCTGTCACCTGAACAGAAAGCGATGGTCAAGCTTGAGATCACGCTGACCAACTTTTTTAAGAATTTCGATAAAAGCATGTCGAGATGGGAGCGCATGATCTATCCCATGCTGGTGGTGGTCGGCATTCTGGGGTTATCGGGCTTCTATCTGATCTACAACGTCACCACCGACATGCATACCCTGACGGAACAGGTGGACCCCCGCATGGAAGAGCATCTATCGGCCATGGCGAACAATATGGATCAGCTCGCTCAGAATATCTCAGTCATGACGGAACAGATCACCTTTATGGTAGATCGGGTCGACAGTATGGAGCAGAACATCGCCACCATGAATGGCAACATCGGGTCATTGGCGGTCGACGTGGGCAGCATGAAGCAGAATATCGGACAGATGACTGCGAATATTGCGGATATGAACCAGGCCATGCGCACCATGACGGTCAATACCGGATTCATGAGCCGTGATATCAATCAGATGGGCCGACCGATGGATTTCATGAACTCGTTTACGCCCTGGTAACCCTGGGTGATGCTGAACTAAGGGATTCGCCATCAGAGGTGTTTTCGCGCACTGAATATCTGGCCTGATGCCTCGTAAATAGTGTTTGATTTCACAATAAATTGAGCTGTCTGGTTGAAAAAGTGGCTGGAAGCAGTAATATAAGAAAAATCTAATATTCTAATTGGAGTCCTTCAATGAGGCGTTCTCTGGCAACTTTTCTGCTCAGCCTGGTGATACTGCCCGGCTACCTGCCCGCTGATTCCGCAACCCTAGAGACCGGAGCGGTGGTGAAGCGGGAAACCGCCAGAGAGTTCTGGCTCGATGGCACGGTCGAGGCGATCAATCAGACCACCCTTTCTGCGCAGACCCGGGGACAGGTGGAACAGATCCTGTTCGATGTGGATGACTTTGTGGAAAAGGGCCAGGAAGTGGTGAAGCTGAAGGACACCGAACAGCGTGCCGGTCTGGACCAGGCCCGGGCCGACCTGAAAGAGGCGGTTGCCCGTCGACAGGAGGCGTTGGACAATTTCAACCGTACCAAAGACCTGTTTGGCCGTAAGCTGGCCTCCCAATCCCAACTGGATACGGCGACGGCGACACTGAAATCCGCCAAAGCGCGTAAAGAGGCGGCGGATGCCCGACTCGCCCAGGCCACGGAGCAGTTCGAGTATACCCGCATCAAGGCCCCCTACAGTGGCATCGTCACCCATCGTCATGTGGAAGTGGGTGAGATCGCTACACCGGGCCAGAAACTGATGAGCGGCACCTCACTGGACCAGCTCAGAGTGGTCGTGGATCTGCCTCAGAGTCTGGTGCCGGTGATCCGGCAGCAGGGTAAAGCACGGGTGCTGCTCTCATCCGGTGAATCCATCAAAGGCGTGAAGCTGACGATCTTTCCCTTTGCCGATCAGAGCAGCAGTACCTTTCAGGTGCGGGTCGATCTTCCTGAGGGGCTCAAGGATCTGTTCCCCGGCATGTTCGTGAAAACCGCCTTCATTACCGGGGTCAAGCAGGAGTTGGTGGTGCCCCGGGAAGCCGTTGTCTACCGCTCCGAGGTCACTGCGGTCTATGTGCTGGGTTCGGACGGACGGGTCCATTTCCGCCATATCCGTGCCGGTCATCCGGTCTCCGAAGATGCGCTCTCTGTGATCGCCGGGCTCTCTGCCGGAGAGCGGGTTCTTCTTGATCCGGTGGCTGCGGCCACCGAGCTGAAACAGCAACTGGCGGAGTGAGACAATGAGTAGGCTGGGTATCTCAGGTGCAGTGGCCAAGCAGTTTCTGGTCACTGAAATCACCCCCTTGCTGGCACTGGTCGGTCTGTTGCTTGGCGTCTTCGCGGTAATGATCACTCCCCGTGAGGAGGAGCCGCAGATCAATGTCACCTTTGCCAATATCTTCATCCCCTTTCCCGGTGCCACCGCCACCGAGATCGAACATCTGGTTGCCACGCCGGCGGAGCAGGTATTGTCCGAAATCGACGGCATCAAGCATGTCTATTCCACCTCCAGACCAGGTATGGCGGTACTGACCGTGCAGTACCTGGTGGGAGAGGATCGGGAGGATGCGATTGTCCGCCTGTTCAGTAAGGTCTACGCCAACCAGGACTGGCTGCCCCAGGGGCTTGGGGTTGGACAGCCGATTATCAAGCCGAAAGGTATCGACGATGTGCCGATCGTCACCGCAACCCTGTGGTCTGAAGATCCGGATGTGGGCGCCTATGAGCTGAGTCAGGTGGCACACGCCATCGAATCGGAATTGAAGCGGGTTCCAGGAACCCGGGACATCTACACCATCGGTACACCGGACCGGGTGGTGCATGTAGTGCTGGATCCCCAGTCCCTGGCGGGCCATGGCATCGATCTGGCTGATCTGCGCCGGGCCCTGCAATCGGGTAATCACATCCGCGACAACATCAGTGTCACCGCGGATAACCGTGAATTGCTGGTTCAGGCGGGGACCTTTCTCACCTCGGCCGATGAGATCGGCAGCCTGGTAGTGGGGGTGCGTGACGGCAAGGCGATCTATCTGCAGGATGTGGCTCAGGTAACCCATAAGCCCGATCTGCCCAGTCAGTATGTCTGGATGGGAGTGGGGCCCCAGGGTGAAATCAAAGGGCTGCCTGATGGGGGCAAATTCCCGGCGGTGACCATTGCGGTTGCCAAAAAGCCCGGCACCAATGCGGTGGATATCGCAAAGTCTGTGATCAAACGGTTCGACCAGCTGCAGGGGGTGTTCATTCCTGAAGGAGTAAAGGCGACCATCACCCGCAACTATGGTCAGACAGCGGAGGCAAAGGCCAACAAGCTGATCACCAAGCTGGCCTTTGCCACCCTGTCGGTGGTGCTGCTGGTGCTGCTGACCATTGGTTGGCGTGAGGCCTTTATCGTTGGTGCTGCGGTGGTGGTGACCCTGGCAATCACCCTGTTTGCCTCCTGGGCCTGGGGCTTTACCCTCAACCGGGTCTCCCTGTTTGCGCTGATCTTCTCCATCGGTATTCTGGTGGATGATGCCATTGTGGTGGTGGAGAATATTCACCGCCACCTCCATCTGGGGGCAAAAAATCTGCTGGAGGCCATTCCCAAAGCGGTGGACGAGGTTGGCGGGCCGACCATCCTGGCTACCTTCACGGTTATTGCAGCGCTGCTGCCGATGGCCTTCGTTACCGGGCTGATGGGCCCCTACATGAGCCCGATTCCAATCAATGCCAGTACCGGGATGCTGATCTCCCTGGTGGTGGCGTTTGTCTTTACCCCCTGGTTGACCAATCGGGTCCTGGCGAGCCGGGTCGATCAGTTTGCCGGCCATGCCGATGGCGATTCGGCCACTGGTCTGAGTTCCTTTTTCAGCACCATCATGACCCCTTTTCTGGTTGGCAGCCGTGGCAATCGCATGCGCTGGATACTGCTGGGTTCGATACTGCTGCTGATCGCACTCTCACTCTCCCTGGTGGTGACCAAGTCTGTGGTCTTGAAGATGCTGCCATTTGATAACAAATCCGAGTTTCAGGTCGTGCTCGATATGCCGGAGGGAACCAGTCTTGAGCAGACGACCCGGGTATTGGATGAGCTGGGCGACTATCTGGGCGGAGTAACCGAGGTGACCGATTACCAGGTCTACTCCGGTACCGCTTCTCCCATCGGTTTCAATGGTCTGGTGCGTCAATACTATCTGCGTGAAGGGGCTCACCTTGGTGACATCCAGGTCAATCTGGTGGATAAGCAGCACCGGGATCGCAAGAGTCACGAGATCGCACTGGCCGTCAGAGGACCTTTGCAGGAGATTGCCAGGGAGTACAACGGTAATGTGAAGGTTGTGGAAGTGCCGCCGGGCCCACCGGTAATGGCACCACTGGTGGCTGAAGTCTATGGCCTTGACTATGAGGGTCAGACCGAGGCGGCCTGGGAGATTCGCCAGGTATTCGAAAACACCCCGGATATCATCGATGTGGATGACAGTGTGGAGTACCCTTCCGCAAAATTTGTGGTTCGGGTCGATCGGGCCAAGGCCTCCCGGCTGGGGGTGGCTCAGAGCTCCGTGGCGGAGGCGTTGTCCACAGTCCTGAGTGGTGAGGATGCCAGCTATCTGCATGGGGAAAATCTGAAATATGCTGTGCCGATCCGCATCGAATACTCCGAGGCGGATAAGGCGGATCTCGATCAGGTGCTGGCCCTCAGGGTTCGCTCGCAGACCGGTGAGATGGTGCCTCTATCGGAAATTGTGCAGGTTATCCCCCGGGTGAGAGAGTTCTCGATTCAGCATAAGGATCTGCTGCCGGTGGTCTATGTCACCGGGGATATGGCAGGTGTGACGGACAGCCCCCTGTATGGTCTGTTCGATATCTCCGGCCAGTTGAAACAGGGCAGGATCGAGCAGTGGTTTCTGCAGCAACCTGAGAACCCCTACGCTTACAGCCTGAAGTGGGATGGGGAGTGGCAGATCACCTATGAGACATTTCGCGATATGGGTATCGCCTACTCAGTGGGACTATTGATGATCTACCTGCTGGTGGTGGCCCAGTTCCGCTCCTATCTGGTGCCGCTGGTAATCATGGCGCCGATTCCGTTGACGGTGATCGGCATCATGCCGGGGCATGCCTTGCTGGGCGCCCAGTTCACCGCCACCTCGATGATCGGCATGATCGCGCTGGCGGGCATCATCGTTCGAAACTCCATTCTGTTGGTGGATTTCGTCAATCAACAGGTGCGGGAGGGTATGGCGCTTGAAGAAGCGGTGATCAACTCAGCTGCGGTACGCGCCAAACCCATTGCGTTGACTGCGGTAGCCGCCATGGCCGGCGGATTCTTCATTCTGGATGACCCGATTTTCAGTGGTCTGGCGGTGTCGTTGATCTTCGGTCTGTTTGTCTCGACCGTGTTGACGCTGGTGGTCATTCCGGTGGTCTACTACGCCGCAATGCGCAATCGGGTTTCGTTCATCCGGGGTGAGGGTTAATCTTACGGGCGCCTGCGTGCACCTGGCTGGCGGTTACTCCGACCAGCCAGAGGAGGCTCAGGATCAGACTGATGAGGCTGTCAGCCGGGCTGCAGATTTGACTGATCAGGCAGTGGTCTGAGAGTAGAGACGCCTGAAAGGCAATGTATGCCAAGGTCTCAATGGCCAGATAGAGCAGAATGATCAAGAGCTTGTGGAGTGATGAAGGATAGTGATGGTTGTCGCTATCCTGGAAACGGATCTCCAGCTGCTCGTATCCAGGTAATCTTTCCGGTTGTTTAATACAACCACGGACCCGGCGAGCAGATCATGTAGCGCCTGATGACCTTTTGTCATCAGTACAAAAACAAATGACCACCAATCGGTGATTGCCTTGAGCAGTGATTGTATCAACGATTGCAGGATTCCAAGCTTTGCATGCCCGCTATGCTTTACAACCATGATATGCCGCAGATGGTGCCCAGGCGTACCGCCACTGAAGGAGACCAACAGAGGATCGATGATCAGCACAGAGCGGATAGATGAGTCTTATCCAGGTTGGCTGCTCTTGCAGGAGTGGGAAAGTCATCCACAAGCTGAAGATAACGAGAAAAAAGATCAGAGAGTCGATCAACAGAGCCTGTACTCTGCGAAGCAGTCTTGGGTACTTCATCTTCTCCCATGATTTTTGTTGATCGTTACCTGATGTATCGCATGACCAGCCAGTAGATCGTTTTTCAAGTCAATAGTAATTGTTCATTGCAATACAGTAAGTCTGCGCATGCAAAAGATGAGTAGAGTAGTGGGTAGTTGATATTTTTTAACAACAATTCCAGTATTTTATCCTAGACTCAAAGGTGTAGCTGAAGGTTGGCTTTCCATTGCTGTCTATTTTTGAATAATGCCTTTAAAAAAAAGCACAGACTCCACTTGGAGTGGGGAATTACTTGAACTCCTTGAGATGGGGGTTGCTGTCTATCAGCCGGTTGATGAAGGGCGCGATTTCCTGTTTGTCGATATCAATCCCCATGTTGAGATGATGGACTCGGTATGCCGTAGTGATCTGGTTGGACGCTTGGTGACCGAAGTGTTTCCCGGAGTCGAAGAGTTCGGGCTACTGGATGTGATGCGTAGGGTCTGGAAAACAGGCAAAACTGAGGAGTTGCCTGCCACCGAATATCGTGATGAGCGAATCCATGGTTGGCGGGTAAACCGGGTCTATCGTACATCCAATGGTTATGTGGTCGCTGTCTATGAAGATGTAACCGAGCGTATGGAAATGGAGCGGGCCCTGCAGTCCAGCGAGGGTCGTTACCGGCATTTGACCGAATCCAGTCTGGATGGCATCTGGGAGTGGGATCTACAGGCAAATCAGCTCTACCTGTCACCCAGGTGGAAGGCACAGCTGGGTTATCAGGATGATGAATTGCCGAATGAGTTCGAAACCTGGTCCGAACGCCTGCATCCAAAAGATGAGGCGCGTGTTATGGCGCATCTCGATTCCTACTTGAAACACCCCCAACCCATCTGGCAGGAAGAGTTCCGTTTACGCCACAAAAACGGCAACTATATCTGGTTGTTGGCCAGAGGCAGTGCGGTATTCAATGAGCAGCACGAATTGATCCGTATCCTTGGTGTGCATATTGATATCCATCAGTTGAAGCAGGAACAGGAGCTGCGGGTAATCAATGAAAGCAGGCTTGCCGCCATGTTGAGTCTGAATCAGGGAGCCCATAGGTCAACTGAAAAGGAGATCATACAGATAGCCCTGGAGCATGCTGTGAGGCTGACCGCAAGTGAGGTTGGTTATCTTCACTTTGTCAACAATGACCAGGAATCGATTGAGTTGGTCACCTGGTCGAAGCAGACGTTGAAGCATTGCAACGCCGCATTCGATTCCCACTATCCTCTCAGCATGGCAGGCGTCTGGGCAGACTGTGTGCGGACGAAAACACCCCAGATCCATAACGACTATCCGAATCTAACTGACAAAAAGGGATTGCCTGAAGGGCATATCCAGTTAAAACGTCACATGTCTTTACCGGTTATTGATAAGGGGCAGGTCAAAGTTGTTATCGGGGTTGGTAATAAACTTGAGGACTACACAACACAGGATGTGCAGCAGGTAAAGTATCTGGTTGCCGATCTTTGGTTATTGATTGAGAAAAAACGTACTGATGAAAAGTTAAAACAGGCAGCAGCGGTTTACGAAAGCACTCAGGAGGCGGTTACCATCACAGACCCCTCGCCGAAGATCATTGCGGTCAATCGGGCCTTTACTGAGATTACCGGTTATCAGGAATCCGAAGTGTTGGGGAAAAATCCCAGTGTTCTGAAATCCGGGCGACATGACGAGATTTTTTATGAATCGATGTGGCAGGAGTTGACGTCAGCCGGCAAGTGGCAGGGTGAGATCTGGAATCGGCGCAAGAGTGGGGAGATCTATCCTGAGTGGCTCAATATCAGTGCAGTAATGGATGAGAGTGGATTGATCAGTCACTATGTTGCGGTATTCAGTGATATCTCCCTGTTGAAACAATCCGAAAGCCAGCTTGAGCGAATGGCGCACTATGATCCGTTGACCGGTCTGCCCAACAGAATCCTGTTGTTTTCCCGAATTGAACATGCCATCCAGAGGGCGAAACGGAGTGGGCATCAGTTGGCTGTACTGTTTCTCGATCTGGATAACTTTAAAAATGTCAATGACAGCCTGGGGCATCCCACAGGTGACAGGCTGTTGAAGGTGCTGGCTGAGCGTATTAATCAACGGCTGCGTTCGGAAGACACGGTGGCGCGTATTGGAGGCGATGAGTTTGTCGTTCTGATCGAGAATATGGCCTCTGAAACCGACGTGGCTGAAATTGCCGAAGTCCTGATTCAGGAAGTGACCAAGCCGGTGAATCTTGATAATCATAAGCTGTCGGTCGGGGGCAGTATTGGGATATCTATCTATCCCGATAACGGAGAGACGGATACGGATCTGATCAAAAATGCCGATGCCGCAATGTATCTGGCAAAGGAGAGAGGCCGTAACAGCTATCAGTTCTACACTCCACAGCTGACAACCAAGGCAAAGAAGCGCTTGCGTGTGGAGAGTGATCTGAGACAAGCGATCAAGCAGGGCGAAATAGAGGCGTTCTATCAGCCGGTTGTGCGCATCAGTGATGAAAAGATTATCGGTGCTGAAGCATTGGCCAGATGGCACCGCAAAGGCAGTGAGTATGTGATGCCCGGAATTTTTATTCCGATTGCTGAAGATTCAGGTCTGATTGAGCAGCTTACCGAAGTGATTCTTGAGCAGGTTTGTCAGAATCTGGCAGATTGGAATGGCACGCTTGACGGAGATTTCAAGGTGGCGATCAATATGTCGGCCCGCCAGTTTCAAAGTGTCAATCTTGAAGATGAAATCAACAGTTACCTTAACAGATTCGAACTGACAGGCGATCGACTTGAAATAGAGTTGACCGAAAGGATTTTAATGCATGATGTGGATAAAACAATCGCTAAATTGATGCGCTTGAAATCCCTTGGGGCTACGATCTCGATAGATGACTTTGGCACCGGTTTTTCATCACTCTCCTATCTGACCCGCTTTCCGATCGATAAACTTAAGATTGATCGCAGCTTCATCAGTCAGGTCTGTGAGGAAGATGATAAACAGGTGATTGTATCGACCATTATCGCGATGGCGAAAAACCTGAGTATGGATGTTACTGCCGAAGGTGTGGAAACGGCGACCCAGTTGATGCTTTTGAGAAATCAGGATTGTGACTTTTACCAGGGCTATTTCTATTCGCGTCCTCTTTCGGCAAGTGATTTTAAGGCGCTTTTGCATAACAGGGATGACGATTGAATATCCAGGTAAATCGACTTTAGATCCATTTCCCCAATGAAACTATTTGGTCTTAGGGTGGACTGGTTGCAACTTGCTCAACTCCAACCACTCTTCCGGTTGCATGTTGGAGATGCGTGCCCAGCCATCTGCGGTGGTATAGACAAAAACCCGCTGTCCCTGCTTATAGTAGCCGGTTGAAACCGGGGAGTCGGGCGCCTTTCTGGCATAGGCCTCATCAGCCGTGATCTGATAAACCTTCGGCAGTCTCAATACGGTTCTTCTGATCACCGATTCGTTGGCCTGGCTGCTGGGTGCTGTACTGGTTTGGCCATCGATCCGACAGGTTTTCTGCTTGGCGATACAGCCATTGCCACAGGGCTTGCCTTTGATGCAGTTGCGCGCCTGTGAGTGAAAGCTTGGTGAGGATAGTGCTGTAATCACGATCAGGGTGTAACAGCAGTCTTTGATCTGCATGGGTGAGACCTCCTTGTATTTGAACGGCAGCGCGATTTTTTACGCTGCGGGAGTTGGTGTACACATCTCCCTGTGTAGCTTGATGCTCTGTTTGGCAATATCCTGATTCTCCAATCAGGCCAGCGGGTCGTCAAGACGGGATTGGCAAATCACCGCCTCCCGATTGAACAGACAATCCCGCTCAGGTGGATCAATGACTCATGCCGAAATCGGGTATGTCGACAATCATGGGTGCGAGAACGGCGATCAGAGCAATCCAGACGATCAGACCGCCGGCCAGTGCCACGGCGCATCTGGGGCGACTGATCTCAATGAACCTGGGCCAGAAAAATATGGGGAAGAGAAAGAACATCAACAGGCTGGCAATGTTGATCAAGCTGTCGAGTATGAGCGGCAACCCTGTCTGGTAAAGCGGTACGATCAGGCTGATGAGGATCAGTCCAAAAGAGACCAGTGAACCGAGCAAGCCCCACGCGCTCCAGTAGAAGTAGTAGCCGGCAGCAAATCTGGCCGGTATGCGCTTTGCGGAGAACAGGGCAATCAGATGCCCAAGGGCGTAAAACATAGCCAATACGATGACCTCACGTATCAGGTCATCGGCAATCCCGATGCCGGTTGGGCTGAAGGGGTCGAGGTGCCCCTCCTTTTCAGCCCACTCCGCAAAGGCGGCGTAGTGAGGCGTTACTGCGCCGACCATGACGCCCAGTTGCAGTATCAGTGGGAAAATCAGATTGCTCAGCAGAATCGCCAGGGCGGAAAATTTAACCGGACTGAGATAGGGATCATCGTCCCGTTCCGCATTGATATCCCAGAAGGAGGTATCCCGGCTGATGACCAGCTGATGATAGTCGCGGAAAAACCTCAATGGCCGTATCAGAACGGCGATGAATGTGGGAATGAAAAGAGGGAGATGCAGCAGTTGTAACATGATCAGTCCCTTGGCTTTATTACACTGACTTGTCCTGGAAGCATTGAACCTGGATGAGAATTTGTCAATCCGACCAGGTCTTCCCGCCTTGTTGCGATTTACCGGCCCCTGTCTTCTGGCTCGATGCGTCGCCAGGGCAGGGCGAAGCCATGTCCGGCCCGCTGCTCTGGCGGATTGGTCGCGATTCCGTAGGCGGCTTCAAGGTGATTGTCCGAGAGCACCTGATCGGCCTGGCCCTCGGCCAGGGTTCTGCCCTGGTGAAGTAGCTGCAGTCTGCTGCAGTAGTGGGCGGCCAAGGCCAGGTCGTGCAGCACAATGATCACCCCGTGGCCTGCCTGCACATAGGCTTGCAGCAGTGCCATCACGTCGAGTTGGTGGGCTGGGTCGAGTGCGGATACCGGCTCATCCGCAAGCAGGATGTCCGCTTCGGTAACCAGGGCCCGGGCCAGCTGGACTCTTGCCTGCTCCCCACCGGAGAGGGTGTTGTAGGGACGGTTTCTGAAAGCTGTCAGATCGGTCTGTTCGATGACCTTATCGATCGTCGCTTCATCCTCCCGGGTGGCTTGCTGCCAATGCTCAAGGTGGGGCAGACGTCCCAGGGCGACCAATCGCTCCACACTCATCGGCCAGGCGATCTCGGTCAGCTGTGGCAGGTAGGCGATCTGTTGCGCACGGGACTTGGGGGTCAGCTGACTCACCGGTTTACCCGCCAGGGTCAGTGTGCCAGCGTCGGCTGCTGTGACACCGGCCAACAGGCGCAACAGGGAGCTCTTGCCGGCTCCGTTGGGACCGATCAGACCGAGCATTTCACCCGCTTCGACATGCAGATCGATCTGCTCGAGTATCGACTGGCGATCTCTGTTGAAGCTGAGACCTCTGCCGATCAGGTGTCTCATGTTCCGCTCCTGCGCTGTTTGAGGATCAGCCAGAGAAAAAACGGTGCACCGAGCAGTGACGTGATGACCCCCACTTTGATCTCCGTATCGAGTGGTATGGTGCGTACCCCGATATCCGCCATAAGCAGTAGCAGGGCACCACCCAGTGCGCTGGGAATCAACAGTCGGCTGGGTTGATAACCGACCAGGGGTCTTAGGATATGCGGGATCATCAGGCCGATGAAACCGATCGAGCCGGTAACCGATATCGCCGAGCCCACGATCAGGCCGACGGCGATAAACAGTCGCCAGCGCAATTTCGCCAGCTCTACCCCCATGGACTCCGCTGTCTCCTCTCCCAGGGTCAGGAGATCGAGATCATGGCCCTGGCGCCAGATCAGCAACCAGCCGATCAGAGTGCCCGGTAACATCACCCAGAGTTCATTGCGGCTGATGTTGGCCAGTGAACCGAGCATCCACAGGGCGATCTCCTGAACTGCATAGGGACTGGGTGCCAGATTGAGCAGCAGTGAGACCAGGGCCAGGGCAAAGGCGTTGACGGCGACCCCGGCGAGTATCAGAGTCAGGGGGCCCGCTTCACGTCCGGCCAGCAGGTAGGCAGTGAGGGTGGCGAGCAGCGCGCCGCCGATGCCGCCCAGCGGCAGGGCCAGAGTGAAAACCGCGCTGAGTCCGAAATAGAGGCTGACGACAGCCCCCAGTGCCGCGCCGCTGGCACTGCCCACCAGGCCAGGGCTGGCCAGGGGATTGCGCAGCAGTGACTGCATCACCGCGCCGCTGAGTCCCAGCGAGGCGCCTGCGAGTATGGCCACCAGGGTTCTGGGTAGGCGTAGCTCGGTCAGGATGATGCCATACACTCCTTCCGCTTCTGAGAAGCTCTGTTGCAGCGCTTCATAGAGGGGCAGGCTGGCGCTGCCGGTGAGCAGTGACAGTAACGCTGCGCAGGCCAGCAACAGGCAGAGTATGAGGATCAGGCGCTGTTGCTGGAGGTTGACCATCAAGGTGCCTCCTTGTGTGCGCTACGCAACAGAGTGATAGCTTGCGCCAGCATTGGGCCGGGACAGATCCAGTACTTGTAGGGAATCTTCAGGCTGGGGCGGTTTTGCATGACGCTTTTCAGAGCCGGGTGGTGGAGCAGCTGCTCGGCCCGGGACACGCCGGGCTCCCCGTAGGTTGAAGTGATCAACAGCCCTGGTTGCCATTCGATCACCTGCTCCAGTGGCGCAGCAACATAGCCGCTGAGCCCTGCCTCGGTAGCGGGATTGCGCCAACCTGCGAGTCGCATCGCTTCATCCTGCAGTGTGCCGGCAGCGGAGGTGTATCCCCTGGGTTGATAGAAGAGGGCGCTGGGTCGATCCGCTGGGGCCTGTTCATTCTCAAGCCCGACCTGTTGCTGCATGGCTTCGATAATCGCTGCACCCCTGGCCTGCTGTCCGAGCCGGTTGGCCAGCCCGGTGATCTCGGATCTGATCTCTGACAGCTGACTGCCCAATGCCAACTGGTAGGTCTTGAAACCGAGCTGATGCAGGCTGGAGACCAGTCTTGGGTTGGTGTAGGGAACGGTGATCACCAGGTCCGGCTGGAGCTGGATGATCTCCTCCAGCCGAGCGTGGTTGAGCGGGTATGCCGCCGCCTGATGAGCAACAAATGAGCTGTTTGGCTCGATCGCCAGATGACTCACCGAAGCCACCTGGTCAGGTGAAGCCAGCATCAACAGCAGTTGATCGCTGCAGAGGTTCAGAGAGACTACCCGCTGGGGCGGCGCTGCAGCCGTTGCCAGGCTGAACAGCCCCAGCAGTAGGGTGGTGAGTCTCTTAACCCCCATGGTTTACTCGATCGAATAGTTCACGGTTAGCCAAAAATTGCGCTCCGGAGCTGGAAAGTAGCCGACTCTCTGGGTGAATGTGCTGTCAAAGCCTGCAGCTGCTGAGTTGGAATAGTGTTTATCCAGCAGGTTATCGATACGCAGGCTAGCATGCCAGGGAGCCGTGCGGAAATGGGCCCCTGTATTCAGCACCCCATAACCAGGCAGGGTCTCCAGAGTGTTGTTGAAATCACCGCTGACCACCCGTTCACTGTTGAAGACACCCTCCAGAAAGAGATTCCATGCAGTGGTGAACTGCCAGTGGCCGGCCAGTTTTGCACTGCGGCTGGCAACCATGGGTATCCGATTACCCTTGAAGGGGCCATCGGTGATTTCCGGGTCGGTGTAGGTCAGGCTGCCGTCCAGGCTGAGCTGTTCACTGACCTGCCATTGTGCTTCCAGACTGGCCCCCCTGCGGCGGGTCTCCTCCAGATTGGTGTTGACGAAGCCTGAGGCGTCATAGCTGATCTCCTGTTCCAGGTCGAGGCGATAGACCAGCAGCCGGCTTGTCAGTTGGGCCTGTTGCCATTCGATACCGCTCTCATAGGAGCGTCCAGTCTGGTTGTCGATGCCCACTGGCTGTCCGAAGACCACGTTGGTATGTTCATCGACGGTGGCAAAGCGATAATTCTCATCCGCTCTGAGGAACAGTCGTAACTGTTTGCTCGGGGTGTAGTTAAGGCCAGCGGAGGCGGCATCGATCCGGTCATCGAGTCGATCGCTGCCGCTCGCTGTTTCGATCAGATTGTCTATTCGGGCATGGCGGTAGCCCAGGGTGAACCTGGTCTCTTCATTGACCGGCGCAAGCAGCTGCAGATAGATGGCGTCGATCGATTGATCGAGGATCTGCGGACCAAAGCTGGTGTGAAGTGTGTAGTCGGTCCGCTCCAGATCGGCGCCGGCGGTGATCAGGGCATCACCGGTTGGCAGGGAGAGGTTACCGATCAAACGGGGGTTGAAGCTTTTCACCGTGCGATCCTGAGTGGCGGGTGAACCGGGAAAGTTGCGAAAACTGTTTTGAAACTCCCGCTCGTTCTTTCGGTAGGTCAGTTCACCCTCCAGTGACCAGTGGGCGTTCAGATCCTGTGTCACACCGAGTCGACTGACTTTCGATTCACTGTTTGTGTAGTCCCCGGCGTAGACATCAGCAGACTGGCGCCGGTCGGCAGCGAGTTCCTCGGCAAACAGGGAGCCGGGGTTCTCCTGCTCATCGTCGATCCACTGCTGTTCGAAGAACAGCTTGCCAAGTCGATGCCGGTAGTCGGCCCGCAGGTTGAGGTCGGTACGTTCGGCCTCATTCTGTTCCCGGTAGTTGTCACTCTTCTTCTGCTGAGCTGAAAGATTATAGGAGAGGCCGTTATCCAGCCGATCGCCGATCCCCGCATGGAGGTTGGTATGGTGATCGCTGCCGATAGCTGCGCTCACCTGGCCGGAGAGTTTTTCCGGCACCCGGGTGATGATGTTGATCATGCCGCCTACCGCCTGGTTGCCGAAGAGCGTACCCGCACTGCCTTGTAGAATCTCGATACGTTCGACACGCTTCAGGTCGATGCTGTTCAAGTCGGGGTTGGCCCGGTCGCCCGAGTTATTCAATCTTCGTCCATCGATCAGGATCAGGGTATTGGCCCCGGCGGTGGGCCCGAAACCGCGCATATCCACAACCGCCTGGCTGCCATCGCCCACCAGGCTGGAGATCTGGATGCCGCTTTGGCCGTTGAGCAGCTGCAGCAGGTTACTGGCTGCGCTGCGTTCGATCTGTTGACGGTCAATCAGCCGGATGCTGGCCGGGATCAGTGGATTTACCTGTTCGCTGCGGGTTGCACTGACCATCAAGGGGGTCAGCTCCGTATCCGCTTGGCTTGACGAGCTGTAGAGTGAGGTGAGGAGCAATGGTGCCACCCACCAGGAATGTGACTGCTGATTCATGGTTTCTCCCGTAGACGCACACCCGCGTCGACTACTTAATGTGGGGTGTGGTGTCTGCAGAGAAACAGTTGGCAGGAATCCGCTCTGATCTCCTCGGTCGCCCTCCGCAACACCGGCTCGTGCTTAGGCCGGTATCCGGGCTTGTAGATTGGTGGTTTCACCGGACATCGGCGCCTTCCCATGCGTTCTGCACAGTGGCTGTTGCGATGTCACACTCTACTTACCGTTGCGGGGGCAGCGCAGGTCTTACACCTGCTTCCCGTTTCCCCTTGGGCGGAGTTCATTCCCCCAAGGTTGAGCCGCCCTCTCGGGCAGGCACCTTCAGCAGGCTGAGCAAACTACAGCGATGTGCTGGTTTGGTCAAGTGAATCAATCTCTTGTATCAGTTGTATAAAAGCGATCCGGGCTTATGATGGTGCGCTGTTGAAGCGTTTGCACAGTGCTCGTTGTGCGGTGTGTGGCGAGGGTTTTCGGAGTCTCTGAATGATTGTCTATCTTCATGGTTTGAACAGTGCCGGCAGTTCCGGCAAGGCGGCATTGCTGCGTCAGGCGCTGCCCGGGATTGATCTGATCAGCCCCACCTACCCGGCCCATAGTGCCGATTTGGCGGTTGCCCGATTGAGTGATGAGTTGAACCGGCTGCTGAGCGAGCCGGGCCGGACCGATGAGCCACGACTGCTTGTCGGCAGTTCTATGGGGGGCTTCTATGGAGCCTGGCTTGCACAGCGTCTCGGCTTTCACCATCTGGTGATGATCAATCCGGCACTGCAACCCTGGCAGCTGCTGAAACAGGTGGTCGGCTGGCAGTTCAATGAAGCCCTGAATCAGGGCTATTTTCTCTCCTCGAGAATGGTTGCTGATACCCGTCGCTATCACACACCGGTTGAGGCGTTGGCGGTGCCGACCACGGTGCTGGTCGACAAGGGGGATGAGCTGATCGACTACCGGATTGCCCAGGAGGTATATGGCGACAGGGTGGCCATGCACTGCTTCGAGGGGGGCAGCCACACTTTCGAGCATATGGATGACGCGGTGGCGATCATCGACCAGATACACCAGTCGTTTTTATAGGCGGCTACGGGACGCCCCGATATCGACCCGGCCCAACAGGCCGGGTTGGCGGTGATCAGCCTTCGTAGGGTTCAGAGAACGAGCACTCTTTCTGCGGACAGACTTTCTCACTGCCTTTACGCTTGGTGGTTTTGATGGTCAGCACCGGCCAGCCGCAATTGGGGCAGGGTTCCGCAATCGGTTCATTCCAGATCGCATAGTCGCAATCGGGATAGGTCGAGCAGGAGTAGAAGATCTTACCGCGACGGGATTTACGCTTCAGCAGGTTGCCCTTGTTGCACTTCGGACAGGTCACTCCGGTATCTTCCGGTTTCTCCAGCGGTTCGATGAAGCGGCATTTGGGGTAGTTGGAGCAGCCGATGAATTTGCCGTAACGGCCCCGTTTGATCACCAGATCCGAGTCGCACTCAGGGCATTTGCGCCCCTCGACCACTTCCGGCTCCTCTTTTTCGCTGCTGTCCGCATTCAGGTCGCGGGTGTAGTCGCAGGTCGGATAGTTGTTGCAGCCGATGAAGCGACCATGTCGGCCAAGCCGGATGGAGAGCTGCTCACCGCATTTCGGGCAGGCTTCATCCAGCGCCTCATGAGTGACGTCGCTGCGTTTGACGTTCTCCTGGGTATGATCGATCCGGTCCTTGAATGGCCCCCAGAACTTGCTCAACAGGGGGACCCACTCCTCTTCACCTCGGGAGACCGCATCGAGTTCGTCCTCCAGATTGGCGGTGAAGCCGTAGTCCACATAGCGGGTGAAGTATTCGGTGAGAAATTTGTTCACCACCCGGCCCACATCGGTGGGTTTGAAGCGCTTCTTCTCCAGTATCACATACTCCCGGTCCTGCAGTGTGGAGATGATCGAGGCGTAGGTGGAAGGGCGGCCGATACCGTACTCCTCCAGTGCCTTTACCAGGCTGGCCTCACTGTAGCGTGGTGGTGGTTCAGTGAAGTGCTGTTCCGGTCGGATCGCCTTCAGCGGCAGGGTCTCCCCCTCTTCCAGAGCGGGCAGCAGTTTCTCGTCGCTATCACTTTTCGCACCATCATCCAGGCCCTCCTGGTAGACCGCGATAAAGCCCGGTTTGGCAATCACCGAACCGTTGGCGCGGAACAGATTGCCGCTACCGCACTGCAGATCGACCGCCACGGTATGGATGGTGGCGTGAATCATCTGACAGGCCACCGAGCGTTTCCAGATCAGCTCATAGAGCTTCGCCTGGTCTTTGCTCAAATGGTTTTTGATCTCATCCGGTACCCGGCTTACCGAGGTCGGTCTGATCGCCTCATGGGCCTCCTGGGCATTCTTCGCTTTGGTTTTGAACTGGCGTACCTGGGGCGGCAGCTGGTCGGCGCCATAGCGTTGTGTGATCAGTTCGCGGATCTCTGCGGTCGCCTCATCCGCCAGGTTCACTGAGTCGGTTCTCATGTAGGTGATCAGACCGACCGTGCCCTGGCCAACATCCACACCTTCATAGAGTTGCTGGGCGGTACGCATGGTACGCTGCGTGGTGAAACCCAGCTTGCGCGCCGCTTCCTGCTGCAGGGTCGAAGTGGTGAAGGGGGGCGCGGGATTGCGTTTGCGCTGCTTCTTCTCAACCTTGACGACCAACAGTCCCTGTTCGCCCGCTTTCTGCAGTTTCTCTTCTGTCGCCTTGGCAGAGGCTTCATCGGTGATGCTGAACTTCTCCAGTTTTTCACCCTGGAAGTGGGTCAGGCGGGCAGAGAAGGCCTGTTTCTGCTTCTCGGTGTCCGCTTCTATGGTCCAGAACTCCTCGGCCTTGAACGCCTCAATCTCAAGCTCCCTCTCTACGATCATGCGCAGTGCCGGACTCTGTACCCGGCCAGCCGAGAGACCTCGTCTTACTTTCTTCCACAACAGGGGGGAGAGATTGAAACCGACCAGATAGTCGAGTGCGCGCCTTGCCTGCTGGGCGTCCACCAGATCGTGGGAGAGGTCCCGTGGGTTGGCAATCGCATCGTTCACCGCTTTTTTGGTGATTTCATTGAACACAACCCGATAGACCGGCTTGTTTTTCAGTTTGCCACGCTCTCTGAGCAGCTCCGACAGGTGCCAGGAGATGGCCTCACCCTCCCGATCCGGATCGGTGGCCAGATAGAGTGCTTCCGATTTTTTCAAAGCCTTGGTAATCGCCTGCACATGGCGGTCGTTTCGCTCGATGACCTGATATTTCATGGCGAAATCCTTATCAGGATCAACCGCCCCCTCTTTGGGTATCAGGTCACGAACATGGCCATAGGAGGCCAGTACCTCAAAGTTACCTCCGAGGTATTTTTTGATGGTTTTCGCCTTTGCCGGCGACTCAACAATTACCAGGTTCATTCGGTTATTTCGTGTCGGTTTCAACTGAAAAATGCGGCACAGTGAAACGCCCCGCGTTGAAGAAATCAAGTTTTTTTATTTTAAACCGCAGTCAAAATGTGGTCTTGAATCCTGTGGAATTCCGTTTCGGCGGGGTGTCGTCCGATGAAAATCAATGGGGAGGATTCGACCCTGCCGGGTGTCATGCAACCGGCTTGGTCAGTCTGATGTGTATTCAAAAACCGGGCGCTATCGCTCAGTGCAGAAAGACCGGTGCTTCGTTATAGACCATGTCTTCCATGCGGGCAAAAGCAGCCTCCTGGCCAGGTTGATTCATCAGTACCAGCAGAATAATCCATTTCAGCTCCTCTTCCGCGATGACGGCTGTGTCCAGGGCCAGGGCCCGATCGATGACCAGCTCGCGGGCTGCCAGGGTGAGAATCTCGTTCTGTTCCAGAAACATCAACAAACCCCGTGAATCCACATCCAGGCGGGTAGTCTCCTCTTCGGTGAAGATCCTCAGTGAGTGGGATTGACGTGTGTCGTGCTGCTGGTCCTGGGCATTTTCCGCCAGTTCGTCCAACCAGTCGAAAGCTTTGCTGATTTCTGTTGAAGGAAAGCCCGCCTGAATCAGTTCATCCCGCAGTTCATGTTGATCCGTTGGCGGTGCATGTTCACCATCCATGTAGTTTTCATAGAGATAGATCAGAATGTCGACCACGTTTTCGTTCATTTGCTCTCTCTCCCGCTCGGGCGGGATGCTGTTAATACGCGACTGTAGTAGCCACCGGGTGCCGATGATACATGACCTTCGAGCTCGAGCAAGAGCAGCATGGACGAAACTGCCTCCGGGGTCAAACCGGTTCGGGTGATTAATTCATCAACTGAGACCGGGTCGTACCCCAGCGCCTCCTCCAATCGCTGGTAATCTGGATCGGTTTGGCGCTGCAACTGTGGTGTGGCTGGCTGAGTCTGCTCTGTTAGCGGTTCGAGCAGACCGGCCAATGGTCCCAGCTCGATGCCGATGTCCTGAGCCGATTCCACCAGTTTTGCCCCCTGGCGAATCAGGGTGTGGCAACCCTTCGATTGTGGGTTGTGAATCGATCCCGGGATGGCGAAGACCTCTCTTCCCTGCTCTGCGGCGAGTCGGGCGGTGATCAGCGATCCGCTCTGCAGCGTCGCTTCCACCACCAGAACACCGAGTGAGAGGCCGCTGATGATGCGGTTGCGCCTTGGGAAATTCTCGGCTTTTGCAGGTGTTCCCGGTGGGAATTCGGTTATCAGCAGATGCTCGGATGCGATCTGATGGGCCAGCTCCCGGTTTTTGGCCGGGTAGATGCGGTCCGGTCCCGTACCCATGACAGCCAGGGTGTGACCGGCCGAGATGGCACCCTGATGGGCCTCGGTATCGATTCCCAGGGCCAGACCGCTACAGATGGTGAGACCAGAGCCGGCCAGGAAACGGGCAAACTCCCTGGCATTCTCCCGCCCGGACTGGGTGGGATTACGGCTACCCACCACCGCAAGCTGGGGCTGCATCAGCAACTCCCGGTTGCCGATCAGATAGAGTATCGCGGGTGGATCATCGATCTCTCTGAGCAGCGGGGGATAATCAGGGTCGTTCAACGTTACCGCCTGATGACCCGGCTGGTCCAGCCACTCCAGGGTGGATTCGATGCGCTGTCGGTTGGCATTGCAGAGCTGTTCAATGGCGGTTTGCGGTATCGACAGGGAGGCAAGCTCATCAGGGCTCGCCGCTAGAATGGCCTCGGCTGTCTGAAACCGTTCGATGAGCCGTTTGAAATAGCGATTGCCGATGCCGGGGGTATGGGTGACCTGGAGCCAGGCATCCAGTTTATCGGGTGTGGTTGGTGGCATATCGTCCATGATGCCTCAGATCCTGTTGCAGGTTAAGCTGCCGGCGCAGGATCGGCGCGCCGGCAGATCAGCCGATCAATCTTTGGGTGGGCGTACCCAATCCAGAATGTGCAGCGGTTTGGTGGCATTCATCACCAGTGCGAAGCTCACCTTCTCGAAACTGCGGAAAACCATCAGGTGACCCGCTTTTTCCAGGGGCAATGTGACCTTTTCACCCCGTCCTATGACGATGTCTCGGATCTCATGACCACCCTGCAGGATCTCCAGTACGTGGCCGGCTTCCAGGCCCACGTTGCTGCCCTTGTTGAGGACTACCACGTTATATTGACCGATTTGGGAGACGCCGTTGAGTACGGAGATGATCCGGCCTTCAATCGGCATATCCGGAACTCTGGGCTGAAAATCGATCAGCGGCTCCTGTTCCATCACCTTGATCAGACGGTCGCCGATAATCGCTTCCTGCTCTGATGTGGTGATCAGCAGTTTGGCTGGGTCGCCGGTGCGTTTCAGTTCGGAGGAGCCCACATAGATCGCCTCATAGCCAAGGGTATCTCCGGTATCCGGATCTTTGTATGGCTTTTCAGGTCTGACGATGGCGTACTGATTCGGCTGCTCCTGCATGATGCTGCGGGCGTAGTAGCTGATGCCAGCACCACCCACAATGTGATCGTCCAGAAAATGGACGATGTAGGGGGCTTTTTCCAGCTGATCTTCATCAACCACATAGGGACGGGTCAGAAACGGCGCGATTGCATCGATGGGAATGGTCGGGATGGCCTGATCAAGCGGTGTGGCGCGAACTCTCGGGGAGAGCTTGCCTTTGCGGTCCAGCTTCAATATCGGGCGACCATCCAGATAAGTCAGTACCAACTCATCTCCAGGATAGATCAAGTGAGGGTTTTCAACCTGGGGATTGACGTACCACACCTCCGGCCATAACCAGGGATCACGCAGGAACATCGAGGAGATATCCCATAAAGTATCGCCCTTGACGACGGTATAGCGTTCCGGGTGGGTTGGGTTGAGCGCCACGTGGTCAGCGGCCAGCGAAGCGAAGGAGAGCAGCAAGCCGCTGATGACTCCGATGAGTTTGTTGTTAAAATGTAACATGACTATTCCCTTGGGTACGATACGGAAACGCTTCGATTTGGTGAGGGTAGAGGCTGGGGAACTCCCCTGCTACTGCCGCTACTGTCTTCGTTTCAGCGGTTGAAACCCTATGGGACAGTACACCAGTTTCCAGTATGATCATTATGTTAGCGCAATTTCTTGCATTTGTACTATAGATTTTGGATAAACCAATGGCGATTCTCGACATACTTCATTTTCCCGATCCCAGGCTACGCAACAAAGCCAAACCAGTGGCTCAGGTCGACGACTCTATACGTCGGCTGGTTGACGATATGCTTGAGACAATGTATCAGGCGCCGGGTATCGGGCTGGCCGCAACCCAGGTCAATGTGGCGAAAAGGGTGGTGGTAATCGATCTTTCGGAGGAGAAGAACGAGCCGCTCTGCCTGATCAATCCCGAGATTGTAGAGAAAGATGGGATTGAACAGATGGAGGAAGGGTGCCTCTCTGTGCCGGGTATTTTCGAAACCGTAAGCCGGGCGGACCGGATCCGTTTCAAAGCCCTGGACCGGGACGGGATTCCGTTTGAAGAGGAAGCCGAAGGCTTGCTGGCAGTCTGTGTTCAGCATGAGCTGGATCACCTGGATGGTAAATTGTTTGTCGACTATCTCTCCAGCCTGAAACGTCAGCGTATCCGTAAAAAGCTGGAGAAGGAGAGCCGCCAGCAGACCAGTTCCACAGCTGGTGCCCGCGAGGTGATCTGAAGCCGACCCTGAAACAATCTTCATCGGTGATCCGGGATCTGTCTGAGACCCGCATCCCAAACTTGTTAAAAAACAACTGCTAAGGACTTTTTTGGAATCCATCCCATGGCTCAGCCACTGAAAATAATATTCGCCGGTACGCCGGATTTCGCCGCTTCGGCTCTACAGGCTCTGCTCTCAACGGAGCATCGTGTTGTCGCGGTTTACACCCAACCGGACCGACCGGCCGGACGTGGCAGAAAGGTGCAGTTCAGTCCGGTCAAACAGCTTGCCGTGGAGCACGATCTCGAGGTCTTTCAGCCAAAGACCCTGAAGGATCCTGAAGCGCAACAGATCCTGCAGCGGCATCAGGCCGATCTGATGGTGGTGGTGGCCTATGGCCTGCTGCTGCCCCAGGCGGTATTGGATATACCCAGGCTGGGGTGTATCAACATTCACGCTTCGCTGCTGCCGCGCTGGCGGGGGGCGGCTCCCATCCAGCGCGCCATACTGGCCGGTGATGAGATGTCCGGGGTGACCATCATGCAGATGGAGGCCGGACTCGATACCGGCCCCATGCTGAGTATTCGCAGCACACCGATCGATCCGGCCGAGACCGGTGGTTCGCTGCATGATCGGCTGGCTGAACTGGGTTCAGAGGCGCTGATCGAGGTTCTGCCCGGTCTGAGTGAAGGCCGGGTCAAAGCGATACCCCAGGACGACTCCCAGGCAAACTACGCCAGCAAGCTCGATAAGGAGGAGGCCAGGGTCGACTGGTCCCAGTCGGCTGTGCAGATTGATCGCCAGGTTCGCGCATTCAATCCCTGGCCAGTGGCCCACTGCCTGTATGGGGAGAAGGTGATGAGAGTCTGGAACAGCGAGGTTGTCAGTGGTGACGGATCCGCAACCCCGGGTCAGGTGGTGGCAACCGGTAAAACGGGCTTTGATGTGGCTACCGGGGAAGGGGTGTTGCGTATCACCCAGTTGCAGATGCCCGGTAAACGGGCGATGGCGGCCGGGGACTTTCTCAATGCCCACACCATGGATGGTGTGGTACTGACTTGATGGGGGGTCGCAAACGACCAACAATAACCAATCCCAGGTCAGTATCGGCCCGGGTGATTGGGGATGTGCTGAGCGGTCACTCGCTGTCTGAGTCGATACCCAAACACAGTGCTGAAATTGCTGATCCACGGGACAGTGGCCTGGTGCAGGAGATCGCCTATGGGGTGATGCGCAATTTCATGCAACTCGACGCCTTGAGCCGACGTCTGCTCAGCAAACCCCTGAAGAGTCGGGATCGGGACATCGCTGCGCTGATCCTGATCGGACTCTACCAGCTGCTTTATCTGAGGGTGGCGGATCATGCCGCGGTGCATGAGACGGCCGGCGCGGCCAAGCAGCTGGGGAAAAAATGGGCTGTGGGACTGATCAATGGCGTTCTGCGAAACTTTCAGCGTCAGCAGGAGAGTCTGCTGAAAGCAATCGCCGATCAACCGGAGGTGGCCTATGACATGCCCCGCTGGTTGCTGGACGCATTGCGCGAGCAGTGGCCGGACGAATGGCAGTCGCGGGTCAGGGCACTGAACCAACGTCCACCGATGAGTCTGCGGGTCAATCTGGCTAAACACGCTTTGGCGGACTATCAACAGAGTCTGCGGGAGATGGATATAACCGCTCAGACCATTCCCTATATCGAGTCAGGCCTGACGCTTCAGCAACCCATGGATGTCACCCGATTACCCGGATTTGAGCAGGGCTGGGTGTCGGTTCAGGACGGCGCTGCCCAGTTGGCGGCGGAGTTGCTCGATCCTCAGCCCGGAGAGCATGTCCTGGATGCCTGCGCCGCACCGGGTGGCAAGAGCTGTCACATCCTGGAGCGGCAACCCACAGTCCGCCTGACCGCCGTCGACCTCAGTGCCGAGCGGCTGCAGCGGGTGGAGGAGAATCTGGCCCGGCTCGATCAGCAGGCGGACCTGGTGGTGGGTGATGCGGCGAATCCAGAGGGGGATTGGGCCGAGCGACAGTATCAGCGGATTCTGCTGGATGTGCCCTGCTCAGCAACCGGTGTGATACGTCGACACCCGGACATCAAACAACTGCGCAGAGCATCGGATATCCCCGCGCTGGTGAAGCTGCAGGGAGAGATTCTGAGAGCAGTCTGGCCGCTGCTGGAGGTGGGTGGCCGGATGCTCTATGTCACTTGTTCGATCCTGGCAGATGAGAATCATCGTCAGTTGAGCCGTTTTCTTGCCGAACAGCCGGATGCCCGCGCCCTGCCAATGGAGGTGGCGTGGGGAGAGGCCTGTGATGTGGGGCGGCAGATCCTGCCTGGCGAGGCGGGCATGGATGGGTTTTTCTATGCAGCTTTGGTAAAACAGCCGCAATGAAACACACAATTCTCCTACTACTGATGCTGTTGATCGTGTTTACCGAGGCCAACGGCGCCAGTTTTTCGGTCAAGGAGGTGCAGATCAATAAAGTGGATAACGGCTATCGGCTGAATGCGCGTATCGACTATGCCTTGAGTGACAAGGCGCATCAGGCCTTGAGCAATGGTGTGCCGTTGACCCTGAAGGTACAGTTGGTGGTGGATAAGGTCTGGCGGGGGTTCTGGGAGCCCAGCCCGTTTGCCCAGACCCTGTGGTTTCAGATTCGCTACCATGCCTTGACCGAACTCTATCGCGTGGTGGATATGCAATCCGGCGATGAACAGAATTTTGTCACCCAGGAGGCGGCGCTCTACGCACTGGGGGAGATCAACAACCTGCCACTGGTGCGCCTGGTGCAGCTGATTCCCGGTGAGGCCTATCAGCTGCGTTTGCGCGCCGATCTGGATATTGACTCCCTGCCGTTACCGCTGCAACCGCTGGCCTATCTGGGTGGCGGCTGGAAACTAACAACCGGATGGTCCCAATGGCCCCTTCAACCCTGAGTCGTTTACGTCTGGGCGGACTCTCAGTCGGTCTGCTGCTGATTCTGCTGCTGGTCAGTCTGCATCTGATGAGCAGCGCGGTGCAGAACTCAGCCGAACTGAGCCGCTATTTCGTGCCGCTGTTAATCTTCAACCTGGCCGGTATGTTTGTGTTGTTTGTGCTGATCACCTACAACTCGATCCGCTTGATTCGCCAGTATCTACGCCACAGTGCGGGTTCCCGTCTTACCCTGCGCATGGTGTTGATCTTCACCCTGATCGCGCTGACGCCGGTCGGGGTGGTCTACTACTACTCCTTCAGTTTTCTGCAGGGGGGCATCGACAGCTGGTTCGATGTGCAGATCGACCAGGCGATGGAGGATGCGCGGGAGCTGGGTCAGGCCTCGCTGGCGCTGAATCAGAGGGTCTGGCTGAAATATACCGAACAGCAGTTGTTGAGCATCGCCGATACCTCCGAGTCGGCGCTCTCCCTGACCATTGCGCGGCTGCGTCAGCAGTCCGGTGCGCTGGAGCTGTCACTGAGTGATCCCGGTGGACAGATCATCGCCTACTCCAATGCGGTAGCGGATGAGCTGGCGCCGGCCAAACCTGACGACTACATCATGCAGCGTCTGCGGGAAGGTAGCAGTTATGTGGGTCTGGCGCGGGACAAGGATGAACTGATGATCCGGGTGGCAGTGGCCGATCCTCTGGGCAGGCCGTTGATCATCCAGGGGCTCTACCCGGCATCGGAACGGGTCAGTGTACTTTCGGAGAAGTTGGAGCTGGCCTACAACCGTTACAAGGAGCTCTCCTTTCTGCGCCAGTCACTGAAACGTAATTTCTCCCTGACCCTCTCGCTGGTGTTGATATTCGCGGTGCTCTCCGCGGTTTGGGCCGCCTTCTTCTCCGCTCGTCGCCTGGTTGCGCCGATTGCCAACATCGCGGCCGGTACCAAAGCGGTTGCCGGTGGTGACTATGATCGTCAGCTGCCGGTTCCCCGGCGCGCCGACGAACTCGCCTTTCTGGTTGCCTCGTTCAATGCCATGACCCGGCGGATCCGTCAGGCGCGGGATCATGCGGATCGAAGTCAGCGCGAGGTGGAGGGTCAGCGGGCCTATCTCGAGACTGTGCTGGCGCGACTCTCATCCGGGGTGCTGACCTTCGATGCCCAGCGTAAACTGCGTACCGCCAATCCGGCGGCGGGTAAGATTCTCGGGGTCAACATGAATCAGGTGGCCGGGGAGTCGATCAGCAACCTGGGCCAGGATTCCCCGATCCTGAGACAGTTTGCCGATGGACTCGAGGCGCCGTTGGGTGAGATGGAGAAAGAGTGGCGGGGAGAGCTGACCATGTTCGGCGGTGAGGGACGTAAAGTGCTGATCTGCCGGACCACACCGTTCGCCCAGCCGAATGGTAGAATCGGACACATTGTGCTGTTTGATGATGTCACCGCATTGATCCGTGCCCAGCGGGATGCGGCCTGGGGTGAGGTGGCAAGACGTCTTGCCCATGAAATTAAAAATCCCCTGACCCCGATACAGCTGTCAGCCGAGCGATTGAGGCATAAGTATCTCAAGAGCATGCCGGAGCAGGATGCCCAGGTCCTGGACCGGGCCACCCACACCATCGTGCAGCAGGTTGAAGCGATGAAGAGCATGGTCAATGACTTCTCGGAATACGCCAAGCCGCCACAGATGGCAGCCAAGCCGGTAAAGCTGGAGCATCTGGTTGGTGAGGTGTTTGATCTCTATCGGGCAAATCAGGGTATCAAGTTTGATCTGCAGATGAGTGCCGATCAGGCTCGTGTGGAAGCTGACCCGTTGCGTATCAGGCAGGTGGTGCATAATCTGCTGAAGAATGCGGTTGAGGCACTCGAAGGTGTCCCTGATGCTGAAGTGAGTCTGGTCTCAAAGGTGGTGAAGCTGGATGAGCATCCCAACTATGAGTTGCGGGTGCAGGACAACGGCCCTGGGATACCCCAGGAGATGATGCAGCAGTTATTCGAACCCTATGTCACAACCAAGCAGAAGGGTACCGGGCTGGGGTTGGCAATCGTCAAGAAGATTGTCGAGGAGCATGGCGGTATCATCTGGGCGGAGAATTGCGATAAGGGTGCCTGTATGGTTATGCAGCTGCCGATGTTGGTGGATCCAGGGCCTGATAACACGAATCCAAATGGCCCTGTTGCCCCTGAATAAGCGCCAATCAAGGCGCGAGGAGAGTCAAGTATGAGTAAGGCCTACATCCTTGTGGTGGATGATGAGCCGGACATTCGCAATCTTGTCAAAGAGATTCTGCAGGATGAGTCCTATGAGGTTTCCATGGCGGAAGATGGCAAGAGTGCACGACAGGCTCTGCGGGAGCGTCGGCCGGAGTTGATATTGCTCGATATCTGGATGCCGGATATGGATGGCATCACGCTGCTGAAAGAGTGGGGTGAGGATGATGGGCTGCCTTGTCCGGTGATCATGATGTCCGGTCACGGTACGGTGGAGACGGCGGTGGAAGCGACCCGGCTTGGCGCCTATGACTTTCTTGAAAAGCCCCTCTCTCTGGCCAAGTTGCTGCTGACCGTCGAACGGGCACTGGAAGCTGAACAGCTCAAACAGGAAAACGTCGGGCTGCGCAAACATGTCCATGCGGTACATGAACCGACTGGTAGAAGTACCGTGATGCAGCGTCTCAGAGAGCAGGTGAAACGTATCGCCCAGCACGATACCTGGGTACTGGTGACCGGTGAGCCGGGCAGTGGCCGGGAGACCCTGGCCCGCTATCTGCACTCGCAAAGCCTGCGTCGCGACCGCCCCTTCGTGGAGGTCAATGTCAGTGCCATCGTCAAGGGCAATGCCGCCCAGGAGCTGTTCGGCAGCGAAGAGGATGGGCGCATCCACTACGGCAGGCTGGAGCAGGCGGTGGGTGGCACCCTGTTTCTCGATGAAGTGGCGGATATGGATCTGGAGGCCCAGTCGCAACTGGTCGGCGCTCTGGATACCGGTCGCTTCATGCGGGTCGGTGGCAGCGAGCCGGTGAGTATCGACGTACGCATCATCGCCGCAACCCAGCACAACCTGGAAGAGGCGGTGCAGGGCGGCACCTTTCGTGAGGATCTTTTCTATCATCTGAATGTCGTGCCCCTGCATGTGCCGCCGCTGCGTGAACATGCTGAAGATGTGCCGGAGCTGCTCAACTTCTACGTGGACTGGTATGTAACCCATGAGAAACTCCCCTACCGTCACTTCAACGTGGGTGCTCAGAACACCCTGCGCAACCACCCCTGGCATGGCAATGTGCGGGAGCTGAAAAATCTGGTGCAGCGGTTGTTGATCCTGGGTGCCGGCAGCGAGATCTCCCAGGAGGAGGTTGAGTCTTCAATGGGAGCGCCGGAGTTGGGCGGCTCGCTGGTCGGTCCGGAATCCCCGGTCTCACTGGATCAGCCTCTGCGCCAGGCCAGAGAGGAGTTCGAAAAGGTCTATCTGGAGTACCAGCTCAAGCAGCACGAAGGCAATATCTCACGTATGGCCAAAGAGGTGGGCATGGAGCGGACTCATCTCTACCGTAAGCTCAAGTCGTTAGAGATTGAGTTTAAGGATAAGCGCTGAGCATTGGTCTGTTCCGGGTGAGGCGGGGCTGCATCGACTGAAAGTTATTCCCGATTGGTACTTAAGATGAGTGTCATCGATGGGAATTATCAGGCGCTGCGCTGAGTTTGCCATATTGCCAATCGGGTCAGTCTCCACAGGCGAACGAACAACATTCGATGGAGAATAGAAAGCGTCGGTGTGGTGAATGGCCTGGTTATATAGCTCCCCTCTCCCCTCGTGGGAGAGGGGGCGGGGGAGAGGGGGCGATAGCCGCGTTATCCAATTGTTCAGCAATCTGCAGTCACGATTGATCGGCAGGTGTGATTTGCACCGATATTGTGAAAAAACGCTTCACGTACACCATCTCCCTAACCCATATCCCGTAAAGGGAGAGGGGCTTTCAGGCTTTGTGTCTGTTGTTACTCGCGACCTTGATCGTTATCAGTCAGGTGTAGCCAGCTGGGAAAGTCGCTGGGTAGCGGCGTGGCTTGCGCGCTTGATGTAGAACTGGAGAGCTCTCTGCCAAAAACATGGATATGTTGAATACGCTTCTCCGACAATGGGTGGGTACTGAAAAACTCCGGTACCTTCATCGCGCCTTCGGCCTCCAGTAGCACTCTGAACAGCTGGTCTGCACCTACCACATTGCCGTAGAGCACCATCAGCGTCTCGAGTGCGGTCTTGTCGGACTCGCGCTCCTGATCCCGGCTGAAGGTCAATGAGGTGACCATGCCTGTATTGCTGACGATCTGATTGGCCATCATGTCACCCAGCGTACTGCTGACCATGGAGAGCGCCAGTCCGATGGTAATACCGCGCCCAAGGCTGCGGATCGGGTGACGGTGTTTGACATGGGCGATCTCATGGGCGAGCACCATCACCAGTGCATTTTCGTTTGGCAGTTTTTCCAGCAGACCGCGAAACATATAGATATGGCCGCCGAGTGTGGCGAAGGCATTGACCGTGTCGTTATCGACATAATGCACGGTGATCGGCATCTCTTCCGATAGTCCCTGTGCGCTGACAATCCGTTCGGTCAACGCTTCAAGATAGCTCTGCATTGGGCCCGGTTCCGGCGCTTCAAGCAGCTCTTTCGAAGCAATCTTCAGCTCCACATCAAAGGGGATGTGGTGGGCCAGCTTGTCAGCGAAAAAACCCAGCAACAGTACAGCGGCTACAATCAAACCAAGCACCCCGGTTGTGAGCATGAAGAACTCTTTTAACGGGTGCTGCTTGCTGGTGTTGATCCCTTCGGGAATTTGCGGGTTACTGTATTTCATCGCTCGGTTTCTAAGGATTGGTTTTTAAAGCGGTACCATAGGCTAAGACCTCAACCGAACCGATGTTGTTACCTCTTCCCTTGTGGATGCTGGAGGTCTCCAGCTTAACGTTGAAGACAATCTGAGCATTGAGTTGTTCAGCCTCTGCCTTCATGCGCAGTATGGCCTCCCGTCTGGCACGATCGACCAGGCTCTCATAGGAGGTGACACGACCGCCTACCAGATTTCTCAGTGCGGCAATGAAGCGTTTGAAATAGTCTACTGAGACCACGACACTGCCACTGACCAGGGCTGCATCAGTGTGGTTTCTGTCCAGCGGAGGGAACCTGGAGGTGACAGCCGGGATATGCCGCAGGGTATTCTCCCGGGTGATAATGGATTTGTAGTGTCTGCGCTCCGCATAGCTGCCAAAGCCGTAACCCAGAGCCAGCAGGGTGACCAGGATGATCAGGTCTATCATGGCGTTACTCCAGGACCACAGCTGTCCCATAGGCAAACAGTTCCGCTGCTCCAGCGGCCACACTGGAGGTGGAAAATCGCACATTCAGAACCGCATTGGCACCGACGGCTTCCGCCTGTTCGACCATTCGCTCCATCGCTTCGGCACGGGACTCCTGAAGCAGTTCCGTATAGCCTTTCAGTTCACCACCGAAGATGTTTTTCAGACCGGCCATGATATCCCGGCCGACATGCTTGGCACGTACGGAACTGCCCTGTACCAGGCCCAGGTGTTCCACGATCCGCTTGTCCGGGAGAATCTCGATATTCGTCACTATCATCACTATTCCTTATCGACCTGTTATGGATGTGGGGGTTTGAAAACTGCATATAGATTGCCTGCTGATGGGATCAATTGCCATCAATTAATTAAACTGTAATTAATTGATTGAGCAGGTGAATGGGCGTGAAAAGACCCCATCTTGTCTCATTGTTGGAGCAGGAAAGGATGTCAGGCTCGACTCGGCTGCCCGGTTATACTTCTGCTGGATCGAAGTAACGGCAGGCTATGATTCAATGCCATCGGTAAGCGATTGCCATTGATCAAGCTGATCCAGCATGCCGAGTGTCTGCAGGTAATCCCTGTCCATCGGTGAGGTTTCCGGCGTCTCTGCGCCATGCTGGTGAATCACTCCATTGGCAACATGCACAATGGTCAGAGGGCTGAATGTCGCCTCAGCTTGCAGTGAAGGCTGGTTGTGCAGTGCCACGGCTTCGACCACCGATTCAGGCAATCCCCACAGCCCCAGCAGATAGGCGCCAACTGTGCCGTGGGTTGCGCCGAAGATTTCAGCTTCAGCACTGCTGCGGGATTGCTGTTGATCTGTCAGGAGTAGTTCCATTCGGCTGTACTCCTCAGGCAGGTTGAGCGCCAGTATCAGTTTACCGATATCGTGCAACATTCCAGACAGCAGACAATCCTCAATGAGGGTTTTCTCCATACCCTGCCGGTTGGCGATCTGTTTGGCGAGTGAGCCGACTTTCATGCTGTGAGCCCAGAGTGAATCGAGGGAGAACTCTTTGGTCGACAAATTATCCTGATCAAACTGCTGGAAGATGCCGATGGAGAGTACCAGGGGCTTGAGAATCTCCATCCCGAGCAGAGAGGCTGCATCGACCGGATTGGAGATGTGCCGGCCAAGTCCGAAAAAGGCTGAGTTGACCAGTTGCAGGGTTTTTACCGTCATTGCCGGATCTTTGGCGATCAGCCTGCCGATGTCAGCGACAGCTGTGTTGGGATCCTGGATCAGGCTCACCAGTTCGTTGTAGATGGTCGGCAGACTGGGTAGTGCACGCATTCCTGAGATCAGTGAATTCAATTCACTCTTACCCAGCAGGTCGCGTAATGAGAAGGCGCGTACCAGGGTGGCCTTGAGTACATCCACCTCGCAGGGTTTGTTCAGATATTGATGAGCTGGCCCCACCGTTTTCATGACCGTTTCCTGATCAGATTGACCGGAGAGCACGATGCGCACAACATGGGGGTGACGCTGCGCAATGCGATCCAACAACTGTGCCCCATCCATGCCCGGCATCCGCATGTCGGTAATCACCGCATCGATATGGGTCTCTTCGGCTTTGCTCAACGCCTCCTGACCACTGTCGACAAACAACATATCCCACTGTTTTCGATAGGCCCGCAGACTGCGTCTTAGACCGGAGAGAATGTTACCTTCATCGTCTACGAACAGAATTCGTTTCTTTTCCTCTGATTGGTTCAATTGATCTCTCCTGTGATCGGAAGCTTGATGATGAAGGTGGTGCCTACACCGAGTTCCGTTTCGAAACTCAATTCCCCATCGTGTTGATCGACGATAATCTTGTGACTCAGTGACAGACCCTGGCCCGTTCCCTTGCCGACCTCTTTGGTGGTGAAGAATGGGTCAAAAACATGATGGCGTGCATCTTCGGGGATGCCTGAACCGCTGTCGCTGATGCGTATGACACACCAGTCATTGGTCGATTCGGTGGCGATAGCGATATTGCCCAGTTCACCGCTCTCCCCAACCTTCTCCGCAATCGCGTGGGCGGCATTGACAATGATGTTCAGCAGTACCTCATTCACAGGACCGGGAATGCATGGGACCTGTGGCAGTGCCGGTTGCAGGTCGAGGGATACTTCCGCATGGTATTTCCAGACATTTCGCGCGACGGTAAGCGTACTTTCGATCGCTTTGTTGATGTCGGTGAGAGTCTTCTCGTCCGAACCGGGGTGGGAAAACTCCTTCATGGCCCGGACGATGGTGGCAACCCGATCGACACCATCGAGTGTCTGTTGGATCGATTTGGGAATCTCCTCCTGCAGGTACTCCAGATCCACTTCATCGATCTGCTCGTCCAACTGATCGATCTGCTCAACGGCGATGTTGTTGGTGCGAGCCCGTTCGACCAGATCGTGTTGACTGTCGATGATCTCGGAGATCTCCTCAAACGCATCGCGCAGAAAACGGACATTGTCACCGACATACTGAATGGGGGTATTGATTTCGTGCGCTATACCTGCCGCCAGCTGGCCGATGGACTGCAGTTTTTGCGCCTGCTGTATCTCCGATTCCAACTGCTTCTGCTCGGTGACATCATCTGCAATCAAGAGATAGCCGTCGCTGTGACCAATGCTGTCGTTGTAGGGTGTGACACAGATGGATAGCAAGCGGTTGGAGCCGTTCTGCTGTTTGAAGCGCGAATCAAAACGCTCCGATTTCATTGAGTTGCTCAGGTTGGTCTCGATCTCGTTTGAGATCTGTTCCCAGTTCCAGTCGATCGGACACTCAGCGATCGGTTTACCTTGCACCTGCTCTGCGGTCAGCTCAAAGACCGCTGCTGCCTTGTCGTTCCAGTGACTGATACACTGCTGCTCATCAACACCGATAAGGATGGAGGTCAGGGACGAGAGCAAGCGGCTGTTCTGTTGGTGGGCCAATGCCAGCTGATCATTGGTTCGGGCGCGTTCGATGATACCGGCCAGTGTATCGGCAACGCCTTGCAGGAAAACGATTTCATCCTCTTTCTGTAGATGTCCCTCTCTCAGATAGAGCGTCAGTACACCCAATACATCGCCCCGGGAGAGGATAGGCACAACATAGTGACCATGGGGGGACATGCCCTCGGTCCTGTTTTCATGACGCTCGTCGATACAGTCGGTGAACTGAATCTCGCCTGTCTCGGCGGCACGGCCGCAAAGGCATTGACCAAATTCGACACGTCGACAGAGCTCGACGAGTTCCGGGTCGAGATTGGTGTGGGCCATCATCCAGAGTTGCTTGTTGTCGCTGTTGCTGACCAGGATGGCTCCTTGATGCAGCATATCGGTGAGTGGCGCGGAGAGAATCACATCAAGGCACGCCTTCAGCAGCTGGTCAAAAGGCATCTCCTTGAGTGAAAGGCTCAGCAGGGTATTGAGTACATGATGGGTGCGGCTCTGTTGATGCAGATTGCTGTAGGTGTGGTATCGCTTGATCGCGTATTCCACCATCCGCTTTAGCGAAGCTTCATCCATCTCCCCTACAAACAGACACTCGTCAGCACCCTCGCCAACCCACATGGCAGCCAGCTCGGGATCTTCATATTTCATGGTGGCAATGATCGGCGCGTAGGAGAAGGCATCACGCAGGGAGCGAATGGCTGAGGGTGTGGGCATATCGGCCAGGCCAGTGTCGAGCAGGATCAGATCGTAATGGGTCTGACTGATTTCATGCAGGGCATCAGCGAGTAGCTCGACTCTATTGTGCTCGATCTTCTGTTGGGCATCCATTCGTTGAAGCAGGTCCTTCATCTCCTCGGCACTGTCCGGGTCATCATCCACCAATAGGACCCGAATGTCATTGCTATGCTGAGAGATATCATGGGGCATAGAGATGATGACTCCTGTGCGCCGCCACAATATCCGATGTGGCTAGATTCTGATGGCTCGATAGAAGCCAGTATCAGTTGTTCCTATGATAAAAAGTGGCTAAACCTCCTGAGCTGTAAACAGATTATCGGCTTATATAGACAACTTCTTTAATCACAGCCGATAAGAGTTTTTTATGGTAAAAGCCGCATCCAGCAAGGGTTTGAGCAAAAAATTGTGCGGCATAAATACCAAGCAAATATCCCTGTTTTATCTAGTAGATTCTAGCAGCTGCATTCAGCTCAGGTATGAAATGAATCAGATCCAGAGTGTCTGCTATTTGAAAAAAATAACCAAAGACAAGCTAGGGTTCAGAAAACGATTACTGCCAGACATGGGTTGCAGAGTCTTTGTGGCTGGTGCCAGCCAGCGTCATGATCGTCCGGTTTCCATCTTCGCTGCGAATTGCTGGAATATATGGATGAACCTCTGCTGGAATGTGCGTAGATATTTATCCCGGCGATAGCCGATCTTGGTCACTTCCCAGGGGAGATGGTGGTTCAGGGTGCGGTTATGCCGCACCCTGGTTTGATGAGTTGGTGGCGCTTACCAGGCCAGGCGCATATCCCAGCTGTATTGACGATCTTCCGGCAGCACCGGGGCGGTTTCTGGATCCACCTCCCGATAGACATTCAATGCTGGTGTGACATTGGCGTCACGGCCGTGAATGAAGTCCTGATCCTTCACGATCGCCATGTAGGCCTTGTTGAGGGTCAGGGCGCGCTCTGCACTGGGGGTGATCAGTTCATAGACGTCGGCCGTCGAGACCTTCTCTTCGTTGACACTGCCATCCTCATTGAACCACTTTTCGATGATCTCCGGGTTCTCCCGGAACTCATTACCGCCTCCGGCGATCTTCAGGTAGTTGAGGATCTCCCCTTCCGTGCCGCCCACATTCGGCGCATCCTGCATTCCCTGCAGATCGATATATCCCCAGCCTGCCGCTCCGGTAACCTTGCGGGGGAAGGCGAAGGTCTGGTCGATGGTAGTGCCGATGCTGGTGTGACAACCCATGCAGAACAGAGTCTCCTCCTCGCTCTGTTTACGCAGATGGCCATCGGCTGCCTCGATGAAGCCTAACACCTGCCAGCCGAAACCGTTGTCCAGGCCGTCGTCGCCCCGGGAGACGAAGTTGGGCAGATTACCATCGAGTTTCTCCTGTTTCTCATTGCCGTACTGAGAGAGCAGGGCCGGTGCCGAGTAGAAGGTATGCTTGCGCATATAGCGTACCTCTTTCATGCGTGCCGGAATGTTGATCGACATATCTTCAGTCAGACCCACATAACGCACGGTATGCAGAAACTCGGTATTCTCCGGGTAGAGCATGGGTGTCACGCTGATTCCCGAGGCGTTGCCCACATAGAAATCGGGGCGCTCTATCTCTTCAACGACACCAAGCTGTCCGTCACCGTTGAGGTCCTTACAGAAGCTGTTTTCATCCACCGGCGGCAGGGAGATCTGCTGCAGATCCTGTATCGCCGCTTCAACGATGGCGAGATTAGCGATGTAGGTATCCCGGGAGTAACCGCTGCCGTTACAGCTCTGCTCGCGGAACTCCGCGGGGAGCCGGATCATCACGTCATCGGTGGAGCCGTTGGTGGGCCAGAATGTGCTTGGCAGGGGTTTGTAGTTGAAGGCCACCCAGTGGCTGCCGTCCAGGGCGAATCCCTGCTGATCGAACGCGCCAGCCCCCAGGTGGAGGTTTTCAATGGCCGGTACAGGTCCATTCCAGGATTCGCTCTGCAGCTGTTCGATCAGGGTGGTGTAGTTGTCGGTATAGATATAGTCGATGACCTCCTGGTCACTGATCTGAGCAACCGCTTCCGAGCGGTCTTCGAACAGGTTCTGCCAGTGGTTGGTCACACCGATCTCAGAGAACGAGTATTCCGCCTGCAGCGCGGCGTCATCCATGTAGTTGGGTCGGCTGCCGAATGTGTAGGACTGATGGCAGGTCATACAGGGATTATGGGTGGCTTCGTGTTTGGTATAGCACTGGGGAGGGACGATCGCCTCCTGGTTATAGACCAGCCCGGTCTCCTCCGGGTGTAGGATTCCCGATGGGGATTTCTCATACTCAGATGGAAAGACCAGTGACTGGCTTTGGTTTTCACTCTGGTTGTCAGAGCCACCGCAACCGATGAGGGATGCCAACGTCACTAAAGGAATAATTGAAAAAACAGCTTTCATTTATGACCTCCTAAACGCAAAAAGGGGGATGGCTGATGCCATCCCCCAGATCCTAGATTGTGCAATCTAAGTCAGATGATTAGATGGCAGGATCATCGAATACCCAGACCACGTTGTTCTCGTGGTTGCCGGTATCCTCACCGATCAGTACTCGACCATCGTCCATGATCAGCAGGTTGTCAGGGTTGGAGATGTTGTTGACGTTACACTCGTTGACCGAGCGGTCAGCGTAGTAAGGGCCACCAACAATCGCCGGTACCATGGTCATCACGTCAACCTCACCAGCTGCGTTGCGCATCAGCTTCATACGGTAGACGACACCACACTTGCCGTTGTCGCCGTTCAGCTGAATGGCGCCTTCGTCATCGCTCATGGTCGCGTCAAAGCTGGACATGGCCATATACATGTAGGCCTGGTCGCCGTCAGCTGCGCCGCCGTTCCACCAGGTTGAGGCCAGGTTGTAGTTGATGTTGACACCTTCCATCTTGCGGAACTCACCGGTAGCACCCAGGGCAACTGCCGCTTTACGGCTCTCCAGGTAGGCGACACGGTCATCGCTGAAGGGGTTGGCGTCGACAGTGACGTCCTCATCACAGCTCAGGTCGGCACCCGATTTGGACTCGGCCCAGTCACAGACCTGCTCATCGGTGATGTAGTTGCCATCAGCGAAAGTGCCGTCGAAGGAGGCGATAGCCGCTTCGATCTCCGCTTCGCCCATGCTGGCCAGCTCGATCCACTCGATGCCGAGTGCTGCTTCGGCAGGATCGTCCACGCCGGCAGCCTGAGTGATCTGTGCGGCATACAGGGTGCCTGCGCTCATGTCACCCGCCACATCGGCGACAAACTTGAAGAATACAACGCCGGTACCGTCGTCGCTGAGGAAGACAGTTTTGTCGTCAGGCATGACAACCGAGTTCTCATGTGAGAAACGACCCATGGTCTCCAGTTTGTTGACGGTGACGTTGGCAACCGCTGCATCGGCAGCATTACCGATCTCGACGATGTAGCCGTAGCGGTATGGGTTCGGCCAGTCACCGCTGCCATCTGTGGGATATCCCAGATAGGTGGCCAGAGATTGTGGATTGCTGAAGTACTCGTAATCAGGATTGAACCAGTCTGAGGTGTCATCGAAGTAGAGCTCTTCGGCAGACATTGGGGTATTCCAGGGGCTCACAGTACCGAAACAGTTGACCCAGGTACCGCCGACGCCGGAGAAATCGATCATGCCTTCCTGGGTGATGCTGCCGTAACCGCTATCGGTCAGGCCGCTCACCTGAATGCGGCTCATGCTGCCGGGACGATCTTCCCAGTTGGTGTAGACGTAGAAGCCGCCATTACCGTCGGAGACAACGCCGTTGAAGTCAGGGTCGTTGGAACTCTTGATCTGGGTGGCGCCATCAGCGGTCATGATGTCGCCCATTGCCAGGCCATCATCCAGACTGTCGCCCTGTTGTGCGAGTACCTGGTAAGAGCCGACAGCGGTCATGACCACCTCTTTCTGGGCAGTGGTGACCGGCAGGTCGAGTGCGCCGAAGTTCTCAGGCAGAGCAGAGAAATCCTGGCCGACGATGACACCCACGGTGCCTTTGTCGAAGACTTTACCAGCCGCGTCGGTGGTGGTGTTGCTGCTGCTGGGATGCTGAACGTTCAGGAACAGGGTGTTGTCACTGTTCAGGTAGAGGCCGGTGAACTCCGCATCCAGTGGAGCGGTCGCCAGGCGCTTCAGACCCAGGGGAACATAGTTGGTAATACCGTCAGCGCCATCGGTACCGTTGGTACCGTCAACACCGTTTTGACCATCGACACCGTCGTCGCCATCATCACCGTCACAGCCGGTAAGTAGCAGAGATGAACATAAAATAGCTGCCGTGATGGATGCCGGCAAAGCTAACAGACGAAATGATTTCTTTTGCAACATAGAATATGCTCCCCATTAAGGCGTAATACTTGTAAGCCGCGCCATTCTAGGTAGCAGGCATTGCGAAACAGTGTCATATTAGTGTCCCTTTTATGAATGCTATATTTCATGCGTATGTATCCGGCAGAAAGGATCGGTTGCGGGTTTGCAGCCGATTGCTCCAGTCGACTAAGGTAGCCGGAGAGAATGTGATCGATAAATTGCGGGCCTTTTTCAACAACACCCGATGAAACGATGAAAATAATTATTCTCGGTGCCGGTCAGGTTGGACGCTCGGTTGCCAATGCATTGGTCAGCGAAGCCAATGACATCACGGTGGTTGACCAGAACCTGGACCTGCTGACTGAACTGCAAAACCGTCTCGATCTGGGCACCGTCAGAGGACATGCCGGTCATCCGGATGTGCTGCGCCGTGCCGGGGCGGAAGATGCGGATATGATATTGGCGGTCACCAACAGTGATGAGACCAATATGGTGGCCTGCCAAGTGGCCTATACGGTGTTTCATACCCCCACCAAGATCGCCCGGGTTCGTGCCCAGGGCTATCTCGACTACCCGAAACTGTTCGAGAAACCGGCATTTCCAGTCGATGTGTTGATCAGTCCTGAGCAGTTGGTGACCGACTACATCCTCAAGCTGATCGAGTACCCCGGTGCTCTGCAGGTGCTTGATTTTGCCGATGGGCGGGTGCGGCTGGTAGGCATCAAGGCTTACTACGGAGGTCCCTTGGTGGGCAATGAGCTCTCCACCCTCTATCACCATATGCCCAATGTGGACGCCCGAGTGGCGGCTATCTATCGGGAGGGTGAGGTGATCCAGCCCCAGGGGGATACGGAGATCAAGGCGGAGGATGAGGTTTTCTTCATTGCTGCAGCGGAGAATATCCGCTCGGTGATGAGTGAACTGCAGAAACTGGAAAAGCCCTATAAAAGACTGATTCTGGCCGGCGGCGGTAATATCGGCCGACGACTGGCCTCCTCACTGGAGCATAAATACCGGATCAAACTGATCGAAAACAATCAGTCCCGGGCGCGGGAGATTGCAGAGCGTCTCGATATGACCATTGTGCTGCATGGGGATGCGGCGGATGAAGACCTGCTGCTGGAGGAGAACATCGAGAACACCGATGTGTTCTGTGCCGTCACCAATGATGATGAAGCCAACATACTTTCGGCGATGCTTGCCAAGCGTCTCGGCGCAGCGCGGGTGATGGCGCTGATCAACCGCCCCTCCTATGTGGATCTGGTGCAGAGTGGGATCATCGATATCGCCATCTCTCCGCAACAGGCCACCATCGGTACCCTGCTGACTCATGTGCGGCGGGGTGATGTGGCCCAGGTTCACTCACTGAGGCGTGGCGCGGCTGAAGCGATCGAGGCGGTTGCCCATGGGGACCGCAGCTCATCCAAGGTGGTTGGCCGGGTGATTGAGGAGATCAAACTGCCCAAGGGCTCAACCATCGGTGCGGTGGTGCGAGGCGAAGAGGTCTTGATCGCCCACCATGACACCATGATCGAGAGTGGTGATCACGTGATCCTGTTCCTGGTGGACAAGCGTAAGATCCGGGAAGTGGAAAAACTTTTCCAGGTCGGTGTGACCTTTCTATAAGGGCCTGTCTGAAAGATGCATCTGTTTGTGGTACAGCGAATATTGGGTGTGTTGCTGATGGTCTTCAGCCTCACCATGCTGCCGCCCCTGGCAATCTCTGTCTGGGCGGATGACGGTGCGCTGATCGGTTTTACCGATGCCTTCATCGTGACCCTGGGTCTCGGGGTGGCATTCTGGGCGCCGGTGCGCAATCGGCATCAGGATCTCAGGGTGCGGGATGGCTTTCTGGTGGTGGTAATGTTCTGGGTGGTGCTCGGCCTGACCGGTTCCCTGCCGTTCATGTTTGCCGAGAGCTTCAACATGAATCTCACCAATGCGGTGTTCGAGTCGGTATCCGGGCTGACCACCACCGGAGCGACGGTGATCGTCGGTATCGATGAACTGCCGATGTCGATCCTCTACTATCGTCAGCAACTGCAGTGGCTGGGTGGCATGGGTATCATCGTCCTGGCCGTCGCGGTACTGCCGATGCTCGGTATCGGTGGTATGCAGCTCTACCGTGCCGAAACCCCGGGGCCGGTGAAGGACAACAAGCTGACCCCGAGGATCACCGAGACAGCCAAGGCGCTCTGGTTTATCTATCTGGGTCTGACCCTGAGCTGCATGCTCGCCTACTGGCTGGCCGGTATGGAGCCGTTCGATGCTCTGGGGCACGCCTTCTCAACGGTGGCGATCGGCGGTTTTTCCACCCACGATGAGAGCATCGGTTACTACGACAGCACCCTGATCGAGATGATCGCGGTGGTCTTCATGCTCCTCTCCGGAGTCAACTTTGCGCTGCATTTTCTCGCCTTCCGCCGCCGCTCGCTGAGAACCTACTTCGAGGATTCGGAGTTTCGCGGCTATATCACCACCCTGACCATCGTCATCATTCTGGTCTCAGTCGCTCTCTTCCTGATGGGGGTCTACGGCACCTGGAGCGAATCGATCACCCGTGGCATCTTCCAGGCGGTCTCCATCGGCACCACAACCGGTTTCACCACCGCTGACTACTCACTCTGGCCGGGGTTTATCTCGATCCTGTTGCTCTTCGCCAGCTTCATCGGCGGCTGTGCCGGCTCTACCGGCGGTGGCATCAAAGTGATTCGCTTTCTGCTGCTGGTCAAACAGGGGCTGCGGGAGATCAATCGTTTGATCCACCCCAACGCGGTGATTCCGATCCGGGTTGGCGGCAAGACCATACCCTGGCGCATCGTCGATGCGGTGTGGGGCTTCTTCGCCCTCTATGTGGCCAGCTTCGGGGTAATGTATCTGGCACTGGCCTCAACCGGTCTGGACCTGATGACCTCCTTTTCAGCGGTAGCTGCGAGTATCAACAACCTCGGCCCCGGGTTGGGCGATGTCGGAGCCCACTACGATAATCTCAACGACCCGGCGAAATGGATACTCTGCTTTGCCATGCTGCTCGGACGCCTGGAGATCTTCACCCTGCTGGTGCTGCTGACCCCGGCCTTCTGGCGCAAGTAGTTAAGTACTCTATTGTCGTGAATGAGCGCCGGTTTTCCGCAGGATTTCAAACCCCCAAACAGTAACTTCAAAAGCCCCTCTCCCTTTATGGGAGAGGGGTTGGGGAGAGGGTGGACGCGAAGCGTTACATCTGGTTACGAAAGCTAAACACCTATTGAGCCCTTCTCTTTAGCGCACGTAATTCTGATTTATCAGCGATTACAGAGCTGCCCCTGAAAGCCAGATAACTACGGCGTAGCGTAACCCCTTGCCTGATCCGATAAGCACTGTGGCCAGGCTGAATCTGACGCCTGCCCAGCCGGCAGCCAGGCAGAGTGGATCTCCAACGATCGGCAGCCAGGAGAAGAGCAGCACCGGGCTGCCGTAGCGGCCGATCCGTTCCAGCGCCTGACGTTGGTGCTGATCCTTCAGCCCCTTTTCTGGAAAGCGCTTCGCCAGCCACCAGCCGATCAACCAGCTGCTCAGACCACCCAGGGTATTGCCCAGCGTGGCCGTAAGCCAGAGCAGTTGTGGTGGATGAACGTCTTGTTGGAGATACCAGATCAGTAAGGCTTCCGAGCCGCCAGGTAGAAGTGTGGAGGCGAGAAAGCTGGATCCGAATAGGGTTAGAATTGAAGACATTGACTACGGATAACTTTTGTAACGAGAGTATGTAAATAGTGATTTACTAAAATCCGCTAAGGGATTGCTATAAGCAAACAATCACCTTCCTACTTTACACAACACCGGAACCTCGAAACAGCCTTCCAATATGTTTCATTGAGAACAGTTGAGCGATAAATTCGAGTAAAGAGGTCAGTCTCTATTGTTTGGTATGCTTTTTTCGGATGAATGGGTTGGTAATTTAGTTCGTTAGCTAAGGCTTGTTGGCGCCAATCAGGATAGCAGGCAAGTTGCACGAATTGACCAGGTTAAAATAGTCCCTCTATCACATGAAAGGCCGTAAACCTGGAAAAATGGTGATTATTGGTATAAAAAATAGGCAGACAAGGAGGTTGGCGCAGACCGGCTTTCCCTCCTGTAGATCGTAGATAGATGGCAACTATTCCGTTTAACGCGGTGAAGATGGCCTGCAATCCACTATTAATTGCAGGATAGCGGTAAGGCGTCACTTTGAAATGGGTGATTAGTCTTGATGTAAGGCAATATGCCTTTGAATACATGTTATGCATAGAAGGGAAGTATGAATAGTATTGCAATAATTGGACTACGAATTATTTCAATATACCAGATCGTTATTGGCATCAATGCCATTGCAGGTATGGGTATTGCGTTACCGATAGTTAATTCAAACTTTAAAGAAGAGCTGTCAACTCTCCAGCTTCTTAGTATAGCGATGCCATTATTGAGTGGTATTGTTATTTGGTTGTTATCAGTACCCATTTCAAAGTTTGTTATTAATAATAAAAGTACAGAAGTTAAATTGATTAATGATGTAAGTATTGTGGCAGCAGGAACATTCCTAATTGGTGTGTATATGGCGTTTTCACAACTTCCGACATTGTATTTCGTTATGGGTAAATACAATGAACTTGAATATGGCATGGAATCAACATCAATTATTACTGCTTTAAAGCTGTCATCGATTAGTTTTGTTATTGGATTGTTGCTTATGATTGGGCATAGGTTTTTTGTAGAAGTCTACAAGTGGTTACGGAGGGCTGGGTAATGCATGGCCTGTCGCACCAGAAGGACGCTCGTATCACTCTCGCCTCTGAGTGTAAGCTCAATGTGAATTAAAGAAATGACTAAGCCAACAGAATTAGCAAAAAGTTACATGAAATCATTTTTTGGTAATGAGCCATTGGAAAATATGGAGCCATTGTTGGCGGACAACTTAATTTTTGATGGTCCGTTACATAAGTCCTCATCTGCAAAAGAGTACTTGGATGCTTTACGAAAAAATCCTCCTATAGATGTGCACTACGTCTTAGAGGAGGTTTACGAAAATCAAAACTCGGCGTGCTTGGTGTATATATTCTCAAAGGCAGGAATTCAAACACGCATGGCACAAATCTTTGAGGTTGAAGGTGAAAAAATATGTAAGATCAAACTGGTATTCGATGCCAGTGTTTTCAGATAACATTGCATTCACAAGGATGTGGAAATGCTCCCAAAAAAGTAGACGCCTTAATCCAACAGAAAAGAGGTAGAATGCTAAAAATCAGGATTAAGAAGGATTCATCGAGACTCAGATTCGTTTAAAGGGTCTAAAGTTGGGGTGTCCTTAATTTTGCTCGGTTACTTTCTTGGCTGCCTACTCCGCACAAACTGTAAAATATCGCCTTTAAATTCGTTGTCTAGATAATCACTATTTTCAGGCTTAGAGAATGAAGATCTATAACCAAGCTCAAGCAGTTTATTTGCAAGTTTGTTTTTCCTGCCTCGCCCAGGATCTACAATTATAACTTCGCATTCTGGATTTGAATGTTCTCGAATAAAGTTAGAAAGTAATCCTATATGCTCATCCTCATACAATAGATCACTACCAATAATTAAATCAAAACGTCCCAGGTTATCGTTGTTATCCGCCCAACCTGTTCTCTCAAAAGGAATAAGGGCGTCTCCGTTAAGCTCGGAATTTCTATTTAAAAAGGTTTCGGCTTCTGGGTGATAATCTGTTGCTGTAATATCCACGTGCTGCTTATTGAGCAGCAAGCTACTGAGAGCTGTACCGCACCCAATCTCTAAAACTCGTTTAGAACCAATATCATAGTTGCAGATATGGTGTGCCAGAACCAAACTTGAAGGCCAAACTACTCCGAAAATTGGCCAAGCCGCAGAAGAAATGCCTAGCTTTTCAGCGATACCCTCCGGGTCATGGAATTCCTGTTTATTCCGAAGCGTGCAAAGGTGAATATCTATTTTTCCAAACTCAATGGTTTGGTAACGTACACGTGGATTTGTCATTTGACCGCCTCAGTGGTTGAGCGCTTGGTCAGCTATCAAGGATAAATGACAAAACGAAGAGTCTTCAGGGTATAGTATTTGGCTGGGAAAGCAATCTATTTAAACAAATAGATCAATGAGCGCCTCTGGCAGTGCCTTAGTCGTTTCGCTCCATTCATCTCCATATTGGGGCGTTAGGATTGAAAACGAAGAAAACAGAGGTGGCATGGCTAACTTAAGTCAAAATGGATTTGGCTTTGATCTGTGTTCAGTGTATTTGACGTCACTATTCATCGCGAACGTGCCATTGATTATGCTCGATAGATACTATTCAATGAGTAAAAATATACGGCCTCTAAATTTGAGGTTGGAAGCTGCATTGGAAGCATTGCTGTTGGTGGAATTGCACCGTGCTTAGTTAAAGGTGGAAGAGTAATGCATAAATAACAAAAGTGAGAGGGTGCTGAAAGTGAATTACACTAACAATTCAATACAGCAGACAAGTCGCAGAATGCGAAGATGCGCAATAAATGACATACGATGAAACTAAAGGTTTGGATAAAAAGCAGGGCGGCAGATCGGGTTTTAGCGCCATTACGTAAAGAGTTACTAGCGCTAATGGATCATGGTTCATCCGTCATTGAAATTGGGTGTGGTACAGGTGATTTGATTTTTCAATCCGCATCAAAAATCCAAAGTGGGTATGGTGTCGACCTTGATAGAGACATGATTAACTATGCGGAAGGGAAAAGACGAGAAAAACAACTAAATCATATTACTTTTGAATGTATCAATGCATTAAATCTATCTGATATAAAATGTGACATTGCTACTAGCACATTATGTTTGCATGAACTATGTGAAAAAGATGCTTGTAACCTACTGAAAATGATGGTGGACGTTTCAAAAAAAGTCTTGATAGCCGACTACACGAAGGCAAATTCTTTTTCGGGTAAGCTTGGTATTGAAATAGATGAATTATTTTCTGGGCACTATGGTAACTACAAACGGTATCGAAAGAATGGGGGAATTCCATCATACGTTTCGAAAGTTGGCGCCAAAATAAATAGTGTGCAAGCAAGCTCAGTAGATGGTGTTTCTATATGGGTTATCAGTGTTTAGTAAATGTATAATAAACGCTTCACAACTGATTAGGTTTGTTCTCCAGCGAGCCCGGGCGTTGTACAATAATCCAGGGCACCCAAATAATAAGAATACTGAGTAAAAAATACCTGGTTCCAAGTTGAAAGATGGATTGTCTGCAACTTTCCTTCTATCACTATGGAGTATTCGGGGTTTATTTAACACTATTAGATTGAAGCGACATGTTACAAATTCGGTGTACAGCTAAAGTCCAAAAAGAGCTCCGTATCAAGAAAAGCGAGCTCGCTGAGGTTAAGCAAAGTAACACATTGCTGGGTGACTGGTATGTCAACTTGTTTACAGTGGATAGACGTAAAACGCTAATATTTGTAAACGAAAAAACACTTCTGTCTTTTATTCTGTTTGGCGTGAAGAAGGGGAGCATTAAAAAACTTCCAGAAGTGTTCCTGGAGAGTCTCGGTCAATTGTTAACCATCGAGGGTTTTGATATTGGCCAAATTAATAAAGTGTTTAGCGGCTATGAAACGTATGAGTTTACAAAAACAGTCAGTAAACGTGTGATCGGTAATATGAACGACCTTGTCTACTTGTATAAGAGTTCAATTCTGTATCATGGCGGGTTTGAATACATCGATATCGGTGAGCTGATCCTTGAGACAAATCGAACCCCTCAAAAAAACCTTGGATGGTCTGATTCAATCGATTTAGTCAAAGAGTTACTGCAAGGAAACCATAGAAACCTGAGCTGAATAAGCTGCATGATCGTACAGGCAGACAGCGGCTAAACAGGGCTGGTAAGGTTCCGGGTTTGAAAAAACAACCTTACCCGGAACTGCCTTTCTCGCCAAGCCTCCTACCCAGGCGAATGGGGCAGAAGGCTAAACGTGTAATCGATCACTAGAGTTACTCGGTCACCAGCGCCCTCGCAGAATTGTCTGAAGCGGACTCATGCTCATCCTCTGCCGCCTCTGCCTGGTGATCCTTGGCCATCAGTACATAGATTGAGGGCAGCACAAACAGGGTGAACAGGGTGCCCACCGCCATGCCGCCGACCAGTACCAGGCCAATCGAGTTTCTTGCTGCCGCACCGGCGCCGGTGACCAGGATCAGCGGGAAGTGGCCAGCCACTGTGGCAAAGGTGGTCATCAGGATCGGCCGCAATCGGGTCATCGCCGCCTCCTGTACCGCATCGATCTTACTCAATCCCTGCTCCTGTAGCTTGTTGGCAAATTCGACGATCAGGATGCCGTTTTTGGCGATCAGCCCCACCAGGGTCACCAGCCCGACCTGGGCATAGATGTTCAGGGTGGTGGTCCAACCGTTGGTCCAGAAGGGCAGATTGGGGTTGGGCATCTTCAGGAAGGTGAACAGCAGCGCACCGAACATTGCCAGGGGAACCGAGCCCAGCAGGATGATGCCCGGATCGCGGAAGGAGTTGAACTGGACAGCCAGGGCGAGAAAGATCATCACAATTGCCAGTGCGAAAGCGGGCAGAAACTTATTGCCCTCCTGGCGCAGCTGTCTCGATTCGCCGGTGTAGTCGATACCGTAACCCGGTGGCAGGATCTCGGCGGCCGCCTCTTCGAGTACCGCCAGCCCCTGGTCCAGGGTGCGGTTGGTCATGCCGGAGAGCTTCACCGCATTCAGCTGCTGGAAGCGGTTGAGTGAACGGGGCACCGTGGTGTTTTCGATGTGTGCAACCGCACTCAACGGGATCAGCTCACCCTCAGGTCCGCTGACATAGATTTCGGTCAGCTGATCCGGATTGAGCCGCTGGGAGCGTTCAATCTGTGGAATGACCTTATAGCTGCGCCCGGCAATATTGAAGCGATTGACATAATCACCACCGAGTGCCGCCGCCATATCCAGGCCAACCTGGTTGAGGTTCAGTCCAAGCGCGCCGATCTTATCCCGGTCGAGCACTACCTGGGCTTGAGGCTGGTCATACTTCAGGTCGATCTGCGGGGGAAACATGAACATGCCGCTTTCGATCGCCTTGCCCTGGATCTGCTGGGCAAACTCCAACAGCTGTTTGGCATCCGCCGTTGAGGTGATCAGGAACTCGATGGGGAAGTTGCTGCCGCCGGGCAGGGCCGGTGGGGTGGTGGCAAAGATCTGGAAGCCGGGTATGGAGGCGAGCTTGCCCTGGATCTCCTGCTGGATCTCGAACACGGTACGCTCCCTCGGGGCATGCCAGGGTTTGACTACCACGCCGGAGAAGCCGTCGGTATCGAACTGGGCGCCAACCGATGGGGCGAACAGAATCTGAAAACTGAGATCCGCCTCCTCCACATCCAGGAAGGCCTTCTCCACGGCGGCGCCATAGAAGCGCTTCTGATCGGCGGTGGCGTTGGCGGCGGAGTTGATGATGCCGAACACCACGCTCTGATCCTCGCTGGGGGCCAGCTCCTTGGGGGACTGCATGTACATCGGCACAGCCGCGGCAGCCACCACCAGCCAGATTACATAGACGTAGGGGCGGGACTGCAGGGTTCGACCGATCATCCGGCCGTAGGCTGCGCGCAGCCGGTCGAAGTGGTGATTGACCCAGCCGGTGAATCCTTTCTCCTCATCGGCGGCGCTCTTCAGCATATGAGCCGACATCATCGGCGAGAGGGTGAGGGCGACGATACCTGAGATGGTGACCGTCCCCGCCAGGGTCAGGGCAAACTCGCGGAACAGGGCGCCGGTCAAGCCTCCCTGCAGAGCGATCGGCATATAGACGGCGGCCAGGGTGACGGTCATCGCGATCACCGGTCCGAGCAGTTCCCGGGCGCCGAGCAGGGCGGCCTCCCGTTTGCTGCGGCCTTCACGAAGATGGCGTTCGATGTTCTCCACCACCACGATGGCATCGTCCACCACCAGTCCCACCGAGAGCACGATGGCCAGCAGTGTCAGCAGATTGAGGGTAAAGCCGAAGATCTGCATCAGAAAGATACTGCCGATCAGCGACACCGGTATCGCGATGGTCGGCACCAGGGCCGACCGGATCGAACCGAGAAACAGAAAGATCACCGCGATCACGATCAGCAGGGTATCTCCCAGGGTCTTGGTCACCTCGGTGATCGCATTGGCGATGTACTCGGAGGCGTCATATCCGATATTCACTTCCAGCCCGGAGGGCAGATCCTTGGCGATGGCGTCGATCTCCACCCGCACCAGCTTGATGACATCGATGGTGTTGGCGCTGGGCAGCGGGAAGATGCCCATGAAGACGGCGGTCTGACCGGTGTAGCGCACCGAGGTGTCGTAGTCCTCCGCTCCCAGGGTTACATCGGCGATATCCTGCAGGCGAACGATGCTGTCGCCACTCTGGCGGATGATCAGCTGTTCGAACTCCTCCACCGAATGGAGATCGGTGTTGGCGGTCATGTTGACCTGCACCAGAGAGCCTTTGGTGGTGCCGATGGCGGCGAGAAAGTTGTTGGCGGCCAGTGCCTGGCGCACCTGGGAAGGGCTGACGTGCAGCGCCGCCATCTTGTCCGGCTTCAGCCAGATGCGCATGGCGAAGGTGCGGGCACCCAGCACCTCGGCCCGCTGCACCCCGGCGACCGCCGCGAGTCTGGGTTGTACTACCCGGATCAGGTAGTCGGTGATCTCCGCCTGGGAGAGGATGTCGGAGGCGAAGCTGAGATAGGCGGAGGCGAACTGGGAGTCGGCGGACTGAATCGAGATCGCCGGCACCTGTGCCTCGGTGGGCAGGTCGTTACGTACCTGATTCACCTTCGCAGTGATTTCGGCCAGTGCCTTGGTGGGCGGATAGTTGAGCTTCAGCCGGGCGTTGATCATGGAGAAGCCCTGCAGACTCTTCGAGTCGATATACTCGATTCCGTCGGCGGAGGCGATTGCCTGCTCCAGGGGCGTGGTGATGAATCCCCGCACCAGTTCCGCATTGGCCCCCACATACACCGTGGAGATGTTCACGGTGGAGTTTTCGCTCAGTGGGTACTGGCGGATATTGAGGCTGTTCCAGGCCTGGATGCCGGCAATCACGATCAGCAAGTTGACCACGATGGCGAGAACCGGGCGCTGGATGAAGAGATCGGTAAAGGCTTTGGTTTTAGCCACAGGATGAATGTCCCTATGTAGTTAACAGGCCCTAAAAGATGCCTGGTTCTGGTTTATTCGTTGGCCGGTTTTGGCTCCAGCTTGGCGTCCAGTGCCAGTGTGTTGTCCACCACCACCGCCATGTTCGGCCGTAACTTGAACACCCCGCTGGTGACCACGGTCTCACCCTCCTCGAGGCCGGAGACGACCGATACATAGTCTCCCCGGGTCTGTCCCAGACGGATGATCTGCTGGCGCAGGGTTTTCTGTTTCTCGCCGGTTGCCTCATCCTTGGTGGTATCGATGACAAACACTGTATCGCCGTAAGGGGCATAGAGCACCGAAGTGGCCGGAATGGCGAGCACATCATCCTGTTGCGGCATGATCACTTCCACATTGGCGAACATGCCGGGCCGCAACAGCTCCTCCTGGTTCGACAGGGTGGAGCGGATCCGTACGGTGCGGGTCGCCTGATCGATCTCCGGGTTGATGGCGATGATCTTGCCGCTGAAGCTTTTGTCCTCGGCCGCGTCGGTGGTAATGCTTACCTGATTGCCGACAGCGACGCTGGAGAAGCGCTGCTGGGGCAGGGAGAAATCCGCATAGATCGGGTCGATGGTCTGCAGGGTGACTACCGGTGTGCCTTGTTCGATGATCTGCCCCAGGTTGACCTGGCGCAGGCCAAGCTGACCGGAGAAGGGGGCACGCAGGGTCTTTTTGGCGATGGTCGCTTTGACATTTTCTACCTGAGCGGTGGCCTGTTTGTAGGTGGCCTCAGAGGTGTCCAGATCGGATTGTGAGACGGTCTTGTTGGCGCGCAGGCCGCGATTACGGTCGAGATTGATGCGTGCCAGCTTCGCTGCGGCCTCGGCTGATCTCAACTGTGCCTCTTCGGCCGTGGTGTCGAGTCGCACCAGCAGGTCGCCGGCCTTGACCCGGTCGCCGGATTTAAAGGCGATCTGATTGATCTTACCGCCCAGTTCCGCACTCACGGTGACACCTTGAACGGCAACCAGGGATCCGGTGGCTGAGAGGGTGTTGGGCCACTGTTGCCGCTTCACCTGATCGGCGGTGACGATCTCCGGCGGCATGGTCATCTGCATATCGGCCATGGCCTGGAACTGCTGCATTTTAATTGCGGCTGGAATGCCGATCAGTACGGCCAGTCCGATAATCGTCAGCACTACTTTTTTCAGCATTGGCTCTTCATCCCTGCTAGGTCGCTTAGGTTTTAGGTTGTAGCTGTTCGAGAAGGTGTGTGAGTCACTGGCGCCGTGGATTCGACTGCTGGACTGAATCAGAACCGACCCGGTCTATAACTCGTTATGAGAGTGTAATTTTTGCGCTGCGTCAAGTGTCGGTCTCAATTAACACGGCGACCAAATCATTCACTTTCAGGACTTCAGACAGACCCTTGATCAAGGCATGGCATGCTCACTGCGGCTGAAAGTGAGCGATTTGTTCGCCGGATTATTTGTCAGACAGGTGAATTGGCGGAAGGTGCCGGAAAGGTCCAGCATCGATAGGGCAGACGACGCTTGAAGTCCTCCGGCACAATCTGCTGGGTGATCTCCTGGCAACCGGCTCTCTGCGCCAGTTCCGGAGTCAGCTTGAAGCCTTTGCGGTTGGTGGAGAAGATCAGCTCTCCATTCGGGTTGAGCAGAGCAAGAGAGGCACCGATCAGTCGCTGCTGATCCCGTTGGATATCCAGGGTCTCATCCATGCGTTTGGAGTTGGAGAAACTTGGCGGGTCGAGAATGATCAGGCCAAACTGGCGACGCTCCCGGTTGGCCCGTTGCAGATATTGGAAGACATCCTCCCGGATCAGCTCATGCTCATCGCCGTTGAAGCCATTCAGCTTGAGGTTTCTGCCGGTCCACTCCTGATAGGTGTTGGACATATCCACACTGACCGTGGCCAGGGCGCCTCCGGCGGCTGCGTAGACTGAGAAACTTCCGGTATAGGCAAACAGATTCAATACCCGCTTGCCGGCGGCCTTGTCGCGTACCAGCTTGCGGGTGTTGCGGTGGTCGAGGAACAGACCGGTATCCAGATAACGCCTCAGCTCCACTTCAAAGCGCAACCCCCCCTCACTGACAATCATCGGTTCGCCGCGCTCTCCGGTCTTCTCATACTGATTGAGTCCGCGCTGCCGTTGGCGTGTTTTTAGCGCAATCCGGCTTTGCGGGATCTGCAGGATTTCACTGACCGCTTCGCTGATCTGCTGCTGTTGGTGATGATCCAGGGGTTGCATCCCCTTGCGGGCAAAGATCTGCAGATGAACCTGGCCGTCATACCAATCGATCGCCAATGGGAATTCGGGAATGTCCCGGTCGTAGATGCGGAAACAGCTGATCTCCCGTCGCCTCGCCCATTTGTTCCAGTGGCGATGGTTTTTCTGCAGACGGTTTGAAAAGGCCTGAATATCCATCAGTGGTGTTGCTCAGCGGCGGCTCAAGGGTTATCGGGGGTGCAGGTCGGGCAGGCGCCAGGCACCGATCACCAGGGTCAGCCAGCCGGCAATGAATGCCGTGCCGCCGATCGGGGTCAACAGGGCCAGACTGCGCAGATCGGTCAGCGCCATCACATAGAGGCTGCCGGAAAAGAGCAGAATACCGGCCAGAAACAGCCAGCCTGAGAGCAGCAGTGCGCGAACCGGATGGTGCAGGATCAGCACGCCGACAGCCAACAGAGCGAGGGTGTGCAGCCCCTGATAGTGGACCGCTTTCTGCCACCAGACCATATGGGTTGCGGGGATTGCCCGTTCCAGTGCGTGGGCGCCAAAGGCACCCAGCGTGACCAGCAGCAAGCCGCTGATCCCGGCGATGATGATGAAGCGTCTGGCCATGCTACCCCTCGTCCAGCTGTTTCAGCTCATCCAGGATGCCCAGCACCATCTTTTCGGTACGGCTGTCCATCCCCTTGCACAGTTTGTTGGCTTCCCGTTCGCCGTTGATCATGGGTCTGATCACGGCGGCAAGGTGGGCCATCGGTCCACCCGCCTTGCTCATCTGGTCAGCCATCTCAGCGATGATCTGCAGTGCCTGAGGGTTGCCGGCACCAGCCGCATGGATCATGGAGGCCAGCCCGGGGGCCGCCAGTGCAGGATCGGGCTTGGCGTTGGGGTCAGGCAGGGTAGAGGAGTCCTGCAGCCCCTGCAGGATCGCCTCGGCGATCACCCGGTCCTCTTCATCCAGAGGGTTGAGCAGCTCCATATCCCGTCGGCCCTGCTGGAAGATCTTGCGAATGCAGGCGGTCAGGTCGGTCCAGCCACTCTGTTCAGCCAGCGTCAGCAGCTCTTCGAAATCATCCTGGCGATCAGGCTGCTGTCCGATTGTGACAACCTGATTGATGAACAGAGCATGCATCGTCAGTATCTGCTCCCGTCTATCCATTACACCTCTTCCGCAAATTGTGATGGGTTGTGCCAAGCCGACCACACTAGCACTCTTGCAGCCGGTTTGGTAACCAGCTCTGTGATCGGGCTGAAAATATCCGCTCGGTGGATGGAGGCTCTATCCGCTGGCGTTGTTCAATAATACCAGTGACTCTTCTGCAATCTCCCTGACGTCGGGGTGGCTGTCATTGGCCATCTGCAACAGCACAGGCCTGGCATCCGGATGGTGGGTCAGGCCAAGGTAGTGCGCTACATCGGCACGGATGTTGGCCTGTTTCGAACGACTGAGCGTGATCAGGGTCGGCAGTGCGTGGCTGAGTCGGGGGTCGCCTTCCAGTTGCTCCATTACCACCCCGATACCGATACGTGCCGCCATCGGGGTGGCATCGTTCTGCTGCAGCACCAGCAACGCTTGCAGATCCTCTGGGCTATCCTCCAGCCAACGTATCACCTTATCACTGCGTTGCGCTGCCAGGGATTCACTGAAATAGTCCGCCACACCCGTTTCAAGCGCTGCCCGTTCAACCCATTGGGCCACCTCCTTCGGCGACAACACCCCATCCAGCTCAAAGCGACCGATGCGGGTCCAGGGTACGCTACGGACCCCCAGCTGTTGGGCGACTTCAGGGCTGTTGACGATGTTGATCGCATCGAGTCGGGCGATGTCGCCCTGTTTGAGCTGCTGAGTCAGGCTCTCCAGTACCATAGGGCAGTGGTGACAGCCGGTGGCGAGCAGAAACAGGACCTCAGGGGGGTGTGAGTGGCTCATGGCAATGTTTCAAAAAGTCCCACTCTAACCCAATCCCGGGGAGAAGTTCAGCTGGGTGTTGAAGATCGGTTTCACCGGTCTGAGGCCATATGACCTTGCCGCTGATTCATTGCGATCGACCAAGAGTTGTTAAGCTTGGTAAAAGATCAATTTTTACAATGGTATAGGCTATTCAATCGTCTATTATCTGTCCCTGGAGACCGGCAAGGCAGTAGTGTTTGTCGCCCGCTCTACAGATCGCGTGAGTGATTGTGAATGAGCGCCTGCCTTAGTGGTCTGGCCGAGCCTGGTGCGTATCACCGGCTTAAATATTCGTGAGAATAAAAATCTCCTACGCCGGGATTTTTTTCCGATTGTGCTTTAAAGTCGCTGCTTGGGCGGCAGCTGATTCACTGCAGTGAACCCTTAGGAGACAACACCATGCCTACATTTGTGCGTACCGAGAAGTGCGATGGCTGTAAGGGCCAGGCCATGACAGCTTGTGTGTATATCTGTCCTCATGACCTTATGAAGCTGGATAACGACGGTACAGAAACCGGCCATGCCATGATGTCGTTCAATCAGGAGCCTGATCAGTGTTGGGAGTGCTATTCGTGCGTCAAGATCTGTCCTCAGCAGGCGATCGAAGTGCGTCCATACGCCGATATCGTTCCTCTCGGTGCCATGGTTCAGCCTCTACGTGGTGCCGACTCCATCATGTGGAGCATCAAACTCCGTAACGGCACCATGAAGCGCTTCAAATTCCCGATCCGCACCACTCCTGTGGATTCCATCGATCCTTACGCTGGCAAGCCTGCTGCGGATATGGCCAAGATCGACGAACCCGGTTTCTTCAATCATGACGAACAGAACGGCTATCGTGCCGGTGATGCTGACGAGCTGATTCGTAAATAAGCTGGATTCAATCTGATTATTCAGGATAGAGAGATAATTCGAGGTATTTGGTATGGCTGAATTGGGAAATCCGGAAGTTGTCCAGGAAGAGGTAGACATCCTCCTGATTGGCGGCGGTATGGCCTGTTGTGGTGCCGCCTATGAAATCGTTCCCTGGGTGCAAGCAGCCGGCGGCGATATCAAAGTCAAACTGGTCGACAAGGCGGCTATGGACCGTTCCGGTGCGGTTGCCCAGGGTCTCTCCGCAATCAACACCTACATCGGCCCTGACCAGGATCCTGCTGACTATGCCCGCATGGTCTCCAACGACCTGATGGGAATTACCCGCGACGACCTGACTTATGATCTGGGTCGTCACGTTGATGAATCGGTACATCTGTTCGAAGAGTGGGGGCTGCCCATCTGGAAAACTGACGAGAACGGGGAGCGTCACGACGGCTCAAAAGGTATGACGCTTCTGAAAGACGGCGGCAAGCCCGTACGCTCAGGTAAGTGGCAGATCATGATCAATGGTGAGTCCTACAAGTGGATCGTTGCCGAGTCGGCGAAGAAAGCGCTGGGTGTGGAGAATATCCAAGAGCATATCTTCATCGTTAAGCTGGTTAACGATAAAAACGACAAAAACCGCATCGCCGGTGCTGTCGGTTTCTCCGTTCGTGAGAATAAACTGTTCGTCTTCAAGGCTAAAGCGATCCTTCTGGCCGCCGGTGGTTGTGTGAATATCTTCCGTCCGCGCTCGGTGGGTGAGGGTCAGGGGCGTGCCTGGTACCCGGTATGGAATGCCGGTTCCACCTATGCCATGGCGGCCGAGGCGGGTGCTGAGCTGACTATGATGGAGAACCGCTTCGTACCTACCCGGTTCAAAGACGGTTATGGCCCGGTCGGTGCCTGGTTCATGCTGTTCAAGTCAAAAGCTACCAATGCTTTTGGTGAGGCCTACATGGACCGCAACAAGGAGATGCTGGATGACTACCCGCCTTACGGAAATGCCGCCGTTCCTGCTTCCTGTCTGCGTAATCACCTGCTGCTGAAAGAGCTGCGCGAAGGTCGCGGTCCGATTTGGATGGATACCATAACCGCGCTGGGAAATCTCAGTGAAACCCTCTCTCCTCGCGAGGTTAAACATCTGGAGGCTGAAGCCTGGGAAGACTTCCTCGATATGTGTGTCAGCCAATGCGGAATCTGGGCCGGTGAGAATATCGAGCCTGAAAAGAAGAATTCCGAGCTGATGCCCACCGAACCCTACCTGCTGGGTTCTCACTCAGGTTGCTGTGGAATCTGGACTTCCGGTCCGGATGATGTAGGTGCGCCGACCGACGAGACCGAAACCGGCGTACCGGATCACCTGCCTAAGGGCTGGCATTGGGGCTACCGCGGTATGACCACCGTTTCCGGCCTGTTTACTGCCGGTGACGGTGTGGGCGCTTCCGGTCACAAGTTCTCTTCCGGTTCACACGCTGAAGGCCGAATGGCAGCCAAGGCGATGGTCAAATACATCATCGACAACAAGGATTTCACTCCCAAGTTGGATACCGACGTCGATACCCTGGTCGAAGAGATCTACCGTCCGGTGCGTAACTTCCTTGAGCACAAGGACTACACCACGGCGATCGATGTTAATCCCCACTACATCACACCTCGTATGCTGCAGTTCCGCCTGCAGAAGGTTATGGATGAGTACGTTGCCGGTATTTCTACCTATTACACCACCAACGAGCAGATGCTCGCACTGGCTGAGCAGAAGCTGAATATGCTCAAAGAGGATGCGCTCAAGATGCGTGCGAAAGATCTCCATGAGCTACTGCGTGCCTGGGAGAACTACCATCGAATCCTGACTGCGGAAGCTCACATGAAACACATTCAGTTCCGTCAAGAGTCCCGTTATCCCGGTTTCTATTACCGCATGGATAAGAACTTTGTCGATGAAGAGAACTGGAAGTGTTTCGTCAACTCTGTCTACGACAAAGAGAGTAAGACCTACAAGTGTTTCAAGCGTGCCCATGTCGATCTCGTCGACAAGTCCAAGCTGTTTAAGTAACTGCGGATCGCCCTGGAGCTTTTTCTGTCTTTTTGGCGTGGGTCGTTAGGGTTGAGAAACCTCAAATCTCTTCTACCCAGACAATACGCCGCATTCCCGGATGGTCATTCGGCGAATCCGTCGATGCAAATATCGGAGATCCATGATGAGTGAAAAATTCGATATTCCCTACAAGAGCAGTTTCGTACCTGCGGTTCTGGAGCCAAGTGCGAAGATTAAATTCAATTGCCATAAGGGGATATCCTGCTTCAATGCCTGCTGTAAACATGCGGATATTCAACTCACACCTTACGATATATTGCGTCTGAAAGAGAATCTGGGGATCAGTGCCACAGAATTCCTCAAAAATCACACGGTTCCCTTCGAGATGGACAAGGATGGGGTACCGGGTGTGAAGTTGCGCACCGATCATGGCGGTGCCTGTCATTTCGTTAGCGACGAAGGTTGCAGCGTCTACAAGGATCGTCCAACTGCCTGCCGCTACTATCCGATCGGTCATATGGCGTTGAAGGAGGTGGATGCCCCAGAGGATGAGACCCGCTATTTTCTGATTCAGGAGGATCACTGCAAAGGTCACGGGGAAGCGTGTGAGATCGCCGTCGACGACTATCGGGATGAGCAGGAGACCGGGCTCTACGACCAGGTCAACCGGGAGTGGCTGCAGCTGATGCTGAAAAAGAGATCGGCCGGACCCACCATCGGTCGCCCCTCCGATACCAGTCTGCAGTTCTTCTTCATGTGTTGCTACGATCTGGATCGGTTGCGACGATTTGTGCTGGCTGACCCATTCAAAGCTTCATACGATATGGAAGACGCTTTCTATGAGACAGTTGAGAAAGAGGATCTGGCACTGATGCAGTTTGGCGTCAGGCTGTTGAAACAGGTGCTGTTCGGCGACGTCACCATTCCGCTCAAAGAGCGTGCCGTGGAGAAGCGTGTCAAACAGCGGAGAGATATCCTCGAAATGCGTAAAAAGGCGGAGATCGAGCTGTACAAGCGTAAGCAGGAGCAGCAGATGAAGGATGCCCTCTCCTGATCATCCGTTGATTCAGGTGTGGCTTGCCGCGCTTTAATTAATCTTTTGCCGCCTATCCACTATACAACTGGTCGGTTTTCGCCGCCATGATGAAATCGTTGCGGTGCAGGCCTTTGATCTTGTGCGACCACCAGGTGACCGTGGTCTTTCCCCATTCGGTCAGCAGGGCAGGGTGATGGCCCTCATCCTCGGCCAGAATTCCCACCTTGTTGGTGAAATCCAGTGCGGCTACAAAGGTTTTGAAGGGGAAGACCTTCTCCAACTGCATGATTCCGTCCCGAACCTCGATATTCCAATCCGGAATGGCGCGAATCAGCTCAGCAAGCTCCTGATCGCTGACTTTTGGTGCGTCAGCGCGACAGGCCTCACACTTTTCCTGTGTCAAGGTTTCCATAGGAATATTTCCTCTAATGGTTTATGTCGGATATAGTTGAGTAACGGAACCTCTGAACAAGTCTGAAGCGACATCTTGTTGCCAAAATGCACCGCTTCTGCATTGCAGATCTTCGCAATAGCGGGCTATTACGTGCGATCTGCGCCTTGAATCGGCACATTTTGATCGACAATCTGTTCGGTCCAGACTTATTCAGAGGTTCCTAAACGGGCCGACGTTCAAATCGTACGGCTTGTACTATGGATTATCATGTAGTTTGCCGAAATAGCATACCTAGAAACAACAGGGGAAAGGATTGGCGTCGTGACGGGATCTCAGACAAAAAAAGCACTCATTGTCGATGACTCGAAAACCGCTCGGCAAGTGCTCTCTAGCAAGCTGCAGAAGTATGGCATTACAGTGGACGCAAGAGAGTCTGCGGCGGCGGCCATCGACTATCTCTATGAGAATGCGCCGGATGCGATTTTCATGGATTATGAGATGCCTGGTATGGATGGCTTTCAGGCACTCAAGGTCATTAAATCCAATCCAAACACAGCGGTTATCCCGGTGATGATGTACACCTCCAAAGAGGGTGGGCTGGCGCTCAGTCAGGCGCGGGCGCTGGGTGCTGTCGGGGTACTGCCAAAACAGCTCGAAGCCCAGGATTTCGAGGATGTTCTCAGCAGCCTGCATCTGATGCCGGAACAGGACTCACTGGTGCACGACTTCAAAAATGAGGGGTTGGATTCAGTGCGTCGTCATGTGCGTACAGATAATGTCCACCCGATCAGCGACCATGAGCGTCATAAACCTGCCAAAGTGGAGATGGTCGGACTGCCTCTGGATAGCTTTCAGGAGAGTCTCTCAGCCGGAGAGTCACTGAAGCGCTTTTTCCGCCGTGAGCAGAGCATGTCGGAAGAGCGGATGCAGCAGAGACTCGATAAGCAGTTTGCCGAGTTGCACAGCGAAATGTATGAGCTGGAAGCCATGCAGGAGGAGCAGAGTGCGCGTGGCTCACGAGCTTTCATGGGTGGCATATTGGGCGGCGTGTCTGCCCTGGCAGCCGTTGCGCTGCTCTATCTGGGCCTCAACGGGCAGGAGTTGCCATCCTCTACCAGCGGCGACAAACAGTTGGTAGAGATGATTGCGCAACAGAATGACAGAATCGAGCAGCTGGCAGCCCAACTCAATGGGCCGCAACAAGCTCAGGAGGAGGAGACGCAGACGGAAATTGTGTTGCCGTTGAAACTGATCGAATGGACGGCCAATCAGGGGGCTGAATTTGCCTATGGAGAGCGTCCGTTTGATGATCAGCGGGCCCTCTGGTTGTCGGAGCTTGTGGGGCAACTGAAAGAGTCGGGTTTTCAGGGTACCCTGGAGCTGAGGGCAAACCACGGTAACTTCTGTCTACGCAAAAATGCGGCGGGTGAGATTGCAGTGGCGCCCCGTGAAATGGCATTGGGCGAGTGTGTCTATGCGATCGACAACCGGAGCAACAACGAGTGGCTGAATGATCAGTCCGTTGCTTTCGCCAACTACATCAATGTGGAGTTGGCCAGGAGTGGTGGCGCGGTTGAGATCATACTTTTCAGCAACGGTTTTGATGAACCGTTGATGCCCTATCCAGCAGCTTATGATGCCTCAACTGCTGGTGAGTGGAATGATGTGGCGGCACAAAACCAGCGAGTAGAAGTGAGCCTCTACAGTAACTGACAACTCATTTCTTCCGATTGGTTGGGCTTGAGGGCCGACTGACGCCCGACCCCCCCGATCAGTACATCGGGTTTCCATGCTTACTCTTCTGCGGTATTGGCTGAATGGAATCCCAGTGCTCGACGATCTTTCCTGCCTGATCGAAACGGAAGAAATCCATCGTGACATACTCCTGATCGCCAGGCCAGCTCTGATGGGTATGCAAGGCAACCAGGTCACCTTCAGCTACGGCTCTGACAAACTCGATGCTTTTCTCCGGATAGCTATCTGCCATTTCGGTGAAATAGTCGATGAAGGCCTGTTTGCCGTTACCGACCAACGGGTTGTGCTGTATATAGTGATCACCGACGTAGAGATCCACCGCTTTGGCAGGATTACCCAGGTAGGCCATGCGATAAAAACTGATGGCGTTGTCTTTGTTGGTCTGTAGTGTGTCGTTCATGGTGATAGTCAGGGTTTATTTGAGTCGTGACAATATTATGGAGCCTGGCTGGCAGTCAGGTCTTGAAACATGACCTTGAGATGATCAGGGTTTGAGTGCCGATCTGGATTTTTTCCGGATCATCTCGATCTCTGCCTGACTGATGCCGATGGATTCAAGGAAGTCCTGATGGGCCTCTGGTGAAGTGGCCTCAAACTCCCGATGCCAAAGCCACATGCCGGATTCATCGAGCCCGGCGGCGCTTAACATATCAACCCACCTCTCTTTTGTAACGATACGGGTTTTGCTTAGGTTGTCCCGGTTGCTGATCAGGTTGATGATGACCTGTTGCTGATTTCTTAGGGTCTGAATCTCTCTATTTATGGTTAAGAGACGACTCTCCAGGGCGTTTTCAATCTCATCGAAACTCTGATCGATTAAAAGAGAAATATCGGCCAGGGGCATACCTGCGTTTCTGAGCAGAATGATGCGCTCGAGTTTGTTGATATCCTCAGCTGAATAGACCCGGTAGTTGGCATGATTTCTACCGCTCGGTTTTAATACACCTTTGTTATCGTAATAGAGCAGTGTGCTCCTGGATAATTGAAATCGTTTTGCAACCTGTCCGACTGTAAGCATGAGTTTTTCCAATCAAGAGCACATGGAATGACAATTTTTCTTAACCTATTCCATGTGCAGAGTGAATTAGGCAGAACGGATCTTAGTGATCTCTTCAGCAGAAATATCAATCCATTCTAGAAATTCCTGATGACCGTCAGGATGTCTACGCTCGAATTCCTGGTGCCACTGTTGCATTTTGGAATCCGTGAGTCCAATGGCTTGAAAGATTTCAATCCAGATTTTTTTGCTAACGAAATTTGATTTCATAATGAGTATCTCCAAAAGTGAGTTTGCAAAGATGGTATTGAGCCATCAATGGAGAGTATCAACTATGAAGTTATAGACAGCTCAAGCTCTGATTTGAATTAACTGGCTCTTATCTGTAGTGCGTTTTTGGAGTGGATGAAGCTGGTTGCGATTCGGTCATATTTATGTTGACGATAGAGACCGAATGAGTCTGGATAAAAACAGCGTAATGGGCTTAGTCGACGAGATACGGAACGCCGCCACCATCTGTTGTAGCGATGCGGCCATGCTTGAGAGTTCCTCACCGGTGGCGGAGGTCTGCTGTGTGCCGCTGGCATTTTGTCAAAGGGTGTTTGGTCAGGAAGGATCATCCAAATGAATTGCTTGTTTGGAGATATGGAATCTAATACTTAGAGAATCGTAACAACTGCTTATGAAGGCGTATTGGATGATTTGTTTCAGAAGATTGTTCTGAGGGTTTTCAGTTTACCGTATCAACTAACCAGCGCCTGTTTTTGCCAGTTTCTTGGAGCGATACATCTCCTCGTCAGCCATTTGAAGCAGTTGCTCAGGGGTCATATAGTCATCCGGACCGGTCTGAGCATAGCCGATACTCAACTTGGGATTGTCTGGCTGTTGTTCCAGGGCTTCACTGAGTCTTTTTTCCCAGGCATTACTCGCTTCCTGTTTGATACAGTTCGGCATGATGATGCAAAACTCATCGCCACCGTAACGAAAACAGAAATCATCAGTCCGGCTACTGCTCTTCAGGCCTCTGCCGACTCTCTGGAGTATTTCGTCTCCTTGTCGATGGCCTTGTGTATCGTTGATGTTCTTGAAGTCATTGATGTCGACATAGGCGACGGTAAGCGGCTCATTTCGCCGTTGTGCGGCACGCAGTACCTGGGTCAATATTTCATCGAAATGCTGTCTGTTCAGCAGTCCGGTAAGAGGGTCGGTTCTTGATAGCAGTTCAAGTTGCTTGGTACGCTCTTTGACCTTCTCTTCAAGTGCACTGGCATATTGTTCGGATTTGTCTTTGGCGATTTCAATTTCAGAAATCAGGCTTCGTATATAGGTGTCAAATACCAGCGACACATCGAGCATCAATAATTTTTCCAGTGCTGTTATGACGGCACCCGGGTCATCTTCAGCTGGAACGCTATCTTTGATGTGAGTGATGAGCAGTTGTTTGAGGGTCAGAATGGCAGCCAGGTAGAGTTTGGGTTCCACGCCGATACGTTTGTGAACCATGCCGATTCGCAAGCGATTATTTACATATTCAATATCGTAATAGCCTGAAAACAGATCGGTGATGTAAGCCTTTTGTGCGTTATGCAGTCTACTCAATGTATCGGCATCACCAATCAGCAGGGCGATGTCGGGTACCTCGGTCTGGTACTTGTAAAAGGTTTCGACGATGGAGTTCAGGTCAGCCTCGATATAGGGCTTGGCTTTTTTAAGTCTCTCTGCATCTTTAGCAGAGATGGAGAACAGACTTTTGCGGCTGGTGATCTCAAAATCCGTAATCCTCATCTGTTGAATGAGCGATTTTTCTGTGTTTTTCATAGGCATCCCATTTGTATGAACACCATTCATCCTGCGCAATAAGTCAGAGTATGATGGGTCTGTTGTTGTGTTTATATAATATGCGCATATTCACCGCTTTGTAATGGAGGGAACCCCTATTTGGGTGATGGATTTAGTCTGGTGGTTCCCCTTGGTAAAAGTTATTTGCCCATCCGTTTTTGAATGGTCAATGTTTGAGCTGAATAGGCCAATGGTCCCTGCTTGTCTGGTTTGACGCCGGTTGGATACCCATCGAGAGAGATGGTGTAAATCGGGGTGATTTCGTTCTGTGGGGAATAGAGACGAATGTTCATATGGGAACTGGACACGTCCAACGGCTGTAATGATGGTTATCACTATGATGTGTATAGTGGCAAATAACCTTACATATTTTTAGGTTTAGGCAGTAGGTGCCTGTTAGGGCCTGTTAACACTAATCAAATACAGACCCTGCCCTTCGGGTTGCGCCTGAAAAAGCGCCACTCGGCGTTGCTTGTCACTCATTTGGAACAACCAAACTACGCTCCTCGCACCTTGATTGGCGCTTTTTCATGCACAACAGGGCGTATTGGATTAGTGTTAACAGGCCCTAAGTAAATCATTTGCGGGAGAGGGGGAGTATCCACAGCACGCTCAACACACACAATCCACATCAATAGGATTGATGAGTTAATGCGTCTTACTCTTTCAGTTGCATCAATCGCTTGATGATCACACTCTCCCTACAAGGGAGAGGGGCTATTACGTCAACAGGGCAAGATGTCTCTCTATACTATTCTATAGACCAGCGGGTTTATCTCTTATCCATTACCAGCCTTGGCTTGACGCCGATGGCAAAGGCGGTAGAGTTAAACTACAACCCACGGATTCAGATTAAGTCTCTTACATGGGGGATATCAGGCTTATGGCGATTGACGCGACAGAAGTACCCGACCTGGTCGAACAGATGCCTGCGTTTCCCCAGGGGGTGACCAAGGTGCTGGATCTGGCCTCCCGTCCCGATTGTGCCCCCAAAGCTTTGGTTCAGGTCATCGAGCACGATCCAGTGATGACCATGAAGGTGCTGAAACTGGTCAATTCCGCCTACTTTGGTCTGTCACGCCCGATCAACTCAATCAACCACGGTGTGGTTTATGTGGGGATCAACACCATCAAGAATCTGGCCCTGTCGATTGCCGCCATAGGCATGCTGCCCAAGAGTAACAAGGCAGGGTTGGATATGAATCAGTTTCTCGCCCATTCGCTGGGTGTGGCTTCGGTGGCCAAGTTGCTGGCGACACACCTGGGGGTTCCGGATAAGGATGCCACGGATTTCTTTGTGGCCGGATTGCTACACGATTTTGGTAAAGTCGTGCTGGCGCAGTTCAAATCCGATGAGTTCCGTCTCTGCCTGGATCAAGCGGCAGAGCAAGAACGTAGTTTGCATGAAGTAGAGCTGGAGAGCCAAGGGATAAGTCATGATGAGATTGGCGGACGCCTGGCTGAGGTATGGAAATTACCCCCAGCCTTGGCGCACGCCATTCATCATCACCATCACCCTGAGCATGGGGCTGAAGATCTCGGTGATGGTATGTGCGAGGCGGTATTTGCCGCCAACCAGATCGTTCGTACCCTGGGCTTCGGTGATGCCGGCAATCCAGTGATTGCGGAGTTTCCGCCCTTGGTGTCTGAGCGGTTTGGCAATGATCTATCGGGTCTGATGTCGGTATTGGGAGATCTCAGTGGAGAGATGGAAAAGGCCCGATTGTTCACACAGCTTTAATTGATGGATAGTGGTGCTTGCTTGGTATTAGGACGTGAGCAAGGCCTCTGTTTTGTATCAGTGGGAAAGGATAAGCAAAGTGCATTTTAAATTTTGGGGTGTGCGTGGGTCGATTCCGGCACCCGGACCCAAGACCGTTCATTATGGGGGCAATACCACCTGTATCGAGGTGCGTGGCGAGAATAACGAACTGCTGATTTTGGATGGTGGAACAGGTATTTTTCCTCTGGGTCAAAGTCTGATTCCCGAGTTTCCCCTCAAGGTCCATATCTTTATTACCCATACTCACTGGGATCATATTCAGGGCCTGCCGATGTTTTTACCTATTTTCGTACCGGGAAACGAGGTCACCATACATGGCGCTGCCGACCCCATTACCCAGCGGGATATCGGTGAGGTGTTGGCCAGACAGATGGAATATGCCTATTTTCCGGTACGTGAGGCCGAACTCAACGCCAGCATGAGCTATCTGAACATTCAAGAGGGTCAGAGCGTACAGGTCGGTGGGGTCAATGTACGTAGCATGTTGTTAAACCATCCGGTACTCAATTTCGGATATCGTCTGGAATGTGAGGGCAAGGTGTTTGTCTTTACCGGTGACCATGAGTGGCCGTATAACATCTATAACAAACAAGATCCGGACTACCCCGATTACCAGCAGATGGTGGATGAGCAACGGAGCAGGGTACTCGAATTTTTCAGTGATGCCGATGTTCTGGTGATCGATACGGCCTATACCGAAGCCGAGTATCCCAGTCGCAAAGGTTGGGGGCATGGCACCTTTGCCTCCAGTATTGAGGCTGCACGGGAGGCAGGGGTGAAGCGGGTATTCCTTACCCATCACGAACCAACCCGTAGTGATGCGGATCTGGAGGTGGCATTCGATGAAGCCAGACAGAGCCATGATGTGGGAAGGGAAGGGGATCCACATTTTGAATTAGCGCGAGAGGGGGTGATGGTAGAGATCTGAGAGATTTTCTCAGCTAACAGGAAATATCGTATCGATGTAAGACCAGACCAACAGATAGTTTCGCCTTCAGCACAGGGAGCGAAGAAAAAAGCCACAACAGCCCACCCCCCTCCTACAAGCTGTGGCCTCGGATCAACTGCGAGGTAGTCATAGACAAAACATTAACTCTTCTCAAGTCCGGGGTTTGGTCACCAGAGCCCTGAGGGCAGTGATGAGTTGCGGTAGTTAACCTGGATGCTCCTTTCCTGACTGCCGCCATCTAGCCTGTATACTTAAGAATAAGGGATTACATCAACTCTCAGATTGGTTTAGCTGGAATGATCTCTGGTATGATCGGTATCGAAGGGGTTAAGTGATTGATAAATCAAATAAATAAACTCTCTTTTTTTTGCTTTCTGGGTGTGCTCTTTTCAAGTCTGACAACGACTTTCGCTGATGCGGATCTCTCATCCGAGATGGCGAGCCCGGCTGCAGGTCTTCAGCTAACCTCAGCAGAAAGGAACTGGATTGACCGAAATCAAACAGTCAGATTCACGGGTGATCCCAACTGGTTACCTTATGAAGCCTTTGACGAGGATGGCAACTATATCGGGATGGTGGCCGATTACCTTCACGTCATCGAACGCGAGACTGGACTAAAGTTCGTCTCCCTTCCCGTTTCAAGCTGGACTGAATCCCTGGATAGCGCCGCGCAAGGTAAGGTTTCGGTTATTTCCGGCGATGCGGCTGATGCCATCCTCAATCAGCATTTCAATCCGGTTGAGACCTATAGCCGGAATCCGATCGTCATCATCATGGATTACCGGCAGAATTTTGTTGAAAGGCTTGAGGACATTGACGATCGCAATATCGCGATCATCAAGGATTACGGCTACACAGCGGATCTGTTCGAACGTTACCCGGATATAGGTTTTATTGAAGTGGAGAATATCCAGGAAGGCCTTGAAGGTGTCTCTCAGGGACGATTCGATGCCTTGCTTGCGACCATGGCCCTGGCCGGCTATCACATTGCTGAGATGGGGATGCATAACGTCAAGGTGGTGGGTAAGACGTCAGTTATCATGGATCTGACGCTGTTTGTCGATAAAGATAGTCCACTACTCTTTTCAATCATCAATAAGACACTCAAATCCATATCTCAAACTGAGAGGCAGGAGATCCAGCAGGCCTGGGTGCGTACAAAATATGTGGAGAAGACCGACTATGGCCTGGTCATACAGATATCTCTCGGCCTGGCGGTTCTAATTATGCTTGTGCTGGTGTGGAACAGGCAGTTACAACGTGAAATAGACCGGCGGCATGAGACAGAACAGTCCCTCAGGCGTAGTGAGAATCTGCTCAAGAATGTTATCGATCAATTACCCGACGTATTTGTACTTAAAGATGGTAAGGGGGACTTCCTGCTCTGTAACAAGGCTGTAGCGGACCTCTACGACACAAAACCGGAAGCGATGGTAGGTAAGTCGGATCATGATTTTGGTGTCCCGGCAGAGCTGGCCGAGAAAATGCGGGAGAATGTGTTAGACATCATGGCCAAGGGTGAAACAGAGATCGTCTACGAAGATAGCAGGGACGCTGTAACCGGTGAGATCCGTAATTACCGGTCGATCAAAAAGCCGCTGAAAGATCAGGATGGGGATAACCAGATACTTGTTATTGCTCAGGATATATCTGAAGTGGTCAGGGCCCGTAACCAGCTTGCCGAGAGCGAAGCAAAGTTTCGCAGGATATTTGAGTCTACCGACGCCATTGCCGTACAGGGCTATAACGAAGAGCGTAAAGTGATTTACTGGAACAAGGCCAGTGAGCAGCTCTATGGATACCCAGCTGAGCAGGCGTTGGGTCAACAGCTTGAAGAGTTGATTATCCCGGAACCAATGCGTACACAGGTTGTTAAAGAGACCCAGGCCTGGCTGCAAGGCGGCGAGGCTATCCCTTCAGCTGAATTAACTCTGCAAAGGGCTGACGGTTCGAAGGTTCCTGTCTTCTCCAGTCATGTTATGTTGCGTGGTAAGGATGGGTCACCGGAGATGTACTGTGTCGATGTGGACCTGACCCAGTTGAAAACAGCTCAGGCGCAGATTCATCTTCTGTCACAAGCCGTTGAGCAGAGCCCAGTGTCAGTGATGATTACGGATAAAAACGGCAAGATCGAGTACGTCAACACTACGTTACAGAAGATCAGCGGTTACAGTGCTGAAGAGCTGCGTGGACAAAAGCCCAGCATCCTTAAATCGAATCTGACGCCGAAGCTGCTCTACAATGAGCTCTGGGATGCCATTACGAGCGGACGGACTTGGCAGGGTGAGCTTCAGAATCGTAAGAAAAACGGTGAGATCTACTGGGAGCATGTTTATATCGCCCCGGTGACTGGTAGAGCTGGAGGTGATTTTCACTATCTCGCGATTAAAGAAGATATCACTCTACAGAAAAAGCAGGCTGAGAAGATCCTGCAGCAGGCCCATTTCGATGGCCTGACTTCACTGCCGAATCGATTTTTGAGTCTCGACAGGCTGGGGCAGTTGGTGAAAGAGGCTGACCGGAACGGCAGCCGGGTAGCTGTGCTTTTTATCGATCTGGATGACTTCAAGAAAGTTAATGACAGTCTTGGCCACGAGATGGGCGATACCCTTTTGATTCAGGCGGCAGAACGCCTTCAGCAATCCATTCGCCAGGGTGATACGGTCGGCAGGCTGGGAGGCGATGAGTTCATCATCATACTGGCCGGACTTGAAGATCCATTGGATGCCAACTCAGTGGTGAAGCATTTGATCGATGATTTCCGTCGACCATTCAGTATCGATAATAGGGAGCTACTATTGACCACCAGTGTCGGTATCGCTGTCTATCCTGATGATGGCAAGCAGCCTTCGGAACTGTTACGTAACGCCGATTCGGCCATGTATCACTCCAAAGCGTTGGGGCGGAACACCTATTCTTACTTTACCGACTCAATGAATCGAAACCTTTCACAGCGACTTCAGCTGGAGGAGCAACTTCATGGCGCTCTGGACCGCAAAGAGTTCAGCCTTGTCTATCAACCACAGGTCTCAATCAGTAATCGACAGGTGATTGGTGTGGAGGCGCTACTTCGCTGGAAGAACCCTAAGTTGGGTCAGGTGGGCCCAGAGGATTTCATTCCCGTTGCAGAGCAGACGGGTATGATTGTGCCTATTGGAGAGTTTGTAATCAGGGAGGCGCTAGCCAAGGCGGTCGAGTGGCGTCGCTTGGTCTCTGGGCCATTCACGGTTGCCATCAATTTGTCACCGCGACAATTCAGAGATCCGAATCTGGTGGCTTTTATACAGCAGGTAATCACTGATCTGAAAGTCGCTCCCGAAACCCTCGAATTGGAGATAACCGAAGGTGTCTTGATGAGTGGCCTCTCCTATGTGGATGAAGCGGTCACCGCAATCAGCAAATTGGGTATCAGTATCGCCATGGATGATTTCGGTACAGGCTACTCTTCCCTAAGTTACCTGCGCAGCTACCCATTCAATGTATTGAAAATCGATCGCAGCTTTATCAATGATATTACCGTCGATGTTACCGATCATGAGTTAGTCAATGCTGCGATCGCCATGGCGCATGGTTTGGGCCTGAAAGTTATTGCGGAAGGTGTCGAGACTGAAGAGCAGTTCGATATGTTGGCACATCAGCATTGCGACTTTGCCCAAGGCTACCTTTTCAGTAAACCAAAAAAACCGGAAGAGATTACCCGGTTCCTGAAGACACAACATGAAGATCTGGCGCATGAATCCCTTACCTCTCCTGTTTGAGCGGAAGGGCTGGAATTACAGATAATCAAACTGATTGAAGGGTTAAGATCAGAGTGATATTAACCTAGGGCCTGTCCGGGCCAACTACTAGGACTCAGTTACTGCTTGGTAGGGAAAGCGTAAAGATAGCCCCGGCTTCTACCTGAACATACCAGTCATCAGGAAGTTGCTTATCCAAGGAGAGTGCATCAATCAAAGGGACAAATCCCGGATCCACCTCTGTTACATAAACCGGACCATCCGGAGTATCGAAAATAATTGAAAGCTCATCAAACAGTGTCGGTGTTGCACGGCTGATGGTGGCCTTGCTCAGGCTTTGCCACTGATACTCTCTGGCTGGAGTGGTGTGTTGATTGATCAGTGATTCTCTGACTCTATCTATTTTTACCAGTTCCATACTCGCTTACTCTACCAGGAATCACTGTTTGAGGTTCTAAAACCAGCTTTTAGCCCAGCCTATGGCTGCATCCACAGCCTTTTCGCCGGCAATGCCTCCCACGATCCCACCTATGACAGCACCAGCGCCAATGGTGATAGGATTGGCCCCCAGGGCACCCAACTTAGCACCGACCAGTGACCCGGCCGCGATACCCCCAAGTGCGCCCCCGGCAACCCGGGCAGCCTCTTCGGTCTTGTTGTCGGCTGTGGCAATGCGGGCTGCACCGAGGGCGACGCCGGCCACGGCAAAATCTCTACCGATGTTGCCCAGTCTGCCAGCCAGCTGGTTGGCTCCAATGTTGGTTTTGTTGGCAGAGGCTACTGATCCGGGCTTTGGCCCTAGTCCAGGTCGTGTGGCTTCGATCACAGTGCGCGTGGCAGGCGGTGTTGCTGCTCGTGCTGTGGCTTTGGCTGCGGTTCGGCCCTGCACATCTTTAGGGTCCATCTGGGATACGGCTGCATTGTATCCGTTGCGAGCACGTTCGGCGCCAATGCCTTCTCTCGCAGCCAAGGCTGAGAGACCCTGCAGGCCGGCTTCGGCTTGATCAGTCAGTCCACTGTTGTCGTTTGGTGCTGGAGCTTGACCGGCCAACTGAGTTGCTGGCGTTGGTGCGGTGCTTAACTGCTCTGCCGTTGTGGGAGCGCTACTGAGCAGATCTGCAGTGGTTGCTGACTGGCTAAGAGTATCTGCAGTCGTTGGGCTGTTTGCCAGATTGGAGCCTGTGGAGCTGTGGCAGGAGGTCTTGGAATCTTCCAAAGAGTTTCCGATACCGGAAATACCGGAATTCAATCCGCCGATACTCTCTGATGTGCTGCTGTCAGATCCCCCGCCCATGCCACTATCACCACCAATACCGGAACCGCCAGAAGATCCGCCAACACCACCTGCTGAATCTGACATGATCGGGTCTCCACAAAACGATCTTAAGGACCTCCATCCTAGCTGTTAATCCATATGGTGGTGTATTGGAGATATCCCTAGCTAGGGTTATTCCCAGCGTGCCAGTTTTTTTCATCTGTTCGGGTTTTTACAATTTTTATCCTGAGTGGGGATTTATGCTTTTTCCATCATCGGAGTATTGAAGGAGAAAAGCCATGTTACAAAATCCGAAAAAACACCTGGCCCTGATGGGGCTGTTCTCTCTGTCCATGAGTGTTTCCCTTGCTGCAGAGCAGCGAGTGGAATTCGGCGTGGTGGCCTCGGCCAATAGCAGTTTTTATGAGGATGTCGGCCAGGATTACTATCTGCTGCCGCTTCTGCTGGTCGATTATGACCGTTTCTATCTGCAGGGAATCGATGCCGGTTATCGCTTCTTTGAGGGGGAGACTCAGAGTCTGGCATTGGAGGTTCGCCGTACCTTCGATGGTTATGAGAGCGACGACAGTGATGCGCTGAAGGGCATGCGGGACAGGGATCAGGCCTGGGAGGCTGGTCTGGTCTATGAGGTGAGTCTGCTGGGCGGACAGACCAAGGCCAAGCTGATGCATGATATTTCCGATACGCATAACGGATTCACTGGTCGGCTTGAGTATGAGCGCTCGTTACTGACCAGTTCGACCTACATGGTCAACTGGTTTGGTGGAGCGGAATACTGGAGCCGAAAGAAGACCGACTACTACTTTGGCGTGACTGCGGATGAGGCGACTTCGGTGCGTCCAGTCTACACGGCGGATGAGAGTTACAACCTGTTTGCCGGTGTCAACGCTGTGAAGCGTTTCAATGACCGATACTCGTTGATTGCCAGTGCTGAATACCAATGGATGACGGATGAGATCAATGACAGTCCGTTAACCACCAGGCAGGATCAGTGGACTCTCTACGCTGGCATCTTTTATGAGTTTTAACCCGGCTTCGCATGTTTTTCTGGCGACCCGATTTTTGATAGAGAGGATGTGGCAATGAGTGAAAGATTTAACTATCAAGCGAAAAAATATTTTCTGACGGTGTTTGCAGGTACAGGAGTCTTCTGGAGTGTGGGCGGTGTCATGAGCTTCCAAGCTGAATGGATGGATTACTATATGCTGCCCATGCTGCTTGGATTGATGGTGCCGGCGATGGTTGCTGTTGTGTTGATATGGCGGCAGCCGGAGGATGCGTTGCGTAGGGATTTCAAATGTCGTCTGTTCAGTCTCAGACTGATCAGGCCCGGGGTATTTCTTCTTTCCCTGATATTGATGCCGCTCTCTGTGCTGTTGTCGATTGTGGTCTCGCTGGGTGTTGGTGGCTCTGTCGATCAGTTTCAGGTCTCGGAGGCGTTTTCGTTCAGCAGTGGTTTTGTGCCGGTATTGTTGTTGCTGTTTCTGGCCGCCCTGTTTGAGGAGTTGGGATGGCGGGGTTATGGATTTGAGAGTCTTGAGAAAGGGCGAAGCTTTCTTTCAGCTTCACTGCTGTTCGGACTGCTTTGGTCTGCCTGGCATCTGCCGCTGTTGTGGGTGAATGAATCGTATCAATATGAGATCTACCAGATTAGCCCATGGTATGCGGTTAATTTCTATGTTAGTACCGCAGTATTGGGTGTGATCATCAGCTGGGTCTGTCATATCAATCAGCGCAGTATCCTGGTGGCGATTCTGTTTCACTTTGTTGTCAATCTATCTCAGGAGATGCTGAGTATGACGCAACAGACAAAGAGTATTCAGACGATTGTGCTGATTGTCTTTGCTCTGGTGATTATCCGTAATCAATGGCCCCTGTTCATGCGCAAGAGAGAACCGGAAATCACCAGTACCAGAGATATTGGCTCTGTTGGTCAAAATTTGTTTTGAGGTATTGGCCGGGTGTCATGCCGGTGTAGCGTTTGAAATCCTTGATGAAATGAGCCTGATCAAAATAACCGCTGTGATAGGCCAGTTCAGTCAGATTGATGGACTCTCCTTTCGATAAGGTATACCAAAGTTGTTGATGGGTTTGCTGGAATCTCAGGTTGCTCTGGATCTGTTTGAAAGACATGCCATAGACTTCTGCGTAGCGTTTTTGCAGCCAGCGTTCACTCTTTTGATAATATTGCGCCTGTTCGGAAAGGCTCTGTTGCAGGCTTGGAAGGGGTGGCGTAAAACCCTTGGCAGTAGTGGTCAGATGACTGTTGCTGTCTGATGGTGAGATGCTGTTGATCTCGAGGCGTTGGTTGTTGATCTGTTGCCACAGATGTTGAAGGAAGTAGCGTTCAACTATCGCGATCAACGCCTGGCCGGTATCAGCGGCTTCCATCTCCTCCAACATCAGGCTGCTGGTGGTTTGACCTAAAAGATCGGCCAGTTGCAGGTCTTCTTGGTCGAACTCTCTAGGAGCATATTGAAAGAGTTCGTAGAAGGTTATCGGATAGAGGTCCACTTTAAGGTTCTTGATCGGCCTGGATTGTTTCTTACTGGCGAGTTGATAGATATCGAACCATTGCCCCAGACCCAGTTTGATGTAGGTGCGTTTAGCAATTTCGTAGCCTGCTTCTGATTTTGTAGTGGCTGAGGCTGGTCTTTTTAGCTGGGCAAAACCGTGTCCCTGTCCACGTATTTCACTCAGTCCACCAGAAAACTCGAAGTAGAGTTGGGTCATTACAGTGGGATAGGCACGAGTGATCAGTTTGGCTTCCTGCTCGTGCAGAGAGCCTATGGAGTAGGTGTAACTGGCTATGTACCGGTCTAACAGGGGGTGTGACGGTTTGGCTGATCCGTAATCGACCCAGGAGCGATGTTGATTCTCTTCGGCAAGTAGCTTCAGACGATCAGTGTCGGTGCTGCTAGGCATGGTTACACAAAGGCATGGATCAGAAATAGGCCAAATGCAGTGGCTATCAGGCCACCAACCCGGCCATAACTCTTTGCAATGGATAGTGCCCAGGCCATCAATCTGTGGAATCCTTTTCGACCGACTACGGTTAACACAACGGCGGCAACAATCGACAGCCAGCCGAGGATTTCAATGATCAAGGGATACTTCGATTGTGCTGCCTGGCTGATCAGAACTATTCCCAGGATCAGTCTGACAGTGACAGCCAGGATGTGAAGCCACGGCTTATCCTGATTGTTCTTTAGGTAATCTAAAATGATTTCCGGGCTGATCAGGATAATAAGACCTGCAATCAGTATCAGAGCTCCGAATATGATTATTAAAGATATCATCGTACAATCGTTTCAGCTTGGTATTGGTTGTGGAATATATGTTAACAGGCTCTAGGCAAATCCATCCATCAGCACAAAATCAAAGTTTGCCATCAGTTCTACTATGCCAATGTCAGTCGGGCGAAAATCAGCCAGCACCATCGGCCTGAGTATGCTGGGAATCCGTTGAAACAGAAAATCCTCACTGTTTTGCGCTTCTCCCGCCACATATATCTGAGTGACAAAGGGTCTCATGCCGTCACGGAAAACGGCAGCATGGATGTGAGGAGTACGGCCTGGGTAGGGTACTGGCCGGATGGTGCGAAAGCGGTAGCGCCCCTGATCGTCAGTTATGTTTCTGCCAAATCCCTGAAAGTTTCGGTCCATGGGTGTTGAGTGATCATCTTCACTGTGCCGGTAGCGGCCATTGAAGTCACACTGCCAGATTTCAACGATAACGCCGCTCAGGGGATTGCCGTTGATATCGATTACCTTGCCGTATATCTCGGCAATGTTGCCTTTGGCAATACCCTTCATGCCGGAGATTTGTGTCAGGTCATTATCATCGTCCAGCATGGGAAGGTCGGGGTAAAATGGACCGGCTGACTGGCGAGGGGTTAATAGCTGTTTGGCGTAGCAGGGTAGGCTAAGCAGGCCGGCACTACCGCCCAGTATCAGGTTGCGTCGGCGATTATTGATAAGCTCTGACATGGTTGATTCTCAAGTGCTTATTTAAAAGATGTTGGACAGCATGAAGCTCCAATAGTCACAATCATAGTGTAGAGAATAAAAACTAAGTTTTTAGATTAGTGTTAACAGGCCCTAGTTAGGTTGTGGATATTGCTTTTGTCAAAGAGTCCTTATAAGGATGCATATGGTTGCGAATTCTCATATGCGCTAATGATTTATATATCAAAGTGTTGCTGGTTAGTGTTGAACTGTTAGCCTGATTTGTGAAGCCAGGTACGTGAGTTTCTTACCCATATTTTTACAGTCGTATTTCTAGCGCTGCACTGGGTGGTGTCGGATCGGAATCCGGATGAAGAGGTGGTTTCTGTTGACGATGCTGAATCCGGTAGATGAGACAAGCAAAGCCTTTTGGCTGGCTGTTTAACTGCCGTAGTTGGAGAAGTGGTGGTGAAAGGTTCTGCTGCCTTCCATCAGCATCTGTTCGAACACCTCGCCGGGAACCGGCGGGCTGTAGAGATATCCCTGGCCCTCCTGACAACCCATCTTCTGCAGCAGGGATTGCTGTGCCATCGTCTCGATGCCCTCGGCGGTTATCCTTAATCCAAGGTTTTTGCCGAGAGAAATAATCGCCTGTGTAATTGCAACCGCATCGCTGTCGTGAGGCATGTCGCGGATGAAGGAGCGGTCGATCTTGAGCTTGTCGATCGGCAGCTGCTTGAGATAGGAGAGGGAGGAGTAGCCGGTGCCGAAATCGTCGATGGCGATCGATACCCCGAGCTTTTTGAAAACGTCCAGCACTGGTACGGAGTTCTTCATCTGCCCCATGAAGATTCCCTCGGTGACCTCAAATTGCAGCATATCCGGCGGACAGCCCGACTCGGCAATGATCTGCTCGAATCGCAGGATCAGATCGGTCTGCATGATCTGTCGGACTGACAGATTGATTGCCATGCGCCCCTGGAAAATACCCTGTTTATAAAGGTAACGGGTCTGCTGGCAGGCCTCGTTCAAAACCCAGTTGCCGATCTCATGGATCAGGCCCGACTCCTCGGCCAGGGGGATGAAGCGGGCCGGAGGAATGATCCCCAAGCGAGGATGGTGCCAGCGCAGCAGCGCTTCGGCGCCGGTCATCTCGCCATTTTTCAGTGAGATCTGCGGCTGATAGTAGAGCAGCAGCTGATCCTCTTTGAGGGCGCTGCGAAGCTCGGTCTCCAAAAGCAGTCGCTCGAAAGCGCTGCGGGTCAGTTCAGAGGTGTAGTATCGGTAGTTGTTGCGCCCCTGCTCTTTGGCCTGATACATCGCGGCATCGGCGTTCTTGGTCAGGTCGGCCACATCCCTGCCATCTTCAGGAAAGATGCTGATGCCGATGCTGGCAGTGACATGCAGTTCGCGACCGGCGATCTTGAACGGGGCCTTGAACTTGTCCTGGATCTTGGCAGCGACCACGGCTGCCTGGCTGGGATCTTCCAGATTCTCCACCAGTACCGTGAATTCGTCGCCACCCAGTCGGGCCGCAGTATCATCGTCCCGTAAGATGTTCTGCAGTCGTTTGGCGACCTCTTTGAGCAGTTCGTCACCCATCGCATGGCCGAGACTGTCATTGATGTTCTTGAATCGATCCAGATCCAGAAACAGTACCGCAAGCTGTCTCTTCTGACGTTTGGCCTGTGCCAGGGCGTGCTCCAGTCTGTCCTCGAACAGCAGCCGGTTTGGCAGATTGGTCAATGAGTCGTGATGAGCCAGATGTTCGAGCTGACTCTGGGTCTGCTTCAGACTGGTGATGTCGGAGAAGACCATCACATAGTGGAGTGCCTCTCCACGCTGGTCTCGAACGCAACTGATGGTCATCCATACCGGATATATCTCACCGTTCTTGCGCTGGTTCCACAGTTCGCCGCGCCAGGAGCCGGTGGATCTGACGTGATCCCAGAGTTCACTGAGAAATTCCGGGCTGTGTTTGGCTGAAATCAACAGTCTTGGATGGTTGCGGATGATCTCCGGTTGGGTATAGCCGGTGATCTCTGAGAATGCGGGATTGGCCGATTCAATGGTTCCATCGATATTGGTGATCAGCACCGCTTCCATGGTGTGTTCGATGATTTGTGCCGCCTGCTGCAGCTTGGCGTCCGACTCCTTGCGGTTGGTGATATCGGTAAATACCAACTGTATGGCCGGAGCTCCTTCATATTCAACCGGACTGATGAACACCTCAGTCTGTATGGTGTTCCCATCTGCACGTTTTAGGGTGGTTTGCAGTGGTTGATCGTCCTGCTCTGTACTGGTTTTAGCGGACCGTGAAGTCAGCAATGCGGCGGGGGCATCGATGAACAGCTCATCAGCCGGTCTATTGATCAGAGGTTGATCAAGTGAGGCCGACAGTGCCTGGCTGGCCGCTTCGTTTAGAAATACGATCCGCTCATTCTGCAGCAAGAGTATGGGGGTCGGGGAGTGGTCCACCAGTTGGCGGTAACGGTTCTCACTGCGACGCAGGGCCTGTTTGGTCTTTTCCGCCTCGCGACGTACCGCGGCCTCTTTCAGTTCCCGTACAACTGCGGGTACCAGACGGGTCAGATTGTTGAGGTTGATATAGTCATTGGCACCCGCTTTGAGCAGCGAGGCAACCTTCTCCTCACCAATACTGTCAGAGACCAGAATCAGCGGGATATCCAGTTGTTTTTCGCTCAGAAGTTTCAGCGCATCTTCAGGATTGAATCCGGGGTTATCGGTGTTGGAGAGAATAAGATCCCAATCGCTCTGTTCCAATGCCTGTGTCAGCGCCTCACGGGTTTCGATGCGACGGGTCAGAACATTGAGATCCTTGCGACGCAGGGCCTGGCATATAAATCCATATATGCGTTCGGATCCTTCAATGATGAGGATCCGGAGTTGTCCTGGCATTGACGTTCCCTGATACATTGCTTCAAATAAATCTACGGCTACTCTCAAGTCGGCCTCTACCGGTATGCTGAAATCAAAAGCACGACCGGAGAAGAGTTGTAACCCCCGTTCCCTGGCTAAGCCCCGTCCTCGAGTCTACTGCCGGGTAACTCGCTGGACAGAGCTTAATACTACCATGTTTGGATCTTAAGGCTTCCATTGCCTTAGGGTTATGCTGTGAGTATAAACGTATTGATTCTTCAATGTAGTGAAATAGGGATGAGATTTGGGATATGGGTCGGTGTATGGTAGGGATTTGCCGACAAATTAACAATTTCAGGACTTTAAGGGAGATCTGATCAAGCCCTGAGATGGTTGATCTGTGCTACCCGGGTCGGTTTCATGCTGCTTTAAGCAACTAAACCTCGGCGCCAACAAGGTAATTTTTAACTTTGCAGGATATCCGGGGTTAATCCTTGTCGCCAGTTGTTCAAATTCTGGTGGCTTCTGAGAGCTCGCTGAAGGTTGTAATCCTGAAAACTGAAGCCCCCGGGTTCGAACAGCAACCCTATGGCTTGGTATTTGATCACCTTCTCCTGCCATGATGATCTGAACCCGACCGATCGGGCCTCATGCTTGTTCATGGGCCAAAGCTGACGCTTCTCTATTCCTGGCCCTGTCAGCAAGATTCGTTTAGCTGTGGTTGAGAAGATCAGCTTGGGGCAGATCGTTTGCATACTCGGTGGCTGCTTCGCGGTGGAGTTCAACTTTCGTGATACCCATCGTGTCGATGAGAAGCTGGTTGAGACTGAGCGGCAGTCTTATATTCTCGATTGGGTGAGGTAATCGAGTCGAGTGTGGTTAGGGTAAAGGGTATCTATAACCGCTCAAGATTGTAGATATCTACTAGGGCCTATTGGATTAGTGTTAACAGTTCCTAAATAATCACTGACAGAATTTAGGGATTGGATGCGTCTATTGGGGCTGTGGCTGGACCTTAATAATATTAGCGAATTCGTGTTTTATCAGTTGTTAAATCGATCTAAAAAACTTGCTTTTGGCAGGTTGACTAGGCAACCTGCCATCAGGTCACAAAGATGATCTCAAACTACCACCGGAGGATGATTATGAAGAGAACCCTGATATGTTTGACGGCATTCGGCTTGCTGCTATCGAGCGGTGTTCAGGCAATGCCAGGCTATGGCCACTCACCTGCCTATCGAGGCGGAGCTGCAACCATGCAGCAGGAAGTGGGACCAGGGATGATATTGCGAGAGGGGGTGACCAAGCTGCTTAAGTTCATGCGTCAATCAGATCAACAAAATCCCCAGAAAATCGCGGCATTTTTAGAAACTGAGATCGCCCCCTATTTCGATTTTGACTATATGGCCGATTGGGCGGCTGGTCCTATGAAGCGCTATATGACGGAGCAACAGAAAGCGGAGCTTGGTCAGCAGGTCAAAGAGTTGTTACTGGGCACCCTGGCTAAGCGGTTGGGTGACTACAACAATCAGGATGTACGCTTCTATCGTCCTAGGTCGTCAGGCCGAAATGAAGTGAAAGTGCGCGTTGGTATCCTGCAGGCAGGTGGTTACCCGGCCAACATCGATTTTCGTTTCTATCGCAGTGAGTCTGGTTGGAAGGTCTTCGATGTAGCTGCGAACGGTAACAGTGCATTGGCTTACTATCGACAGCACTTTTCAAGTAAAATGCGTTCGCAGTCACCTAACCGAGGCTACCGTCGATAAAATCAGACTCGGTATTTCTTAGCGGCAGGTGGTTAGTCTGGGGTCGTCGCCTGCCGCTCATCAACTGCTCTGCCCGGCAGCTTTTTGCCACCTTGATACTCTCTCTTCCAGATAACTCTTATGCGCACCGGGACCTGTCTGCCGAATGGTGATGCCCAATTCGCTGGTTGAAATTGCAAAAAGCCACCTTATGTTATGAGTGTGCAGGCCCTGAATACGACATACTTGGTTGCCGGGAGAACAGAACCGGGCCAAATCAAAAAAGTTAACCGATCCAAACAAATTTGTCTGTTAACGGTCTATCCGAGTTATGAGTGAACAACAGAATTTCGGTCGTTGGATGATCATTGCGGCATGGGTACTGATGCTGGCGATGCTTACACTGCTGTTTTCTCAATGGCTGGAGCGCCAAAACAACCCCAATCGGCAGCTGAGTGTGACCACGAATCTCCAGGGGGAGTCTTCTGTGGTGCTGAAACGCAATCGCGCCGGTCACTATGTGGCGCCGGGTAAGATCAATGGTGTCGATGTTGTCTATTTGCTGGATACCGGCGCTACCCTGGTCGCTGTATCCTCATCTTTGGCTGAGAAGGCTGGGCTTCAGCCCGGTGCGCCGAGTCAGAGCCGAACCGCCAATGGGGTGGTGAGGAGCTGGTTGACTGAGATCGATCAATTACAGCTCGGTCCGATTACAATGCAGAATGTAAAGGCGTCGATACTGCCTAATATGCCAGCGCATGAAGTGTTATTGGGTATGAGCTTTCTAAAGCATCTCAAGCTGCAGCAGCAGGGTGATGAGCTGGAGATTTCATTGCCGGAGTAGTGCGGGGTGCTCAGAAGAGCGCACCAATGAGGGTGTTTGAGGTAGTTTGTTGCTGCCGTTACACCTGGGTAACGGCAGCAGACTGAATGGTCAGATTTTGTCTTTCAGTGCTTTCAGAGCAGTCAGCTTTACAACGGTTTTTGCAGGTTTGGCTGCGATCTTGATCGCTTCACCGGTTGCCGGGTTGCGTCCCATGCGGGCTTTGGTTCTTGGTTTTACAACGCGACGGACCTTGATGCCGCTATCCGGAATCGTGAATTCACCTGAACCTCTTTTCTGTAAGTGGCGGGTAACCAGGGTGTTCAGTGAGGAGAATACAGCCGCCACATCTTTGCGGGATAGACCGGTCTCTTCTGCAATGGTGCTTAAGATTTGAGTCTTGGTCTGCTTGGTTGTGATGGCTTTCAGGCGTGGTGCTGCAGCTACTTTCTTAGCAGTAACTTTCTTTTTTGCAGTTTTTTTAGCGGTCTTTTTAGCGGTCTTTTTAGCGGCTTTCTTAGCAACCATGTGGTTTGCTCCTTCTTACAATAGTGGGTAGGTTGTGTGTTAAAAATAACACAGTTTTTCAATAGGTAAACATAAAACGACCGTTTTTTACTGGCTTTTTTACAAAAAGTCTATTTTTTCTTTCATCTGAACGTGGAAAAGGTTCAGTGTCAGTTAAAATCCGGATGTTGATACAGTCATGGATTACTACCTTGTTTTGGATCATTGGTATATGACGTGAGTCATCTATCGATCAAAAGTCTTATTTGCTCTTGGTTGTATCTGTCAGGCAATCTATATTCAGCTTAACCTGGTGGCTGCGCATCATGAGTTACCCCAAATTAACTCCATAGCTTCCGTATCGGGCATGAATTTAGGCATCTATCGGCCAAGATTTGAAACAGTTGAGCGTTTAAGGAGAAAAAAATATGAAACGGTTATTGCTGCTGTGTTGGCTCTTGTCTCTCTTATCAATTGCAGTCGCAAAAGATGTTGCAGGCATCAATCTGGATGAAAGGATAGAGCGAGCTGAGGACGGTGTGACACTTGAGTTGAATGGTGCAGGGGTCAGGGAGAAGTTCTTTTTCGATATCTATGTTGCAGCGCTCTATCTGCCACAGAAGAGTAATCAGGGGTCTGAGATTGTGCAGAGTGAGGCTGCTGCGAGAGTGGAGATGAGGATGCTCTATTCAAAGGTTGAACGGGAGAAGTTCGTTCAGGGTTGGAATGACGGCTTCAGTGCAAACCTCGACGAACGGCAGTTGTCTCAACTTGCTGAACGACTGGATCAGTTTAACGGATGGTTTGAAACTCTGACAGAGGGAGAGGTGATTGAGTTGGACTACTTTCCCGATAGAGGTACCAGGGTGAAGATCAAGGGTGTTGAAAAAGGCGTGATTCCAGGGGTCGATTTTTTTCAAGCGCTACTGAAAGTTTGGCTGGGAGAGAGGCCTGTTACCAAGTCACTCAAGCAGGATCTGTTGGGACGGTGATAAACCCACCGGGGTAGTTAGCCTGATGATCCGTGACCCGTGCTTGTCATCGGTTGAAAAGTTGGCGCCAGACTCCACCCCGTCGCTCATCGCCGGAGCCTTCCAGTATGCCGTTGGATTTGAGAATGACGCTATGGGCACCACCGAAAAAGAGGTTCTTTCTCTTCCAGAGCTGCTGCTCTGGAAACTCATCCAGTAGTGCGTGGCATGCGGCTTCATCATAACCGGGCTCTATACTCAGCAGACCGTTTTCATAGTGTATGCGTGGTTTGGAGACCGCCGCATCAAGTGGCATATGGTGGTCGATGTGGTTGAGTATGATTTGCAACACTGCGCTTCGGATACGATTGGAGCCACCGGAGCCGGTGACCAGAGCATCGCCGTTCCGTTCAATGATCAGGGTTGGTGACATCATCGATGCCAGTCGGCTGTTCTCCTGCCAGTGATTGAAACCGCCGGGATTCAGGTCCTCTTCACCCAGCATGTTGTTCATCATGATGCCGCTCTGTGGGATGATATAACCGCAGCCTTCGCCGTTGGAGAGGGTCATGCTGGCGAGGTTGCCCTGGGTGTCTGCAATACTGATCTGAGTAGTCCCTCGTGTGGATAGGCCCCCGTTGTCCATTTGCCGGTGGTAGGCCTTGGCAATATCCGGGTTGAGAATTTGAGCCATGGAATCGAAGCGTTCCTGCCTGACCTGTTGGGTAAGTTTCATACAACGGGCGAGTTGTCTCAATGAGGATTCAGGGTCGCTGGTGGATGTCTGTGATGAATTTTCTGCCATCAAACCCAGAGAGAATGCGATCAATGTTCCGCCCAGTGAAGGGAGTGGGTTGGTGAACAGCTCAGTGCCGCGGTAATTGAGTTGCAACGGTGCTCGCAGGATGACCTGGTAATCGTTGAGATCCTCCATCTGCAACAGGCCACCCTGGGTCTTGCAGTCCCTGACCAGCTGTTGGCCAGCCTCCCCATTATAAAAGAGTCTCTCCCCTTCGTGCTGCAGTGCATCAAAGAAATCGGCCAGATCCGGTTGGCGATGAAGTTCACCTTCGGTGATCAGCTGCCCTGGGTTTGCCGGGGACTCATTTAAAGACATGACAGCCGGGGTTGCACGCAGGATAGGGCCGATGATCTGGGTGATCAGACTCTGAAAGTGGTTGAGCACAACACCCTCTCTTGCGAGGGTGATGGCAGGTTGGAACAGTTCGCTCAGGGGGAGTCTGCAGTGGTGCTGATGAATCAGAAACAGTCCACGGATGAATCCTGGTGTGGCGATTGAACCCAGGCCGATATGAAAGGTTTGCCGTGCCGTGCCGAAATTGGCCTCGATCGGATAGAAATCGAGATCCTCCAGTGGCTGTTTGCGTTTTGGTGTATGGGCGAAGAAGTCATATACTTGTGGTGATCGGCCTTCAGCCCGAGCGGTCAGAAATCCCCCTCCCCCTGGGGAGGCCAGTACCGGTTCGGCGACACAGGCGGCAAGCATAGCGGCGATTACGGCATCGAAGGCATTACCACCAGCCTTTAATATTTCGACAGCTGCATCAGCAGTTTCAGAATGGCCGGCTGCTACAACGCCATTTAATCTTTTCATAAGGTTTATAGCCTAGTGTTAACTGGCCTTATTTAGCTGTAACATGTTTTGTCTGCTTGAGCGTGCCTGCAAAGCATTGAGCCTCTGAGGCCACTGTAGCACGTATAGGAGATGGACCCCCGCATGCAGTCCCTGTGGTAGATACCGGTAAATCAAAAAATTTTGATTTATGTCGTTGAAATAAAACATTAAGATCGTTATGGTTTCTCGGCTCTGATGAAAATGCAAACCTGTTCAACCTTTGCGTTGGCAGGAGGGAGATTCCCATTCAGCTTTTTATTCAGGGTGCCGTTAAATAGAGGAGCGACGTTACCCTCTAAATCATAGGATCGATATTCCTGAGCGCAGAAAGTATGGCCGTGCCAAACAGTAAAAGTGACGATGTCCTACTAAAAAACCTGGTGCCTTTGAACACACTCTCAGAGGAGCAGCTTGGTCATCTGCTCAGCCAGATTGTGGTTGAAAAGGCAAAGAAGGGTGAATACCTTTTTCGTGAAGGGGACACAGATCACCAGAATGTCTACCTGTTGTCAGGTACTGTTGCCCTGTTGTCCGGGCAGAAAGAGATGGATCTGATCAGCAGCGGTACCCCGACCGCCCGCTTTGCCCTTGCCCATCAGCTGCCCAGAAAACACTCCGCACAGGCCAGAACGGCTGTGAACTACGTTCGCATCGACAGTCGTATGCTCAGCGATATGCTGGCACGCAGCCACAGCGCCAGTTATGAAGTAAAAGACATTGAGCAGCCCAGTAGCGGTGATTGGATGAGTCTGCTGCTGCAATCCCCGGTATTCCAACAGATTCCCCCAGCCAATCTGCAGCGGGTGATGATGCGCATGGAGGAGATCCAGGTACAGGCTGGAGACCTGGTTATCCAGCAGGGGGATGAGGGGGACTATTTCTATCTGATCAGTCGCGGTGAGTGTGTGGTATCCCGGCAACCCGAGAAGGGCCATGCACCAGTGGAACTGGCCCGGCTGAAGGCAGGAAAAGGTTTTGGCGAAGAGGCGCTGATCTCCGATAAACCCCGTGGCAGTTCGGTTGAAATGGTTACTGACGGGGTTCTGGTGCGTCTCAGCAAAAGTGACTTCATCGAGCTGGTGAAACAGCCCCTCTCCAGAACGCTGAGTTACTCGGAAGCGACTGGCTATATTGAGAAGGGGGCGCTCTGGCTGGATGTGCGCACCCCGGAGGAGTATGAAGAGGGGCACCTGCCCGGTGCGATCAATCTGCCTTTTTTCTCGCTGCGTTTTCAGGCATCGAGCCTGACTCTGGATCGGCCCTATGTGGTCTATGGTGAAGAGGTGGGACAATCTGCCACGGCCGCCTATCTGTTGACGGAGCGGGGTGCTGAGGTATTCGTTGTCGATATCAATTGGGCCGAACTGGCTGTGCTGGTCGGTCTTAAGAGCCGTGATGGTGATCAGCCGGCCAGCAATGTCATCGATTTCAATCGTGATGCCGATGAAGCTGTTGCTGAGACCTCTGAGGAGCAGATCGCGGCTTTCAACCGCCTGAAGCGTGAGCTTGATGAGACCCGTAACCATTTCAATCAGGAGCTGGAGCAGCGTCAGTCAGAAATAAAGCTGTTGCGTCAGGCCCTGGCTGCAGCAAAAAACAAGATTCAAAGCGGTGAGCAGGAAGCAACTGCGGCCGAGGGGCTTCAGCGGGAAGCTTCAGAACTGCGCGAGGCTCTTCAGGAGGCTCAATCCAGATTGACCGACTCAGAGCAGCTGGAGAGTGACCGCCAGCAGTTGCAGCAGCGTATTGAGACACTCGAGGCTCGCCTCGAGACCAGTCAGCAGGAGCTGGACATCGCCAGGCAGCATGCCACTGATGTGAAGTCCCACAGTGACGATCTGCATAAACAGCTGGAGCAGATTCATGGACGCCATGAGGAGAGTGAGGGGCGTCTGAAGGAGCAGATCACCGAGCTCCAATTCGAGCTTGATACTATCCGTGAGTCGAGTGATGAGCAGCTGCAGGAGAATCAGCGGCTGCTGACCGAGATGGAGAGCTTCAAAGGTGAGGCGGATGATTTCCATCATCAGGCCGAAGCTGGTATGGCGACAATTACCCAGGAACGGGATGAGCTGGCAAAACTGCAACAGGAGACTGAGGCCCGTCAGCAGCAGCTTGCGGATGACCTGGAGCGTCTGAAAGGCGAACGGGATCAACTCACAGACTCATTGAAAGAGGCTGAGCAACAGAACCAGTCACTGACTGAATCCGTCGACACGCTGACCGAAGAGCAGGCATCGCTGCAGCAGTCTCTGCAACAGGCGAACAGCGAGCTGGAGCAGGCTCGACAGCAACATGATGGGTTGGCCGGCCAGTTTGAGGAGCATCAGGCCCAGGTATCCGATAGTGAATCCCGCTATCAGCAGCAACTCGAAGCGCTGCAGCAAACTGTCGAGCAGACTGAACAGGAGCTGCAACAGCAGCGAGAGAAGACCAGTGAGCTCGAGAGCCAGCATCAACAGCAACTTGAAACACTGCAGGCGTCTCTGGATCAGGCTCAGCAGGAGCTGCAACAAAAGCAACAGCAGGCGGCAGAATCGGAAAGCGGATACCAGGGACAGATTGATGAGGTTCAGCAGTTCCTTAATCAGGCCCAGGAGGAGCTGCATCAGGAAAAGGTGCGTGCAGAGGATGCTGCCAATCAGCATCAGCAGCGAATCGAGGAGTTGGAGCAGAGTCTCTCTCAGGCTCAGGATGAGTTGCAAAATCAGCAGCAACAAGGTTCCGAATCCGAAGCCAGCTATCAACAGCAGCTTGAAGAGCTGCAGCACTCTCTGGCCCAGTCAAAGGATGAGCTGCATCAGCAGCAGGCACTCAATCAGCAATCTGTTGAGGATCTGAACAGTCAGATTGAGAGCCTGAACGAGTCAGCCAGGCTGACCGCAGAACAGGCCAGCGACGAGATCGCCGGTCTGCAGGAGTTGAAGCAGGATCTACAACATCAATATGATGAGTCGCAGACACGCACTGAGCAGCTTCAGCAGCAGATCGAATCACTTGAAGGCGAGAAGCAGGAGCTGGTCAGCGATCTGGACGCATTGCGTGCCGCCAGCGATGAGCTCGAGAAAGGACATGCGGATGCCATCAGCAGTCTGAAGTCTGAGCTCGAGCAGGTTAGAGGCGAGCTGGAGGGCCTGCAACAGGAGAAACAGCAGCAGGATAACATCCTCACAGAACGTCAAACTGCACTGGAACAGGCTGAGTCGAGTCTCGGTCAGACCCTGGCCGAAATGCAGGAGCAGCAGGACAAGGCGGCAGAAGAGATCAATCAGCTGCAGCAGCAGATCGTCGCGTCCGATCTTGAGAAAGAGCAGTCGGCTGAGCGTCAACAGCAGCTTGAGGAGGCTCTTGAAGAGTCCCGCCTGGGCAGTGATGAGGCTTTGGTTGCACTGCGCGAGCAGTTGCAGGAAGCGCAGCAGGCAACCCGTAAACAGAAAGAGAAACGGGTTGAGTTCGAAGCGCGTCTTGAACAGGAGCATCAGACTGCTGTATTCCTGAAACACTCTCTGGAGACAGCAGAACAGGCGGTTGAGGTCAGTACCGAGCAGCTATCGGAAATAGAGCAGGCCAAGCTCTCTCTGGAAGAGCAGCTGGCGGTCAGTCAGACCGAGCTGGAGCTGAGTCAGCAGCAATTGACTGAGCAACAGAATGAATGGCAGAGTCGAATTGACAGCCTGCAGGATGAGCTGAATGAGAAACAGCAGTCAGTTGAGTCCATTTCGGAGGATCTGGCGGCCGCGAAGGGCTCGCTGGATGAGCTCAATCAGAGTCATGAACAGGTAGCCAGTGAGCGGCAATCAGTGCTCGCCGATAAAGAGACGCTGGAGCAGCAGTTGGCTGAGCTGCAGGGTCAAATCGACGCTCTGCAGAGCCATAACTCCGATCAGCAGCAGGATGTGGAGCGTCTTTCCGCAGAACTGGCTGAGGCAAACCAGTCTCTGGAGGAGCTGAGCCGGGCACAGCAGCAAGTGGAAAGTGAGCGTGAGTCCCTGCAGAGTGACAAAGCGGCACTGCAAGAGCAGCTGGACGGAGCCCGGGCCGAACTTGAAGAGATCAGGCAGAGCCAGCAGAGTGCGTTGTCCGAACAGAGCTCGGCGGTTGAGGCGCTGCATGCTGAGCTGGCCGAGCAGAAACAGAATACCGAGTCGATTGCCGATCAGCTTGCAGAGAGTGAATCGAATCGTGATAACTTGAACTCTGAAAAAGAGGATCTGCAGCATCAGATAGCCAAGCTCAACTCCGAATTGGATCAGTTCAGACAGGATCAGCAGAATCAGCAGGCCGATCATGAGTCGTTGCTGGCAAATGTAGAGGCAGAACTGGCAGCCGAAAAAGAGCGCGTTCAAGCCGTCACCAACACCCTGCAGGAAGCGGAAACCAGTCGGGATTCTCTGAGTCAACAATTCAATGCGCTGGAGCAAGAGAAACAGCAGCTGCAGCAACAGCTCGATGAGAGCAAAGCTCAGCGGTCGACGCTTACTGAGGAGCTCGCTCGAGCCAATGAGTCCCTGGCGGAGGCGGCATCTGACGATGATCTGAAGAGTACACAGCAGGCGCTGAGTGAATCGGAAGAGACGATTATTAGACTGAAGCGGGAAGTCGAAGGCCTGAGAGAAGTCCAGTTGGAGATGGAGAGCCAGCTCACAGATGATGTGGACAGCGAGGTGAATGAGCTTCGCACCGCCCTTGAGGCAGAGCAGAAAAAGCGCGAAAAGAATGACAAGCTGGCAAGGCAGGCGGATGTACTGAAGCGGGAACGCGATGTTCAAGAGACCGCCATCGAAATGCTTGGTGAAGATCTTGAAAATCTGACCGAAGAGAAAGATCGCCTGCAGCAGGAACGGGACAGCCTGGCCAAACAGCTGACTGAGATGCGCGATCAGTTTACCGATCTGGTAAATGAGAACGATCATCTCAACTCCGAGATGAGCGGGATGCGGGACCATGTGTCAGATTCCAATCTGGCGGATGATCTGCTGGTACAGATGGAAGAGTTGCGTATCAAGGCTGAGAACCTTGAGACCGAGCGGGATGAAGCGAATGATGAAGCCATCCGCATGCGCCGGGAAGTCAGCGAACTGCGCAGTGTCATCGAAACCTATGTAGAGCAGATACAGGATGTACAATCCTTTGGCGTTGACGAGCAGGTCAATGCGCTGCGTACCGAACTGGATATGGTGCGTCGTCAGGCGGCTGAGGATCTTGAACATATGCGTCTGGAGCTTGAGCGCACTAAATCCAAACAGTCACTCTCAAGCAACCGGGATGTGGATGAAGTGGCAGCCCTGCAGGCCAGTCGTCAGGAGATGCTCTCCCTGCAACAGTCACTGAATGAAAAGGACCACCTGCTGAGGCTCTCACAAAGTCAGTGCCGCTCCCTGGAGGACTCGGTTGAAGACAGAGACAAGGAAGTGGATCAACTGAAACGCAAGCTGGAGTTGCTGCTGAGGAAGACCGGTGGACTGGATACCACGACTTCACCGGCACGGGAAACCCCCGAAGCCGCTTCACGGTTATCCGAACTGGGCCGGGAGCCGGGAGATGATGGAGATCCCAAGCGTAACTCGCTGGGGCGTCTGTTCCGGCGTAAATAATCCGGCTACTGCGGACGGTCGCATGTCGATTGCTGTCCATCGCCCCGACCGTTTCGGCCACACCATCCGTGACGACGTCACTCTATCCTTTTCAGACGTAACCCGAAGGGCTGGGGCTTTTTTGTACCCAGCGGTGTTATCAATCGCTCATATAGCCGGACCACACTACGCTCATTCTGCCTTGCTGGATACAAAAACAGTCCCAGCAGGGCCTATTGGATTAGTGTTAACAGGCCCTGGGAGTTAAACAATCTCCGATGCGAATTCTGGCAGTGGGGGTGGCAACCCTCGATATCGTCAATCGGGTCGAGGCCTATCCGCAAGAGGATCAGGAGATCAGGGCCATTTCACAAAGCCGCCGGCGAGGTGGCAATGCCTGTAACAGTTTGACGGTGTTGAGTCGCCTGGGGCATAGCTGCAGCTGGGCCGGTGTGATGGCGGATGATGAGGCGAGCCGATTCATCCTTGATCAACTGCAGGCTGTGCAGATCGATACCCGCTGGGTCCGGGTAGAGTCAGGGGGCATCACCCCAATCTCCTATATCACCTCCAGTGAAGCGAGTGGTTCCCGGACGATTGTTCACCATCGGCAGCTTTCCGAGTTCAGTGAGGCGGATTTTACTGAAATAGAGCTGCAAGGGTACGACTGGGTCCATTTTGAGGGCCGAAATCCGCAAGCGACCCTGAAGATGCTGAAGCAACTTAGGCAGCGGGCCGACCTGCCGGTATCGCTTGAGCTGGAAAAGCCCAGACCGGGTCTGGAGCAGGCACTGCCTTATGTGGATGTGGTGATGTTATCCCGCGCCTACAGCATGGCCAAAGGTATGGCGGATGCCCGGCAGCTATTCGACCATATCCGTCCATTGACCCGACAGGCGCTCTGTTACCTTGCCTGGGGTGAGCACGGCAGCTGGATGCTGGATCGGGATGGCGGGGTGCATTTTGAGCAGGCTGTCAAACCGGCAAAAGTAGTGGATACCCTGGGGGCCGGGGATGTTTTCAATGCCGGCGTGATCCATGCTCTGCTTGAGTGGGGGGATCCCCTGGAGGCACTGCGCTATGGCAACCGCATGGCCGGTGAGAAGTGTGGTCGGGACGGGATTTAGCGGTGAACTGTAAGCATATGTCATCGATACACAGATTATGCAGATTTGAACAACTCGAGGATCCGGGAAGCCGGGGTTTCAGCGTGGAACTGGAAGGTGATACACAGGAGATTCTGGTGGTACGCAAAGGGGAGCGGGTCTATGGCTATCTGAACCGTTGTCCTCACACCGGAATCAATCTCGAATGGCAGCCAGACCAGTTTCTCGATTTAAGCCAGAGTTACATTCAGTGTGTTACCCATGGTGCGCTGTTTCGCGTTGAAGATGGTCTCTGTCTGCGTGGTCCCTGTACCGGGGATGCCCTCTCGCCGATACAAGTGGAGCTGCGGGATGGTGAGATAGTAGCGATTCTGGATACTCTTTCCGGGGCATAAAAAAGCCGGGCCATGGGGCCCGGCTTTCAAGTCACGAAGTGAGCGCCTTATCCTGTCAGCTTATTTTTTCGATAAAGGCGTTTAGGTCCGCCACGACCAGCTCAGGCGGGAAAGCGCACTTCGTGGGACTCTCGGAAGTAACCGGTTGCAGGCCTAGCTCCAGTGCCGGCTGATCAAACTGTGAGGCGTTTTGAGGCGCAGAGTGAGTGGTAAGACCGGTTTCAATGATCTGGCCCGTACTCATATCATATACTCTCTTCATCTCACACCTCCTGGATCGTTCACAAACTAGGTCCTGTTACTTTTAATAACGGCCCTGAAAAAGCAAACTTTAGAGCCCCGGAACAGCCTTCAAGCTACATGGTTTTTGCCGCTTCTTGCTGCTTATGAACTGGTACGTCCGGGTAGTTTACTTGGTTTCACTTTGCCTAAGTGACGGATTTCATTCAACGTTATTGATTTCATGGTTAATTTTGACCATTCGGCCCGGTAAAGCTGATATGCTGGACCTCTTTAGTGAAGCCGCTTCTGGATTGATTCTCTTTTCGTCATCCCGCCCTAGGCCCGCTGCTGCTGCCGGTAAATCTGCTACAGCGGTCGCAAATCGGCAACGATCTACGCCGCAATGACGGATCATCGGGGGGTCCGTGGGTTGTGCAGGTGATGTCTGGTCTGGAGGCAAGATCAGCCTTGACGACTAATCGGTATCTTCCAGGTGATCCAGGGGGTTGTAGTGGGTGTCTCCGGCCGGGTGGTCCAGGTCGACCCCGTAATCATCCTTGGAGAGATCATAAGAGCCTGCCCAGTCCTCCGGTGGGGCTGTCGGTACAATCTGAAGCTCCTTGAGGTCTTCCAGGTCATACTCTTCCACTGTGCCATCGTAAAACTGGACCTCCACGACTCCCTCTTCCAGATCGTGAGCGACAACTTCGAACTGATCTCCGTTGACGGTCCTGAACCAACTGCCGATACGGATTCTTGGTGCATTCATTTTCATTCTTCTCCGCTGTTCAACTCAATCAGACAGTGTGATGGCACTGTTTTTTTCGCTATCTTTTTACAATAGACAACCCGCTTGGTATTGATCTTTTAGTCGGTCTCTTGATCATGACTTTAGCCCATTTTTTCCGTTGATCCTATGCTCTTTGTCATGGAAACAGGGTACTTTTTGTAAAGTTTCATGGACTTGGATTCGGCTGCTCTGTGTGGATCTTTTCAATACCTTCAAGTACTTCCCGGTCCAGGCTGAGATCGATGCTGGCCAGATTCATCTCCAGTTGCTGCTGGGTGGTCGCACCGATGATCGTACTGGTGACAAAAGGGCGGCTGGTGACATAGGCCAGAGCCATCTGTCCTGGATCCAATCCATGCTCCCTGGCCAACGCAACATAACGTTCGGTGGCAGCACTGGCCTGGGGATTGGTGTAACGGGTAAAACGGTCGAACAGGGTCAGGCGGGCGTTGGCGGGTTGCTTGCCCTCCAGGTATTTGCCTGACAGAACACCGAAGGCCATCGGCGAGTAGGCCAGCAGGCCACAACTCTCCCGGTGGGCAATCTCAGCCAGGCCGATTTCGAAACTGCGATTCAACAGATTGTAGGGATTCTGAATCGAGACCACTCTGGGCAGTCCCTTCTGTTCTGCGACCTGCAGATAGCGCATCAGGCCCCATGGGGTCTCGTTGGAGACGCCGATATGGCGGATTTTGCCGGCTTTTTTGAGATCCCCCAGGACCTCCAGGGTCTCTTCGATAGGGGTTGCTGACTCATGCTTCGGATGGCGATAACCCAGGGCTCCGAAATAGTTGGTTTTACGATCCGGCCAGTGCAGCTGATAGATATCAATGTAATCTGTCTGCAGACGTTGCAGACTCTGTTCCAATGCGGCCTCGATATTGGATCGGTCAAGGTGCAGATTGCCATCCCTGAGATAGCTGAGCCAGTCTGCCGGACCGGCAACTTTGGTGGCAAGAACCAGTTGCTCCCGTCGGCCACGGCGTGCCAGCCAGCTGCCGATATGGCGCTCTGTTTCGCCCTGGGTATTCGCTTTCGGCGGAACCGGATACATCTCTGCTGTGTCGATAAGATTAATACCGGCGTCAATTGCGCGGTCGAGTTGAACATGGGCTTCGGCCTCGCTGTTTTGTTCACCAAAGGTCATGGTGCCGAGTGAGAGAGCGCTGACTTTGATTTGGCTGTTACCGAGTGATCGGTAGATCATCAGGTTCTCCCCTGTCATTAATCTGCTGTATCAACAGCCGTCAGCATAGCTGAATTCGGCTGGGAGGAAAGGAAGGAAATCGATGGAATTGGATGGTGGTCTGTTTTCAACGCCCCTGCTGTTTTGGCTTGCCGGTCTCTGTGGTGCCGTGCTGATTGCCGCTTTGAAACTGGCTACCTGGCAGCGTCTGACACAACAGAATCTGATTCATGTGTTCCTGGGTGCCATTGTTTGCCTGATCGCGCTTTGGCATATGCGGGGTCAGATCCAGCCCGGCCTCTCGTTCCATCTGCTGGGGGTGACGGTGATCACTCTGATGTTCGGCTGGTCACTGGCGATTCTCGCTGCCAGCATCGCGCTGTTCGCGGTCAGTATGAATGCAGGTTATGGCTGGGAAGGCTATGTGGTCAGTTTCCTGACTGTGGTATTGGTGCCGATTACCCTGTCGCAGATCGCTCTGGTGCTGGTACGCTCCTGGTTACCCAGGCAGTTTTTTATCTATGTCCTGGGGAACGGCTTCTTTACCGCCTGGCTGGTGGGTTATATCAGCGGGTATCTGGCCATGCAGCTGCTGGTGTTGAGTGGCGCCTATACAATGGCGGAACTGCAGGTGACGATAATCCCCTTCTTTCCTCTGATGTTCTTTCCCGAAGCCCTGATCAACGGCTGGGTGATCACCATGCTGGTGGTGTTCTTCCCGGCCTGGGTCTACTCCTTCAGCGATGAGCAATATCTTCACGGTAAATAGCTTAAGCGGGGTCGGCTGAGGTATAGTTTGTCGATTGCGATGGTGATTGAAGGCCCTGAGTCTTGCTCTCACTGTGTGGATGAGTGTTAACAGGCCCTAAGTGAGGTACAGCCTTGAGTTGGTGGGGAAAACTGGTTGGTGGCGCATTTGGATTCATGCTCGGTGGGCCGTTGGGGGCTGTACTGGGCGCCGCCTTGGGCCACAAATTCGATAAAGGCCTGAAAGGGCTGCCGGACGATGACATCAGCTGGGGGCCAGGGGATCAGGAGCGGGTTCAGACCGCTTTCTTCACGGCGACCTTCTCGGTGTTAGGCCATCTGGCGAAGGCGGATGGGCGGGTCTCCCAGGACGAGATCCGGCTTGCCGAAAACCTGATGAGCCAGATGTCCCTCTCCAGCGAGATGCGACAGACCGCGATCAGTCTGTTTCAGGAGGGTAAATCGGAGCAGTTCCCCCTCGATGATGTGGTAACCCAGTTTCGTCAGGAGTGTCACCGGCGCCAGACACTGATTCAGATGTTTCTGGAGATCCAGATCCAGGCAGCCTATGCCGATGGTGAGATGGACCGGCAAGAGGAGCTGTTGCTGCTGCATATCTGTGAGCTGCTGAATATTCCGGAATTCACCTTCCGCCGTCTTGAACGTATGGTGCGTGCCCAGTCTCACTATGCCGGAGCGGGCAGTCAGCCACCGCCAAGAACCCAGGGTGTCTCGCTGAATGACGCCTATGCGATTCTTAATGTTTCCCCGGATGCATCCGATAAGGAAGTGAAACGGGCCTATCGTCGTCTGATCAGTCAGCATCATCCGGACAAACTGGTATCGAAGGGGTTACCGGAAGAGATGATGAAGATGGCGGCACAGAAAACCGATGAGATAAAGAAGGCCTATGAGCGAATCAAAGAAGCGCGCTCCATGGGCTGATCTAACCTGAATTCAATATCGCTTCTCAATCTCCCTGGGAGGGGAAAATGACCGATAGCCTAGATCCCATCCTGCTCAATTTCATCTATGTGATATTTGGCGGTGCGTTGACCATATTTTTTATGTGGTTCGGCTGCAAAGTGTTCAGCCATATTGTCAATTTCAGCATTCCTGATGAGTTGAAGAGGGGCAACATCGCCGTCGGTATCATGATCATGGGGATCTTTATCGGCATTGGCACAGCCCTGGGCCTGGTGATCGGTCTGGGGCTCAACTAGGGGCGGCACGGATGAGTGTGCTCTAGGCTCTCTATGTTGCGTTGTTGTCTACTGTTATTGCTGCTGCCCGGGCTGTTGCATGCCGGTCCTTTCAAGCACGTAAAGCACGATCATTGGAGTGATCGCTACGACAACTACTTCCGTAAGTACACCAAACACTATTTCGGTCCCCACATCGATTGGCACTGGTTCAAGGCGCAGGGCATCGCAGAATCAGGATTGCAACCAAAGGCCCTCAGTTCCGCCGGTGCAAAAGGGATCATGCAGATTCTGCCGGCCACCTACCAGGAGATCAAAGAGGACAATCCCCATTTCACCCATATCGAGGAGCCGCGCTGGAATATTGCCGCAGGCATCTACTACGATCGCATGCTCTACCGGAAGTGGAAAAAAGGCTTGCCTACCGAGGAGCGGCTGGCCTTTGCACTGGGGAGTTACAATGCGGGGTATGGCAATGTGTTACGGGCCTACCGCAAAGCGATTAAAGCCCATGGAGAGGTTAAGAACTGGTCTCAGGTGGAAACTTATGCGCCTGGTGAGACCCGGCATTATGTACGTCGGATCAAAGCATTGATGGTGACCAAATAACCCCCCTCAATTCTTTCCCTCGATCGTACTGGTGCGTTTCAGCCAGGTGTGAATACGCTGCTGCAGGCTCGATTGCATACCACTGAAGAAGTGATCTGCCCCATTCAGAACCTCCTGGCGATACCCCTCTCTGGCATTCGCTGAGGCGATCTGACGACGCTTGGCTGCGCTCCCTGTGACGGCTGGCAGGTCACGACTGCCATACAGATCCAATATGGGGATCTCTATCTGTGCTATGGCCTGGGATACCGGGTCGGATTCTTCGGAAGGATCGATGCTCAGGCCAATCGCTGCTATGGCGCTAACCCGCTGGTTGGGCTGTTTGGCAAGATGGTGCAAAGCCATAGCGGCGCCGAGTCCATGGCCTACCAGCACCAGATTGGGTTGCTGCTGGGGATCGAAGTAGTCGATTGCACGCTGGATCCTCGCTGAGGCCTTCTCCATCAGATTCAGACGGGCGGTTGCATCGGGGCTGGTATCGGTGGCCGGCAGTTGCAGCGCCAGGGTGTTCCAGCCCTGCCTGGCGAGATGTTTTCTGAGCGGTTGGACCACCTCCGCCCAATCCGCATGGGTTCCCTGATCGTGCAGTATCAGGGCTCCGCCAAGACTCAGTTTTGTTTCGCTCGGGCTATAGATAGTGAGAAAGCGGTTGTTTCCGTTTTCCAGCCAGACTGCCTTGCCCGACAGGCTGGGGCTGTCCAGAGCAGTGGAAATCCGCCGTTCGAGACTGAGGTTGGCTGCCTGAAGTGGCAGTGCAAGACCGATTACAAGCAGTAGCAGACCTGCAATTCCCGGCGCGGTAGGGTGGCGTTTTGGCATGGCTCGTCTCCTGGTCAGTTGGTCCATATTAACCTGCCAGCCAGCCGGATTGCAGAGTCTGCCCGCAGTCACGCTTCCACCCCTCCCGGATGGGATAGCTGAAAAGCGCAACGCTTTGGGGTAAAGTGGCCCTCCTTTTTGCAATCCGGCGCGAAAATGGGTTTGCGCCAACCTCAGCCTGGTCCGGCGTGGGGATCGAACAGTAGGAGATAAGAATATGGCCCGTCAGTCCGATAAGATCGCACCTTCCATCCTCTCTGCGGATTTTGCCAAGCTTGGGGAGGAGGTGGATAACGTCCTCGCTTCTGGCGCAGGGATCGTTCATTTCGACGTCATGGACAACCACTATGTGCCCAACCTGACGATTGGTCCGCTGGTCTGTGAGGCATTGCGGAAACATGGCGTGACCGCCGATATCGATGTTCATATGATGGTCAAGCCGGTGGATCGCATTATCCCCGACTTCGCCAAAGCGGGTGCAACCTACATTACTTTCCACCCAGAGGCTTCCGAACATATCGACCGCAGCCTGCAGCTGATTCGCAACGAAGGCTGCAAATCGGGTCTGGTCTTCAATCCGGCCACACCGCTGAGCCACCTCGACTACGTGCTGGACAAAGTGGACATGATCCTGCTGATGTCGGTGAACCCCGGGTTCGGTGGTCAGAGCTTCATTCCCGCCACCATGGACAAGCTGCGCGCCTGCCGCAAGCTGATCGACGACTCCGGTCTGGATATCCGTCTGGAGATCGATGGTGGCGTGAAGGTCGACAATATTGCTGAGATCAAGGCGGCCGGTGCGGATACCTTTGTCGCCGGTTCCGGTATCTTCGGTTTCCCGGAAGAGGGTGACGCCAATCGCTACAACACCATCGTCGGCAAGATGATGGATGAGCTGGCCAAGGTTTGATCCTTAGGGGTTAAAAAGCCGGATGGCGCTTACTTAAGTGCTATTTGGTGGGGCCGGGCCCCACCCGTCAGCCGTCCAACGGTGGGGTGGGGCTCTGCCCCACCAATACCTTCGATCAAACCAACTGCGTTCGGTTAAGAGCCCTTTTTGTCATGCCGGCAGTGGCCAGCATAAAGACAGATAGAGAGATCCCCTGATTTTAACGATTGAATTGTTCACTTGGTGATTGTGTAGGGTGCGGCCACTGCTGAGCTTGAATCCCCGCTTGGATTTGTCAGTGGATTAGTTGTTTGATTTTTAGCATGAGAGAGTTTGGCATGATCAAAAAACCAGAAATGATCCTCATTGATGTGGATGGCACCCTGGTGGACAGTGTCCCGGACCTGGCCTACTGTGTGGATGAAATGATGAAACGGCTCGGTCGTCCCGTACATGGCGAGGCAAAGGTGCGTGACTGGGTCGGCAACGGGGTGGAGCGTCTGGTTCGTCGGGCGTTGATCGGACAACTCAACGGTGAGCCCAATGAGGCAGACTTTGAAAAGGCCTACCCGATCTTTCTTGAGCTCTATGCGGAAAACACCAGTCTGCGTTCGGTACTCTATCCCGGCATACGTGAAGGTCTCGATTACCTGAAAGGTCAGGGTTACCGTCTGGGCTGCGTGACCAATAAAGCGGCCCAGTTCACTCTGCCTCTGCTCAAGGATCTGGGTGTCCACGACGACTTTGAGATCATCATTGCCGGTGACACCCTGCCGAAAAAGAAGCCGGATCCGATGCCGCTGCTGCATGCCGCGGAAAACCTTGGTGTCGATCCCACGGCTGCGCTGATGGTGGGTGACTCCCAGAGTGATGTCAAAGCGGCCCGCGCGGCGAGCTTTCAAATCGTCTGCATGAGCTATGGCTACAACCATGGGGAAGATATCCGTAACTACAATCCCGATGCGGTGATCGACTCGCTCACCGAGATCCAGGGGATTCTGGAAAACGCTGCTTGAGCTAAGGTGGCGTTTTCGAGTATGGTTAAGCCCAATCGAGGCTTTAACCCTTTAGTAGACAGCAATGATCCTGCTTTCACGCAATGAGACTTTGATGAACGGTGCACGATGGCGTTGGTGATGGCCAACTCTGAAGCAACTGTTTTGTCGTCTATTGTGTGGAGAGGAAAATGACCCCCCAAGAATTCAACGCTCTGGTAGAACAGGGCTACAATCGCATACCTGTCGTCTGTGAGGTCCTCGCCGACCTCGACACCCCCCTCAGTGTTTACATGAAGCTGGCCAATGGGCCCTACTCCTATCTGTTCGAGTCGGTACAGGGTGGCGAGAAATGGGGGCGTTATTCAATCATCGGCCTGCCCTGCAGAACCCATGTCAGGGCCTACGACAAGCGTGTTGAGGTCGTCACTGACGGGGCTGTGGTCGAACAGCATCAGGTCGAGGATCCGCTGGCCTGGGTCGAGACGTTTCAGCAGCGCTACCGGGCGGCTGAGCTGGAGGGGCTGCCCAGGTTCAACGGCGGCCTGGTCGGCTATTTCGGTTACGACATCATTCGCTATATCGAGCCAAAACTGGCCGATAGCGCCAATCCGGATCAGCTGAATACGCCGGACATTCTGTTGATGGTTTCAGATGAGGTTGTGGTGTTCGACAACCTCTCCGGTCGCCTCTATGTCATTGTGCATGTCGATCCTCACAACGGTGGTTCGCTGGATACCGCTCAGACCCGTATCGTGGAGCTGATTCGGGCGATGCGTCAGCCGGTACCCAAATTGGCGGCTGGCGATCCGCGCCAGGTGGATGAAGCGGATTTTGTCTCCGGCTTCACCGAGCAGGGTTACAAACAGGCGGTTGAGCGGATCAAGCAATACATCCTCGATGGGGATTGTATGCAGGTGGTGGTATCGCAGCGCCTGTCGATCCCCTTTCAGGCGCCACCACTGGATCTCTATCGTGCCCTCAGAGGTCTCAATCCCTCTCCCTATATGTATTTTCTCGATCTCGGCGAGTTCCATATCGTCGGCTCCTCACCGGAGATTCTGACCCGTCTCGAGGATGGTGAGGTTACCGTGCGACCGATCGCAGGCACCCGCCGACGGGGTTACAGCGAGGAGGAGGACAAGGCGCTCGAAGAGGAGCTGCTGGCCGATCCCAAAGAGCTGGCCGAACATCTGATGCTGATCGATCTGGGACGCAACGACACCGGTCGGGTGGCCAAGATCGGCAGTGTCACCCTGACCGACAAGATGATTGTGGAGCGCTACTCCCATGTCATGCACATCGTCTCCAATGTCACCGGCAAACTGCGGGATGACATGAGTGCCATCGATCTGCTGCGCGCCACCTTTCCGGCCGGTACGGTGAGCGGTGCACCGAAGATCCGTGCCATGGAGATCATCGATGAGCTGGAGCCGGTGAAACGCGGCGTCTATTCGGGTGCGGTAGGCTACATCTCCTGGAATGGCAACATGGATACGGCGATTGCCATCCGAACGGCGGTGATCAAGGAGAAGACCCTGCATATCCAGGCCGGTGCCGGAGTGGTTGCCGATTCCGTGCCTGAGCTGGAGTGGAAAGAGACCATGAATAAAGGCCGTGCGGTATTTCGGGCCGTGGCGCTGGCTGAGGCCGGGCTCGACCGCCATGCGTGTGACGAGGAGGCCTAATCATGTTACTGATGATCGACAATTATGACTCCTTCACCTACAACCTGGTGCAGTATCTGGGCGAACTCGGTATCGAGGTCAAAGTGGTGCGTAATGACGAGATCGGTGTGGCCGACGTGGGCGCAATGCAACCCGACCAGATCGTCATCTCCCCTGGGCCCTGCACACCGAATGAAGCCGGTATCTCGGTTGACGTGATCCAGACCTATGCAGGACAGATCCCGATCCTCGGTGTCTGTCTCGGCCATCAGTCAATCGGCCAGGCCTTTGGCGGCAATATCATCCATGCCCGGGAAGTGATGCATGGCAAGACCTCGCCGATTCATCATCGGGATCAGGGTGTCTTCCATGCACTGGAAAACCCGTTTCAAGCCACCCGCTACCACTCCCTGGTGATCGAAACCGAGAGCCTGCCGGAAGAGTTGGAGATCACTGCCTGGACGGAAAAAGCGGATGGCGGCATGGATGAGATCATGGGGGTAAGGCACAAGACATTACCTATACAGGGAGTTCAGTTTCATCCTGAATCGATCCTCACCCGGCATGGGCATGAGCTGCTGAAAAACTTCATTGAAGGGGTGTAGGGTAAAGTTCTGTTGATGCTATGCAGGCCGCCGGTAAGTATGTCGGGCCATCGGCAGTCCGGTAACCGGCATCTGATGTACACTGTCTAGTCTGAAAAACAATAATTCCTAGGGGGGAGAGCGCGTGGAAATGCAGCAAGCCATCAATAAGGTACTGGCCCGTCAGGACCTGACGGGTGAAGAGATGACCGGTGTGATGCGAACCATCATGACCGGTGGCGCCACGGCAGCACAGATCGGCGGTTTTCTGATTGGTCTGCGGATGAAAGGGGAGACTGTGGCGGAGATCGCGGCGGCAGCCTCGGTGATGCGTGAACTGGCCTCCGGGGTGTCGATCGGTGGTTTGAGTCACCCGGTGGATATCGTCGGTACCGGCGGTGACGCCTCCGGCACCTTCAATGTCTCCACCGCCTGTATGTTTGTCGCGGCGGCGGCAGGCTGTCATGTGGCCAAGCACGGCAATCGTTCCGTCTCTTCCAAGTCGGGCAGTGCCGATGCCCTGGAAGCGGCCGGAGTGCGGCTGGATCTCACCCCTGAACAGGTGGAGCAGTGTGTCCGCGAGGTGGGGGTCGGCTTCATGTTCGCCCCAGGTCACCACAGTGCCATGAAGCATGCCATCGGACCACGTAAGGAGATGGGGGTTCGTACCATTTTCAATGTGCTGGGCCCGTTGACCAATCCCGCCGGCGTACCCAATCTGCTGCTGGGTGTGTTCAGCAGTGAACTGCTGGAGCCGTTGGCAGAGGTCCTGCAGCGTCTCGGCAGTCACCATGTGATGGTGGTGCACTCACGCGACGGACTGGATGAGATCAGCATTGGCGACGCCACCGATGTGGCAGAACTGAAGGATGGTCAGATCCGACGTTTCTCCATCCAGCCGGAGGATTTCGGGATCACCCGTAACCCGCTGAAGGCGATTCAGGTCAACGATGCAGCAGAGAGTCTTAGCACCATTCGCGGGGTTCTGGAGGATAATCCGGGGCCGGCCAGAGACATCGTTATGATCAATGCCGGCGCAGCAATCTATACCTCCGGTAATGCCGCCACCCTGCAGGAGGGTGTTGATCGGGCCAATGAAGCCATTGCCAGTGGTGAGGCGCGCAACCGGCTCGACCGCCTGGTGGTACTGACCCAGAGTTTCGATTGATATCATAACAGTGCCGTTAACTTTGAGGATTGAGTATTAACTGACTCATCATCAGAATTGTCGTCAATCGACCAAATAAGCAGGCAAGGTGGCTCCCCTCTCCCCAACCCCTCTCCCTTAAAGGGATAGGGGTTAATCGAGTAGCTTCTTGGAAGATTGAGCGTTAATGAGATAGCAGTAGACTGAGATGAAAAATAGACCAGATATTCTGAAAAAGATCGTCGCCCGCAAACAGCAGGAGATTGCAGCCCGGCTGGAGAATCGCCGTCTTCAGGATCTGCAGGAACTGTTACTGGAGAGTTCCGCGCCGCGTGGATTTGCCAATGCCATTGCGCAGAGGATTCAGGCCGGAGAGGCCGGGGTGATTGCGGAGATCAAGAAAGCCTCCCCCAGCAAAGGGGTGTTGCGCGAGAATTTTCAGCCGGCAGAGATAGCAATCAGTTATCAGCAGGGTGGGGCGGCCTGTCTCTCAGTGCTGACCGATATCGATTTTTTTCAGGGCAGCGATGACTATCTGCGACAGGCCCGTGGTGCCTGCACGCTGCCGGTGATTCGCAAGGATTTCATCATCGATCCCTATCAGGTCTATGAGGCTCGGGCGATCGAGGCGGACTGTATTCTGCTGATTGCGGCCTGTCTGGATGATGCGCAACTCAAACGTCTGAATGATCTGGCCCACGAGCTGGGTATGGATGTGTTGATCGAGGTGCATGACGAAGCGGAACTGCAGCGGGCGCTGGCGGTGGAGAATCGCCTGATCGGAATCAACAATCGCAATCTGCGCAATTTCGAGGTCACCCTGGATACCACCCTTGGACTGCTGGATCAGATTCCAGAGGATCGGATTGTGGTGACAGAGAGCGGTATCCTCGATCAGCAGGATGTCAAACGGATGCGCGGCCACCAGGTGAATGCCTTTCTGGTGGGTGAGGCCTTCATGCGTGCAGAGGATCCCGGGGCCAGATTGCGGGAGCTCTTTTCCTGATCTGATTGGAGTGCACCATGCGCCGTGCGGACCGTCTGTTTCGCATTACTCAGGAGCTCAGTGCCGAGCGCTACATTACGGCTGAAAGCCTGGCCGCCCGGCTGGAGGTCTCGGTCAGAACCATCTACCGTGACATCGATGCACTCTCTGCGTCCGGCATTCCCATCGAAGCTGTTGCCGGCAGCGGCTATCGTCTGAGTAAAGGGTTTCGAGTCCCGCCGCTGATGTTCAACGAAGAGGAGTTGACCGCATTGATGTTGGGCATGCGCATGGTTCAGGGCTGGTGTGATACGGCATTGGCGGAGGCGGCATCCAGTGCGCTCGGTAAGGTGGCGGCGGTGGTACCGGAACGGATTCGCCCGGTGCTCTCCCACGAGGCGCTGCTGGTGCCCGATTTTCATATTCCTGCCGAAGTCAGGCAGCAGGTGGCCAGACTCCGCAAAGCGATCGCCCAACAGCGTAAAATAGAGATCGCCTACCGTCGTCGGGATGGGGTCCACTCGGATCGGGTGATCTGGCCGCTTGGCCTCTTCTACTGGGGTTCTGTCTGGACTTTGGCAGCCTGGTGTGAATTGCGGGAGGGGTTTCGTCAGTTTCGTGTGGATCGAATCGAATCTCTGCAGATGGCGAATGGGCGATACCCACAACTCAGTGGCCGGACTCTGAAGGATTACCTGATCAGTGTGGATGAGGAGGCGGATTGATCCCGGTTCAGGCAAGATTGACACTTCAGAAGAGAACCGCAAATTGCTTCAATCAACTTGAGTGATGTGGCCTCATTTTCAATACTGACACCCCGTTGTCAGCAGGCTGTGGATAGACTCCCACTCACCATAACATTCAAGGGAGTAGCGCCATGGAGCCAAGAATCAGTCTTATTACCCTCGGTGTGAATGACCTCACAGAGTCGATAGGGTTTTATCAGCAACTGGGACTGCCTCGCTATGATTTCGACAGCGATGCGGTAGCCTTTTTTGATCTGCAGGGCAGCTGGCTTGGTCTCTATCCGAAGCGGGCACTGGGTGAGGATGCGGGTGTCGAGTTCGGTCGGGCTGATAAGAGTCCGTTTACCCTGGCCCATAATCTGAGCAGCCGAGAGGCGGTGGACCGGGTTATGGCAGAGGCGTTGAGCGCGGGAGCGACCCTTATCAAGCCGCCTCAGGAGACCTTTTGGGGTGGCTATTCAGGCTATTTCAGCGATCCGGACGGGTTTCTCTGGGAGCTTGCCCATGTACCCCATTTCTGGATTGGACCGGAGGAGAACAAGAGGCTATGAAAACCGAACCCTGTCCCTGGTGTCTGGGAGATGATGAGTATGTGGAATACCACGATCGGGAGTGGGGGGTGCCATCCCGCGATCCACAGCATCTGTTTGAAATGCTGATCCTGGAGGGAGCACAGGCGGGTCTCTCCTGGTTGACCATTTTACGTAAGCGGGAGGGCTACAGACGGGCCTTTGAGGGCTTTGATGTGAACAGGATTGCTGCCTATGGGGCGGGGGATGTGAAACGGCTGCTGGCGGATGCCGGGATTGTGCGGAACCGGCTCAAGGTCAATGCGACGATTGGCAATGCCCAGGCCTTCCTCGAGCTCGAGGCCGGTGAGGGGTTCTCGGAGTTTCTCTGGGATTTCGTCGACGGTCTACCGAAGCAGAACCGCTGGCGTAAGCTGGAGCAGGTGCCGGCCAGTACTCCGATCTCAGATGCCATGAGTAAAGAGTTGAAGCGGAAAGGCTTCCGCTTTGTCGGCTCAACCATCTGCTACGCGTTCATGCAATCGGTGGGAATGGTTAATGACCATTTGACCAACTGTCCCCGTTATCCGGTGGTAGCGGAGATGGGGAGTTAGAGGGGAGTGGTGTTTTTTTGAGAGTAATTGCCGCAAATGAACACCAATCACCGCGAAGCTAGGCAGATAGTGGCCATAAATTAAAAAAAGACATTCGCTGTATTTTTACGCAACGAAGCCCAGCTATTCCGGCAGAATCGGCTTGAAAGTCTCTCAGGCAGGTGGCGTTCCACTCAGGCAAGAGAATGCCTTTCAAGGATTTGTGTTTTGGCAAGGGGGGTGTTGGGCCTGCAACCTTTCGGGTGCGGCTCGTCCGCACCCTACTCGATCAGGCCGGTGAGAGGTTCAGCGGGTGCCGAACACCACGATGGTTTTACCCTTAACACTGATCAGGCCCTGCTCCTCGAGGTTTTTCAATACCCGGCCAGCCATCTCTCTGGAGCAGCCTACGATCCGGCCGATCTCCTGTCTGGTGATGCGGATCTGCATCCCATCCGGATGGGTCATGGCGTCGGGCTCCTTACAGAGATCCAGCAGGGTGCGGGCGATGCGGCCGGTAACATCGAAAAAGGCCAGATGTCCCACCTTGTTGCTGGTCTGGTTGAGACGTTGGGAGAGCTGAGCCCCCATCGCATAGAGAATATCCTTGGTGTACTCCTTCAGATCATGGGAAAAGAGCTGCTCCAGCCGCTGATAACTGATCTCAGCGATCTGGCAGGAGGCGCGGGTGCGTACCATCACACTGCGCTTCGGTTCCGGGACGAACAGCCCCATTTCGCCGACAAACTGCCCTTTGTTGAGGTAAGTGAGGATGATTTCCCGACCATCTTCATCTTCGATGTAGACAGCCACCGAGCCTTCCGTGATGTAATAGAGGATATCTGCCGGGTCACCGATATGGATGATCTCGGTATTCTTTGGGTAGCGCCGGCGATGACAAAATGACAGGAATCGCTGGAGATACTCTGGTTCCTGCGGTGGCGGTTTTATGATCGTCATGATCTTTGGACTCTGAATTTATTAAACGTTATATGGTATAGAGATCAGCCTGCCGATTGAATCAGTCATCTGCCTGAGTGCAGTCGCTGCTGATCTGTATGGCAGTAAATCTGAGCCCATGCTTCGTATGATACGAAGTTCAATAGAAAGCGTAGGATCAAGTTTAGCAACCCTTATCAACTTGTCGAATTTACAGTCTTCTGTAGACTCGCATAGATATAGTGTAACAAAAAACAACAAGCCATAAATTTAACGTATGTCATGTTTATCATCTATTTCTAGAACACTTATGGCTGTTTAACTTGTTTACGGCCTGTATGGCTGTGACCTTAGCCTCAGTTTGATGTTCTGTATAGACGCAGAGTGAAAACCAACTTTGGAGTAATGAATGAAAGCACGGGTCGTATGGGTGGAGGCAGCCACCATGATGGGTGAGGCCGGGAGTGGCCATGCAATAATTATGGATGGTCCGCCGGATCATGGAGGCAGGAATCTGGGAGTCAGACCGATGGAGATGCTGCTGCTTGGCATGGGGGGGTGCACAGAGTTCGATGTGCTCTCCATATTGAGGAAGTCCCGCCAGCAGGTTACCGGTTGCGTTGTGGAGTTGGAGGCCAAGCGTTCTGAGGCTGACCCTAAGGTTTTTACCGATATTCACGCCCATTTTATCGTCACTGGACGGGAGCTCAGTGAAAAACATGTCTCCAGAGCCATCTCCTTGAGTGCGGATAAATACTGCTCCGCCTCGATCATGCTGGGCGCGACCGCGAAGATTACCCACGATTACGAGATACGTGATGAGTAGTGCCGCCAGTGATTTCGATGAGTTGGTTGCCGACTACTATCGCGCCTGGTTCCGCTTCCACCCATTGGCGGCTGTCTACGCCTCGGTTTCGGGCTACGAAGGTAAACTGACTGCGGATGGCGATGATGACAAAGGTGCCCTGGCGAACCTGATCAGCAACCTTCTGGTGAGCCTGGATAACCTCGATTTTGAGCAACTGGATGCGGATCGTCAGCTCGATCTGCAGTTGATTCGTGGGGCCGCCCTGGTGGAGCACCGGATGTTGCTGGAACAGGACTGGCGCTATCGTGATCCGGCGAAATATCTGCCACTCAACCAGCTGCAGGAGCTGGTGGTTCGTCAGTCGGAGCGGCTTTGTGAAGCGCTGATGGGGGTGCTGGAGCTTACACCCAACTATCTGCGGGATGCCCGGGGAAGGTTGTCTGAGCTGCCCGGCGTGGTCTCTACCCTGTGGCTGGCCGATGCCCTGGAAACCGCCGAAAAGGGGGTGCCCTGGCTGAAACGGCTTGGTCGCGATCTGCCGCAGACACGGGAGTGCTGTGCCGATCAGGGTCGGTTGCAGTCACTGGCCAGCCAGGCGGCAGAAGCCGTTGAGGACTACCAGCAGTGTCTGATCAAGAACCTGATACCGGTGGCTTCCGGTACTGCTGATTGCGGTCCGGAGCTGCTGAGCTGGTTTTTGCACAACCGGGATCAGGTTGAACTCCAGGTCGATCAGGCGCTGACATTTGCCAGATCGCGCCTGCACCAGACCTATGAATCGTTACGGCAGCAGGGTCTGGATGTTACCGATTTGAAGGCCTCCACAGGTGAGCGTCTCAGTGGAAACGAGCGTATCCAGGCCTATCAGGAGGAGGCACAGATTCTGCGGGGTTTCCTGCAGCAGCATCAGTTACTGCCCGATTCTAAGCAGCCACTTGCGATTCGCGTCACCGACAGCTGTTACCGCCAGCCGGATTGTGGCAGCTATCTGCGGACTCAGGAGGGTGGTGTATGCCTGATTCCTCACGATCAGCAGGTCGGGGGAGGTGAGAGCCGCGCCGCAATACGCATGCGGAATCTCTACAGCAGTTGGGCCGGGCGTCACTATCTGGCCTGGGCCGGTGGGATCTCGGCGCACAGTCTGGTGCGTCAGATCAATCCCTCGGCGGCCTTCAAGCGGGGCTGGGCTCACTATATGAGCCGTGTGCTGGAGTCACGGGGTTATTTCGACGAACAGGATCGTATCCTGCTCAATCAGAGGCGTCTGGCGCTGGCTGAACAGGCCTGCATCGACCTCGAGTTCCATACCGGTGAGCTCAACAGTCGGCAGGCCCTGGAGCGCCTGAAGCCCCTCTCGGATATTCCCTGTTGGGCTGAAGTCAGCCTGACGGCCATCTCCAGACGGCCGACTGATGCCTTCATGGCACTGCTCGGTGCCGATCTGATCGAGCAACTCTCCAAACACTATCTTGAACAGAACTCCGGGGCCTCGATCAGAGACCTGCATGAGCAGTTGCTGGCCCATGGGGCTGTTGCCCTGCCGCTGGTGGTGAAACGGGCACTGGGGCAGCAGCAGTGGGATCAGGCACTGAGTGAGGTGTTGTCGTGAAAAGACCGGGGAATCATATGGGGATGCGCCACGTGGCGCTGAATGTCAGGGATATGGCGAGCAGTGAGCACTTCTATGTGGAGCTGCTGGGGATGGGGGTCGAGTGGCGCCCGGATCCGGACAATCTCTATCTCAGCTCCGGGCCGGACAATCTTGCTCTGCACAAGACCGCCGCAGAGCAGTTCGATGAGGCGGCCCAGCGCCTCGATCACATCGGTTTCTTTCTGGCCACCCCGGAAGCGGTGGATGAGTGGTTTGAGTTCCTCAAGGCAGATGGGGTGAGAATGCGAAATGAACCCCGTACTCACCGGGACGGAGCGAGAAGTTTCTACTGCTACGACCCGGATGGTGTGGTCGTGCAGGTCATCTATCATCCACCGGTGGTGGTCTATGAGACTGAGAATCGGAGCTGATTTCCCAGTGCGGCCTTCCATTCCTCGCCCCTTCGGGGTCAGCTGAAGCTGATCGCCCTCGCTATGCTCGGTCGTCGAACCTCTGATCGGTTCAAATCCTCCATCCGGGGTGGTTTTAGCAAGCACTAAAAAAGCCCACACGATGGTGGGCTTTTCTTAGCGTTGGCTGGGGATGGAGGATTACTCGGCCAGTGGCCTCGCCCCTTCGGGGTCAGCTGAAGCTGATCGCCCTCGCTATGCTCGGTCGTCGAACCTCTGATCGGTTCAAATCCTCCATCCGGGGTGGTTTTAGCAAGCACTAAAAAAGCCCACACGATGGTGGGCTTTTCTTAGCGTTGGCTGGGGATGGAGGATTACTCGGCCAGTGGCCTCGCCCCTTCGGGGTCAGCTGAAGCTGATCGCCCTCGCTATGCTCGGTCGTCGAACCTCTGATCGGTTCAAATCCTCCATCCGGGGTGGTTTTAGCAAGCACTAAAAAAGCCCACACGATGGTGGGCTTTTCTTAGCGTTGGCTGGGGATGGAGGATTCGAACCTCCACATACGGAGTCAGAGTCCGTTGTCCTGCCATTAGACGAATCCCCAGTTGCAGACCTGGTGCAGGACGAAATCGTCCGCAACACAAGCCAGACTTAACGTTTGGAGAATTGAGGACGCTTACGGGCTTTGTGCAGACCGACTTTCTTACGCTCTACCGCACGGGCATCGCGGGTCAGAAAGCCTGATTTGCGCAGCACGCCATGCAGTGACTCGTCATAGGCGTCCAGTGCACGGGAGATACCGTGACGGATGGCGCCGGCCTGACCGGTGGTGCCGCCACCTCTGACCGTGACTTTGATGTCAACCTTGCCGAGGGTCTCGGTGGACTCCAGTGGCTGACGTACCACCATGCGGGCGGTTTCGCGACCGAAGTATTCGTCGAGCGGACGGTTGTTGACGGTGATGTTGCCGCTGCCGGTGGTCAGAAAGACTCGTGCAGTGGAACTCTTACGGCGTCCGGTTGTGATATGGGTGTCTGCCATGGTCTTAAACTCTTGCTTTAGATTTCCAGGGGCTGAGGTTGCTGGGCCTGATGGCTGTGCTCAGGGCCGGCGAAGACGCGCAGCTTCTTGAACATGACGCGCCCCAGTGGGTTTTTCGGCATCATGCCTTTGACTGCATGCTCGATTGCACGTTCAGGTGCCTTCTGCAGCAGCTTGTCCAGGCTGATGGATTTCATGTTGCCGACATAACCCGTGTGGTGGTGGTACATCTTGTCGGACATTTTGTTGCCGGTAACCCGAATCTTCTCTGCGTTGACCACGACGATGTAATCGCCGGTATCCACGTGAGGTGTATATTCCGGTTTATGCTTGCCGCGCAGACGTCGTGCAATCTCTGTGGACAGACGACCCAGGGTCTTGTCTGTAGCATCCACAAGGTACCAATTGCGGCGAACCTCAGCCGGCTTTGCGCTTAAAGTAGTCATCCGATGTCGCTCCAATGGAGAACTATTGTGCTTCGAAAAAGACGGCGGATAATACATGATCCCATGGGTTGGCACAAGGACTATTTCATTATCCTGGAAACCCGGGGTGCCCAGTTTGCCGCCAGGCAAAAAAAAAGCGCAACAGAGGTTGTTGCGCTGAATGAATATACCACCAAAGGAGGATAACTGAAACATAATGTATCAGTATGTTGGAATTATCTAATATACCGATATAATTGTCAAGCATCTTGTATTGGCTTTCTGCTATCATCTCAACCCTTTGATTATTTTCTTGTTGGCGCTATCGGCATGCCACCGGCTATCGATTGGTCTGCGGGTGAATGCCGATAACACTGTTTGGTAAATGGAGTAAAAGCACCAGGGTCTGTTATCACCAATCCAATTGGCCCTGTTGTGTTTGAAATAGAGCGCCAACCGAAGCGCGAGGAGAGAGAAGTTTGGTGATTCCAAGAGAACGACGAGTAGCCCCGTGTTGCGCTGTTTCCGGCGCAAGCCTATGGATAGGTGAGGAAAGGCCCTAGTTCATGTTGCTGTACAGTCTTTCCATTCTATTGGGTCTGGTCGTACTGGTTTGGAGCGCAGACCGGTTTATCAGCGGTGCCGCGGCATTGGCTGACAATCTGGGCGTATCTCCCATGCTGATCGGCCTTACCGTGGTTGGGTTCGGTACCTCAGCTCCGGAAGTGCTGGTCTCCGTGATGGCGGCTGTGAACGGCAATCCGGGGTTAGCGATCGGTAATGCGGTTGGTTCGAATATCGCCAACATCGGCCTGATTCTCGGGGTAACCGCCCTGGTGATCCCCCTCTCTGTCCACTCCAGCGTGCTGAAACGGGAGTATCCGATTCTGCTTGGCGTGACGGTAATCTGTATTCTGCTGATGCTGGATGGGGAGCTGGGTCTGCTGGATGGCGGGATATTACTTGTCTTGCTGGTCGGGGTGTTCGGTTGGATGATCTATACCGCCAAAACCGGTGAGGCTGACCCGATTGCCGGGGAGTACGATGCCGAGATCCCCCATGATGTGCCGACCCGTAAAGCGCTGATGCTTTTAACTGGCGGACTGGTTCTGCTGCTGATCAGTTCCAGGGTGCTGGTCTGGGGGGCAACCAATGTGGCTGTCGAGCTCGGTGTCAGCGATGTGGTGATCGGTCTGACGATTGTCGCGATCGGCACCAGCCTGCCGGAACTCGCCGCCAGTATCACCAGTGCGATGAAGGGTGAGGATGATATCGCCATCGGCAATGTGATCGGTTCAAACCTATATAATATGTTGGCTGTTCTGAGTATTCCCGGCCTGGTGGCGCCTGGCGCATTCTCCCCCTTTGTGCTGACGCGGGATCTGCCGGTGATGTTCGGTCTGACACTGTTCCTTTTCCTGATGGGCTACGGTTTTGGTAAACCGGGGCGGATCAATCGAATTGAGGGATTGGGGCTTCTGCTCTGTTTTATCGGCTACCAGTCCTGGCTGTTCTACTCGGTGGTGTTACCTCTTTGAGATGTCAAATCAAACCGTACATACTGTTCAGATGAAAAGATCCCCGATGCCCACCGAACAAGAGACGGCCCAGATGATCGAGCTGGGTCAGGCTGTCATTGAGACGGAGGCTGCGGCCGTCATGGCGCTGATTCCCCGACTGGGGGCTGGATTCGCCCAGGCATGCCACTATCTGCTCCATTGCCGTGGACGGATTGTGGTGATTGGCATGGGGAAATCCGGACATATCGGCAACAAGTTGGCGGCCACTCTGGCGAGTACCGGCAGTCCCGCTTTTTTTGTCCACCCCGGTGAAGCCAGTCACGGGGATCTGGGTATGATCACCCCGGACGATGTGGTACTCGCCCTGTCGAATTCCGGGGAGACCGGCGAACTGCTGGTGATTCTGCCGTTGCTCAAGCGGCTCGGTGTGCCACTGATTGCGATGACCGGTAAAGCCCACTCCACCCTGGCCAAAGAGTCGGAAGTGCATATCGATGTGAGTGTCGATAAGGAGGCCTGTCCTCTTGGCTTGGCGCCGACTTCCAGTACCACGGCCGCGCTGGTGATGGGGGATGCGCTGGCGGTTGCTCTGTTGCAAGCCAGGGGATTCACAGCCAAGGACTTTGCCCTCTCCCATCCAGGTGGCTCGCTGGGTCGGCGTCTGCTACTGCATGTGGGTGACATCATGCATAGCGGAGAAGCGCTGCCATCCGTCAGCCAGGATGCCAGCCTGCATGAGGCATTGGAGGTGATGTCTGTGAAAGGCCTGGGAATGACGGCGGTGGTCGATCAGCAGGGGCAGTTGGTCGGTGTCTATACCGACGGGGATCTACGCCGCACCCTGAACCGGCCGATCGATATCCACAAGATGCGCGTCGCAGAGGTCATGACTAAGGGGTGTAAACAGGTTCCACCGGAGATGCTGGCGGCTGAAGCATTGCAGATGATGGAAGAGAATAAAATCAACGGCCTGCTGGTTGTGGATGGGGAACGACGCCTGGTCGGCGCGTTCAATATGCATGACCTGCTGAGGGCTGGTGTTATGTAGTGAGATTCATCTGGCGACCGAATGGCTTGCTTTTAGCCACCGGGATTATAGATAACGCCACAGAATAAAAATTAAACATTAGGGGGGCAAAATGCAGGATATTCATGATAAGGCCAGAGCGGTCAAACTAGTGATCTTTGATGTTGACGGTGTACTGACCGATGGTGGACTTTTTCTGGGTGACGATGGTCAGGAGTATAAAGCCTTCCATTCCAGGGATGGGCATGGCATGAAAATGTTGCAGTACACCGGTGTGGTGATCGGCATTATCACCGGCCGTACTTCTGAAGTGGTGAGATTGCGTATGGAGAGTCTGGGTGTTGAGTATGTCTATCAGGGCAAGCTGGAGAAACTGCCTGCCTATGAAGAGTTGAAACAGAAGCTTGGCTTGTCGGATGATCAGATCGCCTATGTGGGCGATGATGTGGTGGACCTGCCGATCATGCGCCGGGTGGGATTGGCGATCGCTGTGCAGGACGCCCATCCGTTCGTGGTGCAGCATGCCCACTGGCAGACCCCTCATGGCGGTGGGCGGGGCGCCGCTAGAGATGTGTGTGAAATGATCATGCAGGCTCAGGATACCTTGCAGTCAAGCCTGGAACACTATCTTTGAACAGGCGCCTGCTCGGTCTATTGTTGATGTTTGCACTGGTATTGAGTTTGGCCTGGTGGGTTAACGAGTTGCAACGGCCGGAGATCAAAAGGCCTGAGATTGCTAGGGATACCCCTGATACCTATGCCGTCAACCTGCTGGTAAAACAGTATGATGACGATGGGCAGTTGTTACAGATTCTGCGAACCCCCAGAATGACCCATTATGAGAAGCGCGGTATCACTGAGCTCTCTCAACCGGTGGTGCAACGATTCAGGTCTGATCAACCTCCCTGGAGAATGTGGGGTGAAAATGGCCTGGCCGACCATCGTCAGGAGACACTGTTTCTTCCGGGCCAAGTGATAATCGAACGTGATGGGAAAGCTGAGTTTGCACCTTACCGGATTGAGACCGAGGATCTGACAATCCATGCAGAGGCGTCCTATGCCGAGACCGCTGAGGCAGTCAGAATCAACAGTGGTGTGGATTGGCTGTCGGCGATCGGCATGCAGATCTGGTTTGATGAACCGTCACGCTTGAAGCTGCTCGGTCAGGTACGAGGGCACTATGAATTTGAATAAAGGCAGGGGGTTGATCTGTAGTCTGCTGATGGCAGTTGCGATACCTGCCTGGGGGCTTGAGAGCGACCGCAATCAACCGATGTCGCTTGAAGCGGATAGTCTCTCCATCAACGAGTCCAGCGGCGTCAGTCTCTATGAGGGCAATGTGACTATCGTCCAGGGCAGTATGAAGTTGTGGGCGGATCGTCTCTGGGTTCACAGGTCAGCCGGCAAAACCGAAAAGATAGTCAGTGAGGGGCAGCCGACAAGATTCAGTCAATTGCCTGAGGTCGATGGCGTTGAGGTTCATGGTCAGGCGCAGCGTATTGAGATCCATCTGAATCGGAATGAGATGTTACTGATCGACGATGCCCTGCTCGAGCAGGGGGGGAACAGCTTCCGCAATGACCGCATCGTCTATAACCGGGCCAATGCACAGGTCAGAGCTGGCAGCAGTGTCCAGGGTAAACAGCGGGTGCAGGTGGTGATTGAGCCCCAAACCGGGAAAACTGAACCGTGAGTCAGTTGCAGGCTGTCGATCTGCAGAAGCAGTACTACAAGCGTAGAGTGGTGGATGGCGTCTCACTGAACCTCAACAGCGGGGAAGTGGTGGGGTTGCTGGGGCCCAACGGTGCCGGCAAGACCACCAGCTTCTATATGATTGTCGGCCTGGTGCAGGCGGATCAGGGGCGGATCTATCTGGATGGGGAGGAGCTGACTGATCAGGCGATGCACAAGCGGGCCCGTCTGGGTATCGGTTACCTGGCCCAGGAGCCCTCCATCTTCAGGCGATTGACGGTGGCGCAGAATATTCTGGCGATACTGGAACATCGCAAAGAGCTGGGTAGCCAGGCACGTAAGGCCCGATGTGACCAGTTGCTGACGGAGTTCGGTATCGAGCATCTGCGGGAGAGCATGGCGATGAGTCTCTCCGGTGGCGAGCGGCGCCGACTGGAGATTGCCCGGGCCCTCTCCATGGAGCCCGCCTTCATTTTGCTCGATGAGCCCTTTGCCGGGGTCGATCCGATTGCCGTGATCGATATCAAAAAGATCATCCAGCATCTGAAATCCTTAAAGATTGGGATCCTGATAACCGATCATAATGTCAGGGAGACACTCGATATATGCGACCGGGCCTACATCATCAACAGTGGTAAAGTGCTGGCGGAGGGAACCACCGAGGAGATCCTCGGCAACCAGGAGGTGCGCAGTGTCTACCTGGGTGAAAATTTTACGATGTGAGTCTATAACACTGTTTTTTAATGGATTAAACAGGCAGCGGCAGGCGCGCTGAAGGCGGTCTCAATCAGTATGGAATAAGTTGGAGTGTGGTGTGAACCCAGGAGAATCGACCCAGTGAAGAAGAATCTTTCCGTAGGCGGCTATTTTTAGCTAAAATGAGAATAAAGACATACAAATAACATACCAGGTTTAAAGATATCTCTGCTATGAAGCAGGCTCTACAGCTCCGACTCGGACAACATCTCACCATGACTCCTCAATTGCAGCAGGCAATCCGCCTGTTGCAGCTCTCTGCGCTCGACCTGAGCCAGGAGGTTCAGGAGGTGCTTGAGACCAACCCGATGCTTGAGGGCGAGGAGGAGTTCAGCACTCAGCTGCAGAAAGAGGGAGATGCCCAGGAGGCTGGTGAACAGACCCGGGAGAGCAAGGAAGTCGAGGGGTCGAATGACATCAATAACGAGCGGGAGATTCAGACCGACAGCAGCCAGCTGACCGAGGATCTGCCGGTGGACAGTGAATGGACCGATGTCTACGACAGTTACCTGCCGCCGGCCAGCAGCGGCGGAGATGCCGCAGACCATGACTATCTGGTACAGCGTAGCGGCGCTGTAACCCTGCATGACCATCTGGTCTGGCAGATGACCCTGACCCCTTTCACCGAACAGGATATCGTGATAGCCACCACCCTGATCGACAGTATCGATGAGGATGGTTACTTCAAAGGCGACCTGCAGGATATTCTGAGTTCGCTGAATGATGAGGAAGCGACCCTGGAGGATGTCGAGGCGGTACTGCATCGGATTCAGGCATTCGATCCACCGGGTGTCGGAGCCCAGGGCGCCCAGGACTGCCTGCTGATTCAGCTTCGTCAATTGGCGGAAGAGACCCCCTATCGGGATCAGGCGATAAAACTCTGCCGGGATCACTTCAATCTGCTCTCCGCCCAGGATCAGAATCAGATCATACGTCGCATGAAGGTGGATCAGCAGGAGCTCGCTGCCATCATGCAGCTGATCCGGACCCTGAATCCCCATCCGGGCACGGCAATCGCAAAAAGTGAGCCTGAATATGTGATTCCGGATGTCTTCGTCAGCAAGCGCAACAACCGCTGGGTTGTGGAGCTGAATGGGGAGGTTACCCCCAAGCTTCGGGTCAACAATGACTACGCCAGCCTGATCCGGCGGGCGGATCAGAGCGATGACAACACCTTTCTTAAGAACCATCTGCAGGAGGCGCGCTGGTTCATTAAAAGCCTGATGAGCCGTAATGAGACTATTCTGCGTGTTGCGAGTAAGATTGTTGAATATCAGCGGGGCTTTTTTGAGCATGGCGAGGAGGCTATGAAGCCGCTGGTATTGAGGGATATTGCCGAGGCACTGGAGATGCATGAATCGACCATTTCCCGGGTGACGACCCAGAAATATATGCATACCCCCCGGGGCACGCTGGAGTTCAAGTATTTCTTCTCCAGCCACGTCAACACCAGTGCCGGCGGGGAGTGCTCCTCCACCGCGATTCGAGCACTGATTAAAAAATTGATTGCCGCTGAAAACACAAGCAAACCGCTCAGCGACAACAAGATCGCCGCCATCCTATCGGAACAGGGCATCAAAGTGGCCCGCCGAACGGTGGCAAAGTATCGTGAATCGATGAGCATACCGCCGTCGAATGAGCGTAAACGACTGATGTAGGTGAATTGATCTACCGCTCAGGATGTCTATGAAAACAGGGGTTGTGGTTCCAGCCGAATCCGGCCTCATGGTCAGCCTGATCGATGGTTTCGGGAATCGATTCAGCGAGTCGGTCAGAGTGATGAGCCAACTCATCTAAGACAGGAGATAATTATGCAAATAAGCGTTACCGGTCATCATGTGGAAGTAACCGATGCCTTGAAAAGCTATGTAGATAATAAATTCGAACGTCTTGAGCGGCATTTTGATAATGTAATCAATGTGCATGTCATCTTGAGCGTTGAGAAGCTGAGGCAGAAGGCGGAAGCCACCATGCAAGTGAACGGTGCCAGCGTATTCGCTGATTCAGTGCAGGAAGATATGTATGCCGCCATTGATGGCTTGACTGACAAGTTGGACAGGCAGGTGATTAAACACAAAGAAAAGATGCAGAGTCATCGCGCCGGTAGCGGTGTGAAGTATGCAGTTGAGTAACTTTCGATAGATTGAACTGGCGAGGTCTCCATGTTTCCCGACGGATTTCTGCTTGAGGAACGTCTCGGCTGCGGTGTGGAGGCAGCCAGTAAAAAACGCGCCCTTGAGCAGCTTGGTCAGAGATTGGCCGATGCTGCTCCCGGGCTGTCACAGGATATTGTGTTCGATGCATTGCTTGAGAGGGAGCGACTCGGCAGTACCGGACTGGGCAAAGGAATTGCGCTACCCCATGCGCGCATGTCTCAGGTCACACAGGCCACCGCAGCGTTCATTCAGATGCCCAATGGTGTCGATTTCGACGCCATAGACAGTCAGCCGGTCGATCTGGCGTTCGCCATGCTGGTACCGGAACAGGCCACAGACGAACATCTTCAGCTGCTGGCGAAGTTGGCCAGAATGTTCGATGACCCCCCCTTTTGTACCGCACTGCGTGAGGCGGAAACAACGCAGCAACTGTTTCAGTTGATCAAGCAGCGAGAAACCATAACCTCATCAGATTGATGCCATCCAACTACACCATTCGCGATCTTTTCGACGAATTTGCCAGTGAACTTGAGCTCAGCTGGGATGGTGAGGGTGGTGAAGGAAATATCCTTCTGGACAGTGAGTCCCCGGACGGACAACAACCGGTAGGTCCACTTAACCTGATACGTCCGAACCAGATACAGGTGGTTGGCCCTCCGGAACAGCAGCATCTGCTGTATGGTGGCGATACCGGCTACCTGGAGTCTCTGAAAACCCTGTTCGACTCTTCCCCGCTTGCGCTGATCTTTACCGATGGCCTGCAGCCCAAGCCGGCTTGCCTGGAGTCGGCGAAAAACAGCCATACAGCCTTGATGTTTACCCCCAAAGGGGATAACCATGTCATCCATAGACTGCTGGAGAAATTCAGCCTGCCAGTTGGTGAGACCCTGTTGTTGCATGGGGTCTATATGGAAGTGCTGGGTAAGGGTGTGTTGTTGAGCGGTGATCCGGCAATCGGCAAAAGTGAGCTTGCGCTGGCACTGATCTCCCGGGGGCATCGTCTGGTTGCCGATGATGCAACCGAGTTCTATAAGACAGGCACGAACACATTGAGTGGGCGATGCCCGAAGGTGTTGCAGGATTTTCTTGAAGTTCGTGGGCTGGGTCTGATTAATGTCAGGGCTATCTTCGGTAATAGTGCTATAAAGCCGAATAAACAGTTACACTTGATCATAGATCTCCTCCACTTTGATGATGAAAAACTCGAAAATATGGATCGCCTGGAGGGGTGCCACTCACATCGGACCCTATTGGGTGTGGATGTTCCCCAGACGAGTCTGCCGGTTGCGGCAGGCAGGAATCTGGCGATCCTGGTGGAGACTGCCGTCAGGCAGCATCTGCTGAAGATGGATGGGTACAATGCAACCCAGGATTTTATCGAACGTCAACAAAACTACATCGATCAAGAATAGTCTTGGGGCCTGAGCGAGATGGCAAATGAGATAAAACTGCAGATTGTCACCGGACTTTCCGGATCAGGAAAGACCATCGCTTTGCATACCCTTGAAGATCTGGGTTACTACTGTATCGATAATCTGCCGGTCTCCCTGTTGGTTTCCGTTTCCGATTATCTAAACGATGAGCCAGAGGAGACTTTCAAGAAAACCGCTGTTGGTATCGATGCAAGGAGTCAGCCCAGTCAGATTTCCAATCTGCCGGAGGTGGTGAAGAGTATTCGTCAACGCGGTCTCGACTGTAACATGCTGTTCCTGGATGCCCAGCTGGATACACTGATCAAGCGCTTTAGTGAAACCCGGCGCAAGCATCCCCTGACCAATCAGCAACGCTCGCTCAGTGAAGCGATCCAGCATGAGCGGGATCTTTTGCAGCCATTGAATGAGGCGGCTGATCTTAGGATCGATACCACTCACACCAATGTGCATGAGCTTCGGGATCTGGTGCGCAATCGGATTGGCGGTGAAAGTGGTCAGGTATCGATTCTATTTGAGTCATTCGGTTTCAAGCATGGTCTGCCGAGAGATGTAGACTACCTGTTTGATGTGCGTTGTCTTCCCAATCCCTATTGGCAGACCGAGCTGCGCAGCTACACCGGGATGGATAGACCGGTGGCGGATTTTCTGCATGAGCAGGAAGAAACCAAAAAGATGGTGGCGGATCTGATCGATTTTCTGTCACGCTGGATACCGGCGTTTGAAGCGGATGGGCGTAGCTATCTGACGATTGCCATTGGCTGTACCGGTGGTCAGCACCGCTCAGTCTATGTGGTGGAGTGTCTGGTCAAACATTTTAAAGCGGCAGGACTGCAGGTGATGAGCCGTCATCGTGAATTGTCATGAGTATTGGCTTGCTGTTGATCACTCACAGTCGCATCGGTGATGCGTTGATCGAGACAGTCAAAAAGATGTTTGTGGAGTTACCGTTGCCGATCGAAACCTTGACTGTGAGCACCGAGTGTAATCCTGATCAGATGAAATCAGAGGCACACCGGCTGGTGGAGAATCTGGATGATGGTGATGGTGTGCTGGTGTTTACTGACATGTATGGCTCCACACCGAGTAATATCGCTTACAGCCTTGCAGATAGCGGGCGTGTAAATGTGGTTTCAGGGCTCAATCTGCCGATGCTGATACGAACCCTGAATTATCTCGATCTCGACCTGAAGTCGCTGACTGAAAAAGCGGTCAGTGGCGGCAGGGAAGGGATCCACTGCTGCGAAAGGCCAATTGAATAAATTCTGAATATCATGTTGCAACAAGAAGTAGAAATCATAAATAAACTCGGTCTGCATGCCCGTGCGGCAGCTAAATTGGTTAGTTGCGCAAACAGTTATGAGAGTGACGTTTTCCTCAATCGCAATGGGCAGAGAGTGAACGGAAAAAGCATCATGGGGGTGATGATGCTGGCAGCCAACAAGGGCTCGATGTTGAAGCTGGAAATTGAAGGTCGTGATGAGGATCAGGCAATGGAAGCGCTGATCGTGCTTATCAATGATCGCTTCGGGGAGGAGCAATGACACTATCCTGTCAGGGTATAGGGATCAAAACCACGCGGGAAGTCGCGATTGGTGAGGCCTACCTGTTACAGCATGGTGTTCCGGAAATCATTCATCGTGAAATTCCCCAGGAGCGGGTGGAAGCTGAAATTGATCGTTTCGAATCCGCACTCCTGACAACCACCAGCCATTTACGATCTGTTCGGGATCAGATCCCCTCTGATACGGCACAGGATATCAGTGAGTTCATCGATACCCATCTGTTGATGCTTGAAGACAATGCGATCAGCCAGGCGACGGTAAGCCTGATCCGGCAAAAACTCTATAGTGCTGAGTGGGCACTTCAGGTTCGACGGGATGAGCTGGTACGGGTGTTCGACGAAATGGACGACCCCTATCTGCGTACCCGCAAGGATGATGTGAACCACGTGGTCGGTCATGTGCAGTTCGTTCTGGCCGGTGGCAAACCGGAACAGCGGGGCGATCTGAAAGGGCGGGTTGTTGTTGCACGGGATCTGACGCCGGCAGAGACCATCATGATGAAAAACCAGGGGGTAGCCGCTTTCATCACCGAATTCGGCGGGCCTCTCTCCCATACTGCCATTCTGGCGCGCAGCCTGGGTATCCCGGCGGTGGTGGGTGTTCATCAGGCGACTGTGCTGTTTCGTCAGGGTGAGCCCCTGGTGGTCGATGGGGCCCAGGGTGTGGTGCTGGCCGATCCCACAGAACGGATACTCGATTACTACCGGCAACGTATCGAGAGCCGGCGAATTCGCGAGGTGGAGCTGAGGCAGCAGGTCGATCTGCCGGCATTGACCACCGACGGTGAACGAATCTCGCTCTACTCCAATATCGAGTTACCCGATGATATTCCTGTAACCATGGAGAACCGGGCCGATGGGGTGGGGCTTTTCCGCACCGAATTTCTCTATATGAACCGCACTACGCCACCGACTGAAGAGGAGCAGTATGGCGTCTATGTCGATGCAGTTAAGGGGCTGAATGGCATTCCACTGACGATTCGTACCCTCGACCTGGGTGTGGACAAAACCACCGATACGATGGCGGATTCTGGTTGTATGCCGGCGATCAATCCGGCTCTTGGTTTGCGCGCGATCCGTCTCTGTCTGAAGGAGCCTGAGCTCTTCATTCCCCAGCTCAGGGCGATATTGCGAGCTTCAGCTGAAGGGCCTGTGAGACTGATGATTCCCATGCTCTCCGGAGTTCAGGAGCTGAAGCAGGTGCTTGCCATCATCGACAAGACGAAACAGGACCTGATCGATGAGGAGGTGGCGTTCGATCGGGAAATACCGATCGGAGGCATGATCGAGGTACCGGCAGCGGCACTGGCGGCAAGACGTTTTGCCCACTATCTCGATTTTCTCTCCATCGGTACCAATGACCTGATTCAATACACCTTGGCTGTGGACCGTATGGATGAAGAGGTGAACTTTCTCTTCGATCCGCTCCATCCGGCCGTTCTGATGCTGATCCGTTATACCATCGAGGCGGCTCAGGATGCGGATATCCCGGTCAGTATGTGTGGTGAGATGGCGGGTGATCCCCGCTATGTCCGTTTGCTGTTGGGTTTGGGATTGCGGGAGCTCAGTATGCAACCCAGTGCACTGCTGGAAACCCGGGAACTGATCCGTCAATGCAACCTGTTTGACCTACAGCAGAAGACAAGGATCTTCATGGAAGAGTTGGAGGACAACGATGATGAGCATCTGTTCGACAGGATCTTTCTCGAGGTTTAAAGTCTGATCTGGGCGATACTCAAACCCTCCTCTGTCAGCAGCTACTTTCTCTCCAGGTTGATAATCAGGGTATTGAAACAATACTTACCAATCTATCCATACGAATTTTGATGGTGTGGCTGGTCTGTCCCTCCGGATGAAATGTGCTGTTTTTGAAAAATCAGGATTTTTGGTGAAAGCGTGTTGGCGGTGACGCTTTCGGACCGAAAATGAAAATAATGTACAACGTAAACCTAGTTTGAAGTGGCTGAATCTCTTTATCTATAGTGGTCATAACGCTAGGGCCTATTGGATTAGTGTTAACAGGCCCAAGATTGTTTTAAGGGCTAGAAAACATTCAGCCCATGATCTCCTGAATATGCTGGTTCAAAATTTCTGCTCCGACTGGTTTATGCAGAAGTTTCAGTCCCGAGTCGGCAAACTCCTGTGACATGGACATCTCCAGATCTCCGGTAATAAGCAAGGCAGGTATGTTAAAACCTAATGTTTGACGAATTTTCTTGATAAGCTCTATGCCGGTCTCGCCGTTTGGTAAACGGTAATCAGAAATAATGAAATCAAATTGCCGTAATTCATCCTTTATCATAGCCATTGCATCATGACTACTCTTTGTTCCCGTGACTTTGTATCCATAACTCTCCATCAAATAACTCAATGAGTGGAGAATGATGCTGTTGTCATCAATGATCAATAGTGATGTTGTTGAAATTTTGGTGTTTTCGAGGTTGTTGATTGATGTTTTTTTCGATTTGTTCGTTTGATAATCGATCAGTGGTGCATCAATCGAAAATATCGATCCATTTTTCCACGAATTAAGTGCTATCTTTTGCCCCAATAGTTTCGCGCTTCGTGCAGCAATTGCTAGGCCAAGTCCAAGGCCTTTGCTGTGGTCTCTGGCAGGGTTGTAGAGTTGATGGTAATCATCAAATATCTGTTCGCGTTGATTCTCTGGTATGCCAATACCCGTATCCCAAATCTCAAAACGCAACATCGATTTGCGGCGTCTACAACCGACCAGTACTTTACCTGAATCCGTATAGCGGATAGCGTTTGAAACTAAATTATCAAGGATTTGATATAACAGAACAGGATCACACCGGAGTGCTGAAGAGCAGTCGACCACCCGTAGATTCAGTTGCTTATCCATAGCGAGTGGACGATATGTTACATCCAATCGATTAAGCAGCTCGTTCGCATAAAATGTCTTTAGTTCAGGTTCAATTGAGCCTGATTCTAACTGACTGACATTGAGCAGAGTATTGAATAACTCAGTCATACTAATCAGGCAACTGGATAGATTGTTAACCAAATCAAGATTTTTTTTGTCAGTGAGTTTTCTTTTCAGTAAATCACTGATAGTAGTCATTGCTTGTAAAGGTTGGCGAAGATCATGACTTACTGCTGTAAGAAATTGTGACTTGGCTCTGCTCGCATCTTCAGCTGCCTGCCTCGCCTGTTTGTTGGTAACTTCAGTCTTCTTGAGTTTGGTAATATCGGTTATGAGGGTTAAGCATTGAAGCTTATCTTTCTCACCTCGAGGCTGTACCACGCTATCCATTTTGGCGAAAAATACTGTCCCATCGTTCAATGCAATTTTCACTTCACAGGTTTTTCTGATTTGATCTTTGAATACATGTTGGAAGTGTCGAAACAGTTCTCTCCGATATTCCTTGGTGACAAACGTATAGAAGAAGACCCCAGCCATTTGAAATCTGTTCATACCAAACATTTCACTACTCAGTAGATTGGTGCGAACAATCCGGCCTTTATTGTCAATTATCAGATAGCCTACAGGCGCAAAATCAAACAACTCTGCATATTGATCCCGGGAGGTTTCCAGTTCCATCTGGCTGCGTTGTAGATCTTCATTTTGAATCTTAAGTTCAATTTGATGAACTTCCAGTTCGTGGATCTGTTCGGCCAACTGTTCAGGCTGTATTTCCACTGAGTCATTCTTACAGTCTTGCAGCCGTTTCTCTGCCTGTCGGCGCAATTCTTTTAATTGGCTGTCTAAATCGCTCATGGAAATAAATCTAACCTCTCGATCCTCGTTATAGTTCTATTTAGATGAGGGCTTATGAATATTATAATAATTTAATTGTTAACTGGCTGAGCATTGCAGTTCAATTGTGGCGGGCGTTCTGGATCTCTATCTGCTGCAAAAGAGTGCAATTTTAAGTAAATATTCTTCAAATATTTGTCAGTTAAAGTGGCCTAATGGAATTGGTATCCACACAGATGGCTGTCCTAAAGGAGATGTTAGATTGTGATTTGTTTAGTGTAAAGCCTTCGATCCCCATGCCTTCGACTCAGCAATCAAGTGACTCCAGTAATAAATAGATAACTGACGTCAGTCAAGCATACGTAGAATTACGTAGGTAAACGCCCGAATTATTTTTCTTTACAGTTTCACTTAGAGTGTACATCAACCCTAAGGTATAACAATAAAATATAGGGTACCCTGAATTGTATAGAAAGATATCACTATATTCTAAACAATTCGTAGTCAATACTTATAACTGAAATGGATGGGGTCAATTATGGATCACCGATTTGGAAGCCGTATTGCTGCTCAAGTCATGGTTACGCTTGATCGCAATGGACATCATTTAGGGGTGTACAAAACACGTGATATATCAGCTACAGGGATTTTTATAGAGTCCGATAGTCTGGATCTCCATTTGGGGGCTTTAGTTGACTTGACTTTTGTGTTCAAAGAGAAACAGAGAGAAACTCACAAGTTCAGGGGTATGCTGGTACGGTATACATTAGAAGGTGCAGCATTCATACTCAATAACTCAGTCATTGAGATCCTGCCTTACCTGGAACAATCCAACACGGTGACTCTAGAGGTCAACTCCTAAAAACACGAAATATATGCGGGATCATACAACCTGCAAACTGAGTAAAGCCAGCCTTATTCTTATGTGACGAATTAGAGCGTGCTGACATCAAAGGGTTTGAAATGACAAATACTACGGAAAGCAGTGGGATCCCTGATGAAAAGATTATTATCCATGCTGCAAAAACATTGGATTGTAGTGCTCACGGTACTTTTGTAGAGGCATGTCAATGCGCCAGACAGAATCATATACAGGTCATGGTAGTTGATTTGAATGCGACTCAGAATATTCGAGCATCTGGCCTTGGAATACTGTTGAAGTTAAGTAAAAAAATGGAATATTCACCGTTTAAAATCCAGATTGAAAACTGTCAGCCTGATGTCAAGGTACTACTGAGTGAGAATCGATTGTTCTCTGGATTTTCAATATCCTGATTGAAACCTTCGTTCCATTGTCTAAATTCTGTCATGCAGACTCGTGTAATAACCGGTAGATTTATTGATGTTTGAAAAACTGTTCAACAAGGTCAGTAACTGCAAGTTCAAGCAAGCCGAGAGTACACTTTGTGTCATGTGTTGCCATGTATTGGAAAAAAATACGCCGATTTTATCAGTAGCACATGACATGGAAGATATTTGGCAATTTTTTTGTGGTGCCGATGGTCACGAGTACAATGACATAAGGATTGTTACATTGTCAGAGGTTACAGAGATCGATTCCTGCAGCAATGAATTAAGTGAAATACCTCTGGGTGCAGGTGCGATTAGAGCCTCTACCGAGGAGGCATGGAGACAATACACACTTGATGTAGAATAAAGGCATAATTGATCACAATTCAGATACTCATCTGTTCGTTAACACCTTCCACTTAGTGGTGTCCCTGAAATGTTCCAAACGGTTAGTTGGAATATTCAGAGACCCGCTACTCCTCATCGTCTATTGTTAATATCAATACTCTATTCATTTTACCTAGGGTTTATTAACACTAATCCAATATGCCCTGCTGGGACTGCTTTTGTCTCCAGCAAGGCAGAATGAGCGTGGTGTAGCTCGACTACATGAGCGAATGATAACGCCGCTGGGCGCAAAAACAGCCCCACCCCTTCGCGGTGCGTCTGAAAAAGCGTCACTCGGCGTTGCTCGTCACTCATTTGGAACAACCAAACTACGCTCCTCGCGCATTGATTGGCGCTTTATCAGGCACAACAGGTCCTAGGATTACTACTGAAGATTCTTGAAAATCACTATTATTAAGCGCTTTTTTGAGTATTGGTAGGAAAAAAATGTAGTATATTTCCATAGAGGGTGTTGCCAGTTGATTGTTTGTCTTCAAGCTGTATTAAGAGAGGCAACACACTGATAATCTTAATTATATTTGTGAAGTGTTCCGTTGTTGTGCCATCGCTTGTTCGTTGTTCTGTACCACCGGCATTAAGACTATGACAAAGAAACGTCAAAAGGTCGGATTATGTACAAGGACTGATATGCCAGTCTCAACAATATTTATTGTGGAAGACAACGTGATGGTGCGCGAAGCCCTGATATCACTGCTCACAAACGAAGGTCATGGCGTCAAGGCATACTCAACGGCTAATGATTTTCTTAATGCCTATCAACCTGAGACCCCAGGTTGTTTGCTGCTTGATATCAATCTACCCGGCATCTCGGGTATTGAGCTGCAAACACTGTTAGCTGAGCAACAGCTGAAGATCCCGATCATATTTCTAACAGGCCAGGCAAATGTGCCCATTACCATCCAGGCGTTCAGGAATGGTGCAATTGATCTCTTGGAGAAACCTGTTTCTAATGAGATATTGCTTGAGCGAATAAACGAAGCGCTCACAATTGATGCAAACATACGCACCAAAGCACTGAGCCAGTCAGTTATTTGGCAACGGGTTGAGCGATTGACTAAGCGGGAGAAGGAAGTGATGGCGCTTCTCGCTTCAGGTTATTCAAATAAACAGATGGCACAGGAGTTGGATATCAGTTCTAGAACAGTTGAGATCCATCGCCGACGAGTTTATGAAAAAACAGGCGTTGAATCACTCGCTGAACTGATAGATTTGTTGCATGTCATCGGATATTTAAAGCGAACCTTATTTGAAGAATAAACCGCTTACTGCATACTCTGGGTTTGTCGGGTTTACAGACTAGGCTCATCAGTCATCCTCCTCCTCCGGATATTCATGACAGAGAGTGCAACTCACTGCCGTACCCTTTGCCAGAAACAGGCTACGCTCACCGTCATCATCCCGCAGATAGGTTCTGTCAGTGGCGGTTTGTGAAAGTACCGTGCCTTGCAGATTGGCACCATGGCAGCTGCGGCAGCTGTCCGGGTCGGCCTCATAGAAATCTTCATGGTCCAGGTTCCAGCTCCGGCTGTTGACGTTATGCATGCCGTGGGGGCCGGAGAGGGTCAGAGGCAGGCTGGTATGGCAGGTGGCGCAGTCACTGACGGTCCCGGCATGGCCCTGTAGCTGGATCGAGGCCAGGTTGTCATTGGCCTGCGGATTGGCGTTGGGCCAGATTGCATGGGTGGAACCGTGGCAACCCTCGCAGGCGACACCACCGTGGCCAAGGCTGTTTCGATAGAGGCTGTTGTCGTTCTCTGCAAATCGCTTGTTGCTTGCGATGCGCGGTGTGGCTGTATCGATATCATCGGTCCAGGCCTGGCTGAGTCTGATGCTACTGCCCAGGTGGTTTGTGGCATCCCCGGTATGGCAGGACTCACAGCGTGGCTCATCAAGCCAGGGGGAGCGCTCCTCCCGACCCACCGCCAGCATACTGCCGTGACAATCGGCACACTCGATGCCGGCGCCGCCCATAGCCCCTCTGAGGCATTGGGTGACTTTGCCCGGATGGCACTGATAACAGGTCTGCTGCAGTGTGCCGTCACTGGGAAATATCGGTTCACCACTGCTCTCATCGGTCAGCTCTCCATGATGCCTGTGCATCACCTCTGACATGCTGTCCTGGTTAAGCTGACTGCCAGTTGGTCCGGATCCGTTCAGATCGAGTGCTGCTGAGTAGTGGCAGGATGCACAGAGTACCGGTTTGCTGGCCACCAGGTTGGTGGCGTGTTCGGCATCATGCAGCAGCAGTATGTTCTGTTTGGCAGCCTGGAGAACACTGTTGCTATCGTTGATGTCGTCGGGCAGTTCAAACGGAATTTCACTGTCGGTGGGTGCTGCGATCTCCCCGGCGGCATGGCAGTTTTGGCAGTCCGCCTCAGAGGCCACAGGTAGAACCACGTCGAGTGAGGCGAGTGAGTCCTCACTATTCAGTTCCTGTGCGCTCACCCTCATCAGTGGATAGGCGTTGAGTTGTCCGCTGTCATCGATGGGCAGGATGGGAATGCCTTCCGCAGAGAACCACTTTTTTGTTTCGTTGTAGTGGTTGAATGGCTGGGGATCATTGGCGCTGTATGGATTGAGAATGCCCGGCATGTTCTGTTCAAACATCAACCCTTCGTCAGGCGCAGGATTATCACCGAAAAGGTCGAATACAAAACTGTTGCCGGTATTCGGATTGGTGTCCCAGAAGTTGGTTTTATCGATGCTGCCGGCCAGGTTCTGGCTGGTGGAGTTGATTGAGCCGGATGGATCGGTCGTGGCCAGATAACTGAGCTGAACCTCACTGGAGTCGAGCAGACGGGGTGGGTTACCCCTGGCCACCACCTGACTGTGGATCACGTTAAAGGGGGGCAGGATGACGAAAGTGGAATAGTCCAGGTCGGCGCAATGCATGCCCAGGTCGTTGAACGCGAGAACCCGGTGAGTACCGTTTACATCACTGACACCAGGGCCGCTTTCATGATCATCGTCGTCATCCCCGTCATCTCCGCCACCGCCACCGCCGCCGCAGGCGATCAGAGAGAGGCTCAGCAGCAATAGGATCGTCCACCGGTTTTTACCGTGCATGGGTGTCACTCCCTAGTTGTCATATTTCCTGGATTTGAAATATATTGGGAATTATATCCCATATTACCCATTGCATCGAGGGTTACGTTTAACCCTCATCAGCGGGATACCGGTGAAACCTGCCAGATTTTTTCCGCATATTCACTGATGGTCCGATCGCTTGAAAAATATCCCATGCGGGCGGTATTGAGGATCGCCATACGATTCCAGGTGTCGGGCTGTTGATAGATGGTGTCGGCCTGATCGCTGATTCCAATGTAGGCATCGAAGTCAGCCAGTACCTTGAAATGATCTACATTCAACAGGCTGTCGGTGATCATTCGATAGCGTGTCGGCTCTTCAGGGGAGAAGAAACCGTTGGCAATCATGTCGATGATCCGCCTGAGTCTGGGATCCGATTCATAGTATTGTCTCGGTTGGTAGCCCAGCTGATTGAGCCGGGCAATGTCGTCGGTTTGCAGGCCGAAGATGAAAATATTCTCATCCCCTAGCTGCTCGCGCATCTCCACATTGGCGCCATCCATGGTGCCCATGGTCAGGGCGCCATTCAACGCCAGTTTCATATTGCCGGTGCCCGAGGCCTCCATACCGGCGGTGGAGATCTGCTGCGACAGCTCGGCGGCGGGAATGATATCGGTCGCCGTGGTGACATCATAGTTGGGAATGAAGATGATTTTCAGTCGGTCACTCACGGCGGGATCATTGTCGATCACATCGGCAACATCATTGATCAGTCGAATGATCAGCTTTGCCATACTGTAGCCCGGCGCCGCCTTGCCGCCGAACAGGAAGGTGCGGGGTACACAAGCACATCCCGGGTCATCCACCAGTCTGTTGTAGAGTTCAATGGCGCGAAACAGATTGAGCAGCTGGCGTTTGTATTCATGAATGCGTTTCACCTGAACATCAAACAGGGTGTGGGGATCGACCTGTTTTTCCAGGAAGTAGTTGATCAGTTTGCTGATATGTTTTTTGTTGGCCAGTTTGATGGCGGCGAATTTTTCCTGAAAACTATGATCCTCCGCAAAGGCTTCAAGCTGTTGGATCTTGCTCAGATCCTTCACCCATTCGGGGCCTATGGCATCGCTGATCAGCGAGGAGAGTCTTCGATTGGATAGATAGAGCCAGCGCCTTGGAGTGATTCCGTTGGTGATGTTGATGATCTTGCCCGGATAGAAGCGGTCAAAATCCCTGAAGGTGGCGTTTCGCAACAATTCGCTGTGGAGTGCAGAGACCCCGTTCACCTTATGGCTGCCGATGATGGCCAGATGGGCCATGCGGATGCGCCGTTCGCCTCTTTCATCGATGATCGAGAGTCTGCGCAGGATATCCATGTCCCCCGGATGCCGGTGTCCGAGCATCAGCAGAAAGCGTCGGTTGATCTCCAAAATCACCTGCAGATGTCTTGGCAGCAGTGTTTCAAAGGTTTTCACCGGCCAGGTCTCAAGTGCCTCTGGCAGCAGGGTGTGGTTGGTATAGGAGAAGACCCGGGTGGTGATCTCCCAGGCGGGTTGCCACTCCAACTGATGTTTGTCCATCAGCAGACGCATCATCTCCGGGATGGCGATAGCCGGATGGGTGTCATTGAGCTGGATGGCAACTTTATCCGGCAGTTCATGCAGATCGTCGTGGTCGGTGAAGAAGCGGCGTAATATATCCTTTAATGATGCGCTTACAAAAAAGTACTGCTGCTTCAGACGCAACAGTTTGTTCATGGTGGAGCTGTCGTTGGGATAGAGTACCTTGGAGATGTTTTCAGAGAGCGTCTTGCCGACTACCGCTTCGGTGTACTCCCCCTGATTGAATTGATTGAGATCGAAGGCTTCATGGGCTTTGGCGCTCCACAGTCTAAGGTTGTTCACCGTATCGTTATGGTAGCCCGGGATCGGTGTGTCGTAGGCCTGGGCGATGACAATATCCCCATCGATCCAATCGAAGTGTCGACGTCCGCTACTGTCCTGGTACTCCATGACTCTACCGCCATAACGTATCCGGTATGAGACTTCGGGGCGGGGGAATTCCCAGGGGTTGTCATGTACCAGCCAGTTTTCCGGCAGTTCGATCTGATTACCGTTATCGATCTGCTGGCGAAACATGCCATATTCGAAACGGATGCCGTAACCGTAGCCCGGAATGTTGAGGCTGGCCATGGAGTCGAGAAAGCAGGCGGCCAGTCGGCCCAGTCCACCATTGCCCAGGGCGGCATCGTGCTCCAGGCTGCGTAACCGCTCGAGTTCGATGCCGAGTTTTTTCAGTGCTTTGCCACAGGCGTTGTGGATATCCATATTCAGCAGGCTGTTGATCAGGCTGCGACCGATCAGAAACTCCATCGACAGGTAGTAGACCCGTTTCGCATCGTGTTTGTAATAGCTGCGCTGGGTCTCCATCCAGCGTTCTATGAGCCGGTCCCTGACCACATGGCTGAAGGCCATCATCCAGTCATGTTCGGTTGCGGTGAAGGGATCCTTGCCGATGGTGTAGACAAGATGGTTGGAGACTGATCTTTGAATCGCCTTGGAGTCAGAGCCCAGGTAGTCGTACTTGAATGCGCTATGTGTTACGTCATTGCTCATATGCTGTTGATATGGTTATGTTGTTATTGTGACCTTGCGGTTCCATGTTGCGTAAATGATGTAAAATTCAGATCCTCTGATTATTTCACTTTTTACCATCCCGATGCATGCACAGATTGATGAAATCCAATCACATCGATTGCCACCTCTACTGATTAGAATCCTTCACCGGTCCCCCCCCCGATCAAAGACAACAGGCCCAGTCCGATGCATGGTTCCGGATTCCATGGTAATTCAATAATAATACAGCACACGTGACAGGTCGGGTTCAGGGGTCGAGATTTTTGATCAGGCCTTTGCTGTTTTCTGTCGTAGGCGTTTGATCCAATTGATACGCAACAGCCCGGGTAGAATCATGCTGTAGATGATCAGGCCAAGCCCATCCGCTGCCAGGTCGAGCATGGAAAAGAAGCGATGGGGCAGAAAGGCCTGGACAGTTTCGATAAACAACCCATAGCCAAGCAGAGAGAGAGCTTTGGTGAAATTCCAATCTGCTTCAGGCCAGGAAAAGTCGCACAAAAGCGCGAGGTAGAGAAAGGCGAGAATGTGGGAGAATTTGTCGTTCAAGCTGCTGACAGCCGGTAACTGCAGCGGTGTGAAGGCCAGAAAACAGATTGCGACCAGGCTGATCGCCAAACCACCCCGTACCAGGGTGCTTGGCAGTCGTTGCCTGGGAATCTGTTGCTCAGCCACCATCCGTCGCCTGTTCCCTGGCGATGGCTCGATAAGCAATATCGGTACGGAAATAGACCCCATCCCAATGGATGGCCCGGGTCAGTTGATAGGCATTCTGCTGGGCCTGAGTGACTGTGTCTCCCAGTGCGGTGGCACAAAGTACGCGGCCTCCGGAGGTGACGACTTCGTCACCCTCCATACTGGTTCCGGCATGGAATACCTTAAGCTCATTGTTGTCACTCTCCGGTAGACCGGAGATCGGTAATCCCTTGTCGTAACTTCCAGGGTAACCGCCGGCTGCCAGGACCACGCCAACCGATGCCCTGGGGTCCCATTCGGTTGTCTGCTGGTCCAGGTTGCCATCCAGGGCGGCCAGACAGTGAGCGACCAGATCCGATCTCATGCGCAGCATGATCGGTTGGGTTTCCGGATCACCAAAGCGGCAGTTGTATTCGATAACCTTCGGTGTGCCGTCGGCCGTGATCATCAGGCCGGCATAGAGAAAGCCGGTGTAAGGCAGGCCCTCATCGGCCATGCCTTTGACGGTCGGCAGGATCACTTCGTCCATGATCCGCCGGTCGACGGATTGCGTGACCACCGGGGCAGGGGAGTAGGCCCCCATCCCTCCGGTGTTGAGGCCGGTATCACCATTACCGACCCGTTTGTGATCCTGGCTGGTGGCCATCGGTAACACATGCTTACCATCGGCCATCACGATGAAGCTGGCCTCTTCACCCTCAAGGAACTCCTCGATCACCACCCGGTGACCCGCTTCGCCAAAAGCGTTGCCTGCCAGCATCTCCTTGACCGCTGTTTCAGCGCTCTCCATCTCCATCGCGACAATCACCCCTTTCCCGGCAGCCAGGCCATCCGCTTTGATCACAATGGGAGCGCCACACTGGTGCAGATAGGCCAATGCCTTATCGATCTCCGTGAAGGTCTGATAGTCAGCAGTGGGGATGTTGTGACGGGCCAGGAAGTCCTTGGTGAAGGATTTTGAACCCTCCAGCTGGGCTGCTCCCTGGGTTGGTCCAAAGCAGCGCAGTCCGGCCTGCTGAAAGGCGTCGGTGATGCCCATCACAAGGGGGACCTCCGGACCGATGATGGTCAGGCCGATCCGCTTCGATTGTGCAAAGCTGACCAGTTGCTCGATCTCTTCAACACCAATGGCGATGTTTTCGAGTTTCTCTTCCAGCGCCGTGCCGGCATTACCCGGTGCCACATAGACCTTCTCTGCCAGAGGGGATTGTGCCGCTTTCCAGGCCAGGGCGTGTTCTCGGCCGCCCGAACCGATTATCAGAATATTCATTAGTGACGGAAGTGACGCATGCCAGTGAAAACCATAGCCATGCCGTGCTCGTCAGCCGCAGCGATGGCTTCCTCGTCGCGCATTGACCCACCGGGCTGGATGACGGCCGCAATACCCGCTTGCGCCGCATTGTCGATACCGTCGCGGAACGGGAAGAAGGCATCGGAAGCCATCACGGAGCCCTGGACCTCCAGTTTGGCGTGTTCGGCCTTGATGGCGGCGATACGGGCCGAGTTGACCCGGCTCATCTGGCCGGCGCCAACCCCGATGGTCATGCCGTTGCGGCCGTAGACGATGGCATTCGACTTGACGAATTTGGCCACCCGCCAGGTGAACAGCAGATCCTGCATCTCCTGCTCCGTGGGTTGTCGTTTGCTGACGACCTTGATCTCGTTACTCAGTTGCAGATCCGCATCCTGTACCAGCAGGCCGCCATTGACCCGTTTGTATTCGGTACGGTGGATCGATTCACTCAGCCACTCGCCACAGGCAAGCAGGCGTACATTCTTTTTACTGCTGACCGCTTCAACCGCAGCGGCAGAGACCTTGGGGGCTATGATCACTTCAACGAACTGCCGGTCGACGATGGCTTTGGCGGTCTCCCCGTCCAGTTCCCCGTTGAACGCGATAATGCCGCCAAACGCCGATTCAGGATCGGTACTGTAGGCTCGATCGTAAGCCTCGAGCAGATTCTCACCATAAGCGACACCACATGGATTGGCGTGTTTGACGATCACGCAGGCCGGTGCTCCATCGAAACTCTTGACACACTCCAGTGCTGCATCGGTATCGGCAATGTTGTTGTAGGAGAGCTCCTTGCCCTGCAGCTGTTGTGCAGTTGCCACACTGGCCTCCTCGATCTTGTGTTCGACGAAGAAGGCCGCCTTCTGATGAGGATTCTCACCATAACGCATGGTCTGACTCTGTTTGAACTGCATCGAGAGTGTGCGCGGAAAGTCACTGGTTTCGTTGTTCAGTCTGGCACCCAGATAGTTGGCGATCGCACCATCATATCGCGCGGTGTGCTCAAAGGTTTTGACCGCCAGATCAAAACGGGTGTTGTCGCTCAGCTGGTTCTCATTGGCAGCCATTTCGTCTGTGACCCGCTGATAATCGGCGGCATCCACCACGACGGTGACATCCCGATGGTTTTTGGCGGCGGCCCTGAGCATGGTTGGGCCACCGATATCGATGTTCTCGATCGCTGTGGGCAGGTCGCAATCCGGATTGGCCACGGTCTGTTCGAAGGGATAGAGGTTGACCACAATCAGGTCGATCGGGCCGATACCGTTCTCTTTCATCACCCCGTCATCGGTGCCGCGCCGACCGAGGATACCGCCGTGGATTTTCGGATGCAGGGTTTTAACCCGACCGTCCATCATCTCAGGGAAGCCGGTATATTCGGAAACCTCGATAACCGGCACGTCATTTTCAGTGAGAAGTTTGGCAGTACCTCCGGTGGAGAGTATCTCGACCTGTTTCTCTGCCAGTGTGCGGGCGAATTCAACGATGCCGGTCTTGTCTGAGACACTGATCAGTGCGCGTTTTATCGATGCCATGAGTGATACCGTTAGTTGTAGTAATGAACAGATTGTGAATAGATCACGATGTAATTCTAAAGGTGGTTTTATTAAACCCGGCGATCCAATAGTCCAAACGGGCTTTGAGCCCTTGTGAAGTGAAGGCTTCGGGTGCAACCTCAATTGTATAAGGCGTGCTCTGTAATCTATGCGATATTTCTACCCGACGTCAGGAATCGGTGATCAATCCAGGTCGTACTGGGATAGTTTTTTACGTAACGTACTGCGACTGATACCTAAAATGGTGGCCGCCTGGGTCTGGTTGCCGCCGGTATGTTTCATGACGCTTTCCAGTAGTGGGGCCTCGACCTCATTCATCACCAGACGATAAAGATTATTGGCGCCATGGCCATCCAGGTTGTTGAAATAGCGCTGCATGGCATCACTCACACACTGGCGCAAGGGTTCTGACTTCTTGCTGTGAGTGACTGTCAGATATTCTTCGCTCTGTTGGTCGGATAAAACCGCTTCTATCATCATGCTGCCAGATCCCTATTGTCACGCAGAAACTGAAAATACTCTTTGATCGCCTGGAGCTGCTCAGCAGGTGATTCCGAATAGTTTATTCTGTTTCTGAAAACGGCACCTTCAGGGTGCCCTTTGCTGTACCAGGCGATATGTTTTCGAGCTATACGTACGCCAAGGTACTCCCCATAAAATCCATAGAGCTGCTGAACATGCCGGGTTAGTATGTCAGCGACCCATTCTAGTTCCGGCTCTGGTAACAGCTGGCCGGTTGCCAAGTAACTGCTGATCTCATTAAAGATCCAGGGGCGTCCTTGCGCAGCGCGTCCGATCATCAGAGCATCGGCGCCGGTTTTTTCCAAGACCTCCGCCGCTTTTTGCGGGGAGTCGATGTCTCCATTTGCAATAACCGGTATGGTTACCTTTTGTTTTATCTTGCCGATCGTTTCATACTCAGCCTGACCTGCAAATTTACAGGCCCGGGTACGACCGTGTACGCTTAAAGCCTGAATGCCGGCATCCTCGGCGATTTCTGCAATTCGTTCACCGTTTCGGTTTTGCGGATCCGTGCCGGTGCGTATCTTTAACGTTACAGGTACCTCAACTGCATCAACCGTTGCCTTAAGTATGGCAGACACAAGAGACTCGTCCTTAAGTAGCGCTGATCCGGCTGATTTTTTACACACTTTCTTAGCCGGGCAACCCATGTTGATGTCGATGATCTGAGCACCCATGGCAACATTGGCTTGCGCGGCCTGGGCCATCACCTGAGGATCGGAACCCAGAATCTGTACGCTGATCGGTGCCTCTTCGCCATCGTGATCAAGTCGCTTGACACTTTTTTTAGTGCCCCAAAGTGATGCATCGGCTGAGATCATCTCTGACACAGCCAGGCCTGCACCCAGACTCCTGCAGAGCTGCCTGAACGGCCTGTCTGTCACACCGGCCATCGGCGCTAACAGCAGATTATTCGCAATCTCATAAGACCCAATGCGCATTAAAAATCGCCACTCTTCGGGGGCTGTTCTCAGGTGAAGGAGGGGTTGGGATACTACCTCTAAATCAGGGCGGAATCAAAGTTAAAATGGCGTTGAATTGATTCTGCACAGTTGCCTGAAACCTTTGACACTTAGCAATCGGCTGGAAGGGTGTTTAGTAAGCTATTCAATCTCCATTAGATATAGGGATTGCTTAAGCCTGAAATCCAAAAAGATTCAAAATGTAAAATTTTTTTATGAAATTAATTCCCTATCATAACTATGTATTATGTTTGTCTGTCCGGCGCGGGTTTGACTGCGCCTCTGATTACCGGCGAAAACTTGATTGGTTTAGTGGGTTGCTCGGGGATTGTTTAGGGCTTGTTGAAAGGTCCTAGAGGAAGTCGAAAGTAAAACCGGTAACCTGGCTGCCGGGGTCGACCAGCTCCAATTCAATCTCAATCGGTTTCAACTTGGGCATCAGCTGTTCACTATCCGCTGCACGGTCGAGGTACTCTGACTCGGAGAAGGTGCGACGGGCGACGAGCGCGCCCATATCGTTAAACAGACTCAGTTGCAGTTTGGGGTAGGGTTGTTCAAAGGGTGCGGTATTGACCACTTCAAGTCTCATGGCGAGCGTGTTGTCCTTGTCCGGGTGTGCAGCCAGAGAACGATTGGTTATCAGTATCTTCTCCCGGTCTATACGCTGAGGTGGTGTGCAACCGGCTACTGTGCAGACAGTGTTCAACAGCTGCCTGCCTACATCATGATGTATCAGGCTATCCCGAAACTGCCAGGTCATCTGTCCGATTAGAGGAATCAACAGTAACAAGGAACCGATCGCCCACCATGGTGAGCGGGGAGAACTTGGGCTTTGATCTTTCTCCTCCTCGAAGGTGAAGGGTAGTGCTTTCTCCAGCTCTGCTTCCTCTTCAGCTGTCAGGGAATCCTCAGTTAAAGCCGTATCCTCTTCAGAGGGTTGTTGTTCGTCAGTGAAATCCTCAAGGGATTCACTCTCTTCAAGGCTCGGGCTTTGCAACCCCTCAGCATGGTCGGGGGGTTGCTCTGATTCGAGCTCGGGTATATCCAGCTCGATAATCTCAGCCAGATTCGGGGCGGGCTTTTCCGAATCGAGCAGCAATGAAGCCGAGTCCTTGTCGAGCAGTTCCGACATCTGGGATTCGGTTCCGGATGCGTAGTAGTCGGGTTCGGTTTCCAGGCCATCATCCTGTTCATAGAGGAGCTGGCTGCTCTCTTTCAGCAGGCTCGGTTCATCGCCGTCAAGGTTTGAATCATCGGTCAAGGATGGAATCGGTGTGGAGTCGTCGGCCAGATCATCCAGGGACCGTTCGACCTCACTGTCGTGGATCAGCAGAGAGCTGTGTTCGTCCTGTTGTGGCGGGTAGTAGATCAGCTTGTCTTCAGAGGACTCCCCGTCGGTTGTGGGCAGCTCCTCTGACTGGGTGGTGAATGATATGGGGGATTCATGCAGATTCTCCAATGCATTGAAAGTCTGGTTGCATTGGCAGCATCTGACCTGACCTGCAGCAGCTTTAAGCTGCTCCGGTGTGATGCGGAACAGAGTTAGGCAGTGTGCACACTGGGTAAACATAGCTGAACTATCGTTGTTGCATAGGATGAGTGTCTATAGCCCCTGACAGGCCCCATGTAAGACTGTAGCAAAAAGCCTGACAATCCTGAATGCTCTCTTGTTATCCATTTTTGCGATTGACACCACTGATCAGAACCCACTCCTCCAGTTGCTTCACCGGGTCAAGCGATGCAAAGGGCCGATAGCGTTGGGCTAGCTCATCGGCCTGTTCGGTAAGAATGCCTGATAGGGCAAAATGACCATTTGGTTTGATGTGGTCAATCAGTTGTGGAGCAAGTTCTATCAAAGGCCCGGCAAGAATATTCGCTACCAGGTAGTCCGCTTTGTCTGCTGGCGCTTCATTTGGCAGGTAGGTTGCGAGTCGGTCGGCAACGCCGTTTTTCACCGCATTGTCCTGGCTTGCCTGCAGTGCTTGTGGATCATGTTCTATGGCGATTACCGAGGAGGCTCCCAACTTGAGCGCCGCAATCCCCAGGATGCCGGAACCGCAGCCATAGTCGATCACGGTTTTACCGGTTAGCGCCTGACTGTCCAGCCAGGTCAGACAAAGGGCGGTTGTCGGATGGGTGCCGGTGCCGAATGCCAGGCCTGGGTCCAGTTGAATGACCACTCCATCGGGTTCGGAGATCTGTTCACCGGCCGGGCATACCCATAAACGTTTGCCGAATGACATGGGTTTGAAATGTTCCAGCCAAACCCTTTCCCAGATTCGGTCCTCGATCCGCTCCCAGCAAAGGCTGTTGAGCAGCTCTTCGCTCAATGCCTGGCCAAGGGCCTGTTGTAGCAGTTGCGGATCCTGGCTCCCTTCGAACAGGGCAGTAACCCGGGTATGCTGCCATAGCTGCTCACTGGCGGGCGGTGTCTCAAGCAATGGCTGATCCCCCGCATCACCGAGGGTCACCGAGAGTGCTCCCAGATTCTCGAATACCAGCTCCAGGATCGGTGCCTGCGCCTCGCTGGTATCAAGTGAGAGTTGAAGCCATGACATCAGTAGACGAGCTTTAGAGTCCCAGTTTCTTTTCCAGATAATGAATATTGGCGCCACCCGCATTGAATGCGCTGTCACGCATAATATCCTGATGCAGTGGGATGTTGGTCTTGATACCGCTGATCACCATCTCCTGCAGTGCGATTCTCATGCGTGCGATAGCAACATTCCTGTCTTCACCATGGGCAATCAGTTTGCCGATCATGGAATCGTAGTAGGGCGGTACTTTATAGCCGTTATAGATATGGGTATCGACCCGAATGCCGGGCCCGCCTGCCGTATGCAGTTGTGTGATGGTGCCCGGGCTGGGCATGAAGTTGTCCGGATCCTCCGCATTGATGCGGCACTCCACAGCATGGCCCTGCAGCTTGATATCACTCTGTTTGAATCTGAGTGGTTCACCTGCGGCGATGAGGATCTGCTCCTTGACGATATCGACACCGGTGATCAGTTCGGTTACCGGGTGTTCAACCTGTACCCGGGTATTCATCTCGATGAAGTAGAACTCACCATTCTCATAGAGAAATTCGAAGGTGCCTGCACCGCGATAACCGATCTGGCGACAGGCTTCGGCACAGCGCTCGCCCACATCCCTGCGTTGCTGTTCAGTGATGCCCGGTGCCGGCGCCTCTTCGACAACTTTCTGATGGCGACGCTGCATGGAGCAATCCCGTTCACCAAGATGGATGGCGTTACCGTGGGTATCGGAAAGCACCTGGAACTCCACATGGCGTGGGTTCTCAAGAAACTTTTCCATATAGACGGTGGCATTGCCGAAAGCCGCATCCGCTTCTGCCTTGGTCATGGCCACGGCATTCAACAGGGTAGCTTCAGAGTGAACCACCCGCATACCCCGACCGCCACCGCCACCGGCCGCTTTGATGATCACCGGATAGCCGATCTCATTGGCCAGTTCTCTGGTGCGCTTGGAGTTGTTGTCGAGTGGCCCGTTGGAGCCAGGAACCGTGGGTACGTTGGCCTTGATCATGGCGTCAATGGCGGCGACTTTGTCGCCCATGACGCGAATCGTGTCAGCTTTCGGGCCGATAAAGATAAAGCCACTGTTCTCAACCCTTTCTGCAAAGTCAGCATTCTCTGAGAGAAATCCATATCCAGGATGGATTGCCACCGAATCGGTGACCTCTGCAGCACTGATGATGGCAGGTACGTTGAGATAGCTTTCTGTGGAAGGTGCGGGTCCGATGCAGACCGATTCGTCGGCAAGCAGAACATGTTTCAGGTCCCGGTCCGCTTCGGAATGAACGGCAACGGTTTTGATGCCCAGCTCTTTGCAGGCACGTAGAATGCGCAGCGCAATTTCACCACGATTGGCGATTACTATCTTGTCTATCATGGGGCTACTCAATCAATGATGTATAGGGGTTCGTTGTATTCCACCGGCTGACCGTTATCGACCAGGATCTTTCTGACGGTTCCCGTTTTGTCGGATTCGATCTGATTGAGGATCTTCATCGCTTCGATGATACACAAGGTATCGCCGACGCTGACCTGCTGGCCCTCTTCGACAAATGGCTTGCTGCCAGGTGATGGAGAGCGATAGAAGGTACCGACCATGGGTGAGCGTACCGCATGACCCTGGATCTCCTCTGATGGCTCACTCTCCACTGCCGGGGCTGCGGCCGGAGCGGCTGGGGCGGCGGCTGCGGCGGCGGGTGCCGCTACCGGTGCGGCAAGCGGAGCAGGCGTGGAACTGTTGCGACTGATGCGGACCGATTCCTCTCCTTCGTGGATTTCAATCTCCGCAACATCCGACTCCTCAAGCAATTCGATCAATTTCTTTACTTTGCGAATATCCATGATGTTTATTTTCTCTAAGATTGTTTATTTGTTGAGCCGCGCGGCAGCGGCTTGCAATGCAAGTTCATAACCCTGGGCGCCGAGGCCGGTGATGACACCTTCGGCCTTATCCGAGAAGTAGGAGTGTTTTCTGAACTCCTCTCTGGCGTGAACATTGGAGAGATGAACTTCGATATAGGGTATGCCGGTTCCCAGCAGGGCGTCCCTCAGGGCAACGCTGGTGTGGGTAAAGGCGGCCGGATTGAAGATGATATAGTCGACCTTTTGCTCATAGGCCTGGTGAATCCAGGTGAGCAGTTCGTGTTCAGCGTTTGATTGACGGAAGTCGACTTCGTGGCCGAGCTGGTCGGCCAGCTGCTTCAGATTCTGGCTGATCTCATTTAAGGACTCATGGCCGTAGTGTTTGGGTTCACGGACACCAAGCAGATTCAGATTGGGGCCATTTAGGATCAGAATGGTCGCCATGTTTCTGTGTTCCCGGACAATGAGTTATGAAGAAAACCGCCTATAGTTGTCCCGATTTTCGTGCCTGGGGATCGTTTTTGCGGTGTCTGTATGAGATGAATGTAATTCTGCAAGATCAGCGCGGTTTTGTCCAGTTTCAATGCAGAACTTATCAAGATCGTTACAATTTATCGGTGTGTAATAGACCTGTGCAGGCCCCTCAAAGCCCTGTTGCACCCGGATGGTGCAACTGTCGGCGTTTGGAATCCTGTTACTTTATCGCCTGTTGCGCGTGTTCTGCGAAGGCCTCAGCCGGTTTGAATCCGACTACCCGGTAGGCTTTACGCTCCTGACCGTCTGCACCATAGAAAATGATCGCTGGAGGTCCGGGCAGGCCGAAGTGCCCCTGTAGCAGTGCCTGGTCGATATCATCGTTGGCCGTGACGTCAGCCTGCAGCAGGACGGTATTACTGAGTGCAGCGATCACCCCCGCATCGGTGAAGGTGTACTTTTCCATCTCTTTGCATGAGACACACCAATCGGCATAGAAATCGAGCATCACCGATTGCCCGGCTGCTGAGGCTGAGGCGACTTCCTGCTGCAGGTCCTGCAGGCTCTTGATGCGCTTGAAGACCAGCTCCTGATGCGCAGAACCTGAACCGCCGCCGAGGGCTAATCCGCGCAGTGGTTGCACGGTGTCTTTGCCGCCGGCCGCAGCGCCGACCAGCATCAAGGTGCCGTAGACGAGGAACACAACACCCAGACCTTTCCACAGTTTCTGCCAGCCGCTGGCCTCAATCTGAAGATTACGCATTGCACCCATATAGACCGCTGAAATGATCAGCAGAATACCCCACAGCACCATGGCCACCTCGGCCGGAATGATACGTTCGAGCATGACAATCGCAACACCCAGCAGGGCCACACCGAAAACGGCTTTGACCGCATCCATCCAGCTGCCAGCCCTGGGCAGCAGCTTGCCGGCTGAAGTGCCGATGGCAATCAGTGGTGCGCCCATACCCATGCTGAGGGCGAACAGTGCCAGGCCACCCAGCAAGGCATCACCGGTCTGGCCTATGTAGATCAGTGCGCCGGCCAGTGGCGGGGCCACACAGGGGCCGACGATCAGGGCGGAGAGAAAGCCCATGATGGCAACCCCGGCAAGGGAGCCACCCTGTTGCTTGTTGCTGACTTCAGTGAGCCGGCTTTGCAGGCTGCTGGGCAGTTGCAGATCATAAAACCCGAACATCGACAGGGCGAGCAGCACAAACACCAGGGCGAATGAAGAGAGGATCCAGGGGTTCTGGAAATAGGCCTGGAGGTTCTCTCCGAACAGCCCCGCCAGAACGCCCGCAATGGTGTAGGTGATCGCCATAGCCAGGACATAGACCAGCGAAAGCACAAACGCCTTGCGGGTCGTGATCTGATCGCCATGTCCGGCGATGATGCCGGAAAGGATTGGGATCATCGGAAAGATACAGGGGGTGAAGGCCAGGCCCAGGCCAAGCAGAAAGAAGATACTGATGATCACCAGGGTCGAGCCGCCTTTCAGGGTATTGGTGATCTCGTCTGTCTCAGACTGGAGCTGTTCGGGGGGTGGTGCCGCGGAAGTGCTGGCCACTGCGGCGGTTGATTCCTCCGCCTGGGCGGCAGAGATGCCGGGCAGGCTGAGGGTGAACTGTTTGGTGATTGGTGGATAGCAGACACCGATCTCAGCACAACCCTGATATTTCGCTTCGAGTACGACCTCTCCCGGATCAGTGCTGCTTCTGACCAGGGGTACATTCAGCGCCACCTGGTCGTGATAGACCGCCACATCCCCGATCGTGCCATCGGGGCGGACCGAGTCCTGTTTGATCTCTGCCTGGGGTAATTCGAACTGGCCCAAAACGGCGGTCTGATTCTCCGCCAGGGAGAGTTTGATCTTATCCTGATAGAGATAGGTGCCCTCGGCAATTGCCCAGTCGAGTTGCAGGTGGGTACCATCCTCGACTCTTGCGCTCAGTTGGTAGGCCTGATCCGGCTCAAGCAGTTCATCCTCTCCGTCGTTGTCAAACAGGGGGGCGCTATCATCCAGAGCAAGGCTTGGGATGGTACTCTCTGCGGCGGCGTTCTCCACCGGCATCGGTAACAGTGCCAGGCGAACTTCCTGCATATGCGGCGGAAAGCAGATGCCCTGGTCCGCGCAGCCCTGGGAGCGTGCTTTCAACAGCAGGGTTTCAGTCGATCCCTGGATTCGTTTGAGTGGGATTTCGGCAACCGCTTTATTGCGGTAGATGGCTACCTCACCAAAGAACTCGTCCTGTTTTATCTTGGCCTTCGAGAGACTGGGTTCACCCAGTTCGATACCGATCGCTTCCGTATCGAAATGAATTTTGTCCCGGTACATGTAGTAGCCGTCAGCGATGCGCCATTCGACTTTAAGGGTGTCGGCTGTGACACTCTGTGCGGATATCTGGAAAGCCTGATCCGGCATCAGCAGCTCATCTTCGTTCCACTCAGCCGGGGTAGTACCCGCCAGCCCTGTAATCAACAGGAACAGGACGATCAATTTGATTGGTTTGTGCATCTCTCCACCCAGTTTACGTAGTCATCCAGCCCCTGTTCTACAGGGACTGCAATGATTTCCGGAAGTTCATAGGGATGTTCCGCCCGGAGTGCCGATTCACAGGCCTGGTAGCGGTCCTTTGTGGTTTTTATCAGTAACAGGACCTCCTCGGACTGCTCGGTTTTTCCCTGCCAACGATAGATCGAGGTAATCGGTGCAGAGAGATTGACACAGGCAGCCAGTTCCTGTTCTACCAGCATTCCGGCAAGACGTTCGGCAGTGCCACGGTCGGGGGCGGTACAGAGCATCAGCAGGAGTGAGGTCGGCATGCGCGGCAAAATACACTATCCGGCCGCTTCAAGCAAAGAGAAACGGCTTCTGTCGATTTTATCACCGTTGCGGTAAACCCTTGTCTTTTTAAGGGAAAAGCAATGATTATCTGGTTGTAAATCGGTGCTGATGTGAGGGTGGTCCAGCTGTTCGGTTGAGGATCTGCCTGACAGAGCCTTAGGGCATCAGCGACCGGTACCGGCCGGTCGCTGTGCATTTCAGGTGAATTGTCTATTCACCGACTTTAAGGCGTCCGCCTTTGCCCAGACCGCCCTTGACGGTTTGTGCTTTATAGTTACGTAAGGCATTGACCATCTGGTTGTATGAGTCGGCGAAAGCTGCGGTTACAACCTTACCTTCCGGGGTGTCGGTAAAGCCTTTCACGCTGCCCCATCCGCCACCACCGAAGAGGCCTCCCCAGAGATTGAAGTCAAAGTTCTGTGCACTGCCTACGGACGATGAAACCTGAACCCCAGAACGGTTGTCGATCAGCAGCAGGGTTGTGGCCGCTTCATTGGATTTCACTCCGCCCGCCAGTCGTCCGAGTCGATAGTTACCGAGCAGGCCACCGACTGTTGCTCCGAGACCTCCGGTGCCCTTTTCAGAGAACTGAATGCTGGGATTCATGGTGTAGTCGGCAGCGACCATCTGTCCCTTACCGAAATTGCTCCCCTGGCGCATCTCTCCGGATTGCATCAGCGCCCGCTCCTGCATCATGTTGTTCATGGCTCGGCCCCGCTCAACGACCACAAAGCAGTTGGACTGCTGGATCATCATGCGCAATACCGGCACGGTGGTGCCGAGGGTCGGGTAGCGTCTCCTGTAGGTGTACCACCAGGGAGCGGATTGATCTTCCACCACGGCCAGGGTACCGAGGGTTTCATCGCAGCTCTCCAGTTGGCTGTTGGCGCCGGAAGATGTCTCACCGCCCGCAGCGCCGGTTACCGTATTGCCTGAGGATCCGCCTAGGGTGGGCATGGTTCCGCCACAGCCAGTCAGCCCGATTAGTGCAGCAACCGTAATCCAGGTTGCTGTTTTGAAGGAAGTTAATAATTTACTCTGGAATTGCATACTCATTCTAATCCCCTGTGAAGTCCTGTCAGTTAAAGGTATAGCATTTCGTCACAATGTTAAGTGCGAAATTCACTGTTGCTTGTGTGACTTAATACGGCGGCGTAAGCTCTGCCCTATGAATCCCCTGTTACTCGTTTTGTTGTTATTTGTCGGCATCCCCCTTGTCGAGCTCTATTTTCTGATCAAGGTGGGTGGGCAGATCGGAGTGATCGCGACCCTCTCCCTGACCCTGTTTACCGCTGTGCTGGGTGGCTGGATGGTGCGTGCCCAGGGGGTATCCACCTTTGGCCGGGTGCGGGATGCCATGGATCGTGGTGAGGTACCGGCCATCGATATGATGGAGGGTGCGGTATTGCTGGTCTGTGGTTTTCTGCTGCTGCTGCCCGGGTTCGTTACCGACATCGTTGGATTCATCTTCCTCATTCCTTGGGTCAGACGCTGGTTGTTGACCGTGGGCCTACAGAGTAGTGGAGTCATGCGTCCGATGCAATCGGACCATTACGAGCCACAGAATGGTGAGCGGAAACGGGTGATCGAAGGGGAGTTCCGTCGCGAAGACGAGTAACTGTCGACGGCTATTGGTGGGGCGGGGCCCCACCCTGATGTCGGCCAGGCATCTCAAGGATAACTGGCCAGAGGATCGATAGGTTAGGGATAGACGTCCGGTACGAAAGTCTGATCGGTGATCGGTGGTCTGACATAGCCAGTGTTCTCCGTGCGTTGCGGCAGTTCGATAGACTCCGGTGTCAGGTCCTCATAGGGGATTTGGTCCAGCAGATGGGCGATACAGTTCAGCCGAGCATGCTTTTTGACGTCTGAGTGGACCACGTACCAGGGGGCCTGCTTAATATCGGTGTGGGCGAACATCTCATCCTTGGCCCTTGAGTATTCAAGCCAGCGGGAGCGTGACTCCAGGTCCATCGGACTCAGTTTCCAACGTTTGTGCGGCTCTTCCAGGCGACTTTGGAATCGACGTTCCTGCTCTTCGTCGGAGACTGAGAACCAGTATTTCAGGAGTATGATGCCCGAGCGCACCAGCATTCTTTCAAATTCCGGGCAGGAACGCATGAACTCCTGATATTCATCCTCATTACAGAATCCCATGACCTTTTCAACACCGGCCCGGTTGTACCAACTGCGGTCGAACAGCACCATCTCACCGGCTGCGGGTAGATGGGGGACGTAACGTTGAAAATACCATTGGGTCTGTTCTCGTTCGGTTGGGGCCGGCAGGGCGACAACACGACAGATGCGTGGGTTGAGGTGCTGGGTGATACGTTTGATCACGCCCCCTTTGCCAGCGGCATCGCGACCTTCGAAGATGACAACAACCTTCAGACCTTTGTGTTTTATCCACTCCTGGAGTTTGACCAGCTCCAATTGAAGCTTGAAAAGCTCTTTCTCATAGACTTTGTTGTCGATCTTCTTAGGCTTCTTAATTTTCTCTTTTTTCTCTGGCTTAGCTTCTGCCATGGTGATCTCCCGGAGTATGACTGATTGGTTGCACTGCACAGAATGGTAATGCAGGGTGATGGTATTGATATTGAAAATTTGCAAAATAACACGGTCGGCCATAGTGACTGGATCACGCCGGCTGCCTTGAATTGCCTCCCCTTATTGTTATTCAGCTCTCTATTATCACACAAAAAAGCGGTAAATTGATTCTGAACTGAAGCGGGAGCCTGAAAATATTTCCCGACGGTCTTGACTCTCGGAGTTTTGCCTCTATTATTAGCACTCAGTGAAGGCGAGTGCTAACAAGCTTGCCAACTGACAAATCAAATCATTCGATTAAAAACACCAAATACAGCTTAGGAGAAACAGTCGATGAATATTCGTCCGCTGCACGATCGCGTAATCGTTCGTCGTATGGAAGAAGAGCGCACCAGCCCGGGTGGCATCGTGCTCCCTGATGCAGCCACTGAAAAGCCCGTTGAGGGTGAAGTGCTGGCCGTGGGTAACGGCAAAGTAACCAACAGCGGCGAGGCCCGTCCGCTGGATGTCAAAGTCGGAGACAGAGTCCTGTTTGGCAAATACTCCGGTACCGAAGTGAAAGTGGGTGGCGAGGAAGTTCTTGTCATGCGCGAAGAAGACATCATGGGTGTGATCGAGGGCTGATCCCGTATCAGCGATGACCCGATCAGGCAGAGCCTGATGACGAATCTCAACATTTTCCAAGGAAATTAAGACATGAGTGCAAAAGAAGTGCAATTTGGTGATGACGCCCGTCAACGTATGATCAAGGGCGTTAACATCCTGGCCAACGCGGTCAAGGTAACCCTGGGTCCCAAGGGTCGCAATGTGGTCCTCGAGAAGAGCTTTGGTGCGCCGACTGTGACCAAAGACGGTGTCTCTGTGGCGAAAGAGATCGAACTCTCCGATAAGTTCGAGAACATGGGCGCGCAGATGGTCAAAGAGGTCTCCTCGCAGACTTCCGATGTGGCCGGTGACGGTACCACCACGGCGACCGTGCTGGCTCAGGCGATGGTTCGCGAGGGCCTGAAAGCGGTTGCCGCCGGTATGAATCCGATGGATCTGAAACGCGGCATCGACAAAGCAGTCGTGGCGGCGGTTGAAGAGCTGAAAAACATCTCCCGCCCCTGTTCCGATGACAAGGAGATCGCTCAGGTAGGCACCATCTCCGCCAACTCCGACGCCAATGTAGGTGACATCATCGCTGAAGCGATGCAGAAGGTTGGTAAAGAGGGTGTCATCACCGTTGAAGAGGGTTCCGCACTGCAGAATGAACTCGACGTGGTCGAGGGTATGCAGTTCGATCGCGGCTACCTCTCCCCCTATTTTGTCACCAATCAGCAGAATCAGGCTGCCGAGCTGGACGAGCCCTTCATCCTGCTGCACGACAAAAAGATCTCCAACATCCGTGACCTGCTTCCGGTGCTCGAAGGCGTAGCCAAAGCCGGTAAGCCACTGCTGATCATCGCTGAAGACGTGGAAGGTGAAGCCCTGGCCACACTGGTGGTCAACAACCTGCGCGGAATCGTCAAAGTGACTGCGGTCAAAGCCCCTGGTTTCGGCGATCGTCGTAAAGCCATGCTGCAGGATATCGCGATCCTCACCGGTGGTACCGTGATCTCTGAAGAGGTCGGTCTGTCACTTGAGAAGGCTACTCTGGATGACCTGGGCAGCGCCAAGAAAGTGACCATTACCAAAGAAGAGACCACCGTCATCGATGGTGCTGGCGTGGAAGGCGATATCAAAGCCCGCGTCGAGCAGATTCGTTCACAGATCGAAGAGACCTCTTCCGACTATGATCGTGAAAAGCTGCAGGAGCGGGTTGCTAAGCTCGCCGGCGGTGTTGCGGTGATTAAGGTTGGTGCCGCCACCGAGGTGGAGATGAAAGAGAAGAAGGCACGTGTTGAGGATGCCCTGCATGCAACCCGTGCAGCCGTTGAAGAAGGGGTAGTCCCCGGCGGTGGTGTTGCTCTGGTTCGTTCGCTCTCTGCACTGGCCGAGCTGCAGGGTGAAAACCACGACCAGGACGTGGGTATCGGCATTGCCCGCCGCTCTATGGAAGAGCCGCTGCGTCAGATCGTTGCCAATGCCGGTGGCGAGCCATCGGTGGTTCTGGACAAGGTGCGCGGCGGCGAAGGCAACTTCGGTTTCAATGCCTCCAATGACACCTATGGCGACATGATGGAGATGGGTATCCTGGATCCTACCAAGGTTACCCGTTCTGCGCTGCAGAATGCCTCTTCCGTGGCCGGCCTGATGGTCACCACCGAGTGCATGGTCGCTGATGAGCCCAAGGATGAAGCGGCTGCTCCTCCTATGGGTGATATGGGCGGCATGGGCGGTATGGGCGGCATGATGTAATTGCCTCTCAGCACTCTCGAGGCCTGTTAACAGGCCCCGAAATGGCTCGAAAAACCCCGTCTCCGCCAGGAGGCGGGGTTTTTTTTGTGAACTCTGTTTATGGAGCTAAATAAATTTCAGATTTTGCCGTTACGTCTTATGGCTAAGTAATTAACGCACAGGGACGCGCAATTCTCTCCTGAGGTGTTAAAAAATGTTCCGCAATATCGGCATTTCCGCGCGGTTTGTGATTGCTACCGTTGTTGCTGTAATGGTTGTTCTAGCTATTACCCTCGTCACCACATTCAACTACATGGGCGGTATCCTGAGTGCCTCCGAGAAGAATGAGATGAGTGAAATCTACCAGAATGTGGTCGCAGGTATCGATTCGGAAGGTCGCTTGGCGCGTGCCATGAGTGCCCTTGTGGCTGGTATCCCTGATGTGCAGGAGGCGTTTGCCGACAAGGACCGGGAGACCCTGCATGACCTGTTCGTGCCAGGTTTCGCCAAGCTGAAGAAGGAGTACGGGGTGCGCCAGTTCCAGTTTCATGAGCCTCCCGCCACCTCCTATTTACGTGTCCACAAGCCGGCAAAGTTCGGCGATGACCTTTCCAGTTTTCGTCTCACCGTAGTGGAAGGCAATAACAGCAAAAAACCGATTCAGGGATTGGAGGTCGGTGTTGCCGGTCTGGGAATTCGCGGTCTGGTGCCGGTCAGTAACCAGGGAAAGCATATCGGCACGGTCGAGTTCGGCATGTCCTTTGGACAGGCCTTTTTCGATGAGTATGCCCAGAGCCATGATGTGGATCTGGAACTCTACATCGACCGTAAAGGCAACATGGACCGCTTCGCCTCCACCATGGAGGGCAATGAGCTGATTGCCAAAGATCAATTGGGCCAGATACTGCGGGGTGACGGTCTCTATGGACGGGGTGAGCTGAAGGGTAAGCCGGTGGCTTACTATGCCGCGAATGTCACCAACTATTCCGGTGATCCGATCGGTGTGCTGCTGGTGGCGAAAGATCGTTCCGAAGCCGCTGAAGCGTTTACCCAGCTGACCTGGATACTGCTTGTCCTGGGGCTGGTATCGGTCGCGGTAATCGGCCTGCTGGTCTGGCTGATCAGTCGTGGTGTGGTGCAGCCGATCTGCAATGCCGCCGAGGCCATGGAGGGGATCGCCTCTGCGGATGGTGATCTGACGGTACGCATGGATGAGACCGGTGAGGACGAGGTGGCCCGTCTCTCCAAGGGCTATAACCGTTTTGCGGACAAAATCGAAGGTATGGTCAAGAACGTCTCCAACTCGGCGGGCAATCTGAGTGTGCAGATCGGTGAGTTTGCCAATCTGGCCGAGCATACCAACAGCGGTATCCGTAAGCAGCATGAACAGACAACCCAGGTGGCCACGGCAATGACCGAGATGTCGGCGACTGTGCACGAAGTGGCGCAGAACACCACCCAGACTGCCGAGGCGGCCCTTGAGGCTGACAAGCAGGCGAACTCCGGTCGCGAAGTGGTGATGGATGTGACCAAGAGCATCGATCGTCTGGCGACCGATGTGGGCAAGGCGGTTGATACGGTGCAGCATGTGGCCCAGGACAGCGAACGGATCGGTTCCGTGCTGGATGTAATCCGCGGCATCGCTGATCAGACCAATCTGCTGGCACTCAACGCTGCCATCGAGGCAGCGCGAGCCGGTGAGCAGGGACGGGGATTTGCCGTGGTGGCCGACGAGGTTCGCACGCTGGCCAAACGGACCCAGGATTCCACCGAAGAGATTCAGGAGATGATCGAGAGTCTGCAATCCGGAGTGCATGAGACGGTGGCCGTAATGGAGACCAGTCAGCAACAGGCCGCCGAGAGTGTGGATCAGGCTGAACGGGCTCATCAGTCACTTGAGGAGATTACCCAGGTAATCGACTCGATCTCCAGCATGAGTGCTCAGATCGCCACCGCGGCGGAGGAGCAGAGTGCGGTGGCTGAGGATATCAATCGCAACATCATCGAGATTACCCAGATCGCCGATGAGACCTCGAGGGATTCCGACCGCAGCTATGAAGCCAGCACCGATATGTCCTCTGAAGTGGACAAGCTGAGTCATTTGCTCGATCAGTTCAATATCGGCGATGGTAATGCCAAGCAGCTTCAGCAGGCGATGGTGGCCCATCTGAGCTGGAAGACCAAGCTGAGAGGGTTTCTGGATGGCAAGGGTGCGCTGGATGAGCGGGTTGCCTTCGATCATACCCAGTGCGGTTTCGGCAAGTGGTATCACACCCATGGTAAGCATGAGCTGAGCCATATCAGTGAGATCAATCAGATCGAGAAACCCCACAAAGAGCTGCACGATCTGATCAAGACAATCGCCGATCTGAAACGGAACGGCGACATGGCCGGCGCGGAAAGGGAGTATGAACGGGTTGGGCCGATGTCGGAGAATATCGTCAACCTGATGCGCAGTATCAAAGGCAAACTTTAAACAACCCCAGGCTTCAACCAGCGGGGTATCAATCTCCTGCTGGTTGAAGCTGGCATCCCCCCTTTGAGCTGATCCCGGCTCAATTGACAGAATCCCCCGCTATAGGCAGACTGAAGCTGTCTCCATCACCTTCATATGTTTCAACCTGGCGACTGAATTACTCCAGTCAGGGCTTCAGACATGCGCCTGATCAAGGCGAGGTTTGCAGAGAACGAGGGGCTCCCTTCGTCAGAGGGTGGGTAAAATTCCCCCTGATGGTATGGCCAGGCATGGTTAACTGTTTGCTGCTGCTCATAATTGTGTGTGGTGAGAGACAGCTTCAAACAAACGGATTAGTATTAGGGCCAATTGGATTCGTGTTAACAGGGCCCAACAGGCCGAACAATTGGATCATGTTGAATTACACCCGACTGAGAATGGGGTAGCCCGGTAACAAAAAGGGAGCTGTCGCCTTGAATTTGGCGCATTGAAACGCGCCATGAGCGTTCCGGGTGAGAGAGCCTGACTGATACCAATCCAGATATGAAAAAGATCCTCGTACTTCAATTTTCGCAAACCGGTCAGCTCTCCAATATTGTGCAGTCGATCAGTGCACCGCTACAGGAATCGACCGGAATTGAGCTGAAAACCGAGACGCTCCAACCGTTGGATCCCTATCCGTTTCCCTGGCCGTTTTTCCGGTTTTTGGATGTTTTTCCCGAATGCGTCTATCTGGATGCTCCTGAGTTGCAACCGTTGCAGATTGATACAGATTACGATGCGGATCTAGTGATCCTGGCCTATCAGGTCTGGTTTCTGGCACCGGCCCTGCCGATAACCGGCTTTCTGCAGAGCGAACAGGCTAAGCGGTTACTCAGCGGTAAACCGGTGATCACGGTCATCGGTTGCCGCAACATGTGGACTCGGGCGCAAGAGACGATGAAGGCCATGCTGGATGACTGTGGCGCCCGTTTAATTGATAATGTGGTGCTGACAGATCAGGGCTCTCTGCTGGCCTCCTTTATCACCACCCCAAGATGGTTGTGGACAGGTAAAAAGGAGCCCTTCTGGGGATTTCCGGCCGCCGGGGTATCCGATCAGGATATCCAGGCCTGCTGTCGCTTCGGTCAGGCGATAGAGCAGGGGCTCGGTGAGGATGCTGAGAAGACCGAAGGCCCAATGCTGAGGGGCCTGCAGGCCGTGGAAGCGGATGTGAGTCAAATTCAATCAGAAAAAGTGGGTTATCGTAGCTTTCTGATTTGGGGTAAGTTGTTACGCAGGATCGGCAAACAGGGTGATTCCAAACGGACACCTGTGTTGGCTGTCTACGTGGTATTTCTGATTCTGATGATTGTCACCGTGGTGCCGCTGAGCATGTTTCTGAAGGCGCTATTGGCGCCGCTGATGAAGCAAAGACACCAACAGATTAAAACATATTTTGAGGCGCCTTCCGGATCGGGGAGTGAGCGCATGGAAGAATTCGGTTGCGGTAAATGAGGGCATACATAACCAATACATCGGCTTTTCTGCCGAACCAACCTGTTGAGAATGAGCAGATCGAGGATGTACTGGGCATGGTGGGGGGTAAACCCTCCCGTGCCAAGCGTCTGGTATTGCGCAGTAACGGGATCAAACAGCGCTATTATGCAATCGATCCGGAGAGTGGCGAGCTGAGCCACAGCAATGCCGAGATGACAGCGCTCTGTGTGCGGCGGCTGTTTGCCTCCGAGGCCGAGCTCAATCAGATGCAGTGTCTGGTCTCCGGCACCTCCATTCCGGATCAGGTGATGCCCGGTCATGGCTTGATGGTGCATGGGGAGCTGGGGAATCAGTGTTGCGAGGTGATCTCCACATCCGGAATCTGTCTGAGTGGCGCAGCAGCACTGAAATATGCCTATCTGGCGGTGAAATGCGGCGAGTTCAAACAGGCGGTCTCCACCGGTTCGGAACTGGTTTCACCGGTGTTGCGGGCCAGCCACTTCGAAGGTGAGTCGAAGTACAAAATCGAAAACCTGAAGAAGAACCCGGAAATTGCCTTTGAGAAAGATTTTCTACGCTGGATGCTGTCTGATGGTGCCGGTGCCTTTCGTGTCGAGAGCGAACCCAACCAGCGGGCGGAACAGCCGGTAGTGGAGATTGAGTGGATTGAGATCTACTCCTATGCGAACGAGCTTGAGACCTGTATGTACTCAGGTGCGGAAAAGCTGGAGGATGGCAGTCTGGAGAGCTGGAAGCTCTACACCCAGCAGGGATTGATCGATCATTCGGTGATGAGCATCAAACAGGACGTCAAGCTGCTGAATGAGAATATCGTACCCATGGCGGTCAAGGAGACCCTGAAACGGGTGATCGCCAAAACCGGCCTGCAGGCTGATCAGGTGGACTATTTTCTGCCCCATATCTCTTCCATGTACTTTGATGAGAAGGTCTATGAGGCGCTGGTGGAGCTCGATTTCGAGATTCCCCGTGAGCGCTGGTTCACCAACCTGACCAACCGGGGCAATACCGGCTCCGCATCGATCTACATCATGCTGGATGAACTGCTAAAATCCGGACAGTTGAAAAGCGGTGAGCGGTTGCTCTGTTTTGTCCCGGAGAGTGGACGCTTCTCCAGTTCATTCATGTTATTGAGCGTGGTATGAAGATCAAAGACATTCCACAGGATAAGGCAGGGTCCCTGGGGGGAGAGACCAAGGTGATCTATGCGGAATCGGACACCGGCAGGATCGAGTCGTCCGAGACCAACGGCTGGGAGGTCGAAGAGATCGTGCTCGGCCAGGCGCTGGATGAGATCAAACGGCTGACCCTGGATGCCTATCAGCGGGCCAGGCAGGGAGAGACCTCGGCGCTTGAGTTTCATATGTACAATCAGCGTATGGACCTGCCGATGCTGGCCCAGGCGATGGGACGTTTTCAATGGATGGTGAAACGGGACTTTTCACCACAAAGGTTCGCCAGGCTCTCGGAGGAGAAGCTGGACGGCTATGCCGAAGTACTGGGCATCGATCGAGATACATTAAAACAACTTCCTGAAACGTATGAATAAACCACTCGAGCACCGGCATGCGGCGCATTGTGAGACAGGGGTTATGTCCGCCATGCTTCGCTATCATGGATTGGAGGTGTCTGAACCGATGGCCTTCGGTCTGGCAAGCGGTCTGACCTATGCCTATATCCCTATGGTAAAGATCAACGGTATGCCGTTGATCGCCTATCGAACCCCTCCGCGGATGATCATCCGGGCACTCTCCAGGCGGATCGGTGGACTGAAGATGACATTTCAGAAATTCCGCAAACCGGCTCAAGGGGAAGCTGCACTTGACCGGCTGTTGGATGATGGGCGGATTGTCGGATTGCAGACCTCGGTCTTCTTTCTGCCCTATTTTCCCGAGGATATGCGCTTCCATTTCAATGCGCACAATCTGCTTGTCTACGGTCGCGAGGGGGAGGCCTTCCAGGTCAGTGATCCGGTGTTCTCCCATCTGGTGACAGTGGACCGGCAGAGTCTGACCAAGGCGCGTTTTGCCAAAGGCGCATTGGCTCCCAAAGGTCTGCTCTACTACCCGGCCGAGGTACCGGCGGAAATCGATTTCAAAACAGTGCTGCCTAAGGCGATCCGCTTCACCGCCAAGATCAATGGCAAGCGAAGTCCGGTACCCATCGCCGGGTCGAAGGGGATACAACGGGTGGCTGGAAATATCCGCAAACTGGTCGATGCAGAGACGCGTTACGCCCATCTCTATCTCGGCCATATTGTGCGTATGCAGGAAGAGATCGGCACCGGCGGTGGAGGCTTTCGCTTCATGTATGCCGCATTTCTGCAGGAGGCGGCGGAGTTACTGGCATCGGATCAGTTGGCTGAAGCGGCGGATGAGATGTCGTCGATCGGTGATGAGTGGCGTCTGTTTGCCCTGATGTGCGCGCGCAAGAGCAAAGCCCGCTATGATGACACCTTTGACTCAATTGCCGACCAGCTGGATAAGATCGCCCTGCGCGAAGGAGCGCTGTTTGCCCGGCTCAGCGCTTTAGAATCAAAGTAACGGTCAGTCGTTCACTGCCTTCGGTACCGTTCAACATCCCCAGGCGTTCGCCGGGGCGGGCACCATCAAGCCAACGCTGCAGGTAGTCTGCGTTTTGTGTCAGGTAGTGCCCCTGGCTTTTGGTAACGAGCCGCTCTCCTGGCAGTTGAATATCACGCAAGGCTGATTCTCGCAGGAGATCCCCGAGCAGGTGGTGGCTGATCTGACGCTCACGTAAAAAATCCCCGACGCCTCTGCCGTCCCGCATCGGCCCGCAATATTCGATGGTGGCAATCGGGGACTCCTGCTGCTGCGGGTGGCCGCAGTGGAACCAGAAGCTGCCTTCAGCCAGTGGTCTAGTCGACGACATATTCAGACGTTGCCGGTGCTGTTGCGGATCATTGGGTATCTCATCGACCGTTCCCAGCAGGATGGGTGATGGGTCGCTCTGTTGCAAGCTGGCCGCGATCTGCAGGCCGGCCTCCAGTGAACAGTGGTCCCTGGATACACTGATCGCCTGGCCCTGGATACCCAGGCTGACAAAGAGATGGTAGGCGGTAGAGTTGTTGACGGTGTTGATGAAGCCGATCGGGTTGGGCAGGGTGCCACTGTCAAAGATCTGTTCAGTGTTGAGGATGGTGCTGTTGAGATTCGCGTCACCACTGGCCAGCACCAGATGAGTCCCGGCCTTGAAGCTGTCTCCGCCCGGTGTTTGGTGCAGGCCCAGCAGACAGAGCTGGGTCAGCCGGTCCGAGCGGCGGGGCAGCTTGAAGGATACCGCCTTCAGTGGTTCGTTCAGACCGGGTAGCTGCTGATCAACGGTATGGCTGTAGCCGCCATAGGCAAATAGAGAGAGGTTCAATTCCATTAGACCTTGTCCACTACGACGACGGTATTGCTACCGCCGAATCCGAAATAGTTGAGTAGATAGACACCATCCCTGGCATCAATCTCCTCATTCAGTGGAATGATAGGCAGATCCGGGTCGGGGGTTTCGAAATTGGGTGTTTTGGGTACATACCCCTGTTCGAGCGCCTCGGCAAACAGAATCAGTTCCAATGTGCCACATGCACCCAGGGTGTGTCCGACATAGGGTTTGATGGCAGTGATTGGTGGTGTCTCCTCGGGAAAGGCGGTGATTATCCCCTTCGACTCGGAAATATCGTTCATATAGGTCGCTGTGCCGTGGGTTTTGATCGCCACTACCTCGGACTTGTCGATCGCGGTATTTCGCAGCGCATTTTCCAGAGTCTGGGTAATCGTCGAGCCATCCGGATTCGACGTGGTGATACTGTATGGGTCAAAACAGCTGCCACCACCGCAGAGCATCAGGGAGGGTGCTGTTTTTCTGCGGGTGCCGATGATCACGGCGGAACAGGATTCACCGAGGATGATGCCGTCGCGGGATTTATCGAAAGGGGCAATACGTTGTTCGGCAATCAGCTGCAATCCGGCGAAACCGTTGATGGTGGTCTCGTTGTAGAGTTCGATACCCACTACCAGCGCATGTTCATAGTGACCCTGCCGGATCATGCTATGGGCCAACAGCAGGGCATTAGCACTGGAGGTGCAGGCCGAGTTGATATTGAATGGTTCGCTGTCGATATCAAACTTCCGGCAGATCGATTCCCCGAGTCGGTTGTAGCCGGTAAAGGGCATCGGTACAGCCGATGGATCCCCTGCCTCAAGCTTCTGCTGGTAAACGATTTCACTGTCGCGCAGATCGTAAGAGGAGGAACCGATAAAGAGTCCGGTCCGTCTGATCTCGGCAGGGCTCAATTGACTTCTCTGCAAAGCCTTTTCGATCACCTCGAAGAGGATGCGTTCGGTTCGCTCCAGTTCGTTAAACCGGTCGTCGATCGAATAGTAGGGCAGTTGCAGTGCTGTGGAATCAAGTTGCAGCCTGGGCGGTCCGAATCGCCCCGTTGCGCCACTCTGGCCCGACAAGTTACTCAGTGATTCGCCGAGGTGGGATGCGCAGGCATATCCTATGATGGGAAGCTTGTTTGATTCCATCTCCTTACTCTGGACGCAAATGGTCCGCCAGGTTGTTGATGGTGGCTAGAATCTCTCTTGATTCGGCGTCATTCTGGATGTGTACGCCGTAACGGTTTTTGATTGTGACTATGACTTGAAGCATATCGATTGAATCGAGTCCAAAGCGAGCCTCCGGCCCGGCCAGATATTCGTCATCCTTGATATCCTGAGGATCGAAATCATCTAACCGGCATTCGTCAACGATCATCTTTTTGAGTTCCAATTTGAACTGTGTATCCGTTGAACCTTTCATTATTTGATTTCCGTCAGGCCTTTATATGAATGGAGTGAAAGTAAAAACAAACAGCCGGAGAATGCCAGCAACTTGAGAATCTCGGGCCCGGCCATGGCCCATCCACCTTGTCTCAACAGGATGGAGAAGAAGCCTTCCAGCGCCCAGTTCATGGGTGACAGGGCGGCGATCTGCTGCATCAGTTCAGGCATTACAAAAGTCGGCACCATGATACCACCAATGGCGGCCAGAATAAGGTTACTGATTCCGCCCAGGGTGGTGGCTTGCTCAGTGGTCTTGGCCTGGGTGGCGATCAGCAGGGCGAAACTGATCGCCGACAGGCTGGTGGCGACGATCAGCGGCAGCAGCAACCAACTCTGCCCGTTGAGTTGCAGTCCCTCACCGGTCAGCAGCGGCACCAGATGGATGCCGATCAGCAGCATCAGTGCCGCCTGAATCAGGTTGATCCCCAGATAGGGTATCAGCTTGCCGATCAGCAGGTAGCTGCGGGGTACCGGCAGGGTCTGCAGGCGATGCAGGGTGCCTTGCTGCCGTTCCGTCAACAGGGTTGTCGAGATCGGCAGCACCACAAAAAACATGGCAAATATCAGCCACGCGGGAACACTCTGCTGAACTGAATTGGGCTGGGATTCCTTCTCGGTGCCATAGGTCTCTGTGACCACCAGGGATCTACCCAGCAGATGGTCGACCCGCTGCTGGCGTTCTGATTCACTGAGGTCGTCATGTTTGAACAGCTGATTGACCTGATAGGCGCCGAGGGCCTGCCGCACCGCACCCAGGATCGATCGACGCATTGAACCGGGGAGAGTGGCGGCATAGAGGACCCGCAGCTTTTCGCTGTGCTCGGTCACTGGGGATTGGATGATCTTCTCGAAACGGGCGGGTAGCATGACGCCGCCGATGATCTCTCCCTGTTGCAGGGCACGGGTCAACTCGGCCGGGCTTTCGAAGTTTTCAACCCGAACCCCTTCAAGTTGTTGGAAGTGTTGGCTCAGCTCACCGTTGAGGCGGTTGTCGGCTGCCATCCACAGGCCCACTGCGGGGCGGTCCTTGGATTCGCCACTCATCCGGTCCTGCAGTGCCAGGGACATGATCAGAATGAATACGATCGGCAGCAGGAACAGCACCAGCAGGGCATGGATATCACGGGATACCAGTAACAGCTCTTTTTTGATCACCGCAAACAGCATGCTTTCAATCTCTCAAGTGGGTTTGGGTCAGCTCGAAAAACAGCTTTTCCAGGGTATGTTTTCCGTAGGAAAGGTTGATCACAGACAGGTTGAGTGAAGCCAGGATTTGCAGCAGTTCGCTGATCTCTGTCTGATCTTTTGGATGACCGCTGATCGTCAGTTCAGAGAGATTGAAGCCCTTTGCCTGCAGGGCATTGCCCAGCTGGGTGTATCGGTTATGGTCGCTTATCGGCCCCAGCTCAACGATCAGTTGAGGGTCCCGCTTGAGGATCTGGTGTAACGGGCCGTGCACCAGGATCCTGCCATGATCCATGATCGCCACCTGGTCGCAGAGCTGTTCGATCTCTTCCATGTAGTGGCTGGTATAGACGATGGTGCTGCCTGCCTTGTTCAGTTCCCGGATCGATTGCAGAATGAAATGGCGGGACTGAGGATCGATCCCCACGGTGGGTTCATCGAGAAAGATCAGCTGCGGTTTGTTGAGCAGGCCGATCGCCAGGTTGAGGCGCCGTTTCAAACCACCGGAGAAGTGTTTCGCCAGCTTTTCCCTCCGCTCTGTCAATCCGGTCAGCTCCAGGGTCTGCTCGATCAGCCCGGCCCGGTCGTGAGACTGTTTCGGATAGAGACTGGCGAAGAACTGCAGATTCTCAAGCACACTCAACTGAGGATAGAAGGCATATTCCTGGGGTATGTGAGCCAGCTTCTGCAGGATCGATGTTCGTTGCGCAGGGTAGCTCTCCCCATCGATCTCGATCTCGCCGGCGGTAGGTTGCAGTTGTCCGGTCATCAATGAGATCAGGGTGGTTTTGCCTGCGCCGTTGGGACCCAGCAAGCCAAATAGAGCACCCTTGGCAATCGCCAGGTTCACCCCCTCGAAGAGCGGGGGGTGGTGTGGGTAGTGATAGTCTATTTGCTGCAGTTTGATCATGCCTGATCTGGTCTCTGGCGCCAATTTGTGAAGTGAGCAACCCTATGTGATTTGCTACGGCTTGGCAATTATCGTTATCCCCAACGATACCTGCCTGGCGGTTTGTGTTACGGCTGACGCAAGAACAGGTTGGTAGAATTCCCCTGCCGGTGTAATCTGAGCAGCACATTCTTAGATGCCGGGGTAGGCTCTATTCAGGCCCTGATAAAAATAAGTTAGATTAATGAGAAGAGGCGTGGAGCTAGATCAAGAGCACGAAAAACAGTGGCATCAGTGGTGTGAAAAGCTGGCGGATGCCGAACTGAGTCCTCCGCAAGACAGGGCCTTTATCACTCAGTTGAAGGCGGTCTGGGAGGGTAGTGATTTTGTCGTCCAGGTCGCCAACCGTTTTCCGGAACTGTTGCCGGAACTACATCAGCAGGGGCTGCTGGGGGGGCGATATGAGGCCGGTGAGATGGCTTCCCGTCTGGCTGATCGCCTCACCGGAATCAGTGATGAACAAGCGCTGGGTAAACAGCTTCGCCAATTCCGCCGTCTGCAGATGGTGCGCATCATCTGGCGTGACCTGACCGGACTGGCCGATCTCGCTGAAACCCTGGAGGATCTCTCCGCCCTGGCGGATGCCTCGATTGAACTGGCCCTGCAGCAACTCTACGACTGGTGTTGCAACGAGATGGGTGTGCCGAGAAACGAACAGGGGGAGGCTCAGCCCCTGGTGGTGTTGGGTATGGGTAAGCTGGGTGCCCGGGAACTCAACCTCTCCTCCGATATCGATCTGATCTTCGCCTATCCCCAGTCAGGCCAGACCGATGGTGCACGACGTCTGACCAATGAACAGTTTTTCATCCGTCTCTGCCAGAAGCTTGTTCAGGCACTGGACAACCATACCGCCGACGGCTTCGTATTCCGGGTGGATACTCGTTTGCGGCCGTTTGGTACGGTTGGACCGCTGGCGATGAGCTTTTCCGCCATGGAGAGCTACTACGGTTCCCAGGCCCGTGAATGGGAGCGCTACGCCATGATCAAGGCGAGGGTCGTGGCCGGTGATACGGATGCCGGCGATGAGCTGATGGGGATGCTCAGACCCTTCGTCTATCGCCGCTATCTGGACTTTAGCGCGATCGAGTCCTTGCGCGAGATGAAACAGCTGATCAGCAGTGAGCTGCACAAGAAAGGCATGGCGGCCAACATCAAGCTTGGACCTGGTGGAATCCGTGAGATCGAGTTCATTGGACAGGCCTTTCAATTGATCCGGGGCGGACGGGACAAGGACCTGCAGACCCGCCCCATACTCCCGGTACTGAAGCTGCTAAAGGAGCGAGCGCTGCTGCCGGAGTATACGGTGCGGGAATTGACCGAGGCCTACAAGTTTCTGCGCCTGGTGGAAAACCGAATTCAGGCCTGGCAGGACAAGCAGACCCATCTGCTGCCGTCGGATGAGCTGCTGAGACTGCGTCTGGCTCGCTCCATGGGATTTGACGACTGGCCGGGTTTCTCAGAGGTGCTGGAACAGCATCGCAAACGGGTGCAGGGCCATTTCGATATGGTTTTCGCCGCCCCGCAGGCAGAAGCGGATCAACAGAGCCAGCCATTTGTCGCGCTGTGGAATGATCTACTGGATGATGAGCAGGCTGAATCGGTACTTCACCAGTACGGATTCAGGGCACCGGATCAGGCACTGCACCTGTTGAACCATCTCCGCAACAGCCATGCCTGCCGTCAGTTGAGCAGCAAAGGCCGGGAGCGTCTCGATCAGTTGATGCCCCTGCTGCTGCAGGCGGTCGGTCAGTCGGAGAGTGCTGACGCCGCCCTGCCCAGGGTGCTCAATCTGTTGGAGGCGGTGGCCCGCCGAACCGCCTATATCGCCCTGTTGATTGAGAATCCCATGGTCCTCTCCCAGCTGGTCAAGCTGGCCGGTATCAGTCCCTGGGTGGCGAGCATGCTGACCCGTCATCCGATCCTGATGGATGAGTTGCTCGATCCGCGCCGGCTCTATTCACCCCTCAAGCGGGAAGCGCTCACAGAGGAGCTGGGCGATCAGTTGTCCCGTATCGATGCGGATGACCTGGAGAGCCAGATGGAGCGGTTACGCCAGTTTGCCCAGAGTAATCGCTTAAGAGTGGCGGCGGCGGATATCGCCGATCAGATTCCATTGATGGTGGTCAGTGACTACCTCACCTGGATCGCTGAAAGCATCATCGATCAGGTGATTCAGCTGAGTTACCAGGAGATGGTGCGGCGACATGGCCATCCGCCGGGAATCGAGCCGGGAGAGAGCGGCTTTGCGGTGGTCGGTTACGGCAAGCTGGGCGGTATCGAATTGGGCTTCGGCTCTGACCTGGATATGGTGTTCCTGCATGGCTGCGCCGATCGGAATGCCTATACCAATGGCAGGAAACCGGTCTCAGTGGACGTTTTCTATGCCCGCATGGCGCAACGAATTATCCATATCATGACCACCCGAACCCCATCGGGGATACTCTATGAAGTGGATATGCGTCTGCGGCCGAATGGCAATTCGGGCATGATGGTGGCCTCCCTGGAGACCTTTGAGACCTACCAGAAGAACAGCGCCTGGACCTGGGAGCATCAGGCCCTGGTGCGGGCCAGGGTTGTGGCCGGGGATGCCAGACTGGCCGAACGCTTCGATGAGATAAGGCGTGGCATCATCGGTGCCGAGCGGGATGGAGAGAAGCTGCGTGGTGAAGTTGTCGAGATGCGGGAGAAGATGCGCTCCGCCCTGGATAAAAGCAGCCAGGAGCTGTTTGACCTGAAGCAGGGCCGGGGCGGTATCGTCGATATAGAATTTATGGTTCAATACACGGTCCTTCGGTGGGCGCATCACCACCCAGAACTCTTGGTCTGGACGGATAACATTCGCCTGCTGGAGACGCTTTCCACACTGGGATTGCTCGATAATCATGCCGCGGATCGCATGATGGGGATCTACAAGGTGCTGCGGGCGGTCTACCATCGCAGTGCGCTTCAGGATCAGCCGGCGCTGGTGGAGAGTGAGAAGCTTGCCGAAGAGCGGGCACTGGTGCAGGATCTCTGGTCCTGTCTGATGCACAATGATGAGTTGAACGAGAGAAGTTTTCATGATGTCGACAATGGCTGACCGTGACGGTGTCATCTGGCTGGATGGCAAAATGGTTCCCTGGCGTGAGGCGAAAACCCATGTACTGACCCACACCCTGCACTACGGGATGGGGGTGTTTGAAGGGGTGCGCGCCTACCATGCGGAAAAGGGCACTGCGATTTTCCGTCTGCAGGAGCATACCGACCGACTGTTCCGTTCAGGTCATATCCTGAATATGACGATTCCCTTTGATCGGGAGACAATCAATGAGGCTCAGCGTGCGGTGGTGCGGGAGAACAATCTCGACTCGGCCTATATCCGGCCGATGTGCTTTTATGGCTCTGAGGGCATGGGACTGCGGGCGGACAATCTGAAAGTCCACTGCATGGTTGCCGCCTGGGAGTGGGGCGCTTATCTGGGTGCAGAAAACATGGAGAAGGGTATCCGCATCCGGGTCTCCTCGTTTACCCGCCACCATGTGAATATCACCATGTGCCGGGCAAAGGCCAATGGTAACTACATGAATTCCATGATGGCCCTGCAGGAAGCGCTGCATGACGGCTATGACGAGGCCTTGCTGCTCGACGCAGAAGGCTATGTCATGGAGGGATCGGGAGAGAACATCTTCATCGTCCGTGATGGGGTGATCTATACCCCGGATCTGACTTCGGCGCTGGACGGGATAACCCGCAAGACGGTGATCGAGCTGGCCGAAGAGCTGAATTACAAAGTGGTTGAAAAGCGCATTACCCGGGATGAGGTCTATATCGCTGACGAGGCCTTTTTCACCGGTACCGCAGCGGAAGTGACGCCGATCCGTGAGGTCGACAACCGGGCCATCGGTGCCGGTGGCCGGGGACCGATTACCGGGGAGCTGCAAAAGCGCTATTTCGACCTGGTACATGGTCGGTTGGCATCCCATCCGGAATGGCTCGACTATGTCTGATTAACAGCTCCGAGGAGAATCGTATATGACTCAGGCAGAAACACAATCCACCCAGCAGGAGATACACAAGGTCACCCGTAAGGACCTGCCCCTCTGCTGTCCTCGACCCGGCGAAACCCTGGCGGCACTCCACCCGCGGGTCTATCTGCCGATTGAAAAGACCGGCAGTGCCACCTGTCCCTATTGCGGCAGCCGGTATCAATTGACCGAATAATTGAGCCTGTTAATCCGGCAACCCAGGTCCAGTTGCCGGGTTGATCATGTCTGACAATCCACTGCCTCACGCAGGTTCGTTTCAACATCGGCAGGCCGATCTCCAGCTGCCTCCTCCGCGTTCAGCCGGATAGGGCTGTTCTGGCTTACCCATTCCCGTTCCATCCATCCAGCAGACCACCAATCTACAGATTTCCGGGTAATTGGACGATATAGACAGAGATGATTGATCAACGTCAGCTTCATAGGATGTGTATATGTCTTAGATCAATGTCGACAGCCGAACAAAATGGCACCATCTCCGGTCAGGGAGGACCGATACTCTGTCGGTCCAGGTGGGTTGTGAATGACCGACTGGATTACGGTTATGAACGAAAATCATATTTTGCTGGTTGAAGACAATCCCGATGATGAGCTGCTGGCTTTACGTGCGTTTAAAAAGTCAAAGATCAGTCATCGGGTCGAAGTGGCTCGTGATGGCAGTGAAGCTGTGAATTACCTTTTCAGGATGGATGAGAGCCAATCCCTGCCAAAAGTTGTACTACTGGATCTGAAGTTGCCGAAAATGAGTGGTTTGGATGTATTGAAAGCGATACGTGAATACCCGCGCACCCAGCTGTTGCCTGTGGTGGTGCTCACCTCTTCCGACGAACAACGGGATATGGTAGAGAGTTACCGGTTAGGCGCGAACAGCTTCATCAGAAAGCCGGTGGATTTCACCCAGTTTACCGATCTGATTCGTCAGTTGGTGGCCTATTGGATGACAATGAATATGACACCGGGGAATTGCTGACGGATGGACAAGCCGCCACTACGTCTGTTGTTGGCAGAGGACTCAGAAGATGATGCTCTGTTACTGCTGCACCATCTGAAGAAAGATCAGTGGACGATCGAGCATCATGTTCGTGTGGACAGCCCGGAAACCCTGGCCAGAGCATTGACTGATCCGTCCTGGGATCTGGTCATTACCGATCATAATATGCCCTCCTTCGACTCGGAAGAGGTGCTGAAGATGGTGAACGACGCGAATGGCGACATTCCGGTGATCATCGTCTCGGGAAGTATTGGAGAAGAGCTGGCGGTATCGATGATGAAGTGCGGTGCGGCCGACTACATCATGAAGAGCAATCTGACCCGCCTGGGCGCCGCCATCGAACGGGAGCTGCAAGAGGCCAAATCCCGTGAGGCCAGGCGTCTGGCGGAAGACCGATTGCTGCACATGGCCTTTCACGACTCTCTGACCAACCTCAAAAACAGACATGAACTGGAGCAGGCACTGCAAAAGGCCCTGGAAGAGGCGCGTGATGCGAATCAGTCCCACGCCTTCATGTATCTGGACCTGGATCAGTTCAAGGTGGTGAATGATACCTGTGGGCACATGGCCGGTGATGAACTGTTGCGTCAAATCTCTGCGGTATTGAAGAAACGGGTGCGGGAGAGCGATCTGCTGGCCAGGCTTGGAGGAGATGAGTTTGGTGTGCTGCTGCTCAACTGCCCCTTGGATCGGGCGGAGCAGTTGGCCAATATTCTGCGTGAAGCTGTGGAAGCCTTTCGGTTTATCTGGGAGGGGAGACCGTTCAATACCAGTGTGAGCATCGGCCTGGTCGACATTACACCGGTTACCAAGAGTGGTATCGAAGTTCTAAGCAGTGCGGATATGGCCTGTTTTGCGGCAAAGAGCCGTGGCCGTAACCGGGTACATATCTACACCGCGGAAGATGATGAGCTGGCCCTGCGGCGGGATGAGATGCAGTGGGTCAGTCGAATCAACAGTGCGCTGAGCGAGAATCGTTTTCTGCTCTACCAGCAGCCGATTGTCCCTTTGGTAGAGGTGGATGGGCCGAGCCATACCGAGGTGCTGCTGCGTATGCAGGGTTCGGATGGAGAGATTATTTCACCTGGTGCTTTCATACCAGCCGCAGAACGATACGATCTGATGCAGCGGTTGGACCGCTGGGTGGTCAACTCCATCTTCACCTATCTGGGAGAGCACAGGCAGGATCGGGATCAGGGGCAGTTGTTCTTTATCAACCTGTCAGGGACTTCGTTGAGTGATCCCGGCTTTTTCGAATTCATTCAGGAGCGGATGAACAGCCTCAAGGTGCAGCCCCAGACGATCTGTTTCGAGGTGACTGAGACCGCCGCCATCAACAATCTTGAGATCACAGAGTGCTTTATCCAGGAGATCCGCGAGATGGGGTGTTTCTTTGCGCTGGATGACTTTGGCGCCGGCCTCAGCTCCTTCTCCTATCTGAAATCCCTGTCGGTGGATTTTCTCAAGGTGGATGGATCATTCGTCAAGCAGGTGGAAGAGGATGAGATGAGTCGGGCGATTGTCGATGCGATCAACACCATCGGTCATGTGGCCGGCCTGAAGACCATTGCCGAATTCGTCGAACGGCAGCAGACCCGGGAGATGCTGCAGTCGATGGGGGTCGACTTCGCTCAGGGCTACGGGATCCAGAGACCGCAACCGCTTATCGATTCGCATAGCGCCTGTTAACACGAATCCAATAGGCACAACAGGCCCTAGTAGTAGTTAACCTCAAGCGCCAGCCAATAGGCCCGGCTGTCCAATGGGTACTCGTTGATGATGGTTGAGCTGGCGGGTTCAGCGATCTCGTCGTCCAGCAGATTCCGGATGCCGAATGCCAGATCCACATAGTCGATCAACTGTTTTTTACGCAGTGTCAGGTTGAGCAGATGATAGGCGTTGATATCGTCCCGATTGTCCCCTTCAGCCCGCTTCTGTTCTCCAATCCAGAACCACTGGCCGTCGAGTGACCAGTTCGGCAGAAACTGCCAATTGGCCCGGGCGTAGTATTGAAAGCCATGGGAGTTGGCCAGACGCTTGCCGCTATCGCTATCTTCACTGTGTTGCCAGGCGCCGTTGCTCTGCAGCCTGAGTTGCGTGTTCACCTGCCAGTCGATCTCGAATTCGATGCCATGTCCCCGCTGGTCCCTGGCGTTCTGATTGGTGTTGCTGGCGCCACCCTCATCGGGTAGCGCCTCGATCAGGTCCTGTATCTCATAAACAAACAGGTTGCTGGCCATTCTCAGGTCCGCAGTGGGGCGCCAGTCCAAGGCAAACTCCAGGGTGTCGATGGTCTCCGGATCCAGCTCGGTATTACCCAGTTGAACCGGGTTGTTCTGTGCATAGAGTTCCGAGAATGAGGGTGGGCGGAATGCCCGGCCATAGAGTAGCTTGGTGGTCAGGTCGTAGCGTGTCTGCCAGACCAGCGCCAGCCTGGGGTTGAATGTGTCGCCAAAGTCCGAGTAGCGGTCGTAGCGGGCACCGAGGGTAAGATCCCAATCCTTGGCCAGAGCCCATTCGTCCTGCAGCGAGATGAACCAGAGATCCCGTTTCTTGTTCGGGCTGTAGTTATAGGGGGTGCCGGTGACGCTGGTCAGAGTGCCATCCACCTCCTGTGGACTTCCATCGAGTACCCCCGGGCCGAAGTTCTGCCTTGCCCCGGCTTTGTACTCCAGGCTGTCATAGCCTGCTGAGAGGCGAATAAGATGGTGCGCCAAGCCATCATAGATGCCAATGATACTGTTACGGTAGATGCGGTTGGTGGCGGCCGGGTGGCCGATGTAGCCGTCACTGAAATGGGTGACCCCCACCGGGTTGTTGAAGTCCAGGTTACCGTCAGCACCGATGGGTAGGCTAGCGCCTGGCGGAAAGAGGTTGAACCTGCTCACATAATCGGCGTAGTTGTAGTTGAAGCGAAGTTCCAGATTCCAGTCCGGATGAAGATCCTGGTTCTGGTAGAGCAGATCGAGATTGTAGAGATCCTTGTCGTGTGAGCCTTCAGCATCCAGTACCGGGGCGGCGCCGACACCCACTCCGGCATCCCGTTGCCTGATACCCCAGAGGCGGGCGGTCCACTCAGCCTTGCGTAGGCCAAAATGGAAATTCAGCAGACGGTTGTCCAGATTCATGGCGCCGGGGGCCTGGGAGGCCTGGGTACCGAAACTCTCATCCAGAGTGGTTTGCAGATCCTGTTTTATGGTTCGCTGGTCATCGGTTCCCTGTTTCAGCGCCTCGATGCTGGCAACCAGATCCCAGCCCTGATGATTGCCACCATACTGCAGCCAGCCATTGCGGGTATCGAATGATCCCTGGCGATAACCGACACGCACGCCACCGATCTCCTGACCATCCTTGGTAATGATATTGATCGTACCGGCAAAGGCATCGGCGCCATGAATCGCGGAACCTGGTCCCCTGACCACCTCGATCCTGGAGATCATCTCCACCGGCATCTCAAAGCGGTGGCCGAGATTGCCGTTCCACAGATCCTTGACCGGTGTGCCATTGAACAATACCAACACTTGCGGATTCAGTGCGGTGGTGATCCCGCGAATGTTGATGTTGGTAATCAGTGGGCCGAAGTTGCTTGAGGGGGCGACATGGAGTCCGGCTACCGTCTCCAATACTTCGTACAGGCTCCTTGCCCCCATCTCCCGGATCGCCTGCTTGCTGACGACGCTCGTCACCGATGGTGCAAGAAACACAGGTTTGGCACTGCCGGTGGCCGTTACCAGCTCGGCATCGGTCCGGTAGTAGTCCTCTTCACCCGGTCCGCTGAACAGGCTTTCAGCCTCACTCATCTGTTGATCGGTGATCACCGGGGGGGTGGCCATGGCAGCAACAGAAAACAGCAGAGGGATGAGCGCGAAGAAGGAGACTGTTTTACGTCGATGAGTTAACGGAATAGCGGAGTGCGTCATAGATTGATTTGCAATTCTGCCCAGATCTCGCGTCCATTCATCGGATAGTCGTCGGGGATCACTGAGGTGCTCGGTTCCCTAACATCCTCATCGAACAGGTTGCGTACCGCCATGGCCAGGTCCAGGTGTTCGAAAAGGGCCTGCCGGTGCAGTGTCAGATTGGTGATTGAGTAGTCGTCAATCTGATTGCGGTTATCACCACTGGCCCGTTCCCGCTCTCCTATCCAGAACCATTGGGCATTGACCGACCAGTCCGGCATAAAGGTCCAATTACCTGCGAAATAGGCCTGCAGGCCGGGAGCGTTCGGTACCGGATCACCGGTCTGTTTGTCTTCAGAGTCCTGCCAGGCCATATTCGAAGTCAGCCTCAGGCTGTCAGTGAACTGCCAGTCTCCCTCGAGCTCAAGCCCGTGGCCTTTCTGATCCCGGGCGTTTTGCGAGGTGGTGGTTGCTTCACCCTCATCCGGTTCGAATGCGATCAGACCTTCAATATCGTAGACGAACAGATTGGCGGCGATCCGCAGATCGGCTGTTGGTCGATAGTCGAATACCAGTTCCAGGGTGTCCAGGGTTGCCGGATCCAGGTCCGGATTGCCTAAGCCGATCGGGTTGTTCTGTGCATGCATGTTGGCGAAGCTGGGTGCCCGGAATGCCCGTCCATAAAGCAACTTTGTGGTCATGTCGTAGCGGGTTTGCCAGACCAGTGCGGCTCTGGGGTTGAATGTCCCGCCAAAATCGGAATAGCGGTCATAGCGGGCGCCAAGGGTCAATTCCCAGTTTTTTGCAAAGCTCCACTCATCCTGGGCGGAGAGATACCAGAGGCGACGCTCCACATCCGGCATGAATATTCTGGGATCATCGGTGAGATCGGTCAGCGTCCCATCGACCACTGTCTGAGTGCCGTCGAGTACCCCTGGTCCCCAGTTTTGATAGGCTTTGAACACCACATCTGTCACTCGATAGCCCAAAGCCAGTCGAAGATGATGTTGGGGGAAGCCATCATACAAGGCTGTGGTCTCAGCGCTGTATTGATTTTGGGTGCGTGTAGGAAAACCGATATAGCCATCGGTAAACAGGGTGAGCCCGGCGGGATTGGTAAAATTGAGGTTACCGTCACTGCCGATCGGTAACAAGGCGCCGGGCGGGAATAGTTGCAGGTTGGTGGCCGTCTTGAGATAGAGATAGCTGAGACTGAAGTCGAACTGCCAATTGTTTAGCCATTCATCGTTGCTGTGTGAGACACCTGCCTGAAAAACATCGTTTTGCAATTCATTTCCATCAGCCAATGCATTCGCAAGTCCAGCATAGGATCCACCATCTCTCTCCTGCCATCCCCAAAGATAGATCTGCCAATCGGGGCGGTTGAAACTTAAGTAGGCGTTAATCAGATCATGCTTCGTATCCATTGCTTTGGGTGTGATAGAGGCGTTGGTAGCAAAGCTTTGGTCCAGCAATGATTGAAAATCCTCTTCGATGATGCGTTCGTCGTCACCCTCCGATTTCATCGTGTCCAGGGTCATGGCGATGTCCCAGCCCTGATAAGTTCCTCCATGCAGGGCCCAGGCGTCCTTACGGGAAAAGGAGCCGCCACGGTAACCGCCCTGTGAACCGGCAATCTCCTGTCCATCCTTGGTGATCACATTGACGCTGCCGGCAAAGGCGTCAGCACCATGAACTGCTGATCCCGGTCCTCTGATCACCTCAATCCGGGAGATCATGCTAACCGGTATCTGCAGGTGATTTGGACGCCCTCCCTGCAGCATATCCTGCACCGACTGCCCATTGATCAACAGCAGAACATGAGGATTGTCATTGGTATGAACGCCACGGATCGACCACTGTTTCTGATAGTTGGGTGATGGTGACATGTAGACATGCAAACCAGGCGCGGTCTCCAGAACTTCATCCAGCGTGGTGGCGCCCATCGCCTTGATCTCTTCCTTGGTGATCACACTGGCGACGGAAGGTGCCAGGAATACCGGCTTGGCACTGCCGGTGGCGCTCACCAGAACGGCATCGGTTCTGTAGTAGTCCTCTTCAACCGGTCCGCTGAACAGACGTTCCGCCTCCTCCATCTGCTGGTCCGTGATGAGCGAAGTCTCGTTTGCCTGGGTGGCAAGCGGGTAGCTTAAGATGAGTATTGGGATGAGGCTCTTGCAGGAAGTGCGTGGCATTTTGTTCCTATCATTACTCTGCATCATTTCCCCTCAGGGGATAGTGATTCGAGGTTGATATCAACGGTCAAATCTATAATGAAAGATCTAAACCTAGGAGGGTGATTGAGAAAAATCAAGAGAAAACGCATTCTTAGCTGACATGAAGCAATGTGCTATCTAAACTTGGGCCTCTATGGGACTTAAAAGTATTCGACATCATGCTGGCAAACTGCCTTCGATCCGGGTCTATCTGGTGTCGATGAATCTGGCATTGCTGCTGCTTTTTATGGCGATCAGTCTGCTCTTCTGGCAGCAGATTAACAACTTCTACCAAACTGAACAGGCAGAGGATATCGCCTCGATTCATGATGCCATGCAGGCCCGTAGCGCTTCACTGGTCCGCAGTATGGCCCTCAGCGCCAACCAGGCCATCACCGGCTACGATTTCAGCTTCCTGATCAGCCTGATGCAACAGGTCACAGAGGGTGATCAGGATATTCAGTACTGCAAGGTACTCAGCAATCTGGGACAAGTGGTCGCTCACAATCGGGTGGATCAGGTCGGCAGCCTGCCGGACACCCCAGTCGACAAGCAGGCATTGGCCTTGTTGGAAGAGGAGTTCATCGGCGATCAGGTAACGGATTTTTCGATTCAGATCATCGACACGCCGAGCGCTGTGGCGACTCAGAGCCAGATGATGCAGGTCGTGACGCCGGTATTCAATGGTCAGGAGTTATGGGGCATTCTGTATTGCGGTATCTCATTGGCGGCTATGCAGGAGAGCATCAATGAGCGGACCGCCGAATGGGATGAGGAGATCACCCGGATCTGGGTTTTCTACATCAGTGTTGCGGCCATCTTCATCCTGTTCGGTTTTATGATTTCACTGTTTATCACAAGGCGTCTGCTGAAGGCGGTCGACCAGCTCGACGCCGGTGTCAAGGAGGTCTCTGCCGGTGATCTCAACTATCGCCTGAGTATGCAGGGGCTGATGTGTGCAGAGTTTGGGACCTTTGCCACCTCCTTCAACCGCATGGCCAGCAATCTTGAAAGCTCACATCGGGCGCTGGATGACTACAACCGTTCACTGGAGTACAAGGTTGAGGAGAGGACCATCGAACTGGCTCGAAGCAACAAAGAGCTTGAAGCGTTCAACTACTCGGTATCCCACGATCTGCGTGCCCCATTGCGCAGTATTGAAGGATTCAGCCAGGTGCTTACTGAAGAGTACCAGCAGAGCCTCGATGAGACCGGACTCGATTACCTGCATCGGGTCAGAGCCGCAGCATCCCGTATGGGGGTGTTGATCGACGATATGCTGAGGCTCTCAAGACTCGGGCGACAGGAGATGCGGGTCGGTGAGGTCGATTTGAGTGAACTGGCCAATGCCACCCTCAGCAAGCTGGTAGAGAGTGAGCCAGAGCGTCAGGTGAGTTTTCAGGTTGAGCCCGGCCTGATGGTCCAGGGTGACCGCCAATTGCTGGCTATCGCTCTGGATAATCTGATCGGTAATGCCTGGAAGTACACCAGTCGTTGTGAAAAAGCTGAAATTGTTTTCGGTAAAGCTGTAAAGGAGGGCAAATCCTGCTACTTTGTACAGGATAATGGCGCCGGATTCGATATGCGTTACGCCGATAAACTGTTCGGTGCCTTTCAGCGGTTACATAAAAGCAGTGACTTTGAAGGTACCGGTATCGGTCTGGCGACTGTGGCCAGAATCATACATCGGCATGGTGGTACCGTGTGGGCTGAATCCGAGGTGGATTGTGGCGCAACTTTTTACTTCCAACTGCCTTAGGGTTGATTACGGCTCTCAGGGAGCAGACTGATTGCATAACCTGAAACGATTAAACCTGGGATTCTGGCTGTTATGGCTATACCTGCTGATCGTGCCTGGCCAAGCGGCCGGGGATGATGGGTTACGTTTCTATTATTTCAATCCCGACTCGCCACAAAACAATCTTGGCCGTCTGAAGAGCGATATGGAGTCGCTGCTGGCAGGCTTTGATCTGGCCGTCGAGTTCCAGCCGTTTGCGCACTTGACCGATTTTGACGCCCGTGTACGGAGCGATCGACCGGCGTTTGTGTTTGCGCCTTACTGGTATCTGAAACGCAATGCGGATGAGATTCGCTTTATCCCCCTGTTGCAATCTGTTCACCAGCAGCAAAACAGCTATCGAAAACTGTTGGTTGCCAGACTTGGCAAGGATGAGAGTATCAACAGGCCCGAGCGTCCGACCCTGGCGATGACCAGTCTTGGTCCGGGTTCTAAGCAGTTACTGGCAAGCATGCTGAACTCCGGCAGCTTTGTGGCGTTCGAGAAGCTGAGTATTGTTGAAGTGCCTAAAGACGCCGATGCGATTTTTGCGGCGGCATTGGGACAGGTTGATGTCGCCCTGGTATCTCAGGCCAATATGAAGCTGTTTCGAAAAATTAATCCCAGACTGATCGATTCTCTAGAAGTCATCAGTGAATCGACTCCGATTGATATGCCTGTATTGGGTTACATAGAGGGTGTCATCACAAAGGAACAGGCAGCCAAACTCAAAGAATTCATGTTTTCCTCTCAAAACAGTACTGTCATGCGAACACTTCAGATTGAAGGGTGGAGCAGTCATGAAAGATAGATATCTACTGATTTTTATCTTGTTGCTGTTCACCCAGCCAGCCTGGTCTACCCAACAGACGATTGCCGTGCTGCTCTCGGATTCGGAGGCTGTCTACCAGCAACCTCTGGGTGAGTTCAGGGCAAAAGTGAAACAACCGATCGAGGTCTTCAATCTCCAGGGTGATATCCAGCAGGCACCACAAGTGTTGGGCCGTGTGATGTCGTCAAAACCTTCACTGATCGTGGCGTTTGGCGCCAAGGCGGCCTACTTTGCCAAAGCCGCAACCCAGAACAGCCAACAAGTGCCGGTAATCTTTGCCATGGTCTTGAACTGGCAGCGCTATCGCCTGCTGGAGGGACAGGAGAATCTGGCCGGCATAAACGCTGAGGTTTCACCGGGTACCCAGTTACTCTCCATGAATCTGCTGTTCCCGGATATCGGACGGTTAGGGGTGATCTACAGCAAGTCTCACAGTGCGATGAGTGTCCGGGAGGCGAAGAGTGCGGCAGAACTGGTCGGTATCGAGATCAGTGCCAGGCCGATTGAACGGGCGAAAGAGCTGAAGCAGGCCTATCGCAGGCTGGCCGGTGAGGTCGATGCAATCTGGTTGCCGACAGATCCGGTGCTCTATACCCTGGAGAACATCCACTGGCTGAAGCGGCAGTGTGTCAAGGACCGACTGATCTGCATCGGTCAGTCGGACAACGTGGTCAAGCTTGGACTGCTGTTGGCCGTCAATCCCGACATCCCGAGTATTGGCGGACAGGCGGCTGCCCTGGCGACACAGATACTCTCTCTGGGAGTCAAGCCAACACAGATCGGTGTGCAGGATCCTTTGGGCACCCGTTTGACCCTGAATGCCAAAACAGCCAGTAAGATCGGCGTCAAACTGGCGGAAGATGTCCTGATTCTGGCCGACGAAGTGATTGAGTGATCCTTCTCTTGCTAACCAGGCATCCTCAGACTCCGGGTGGATAGCAGCAGATCAGCGGCGAAAGTCGGAGACTGGATGGACACTGACTTCACCATCCTGCTCCAGAGTACCGATCTGGTCACCTGTTGGATTGGTCACCACAATGGTGATCTCCTGAAACAGGGGGCGACGGATGAATTTTACGGACCAGCCAAAACTCTCGATTTTCTGCAGCGTGTTCTGTTGCCACTGATTGAGCAGTTCCGCGAAGTTGTCTGGAACCGATGGTATGCCTGTACGTTTTTCCCTGGCCATGCGATCTATTCCCTCAGTCTGTGATATTTCAAACTTCCTATTGACACTCCAATATCAATGGGTGGATTTTAATTATTTTGGATTTGATGTACAAAACTAATGGGCATCCCGGTTGACAGGGAGCTGACTCTGGGGGCAGTCTTGGGCCCTGAACGCTTTACAGAGCGTCAGGATCACAATCGATAAATCAAAACTAAGATATTGACAGATATGCCAAAATTCAGTGCACTTACATGGCTGGTTATCATCGTTGCGCAGATCACCTATGGCCTGATGGTCTACGCAATCACCCGCAGCTACTATGAACAGAGACCGGTGGTTGCTGCGACACCCGCACCTTCCACTCCGGTTGCTCCCCATCCGTTACCCAATCCCAGCCCGACAGGGTTGACCCCTGGAATGGGCTATACCCCGACGATCGAGGATCTCAAAGAGGAGGATCCAGAGCTGATCGCGAGGTTGGCGGATAGCTATTTTGCGCAGAAAAACTACCCTCAGGCGATCGAGCTCTACGAACGCGCATTGACCATCGATCCCAAGGATGTTGAATCCTATAACGATCTTGGCCTGGCGCTCTTTTATACCGGCCAGAACGAACAGGCGGTCGATATCCTGTTGGCAGGGATTCAGCAGGATGGAGAGTTTCAACGCATCCGCCTCTCGTTGGGTTTCATCCTGGCCCAGATCGGTGATAAAGCGGGAGCCGCAGCCGCCTTCAACAAAGCGATCGAACTGGGTGCTGACAACAGTGTCGGTATCGAGGCGAAACGCATGCTGGGTGAGCTTTAGGTTTTTCCTCGATCTACAGCGCTGGGATCGGTATCAAAGGAAATATCATAAAACTGGACAGATAACGGATCCTGGAGGTGGCTATGGCGCAGCAGATCGACTTCTCCGGACAGTCGGTATTGGTGGTTGGCGGAACCAGTGGTATCAATCTGGGCATCGCTGAAGCATTCGCTGAGAACGGGGCGAGGGTTGCGGTTGTCGGCCGTTCCAGGGAGCGGTTGGAGAGTGCCCTGTCACGCCTTTCAGCAGCTGGTGGGGAGGCCATTGGCCGCTGTGCCGATGTACGGGATCTGTCGGCTGTGGAGCAGACCGTCGGTGGAATCAGCGATCACTTCGGCGGTATCGATGTGCTGGTCTCCGGAGCAGCCGGTAACTTTCCAGCCAGTGCGTTGGATATGTCCCCGGCAGGCTTCTCCGCTGTGGTCGATATCGATCTGTTGGGCACCTATCATGTTCTGCGCACGGCCTATGCCTACCTGACAAAACCCGGTGCTTCGGTGATCAATATTTCAGCCCCTCAGGCCTACATACCCATGCCGTTGCAGCTGCACGTCTGCGCCGCCAAGGCGGGGGTGGATATGGTGACCCGGGTGCTGGCCATGGAGTGGGGTGAGTCCGGGGTGAGAGTCAATTCGATCGTGCCCGGTCCGATTGCCGAAACCGAAGGGATGAAACGCCTGGCCCCCACCACGGAAGCCAGACAGATGATCACCGACTCCGTGCCTCTGAAGCGGCTGGGCAGAGCCGGGGATGTGGCCAATCTGGCACTGTTTCTCGCCTCACCGATGGCCAGCTATATCACCGGTGCGGTAATGCCGGTGGATGGGGGCTGGTCGCTGGGTGGTCTGAGCGCCATGGCGGCGGAGATGCAGCGGCACTTCAAACCAGGCCGTCGGGACTGAAAGTCGCATTGAAATCGGTGATAATGGCGCAGCAGACTGTCAGGGTCCGAACCCTTATCGGCTAAAAATGGGAGCGGCTGCCTTAGCGGCAATGGTGTTGAAGTAGAGGAAACAAAACGAGATGTTCAATTGGCTTGACCGCATTCCCATGCATATGATCGTACTGCCTGCGCTACTGCTCGGGCTGGCGCCGTTCGTACCTGAGCCCCATTTGTGGGAGAAGCTGAAGATGCTGATGGCCGGTACGCTGCATCGTCCGATCGATATCTTCGACCTGCTGCTGCATGGTATTCCGGTGATTCTATTGATCATCAAGGTGATACGAGGGGAGCGAGAGCCTGAATAGGATCTCGAGGGGGCTGTCGCTCGGCGAGTCAGGCGCGTTTTTTGCCCAACCGGTCGAGTCGTAGACGCTCCCGGTCATCGAACAGCCGCTTGGCGCCGATCCATACTGCTGCGGTGGCACCGAATCCGGTACCCGCGGCGATCAACAGCATGATCAGTATCTGGTACTTTGAAGCTTCCATCGGCGGTGTGCCGGCGAGTATCTGGCCGGTCATCATCCCGGGCAGACTGACGATGCCGGCCGCAGCCATCGCATTGATGATTGGAATCAGACCGCTGCGCAGGGCATTGCGGCGAATCTCCCGGATGGCTTGATCCCAGGAGTGCCCGAGGATCAGGCGGGCCTCGATCTCCTGGCGTCTCTGCCAGGCGTTCTGGGTCAGGTTGTCCAGAGCGATGGCAATCCCCGACATGGTGTTGCCCAGCATCATGCCGAGCAACGGAATCAGATACTGCACCGAATACCAGGGCTCTGCCTGGATAATCACAGTCAAGGCGAGGATGGTGACACTGAAGGATGAGATGAACATCGAGAGGGTGCCCACGCCAAATCCCCAGATGCCGCTGAAACGGCGCTGCTGCCTCGCCATCACCTCATAACCGGCAACGAACAGCATGAACATCGCCAAGGCGCTGATCAACAGCGGGTGGGATTGAACAAACAGAAACTTCAATACCAGACCGAGCAGGCTGAGCTGGATGACGGTACGTAGGGCGGCAATCAGCAGCTTGCCCTCGATTCCCAGGGAGAGCCGTAGGGAAATCAGTGCCAGTGCAACCACCAGGGTTGCGGCGATGGCAAGATCGAGGGGGGTCAGCAGGATCAGGTTCAAGGGGCCTTCCTCAGTCGCCCCGACTCGATCAACCAGCTGTGGTCACTGACCCGTTTTCGCTGTTGCGGGTCATGGGTGACCCAGAGAACGGCTACCTGGTGCTGATTTCGCCAGTCGGCGATCAGTCTCTCCACTTTGGCGGTGTTGGCCTGGTCCAGATTGGCGGTGGCTTCATCCAGCAGCAGAACCTGGGGTTGGTTGCACAGCAGTCGGATCAGCGAGAGTCGCTGGCGCTCACCGCTGGAGAGGCGGCTGACCTCCCAGTTGATCGCTTCACTGGGTAGTTCCAGGCGCTCGAACAGTTCCGCCTGTGGCTGTTTGAAATGGTCGCCGACCCGCTCCAGCCACCAGCCGCTCTCAGCCAGCAGCAGACCCACTTTGCTGCGCCACTGTGGGGCGCTGAAGGTCGATCTCTCCTGATTGTTGAGAGAGACTTCTCCCTGGGACGGATCAAGGTCGGCCAGTGCCCGTAACAGACGGGTTTTACCCGATCCTGAAGGACCGCTGAGGGTCTGGCATTCACCCGCCTGCAGATGCAGGTCGATCGGTTCCAGCAACGGCGCGCGGAACTGTTTCAGGGTCAGGCTGCCCATTACGCGAGCCGCTCGAACAGCAGATCCCAGACCCCATGGCCAAGGCGCTCGCCACGCTGTTCGAATTTGGTCAGTGGCCGGGTTTCCGGGCGGGGAGAGAAATTTCCCTTACCGGCCTGGTTGTCAAATCCCTGATGGGCTGACAATACGCTCATCATCTGCAAGGCATAGTCTTCCCAGTCGGTCGCCATATGCAGAATGCCGCCGGGGATCAGTGCCCGGTGGACCAGTTCGGCGAACTCATCCTGCACAATGCGCCGTTTGTTGTGTTTACGTTTATGCCAGGGGTCAGGGAAGTAGAGCAGCACCCGCTGCAGGGAGCCGGGCTGCAGGTGATGGCGCAGCAGCTCCATGGCGTCGTGCTTGAGGATGCGGACGTTGCTGAGTTGATGCTGATCCAACTGAATCATCAGATGACCAACGCCCGGGCCATGCACCTCAACCCCGAGAAAGTTATGCTCTGGTTGTTTCTGTGCCAGTTGGCGCAGACTCTCACCGTTACCAAAACCGATCTCCAGGGTGACCGGTTGTGTCTGCTCGAATCGTTCGGAGAGATCGAGTTGGCCATCCGCGAGTTCCACGCCGTAGCGGGGCCAGAGGGCCTCATAAGCCCTCTGCTGGCCTTCGGTCATGCGACCCTGGCGTAGCACATAGCTGCGTATCGGACGCGACTTTTGGTCAGATTGGGGCATAAGGGGGGCTGGCCGCTATTCTGCAGGCGATCGGGTGCGACTGTGCCACACCTGAGTTCGCCGGTTTTTGATGAGGCAGCATATCCGTCAGAAAAACAGTCCGTCCGTTGGTGATGAGGCCGAGGCAAAACGCTTTGCCGGCATGCGACCGGCGAGATAGGCCTCCCGACCCGCCTGGATACCCTTCTTCATCGCCGAGGCCATCAACACCGGGTCCTGGGCTGCGGCAATGGCGGTGTTCATCAACACCCCGTCACAACCCAGCTCCATGGCAACAGCCGCATCGGATGCGGTACCCACCCCGGCATCGACCAGAATCGGCACTTTGGCATTTTCAACGATGGTGCGGATGTTGAGGCGATTGCGTACGCCAAGGCCGGAACCGATCGGTGCCGCAAGGGGCATCACGGCGGCACAACCCAGCTCTTCGAGCCGCTTGGCCATGATCGGGTCGTCGTTGGTGTAGACCATCACATCAAAACCCTCTTTGATCAGCACCTCAGCCGCTTCCAGGGTCTGCACCACGTCGGGAAACAGGGTCTGCTCATCGCCCAGTACTTCAAGTTTGACCAGATTGTGGCCATCCAGCAGTTCCCGGGCGAGACGGCAGGTGCGAATGGCTGTCTTCGCATCGTAGCAACCGGCGGTGTTGGGCAGATAGGTATATTCGCTCGGTGGCAGGGTCTCGAGGATATTCGGTTCATCCTGGTTCTGGCCGATATTGGTGCGCCGCACCGCGATGGTGACGATCTCCGCGCCACTGGCGTCGATTGCCGCGCGGGTCTCTGCCATATCCTTGTATTTGCCGGTTCCCACCAAGAGTCGGGATGTAAATGTGCGTCCGGCGACGCTAAAGCTGTCTGTCTGGTTATCGTTTGACATCGGATTCTATCTGTAGAAGTTGAACTAAAAATTCTGCCGGCAACTCAACCGCCGCCAACCGCATGGATGATCTCAATGCGGTCCTGGTCGTTGAGGAGATGGCCACTGAAAGTCGTGCGTGGGACCAACTCCTCATTGACCTCGACGGCAATGCGCTGGTCGGTCAATTCGAGTATTTCAATCAGTCCGGCCATATCCAGTGAATCAGGAATTTGCTTTTCCAAGCCGTTTAAGTAAATCTGCATCTCATATGATCTCTGTCAGGAGTAGAGTCAGGTTCCGTTTTTGGATTCTACCTCAACTCAAGGAGACAACCTACGCAAAGGACAAAATGATAACAGCCCCCAAGCTGACAGAGCCAAGAAAGGGGTGGATGCAGGAGAGAAAAGTGGATTGGAGTGAAGACCTCATACCCTTGGATCAGGCGGGAACCCTGGATGGGCTCTTTTTCCAGCGGGTGCGCCGCACACCGGATGCGGTGGCCTACCGCAACTATGATCGTACCAAAAAACAGTGGTATGAGTTGAGCTGGGATGACATGGCCCGTCATGTGGCCCGCTGGCGTCAGGCGTTGAGTGGCGAGGATCTGGAGCCGGGTGACCGGGTGGCGGTACTGCTGCGCAACAGTCCCGAGTGGGTGATGTTCGATCAGGCCGCCCTCTCGCTGGGATTGGTGGTGGTGCCCCTGTATACCGATGATCGTGCGGATGCGATCGCCTACATCCTCAAGGATGCGGCCGTAAAACTGCTGTTGGTGCAGGATACCGGGCGCTGGAACCGGATGGCGGATGTGGTGGAGGAGCTACCCGATCTGCAACGGGTGGTGGTACTCGAGACTGCCAAGCAGCCGGATCCGGGGGAGGATGATCTGGTGCGGGAAGCCGGCAACTGGTTACCGCCCCGTGGCGAAGCGCTGCAAAAGCGCAAGGCGGATCCCAACACACTGGCATCGATTGTCTATACGTCCGGCACCACCGGAAGACCCAAAGGGGTGATGTTGAGTCATTACAATATGCTCTCCATTGCTCACGCCTCGGTGACGGTGGTGGATTGCTATCAGCAGGACAGCTTCCTCTCGTTTCTGCCACTCTCCCATACTCTGGAGCGGACCGGAGGATACTATCTGCCGATGATGGCGGGTGCTTCGGTCTCATTCGCCCGCTCCATTCCACAGCTGGCGGAAGATCTGCAAACCATCCAGCCCACTGCGATTATTGCTGTACCGAGGATTTTCGAGCGGGTCTATGCCCGGGTTCAGGACCAGCTGAAACATAAACCGGCTTTTGCCCGGATGATGTTCCAGATGGCGCAGTCGGTCGGTTTCAAAGAGTTCGAATATCGCATGGGACGCCAGCGCTGGTTTCCGGGCCTGTTGGTCTATCCGCTTCTGCGACATCTGGTGTCGGCAAAGATTCTCGACAAGCTGGGCGGCCGGTTACGGGTCGCTGTGAGTGGCGGAGCCGCCATCTCACCGGAGATCGCAAGAGTGTTCCTTGGCCTGGGATTACCAATGCTGCAGGGTTACGGCCTGACAGAAACCAGTCCGGTGATCAGCGTCAACCCGATGGATAACATCAAGCCGGAGAGTGTCGGTGTACCGCTGCGCGGGGTAACCACCAAGATCGGCGAAGATGACGAGTTGCTGGTAAAAACCCCGGGCATGATGCTCGGCTACTGGAACAACCATGCGGCCACCGCCGCGATGATCGATCCACAGGGCTGGTTGCATACCGGTGACCAGGCGCGTATCGATGAAGATGGTCATATCCATATTACCGGCCGGATCAAGGATATTCTGGTGCTCTCCAACGGGGAGAAGATTCCACCATCGGACATGGAGATGGCCATTGCGCTGGATCCACTGGTGGAGCAGGCGATGGTGGTGGGTGAGGGCAAGCCCTATCTGGGTGCGCTGGTGGTGCTCAATCCGGATCTGTGGGGTGGTCTGGCTGAAGAGTTTGACCTGGATTCCTCGAATCAGGAGAGTCTGAATGATGAAAAGATTCAGGGTGTTTTTCTGAAGCGCATACGGGGCGCACTGAAGGATTTTCCAGGCTACGCCAAGATCAGGCGGGTCGCCGTGCTACTGGAGCCCTGGAGTATTGAGAACGGTCTGATGACGCCGACCATGAAGATCAAACGGCAGAAAGTCACCGAGCATCATCGGGATCTCATCGAAACACTCTATAAGGGTGGGCCGGTGTGACGAGTGGCTGGCAATTTGAGTCTGGGCTATTGTAGGATTCCCAGACGGCTCTACGCAGCGGGTGTAGTTCAATGGTAGAACTGTAGCTTCCCAAGCTACTAACGTGGGTTCGATTCCCATCACCCGCTCCATTTATCCCTCTCCGGCAGGTCAATCCGTTATTCAAGGAGCGGGTTATTCCAAACAGGCCTTTTTGTGTCTCTCAATCGCCGCATGGCGACGCTGGGGTTTGCCTTTCAACGCTTCGATCTGCTGCAGCAATTGCTCACATTTCTCAGACTCGCTCTGCTGTTGTGGCGGCGGCTCGGTAAAGGGGTGTGCTTTGGGTTCGAACATCACTGACTCACCCCGTTCGGCGAGGGCGCTGGAGAGCGGTAGCGCGAACAGTGTCAGTAGCAGGATCAATCGAGTTGGATGGTATCTCATATTCTCTCTGTTGCACCGTTAAATCGTATTCAGATCGGATTGGCGGAAGCAGGAAAGTGCCGTGGTAGAGCAGTGATGATCTCATCTGTTCTATCCTGGTCCAGCTACAGGGTCCATACACATGGAACCAATGTATCACTAAATTTACATAATGTTACACAGTCAAAGTGGGGATATTCTTTTGTATGCCTTGATAGGATGTATGATTTAAGCTATTCAGCAAAGCTGGACGATAACCAAGTTGACTACCGTTCACTCAGAAGCCGGCTGTCAGCCGATTCATATTCAGGCACCGCTTGGCCCCGTTGGGTGAGTGATGAATGGGCCTGAGACGAAGTGGAACCGCAGGGGGTGCTCGTGAATACAATCAAAAACCTGGTCGCCGTCATCACCTTGATGGCGCTGACTGCATCGGCTTCGGCACTGGGGCTTCGATTGGAGGAGTCCACTCCAATCAAATATTTTACCAAAGAGGATTGGAGTCAGGCCAAACAGGTGGCGAAAACGGCCCTTGAGCAGGGTAAACCGGATGAAACCTTTGACTGGCATAATGAGTCTACCGGTCATAGTGGCTCCTACACGGTATTGCGCCAAGTGGAGATCGATGGGCGGAGCTGCCGGGACCTGCTGATAAAACATCAGGCTGGACCGGCCAATGCCCGTGGTGATTACCGCTTTTGCCAGATGCAGAGCGGCGAGTGGAAGACCATGGGCAGAGCCCCCTCCAACTGACATTTCGGGTGGCCGGTACAATATACTTAATACTATGTTTTTAAATAAAAATATGCCTTTTTCATGGGGGTTTTCCAGGTCTGAATTCATACCGTTTGAATTGATGGTATGCAGCAAAGATGATTGAGCTGTTTCAGGCGCAGGACCGGATTGAGGCGCAGATGCTGAAGGATTACCTGCAGGATCGGGGAATCGAATCAGTGATACTCAATGATCACCTCAGTGGCGCACTGGGTGAACTACCGGCTAATATATTCCCAACGCTTTGGTTATTGGAAGACCAGGACCTGAGCAAGGCCAGGCAGCTGAAAGAGCAGTTTTTAAATCTGCATGCCTCGAAGGTCGCCGCATGGCGCTGCCCGGCCTGCGGCGAGCAGATCGATGGTGGGTATGAGATTTGCTGGAATTGTTCCACCCCTGGCCCAAAAGATAACAATAAGGAGTAGAGGATGGGTAAAATCCTGAAAGTGTTAGGCTGGTTGGTCGGAATGGTTGTGATACTGGTTATCGCAGCAATCATCCTGATCCCGATGTTTGTCGATCCCAATGACCACAAAGATCGTATTGTTGCCGAAGTGAAACGGGCCACGGGCAGGGATCTGACCATCAGTGGCGATATCGGCCTGTCTGTATTTCCCCGTTTGGCTCTGGAGCTGAACGGCCTGACCCTGAGCAATGCACCTGGCTTCAACGGTTCCGAGTTCGCTTCGGTCAAGCACGCCTCGGTAAGAGTCAATCTACTGCCTCTGTTGTTCAAACAGCTGCTTGAGGTGGATACGGTGCAGGTGGATGGGGCCAGGCTGAATCTGGCGAAAAGCAAAAACGGCATCACCAACTGGGAGGATATGGCCGGTGGCAAGGCGACAGGGAAGAAGCCGGGTTCCGCTCCTGAGGCTGGTAAGTCCGGAGACATGAATCTACTCGCTTTCACCATTGGTGGTCTGAATATCAATCAGGCGAGTGTTGCCTGGGACGATCAGTCCACCGGTGAACGTTACTACGTGGACAACATCCAGTTGGAGACAGGCGAGGTGGCGCCTGGTGAACCGGTGGATCTGAAGTTCAGCCTCTCGGCCGGCAGTCAAAAGCCGGCGATGGACGGTAAACTCTCGATGACCACCCAGCTGGTGGTAAATCCGGACAGCCAGTCGGTCGGTATGGATGATCTGGATCTTGATGTTGAGGTGAAGGGTGAGGGTTTACCCGAAAAGGGGGTGGCTGTTTCACTGCAATCGGATCTGTCGCTCAACATGAGCAGTGGCACTCTGGATATCCAGGACCTCAGCCTGGAATCGGGAAACCTCAAACTGACCGGCCGTCTGGAAGGTCTGGATATCCAGAACAATCCCAGTATGAAGGGAGAGCTTCGTCTGGCTGAATTCAACCTGAGGGAGTGGATGGAGCAGTTCGGTATGCCTGCACCGGATACTGCCGATGAGACCGTGCTTGAGAAACTTCAGTTCTCCACCAGCTTCGTCGCCAATCCCGAACAGTTGCAACTGAACGACCTGGTGGCGACCCTGGATCAGACCAACTTAAGGGGCAAATTTGAGATTGTCGATTTTGCCGATCCCACCTATCTGTTCAATCTGGATGTAAACAGCATCAATCTGGATCGCTATCTTCCCCCATCCAGTGAACAGGCATCTCCACCCGCCGGACGTCCGGGTAAACAGAAAGGGGGCGAAGAGCAGCCTCTGTTTCCGACCGAGATGTTAAGAAAATTGAAGCTCAACGGCACCATCCGGATCGACAATCTGACAGTCAACAATCTCCACTCCGAGGCGATTCTGGTGAAGCTCAGAAGCCGGGACGGCAAGCTCAGCGTGGATCATGAGATCGGCCGGTTTTACGATGGCCTGCTGAAGGGTGATATGGAGCTGGATGTAAAAGGCGCCAAGCCCCGTTTGAAGCTGAATCAGTCGATATCGAGAATATTGTCCGGTCCGCTGCTGAAAGACCTGACCGGGGAGGATACCCTGCTGGGCAGTGGTGATCTGGAGATGGCCCTGACCAGCCAGGGAGAGACCATCAGTCAGCTCAAGAGAGGTTTGAATGGGGATGTTTCATTCGACTTTCGCGATGGGGCTGTGAAGGGTTTCAATCTGGCGAAAATGATCCGTGATACCAAAGCCCGCCTGAGCGGTGAGCCGATCCCGGTTCTGAATGAGCCGGAGCAGACCGATTTTTCCGAGCTGACCGGCGTGGCCAAGATCGTCAACGGAGTGGTCAACAATCAGCGTCTACACGCCAAGTCACCCTATATCCGGCTGGAAGGTAGCGGCAAAGCCTATCTGCTTGAAGAGCGGCTCAAATATACAATCCGACCGGTCATCGTGAATACCTCAACCGGCCAGGGAGGCAAGACGCTGGAGGATTTGAAAGGTATTCCAATTCCGGTGAAGATCAAAGGCAACTGGAATGATCCCGAGTTCTCGGTTCAGCTCTCCAAGATTCTGGAAGAGCAGCAGAAGGCCAAGCTGAAAAAGAAATTTGATGACAAGATCGACGAGAAGGTCAGCGAAGAGCTGGAAGAGAAGCTGCCCGAAGAGCTGCAGGATCAGTTGAAGGACAAGCTGAAAAACCTGCTTTGAGCAACACGCCTGCAGCGGCTCTTCCCGACAGCGCAGAGAGCTGCAGATTCGCCAAGCAGGTTCTCGGCTGGTTTGCCCAACATGGCCGTACGCACCTCCCCTGGCAGAATCCCCGGAACCCCTATCGGGTATGGGTCTCCGAGATCATGCTGCAGCAGACCCAGGTCACTACGGTGATCGACTACTTCAATCGTTTCATGGAGAGCTTTCCCGAGCTGAAATCTCTGGCCGAGGCGGATTCAGATCTGGTCATGCACCACTGGTCCGGATTGGGTTACTACGCCCGGGCGCGCAACCTGCACCGCTGTGCTCAACTGGTGATGGCCGGACACCAGGGTAAGCTGCCGAAGGATCTTGAAAGCCTGCAATCCCTGCCCGGTATCGGACGCTCCACCGCCGGGGCAATCCGCTCGCTGGCGTTCGGGCACTATGCGCCGATTCTGGACGGCAATGTGAAACGGGTACTGGCCCGCCACTATGCCGTCGAAGGCTGGCCAGGGGAGGCGGCGGTATTGAAACGGTTGTGGCAGCTGAGCGAACATCTTACACCTCAGTATCAGTGCGCCGATTACAACCAGGCTATGATGGATCTAGGTGCACTGGTCTGTGTTCGTACGAAACCCCTCTGCGGTGCCTGCCCACTGGCGCAGAGCTGTGTGGCCAGAGCGCGGGGAGAGATCGATCGATATCCCGGTAAAAAGGCCAAATCGAGTAAGCCGGTACGCTCAGCTCAACTGCTGGTGGTGCTGGATGATACTGACAATGTCCTACTGCAGAAACGGCCGCCCAGCGGCATCTGGGGTGGTTTGTGGAGTCTGCCCGAGTGCCCGACTGAGCAGCTTGGAGAGCCCTGGTGCCAGGCCAATCTGGGGTTGCAGGTGAAGCAGCTCTGCCAATTGAGCTCCCGTCGCCACACGTTCAGCCACTTTCACCTGGATATCACCCCGGTTGTGTTGAGATTGGAAAAAACACTCAAAGCGGTCATGGATGAGAGTTCCCTGGTTTGGTATAACCTGTCGCTACCTGAGGATCTCGGTCTGGCGGCGCCGGTGTCGACGATCCTGCAACAGATCGATCCAAAGATCCCGATCGTCGTAAACAATGAAGGAGAGGCCAGATGAGCCGTACTGTAGAATGTGTCAGATTGAAACGAGAGGCCGAAGGGCTGGATCGCCTGCCCTATCCAGGTGAGCTGGGGCAGCGGATTTTCGATAGTGTCTCCAAAGAGGCCTGGCAGGAGTGGTTGCGGCATCAGACCATGCTGATCAATGAAAACCGCCTTAGCCCGATGGACCCAAAGGCAAGAAAATTTCTCGAAGAGCAGATGGAGCAGTTCTTTTTCGGTGAAGGTTCGGAGCTGCCAGCGGATTACAAACCCCAGGCCTGAACAAGCCTCTTAAGCCAAATCGGGGCACGAGAATGGCAATCCAACTTGACTCGGCCCTGTAACCTCGGTTTAATACGGCCCTCTCACCGAGGCCAGGTAGCTCAGTCGGTAGAGCAGGGGACTGAAAATCCCCGTGTCGGCAGTTCGATTCTGTCCCTGGCCACCATATTAAACAATGGCTTATCCGTCTCCATATCCCTGTCTATCGAGTAGTTGTGTGATTTTAGTATGAGATCAGCAATTGCTTGGTCCATGCAAAATTACCAGTTCAAGCTTTCCATCTTCACAGTCACAGATTATTTTTGTCACATCATGCGGCCGGGACAGCTCAGCTGCTGATTGGTTGGTTATGATCTGTTTCCTGCAGCTCTCCTGGTGATCTTTAAAACTCACTCAGGAAGTATGCAGGTCGTTTCCTCATGAGCCGATGCTCTCTAGCAATTTCCGCTTGTTCATAGAACCTATGTGCTCAGGCGTACAGTCCTGTGCCCCAGAGCGGACAGTGGCATTGTATAGAGCTTGAGGCAACTGTGGAGCCGAAGATCTATTGCGTGAGGATTTACCTCGACAGGTCGATGTTTTCGCCTGCAGCCAACAGTTCCTCGGTGCGGCGCGCCGAGTAGGTTGGGTAGTCTTCTTTCTTGTAGCTGCCACTGCTGATCCAGCGAAAGCCTTCCTTGAAATGGTGACGGAACAGCAAGCTGTCGTAGCGACGTAGCAGTTTGCCGTCGGCGAATAGTGCCACCCCGGGGCGATAAGTCATCTGCAATTGGCTCGCCCATTCTGCTGGAGTCGTGGTATTGCCATCAACGTCGACCAGTGGTGCTTTGGATGAAGCATCCAAGCGTAAAATGGTGAACTTTTTTAGTTCTTTGATCACGGCCTCATCGGCCAGGGTGTGCTGGTGGAATTCGACGCAATCATGACACTGACTGTCTTCGAAGATCACAGCCAATGGCCCACTTACGCTGGATAAGTCGGTCAACTCACTAAACAGTTCGTTGGGGCGCAGGCTGTAGACACTCGTTTTTAGCTCCTGCTGCAGATAGGTGGCTAGTTTTTGTTGTTTATAAATCTTATCGGCCACGTAGTGTAGAATGTGTTTGAAACGATCCGGTGACCGGTAGCCATCGACACGCACCACCGGTTTGTTGTTTGTGTCAAGGAAGATGATGCCTGGTGTTGCCCACACGTTGAGTTGTTCTGATAGCTTCTTTTCTGTAGTTGAAAGTTCTTCGTTGAAGGCGATCTCACGGTCACCGCGAACGTTGATGGTAATGACATCGAAATGTTCCTGGATGTAACTCATCAGCGGGTCGGCCTCAAATATCTCACTGAGCATGCGATCACAATAGGGACAACCATTGAGCTGGAAAAACAGCAGTACATGTTTGCCTGAATCGTTGGCTTCGTCCACATCGTCTGCAATTTCCAGGAAGCTCTCTTTGAACCAGTCCGGCGCTGAGTGCGCGACACCTCCTGTTATCTCCCCGCGCTTAGTGGTATCGGCATTGGCAAGGCCATGCCCTAGGGTGAGAAAAAGAGTGAGCATTATAGACAACTGAAACTGGTGCATGATGTTCTCTCGCGTTATTTGAAGTCCATCGGCTAAATCAATCAGGCAGTATAGCAAATGACTTGATGTTGTTATCGGTTGGCTCTATTTCACAAGCCGAGTTGTAACAGTGGTAAGTTTAACAACATAGCGTATCTATTTGCGTTAACTTTGCGTGAATGAGTATTGTATGATCATGTTGCGCTATGTGAAAGTGATGACAATACTTGTAAGTTTTTGAAAAATATAATATGGATTTGAGTTGCTATTTAAAAGCCACGGAGTAGATAGTTCGGTTCATTTCCATATCTTTTGTAACAGTGCTATGTGAGTTGCTTTCTGAAAAAGAGCCTATGAAATAGACACAATACCCCCCCCCTGGATTAGTGTTAACAGGCCCTAGGGAGGGGGCTTCAAAGTGAAGTGGGCTAACCCATATAGGAGAAATTGGATCAACTATCGGATCTCTGTATGGTTGGTATACGTTGTTATACGTGTATAAACAAGTGATTAAGGGTGTCGTATGATAAATATCTCAGTGAGTATTGATGTCTCAAATCTGAAACAGGCCGAGGACTTTTATATTAATGCATTGGGTTGCAAGAAACTCAGGGATCAGGGTCCAGATATGTCGGTCATTTCAGCGGGAAATTGTGATCTATATCTTCAGCAAAAGGAACCTGGTTCAAATCCACTTCTGTCAGGTGAGATTGTTCGTGATTATGAGCGCCATTGGACGCCGGTTCATTTAGACTTTCTTGCGCAAGATGTTGATGGGCTGGTAAAGCAAATAGTTCAATATGGTGGTTATCATGAAGGTGGAGATAGTGGGGTATGGGGGACTATTGCCTATTGTGCTGATCCATTCGGAAACGGTTTCTGTGTTATTAATGAGTGAGATCATCGTGCTGTCAATGGGGCGATAGTAGTTTTACATCATGCGCTTTGCTGATTCGATTTGGCGCTAGTCAGGTGAAGTGACTTTTTTATCGGTAAAGGGGTGTAATAAGCAGTTGTCTTTTCTCCTGTGTAGACCAGTAGAAGAGATGGTTGTTATTGGTTTTGGAAAGGATTTAATCCGTTTACTTATCCGGTTGTATCAGTATTGGTTGAGTAACAACTGCATATATGAGGACGTATGAATCGGCAAATGGCTTTGGCTCACTATTGTGAAGATAATATTCTTGTAATACCTAATGATCTGTTTGGTTTGAGGGATATCAAACCGGTTCTCTTTAATGTTGAATCCTCTATCTTTTACAAAGACCTAGAGTCGGATCTTGTTAACATTGAATTTCATACACGAGTGCCCTGTATTCTCTACCTCCAAGCTGGGCGCGAAGTTATTACAACCTCAGAAAATCAATCGATCGAAATTGGTCCAGGCGAGGTTTTATATCTACCAAAGGGTCTCAATCTACATTCAGACTACTTTCATGCTGGGAAAGGACTGAATGCGTTTCTTTTGTTCATTGGCTCAGATGTGTTGGCTAAATTTCTCTCTGTCGGCGAGGTGCCTTCAGCTAAGAAGCTAAATGAAGATGCAATCGTCAAACTGAAAGCCAGCCGTGCAGTGCAGAGATATTTTACTGCTTTTGAGACTATATATAACAGTTTGGATAACCCATCGCATCTTCTCGAGATAAAACTGTTGGAAATACTCCATTTGCTTGATATCAAAGACGGCGGTCAGCTGCGGGCCAGTTTGTTAGCTGTTCAAAAAGGTGGTTTAAAAAGAAATATTAAACGTATGATGGATCAATACGCGATCTCCAATTTGAGTGCAAAGCAACTCGCTGTATTGTCTGGCCGCAGTCTGTCGACCTTTAACAGGGAGTTCAAAGCGCTCTATGGAACCACCCCAAAACAGTGGTTGATCGATCGGCGTATTGAACATGCCCATGAGTTGCTATCCACGGAACAGTGGTCAGTGACAGATACTGCTATCAAAGTGGGTTACAGTAACGTTTCTCACTTTATCGCTGCGTTCAAGAAGAAATACGCTAAAACCCCTTATGAAATAAAACAACAAACGTGACCAGAAAACCGTATTTTTGATGATTTATAGGTAGTTTGAGTTTTAATGGGGTTCTAATCTATCTCCTCAATACATTGACTGGAGGGGGAAATGAGAAAAAAAGTGATCATAAAATCTAGGGTTAAAGAGGGTGTTTTAGATAGGTTTCTTCCATTTTTGGAGAAGAACCTGCCCAATGTCAGAGGTTTCTCGGGTTGTCTGAAGGTGGCTGTGCTGTTTGATAGCGACTCCAGAAACTTGATCTTTGATGAGGCTTGGTTGTCAATAAAGCGGCATCGTAACTATTTGGATAGCATTGAAAATAACGGTGTTATGGATGAGTTGGTTTCTTATTTAGAGTCTCCTCCGAAAGTTGAATATTACGATCATTTGGAACTGTGACCACTATCATGCTCCTGTTCATATGGCAGATTACCGCTACCGCAAAGCGGTGGCGGCTGAATAACCATTGCCACACTGATACTGCTAACGTTACTGCGCAGTCCTGAAAACGTTGAGTGTTACTCATCTTATATTTACTCAGAAAAATCCCTTCGGATTGTGTGTTCAATGATGGTTGAAAAGTGACTTTCAGTCATCATTTTCCTTAGATATATCTGCTCCGGGAACCCTATTGCTACTGTCTGGTTATAGCTCGGAAATTTCGAGCTTAATGCATAAAGGAATCGAATTTTAATCTGATGTTGTTGCCTATACCATCTAATACAAGGTCAATATTGAATTAGAGGCGGTATTTCATGTCCACAAAGAGAGTACCAACAATTTCGCCGTCAGATCTGTTTGGCAAGCAGGATCAGGGTATGAAGATAGAGCTTATTGATCTACGAACGGCTGCTGAGTACAGAGGTAGTCATATACCTGGATCAAGATTGTTGAGTCTTGATGAAATCAGTGATGAATCCCTTGCTCAACAGCTTGGTCAACCAAAAGAAAGGGGCCAGGCCTCAATCTATCTTACCTGTAAAAGTGGTTTCCGTGCAGAACAGGCAGCAGATAAGTTGCTTGGCTCCGGCTATCAGAATCTTGTGCTTGTGGAAGGTGGTACAGATGGCTGGGAAAAGTCAGGTCTGCCAATAAAGCGATGTACAGGAGTCATCTCATTGGAGCGGCAGGTACAGATTGTTATAGGCAGCATACTTCTTACGAAAGTAGTATTTGGATTTGCGCTGCATGAGTTGTTCTTCCTGGCTGGGGCATTGATTGGTGCAGGCTTGATCATGGCCGGGATTACTCGCTGGTGTGGAATGGCCAAATTGGTAGCAATGTTACCTTGGAACAGAAATGCCAATTGCAGTGAAAAGGCGTTGGTTTGATATGAATTAGAACGTAGGAGTTATGCAGATGATTTTCCGTCAGCTTTTCGACCATGAGTCTTCCACTTATACCTATTTGCTTGCACAGCGCATAGGAGGTGAAGCGTTACTGATCGACCCGGTAAAATCCAACGTGGACCAGTACATACAATTAGTGCGAGAAATGGATTTGAAGTTGGTGTTTGCGGTTGATACGCATATCCATGCAGATCATGTGACCGGTATTGGTGAACTGAGGCAGAGTACTGGATGTACCAGTGCAATGGGTGAGATGTCCAATACTGATTGTGTATCGCTCCATTTCAATGAGGGTGACAAACTCAAGGTGGATAATCTATATCTGGATATACTCTATACGCCAGGGCATACAGATGACTCCTACAGCTTTGTCATGGCGGACCGGGTGTTTACCGGCGATACATTATTGATTCGTGGCACCGGACGTACTGATTTTCAAAATGGCGATCCGGCTGATCAATATGACAGTCTGTTTGAAAAGTTGCTGAAGCTTCCTGAGCAGACACTTGTCTATCCGGCACATGACTATAACGGCATGACAGTGAGTACCATTCATGAAGAGAGGCTGTTTAATCCAAGACTGCAGATCGCGGATAAACAGTCCTATGTGGAAATCATGAACAATCTGCAGCTGGATAATCCACGTCTGATGGATGTGGCTGTTCCGGCGAATCGTAAATGTGGCCTGAAGTCTGCTGCCTAGGCAACGGACTCTTTGAGATTCTCATCCTGGCGCCTGCGAATGATAACTGTTCCTCGCTTGTAAAGGACCTGGCCTCATCCCTGGCGCGCTGGGAATCGACTCAGCTTAGTGTGGTGCATGCCTGAAAAATAAAAGGTGAATCGATATTGCGTGCTGGTCGCTTCCGTCTCTCGCAGAGTGAATTCAATCTATTGATCAATATGACTGAAATGAGTCACAAGAGAAAACTTCAGGCTACTACTCAAAAGCTATGGTATGACATCGGATGATGCGGTAATAGAGCTGGTACATGGCGATGCCTCAAAAGTGATTCATGAGCTGTCAGATAGTCTCAATGCAGACCTGATCGTTATGGGTACTGTGGGAAGAACTGGTGTGCCGGGGCTGTTAGCGGTAATACGGCAGAGGATGTATTACGGAATAGCAAAGCATCGATGCTCGCGGTCAAATCGCAAAATTTTGTGTTACCGGTAAAATGAATTGCGTTAATCAACAAGGTCGATTTAACTCAAGGTTCATTCATGGTGACCCAAGTCGTTGGCTGATTGCTGCAACTGTTGGCCTGTGTGGTTTGTCTGTCTGACCTGGAGGATATATGCAGAATCTCAAACTGAATCTTAAACATCTGCGCTGTCGCCAGTCACGGTACGATTGTACAGGCAGCGGAGGCACTCTTTATTACGCCTCAGACGATCAGTGGCCAGTTGAGAGAGTTGGAGTCACAGGTTGGCAGTGAACTGTTTCGTAAAGAGGGGAGGCGTTTGGTGTTGACTGAAACCGGACGGCTGGTCTTCTCCTACGCGGATGAGATGTTTCGTCTTGGTATCGAACTGAGGATATGCTCTCCGGCCGTACTCAGGGAACGGCCATAACACTCAAAGTGGGTGTTGCCATGGTCGTCCCCAAGCTGCTTGCCTATCGTGTGCTCGAACCGTGTTGAAGATGCAGGATCCAGTAAAACTGATCTGTCATGAAGCGCCACTGGTGGACTTGCTGGCCGATCTCTCGGTACATAAACTCGATATGGTGTTGGCCGACAGTCCGATCAATCCCACGCTGAATATACGTGCCTATAATCAAGCCTTGGTTGAAAGTGGCATTACATTTTTTGCCGCCCCTGATGATGCCCGACGATTACGCAGCGAATACCCTGTCAGTCTGCATGGGCAGAACATATTAATGCCAAGCAGTGGCAGTAGCCTGAGACGCAATCTGGAAATCTGGTTCCAGCGCCAGCAGATCGAACCGATGGTGGTCGCGGAATTTGAGGATTGGGCGTTAATGAAGACCTTTGGTGAACGCGGCACAGGGGTGTTTACCTCTCCAACCGTTGTGGAGCAGGATGTGATAGACAAGTATCGAGTGCAGGTTGTGGGGCGTTCCGATGAAATAACCGAGAGCTTCTTTGTGACATCCCCTGAACGGCACATCAAACACCCGGCAATCAATACCATTACTCAGACGGCAAAAAATGATCTATTCAAGTCGTGTTGTTGGTAACAGCTTGACGATAGCGAATGATAACGCCGCTGGGTGAAAACAGTCCCAGACCTTCAGGCACAGCAGTGCCTACTAAATGAGTGTTAACAGACCCTAGAATCGTCTTGAAGGTGCCGATGGAGCTTACGCTGATCTAGTGGCAGAAATGTGACAGATTATTTTAATACCTGATAATAATAACTTCATCAAAGATCATTAAAATAGCATGCTTCAAAGAGAGATGAAGAGTGCAAATCAGTGATATACCCAAGCAACAAAGTCAAGATTATTGGCACCATCGGTCCGGCTTCCGATTCTGAAGAGGTCATGCAGCGGCTGTTGCTGGCAGGTATGAATGTCGCCCGTTTGAATTTTTCCCATGGGGATTTTTCCACACATCAGGAGAATATTCTTAAACTACGCCGAGCGGCAGAGAAAACGGGAAAACGGCTTGCGATCATGGCTGATCTTCCAGGGCCGAAAATGCGCATCGGAGAGATACCAGGAGGAGCGGTGGAGCTACATATCGGTGATAAGTTGACTCTTACCACGGATGAAATAGCGGGTGATAATCGACGTGTCTCGGTTAGCCTTAAGCAACTACCGAAAATTGTTACGGTGGATGACAAGCTGTTTTTGAATGATGGCCTGATATCACTCAAGGTGGAAGCTGTCGAGGGTACCGAGGTTCATTGTGAAGTGCGTGCTGGAGGGGAGCTATCATCAAGAAAGGGCTTGAATCTGCCTGGTATTGATCTGGGATTCGGGGCCTTTACCGAACATGATCGCGAATGTCTGCAGTTTGCCTTGCAAGCGGGTGTGGATGCGGTGAGTCAATCCTTTGTCTCTGATGGTGGCGATATTGAGAATCTGCTGGCCGCTGCGGATGAAATTGGCCATAGACCTTTCGTTATTGCAAAGATCGAAAGATTGGAGGCTTTGGAGAATCTGGAGTCGATTCTGGAAATCTCTGACGGGATCATGGTGGCGCGTGGGGATCTTGGTGTCGAGATACCGATTTCGCGCATGGCAGTGATACAGAAAGATTTGATGGAGCGAGCCAATCACATGGGGAAACCGGTGATCACCGCCACCCAGATGCTCGAATCGATGACGGCACATCGAAGGCCGACGCGAGCGGAGGCTACAGATGTGGCGAATGCCATTCTGGATGGTACGGATGCAGTGATGCTGTCTGCTGAATCTGCAATGGGGCGTTATCCGGTGGAAGCGGTAGAAATGCTTGCCAGGATTGCTGCAGATACAGAGCCGAGTCGGAATATGCTTGTGCGTGAAGAGCGGATGCCACGTAATCACGGCTTTCTACCTACAGATCTGATTGCCCATTGTGTGCAGCAGGCAGTGATCAAACTCGACCCTACAGCTGTAATTGTACCTACACGCTCTGGGGCTACAGCACGGAGTATTACCCGTTATCGTCTGCCGGTCTGGATAAATGCATTCAGTACGGAAGAGGCGGTCTGTCAGGCATTGCAATTTTCCTATGGCGTCTTTCCGCTTAAAGTGGAGAAAGATCTACAGGACTGGGGGGCTTTTACCTGTCGCTGGCTGCATGAAAAAGGCCTAAAAAGTGGTCTTGCCATTCTTACCCAGGGTCCATCGCCGGAGAACCCTGGCGCCAGTTACAATCTGCAGATTGCAGATCTGTCATCCTGCCGTATCGAGTAGCGATTATCGGATTAATCCGGCGAAAAGCGACATTGTTGTGATGTTATCCGGATAGTAGTGATCCGATAGTTGGTCATTTCTCCTGACTAATCATGGATTCATTTGAGCTGTTGCATCATATGTTGTGCCACAGGACTGGCATTGTGTAAAAAATACATAAGTTGTGTGACCAAGTCATGTCGCTTTTGCTAGTTGAGATATCTCTTCAGTAACCACTATGTCACCTTGAAAAAGTACTATTCAGTGGAGATTAACCGATTATAGTCATTCAAGGTTTAAGGAGAGATCTGTGAACGAAGCAGTGGCACAAACTTCTGTCTCGGCGGGGACTTCAAATTGGAAACAATGGTTCACTATAGCCTTCTTGGTTTATCTGCTTTTGGTTGCCGTGGGGATGATCGGAAGTGGATTCAAACTGGCTGCGGGACCTCAAGCCAAAGAGCTATTTGAATTTGCCAGTAATCCGATAACAGCACTGGTGATTGGTGTTTTGGCCACTGCCCTTATTCAGTCATCAAGTACCGTTACATCGATAATTGTTGGCTTGGTGGCAGGAGGGATGCCGGTTGAAATTGCGATCCCAATGGTAATGGGTGCAAACATTGGTACGACAGTGACTAATACCATTGTGTCTTTGGGAATGGTGAAACAGGGCGATGATTTCAGGCGTGCGTTTGCTGCGGCAACCATTCACGATTTCTTTAATGTTCTTAGTGTTGTGATATTTCTTCCATTGGAAGTAATGTTCGGTTTGTTGGAGAGAGTGGGGGCTTACTTGGCCCAGTTAATGGTGGGCGGCGAGTCTATGTCGGTTAAAGGGTTTAATTTTATCAAGCCTATAGTTAAGCCACCGTTAAACCTATTAAAAGAATCACTTGGAACTATCGGCTTCTCAGATCTGATCGTTGGTATTGTCTTAATCGTTTTGGGCATTACATTTATCTTTTTTGTCATAACGGCGATTGGCAAGATTCTGAAAGTTATCATGGTCGGTAAAGCTAAAGATATACTGCACAATGCTGTAGGTCGAGGGCCTGTTCTAGGTATATCGTCAGGAACACTTATCACAGTGTTGGTTCAATCATCGTCAACAACCACCAGTTTGATCGTTCCTCTGGCAGGTAGCGGGGTTTTCTCCCTGCGTCAGGTCTACCCATTCACGTTGGGCGCCAATATCGGTACCACCATTACGGCGCTCCTGGCTGCGACAGCAGTAACTGGTGTCAATGCAATTTTTGCTTTACAGATTGCTCTAATACACCTTCTCTACAATCTGATCGGCGTAATCGTGATATATGGTGTTCCCCTGTTGCGTGACATTCCGGTTAAAGCTGCAGAAACCCTTTCGGTATTAGCCCAGAAAAACAAACTGTATGTGGCAGGATATATGTTGCTCGTATTTGTCATTATTCCGCTACTTCTGATCGGTACAAGTGAATATTTGTTCTAAGTCTCAAAGGAGTTGTTGAAATGTCTGATATTCAAACGCATAAGCAGGCCTTGGAAGAGAAAATCGCTGAACTGGAATCTAAACTTGCAGGTCTGAAGGGGGAACTGCAAAAAGAGGTTGAGTTTGAACAACATAAAGCCGTTGATCAACTGGATTTTCACTACGCGGATCTGGATACGACCTTTAACTCTCTTAAGGAGTTCTTGAATATGCTTCGTGATGACTTCAAGAAAACATTCGGTTAAGGAGTTCAAAATGAAATTGCTTATCATTGCTAGTGTTGTATTGATGGTTGGTCTTAATCCGGCTTTTGCTGGCACAGAAAAGAAGATTGCCCTATCTGAAGTTCCGCAAACTGTGATGAAGGTGTTGAATCAGCGTTTTGAAAAAGCTACTTTATTGACGGCCAATATAGAAACGGAAGAAGATGGGTCTGTCGTTTATGAAATTCAGGGGAAATTATCGGATGGTCATTTAGCAGAATTTGATGTTTTTCCCGATGGAAAAATTGAAGAAGTTGAAATTATATTTCCGATTGAAATGGTACCAGGCGCAATTCTTAAGGCGCTCGACAAAAAGATGCATGGTTTTGTTCCTAGCAAGATAGAAGCCACTCACTCTGCGAGTATGAAGGTGGTTGGATATGAATTTGAAGGTACTCTTAATGGTCAGAAGCTGGATCTCGAAGTGTCAGCAGACGGGCGTACGATTACCATCGCTGACCAGTAGTGATACTTGGTGTCGGTAAATATTGGGTACTGATTATTAGTATAGGGTGAAGTGGTTTAAATGATTCATGACAAATCGGTTTACTGATCAGGCTATCTCCATATGAGTAACTGATCGATTAAATTTTCGTTGTATGCAAGGAGTTTATTGTCGACTGTCAGGGAGATTGATTGAAATTACATTGTTGGGTATATCGGAATCATCTGATTTGGTGTTAAAAACGTCCTGATAGGAGCGTCTGTCGATAAACAGTGAATTGCCTTTGGTTTTCTTTGCTTGCTTTTTAACTTCACTGGAGATCGAGGCTACTTCTTTATGTGAGGTGAAAAATTTGTGGTTGACTTGGATCACTCCTATCGAAATAGAGATGATATCGTAAAATTGTTGATTGCCCGATCTGTCGATGGCCGGAATGCCACCGCACTCTTTATGTTTTTCATCGTAGAATCGTAGTGCATGATTTTGGAAATGATCGAGTATTTTCCGACAACGCGCTTCCCAGTCAATACTGCGAAATATCACAATGAAATCATCTCCCCCGATATGACCAACGAAATCCAGCTCGAATTGAGAGTGTCTGGACAGTAGTTGGCCGATCTCGCGGATCACGTCATCACCACGGGCATAGCCATATGTATCATTGAATGGCTTGAAGTTATCTACATCACAATAGGCTAATACGAACGAACTGTTTGCTGAAAGCAGTGTATCTATCTGTTGGTTTATTCGCAGGTTACCAGGCAACATGGTGAGTGGGTTAGCATGTCTTGCAGCCGTTATCCTGTAGTCTGTAACGGCTCGTAGAAGATCAATAAGTGAGCCTACACCTGTATATTTTTTGTTTTTATCAACAATCACAAAATATTCGTCAGGCAGGGTTTCGTTGTTGTCTGTGATCTGATTGCTAAGGCGTTCAATTTCAGTCTCTTCGGTAACCGTTATGGGCTCATCATTCATGATCAGTACGACTGGCTTTCGCCCATACAGATCACGTCCATAATGACTGGAAAAAAGTTGTTGCAGGCTGTTTCTGGTAATGATGCCTAGAGGCTTGCTTTTCTCAATAACGACTGCAACATGGAGAGATTTATCCTGATAAAATTTATCAGCCAGTGATCTAACGGAGAGTCGTGGTGAAATTGTCAATGTGGGTTTGCATAGTGCGCGAACCTGAAGGTCATTGCTCAGAAACGTTGTGCCATCATTCAACTGCCTGAGACGGGCTGGAGTATGTTTGATCGGCGTACGTTGAGGTCTGGCAATCAGGTAACCTTGTAGATAGTCAACCTCCAGAGATTGAATGGTCTCCAGTTCCTCTTCGGTTTCTATACCCTCAGCTATAATGGAACAGCCGATGTCATTGGCGATTTCACAGAACGAGCGAACAAACTGACGTTTTACAGAGTCTTCATGGATGTTCTGAATGAAGTGACCATCAATTTTCACATAATCCGGTCGTATTTCTGACCATTGGCGAAGACTCGAATAACCCGCGCCGAGATCATCAATGGCAATTCTTAGTCCGTGTGCCCGCATCTCTTCCAGGATTGAGATCATTGGGATGACGTCTACAACGGGGTGCCTCTCAGTGATCTCAATGACCACTTGATCGGGGCATATACCTGCTTTCTTCAAGCGGTTGGTGAATTCTGTAATGATGAAGTCACCACTCGATATGCAGAAAGAGGAGAGGTTTAAAAACAGCATGCCCTGCAAGCCAAGTTTCTTACGCCGCTTGAGGTGTGTATTGATGCTGTGAATTTCTATCCTGTTGCCGATACCGTATTGCTCAGCCAGGGAAAAAAGCATCTGTGGGGAGTGCCATGCTTTATCAGATGGTCCTCTGATGAGTGCTTCGTAACCGATAATCTCAAGCGTGTTGGCTGTAACGATAGGCTGGAATAAACTGATGAGTTTATTGTCTTTGATTGCCTTGAGAATGGCTTTTTCAGAGTCGACTGTCATTGTGGCTCGACGTGCTGGGCAAAGTTTGTCATGTCAAATATAAAGAATGAGTATGACGTTTGTGTGAAAACATTCAGTTGTGGGAATGGAATTACTGAAAGCTCAACAATCTGCACTAAAACCGATAAAAATGTGCGGTTAAGTTTATGTCTATAATCAATGATGCTTCAAACAGATTCTCCGTATTCCATGAATAATCGATTAATTCTCCTGGACTGGACCTGGTGTCTACCGCAAACCTTAGTGGGGCTCGGTTGGTATTTTCTGATTACCCGGCTGCTGGATAGAAGGGCGCAAAAGGTTAACCAGTTGGGTGCTCTGCGTGTCATCCGCTATCAGCGGTTGACCGGAGGTGTCAGTTTGGGACCTTTTCTGTTCTATCAGCACTCCTCCTGTGGATATGAGATGCTCTATCACGAATATGGTCATTACCGACAATCAATGCTGCTGGGGCCCCTCTATCTGCCTTTGATCGGTCTGCCATCAATCGGTTGGGCAGTAGTCAAAAAAGCAGGATTCTTTCAACAGACTCCCTACACTGCCTTCCCCACAGAGCGTTGGGCTGACCAATTGGCTGAAAACTGTGTCAGGTTGGAGAATTGAAAATTCCTGCTAGGGTTATTGGATTAGTGTTAACAGGTCCTAATACAAAAAAATAGAGAAAGACAGATTCAATTCGAGGTCGATGATGAAAAAGTTTCGCCAACTACTCCTGATGCTATTTATTGCCCTTACTTTGGTCGCTTGTCCGGGTGACAACGATGATGATGACGATAATGGCACCGATACCACAACCGATAGTGATGACACTGGTGACGACACGGGGGGGGATACGGGTGATGATACCGGGGGAGACACAGGAGGTGATACAGGAGGTGATACAGGAGGAGACACTGGAGGTGACACAATTTCGGGTAACCTGGTACTGCAGACCGCTGACAATCCTAATGTAGCGCCTTGTCCAATGCAGGATATTCTGACCGACAGTACGTCAATCGCCGCACTGCGTACGGCATTGTCTTCGGGCACATTGCTCTACCTCGACGTTCCGTTCAATGGTAGTGACAGCGATATCTACCGAAAGAAATGCGGTCTGGAAGGCTTCTGGAATCCGACTGACAATAGCGCAGAGATAAGTCTCTCATCGATCGGACTTGATCCTGCCACTGCACCGAACATTACCGATCTGGTGTTGTTCGGTAATGCGGGAATCTGTGCTGATGGATTCAATAACAGCAGTTTCGGGGTTGGTGAAGGCTTTCCTGTTGCGGGTATCTATCGCAAGGAGATCAAAGCGTCGCATCAGGGTACCACCTATCATCTGCGATTCAGGGCTGTTGTGAGTGGTACCTCGGCGGGCAATACTTTCAGCTCCGAGGGTATTACCCCATCCACCGGGCTCAGTGCATTGGTATACCATGTCAATGGTGTGCAGACCGATCATGATGGAGTGTTTGCCGCGTTGGTGAACGCCATGAGTGCCAGTAGCAGCTCAGCGCCAGGGGCCACCGTTGAGGTTAGAAAGAGTGCCGGCGGAGCGGTGATCTTTACTGCAATTGTTGAGGTGATTTGCGTCTCATCAAGCTGACCAGAGCCGGCAGCAGGGTCAGATCCAGTAGCAGGGCAAGTGCCATACCGACTGAAAGCAGTATGGCAATGTGTTGGTTGGCTTGCAGTGAGGAGAGACCCAGTGTGGCAACACACAGGCATAGCATCAGGGTTGTCGAGGTCAGCGCCGTACCGCTTTTAATGGCGTTGTAACGAAGCAGGCGGCGAAGCGATCCGGTTCGCTTGCGATGCCATAGCAGGTGTATGGTGTCATCAGCTGCCAGACCAAACAGCATCGCGGGAACTCCAAGCAGGGCCAGTGACCAGTTGATACCGACTGTTCCCATGATGCCGACGACCAACCAAAGCGGTAACAGGGTTACCAGCAGTGCGGCAAGCACCAAACCGGGCTGACGAAATACCACGATCAGCAGCAAGATAATACCGCTCAATGAGATCAGCAGACCATTAACCGCGCCTGACAGTCCCAGTGACTCCACTTCGGGGTAGAGATATCCCGGACCGCCAAAGACTAACCGGTGATGGCTGAGCATGGTTTGATCGAAATGCTTCAGCCAGCCGATGATCTGCTGTTGCCGCTGCCGTTCCAGCGGTGAAAAGAAGACATCCAACCTGAACACGCCTGAGTTATCCGGATATCCCATCAGTTGAGAAGAGGCTGATCCCATTTTGCCGCACTCATCATCGCACAGGGTATGGATTATCGCTGTAGGAAGTAGCAAGCGGGTCTCAGGTAATTTGCTGAGATAATCTGCTGTGGCACTGACCGCATGGAGTAGCTGGTTGTTCGCACTCCCCGTGTTTTTCGTTGCAGTCAGATAGAGGGTTAGAGGGCGTAAATCACTGGTGAAACGCTGTTGAAGTAACTCGGTTTGACCACTCATCGGGTGATCACTGGCAAAGATATTCGGAAACGGGATCTCTGTTGTAACCTTTTGCGCAAACGGCACCATTGATAGGGTGAATACCAACCAGGTGATGAGAACTGGTAGCGGATAGCTGTCTGTTGTCCTGACCAGGGAGTGACTCAGTGTGGCAAACCAATTGACTCGAGACTGCTGCCGGGTTGTGCGATGCTTTGGTTCCAGCAGTAGCCAACCGAGCAGAAAGGTGTTGATCAGTGCAAGTCCAGTACCAGCTGCTGCAGTTAATCCGAAACTTTGCAGTAATGGCGAACTATTCTGCAGCGCCAGGGCGCCAAAACCGATAAAGGTGGTGGCTGTGGTGACGGAGCAGGGTCCTATCAACTCCCGAAATGCGTGGCGGAATGGCTGGGGAGTGCCACGTCTATGGAGGCTCTCCAGTCGGTCCACCAAATGTGCCGCATCCATCGATGAGACTGCCCAGATTAATGGTATGACGGCGAGTAACAGGGCGTTGAAACCTCCTTCCAGACTGAAATTGAAGATCAGCAGGGTAAGGGTGGTTGTGCTACTGGCCGTTAAAAAAATGAAGGCCGGAGCCGGCAGGGATCTGAAGGCAAGCAGGGGGATCAGCAGGATGATCAATCCTAGCAGGGGAGCGATGCGGGCCAGGTCGTCGTTGGCAGCCTGCCATGATTGAGTACGGATCGACTCTGGAGAGTAGAGCGCGATCTGTTTCATTTCGGATGGTTTCAGCAGATGGCCGAGCTTTGCTTCAATCGCCTGGTGGAGTGAGCTATGGGTTTGTTTGGATTCTCGATTGCTATGGCGCCAAAAAAGAACTGATCCGGAATCGCTCTGCTCAGCGTATTTGCATTCACTGAGTTTGAGTTGGGCTTGTGGTGCAGGGGAGTTGGTTACCGGTGCTGATACGCAGAGCAGCTTTGTGCCATCCGTTGAGTCCTGTAACTGTTCCAACAACTTCTGAATTCTCTCCATGGGCAGGGTGTCGGAAAAGTCGAGCAGCACGAAATGGGTGGTGCTTTCTAAAGAGTCATGTATCTGTTTTGCATCAGCGACGATCTCTGAAGGGAGCAGCTGCTCGACAGTTGGCGTTGAGGATGGTCTGAACCAGCCTGATATGGCAGCCCAGATTGATAACATCAGCAGGGAGGCAAACAGAAGGCGTGGGTTCAGCGGCATATGGGTTTGGGCCATGCGGAATTTGAATCAGATGCAGATCATCCCTGGGCGAAGTGAATTTGTCTTTTAGAGTCAGTATAAGACACTGTTTTTATTGTGGTCGAAGTTCACCGGAAAACAACCTGTGTTCTCAGGTTGACTCTTATTACCGGGATTGCTAATCGGCTCAGGTGCTGTTCTCGATGATTTTATAGTGTTCGATGTTCAGGCTGGTGATGTCCTTGTATTTGAAAAACCAGGCGGTCGCCGCATATCTCATAGAAACGAAGTGCTTCACCGGGCTGCTCGGCTTGCTCCTCATCAATCGATGTCTCATCTGCAATCAGTTGGCGTCTGACCACGGAGGATAAAATGATACGGTCGAGATTTCCTGAGTCTGTGAGGTAGAAATCCTCAGGATTCCGTAGTAGAGGTAGGTTGCTTCTACCTATTTTACAGTGACCGCAAGCTTCACAAAATCCGCCTCATCCCCTTCATCGTTGAAGCCTTTCAGGAGATAGAACCAGGGAGTATCGAAGCGAAAGAAATCGCTCAGCAGAGGGTGTCGGTCGAGTTTGAGTTTGATTACCAGTTTTTGTGCGATCAGGCCAAGCAGATAGGAGCAGATATAGATTGACATCAGATAGGTGATGAAGCCGGGCATGTGTCCGGCGGAGCGGGTGATGGCCATCTCCAGTCCGTTTCCGCCCGTCTACCGGTTGTGTGAAGCTTCGAGGCGGAAAAAAGGGTGTCAATACCGCTACCAGCTGATCGTCTGGAATGCCTGGACCGTTGTCGTCAATATGGATGGTGACCCGGTCCGGCCTGGTGGTGAGACTGGCGACCACGGTCTCACCATATTTCAAAGCGTTATCAATCAGGTTATTGAGTGCCCTTCGCAATGAAACTGGTCGGCAGATGAAGTTAAACCGTTCCGGTCCCTCATGGATAGCATCGCCGCCCAGGGTCTTCTCCCACGTCTCCTGATCCTCGAGTTATTCAGCCCTGAGCCGCAGGGTGGTGGTAGGGGTTCTCTGGTCATGGGATACCGCAGCGAGGCATCGATACACTCCAATACTCATTTTTTTCTTAGTTGACTATCACTAAATTGTTAATCATGAGTACCACCAAAGTAATACAAAATGAGACACTCTGTTGTGAATATGCAACATCGTGACTATTTTGAATAAAGAAATTTTAGTAGGCAGTGCTTTTTAAGGAAAATTATTACCATAAAAACAATAAGATAAAAAATATATTGACAATAACAATACTGAATATTTAAAAATGTTGCGTTTTTGTTTCAGCATGTCTCATAATGTATTTGCGCAACAGGATGTTGCATTTTTACAATAAAATTCTTGTATAGCGGAGGAGTGAAATCCATGAAGAAATTCATACTTGCTACATCAGTTGCAGCTGTCTGTGCTTTACCCATGGCGGCGACAGCAGGAAACACCGTATATGGAACGTTGAGTTATTCGGTTAACAGCGTCGATCAAGATACGGCTGGGGGGCAGGATGGCCTGAGTGGAGAAGATAACGTCTCATTGCTTGGGGTCAAAGGTTCGTTCGGCGATTCAATCAAGGCCTTCTATCACTTGCAGACCGGTGCACCATCTGATGCAGACGGATCCGGGCGGGCATTCAGGCAGCGTTTCTATTTCGGCGGACTGAGCGGTAGTTTCGGTAAGGTCGCCTATGGACGAATGACAAATGCCTACAAATTCCCCGGCTTTGCCATGGACCCTTTTTATAATCTCTCACATGTCAATGCTGGCGGCAGTGTGGCATTTGGTGGTGCTACCTACGGTCTGTCACCCGCGACTAACGGTTTTACCGATAATGCCCTGCAGTACACTAGTCCGGCGCTGGGTGGTAGTTTCACAGTGAATGCAGGCGTCTATATCGACGATAGCAACGAAGATGAACATGGATATAATTTTGGCGGTCAATGGAAGGCGGACAACTTCAACGTTGGGGTGCAGTTCGCATCAAACGGCGATGTCGGTACCGTTCCGAATGTGGTTGCTGATGGAGATGCCGTGCGCCTGTATGGTGGATACAAGGGCGATAACTGGAGTGTGGGTCTATCCTATGAATCAGTTGACCTCAGTGCATCAGTTGAGGATGTTGGTTATCTCTACCTCGTTGGCCGATACAAGGTAACTGCCACAACTGAGGTTATTGGCTCCATTGGCTCAGTTGATGACGGTCCTGCAGAAGGTACAGGCTTTATGGGCGGTGTATTCCATACCATCACAGACAATACTCAGATCTATGTAACTTATAGTGCAGCAAGCATTGAGCCTTCCGGCGGAACGGACAAAGATCCTTCCGTGTTTGCTATCGGTGCGAAGCATAAGTTTAAGTTTGGTGGTAGTTAAATCTGAAATAGTTTAATCTCCGGGGTAGATCAAGGCTTTCGGGTTCATCCCGTCAGCCTTTTTTTTTGTACTCAGTTCGACAGCTCCCTTAACACTTTTTCGACACGTTCTAGTGAGATGTCATCTCTTATTGGAATGGCGGTCTGATCGCCCTTTTCCATTTTCGCAAGTATCAATTTGCGGTCACGAGGTTTTCTGTCTTTAAGCTGACCGATAATCTCCCGATGGATCGAGCCTTTCACGATTGCGACGCCATCTCCGTACAGGATATATTTCTTGCCCGTTTTTAGTACTTCAAGGCCTTTTCGCCCAATTGCAAACTTAACATCCTGGCATGCTATTGGTGCGAAACCGTATAGATCCTCTTCACCAATCTGAACGCATTCTTCTCTTGTGTAGTTCAGTGAATCCTGGGTCAGCTGGATATCACGTCCTTTAATTGCGATTCTAAGGAACTGTTCGATATCTTGAGCGCTACTACTTTCCATAGATCGGATTTGCCTTGGTTGCTGTGCATCCTCGCCAGCTTTTTTCTCTGTAGGTGTTGCCATATCGGTCTTATCGCCTGGTGTCTCGTTGCTGCCAGTAGGTGCTATTGAAGTGCAGATTTTTGTAATTTGATCAGTTGAGAAACCTTTACCCAAATAGTATTCCACATCACTGCGAGTGCAGGCTGCATAGGATTGATTAATACTGACGATTAAAGCCAGAATGAAAAGAAAGAATTTTGTAACAACCCGGAACTGTGTATTCATCTCAACCTCTTGGCACCCTGTTTATTGTTAGCATCTTCGAAGTTTACACAAACCGTGTAAATGTGCCCACTTCATGCGCGTGAATTGACAATTTCTGTCTTATTGAAAATTATGATGGTATTGCACAAGGTTTTATTCACTGGTGTATGTGTATTCTGTACAATGATTTGAGCCAATGCGATGAAGAGTTTCAGTATCACAAGTCTGTTAGAATCGTGTCGCTTCAGGCTACCTATCTTTGCAATGAATAACTTCCCTGCGTGACATCATAGGGTGGCTTGTCGTGCCGCTTGTCCAGGTAAAAATGAAGGCCAAAGCCAAAGCCAAAGCCAAAGCCAAAGCCAAAGCCAAAGCCAAAGCCAGCAATGAACCATTCGGATTCAAAGGGGCCTGTTAGCTGTAAAAACTAGCAGATTCCGTATCCGCATGCAGCCAATCAGCCACAAAGTTGCTGAATTCCTGAAATGCGATAAGTAAAAAAACAGCGGCCGCACCTGAGGGGAGAAGAAGGTTCGCTGCAACATATAGTGGGCTACTCGGTCAGCTGCCGCATTGCCATCGGGCCATAGCGAGGGTGTAAGGTGTTTATACTGCTGACATTTCCGAACTGGTGAAGTTGCCACGGAAGATGAAGCCAGGAAGGATCAGCAGAAACGTGAGTAGTGCGGGTAAAGCAACGTTCACAGTATCGAACTGCGAATCAGCTTATCGGCTCTTTTTGTTGTTTCGCACGGGTACGATGCGCAGCTTGATGCCGCCTTTTTTGACGGTATCGGATTTATCCGCAATCCACTCCTGAAAGGCATCCGGATTGGTTTTTTTCAGCTTAAGGTAGTTGTCTGATTGCAATGCTTTCATAAAACGGCTTTCCTGATTTTAGCCAGAGGTCATCCTGTGGCTAGTATAGCGTTTAATCCTGGTGAACAGTAGCTCGGGCTTGGGCCGCTGCATGATGAATGGTGACAGATTGAACATATCCAACCATTGCATGGTTTTGGGTAAGCTGAGCCGATGTTATATAACAATCAGAAAAATATAATATTATCTATCATGTTGTTTTTCTGACTGATTCAGCACCAGGGTTACCCGCAATCCCCCTTCCGGGCGGTTTTCCAGTGACAGTTCGCCACCATGAGCGAGTATGATGCTGTTGGCTACGGCCAGCCCAAGTCCAGTTCCGCCGGTCTCCCGGTTGCGTGAAGCTTCGAGGCGGAAAAAAGGTGTCAATACCGCTTCCAGCTGATCGTCCGGAATACCCGGCCCGCTGTCATCAATATGGATTGTGACCTGGTCCGGTCTGGTGGAGAGACTCGCCACCACGCTCTCACCATATTTCAAAGCGTTATCAATCAGGTTATTGAGTGCCCGTCGCAACGAAACCGGGCGGCAGATGAAATTGAACCGCTCCGGTCCCTGATATTCGGCATTGCCGCCCAGGTCGGCATGGTCGTCGATCAGGCTCTGCAGCAGAGCCGCGAGATCGGTGGAACGTGCCTGTTCATCCGCTGCTTCGTCACGGGCGAAACTCAGGGTATCGGAGAGAATCGCTTCCATCTCGGCGAGGGTGGTCAGGGTCTTCTCCCGCATCTCCTGGTCCTCGATATACTCCGCCCTGAGTCGCAGCGTGGTGATCGGGGTTCTCAGGTCATGGGATACCGCGGCAAGCATTCGTGAACGATCACAGATCTGTTTCTGTAAGCGCTGCTGCATCAGGTTGAAGGCGTGGATGGTTTGGCGAACCTCCCGGGGCCCCTCTTCAGGAATGGGGGATTGTGGCTGACCGAGGCCGAAGCGCTCGGCGGCATCGGCCAGCTGAGCCATGGGGCGAGCCATGCGTCGGGCAATCAACAGGCCGATGACAATAAGCAGGGCCAGCAGTATCAATAAACCCTGAAGGGTAGCGCTGGCCCAGGGTGGTGCATCCTTGAAATGATGGGTTTGGAAGTTGAGCCATAGATCATCCCAAAGGAGTATCGATATACTGATGGTTTTGATTCCCTTGTCAGCCCGGAACCGGAAATGATCCTCGCCCCGGTGGGATTTGCCACGACCATCGAGTTCAATCATGACACGGATAGCCGAGTGGTCGCGGATGCCGGTTGAACGACTTATGTGGCGGGCAATCTTCTTTTCCATGGGGTGTCTTGGGTGGGAGTCTACCCAGGGAGTTTCGTCCAGGCTGATCTTTTCGCCCTCTTCGGTGACCCGTTTGATGATGCGGCTGCGCTCCTGGTCGGTGGCGTCACTGAGCAGGCGGGTGAGGGTGGCCACCCGCTGTAGATAACGGTAGAGATTATGCTCATCGAAACGGGCTTTGCGTTCGTCCTGTAACAGGATTGCACTGCTGATCATCATCAGCAGTGTTGCACCTACCAGTAGCGCCAGGGTTCGCCCTGCGAGTGTATCAGGCCAGAGACGCATTGTTGTTCTCTACCTTGGCGGCAAAAAGATATCCGCCGCCACGCACGGTTTTAATAATCTGCGGGTTGCGGGGTTGATCACGTAATTTGCGCCGCAGTCGGCTGACCAGCGTGTCGATCGCCCGGTCAAAAGCACGCGCTTCACGTCCACGTGCCAGATCGAGCAACTGGTCCCGTGAGAGTACCCGGCCCGGGCGGGTGACAAAGGCCATCAACAGGGTGAATTCGGCGGTGCTCAATGGGACCAGGGTCTGTTGCGGATCGGTCAGTTCACGGGATGCCGGTCGCAGTGTCCAGCCTAGGAAATTCAGTTGCTGCGACAGCTCCTCACGGCTGACTTCAGGCATTGTACCCATGCGCCGCATCACAGCTTTGATACGTGCAAGTAACTCTCTGGGGTTGAATGGTTTTGCCAGATAGTCGTCAGCTCCCATCTCCAGGCCGATGATCCGGTCGGTCTCTTCACCCATGGCGGTCAGCATGATGACAGGGATATTCGACTCGGCGCGAAGGTTGCGGCACAGGGTCAGGCCATCTTCACCGGGCATCATCAGATCGAGCACGATCAGATCAATCGCTGCATCCTGCAGGCGCTTCTTCATCTCGACGCCATTCGATGCGGTGGTGATGCGATATCCATGATCCGTGAGAAAACGTTGCAACAGGGTGCGAATCTCCTGGTGATCATCAACAACGAGAATGTGGGGTTGGCTATCCATGTGCTCAGTTTAAGGCAAGCGTTGACAGGCGGAAAGGAAGTTTGTGACAGATTGTGTCAAATCCAGGGATTGTCATGGGCTGTTACAAATCTGTCGTTGGTTGGCACGGGGGCGACACATGCAGGGTCTTAAATGGTAGTCGTCAGTAAGACAAAGCAACCAATCAATAGAGGAAAGTGATATGAATAAAGCTTTAAAGGTTAGCATCGTTTCTGCAGTCATTGCGACATCAGGACTGTTTGTTCTTGCTTCCAGTGCCGATGCAGGCTGGGGGGGTAAAAGAGGTTACTGCGATCGTGGCGATATGATGGGTGCTCCTGGCATGATGCAAGGTAAAGGCAAGTTCGGGCCGGCGATGGCGCGGGAGTTGGATCTGACCGCTGAAGAGGCGAAAACTCTGGTATCAGCGCGTCTGATCATGCGCGGTAATGATCGCTTGAAAGTGGGGCAGGTGACAGAAAAGGATGGGGATACCTATCTGGTGGATATCATCACCGTTGATAATTCACTGGTGCGCCAAGTTGAAGTGGATCGTGACAATGGTCTGCCTCGAGGTGGCTTCAAGCGTTAACCGATCGTTAGCAGTACGGGGTGGCATTGCACCACCCCGCTAACTTTTACGGTTTCATGCTTAAGGGATATCCAAGGGATCTCTGATTGGTGCTCTGTTCGTCGTTCTGGTGACTACCAAGGTCCGGGAAAAACCGGTGCCTGGATGATGGCTGAGTCAGAGGTCTTCTGTTGAAAATCATGATCTAATGCCCGTCGTGGCGGGACGCAGGATAGAGAGTCTATTAACAATGAATAATCTGAATACCCGTAAATGGTCGACGCCACTGATCATTGGAAGCGGTCTGGTTGTGGTGATTTCCGGTGTGCTGATGTTTTTTGGTGTACATAATCCGATACAGCTGGCACATGAGTGGGTCGGTATGGTGTTTGCCATCGCCATTGGTTTGCATGTGCTCAATCATTGGGGGGGGATTAAGAAGTACTTTGCTCAACCCATGGCTTTGAGTCTGGTCGGATCTGTGGCTCTCGTCAGCAGTGCCTTTATATTTTTATCCCTTACGGATGCCGGCGCCAGCCCGATGATGAACATCGTGATGAGTATAGAGTCTTCACCGGTGGATGAGGTGGCGCCACTGCTCAATGAGACACCCCAGAGTGTGGTGACTCGCATGCAGGCGGCCGGGCTCAAAGTGGAGGACAGCGCAGATACGATTGTCGAAATCGCCAATGCAAACGATCGCGAACCACGTGCATTGATGAAGCTGTTGTTCAGTCAGAAGAGTTCTTGATTTATCAAACTCTGTGCCGGGGTAATGGAATGCCACCTGGATGCGAACGCTTTGGCCATTGGTTACATCTGGTCGCTGAGCAGTTGATGAATCGCTTTCAGGTGGTCACTCTTGTCTTTAATAATTTTGCCCTGCCAGTCATCCGGCAAGAGCATGGAGAGCAGGGTATTTCCATGACGGTTCTGGTGGAGGTGGTAGATCTGTCCTGGTTTCTTCTGGAAGTTGCACTGAGCCCGGTGAATCTGTTGATCACGGGTCGTTTGTTGAAGTAACGATTTTACCATCGCTTCGAGGTAGGTCTGATAGGGGGTGTCTCTCAAACGGGCTGGATCGACACTGAGGCCCTTGGCAAAAAAACGCACGGCTATTTTATCGTATTCTCTGTGTGAACTCGCTGCAGGATTGAGCAAATGGGTGTGGATATCTAGAGTTTTCATTGGGTTAGGGTCTGTTTGGTCTGATTAACCATATCCTGAAATCCTATGTGCCTGTTGTCATCCAAAGCGTCAACCAGCCTCACCGGTACCCCCCGATCCATTGTCTTGGGCGTCAGTAACAATCGCTGGCTAAGTCTTTGTGGTTAAAGGGTGAACAACCACCGCCGATAACTTTCTCAATAGGCTTTTTATTGATACAGGCTCTGATTGGCCTGATTTTTCCAGAATGTTCGAATCTATGTGTAATCATCCAGGCAGTAAGCCGATGTGGTTTTCCAGGCTGATCACTCTGCTGTTTCTGATAGCTTGCAGCGGCCCGCTGCTGTCTACCAACAATCCGCAACAAGCCAATCGTGGATATCAGTCGGTTGTTCTGCAGCTGAAGTGGAAGCATCAGTTTCAATTTGCCGGATACTATGCTGCCAAGGCGAAGGGTTACTACAGAGAGTTGGGTCTGGAGGTGGAAATCAGGGAGCATCAGGGTCGCGCCCCGGTTGAAGTGATGCTCGAGGGTGAGGCGGATTATGCCGTCAGCGGGGCGAATGCTCTGATCAAGCGAGCCAATGGCTATCCGGTGGTGGCCTTGGCGGCGATCTATCAGCACAGCCCTTACGCCTTACTGGTAAGAGGCGATTCCGATATTCACCGGGTTTCCGATTTGTTTGGACGGCGGGTGATGATCGGCACTGGTACGCAGGATGCTGCACTCCATGCGATGCTGAAAAGAGGCGGTCTTACCAGCGATGAGTATATTCGCCTGCCCAGCAGTTTTGATGCGAATTCTTTGTTGTCTGGAGAGACTGATGCCTTCAATGCCTATATGACTGATCAGGGTTTTCTGCTGGGTCAGGCGGGAGTGGTGCCCCGCCATATCATGCCGAAGGATTATGGCATCGACTTCTATGGCGATGTGCTGGTTACAACCGAGCAGCGAATCAGTGAAGATCCTGAGCAGGTTGAAAACTTTCGCAAGGCGACACTCAAGGGCTGGGCCTATGCCTTGGCAAATCGGGATGAGGTCGTTGATCTGATTCTGCAAAATTACAATACCCAGGGTATGTCTCGTGCCCATCTTGTCTATGAAGCTGATGTTTCCAAAGAGTTGATACAGCCACTGTTGGTTGAGATCGGCTACATGCATCCTGAACGCTGGAGACAGATACATGAGATATTCATTGAATTGAATTTTCTAGGAGAGAATAGCCGTATCGAAGGGTTGCTGTACCAGGCGAAGCCACCGATACCTGATTGGCTGAGCTGGAGCTATGAACACTATATTTCAGTCCTGATTGGTGCGCTGTTGACGATCGGCTTATTGCTGTCGTTAATTATCGTCAGGCTGCGATTACTGGTCAGGCAACATACCACAGAGCTGATCGAAAAAGAGCGCAGTTATCGAACAATTTTTAATGCTGCACCTGAGGGAATGTGGGTCATTGATCCTCAACGCAAGACAGTGGATGTCAATGATCGCCTGCAGGATTTATTGGGTTACAGTAAGGAGGAGATGCTTGGGAAAACCCCAATGGAGTTCGTCGACGAGACAAATAAACAGATTTTTATTGAGCAGACAAACAGAATAAGTAAAGTCGAAAGACGCAGTTACGATATTGAGCTGCGGCATAAGGATGGGTACAACATCCCGACACACTTCAGTGCGGTAACTTTGCGACAACGGGATGGCAGAGTCTTCTCCTCAATTGCCTTTGTGGAAGATATTACCGAGCGTAAAAGAATGGAGGGAGAATTAAGAGCCGGAGAGCAGAATCTCAGGCGTCTGGTCAATTCACAACCTGCCTGTGTCAGTACCATCGGAAAAGATGGGGAGCTGCTCAGTATCAATCCGAAAGGGCTTGAGATCATTCAGGCGGATACATTGGATCAATTGTCAAAGAATATTATTTTTGATTTGATTGATGAGCCATACAAAGACGCATTTGAACAGATCAATCAATTGGTCTTTGAAGGTCAGAGTGCCTCCTTGACGTTCAGTATTACCGGGTTGAAAGGCAGGCATATCTGGCTGGAAACCCATGCAGTGCCAATCATGGATTCTGAAGGTGAGGTTATCGAACATCTTGGATTGACCCATGATGTGACTGATCGTCTCAATATGGAGATGCAGGTTTACAGCGAACGGGAGTTTTTGCAGGCAGTTATCGATAACATCACAGATGTGGTGATGGTGATCGATCCCGACCTGCAGATTCAATTAATGAACAAGAGTGTCAAACAGGTACTGAAGGGATTTGGTTTTGAGCGTGATCTGCCCAAATACTACTTTGATCTGCCATTCGTCTCCTATCCGGCAGACCGATCTGATGCTCAGGATTGCCCTGTTCACCGGGTACTTGAGAACGGCCGTCAGGCCAGTGCAATCTTGACCCGGCCATTTTCGTCAAACAGTAGCAAATTGAAACGGGTGGAGGTGATCGCCTCTCCTCTGCTGAACAGTGATGGCACTCTGCGTGGTGTTATCGAAGTGGCCAGGGATATCACTGAGCATCTTGAGCTCCTGGATGAGGTCAAACAGCAGAAGGATAACCTGCAACATCTGGCGCACCATGATTCCCTGACCAATCTGCCCAACAGGGCGTTGTTTCTGATGCGTCTGCAACAGGCGATCAGTAAAGCCAAACGTAGTAACTCTCAACTGGCGGTGCTGTTTGTCGATCTGGATCGATTTAAAGAGATCAATGACAGTCTTGGTCATGCGGTTGGCGATATGGTCTTGAAAGAGGTTGCCAAGCGATTTTCGGAAAGTGTGCGGGAAGAGGATCTGTTGGCTCGACTGGGTGGTGATGAATTTACATTCATTTCAGAGGGGCTGAAAAAACCACAGCATGCAGCCACGGTGGCGCAGCAGATTATCCACTCTCTTGAGTTGCCGTTTGAGATGGATAATCATCAGTTCTTTCTGACCGCGAGTATCGGAATCAGCGTCTATCCTCAGGATGGTCGAACGGCAGATACCCTGCTGCGCAATGCGGATGCGGCCATGTATAAAGCAAAAGACGAGGGTAAGAATACATTCCAATACTATACCGCTGATATGACCGAGCAGGCTTTTGAGAGGATTTTTCTCGAATCAAGTTTGCGGCGAGCATTGGTTGAGGATCAATTGGTTGTCTACTACCAACCTCAATATGATACTGCCGGTGGTGGTCTGATCGGCGTTGAAGCTTTGGTACGTTGGATGCATCCCGATATGGGTATGGTCTCACCTTCGAGGTTTATTCCATTGGCTGAGGATACCGGGCTGATCATTTCATTGGGAGAGCAGGTGTTACGAGTTGCCTGTAAGCAGATGGCCAGCTGGTACGAGCAGGGCATAGCGCCGCAGAAGTTGGCGGTCAATCTATCGGTAAAACAGATAAGCAGTGCTGAGCTTATACCGACCATCAAAACCATACTGGAAGAGACGGGGTGCCGGTCTGAGTGGCTTGAGTTTGAAGTGACTGAAGGTTTTTTGATGAAAGATCCTGAGGCCTCGGTTTCGATCCTGCAGCAGTTGCGAGATCTTGGTGCAGACCTGGCGGTTGATGATTTTGGTACGGGTTACTCATCACTGGCCTATCTAAAACGATTTCCATTGACACGGCTGAAAATTGATCGTTCGTTTATACATGATGTGCCTGGTGATGCTGATGATGTGGCGATTACCCGTGCGATCATAGCGATGGCCAAGAACCTGAATCTGAATGTGCTGGCGGAAGGCGTGGAGAACGAGGAGCAGAGACGCTTTCTGGTGGCTGAAGGCTGCAATGATGCCCAGGGTTTCTATTTTGGCCGGCCGCTTTCCGCAGCAGAGACCAGTAAACTGTTGATCAAGGAAAACGGCAATACCAGCGGCTCCTCTGCTTCGGATCTGCCTGATCCATTGCGCGGATAGTTTACTTCTGATACAGCTGGGACTGCGTCTGTTTCCGCTATCGTATCTGGTTTGATCTCTGGTTGGCAGCTGGCTTACAGGGAGGAGAACTTGCTGGAACTCTTGCCCGGTATTAGGGTCTGTTAACACGTATCCAGTAGGCCCTAGTATCTTACTCCTATTCCAGCATCCAAATCGTCTACCGGCTGGCTTTCAGCGTACCCTCGAAATAGACAGGTCCAGTGTGTCTGTGCGTGAGCGCATTAATTGACGGTGAGCAGGACCTTTGTGAATATTTGTCGGCTCGGGATAGAATCGCACAAGTCGCAGATCGATATTTGATATGCTGTGGTTGCTCTGGCCGACAGAGTCAATCCAGGTGCCCGTTGCTCGCTTGTGATCAGGCTGGATCCGGGCTTATCAAGAAGGTTCTTATTAACTCAAAGGTTAGATTTAAAGCTATTCTGTTCAGCTTCTGCAATCCTTATGCGAAACACGATTTTTATACTGGTCCTGTTGTTGATCCCAGTTAACCTCTATGGCCTGGAGGTAGCGGTCAGTGTTAAGGGATTGGAGTCTCAGTTGCGGGATAATGTACTGGTATACCTCTCTATCGAACAGGAAAAAAACCGCACCTCACTGAATCAGGCCAGGCTCCGCCTACTGCATGACAAAGCGGAGAGTGAGATACGTGAAGCGTTGAAGCCGTTCGGTTTTTTTAAGCCCAGCATCATCAGCAAACTTGAACAGCAGGAACAGAGGTTCCAGGCAACTTACACCATCCAGTCGGGCCCGGCGGTGAAGATTGTCGAGGTTGACTTCCAGGTTTCCGGTGAAGGCCGTGAGGATCCTCGGGTGAGCAAGGTTTTTCCTCTGAAAACAGGTGATGTGCTGGATCAAAGTCTCTATGACGGGGCGAAGCAGTCACTGCTTTCCGATACCATCGAACAGGGCTACCTGGACGCAAAATATCTGCAACACAGAATTCTGGTGGATACGGTAAGTGATACGGCGACCATCAGCCTGCACCTGGATACCGGCATGCGGTTGCGTTTCGGTGAGGTCCGATTCAATCAGGATGTCATGGATGCTGACTATCTGGCCCGTTATGTGCCTTTTAATACGGGTGATCCGTTCAGTCAGGAGGCGCTGCTCAATCTGCAGGGGCAATTGACCGACAGCGAATATTTCAAAAGAGTCGAAGTGATCAGTCGTCGGGATCAGGTGGAGGGAGATCGGGTGCCGGTGGATATTAATCTCAAGCCCAACAAAAAGAATCGCTACCGCATCGGTCTGGGTTACTCCACTGACACCGGGCCGAGGCTGACCCTTGATTGGAAAAACCGCCGCATTGGCCGTCGGGGTCACAGAATGCGCACCGAATTTCAGATATCGGAACCGATCAGCAGCATCAGCAGTGAATATGTCATACCCCTTGAGCGGCCCACCGAAGACTATCTGCGTCTGGGTGCTTCCTATGAACATTTCAACTCCGACACCAATCAGGGGGACCGGGCACTGGTCAACCTTACCCACTCAGTGAGCCTGGACAGAGGCTGGCGGCGCAGCCTGGGGCTTGAGTATACCTATGAGGACTATCAGGTCGGCAGTCAGGAGGGTAAAGCAAGACTGTTGGTGCCGAGTGTGGATTGGCTGCGCATCAAGAGTGACAGAAAGCAGCGGATTGAAAAGGGCAAACGCCTGAATTTTCGTATCGAGGGAGCTTCGGATGCCGTTTTGTCGTCCACCAGCTATTTTCAACTCTACGCCAGTGGAAAGGATATTCGTGCTCTGGGTGATGGGGCATGGCGCCTGTTGAGTCGGCTGGAGCTGGGAGCAACCTGGGCTGAAGATTTCACCGAGTTGCCGCCGAGCAAGCGCTTCTTTGCCGGTGGCGATAACACGGTTCGGGGGTTTGGTTATCAGGACCTGGGGCCTGAAGATGAAGCGGATGATGTGATCGGCGGACGCTATCTTGCCGTGGGCAGTCTGGAGATCGATCGCCACATCAGCGGTAAATGGAGTGGTGCCCTGTTTGTCGATGCGGGTAACGCCTATGATCAGGACTATGATTCTGAAACGGCATATGGTGTTGGTCTGGGTCTGCGCTGGCAATCTCCGGTTGGACCGGTTCGTTTCGACGTTGCTTCCGGCCGGGTTGAGGATGAGCAGCACTGGCGCCTGCATGTTGTGGTAGGGCCTGAATTGTGACCCTCTTTAGAGCGATTGCCTTGTTGATCGGTGGCCTGCTGCTGCTCTGCCTGTCACTGATTCTCTACATCGGCATGAGTCAGGATGGCGCCAGGCGCCTGATTGACCAGGCTCAACCCTATCTGCCTGGAAAACTGAGTGTCGAGTCCATCGAGGGGCGACTCGCCGGACCCTTGTTGGTCGAAGGGTTGTGCTATCAGCAGCAGGATGGTCTGAAGTTCTGTATCGAGATCTTCAAGTTCGATTGGCGCCCATGGTCACTGTTGAAAGGACGCCTTGAGATCACAGAGCTGCTGTTCAGCGATTCGGCCCTCAGCCTTCCGCAAGGTGAATCCTCCGATCAGGGCAGTACCCCCTATCAGGGGGTGATGCTACCCCTGGAGATCACAATTGAGCGCTTTTCCAGTCGTCGCTTCCAGCTCACAACCAGCCCGGATGGTGAGCCCCTGGTAGTTGATCACCTAAAGTTCAGGGCGACTACCGAAGATCAACATCTGTTGATCAGTGATCTTGATTTCAAGGGGCTCTCCGCTGAGCTGCTGGTTGATGGTCAGGTCGGACTTGATCGAAACCTGCCCCTGTCGCTGACACTGGAGTGGCGCTACAGTCTGCCAGAGGGCGCCGTGATCGCTGGAGGAGGTGACATCACTGGCGATTCGGAAAGGTTCCATCTGCAACAAAAACTGCAAGCACCGGTTGCCAGTGATCTCGATATCGATCTGTATGATCTGTTCGGTAACGCCAACTGGGAGGCTGTGTTGGCTGTTGATCGTGTCGATCTGGCTGCGTTCGTTGCCGATTTTCCTGCCATGTTGGGTGGCAGAATCGAAGCTCAGGGGAATCTGCAACAGCTGTCATTGAACGGGGATATCCAACTTGATGAGCCCAGACTCGGCAAGTTGTCCAGTGAACTGTCAGCCAGCTATCGGGATCACAGAGTTGATATAACCAAGCTGAAGCTGACCAATCCCAACGACCTGCAGTTTGATGCCCAGGGCCACTATCGGCTTGACGATGGCGTGCTGGCCGCAAGCCTGAACTGGCAACAGTTGACCTGGCCACTCACTGGTGAGTCGGTGAGTGTGGCCAGTGAGCGGGGTGAGCTCGATCTGAAAGGCAGTCTCGAGCATTATGACTATGAGCTGACTATGGCCTTCGATCTGCCTGAGCTACCTGCTGCAGAGATTGATGCGGATGGCCATGGTACTTTGCAAGCCATCACTCTGCAGCAGATGAGCTTGCGTCAGGAGGATGGCCTGATCAATGGTGATGGTTCTTTCGACTGGTCAGATGAACTGAATTGGCGGATGGAGCTTGTTGCTGAGGATTTCAATCCAGGTATTTTTCATCCCGCATTTCCGGGGAAACTGGGCTTTCGCCTGAGTAGCCAGGGCAGGCTGGACAATCAGCAACTTCAGGGAGAGCTGCAACTCGACGCTCTCAAGGGGCGTTTGCGTGACTACCCGGTGCAGGGTGAAGGGGCGGTAACCTTTGCTCAGAATCAAGCGACCATCAAGGTTTTAAATCTGCAGAGTGGTCCGAATCGGATCAATGCATCCGGTTCTGTCGGTGATCAACTGGGACTCGATTGGTCGATGGAAGCTCCGGACCTGGCTGGATTCTGGCCAGGTCTTTCCGGTGAACTGAATGGTCAGGGGCAGTTGCAGGGCACTCTCCAAACGCCACAGATCGTGGCCCAGCTGTCCGGGCAGGATATCGCTTATCAGAGTTATGCCCTGCAGGGACTTGCCGGGGAGTTGGCCTTCGGCATGGGGCAATCCCAGCCAGTCAAACTTCAGCTTGATACCAGTGGGCTTGCTCTGGCTGGCAGAGAGTGGGAGGCATTGAAAGTAGATCTCGATGGTCAGGTTGAGGCGCATCAGCTGAAGCTGGCTCTGAGCGGGCAGGAGGTACCACAGCTGACCCTGATGATCGATGCCGGCCTGGATCAAGCGGGACACTGGAAGGGGCGATTGCAGCAGCTTCGTACGGAGTCAAAGGAGCTTGGTGAATGGCAGCTCGAACAGGCAGCGGATTTCCAGCTTGGGGAGAGAGAGCAGTTTCTGAAACCCTTCTGTCTGGTGGCCGGTGAGAGCCGGTTGTGCGGTGAGTTTGCAAAACACCCGAGTACGGTTTGGCGATCTCAACTGCAACTTGAAAAATTCAATCTGCAAAGGTTGGAGGCCTGGGCTCCCGGCGGTACGAAACTGAAGGGATTGTTAGGCTTTGAAGCGGAACTGAATGCCAACAGGGCTGGTGAGATTGGGGGCCGGGTCGATCTGAAGCTGGCCCAGGCGGGGTTGGGATTCGATTATCAGGATCAGCGGCATGAGGTCGATTTCTCCGGCAGTCGGTTGACGGCCAGGCTCGACGCCGAAGGCGGCACAGCTGAACTTGAGATGCCGTTAAAGGAGCTGGGTGGCATCAATGGCAAGCTGAGATTGCCGGGTTTGAAGCTGCCGGAGTTGGATCTGCAGCAGCAGCGGGTATCCGGTCAGTTGAAAGGTGGCATAGAGAATCTGGCCATGGTCTCCAGCCTGTTGCCACAATTGCAGAACAGTCGTGGTGATTTTGACATCAATTTCGAAATTCAAGGTGTGGTTGCTGAACCCAGGCTGCAGGGTCAGGCAAAACTTAGCGGTGGGGCTGTGGATATCGCTGAACTGGGAACTGAGCTGAGGGATCTTGAGCTGCTGATCGAGGCGATTGAATGGGATCGGCTGAAAGTGACCGGTAAGGTCAACTCCGGGGATGGGGCGCTGTCGATCAACGGCACTACTATACTAAGTGCTGCTGAGGGTTTCCCTTCCGAATATAAAATAACCGGCAAATCCTGGCGGGCAGTGGATATCCCGGAAGCGGAAGTGCTGATCTCGCCCGATATCCAATTCAAGCATCAGGCCGCCGGTACCGAAGTGAGAGGTCTGATCAAGGTGCCTTATGCCCGATTGCGCCCACGGGAGTTACCCAAAGGCGCGGTTTCGGTCAGTTCTGATATGGTGCTGAAGCAGTCTGAGCTGGCTGATGAGCCGGCTCAGCGGGAAGCTCCCTTTCGTGCTGAAGTAAGACTCGCTTTGGGTAAACGGGTCAGCTTTGATGGATTTGGTCTGAGGGGTAACTTCACAGGTGATCTGTTGATTATCGATGAACCGGGTCGACCGGTGATCGGTCGCGGACGTCTTGGTATTGAAGAGGGCGTGTACAAGGCCTATGGACAGGATCTGAAAATAGAGCGAGGTTATGCCCTGTTTGCCGACAGTCCGGTGGATAATCCAGGGATCAATGTGCGGGCGGTGCGGGAAGTGGATGATGTGGTTGCCGGTTTACGGGTCAGCGGTACCTTGAAGAGCCCCAAGCTCGACCTGTTCTCCACACCGGCGATGTCTGAGAGTGATGTGTTGAGTTATATATTGACCGGCAGGCCCCCTGGTGAATCCTCCGGTCAGGTGGGTCTGGCGGCGGCACTGAAAGCGAGCGGCGCCAGTGACCTGGCCGCAGAACTTGGACGGCGCTTCGGGCTGGAGGAGTTCAGGTTGGACACCGGCAGCAGTCTGGAGGAGGCCTCCTTCGTTGCCGGTACCTACCTTTCGCCCAGGCTCTATGTGCAATACATCAACGAGCTCTCCAGTGCGGAGAGTAAGTTGCGAATGCGTTATGACCTGACCGATCGCTGGCAGCTGGAAGCTGAGACAGGCCGTACCCAGGCGGGTGATTTTTTCTACACTTTTGAGAAATAATTTACATAATATCAATGCGTTAGTTATTATCGCCGAAACCAAGTATTGCCCCGATCCTGCGCGTTGTAATTTTTTACACTGCTGCGATATGGCGGCCTGCCGAGTCGCCTCAAGAATTAGTATCCCGATAAATAATTGAACGCAATTTGAATAAATGGCGGTCATTTGACCTGCATCAGTCTTTGCCTATTGTTTTTCCACGGGAATTTTTGTCCAATATTAAGTTGGACAAGAATCTCGGGACAATGGGTATGTCTAAATCAAAAATCTACAGTATCGGACTGATATCGAGCCTGACCGGTGTGAAGGAGGCGACTTTACGCAAATGGGAGAGTCGCTATGGCTATCCTGACCCTGAGCGGTCGGATAGTGGCCGTCGCTACTATTCTCAAAGCCATCTAAGCAACCTGATTTCAATTAAAGAGCAGGTGGATACTGGCATTCCGATTCGTAAGGCGATTACCAATCTGAAAGATAACGTTCTGCCTGTGCAGCTGTTAGTTGATGTGAATTTGGCTGGTGTAAAAGCTTATGGAGTCGTCCTGGAAGCGCTTAAGGCCCACGATCTGGAGCTTTGCAAGAGTGAATTGAGAAAATTGCTCAACAAAGGGGATTTGATCGAGTGTGTTGAGCAGGTATTGGCGCCACTGATGGTGGAAGTTGGGGAGTGCTGGTATCGGGGAGAGATCAGTCCCTATCAAGAGCATTGTATTTCGAGCCTGCTTGAGCTGGCGCTGATTGAAGCCTCAATGAAAAAGCGGGTGACTCAGAGAGGTAAAAACATCCTGCTTACCACACCCTATGGTGAGTTACATACCCTGGGTCTTAGTTTATTGGAGATTGTTCTTGCCTCCATTGGTGGTCGGTGTCTCAACATAGGTGGTGGGTTGTCGTTCCAGGAGGTATGTAAAGCCGTGCATGCCTATTCAATAGAGATCGTATGCATCAGTGTCAGTCTCTACTGCAAACCCAGAATCACTCACCAATATCTGACAGAGCTCAGGGATTCATTGCCAGACCAGGTTGAGCTTTGGATTGGAGGTCAGGGAATTAATCTTATGAAGACCCTGCCGACTGGAGTTCGATACTGTGCAACGGTTAGTGAAGCAGCAGATCTCTACACATCTCTACCTAAATACTTAAGTCCCAGTGACAAGTGAAAAACTTATGAATGATATTGATAGCAATATAGAGCCTGCAATGAAAAAGTTTAACGGCTTTGTTGTTGGTATCGGAGCGTCGGCAGGTGGTTTGGAGGCATTGGAGAGATTCTTTACCCACTGTCCAAGTGATAGCGGTGCAGCATTTGTAGTTGTACAGCATCTATCTCCAGATCATAAAAGCATGATGATAGATCTGTTGGGCAGATATACATCGATGAAAGTGGTGATGGTAAAGCATGATATGCAACTTGAGGCAGATAAGGTTTTTCTAATACCGGCAGGGAAATTAATGCGGTTGGAAAAAGACCGATTTAAACTTGAGCCTAAGGCGGCCCATGTACTGACATTGCCTATTGATATCTTCTTTACTTCACTTTCTGAGTCATTCGGTTCACGAGTCATAGGCGTGGTGCTGTCCGGTACAGGTTCTGATGGCTCCAGGGGTGCGATAGCAATTAATGCATCCGGTGGTTTCTTGATGGCGCAAGAGACGAACAGTGCAAAATTTGATGGTATGCCTGCCAGTATTATCGGTACGGGATTGGTTGATGCGATTATGCGTGCCGAGGATCTACCTGAACGTCTGATGTCTCACATTAGTAATATGCCTCCAGGACCATTGTTGTCTGGGCCAGTAGAGGAGGATGTGTCGATTTCGGATGACGATGCCTATGAAGGCATACTGCAAATTTTACTACAGACAGTAGGTATCGACTTCCATGATTATAAAATAGCGACCATTCTCCGTCGGATAGAGCGTAGAATGCAGGTCAGGCATCTTAATAAGATCGATCGATATTACAGTTTACTCAAGGAAGAGCGCCAGGAAGTTTTTACTTTGAAAAGGGAGCTGTTGATTCCGGTTACAAACTTTTTCAGAGATCCAGAAACATTCAAAGTACTTGAAAGCAGGGTTATAGAAAGAATTGTAGAGAATGCATCTACAGGTTCGAGTATCAGAGTCTGGATATCGGGTGTTTCTACAGGTGAAGAAGCCTATTCAATCGCAATGTTATTTCTGGAGGCGTTTGAAAAATTTAGGCGCTGGCCAAACTTAAAGATCTTTGCTACGGATGTGAGTCAGGAAAGCATTGATACTGCTGCTTCAGGTAACTATTCAGAAGCGACCGGAACTGAAATCACTTCGGAGCGACTTGAAAGGTTTTTTACCCAAACCGGTCACTCTTATAACGTTAAGCCTGAACTTAGACAAACCATAGTGTTTGCTAAGCATAATCTGTTATCTGATCCACCGTTTACACAGATGGATTTAGTGACCTGTAGAAATACATTGATCTATTTTACCCAAGAGGCACAAAATAAAGCACTTCAACGATTACAATTTGCGATAAAACCCGAAGGTTACATGTTGCTAGGTTCAAGTGAGTCGATAGCCAGTGCGGATATTGGTCTGTTGGCAATAGATACAAAACATAAGCTTTATCAGAAATCAGCTAATCCTCCACCTATGCGATTCGATTCTCTAAGCGAACCGTTTAAGCGATATGTTGCAAGATCCAACAAAAAGGATGCGGTAAGTTCGTCAAGTACAATATCAAATAGCAGTATTATTGATACGGCAGTTAAGGGGTTGGTACGGGAATATGTACCACCCACAATGCTTGTGAATAGTCAGAATGAAGTTGTACACCTGTTTGGTGATGTAACTCCATTTATGCAGGCCAAGGAGGGTGTTGCAAGTCTTGAGTTAAATCGTTTGTTGCCGGAAACCGTAGTGCCGGTAGCATCGGCTTTGATTTTCAAAGCGGCAAAGGAAAAAGAGAAGATCGCTTCTGATGCAATACGCGTTTCAACGGGAGAAAAAGAGAAAACGATAAGAATTCTGGTCTCTCCGATTGTAAGGGATGGTTTGGAAACGCTGTTGTTACTCAGTTTTATTGAAAAGCAGGTAGGTAATGGTGAAGTAAAACCCAAATCTATCGATATTGATGCAGAAACTGTTGAAAGAATCGAGGTATTGGAGAGTGAGTTAGCGGCTACTCGTGAAAGTCTGCAGGCGACTATCGAAGAACTTGAAACATCAAATGAAGAGCTGCAAGCGACAAATGAGGAGTTGATGGCTTCGAATGAGGAGTTGCAAAGTTCCAATGAGGAGTTGCAGTCTGTCAACGAGGAGTTGAATACGGTAAATGCAGAGTATCAGGAAAAAGTCCAGATACTGAACAGAGTAAATGCTGATTTGGACAGTATGACTAAGGCGGTTGGGGTGCCGACCGTTTTTGTTGATCAACATTTGAATCTGACAAGGTACAGTCCAGATGCGGTCGGGATCTTTAAGGTCAGGGAGACTGATCTTGGGCGCCCTCTTGATGAAATCAATAATATCCTGATTTACAGTGGGCTGATGGAAGACTTTAAAAGGACTATGGCAACAGGCCGTTTGATACAGAAGGAGGTGATGACAAGTAATAAAACAACCTATCTGGTTAGATTGTTACCTTATCATATTTCAAACGATGGCCAGGGTGCGGTGGCAACATTTATCGATGTTACCGCCTATCGGGACCGTGAAAGGTTACAGTCAATAATCGATGCCCTGCCTGAGCATATTGCAGTACTCAGTCATGATGGCACGATTATGTTGGTCAACAAGGCCTGGGTAAGATTTGCTAAAGCCAATGGCGATACCAATTTGCAAACCACAGGGCTGGGTGTTAACTATCTGGAAACCTGTTATGGATCAAATGCTCCTGCCGGTAGCGATGCGAGAAAAGTGTATGGGGGCGTGAAGCAAGTACTGGAGGGTACAAAAGAAACATTTAGTTTTGAATATCCTTGTCATTCGCCAACTGAAAAGAGGTGGTTCGTGATGAATGTTGCACCAGTTTCTGCAGAAGATTATGGCTGTGTGGTGAGTCATGTCAATATCACCACATGGTATGAAGAGTAATTCTGCGCAGTTGAAGTAGAGTCATGCAATATAAAAGCCTCTTTGATAATCAACCCGATCCGGCGCTTGTTGTCGATAAATTTAATGTAATCAAGTTGGCCAACAAAAAAGCGTCTGCTCTATTTGGCTTTAGAACTCCTGAGATGATGGAGGGTCATTTTTTTCTAAGACTTTTTAGTGTTAATGAGACGGCGCGAGTTAAAAAAACATTAGTTGGTCTGAAAAGAGATGCTCCAGTCTGCGTGGAGGATGTGAGTTATAAAGATGAACTGGGTGTGGTGCATCATCTTGATCTCCATTTGACGGCAACTTTTGATCCGATACTGGCATCAGACCTGGTGCTTGTTACAGTGCAGATCCATAAATTGGATTTGGAGGATGGTGTCAATAAAAACAGCTTACTGGCAATTTTGAACAATCTTGATGCTTCGGTTGTTACTTACAATAGAGATGGGGTTTGTACTTTTGCCAATGATGGTTTTTTAAAAGTAAACAATAAACATTATGAAGAAGTTGTTGGTAGGCGCAGAGAGTCCTGGATGTCATATGAAATGGCGGTCAAGGAGGAGGCTAAATCAGCCAAGGTTCTGATCTCGGGTTTATCTTCCAGTGATGAGATGGAGCTCTCAATAAACAGGAGTCATGATTCTCGATATGTCATATCGCGTTTTCCAATTATAGGCAAAAACAGCTCTGTTCCTTCAGGGACTGGTGAGTTGATTACGGACGTAACACGTCAAAGGGTACAGGAGGAGCAGTTGACATTGGCATTGAATGCCTTTCGTCTGAGCCGAGATGCTATTGTCATGACAAATGATCAGAATAAGATCATTTCTGTAAACGATGCCTTTGTACGCATTACCGGATATTCAGAGTCAGAGGTTCTGGGTAATGATCCAAGGCTACTTGCTTCACATCGACACGATCACCATTTCTATAAGCGAATGTGGGACAGTATTAACCAAAACAACCACTGGGAAGGTGAGATCTGGAATCGTAGGAAATCTGGTGAAATATATCCTGAGTGGCTGAGTATCAGTAAAATTGTCGATGAAATTAAAGATAATATCCACTATATCGCTGTCTTTACCGATATAACACAAAAGAAACAGACAGAAGACGAAATAGAGAATCTGGCCTTTTACGATGTGCTGACTGGGCTGGCCAATCGCTATCTGCTTGCCGATCGGGTTGCTAAGGCTGTCCAAGCCGATCTGAGGAGTGGTGCAACTTCAGCGCTGGTCTATTTTGATCTGGACCACTTTAAAAAGGTCAACGACACAATGGGCCACTCTGTTGGTGATAAGTTGCTGCAGGAAGTGGCTATCCGAATGAAACGTTTGATCAGGGAAAAGGACACATTAAGTCGCTTGGGTGGAGATGAGTTTGTACTGTTCATGCCAGACATTGACCCAAATGATATTGAAGCAAGATTGCATGCTTTGGTTTCACAGTTGAATCAACCGTATACGATTCTCGATACTGAAGTAACTGTCTCTGCTTCCTTTGGTGTTGCCGTAAGTCCAGTCGATGGAGGTTCTTATGAAAGCCTTCTGCGACATGCAGATATGGCAATGTACAAAGCAAAGGAGGATGGAAGGAATTCAGTCTGTTTTTTTAATCGCAAGTTGGAAATGAAAGCGATCAAAAAAATAAAAATCGATAATGAGCTGAGATATGCCATCGATGCACAGGAACTAAGGTTGGTTTTTCAGCCGCAATTGATGCTGAGCAAGGAGAGCGTGGTCGGTTGCGAATGCCTGTTGCGCTGGAAATCCCGCGTATTGGGTGAAGTCAGTCCAGCAGAGTTTATACCGGTAGCAGAGAAGTCCGGCTTGATCAATAGTATCGGGAAATGGGTTTTGCAGCAGGCCGTTTCAAAAACAAAAGAGCTTTTACAGATCAACCCAGAGATTAAGATGGCGGTCAATATATCTGCTTCTCAATTACGCTCAAATGACTTTCTCTCTTCACTGTTGGAGATTTGTAGTGATTATGAGGTGCCAGCATGCAACATCGAGTTGGAGGTGACGGAGTCGATGTTAATGGAAAAGGCTGATAGTACAATGAAGCTGTTGAAAAGTTTGGCCGATCACGGGTTTCATATGGCCATAGACGACTTTGGCACCGGTTACTCTTCATTAGCCTATCTAAACTGGATGCCTGTTTCTGCAATTAAAATCGACCGCGAGTTTGTCCAGGATATCCATCAGAATGAGAAGCACAGGAAGGTCTGTGTTTCAATAATCAGGTTGGCCAGAAGTCTTGATATCAAAACGGTGGCTGAAGGTGTTGAAAGTCACGAACAACTCAGAATATTGCAACAGGAGGGGTGCGATATGATTCAGGGCTACCACTACTCCAAGCCCTTGAGCGGAAGTCAGATGTTGCTATTTTGCAGGGAGTCTGCTGAATTGGAGCTAAAAGAGAGAGGGGTATGAGTCGAAAGCCGGCTGAGGTGAGTGTTAACGGATAGCAGGCATGCGTTCACCCTTGTGGGGGTCTGCCTGCTCTATCCGTTTCCAGAAACCCAGGGGCGCCCCTGAGCTCGCAATCTCTTATTAGATGTCACCAGCCTATCTGACCCGGTAGAGGTGCGACGATGAGCTGGGTAGAGTGTTGGGTTTATGGCCCTTTGCCTCAATTACAGCTACGAACGGCGTCGAAATCATCCGCAATCAACAGATTGGTCAATAAAAAGGCCTTGGCTTTGGTCTTTTTCTGACGCTGCATCTTCTCTTTCTGGATGGGGCATTCATGGGGCTGCCAATCACATGCGGTTCCGCTGACTACCAGGTGGGGGCACTCCTGGCAGATTTTTGATTTGTAGAGTCCAGTCATATCGGCGATCTCTGTAGTGTTGCGTGCATACAACTAAAAAATTAGCACAATAACAATAAATTACAACTAAAAATTCAGGTTATTTGACGAAAATGCGACACAAGTTAACAAATTCTGCCTGATGCAACAGTTCAGTGCCCAGGCTTCCCTTCAAGTCGTTGAGTCTGGAGGTGGTAAATCCGTGTTGAGTAGCAACCTTCATGGCTCAATAGAATAATCGGCATATTGCGATTTTTGTTTACTTCTGTGACAAGTAAAATCCGATTTTTTTTAATTGATTGCTGTTAAAAATTGCACATTTTGGTCGAAATAGACTGAAAGTGTGTACGATTTCACATTATTGGGTCTGAAACGATTTGAATGGCAGAGGCTTATGGGGCATAGAAAAAATAGATGTAGCGGTTGGTCAACACTGTGGCATTTATTCAAATTGGCCGATTTGGCCACTCCCCGCTGGCAGATCGATTGGGCCTGTTCCGGTGGTACAAATAGGCTGTCCTATGCACGGCTGTGTAGTAAGGTGTATCTATCGAAGTACCATGCAGGGAATCCATTGATTGTTAATCGATTACATTAGGCTCTAAGCTACTGTTATGTTCCAGGATTATTTTGGAATCGCTGAAGATCCATTCGCCATTACCCCGGATCCGAAATACCTCTTTCTGAGCGAACGCCACCGTAACGGCTTTGCTCATCTGCTGTATGGTGTAACGCAGGGGGGGGGATTCGTACAGTTGACCGGTGAAGTGGGTACCGGCAAGACACTGCTGTGCAGAAAACTGCTGGCCCAGTTGCCACGGGCTGTGGATGTGGCGTTTGTCTTCAATCCCCGTTTGAGCCCTCTGGAGCTGGTAGCCACCATCTGTGACGAACTGAGAGTGCTCTATCCACTGGGTTGCAGCAGCATCAAGGAGATCGTCGACTTCCTGAACGCCTATCTGCTGGAGAGTCATTCCCAGGGTCGACGTACGGTTGTGATCATCGATGAGGCGCAGAATCTGAGCTTTGAATCCCTGGAACAGATCAGGTTGCTGACCAATCTGGAGACCTCTTCGGAAAAGTTGTTACAGATCATCCTGGTTGGCCAGCCTGAATTGAGAAGCCTGCTGAATCGCCCGGAGTTAAGGCAGTTGGCACAACGGGTGACGGCACGCTACCATCTGACGCCCCTCTCACGTAGTGAAACCAGAGCCTACATACTGCATCGATTGAAAGTGGCCGGTTTGGAACGACCGCTGTTTACTGAAGGAGCGATTCGGCGGGTCTATAAGCTGAGTGGGGGTATCCCCCGCCTGATCAATATCCTCTGCAGTCGCGGAATGTTGGCCGCGTACGGTAAGCGCAAGGGTCAGGTCAGTCGCAGTATGTTATCCCAGGTAGCCCGCGAATTACGTGGCGAGGATGGATTGGCCTCCCGCTTCCCTTCATGGGGCTGGATGATGGCTGGGGTCAGCGCAACCTTGCTGGTACTCGCTCTGCTGCCTCAGGTGGATCTGTTTCAATTGTTTGCGGAACCCAATCATGAGGGGCAACTGGTTGAGGAGCAGCAGTCACAGCAAGTTCAACAACCCCAAGAGATACAACAGACCCAGCAGCCTCAGCAGCCCAAACCGGTGCAGGCGTCCCAACCGGTCCAGGATACCCAGCAGACCAGTGAGCTTAATAAACAGCCTGCGGCTCTCCCTGCAGCTGGAGCGATTATCGAGCAGGCTGTGGCAACTGAGCCGGATCGTTCAGGCATGGCGGTGCCCGATGTATTGAGTCCTGAAGCGCTTAAAGCCGCTGACCAGGCCTCCACCTCGATCGCCATGACTGCTCAGGATGAGATCAGGGAGCAGGAATCTTCCGCACGTACCGATGCAAAATCGAGTGAGCTGAGTGGATTGATAGGAAATGAGAACAGTGCGTTTTCCACCCTTTTCAGCTACTGGCAGGTGGTCTATCCCACCGGGGGAAAGCAGCGCTCATCCTGTGACAAGGCCGAGGAGGTCGGGCTGAGCTGTCTGTTTGGCCGGGGCTCCTGGAAAACCCTGGAATACTATAATCGGCCCGCCATTCTGGAGCTGATGATGGCGCAGGGAGAGCGCTACCATGTCGTGCTGACCGGTATGGGTGATCAGTCGGTGACACTGGATATGAATGGCCGAAAGTTCTCTTTCGATTACGCTGAAATGGATCGGTTATGGACAGGCAGTTACATCATCTTATGGCGTCCGCCGTCGTTAGCCAAGACCAGGCTGCAACTGGGCCAATCCGGGAGTGATGTGGGTTGGTTGATCTCAACCTTGGACAAGATCGAGGGTGTCGAGAGTGCTTACGATCTGACCAACCCCAGGTTTGATCAGCTGCTGCATCTGCGGGTGATGCGATTTCAACGGGAAAATGGTTTGTCGGCGGATGGTATTGTCGGTAAGCAGACTCTGATCCAGCTAAAGGGTATGGTCACTGACCGGACCAGACCCGCGCTGTTGAAGTCTGGGGGCTGAGATGTCATCGATTCTCGATGCATTGGAAAGGGCTTCCCAAAACAGATCCTCCAGTGAGCAGGAGCTGATTCCAAAAGGTTATGAGGAGAGCCCAGGTTCGGGTGGTTGGCGGATCTGGATTGTTGTGCTGGTGATTCTCCTGATCTGCGGGATAGTTGGATTTCTTTTCTACCAATCTCAGACGAGTATGGTGGATACCGAGCCACCGCAGGCTGAGGCGCAGCCTGCACCTGAATCCGTCAATCGAGTCGTGCCGGAAGTGGTCTCCTTACCGGTTGCCAAACCGGTAAAACCACAAAAGCCAGGCCTTGAGTCCCAGTTGCTGAACAGTGGGTTGCCGAGTGAGCGCTCACTGATGTCCGAGGCGAAGCTGAGTCGACCGGCAGAGCCGCCGCAACGGCTGCGACATAATCAGTCAAACGCCATCACAGTTGAGCAGACTCCAGTCTCCAGGGAGAATCAGATACCGCCTCCGTTGGCGAAACTGGAGCCCTCTCCGGCTCAGCAGCCGGAACCGCTCAAAAAGCCCCCCGTTGCAGTTCCAGAGCCGGTGAGCCCACAGGTCAAATCCGTTCCTCAATCGATAGATTCTCCACAAACTGCTGTTGCGGATGAAGCTGAGGAAGTGGTGGATGAGACTATCCCGCTGGTTTGGGAGTTGCCTCAGGGGTTGCGGGATGAGCTGCAACAACTGAAGATCAGTATCCATGTCTACCATAAACAGCCCGAACGTCGCTTTGTGCTGATCAACATGCGCCGTTATGGGGAGGGCGATAAGTTGAGAGGTACCGACTATCGGTTGAAGCAGATCGAACGTGAAGGTGTGGTGGTTGATTATGGCGATGGCCTGGTGCGGCTGCTGAGAGAGCGTCACTACTAAGCCGCCAATCTGATCCAATCGATTCGGTTGATCCGTCGCTTCAGATCGACTATTTGACTCTGTTTTGTCATATGTTCGTCACAGAAATCCGTTTCAATCGGTTGATGGGCGCCATGCTGTTTCTATCGGGGCCTGTCAGCACGATCCTGAAGGTTCAGCACTGTCAATGCTGCATAGCCAATTGAATCTGTGTTGGCAGACTCAGAGTTTCCAGGTTCCCGATTTGTTGATTGTTCCGCTTGTCTACGCAGCTGGCGGTCAGAACCATGAGGGGCCTCTATGTACTGTAATGAAAGACTTGTCATCATGGATGCTGACGGTACGACAATTGATGCTTTCGATGCCATTACAGAGACTTTCGAGGCGCACGACATGTCGATTGGCGACATTGCCCGCTTCCAGAAACGGCGGAACATTTTCAAGTATCTTGGCGGCATCAAAGAGCTGCCGAAGAACCTTCGAAAGCAGCTCAATGCGGAAAAGCGTATTGCCGTCCTGGATACCCTGACCCAGGTATACCGGCAATCAGCCCGTCTGTATGAAGGTATGGACGAACTGCTCAACCAGCTCATCGATCATCCGGGTATCCGGGTGGGGGTTGTTACCCGCAATATAACGCTTGAACCTGAGTTGACCCTGCAACAGCTCTATCGAAGAAATGGGGTGAATGTCAGCGGCCTCGATTTTGTTGTGCATCTCCCGCAAAAGGAACAAAAGCTCAATGCCTTCAAGACGCTCAGGGAGAGTTTTAAGATCAATCCGGCCAAGGCCTATGCCTGTGGTGATGAAAAGCGGGACTATGTTGCCGCCATCGGTACCGGAATGCATCCATTCATGGTCTCCTATGGATTTGAGAGTTTTGAACGGCTGACAGACAAGATCGGGGTGCCTGCTGAGTTGATATCCCGCCAGCCGTTGGATCTGAAACGGCGTATACTGCATGCCCTGGATCTGTTGCAGGATCTTCAGAATGGAAGTGTCAAGTGATCTGCAGCGTCCGGTTGTAAATGGGTATGAGGGAAGGACAACATGATGGAAAGCGATGTTAAACAAGTAAAGATCGGTTTGGCTCTTGGCAGTGGCGCGGCCCGCGGCTGGTCCCATATCGGTATTATCAAAGGATTGGCTGAGCTGGGGATTGAGCCTGAAATTGTCTGTGGCAGTTCGATTGGTGCGTTGGTGGGGGCAGCCTATGCCGCAGACAAGCTTGATCTGCTGGAAGCCTGGACACGCTCTCTGACCTGGAAAGAGATTATTCGGTTTCTTGATCCCAGCCTGAATGGTGGTGGTTTCATTCAGGGAGAGAAACTGACCGAATTTGTAACAGAGTCTGTCGATGCGGTGGATTTTGAACAGCTGCCCCGCCAGCTCGGGATTGTGGCGACTGAACTTGAAAGTGGACGTGAGGTCTGGTTTCGCAACGGTTCGGTGATGGATGCAGTTCGGGCATCCATCAGTCTACCCGGATTGTTCACCCCGGTTTTCCTGGATGGACGCTGGCTGGTGGATGGAGGATTGGCCAACCCGGTTCCCGTCTCCCTGTGTCGGGCGATGGGCGCGGATATTGTGATCGCAGTCAATCTGAATGGCGATATTTTGGGTAAGCATCTAAAGCACGATGCCCACAAAGGCAAACAGCAGACTAAGACTGTGGAGGAGGGAGACCTGCTGAACCGGATCAAGTCCCAACTGAAAAGTACTCTGGAGAGTAGTAAGCGGGACCTGGTCGGGCGGTTGTTCGGAACGGAGCGGGAAACGCCTGGGCTCTACGATGTGGTGGCTAGTTCAATCAACATCATGCAGGATCGAATTACCCGCAGCCGTATGGCTGGGGACCCGCCTGATGTGATTTTGGCGCCACGCATGTCAAAGCTCGGATTAATGGAGTTTGACGAAGCCGAAATGGGCATTAACGAGGGGTTGCGGGAGGTAAAGCGCATGCGCCCGGCGTTGGAGCAGCTGATTATTGACCCGGCACCTTGAAAGGTAATGTTCAGGGCGCTGTTGAGGCCCTTAATCGTTTGAATTTAAGAGGCGGGCTCGTTTCGGCTTAACCACCTGAGACCGATTCAGAGTGACCGGTGGCAGTGCGTGGTGCTCTCTGACTTCACTATCTTCTATTTGAACCCAATATCCTCTTTCGATTATCGACTTCTCTGCCGGATGGTTAATCAGCGGGCTGGTTTCGGCTCTGTGTGGCAATTCCGTAAGTGGGTGAAAAGACCAAATCCATGCCGTTTTTAGATCAGTGTGAAATGTGTAGCTAACTGATAATTATAAGTTTATTGTGTTTTCAGGGGGCGCTTGCGTGGGTGGTGGCGGTATAGGAAGCAAGTCGCTTGCTAACTCCAGGGCAAACAGAGTTCGTGCTGATTTGTAAAGTTTACAAATATTCGCCGATATATTTTTCTGACGTCTTTTGGATTTGGCAGGGGGATAGGATTTATGTCGTCAGTACGTGTCAGATTAGAATTACAAACTCAAATAACATTAATTTTTATACTGTTTTTTCTTCCGTTTGGTGCTTTCTCCAGCAGTAAGTGCCTCTATATATCCTCCTATCATCAGGGATATGCCTGGTCGGACGGGGTTGAACGTGGGTTGAGAAAGAGTATTGGGACCCAGTGTGAACTGAAGCAGATCGATATGGACACCAAGCGCCATAAAGATGAGGCATACAAGCAGCAGGCTGCCAAGGATGCCCGGGATCTGATTCTATCCTGGAAGCCCGATGTGGTGATTACCGCGGATGACAATGCAGCGAAATATGTGATTCAGCCCTATTTCAAGGATCATGAGATTCCGTTTGTTTTTTGCGGTATCAATTGGAATGTGGATGCCTATGGGTTTCCTTACAGCAATACCACAGGAATGGTGGAGGTTGCGCCAATCGATGTGTTGTTCAACAAGGCCAGGAGTATCCGCATCGGTGCGGAACGTGCGGTCTATCTGGGGGCTGATACCCTGACGGAGAAGAAGAATGCAGCACGCTTCGAAAGTATGGCCGAGGATATCGGTCTGTTGCTTGATCGCCGCCTGGCCTCAACAATGGCCGAGTGGCTGGCTGCGTACGAAGAGGCTCAGGAATACGATTTTGTGATCATCGGCAGTAATTCAGGCATCAACGACTGGGATGAGACCGAGGTGGTCGATCGACTGAAACGCACCACCCACAGTCTGAGCCTGACGACACATAATTGGATGATGCCCTATAGCATACTCGGATTCACCAAAATTCCTGAAGAGCACGGGGAGTGGGCGGCCAAGGCAGCGCTTGCCATTTTAGACGGTGTCGCTCCAACCGATATACCGATCGTTTCGAACAGAAAATGGGAGATCTGGGTGAATCACTCGATTCTTATGGTAAGTGGTCTGAAGCTTCCCGATCCACTGGTTAGAAAGGCCAAGAAAATACAATAATGATGCAATTCACGGTCAGGGAAAAAGTACTCATAGGCCAGCATAGACTGGTCGTGTGGGTATTGGTGGCTGTTTGTTCCCTGCTGTCGATTACCTATTCCGTAACCCGGGAGGTTTCCGCCGTCAAGGGGGAGTTTGCCAATCAGGCCTGGCAGGTTCAGCGTGCGGTGATCCATCGGGTGGCCAATCTGGAGACAGTGCTGACGGCCTTGGTCGGTCAGCACCATGCCAGTGATATGCTGAGCAGTGCGGAGCAGACCCTGTTCTCCCAGGAGTTGTTGATCGCCTATCCATTCATTCACTCCGTGATGCATGTAGAACGTGTTGCCACTCAGGATGTGGCTGCCTTCGAACGTCGCATGAAGGTGGAGGGTTTTGTCGGTTTTGGATTGAAACAGCATGAGCTTTCTCAGGAGAGTGACGGCAGTCAGTATCTGGGCTTTCACCTGCCGGTCAGTTTTATCGAGCCCATGGAGCCGAGAACTGCTAGTCTTCTCGGTTATGATCTTGCCAATGAATCGTCTTTTACCCTGATGATAGAAAAGGCGATTCGGGACGGCGATACAATTGCACTCGAAACACTGCAGAATCGCTATATCAATAAACCCCTCTACCTGATTATGAAACCGGTTTATCTGGGGCGTTACCCACCGGAAGCGGCCAGTGACCGATGGGAGATGTTGAGCGGTTTCGCTGTTTTGCGAATCGATTTTGAACAGTTCTTCTCGAGCCTGGAGTTGCCAGGTAAGGATCTAAGCTTAAAACTCTATCGCGGTGCACCGGATCTTGGTGGTTCCCTGAACAAACTGCTGACGGAGTTTGGTGCTGAAGATGAGGAACTGGGGCTGAGTCAACACCTGGTTAACTTTACCCAGCCACTGGAAGTGCACGGTTTGCAGTTCACCCTATCCATCAGTCGGATTATCAGTCTGAATGCCATTCATGGATCAAGAGTCTTCATTGAGTGGCTGATCACCATGTTGGTGTTGGGATTGATCATTGCGGTTTATCGCCATCGTCGATATGCGCAACTGCAGGAAGAGGCGGTAGAAGAGGAGCTTGCTGTCCAGGGGGCCCGATTCACCAATGTCATCGATACGGCCTTTGATGCGGTGATCACAGCGGATGGAACTGGTCGAATTGTCAGCTGGAATCAGCAGGCCAGAGAGGTTTTCGGCTATGACGAACGATTTGTCATTGGATTGAGGCTGTTTCAACTCATACTGCCCCCTGAGGCCTTTGTGAAGATTGAGCATGAACTGAAACCGATTTTTGAGAATCAGAGTAATCTCCCGAGCCGGCTCAGACTTGAGACCGTTGGTCAGAGAAAAGATGGTCAGGAGTTTCCTTTGGAACTGGCGATATCCAGCTCTACTGCCGGTAATCAGCCGATGCTCAGTATCTTTGCCCGGGACATCACGGAACGCAAACGCTGGGATGAGAAGATCCGTTATCTGGCCTATTGTGATTCACTGACCGATCTGCCCAACCGACAAGCCTTCAAGGAGCAGGTAAGCAAGGCAATCAATACAGCAAAACGCCATGGCCGGATTGGGGCGGTCCTCTATCTAGATCTGGATGAGTTCAAACGGATAAATGATACTCTCGGTCATGATATCGGCGATATGCTGTTGCAGAACATCACCAAGCGTCTGGTTGAGCAGGTGCGGATTTCCGATACGATCAGTTTCTCCCATACCGGCGAGTTCAAGGGTAAGAAAATCGCTCGTCTGGGAGGTGATGAGTTTACCGTGTTGCTGGATGAGATCGAGGAGCCTGAAGACGCCGCCATCGTTGCCAAGCGTGTTCAGAGTGTGATTGCCAGCTCTTACAATCTTAAAGGTCATGATGTCTATGTCACGCCGAGTATCGGTATCGCGATCTTTCCACGGGATGGGCATGATGTGGAGGAGTTGCTGAAAAATGCCGATACCGCCATGTATCATGCCAAGGCAGTGGGTAAAAACAACTTCCAGTTTTATACCGAACAGATGAATGCACTGGCGGCTACCCGACTAAAGCTTGAGGGTAAGTTACGTAAGGCGTTGGTTTCGAAAGAGATGGAGCTCTACTATCAGCCACAGATCGATATGCGCACCGGTCAGCTGGTCTCTGCTGAAGCGCTATTGCGCTGGCATCAGCCTGATTTGGGTATGATTCCACCCGATGAGTTCATACCCATCGCTGAAGAGACGGGTATGATCATTGAGCTTGGTGAATGGGTTCTGAATGAGGCTTGTCGTCAGAACAAAGCCTGGCAGGATGCAGGACACCAAAACATCAGAGTGGCGATCAATCTGAGCAGTATGCAGTTCATTCAGCGGGATCTCAGTCATATCGTCGATAATTCTCTGCGCAGCAGCGGTCTGGAACCGAAGTATCTCGAGTTCGAGATCACGGAAAGTATCCTGATGCGGAATGTAAACGAAACCATCGCCACACTGAACGAGTTCAAAATGATGGGTATCAATATCTCGGTGGATGATTTTGGTACCGGCTACTCATCCTTGAGTTACTTGAAACGATTTCCACTCAACTCCCTTAAAATCGATCGTTCATTTATCCGCGATATCCCGGAGAATACAGATGATGTGACGATTACCTCTGCGATTATCGCGATGGCACATCAACTCAATCTCGGGGTGGTTGCTGAAGGTGTTGAATCACAAAGACAGCTCGATTTTCTGCATCAGCAGGGATGTGAAATGGCGCAGGGATATTTTTTCAGTAAACCTTTGCCGGCTGAAGAGTTCGAGGCGATGTTGTGTGGTAATGACAACAAGGTCATGCTGCTTCAGCAAAGGTAACCGGCCACGGATTCAGTGGGATTCTGTTCGGGCCTATTGGATTAGTGTTATCAGGCCCTAGTTGAAAATCAAGCCTAAGTAAACTAAACGGCTACTTATCGGTCGGATTGTGGATATGGATGTCCCGTTGCGGAAATGGAATGCTGATTTCCGCCTGTGTGAACTTTTGATTGATCGATTCATGCAGCGCAGTGATGGTGGCCAGACGGTTGTCCATCGAACCAAGATAGACCCGCAGCAGTAGATTGAGTGCGCTATCGCCGAAGGCCTCGAATGTGGCTACCGGTTTCGGCTCGGTGAGTACGTTTTCATTCTCATCAGCCGCTTCGATCATCAGCTTCATGGCCTGCTTTACGTCACTGCCGTAGGCGATGCCTACGGTGATGATGATCCGGTTGATTTTGTCACTCAGGGTCCAGTTGATTACCCGTCCGGTGATGAACTCTTTATTTGGAATCAACATCTCCTGCTTGTCATAGTTGGTTATGGTAGTGGCGCGGATACGAATTTTAGAGACCACCCCGGTAGTATCATCCAGGGTTACAACATCACCTACCCGGATCGGTCTTTCAAACAACAATATGATGCCGCTGATAAAGTTGGCGACGATCTCCTGTAGACCAAACCCCAATCCAACACCCAGTGCGGCGACCAGCCATTGAATACTCGACCACTGAAAGCCGATGGTACTGAATGCGGTGATGATGCCGATTCCTGCAATCAGGTATTGCAACAGAGTGGTCAGGGCATAACGGGCCCCGGTCTCCAAAGGCAGTCTCTGCAAGAGTGTGATTTCGAGTATGCCGGGCAGATTCTTTGCCGCAAGGATAGTGAAAACCAGAATAATGATTCCGATGAAGATGTCGTTCAGAGTCAGCGATCCCTCTGTGACAATACCGTCCACAACCTGGGTGGCGGTAAACGGCAGTTGGATGGTGGTGAGGAAATCCAGAGCAGGTAGAAAGTCGGACCAGATCAGCCAGGTTCCCACCACAGAACCGAACAGATAGCCGAAGCGAACCAGACGTTTCGCCTGTTCGCTCAAAGTATCAAAGTTGATTTCCGGAATCTCAGCGGTAATTACCGTGCTTTCATCTTCAAGTTGCTGTTGCTCCTGCTCTCTTTGTTGACGTAACTCTTCACGCCTTTGCAGAGCACTCTCATAGCGCAGCCTTCGTTCTGCGATAAACAGATAGCGCAGTAACAGCTCTTTGAGAATAAACAGGCCGACAAAGAACCAGAAGGTCAGTTCCACCAGCTTCAACAGGCGTATGGAAAGGTTCAGATAGCCAATGCTGCCGGCAATGGCTATGCCCAGACCGATCAGTAACAGCAAGGGAAACCAGAGGAACTGGAGCTGTACCAGGATGGCATTGGGACTGATTCTATGCCAGGTCTGAAACAGTAAGTCTTTCTTGTTTAACAGACGCTGGATAAAAAACAGTGTGGTCACCATCAGAGCAATGATGGCCAGCCTTCCGATATTTTGTGTATCGACGGAGAGATAATCTCCTTCGCTGAGGGTGACAATGAAGCGTAGTGGAATGGCAACCGGTATCAGCCAACGCAACTCTTTGGCCAAGGCCGTACAGATCTGCCTGTTCCAGCGCAGGTGGCGTATCCCTATGCCTTCAGGAAGACACAGCTGATAGAGCAGCAGTGCCGCAGTCAAGGTGATACCTACGTTGACCAGCGAGGTTGCGACCACCAGGCTGAAAGGGGTGGCTGTGGGCAGGGTTTTGAGCAGGATTCCCAGACTGATCATGATGCCTGGCAAAATACCGATTTTGGCGAGCGTGAGTAGCAAGGCCCATAGGGTCAGACGAATCGAATCAGTGCGTATTTTGCGGGTCGATTTAGCTAGTAGGGGTAGCTGCAGAGTTACATTGCGCTGCTTCCAGATGATCACCATCAGCAGGGCCAGCAGGGACATCGACAGACCGGGGCGCTGTTTTGCCGCCTGGGTGATTTCGCTGCCGGTTTGAAGCCATTCCTGAGGGGATAGCAATCTGGCCACTCCGGTTTTGAGCTGATTGAAGTCGAGAAAATCGAACAGATCACCGCTTGAGATCCAGATCAGTTGATCATCAATGTAGTCTACATAACTCTCGGAAACCTCAAGCAGTTGCCGCTCGGCCTGGTCGAGTGAGGTCAGCTGGGTAATGTAACGACCATAGATCTTCTGCAGCTCGTTGAGTGCCTCCTGGCGGGATCCCAACAGGCTGAAGACCTGTTTGCGCAGTTTATCCGCCTTATCTTCCGACAGACCTTCCGTCAACGGTTGGGTAACCTGTTCGACATGCTCGGTGAGGCTGCCTTGGACCAGCAGTTGCTCTTCGATGGCAATCTGACGATCCGTGGCGATGTTGATCTCCTGTTTGCGTTCAGCCGATGAGCGACTGTAGCTCTGCAGGGAGGGCAGAGCCTGACGTCGACGGGAGAGCATTTTTCCGATCGCCTGACTGGCGCCCACCACATCGACCCGCTGTTTAGTGTGTTCGAAATCGTCGCTGATCTGCTCCAGTTGGTGCTGGGTCGCCTGCAGTTTTTGTGAGACCCGCTTTTCCCAATAGACCAACTCTTCCAGTTCAGCACGGTTTTGAGCGTTTTTCTGGGCGATCGTTTTGATCGGCTCAGGCAAGCTTTTCAACTGTTGTTTGACCTGTTCCGCCTGCTGCCTCGCCTGTTTGGCCTGTTCCGCCCTGATTTCACTGGCCGCCTGGTTGAGCTGTTGCAGTGAGGTCTGCAGTTTGCCGATCTGGGTCGTGGTCGCATCTCGCTTTGCCTGAGCCAGATTGGTCAACAGGTTCTGGTTGCCGAGGCGCAGCTTGAGCAGTTCGATTTGAGTCTCGTGGAGCTGTTTGCGACTGTTCAGCAACAGCTGTCTGGCTTGGTTCAGGTGTTTGTTTTCACCCTCATCATAGTTCCCTCTCTCCGCATCGATCTTGCTCAGTATCTCGCTGTGTTCCGATATTTCACTATTGATCTGCTGACTGCCCACCAGCAGACCGGAAAGGGTTGCGAGCTGCTCTTTATGTTGTTCTCTGGCTTGATTCAGATTAAGGCTTTGTTGACTGATCCGTTGCTCGATTTCAACCAGTTCGGACTGTTTGATAAAACTCAGCAGGCTCTCATCCTCAGTCTCAAAAGGACCGATGTTGCTGCGCAGCTTTTTGATCTCTGATGGTGCTTCCTCAATGGTTCGGCTGAGTTGTGAGATCTCCCCTTCAAGTTTGTTTGTCTGGCGTAACCATTTTTCAGCCTGATCGATCAGCTCAACAACTTTCTGCTGAGTGTTTTTTTCCAGGCTCTCATCCTGCAGTGCTTCACTTTTAATCAGTTCAAGATGTTCAGTCGCCAACAGCCGTTCCGAGTCGGCCTGATCTTGTGCTGTTTGGGCAAAACAGGTGAGGCTGATTGTGATCAGTAGCAGAGTTAGAGTGAGTCTGTTCACGATCGAGGCTAGGTGTTACTTGCTTTCCTGGAAGCGGTAACTGATCAGATGCTTGTTATTATCGGAAACCGGTTCGCCCAGGCCGATCATGCCATGGCCGAGCAGGGGGATGGTTTCCCGTCGCAGATAGAGGGATTGTTGGTTCTGGGTAGTCAGGTAGGTGCCATTGGTGCTGATGTCTTTAAGTACATATTTGCCCCGGTAATACTCCAGAACAGCATGCGATCTGGAGGCGGAGCTGGCGTTCACCACCAGCTCATTCTTTGGGTCCCGGCCAATGCCAACACTCCCCTGGGTGGGTGGCATTTTGTAGGTTTTATTGTTGTATTCGAGAATCAGTGTCTTGGTTGCCAGGCTCTGAGTGATTGGCGCGGTGTGGATGAAGGTGACATCCTCTTTCTGCCATAGCAGATCATAGATGATCATGCGTTCCACCTTACCTTTGACTTTGACCTTGTCGAACTGCCGGGCCATCAGACGCAACTCATCGGGCAGGGCCTCTACAACCTGTTCTGTGGTGATGATCTGTTTGGCCTGGGCAATGGCGGCCATTCTGGCGGCCACATTGACCGAATCCCCATACATCCGCCCCGCTTCGAAGATCGCCGGCCCGTAATGGAGACCGATGCGTGCGGCCATCGGCATACCGGACTGCTCGGCGTAGAGCTCTACCCGTTCATGAATGCGGCAGGCGGCAATGACGGCGCTGCTGGGATTGTCATATCGACTCATTACCTCATCACCGATAATCTCCACCACATGGCCACCGCATGCGATGACGACTTGGGCAATCGCCTCTTCCAGTTCGGTGATCAGCTTCTTGGCAAGGGTGTCGCCGAGGCTTTCATACATGCGGGTGCTCTCGACAATATCTGCGAATACAATGGCGTATGTTTGGGTATTGCTGGTCGACATGTGCAGATGTTGTTTCCCTATCGGAACTTGGTCACAGATGCTGAACGTTCGGGTCTGATTTAGTCTAGTGCCCTAGATGACAAACCGGTGCTGTGGAGTCTGTTTGGCGGTCTGCATCAACAGGAAATGAGTCAGTGGACCTGATCGAAGGATATGAAGATCAAACCGGATTGTCCAGTACTGAGTCGAGTCGGTCGAGCAGAATGTCGGCCAGGCCCGGATGATTTCCTACCAGTGGTGCGATACGTATTTGAATGCCTGGATGGGATCGGGTTAGCTGCTGACAGATCGATTCGATATCACCACCAGCTCCGGCATGACGTCCTGGAGAGAGGAAGAGCAGGGCAAGATCGATGGTGATATTCGGTCTGGAGCGGGCAATCTTCTCCAGCTGCTCGCTTAACAGGTGGCCATTGAAATCATATTCGTCGCCTTCCCGTCGCTCCATCACCGCCTGCTGGAGTTCGATCCCGGGGGAGAGCAGTTGACGAAGATCCGCACAGACCCGCTTTCTCACCTCACTGACCTGGGGAAGCGGCGAGCCGTGGTCGACCAGTATCACCAGTTGGGGCGGTCTGCCCTGGTCTGTGATCTGCAGCTGTTGATGGAGAATGCTTGCCACTCTCGGCTCCCCCTGGGGCAGTGGATAGAGCTCTTCAGCCAGTGTCAGCGTGAAGGGACCGTATTTGGCTCGCAGTTTTTCAAGCTGCTGGGGGATATAGGAGGTGAGTGCCCGACTCCGGCCGAAAAAGAGCGGAACCAGGATAAATGCGGTTTCGCCCTGGTTGAGCTTTTGACGCAAAAAGGTCGTCAGTATCTCGGCTGCTTCACCATTCAGTGACTCAGCGGGAATGTTGTCTGCATGCTGCAGTGAGACGGGAAAAACCTGGTGATTGGAGAGGTCGCTCAACTGATTGGCAAGACGGCGCAGATTGATCACCGAGTCTGCTCGCTTTGAGCCGTTGTCAGCCAGAAGGATGGTTGGGGTTTTCATAGGGTTTCGGGGTATCACCAAGTTTTGCCATTATCCCGCTGGCGAACCTAATCGACAACAATTTGAGTGTTACTTAACCATAAATTATTGAAGTAAATTGCGATCTGTCATTGGTGGCATACGATTTGGCTGAGGTATGATTGATCTATCTTCCATTGCCGGTGTCAATTAACAGCATGAACCTGCGTGACCTTAAATATCTTATTGCGGTGGCCGAAACGGAACATTTCGGTCATGCGGCTGCTCAGTGTTATGTCAGTCAACCCACTCTCAGTGGTCAGATCAAGAAGCTGGAAGAGGAGTTGGGAGTAACCATATTTGAGCGTACCAATCGTTCCGTGTCGATCACCCCGTTTGGTGTGGAGATCGTCAAACATGCCAAATTGATCCTCGAACAGGCGGATGTGATCAGGCAGTTGGCCCAGGCGCAACGGGATCCGATGGCCGGCGCTTTGAGAGTCGGTGCCATACCAACCGTCAGTCCCTATCTGGTACCGTTGATCCTGATGCCGTTGAAGACCCTCTATCCCCAGATGCGTCTGGTGCTCTCCGAAGAGATCACCGATATGTTGACCCAGCGGTTGCTCGATCATCAGATCGATGTGGCGATTCTGGCTACGGCGGTGAAGGAGCCTGAGCTGGAGGTGATGCCGCTTTTCGAAGAGCCCTTCTGGCTGGCTCACCCGCGGGATCACGCACTCTATGACAAGGAGGATATCAGTCGTCGTGATCTCAGCCGTCTCGATCTGCTGCTGCTGGCGGATGGTCACTGTCTCACCAATCAGGTGATGGATGTCTGCCGTATCAAGGAGGGGAAGATGGATGATGAGATGGCCGATCTGCGTGCGGCCAGTCTGGAGACCCTGTTGCAGCTGGTTGGGGCAGGTTTTGGTTGTACGTTGGTACCGGCCCTGGCGGTACGCGGTACCTGGACAACCGATTCCGGCATCATCGCCCGTAAGCTGTCACTCAAGGATGCCTATCGACGGGTCCAGTTTGTCTACCGTAAAACCTTTCCCCGCAAGCAGGCGCTGCATGCGTTGGCCGATGTGATCCGTAACCAGCTGCCGAATACAGTCAAGGCGTTGAACGAATAAGCCTAATATTGAATTTGAGACAGCGGGTGGGTAGATCATCTACAATCCCACACCACATCAGTTGAAGTGGCAGGACAATGCACGAAGCAAAGCAGCAAGCGACAGGATCCATCTTTTCCGATCTGTTAAAGAATTGTGAGTCCGATGGGCCGGTTCTGTTGCCCGGCCTACACCCCTTACCCAATCTGCTATCCCTTGAAGCGGAACAGGTTCTGGATGCGTTTCGCCAGAGTCAGCTGGAGGACTTTACCACCATCATCAGTGATCTCGATGCCTCGGAGAGTTCACTGCACCATATCTTTGAAGAGCTGTTGACGATCGCTGAGAAGGATCCTGACAACCGCTTATCCTCACTGAGTATCTTTCAGCCTGGCGCCATGCAGACCCTGTTTGTCGATCTGCATGATCACGTCATGTCCCACCCGGTTTGGCGTCACCCCTGCTTCGTGCGCATCTTCGAGGGTAATTTCAATCGGGATCAGCTCAGCTCCTTTGCCCTTAACTATTTCAATCAGGTGAAGAACACCCGTCAGTGCGTAGCGCTGGCCCAGGGGCGTTTTTCCGGTTTCATCGATCTGCCTTACGGCTGTCTGAACGAGCGGGTCTCCGAACTGGTGCAGATTACCCTGGCACAGCTGCTGGCGGATGAGTATGGGGTCGGCACTCACAGTATCGAGAGCTACCCGGATCTGGCCAGCCTGCTTGGTTCCACGACCCATATCGTGATGTACCGGAATCTGTTTGAGGGATTGGGAATACCTTTTGAACAGCAGGATCTGCCGATGCTGCCGGAAGTGGCGGATAATGTCCTGACGCAACGGCTGCTGGCCGGCCACCCCTCATTCAGTCTGCTGGAATCCCTGGCCTCGGTCGGATTGGGTATGGAGTGGGGCGTGCCTGAATTTTTCAGTCTGCTGCTCGGCGGCATGATCCGCTGGGCCTGGCGTGAAAAGGTCGAGTTGACCCAGCACCATCTGATTGTCTTTATCGCCCATGTTCAGTACGACGTACTGCATGCGATCTCAGTCATGCTGGCAACCAGCCTGCTGGGGCATCAAGCAGGCTATGAGGAGCAGATCAAACAGGCAACCAATATGCTGATGTCGAGCCGCTACAACATGATGAGCGGCCTCTACCGGCACCTTTTCGATGAGCCCTGCGACAACATCGACCAGATCGGACTGGCCTCCCGCTATCAGATAACGGACCGGCGAATCGAGCAGGCCCTGCTGGCGGCCCGCCAGGAGGTTGCTGATGCCAGCGTCACCGATGCCCGGGTCTACAAATCGGATGACCAGGTACCCTTTGTCTTTGTTTGATCCGGAATCGTGTTGAGCGACCGTAACACAACCTATCCATCAACCGGCCATTCTGATCGATAACGGATTGGATAAACACTGGAGTCGTCGATGTATCAGTCCAATAGCCCCGCAGCAGAGCGGTTCCGTAAAACCCTGATTGCCACAGCGAAGGGTTCCAAAGGGGCCCGGGATATGAGTCGGGAGCAGGCCAAGGCGGCTTTGAGTTTCCTGCTCTCTGCTGAAGCCCATCCAGCCCAGGTTGGGGCCTTTCTCACCGCCATGCGCTTCAAAGGGGCCAGGGTGGAGGAGATGAAAGGCTTCCTGGATGCAATGGAGGAGAGTGCCACCCTGATCTCGCCCAGGGTCGAACGGCTGCTTAACTGTAATGGTCCCTATGACGGTCGCAAGAAAGCACTGCACCTGAGTCTGGCGGCAGCTCTGTTGACCGTTGCTGCCGGGGTGCCGGTGGTGATGCACTCCAACAGCGGCCTGCCACCGAAGAACGGTGTTACAACAGCCGCTGTGCTTGAGGCGATGGGTATCCCCGCCTATCAGGAGCCGCTGCAGGTCGCCCTGAACATCGAGGAGAAGGGTTTTGGCCATCTGCACGCCAGCCGCTACCTACATGGTGTGGAACGCCTAAAGCCGATTCGACAGACCCTCTTCTACCGCTCCTTTCTGCACGCCTGTGAAGTGATGCTCAATCCGGCCACTGCTGGCTACTCAATCATCGGCGCTGCCCATAAGAGCTTTTTGCAACGCTTTGCCACGGCTGCAGGTGAGCGGGGCCAGCAACGGGTGATGGCGGTTCAGGGGCTGGATGGTTGTGATGAGCTACCCATGCAGCCGGTCGCTGTGGCCGACTACCATCAGGGCGAACTGAGTGAATACACCCTGGATCCGGCGGACTACGGTTTGGCCAGCCAGGAACATCAACCCTGTGCCGATCCGCAGACTACGGCGAGATTGATCCTGTCGATGTTTCAGGGGGAGTCAAGCCCTGCGCTCAACCCGGTTATCTACAACAGTGGTGTGAGACTCGCGCTGTGCGGCAAGGTTGAGCGGATTGCCGATGGAATCGAACTGGCCAGGCAGACTCTCACCTCAGGCAAGGCGGCCGAGACGGTGCGGAAATTACAAGGTTGCTGATTGAGGCTTCAATAAACAGTGCCCCGCAAGCGCGGGGCACTGACTGTTACGCGGCAGTCGCGGCTATTCACTAATGAGTTTGATTGTGGTCTTCTTTCGCGCGAACTGAATGGCTGGACCATTACCGGAGACCTTGTAGATCTCCTGCAGGGCTTCACCCCAGTGCTGAGGATTGGAGGTCATGGAGCCAGTGGTCGGCAGATCGCGGGCATGGCCGCCGTTGCTGACCGTGTGTTCGGTGTCCTTGTGGGCGAGGAAATCCACAGAGTGGTTGCTGAAGGTCTAATATATGAGCTTCGCTTCCACCTTGATCTCCCCTTTGGCATTGGCGGGTACGGTAGAGTTCTACTCCCCCTCGGCCCAGTTCTGTCCGTCCAGATTGACCCCGGCTGTTGATCCTCTCGGCTGGGTCGAATCTGTCTCGGTAATGCCGGTTGCCCATGAAAGGGTGGAGTGGAGTATGAGCGCAGTGAAGACCACGCCCAGTGATTTGCGGGTAATCATAACTAATCCTCAGTTGAATATTGCAGATCCTTAGCTTCCGATTACACAAATCCTTACAAAAACTAATGAATAAAAGTATTTCTCAATGGATTCCGAGAGGAAGGTAGGGGGACTACTACCCAGGCAGTGGGTAATTGTTTGAAATGTCCCTGGGGTGATTGATTGAGTGGGGTAGGTGAATCGTGGATTAAGCTTCGGGGGCGCTGTTCGGTTACAACGTTGCTGTTTGACGATGCCCTGAAACGGGATCGGTGTGGCGTTTGCGAAGGCATGATAAAGCAGGTGCGGCATAACCGCACCTGTATGAATCATCGGCTGGTCGTTTAATCCTGCAGCGATTCAAGTAGCTGATAGATCTTCAAAAGTAACTCCTGAGCCGCGCTGTCATAGGGATCGAAGCTGCCATTGGCACACAGGGTGATCACCGTATCCTTCTCCTGGAAGTAGATCATTTCAGCCTGATAGCCGGGGTCTTTGCCGCTATGGCTGTAGATTACCTCGTCGGTACCGGCAATCGGGGTGATTTTGATGCCCAATCCATAGTTGGAGGCTGGTGTGCCGAGCATCGAGGGTTGCAGCATTTCAGCCCGCATGGCGTCATCCAACACTAGGTCGGTTCGCAAGATGCCCAGAATGAACTCGGCCAGATCATCTGCAGTGGTTTGAATGCCGCCGTCAGCCAGACCGAAGTGGCTATACCAGGGGTAGACATCGATGGTCTCCCCATCGTCATCCACATAGCCGTGTACCAGTCCCGGGATACCTTCCGCCTCATGGCCCTGAAGGGTATGTTCAAGCCCCAGGGGTTCAATGATCCGATTGCGGATCTCACTCTGCAGGGTGGTGCCGGATGCACTCTCGATGATCAGCGCGGCCAGAATATAGTTGGAGTTGGAGTAGCTGTAATTGCTGCCAGGCTCAAAGTGCAGCGGCTGGTCGAGAAAAAACGGCAGGGCATCCTCCTGCTGCCAGTGACGGGTCGGACCGGAAAGATAGAAGAAATCGTTATCCCAAGCTTCGCTGTCGTTCTGGAAGTCGAACAGGCCTGTGGTGTGGTTGAGCAGCATCCGGATGGTCATCTGATCACTGGACGGGATTCGGTTGGTAATCTCATCGGGTAACCAATCGGTGATCCTGTCGTCGAGGCCGACCAATCCCTCTGAGGCCATCTGCACCAGGGTGGCCGCAACAAAGGTTTTACCCACACTGGCCACATAGAAACGGTGCTCGACGGTTGCCTCCTCCATGCTCTCCAGGTCACTCATCCCCGCACTGCCGGAGAAGTCGATGTTCCTGCCGGCGATGCGGACAGAGACGGCTGGTAATCCTTTGCTGACGGCCTCTTCAAGGGCGTCCTGGAACTGCTCGTTGGCTGAAGCGTCATCACCGCTGTTCGAGTTACAGCCGGTCAGCAGGCTCATACCGAACAGGGCAGAAGTGAGGATTACAGGCCAGAATCGTTTAAGACTTTTCATTGGTTCTACTCCCGATGGAAATCAATTGGTTTGCTTGGACAGCGTTTGCTGTTGCAGGGAATAGTGGCTTGAAACCGGTTGTTTATCGTCCGCGCGTGTAAGTCCGGACGAATTAAAAAGTCTTTTTAATCAGTGGATTGCCGGATGTTAGTTTGAATGTTGGCTGATTTTCGATATTGACTGGGTGTTTGTCCTGTGTGGCGTTTGAAAGCGGTATAAAATGCCGACTTGGAGTTGAATCCCGCATCCAGAGCAATACCCAGAATATTCACCTGAGCAGCCCCGGCAGTGAGATGGCGCTGAGCCTCTTCGACCCGGTAGCGGTTGATGAAATCGAAGAAGTTACACTCCGCCTGTTCATTGATCACCTGGGAGAGGTAGTTGGGCGAGATGCTGAGTTGCGCGGCCAACTGAGGCAGGGTGAGCTTGCTGTCGAGGAATGTGCGCTGCTCGTCCATGTGGTTTTGCAGTTCCTCATAAAGCAGTTGGCTGGTCTTACTGTCCAGCGCTGATCGTTGATACTTGGTATGAGATGCCGTTGGCTCCCTATCGTTCAGGTTTGCATCGGTTTGGTTGGCATGAGCATCCATCGATTGGCCGTCAGTTTGAGTTGCCGACCGATCTTGTTGAGTAAAGATCGCTGGTTGTCGCAATCCCAGGTAGCCCATGCTGTAGATCACCAGAACAATCATCAGGAAGTGGATGCCGATGACCTCTTCGGGGAAAGCGAGCAGATCAGCCAGAAAGACATCGGCCAGGTAGAAGAGATAGAGGACTACCAGGGCCAGCAGCAGGTTCTTCAACCAGGCCAGATTGATCCTTTCCAGGAAGGAGAACTGATCCTCAATCGATTTCTGATGTTGTAACAGTCGCTTGATGGAGAGTCCCAGATAGAGCGCCATCTGCAGGATTGAGAGTACTCCCACCACTATCATGGCAAGCTCGGCCCAGAGGATATCGCTATCCTGCTGCTCCCCCTGACTGTTGAGCAAGCTCTGCAGTTGCTGCTGATCGAGCAGCATCAGTGGTATCAGGATCACAAATCCCAACAGGAATGGCAGGAAGTGTCGCCACTGCTGCAGTGTAAAGTGGAAACCGGATCGAGCGGTCAAAGCCGTGACGTAGAGATAGGTGAGTGGTCCGAAGAGAAAATCGATATTGGTATCGATGACCAGCAGCCGTGGGTAGCTGGTGACATGTCCGGATTGATGGAGAAACGCCATCCACAGGTCTATGGAGAAAGTCAGGGTCAACAGGGCCAGCAGACGGTGTGCCACAGGCAGGCCGCTTTTGGCGTTGATCAGTGCCAGGGCGAGAAACATGCCCTGTACGGCACCAAGCAACATAATGGCTGAATAGAGGTCGATTTCAGGTTGCATGATGCACAGAGGTGGCTGATCTTTGGGCTGGTAGGGCCTGTTAACACGAATCCAATGGAAGGTTAAATTAGCAGCAAAACAGGTCGTAAATCCACACCAGCAGCAGGATCAATACCGAAAGACCGGCAAGATTGGCCAGGTATATCCAGAATTTGTCCATAGGTTCTCTCCATCGGTTTATCTGTTGTTAATTGTTACGGCTTGCAGCAGATAAGTCGTCTGCGCCTGTAAGTCCGGACAATCATCGTGAAGAGACGCCGCTTGGGTTAAGGCGGTACAATAGTTGTTTGTCTTTTACGGGATCTGATTGGATGTATTGGATAGTTAGAGTGTTGCTGTTGGGATTGTTGGTAATCCTGTCCGGCTGCGACAAAGGGCCGCAGGATCAGCGTCAGACCCTGCTGGTGTTTGGTACCCTGCTGGATATCCAGGCCTATACCGATCAGCCGGAGCTGTTCAATGAGGCGGTCAGGGAGTTGGATAAGACCTTTCAAAAGATGCATCGTGAATGGCATGCCTGGCAGGGAGAGGGGGAGCTGGTCCGACTGAATCGCGCACTGGCCGATGGAGAGGCTCTGCAGGTATCGGCAGAGCTTGGCAGCCTGCTACAGCAAGCCAGGCAATATGCCATCGACAGTGAGCACCTGTTCAATCCGGCAATTGGTCAATTGATCGGCCTGTGGGGGTTTCACAGCGATCAGCCTCCAGGCGGGCCGCCGCCGCGGAAGGTCGAGATCGAGGCCTTGCTGAAGCACAATCCCAGCATGGAGGATGTCAGTATTCAGGGACATCTGGTCAGTAGTACGAACTCCATGGTCGCGATGGATCTGGGTGCATTTGCCAAAGGCTACGCCTTGAATCTGGCCATCGATGAGCTGAAACGGATGGGGATTGAAAACGCGATTGTCAATGCGGGTGGGGATCTCTGTGTCTCCGGACAACATGGTGAGCGACCCTGGGTCATCGGCATTCGCCACCCCCTGGGAGAGGAAGTGATCGCCTCGGTTGGGGTAGCCGATGGTGAGTGTGTTCTGACCTCGGGAAACTATGAGCGGTACCGGGAGTTTGAGGGAGTCCGTTATGCGCATATTATCGATCCGCGCAGTGGCTACCCGGTTGCCCATGTGGCCTCCGCAACCGTGATCAGTATCCAGGGGGGGTTGGCCGATGCGGCGGCCACGGCGCTGAGTGTGGCGGGTCCGGTTGATTGGCCGCGAATCGCAGCGAAGATGGGGTTAACACAAGTGATGCTGGTGGATGATCAGGGAAAGGTCTACCTGACTCCGCAGATGCAGTCGAGGATCAGTTTCCAGCAACAGGTCGATGAGGTGGTGGTTACGGTGGACTGAAATCAAATAGGACAACGCTCAACAACATCAAACACCACCGAGGTGAGTTTGTTCAGATCTTCATCGTCGATGATGAAGGGTGGCATCAGGTAGACCAGTTTGCCGAACGGACGGATCCAGACGCCTGCATCAACGAAGCATTGTTGAATATGTTTCATCTCCACCGGTTTCTTCAGTTCCACAACACCGATCGCACCGAGTACCCGCACCTCTTCAACCTGGGGCAGTTCCCGGCATGGGGAGAGTCCCTGCTGGAGTCGTTGCTCAATGTTTTTGATCCGTTCCTGCCAGGGGGAGTTCAGCAACAGATCGATGCTGGTCAGCGCCGCCCGGCAGGCCAGTGGATTGGCCATGAAGGTTGGGCCATGCATAAACAGTCCCGGATCTCCACCACTGATGGTCTGGCTGATCTCCTCAGTGGTGAGGGTGGCGGCCAGGCTCATATAGCCGCCGGTGAGTGATTTACCGACACACATGATGTCCGGTGTAACATCCGCATATTCACAGGCAAACAGTTTGCCGGTGCGGCCAAACCCGGTAGCAATCTCGTCGAGGATCAGCAATACCCCGAACTGATCACAGAGACGACGTACTTCCTTGAGGTACTCCAACGAGTAGAAGCGCATGCCCCCAACACCCTGCACAATCGGCTCAAGCACCAGAGCGGCAATCTCATGGTGATGTTGCTCCAGCTTTTCGGTCAATCCTTTTGCCCCATCCCCTTTGCAGGGGTGTCCAAAATAGCAGGTCGGTGCATCGGCAAAGTGCTGTTTAGGCAGGATTTCAGAAAACAGACTGTGCATCCCGGTTTGCGGATCACAGAGAGACATGGCACCGAAGGTGTCGCCATGATACCCCTTGCGGATGGTCAGAAAGCGCTGTTTTCCCGGTTGTCCCTTGTCATGCCAGTACTGGATGGCCATTTTCATAGCGACCTCTACCGAGACGGAGCCCGAATCGGAGAAAAATACGGTCTGCAGGGATTCCGGTGTGATTTCGATGAGTTTTCTGGCCAGATCCGTGGCAGGTTGATGGGTCAGGCCACCGAACATCACATGGGCCAACTGTTCGGCCTGCTCGGCGACCGCCCGATTCATCTGTGGATGGTTATAGCCGTGGATCGCACACCACCAGGAGGACATGCCATCGATTAACTCTCTGCCATCAGCCAGTGTGATTCGCACACCGTCTGCGGATACCACAGGATAGACCGGTAGATCGGCTCCAATTGCACTGTATGGGTGCCAAACATGCGCTTTGTCGAAGGCTATCCAGTCTTCACTATTACTCATAAAGTAAGCTGTCTGTTGATTCGGGATGCAGAGATTAACAGATATTAGTCCGTCGGGATAATGCTCCGGATGTGATCGGCAGCTGCTTTATCGAATTTAAATCCTATTGTTACCGAACAGTAATATCAGGCCAATGAGCCATTTTCTTTCGCTGTCCGATATGATAACTATGGAGATTCCCGGGGCCTGTCAGCTCGGATCCCATTGGGTTCGTGTTAACAAATCCTTACACTAAAACCGCTTATCCCCTAGGGATAAGGCATACAATCATCACTTATGACAAGAATCACTGGTTGTATGCCTCCGGTTATAACAGAGGAGTAAACGATGGATAAACCTGTAGTAGCGGCCAAACAACCGATCGATGCGGATCTCGTGGCTGGCAAAGAGTATTGGTGGTGTGCCTGTGGACGGTCTGACAGTCAGCCATTTTGTGACGGTTCGCATCGCGGTACCGGCATCGAGCCTCTTGGTTTCAAGGCGGAGAAAAACGGTGAAGCCTGGCTCTGCCGCTGCAAACAGACCAAAACACCACCCTATTGCGACGGTAGCCATAAACAGGTGGAAGATTAGTCGTAGGCTGAATGATGGGCAAAGGAGATGCCCATGAGTGGAATTGGCTATGGATCGGGTGTCTTACCCGGATTGACTGCAACCTCTCTCTAGGCCCCTTTTTTCTTATCCAGCGAGCCTTTGTCAGGGTGCTTTTCCAACCCCTCCGGGACTTCATGTTCAATCCGGTTTCTGCCATTCGATTTGGCAATGTAGAGGGCCTGGTCGGCGCAGGCCAGAAGGTGGTTGCCCAGCTCTTTGTGATGGCTCTTTCCCAGCATTGGCAGGGTTTCGCTGACCCCGATGGAGACACTCAACTGCAAGCTCACTCCCTGGTCCAGATAGATCGGATGTGAATTGACCTCAAGGCGAATCCGCTCTGCCAGCAGCAGTGCCTCTGACAGGTTGGTCTGAGGTAGCAGAATGGCGAACTCCTCACCACCGTAACGGGTGGCAACATCACTGGCGCGTAACTGGGAGCGGATACGTTTTGCCAACTCTCTCAACACCTGGTCCCCGGCCGGGTGACCATAGTTGTCATTGATCCGTTTGAAATGGTCGGCATCGATAAACAGACAGCTGAGCGGCTGGCGATAACGGCTGGCCCGGGAGAGCTCCTCTTCCAGGCGCCGATCCAGATAGCGACGGTTGTGCAGTTCAGTGAGCGGGTCGGTGAGGCCGCTGATCAGAAGACGTTCCCGGTTGGTGACGTTTTCCAGGCAGACACCACAGATAGTGGCCAGGCGGGCGAGAAAGTCTGTCGCATGCTGTCGGGTAAACCGGTTTGCGTCCTGGCTGCCCAGATTGATACTGCCTACCAGTTGGCCACTGCAGATCAGTGGCAGAATGGCGATGCTTTTAAGGTTCCTCGGCTGATCAAACAGATTGTTGTATTCCGGCGTGAGAAACGGACCCAGCCAAGGGCTCTTCAGTCGAAGAAAGCGCTGATTGATAACACCCAGGTCATCCACGAAGCGGACGTAGGGGAACGCATCGACAGGAATGCCGTTGTTACTCAGCAGGTGTCGAATCTCGTGGTCGGGATCCAGCATCAGTAACTGAATATCGTCGACCTCAAACGAGGCGAGCAGGCCTTCGCTCATACCGCTCAATAGTTCGCCCAGGGTTTCGGCGCTAAGCAGTTCAAGCTCCCGGGCATAGAAACGCCCCAGGGTCTCCTGGTTCTCCACAGCCTTACGGGTCAGTTCTTTCAAACGGAGACGTAGGATTCGGTTTTCTTCTTTAAGATCCATTTACGTTTCGCAATCGCCACCTGGGTGGAGTATCGGCCAGTTAGAGGTGATCTTGAGGTCTATTAACCCGGCGATCCAATAGTTCACTTGCAGGGGTTCTGGGGCGCCGGGTTAATAATATGCGTTGTTCAGAGGCCGCTGCCAACGCGCCAGAGTTGATAGTCAGGCTGATTGATGTAGCCGCGGCTGGTGATGTAACTGATCACATTGCGTAGTCGGTAGAAACGCACCACCGAATCGACCCGGATGATCTCATTGCCCTGTTCATCGAAGAACAGCAGCGAGGGGGTGTAGAAGAGTCCCAGTTGTTTGGCCCATTGGCTGGCATTGGTCTTTTCGCCATCCGGGGTGATGATGGGAGTTTCGGAGCGAATATCGAGTTGTACATTATCGAATGATCTGACCAGTTTGTTGATTGCCGGATCCCTCAAAGGCTGGCCATGCAGTACATCACAGGCATGGCAGTTACCCTGTTCGAAAAACACCACCAGTGGGCGTTGACCCGGGAAACGGCTGCGGTCGAGATTGTGAGGCGGGGGGATGAAAAACTTCTCTTCATTGAGGTCACCCGCTTCAAACGCTGTACTCGCCTCACCTCTTGCCAGGTAGTCAGGAAAGCTCTCGTTACGATAGTGTCGATCGGCAACATACTCCAGGGCCGCACGAAACTGATAGGGAGGGTAGTAGCCACGCAGCCGTAGTACCTCATCACCCTGTTGATTGAAAAAGATCAGTGATGGGGTGAAATTGGTCTTCTCACGCAGGGCAAAATCCCTTTGCGTGAGGGTCTCCCCGCTCAAGGTGGTCAGCTCTTCACTACTCCAGATATCGATGGGAATGATATCGAAGTGGCGGCGGGTGTAGGTGGTGATGTCACTGAGACCGAAGTTGACCTCCAGCAGCATCTTGCAATAGGCGCAGCGTTTTTGGCCAAAGTAGAGAACAATACCTTTTTTGTCATCCTCCACGGCTTCCTCTAGATCTGCCGGCAGATCGAGAAAACTCTTTTTGAACCAATCCGGGTATTGCAGCAGATCTTCCAAGGGGAAGTCGTCGAATGCATAGACATCATCTTCGGATTCGATGGCGAAGAGTTGATGGTATGGGATGAGTAGCAGGGATACCCATAGGGTCAGCAATAGTATTCTGCGTCGCTTGGTCATAGATCTTGGCTCATGTTGGAGCCCGGAGCGTTTCTATTTCCATCGGCACCAAAAATAACCGAAACCCAATCGGGTATTGTGGTGTGATGGGACATCTTATTTGTGAGCACTGACGGGTTTATTATCAATCCGGCGCCATTCCTGTGGTGGATCGAGCCTCTGATACCCTGGATGCTCTTTATTGATATCCCTTCAGTCTAGCTGACAGAACGGAAAATCTGAACAGGTATTGGTATTTGATGTCTGAATTGGCTATCGTTCCGTGAGAGAGGGGGTTGCCGTTCAGGGCCATCGATTGGGCATGCCTCGCTGTCAGAAATTTATAAATTAGGGTAGTAGCCTTACTGCAGCCTGTCTGGCTCTGTAAGGTCGGTATGGAGAATATTAAAGATGAAAAAAACTGCAATTTATGTGGCAACTTTGGCGCTCTTCACATCCATCTCCGCAAAGGCTGAGGGGGATCCGGCAGCCTACTGTAAGCAAGCGGCAAAACTCTACCAGGATAATGATGTAGCGGGTGCCGTGGAGGAGGCTAAATGGTGCCTGGAATCCCTGGAGCAGATTCAGCAGTCGCAAAAGGGTGATCGTTTTGCCAAACAGGTGGCCGGTTGGCAACGGGGTGAGGTTTCAAAGCAAAAAGCCATGGGCATGTCGATGATTGAGACCGAGTACAGTAAAGGCAATAAATACATTAAGGTGAGTTACAACAGCGGTATCAGTGGCATGGGGGCGATGTTCAGCCAGATGGGGCTGGCCGGTGGTGGCAAAAAGATCCGTCTGGGACGCTATACCGGCATGGTGATGGAAGAGGGTAGAAACAATGAGATCCTGATCGGTCTGAAGATGACCCAGGGTATGATCAATCTCTCCTCCGATACCGCCTCACTGAATGAGTTGAAGGCTTTTGCCAAAGCCTTTCCAATCAAGGATATCGATCAGTAGAACGGATTCCGTGCGTTCGGTTACGGGTTCCCGGAGTAGTGGGAACCCGTCTGAATTGATAATCCCTCGACGCTCAGCCGAGATAGCCACTCCATTCAACGCTACTGTCGCCAAACGCCAGAAAGTGAGGATTCAAGAGTGAATCCTTGGTGTTGTAGCTGAGTGTCTCACCCTCCAATGTTGTGACCTGTCCGCCAGCTGCCTCAACAACCGCCTGTGCCGCCCCGGTATCCCACTCAGAGGTTGGCCCCAAACGGGGGTAGATATCGGCCATGCCTTCCGCGACCAGGCAGAGTTTGAGTGAACTGCCCATGCTGACCAGTTCATGTTCCCCCAGATTGTCGAGAAAGCGCTGCAGGGAGTCCCCGGCGTGGGACCGGCTGCCGGCCACCCGGGCCGGTTTCTGACAGTTGGCTGTCACGCTGATCCTCTGCGGCGGCTGGTTACCGATCTGTTTGCTGGCGCTCTGTCCCGGAATACCGTAATAGAGGGTCTTGATGACCGGGGCATAGACCGCACCGAAGCTGGGCCTGTGGCCGTCGATGAGGGCGATATTGACGGTGAACTCCCCGTTTCTTTTGACGAACTCACGGGTGCCGTCCAAGGGGTCGATCAGCCAATAGCGCTGCCAGCTGCTTCTGCTGGCAAAGGGGACTTTGGCCGACTCTTCTGAGAGTACCGGTATCTCCGGAGTGAGTCGTTCCAGTGTCGACACGATCAGCTGGTGAGCGGCCAGATCCGCCGCGGTGAGCGGCGAGTTGTCCTGTTTGGTCTCGATTTCGAATTCAGTATCGTAGATCTCCAGGATTGCCTCTCCAGCCTCGCGGATAAGGTTCAACAGCTGATCGATCGGTATCGGGAGTGTCATCTCAAAACGTTCCTTGCCAGGCAGAGCGCTGCGATTGAGCGCGCCTCCGTAAAATCGGGTTGTGCGATTAGATTGTCCCAGTCGGAGAGTTTCCATGGGACTACCTCGATGGGTTCAGGCTCATCCCCGATCAGTTGCTGGGGGTAGAGATCCCGGGCGAGGATAGCATAGGTGTGGTGTTGGATGTAGGCCGGTGCAATGGTGAAAGTCTTGAGTATTTCAAGCTTTTTTGCGGCATAGCCCACCTCCTCCTGCATCTCCCGGTTGGCGGCCTGCAGGGGATCCTCGCCTGGTTCCATACGACCCTTGGGTAGCGCCAGTTGATAGTCCTGGCTGCCGGCGGAATATTCGCGGATCAACAGGACGGTCTCATCATCCAGCATGGGTATCACCAGCACTGAACCAGTTTTACCGCCAAGCAGACGTTCGTAGACCCGTTTCTCCCCATTGCCGAACTCCAGACCAAGCTGCTCGACACGAAACAGGCGGGTTTCCGCGATCAATTGCTGTGAAACTATCTTGGGTTTTGTCACTGTGCTCTATTACATCATCCGCTAGGGTATCGATGCGGCCTGCGCCGCTCAGGGGTTGTCGTATTATCTACCCGGCACCTTAATCGGTTATGTTCAGGGCTTCAACAGCACTGCGAGGATATTGCAAACCGTGCGCTGAGCTGGGCGGCATGAGACAATAGTCGGCGGATTAATAAATTCGAGCAGTTTTATGATTCCCTGGAATGACATCGACTCTGTTTTACTGGATATGGATGGCACCCTGCTGGACCTCCATTTCGACAACCATTTCTGGCTGGAGTACGTGCCCGCCCGTTATGCGGAGGCCAAGGGTATCCCTCTGGCTGAGGCGACAGAGGAGTTATTGGGACGCTACAAAAGCGTCGAAGGCACCCTCGACTGGTATTGTGTGGATCACTGGAGCCGGGAGTTGGAGCTGGATATCGTGCTGCTCAAGGAGGAGGTGGATCATCTGATCTCTGTGCATCCCCATGTGATCGATTTTCTCGATCAGCTGATGTGTGCCGGTAAGGAGCGTGTACTGGTAACCAATGCCCATCAGAAGACCCTGGCCTTGAAGATGGAGAAGACCCGCCTGGCCGGTTTTTTCAATCAGGTCATCTCATCCCATCAGCTGGGACTGCCAAAAGAGCATCCGGAGTTTTGGAATCGTCTGCAGAATCTGCACCCTTTCGATCCTCAACGCACCCTGTTTGTCGATGACAGTCCGGCGGTGCTCAAATCGGCCCAGGCTTATGGCCTGAAATGGATCCTGGCAATTCTCAAGCCGGACTCGAAACAACCGCTGCGAGCGGGTGGTGATTTTCAGGCAATCGAGGATTTCTCAGAGATCACCGAGGGGTTGCGCTGCCTGATCTAGCCAAGCTGTCACGCTGTGCGGCCTCCCAGGCCAGCAGCGCCAGTTTTCTCGAATCCCCCCAATGGTAGATGCCTGTCTCTCCATCGGAGCGGATCACCCGATGGCAGGGGATCAGAAAAGCGATGCGATTCTCGGCAAGCGCACTACCGGCTGCCCGATGGGCCCTGGGTGTTCCGGCCAGCCGTGCCATGGTGGCGTAGGAGATAAGCTGGGAAGTGCCGATGTTGAGCAGTGCCTCCCACACCTTGATCTGAAAATTGCTACCCTTCATCAGCAGATGAAAGCGGGCTGATTCCGGGTTGCGACTGAAGATTCTGTTGATCAATTGGCCTGCCTCAAGGTCGTTCCGCTGCAACTCGGCCATCGGCCAGGCCTGCTGCAGACCATGACTCAATTCAGGGTGGTCCAGGTCGTGAAAGCTCAAGCCGACGATGCCCCGTTCCGTCCAGGCAATCATGGCGATGCCGAAAGGTGATCGAGCCAATCCATAGTGGATGCACAAGCCCTGACCCTGTTGTTTGATTTCGCCCGGACTCATGGCCTCACAGGTGACCATCAGATCGTGCAGCCTGCCAGGACCCGATAGTCCGCTCGCCAGGCTTGTACTGAGCAGGTCATTCGAGGTCAAAAGTGAGTTGCGCGCATACTCTTTGGTCAGATACTGCAGAAACCGTTTCGGCGATATGCCCGCCCATTCACTGAACACCCTCTGCAAGTGGTATTCACTCAGTTTGACCGCCGATGCGATTTCGCCAAGCGTGGGCTGACGGCGGAGATTGGCGCGGATGTACTCAATCGCCTGGGCGATGACTGTGTAGTGATGTTGTTGCTGCGGCCGCTTGTTCGTGGTCATGGCACTCTGTTGTGTGCGATCAATGTCCTCAGTCTGCACATCAAAGCGGGTCCTGGCCACCCGTTTCTTGCGGAATACAGAAACTCTGCAGAGATAGCTGTCGTTTTTGGTCAGGGCTTATCCGCGGCGGCCCGATCCCTGGTCAGCTGCTCCAGCATGTTCTCCATCTTGATCAGTCGCTGCTCCATCTCGGCGGTCCGACTGTCGATCCGGTGTACCTCGCCTGCCTCACCCTCACCACTCTCCCGGGCAAACTCCTCATGCTCCCGCTGCAGGGTTTCCAGCACGATTCCGATCATCATGTTGAGAAAGACAAAGGCTACGATGAAGATGAATGAGAGATAGAAAAACCAGCTGAGCGGAAAGATCTCCATGGTCTCGTACATCACATCGGTCCAGTCCTCGAAGGTGGCGATACGGAACAGGGTCAGCATGGCAATGGTGATGTTACCCCATAACTCCGGGTTGATCTGATGAAAGAACATGCTGCCGATGGCGGCATAGATGTAGAAGATGATGAACATCAGCAGCGACACATAGCCCATGCGGGGGATGGCGGTGACGAAGGCATTCAGCAGTACCCGTAATTCGGGGATGATCGATACCAGTCGCAGTACCCTGAAGACCCGCAGCAGTCGACCCAACAGGGCGGCTTCGCTGTCATCGACCGGGATCAGACTTGCAGTGACGATGAGAAAGTCGAATACATTCCAGGCTTTGCTGAAGAATCGTTTCAAACTGTGCTCGGCGATCATGCGGATGATGATCTCGACCAGAAAGAAGATGGTGATGCCGATGTCGAGCAGTCGCAGTATCTGGGCCACAGAGGTGGGGATCGGGTAGGTTTTGGCGCCGATCATCAGTGCCGAGATCACGATCACCAGGATAACGAAGGTCTCGAAGATCTTGTTTTCGCGAAGTTGGATGAACTGTTGTTGCAGTTGTGCAGCTGTCGGGGGCATGGCTGGTTGAATCCGGTATTGGCTGATACTCAAAAGGCCGCCGATTATATCGGAAAACAACCCTTATTGCGGTTTATGGTCAACGCTATGGATCGGGAAAGTACGGCAGAGTTCCGGGAAGTGGGGTCGCTGAGACAGATTGCCTGAGAGATCGGCGTCTAAGACCCTTATTTGCCCCAGGTTTTAAAGCGTTTTTTGCAATAGGCGAGTAGTTCGGCGTAGTTGCGGAAATAGAGTTCGAAACCATCCTCGGCCGGGGCATCGAATTCACACCAGTCGTTGTCGTAGTCGCGGCAGATTTGCGGCCGTTGGTCGTAGATACCACAACCCCCATTGGGCTGCAGATGTTCACAACTTCCCCCGATCAGCAGAAACCAGCCGTCTTCATCCTTGTAGATCTCCACCCCGGCATGGGAGACCTGCCAGAGCAGATGTTCAAAGTCACTCTTCGAACGGGGGGCAACCCCGAGGGCTTCAGTGGTGTAAGTGCAGCACTTGGAGTTGGTGCAGCGATCACACTTGTTGTCCATGGTTATTCGCTGTTGCTTTGGGGTGGCTTGGGGCCGCGCCGGCGACGTCTGTGCTTGCCTTCTCCCTTGGGTTTGTGTGCTTTATGGTGATGTCCCTTGCCATGGCTCTTCTGGCCCTCTTTGGTACGATGCCTCTGACGAGCCCCTTTCTCCGGGTAGACCCGGCTCTTTGGATCTACCTCGGCCAGCAGGTCGATAGCCACGGTCTGGGTCGGGATGGAGTGGCCGACATAGGTTTCGATATCAGGCAGAGAGAAGGCATAGGTCTCACAGGCAAAACTGATTGCCTCGCCGCTGGCCCCGGCACGGGCTGTTCTGCCAATGCGGTGCACGTAGTCTTCCGCATCCTCGGGAAGATCGAAATTGACCACATGGGTGACATCGGGAATATGCAGACCACGGGCTGCCACATCGGTGGCCACCAGGGCTGGCAGCTCACCGTCCTGAAATTTCTTCAGCAGGCTGAGGCGTTTTTTCTGCGGCACATCGCCGGAGAGCACCGCCGTATCGATGCCGTTCCCCTGCAGGAATCCCCAAACCTTGTCTGCTACCCGTTTGGTGTTGACGAAGACGATGATGCGGGCCTCCTCAAGCTGTTTGAGCAGGCCGATCAGCAGCGGGATCTTCTCCTCGTTGGCAGTCATGTAGCAGGTTTCGGTGATCTTCTCCGCCGTTACCTGCTCCGGTTCCACCTCCACACTGTGAGGGTTGTTCATGTGTTCGTAGGCCAGTTCGCGCACCCGGTAGGAGAGGGTGGCGGAGAACAGCATGCCCAGCCTGTCCTGTGGTGATGGACAGCGTCGCAGCATAAAGCGGATGTCCTTGATGAAGCCGAGATCAAACATGCGGTCGGCCTCGTCCAGCACGATCACCTGAATCTCATTCAGGTCGTAGACCCGCTGTTTGAGGTAGTCGATCAGTCGCCCCGGGGTGCCGATCAGGATATCCACACCCTGCTCGATCTGTTTGCGCTGTTTGTCATACCCGGTGCCGCCGTAGACTGCTGCGGTCTTCAACTCAGTGTGCTGGGTCAATGCCTGGGCATCGTTGTAGATCTGCACCGCCAGCTCTCTGGTCGGGGCCAGAATCAGGGTGCGGGGTTGATTGACCCGACGCTGCTCCGATGGCGGGTTGCGCAACAGGTGGTCGATGGCCGCGATCAGAAAGGCAGCAGTTTTACCTGTACCGGTTTGTGCCTGTCCGGCCAGGTCCTTTCCGGTCAGTGCAATCGGCAGGGTTTCCGCCTGAATCGGGGTGCAGTATTCGAAGCCGGCCTCTTGGATGCCCAGCAGGACCTGGGGATCGAGATCAAAGTCGGCAAAACGGGTCTCAGTCAGATGTTTATTGCTCATGGGGCGGAAGCATACAGGATAATAGGTATAACTACGATCCTGCATGGGATCAGGGCATTGGTTCTGTGTTTTCTGGCGCTGGTTTCATGGATGTAAAATTTGCCCATCGACGGACACAATCCCGTACAATCCCCCTGCATGAATATCCATCTTGTATCTGTCGGAAATCGTATGCCTGACTGGGTGGTGGACGGCTATCAGACTTATGCCCGGCGGTTGAATGGGGACTGTTATCTCCATCTGCTCGAGATCGCTCCTGGGCAGCGGGGTAAAAAGGCCGATATCAAGCGAATCCTTAAGGATGAGGGTGAAAGGATGCTGAAAGCGATACCCAAAGGGTGTCGGGTTGTGGCCCTGGATGTAGAGGGACGGGCCTGGAGTACCGAACAACTCTCCAGCAAACTGGAGTCCTGGATGGGCGATGGCCGGGATCTGGCGCTGCTGGTGGGTGGGCCGGAAGGGCTTTCGGCCGAGTGCCTGAACCGGGCGGAGGGGCGCTGGTCCCTGTCGCCTTTAACCCTGCCCCATCCGCTGGTCCGGGTAGTGGTGGCTGAACAGCTCTATCGGGCCTGGAGTCTGATGCACAACCATCCCTATCATCGTGCCGGATAGCGGTATGGGTGACCGGCCAAGTCTCTACCTGGCGTCAAGATCCCCCAGGCGGCGCGAACTGCTGCAACAGATCGGGGTGCGCTTCGAACTGCTCGATATCGAGGTCGATGAGGGGCAGCTACCTGAGGAACAGCCGGCGAATTATGTGCGGCGGGTGGCTGAGGATAAGGCTGTGGCAGGTTTCAGGCAGCTTAGTGAAGCCGCTCAATTGCCGGTTTTGGCCGCCGATACCAGCGTGGTGGTAAATGGCCATATCCTGGGTAAACCGGAAGATCGGGATCATGCTCTGTGGATGCTTGGGCAGCTTTCGGATACAACCCATGAGGTGTTCAGTGCGGTGACCCTTTGTCGATCGGTTCCACAGACCAGAGTCTCTGTAAGCCGGGTAACCTTTCGCAGGCTCAGCGAAACCGAGATGCTCGATTACTGGCATACCGGAGAGCCGTTGGATAAAGCAGGAAGCTATGCAATTCAAGGGCTTGGGGCACAATTTATTGCGCGGCTGGAGGGCAGTTATTCCGGCGTGATGGGTTTGCCGTTGTTTGAAACCGCACAATTACTGCAATTGGGCGGGATCGATTTCGGTGCCAGGAAGACTAATTTGATAGGCCCAGGTAGTATTTAGGCCGCACAGGGTGCGCCAGGCTCTTTTGGTTCAGCAATGCGGGTTACCCCTCATTACTGATTGCCGGCGTGTCGGGGTTGAGGAGAAATTGCTAGGTTGCGGGCTTAAACCTGGATTCCACGTTAGACGGCAAACATCTGTCGTAAGCTAATGGTGTGCAGCCTGATTGAATGACTTTCAGACCCACCCGATTGGGTGAACTCATTAACACAACAAGGATTCTAGGTTAATAAAATGTCCGATTGTCCGATGAAAGAGATTCGGAGACAGTACGTTTGTCTACAGGGATTAGCAATAACGAAAATAACGAAGCAGTTGATATGAGTGAAGAAATTCTAATTAATGTAACTCCTCCCGAAACCCGTGTGGCGGTCATTGAGAACGGTGCTGTGCAGGAGATCATCATCGAGCGTTCCGGAAAACGGGGCCTGGTTGGCAATATCTACAAAGGCAAGGTCTGTCGGGTTCTGCCCGGTATGCAGGCGGCGTTTGTCGACGTGGGGCTTGAACGGGCCGCATTCCTGCATGTCTCTGACATCGGTGACTCAACCGACAAGCCGAAGACCGACAATATCCATGAGCTGTTGCGGGAGGGCGAACTGGTGATCGTTCAGGTGCTGAAGGACCCGATTGGTACCAAAGGCGCCAGGCTGACCACCAACATCTCCATACCATCCAGGCACCTGGTGTTCATGCCTTCCCTTGGCAATATGGGGATTTCACAGAGAATCGAGGCTGAGGATGAACGTCAGAGACTCCGTGAACTGCTCAACCAGGTCGCGGAAACAGGCGAAATCTCAGGTGGTTATATCGCAAGAACTGCGGCTGAGGGAGTGGATGAGTCGTCGCTGAAATCCGATATGCGTTTTCTAGCCCGTCTGTGGAGCTCAATCCAGGAGAGAAGCAAACTGGCAAAAAGTATTGAGCTGATCCATGAGGATCTCTCCTTGCCTCTGAGATCGTTGCGGGATCTGGTCGGTCCCGATGTGGAGAAGGTGCGAATCGACTCCAAGGAGACCCATCAGAAATCGATCAATTTCGCACAAAAGTTCATCCCGGACATCAAACATCGCATCGAATACTACCCCGGTGAGCGTCCTCTGTTCGATCTGTATGGGGTGGAGGATGAGATACAGAAAGCCCTGGAGCGTAAAGTTCAGCTCAAATCCGGCGGCCATCTGGTGATCGATCAGACCGAGGCGATGACCACCATCGATGTCAATACCGGTGCTTTTGTTGGACACAGGAATCTGGAAGAGACCATCTTCAAGACCAATCTGGAGGCTGCCCAGGCGATCTGCCGACAACTGAGAATTCGTAATCTCGGTGGCATCATCATCATCGATTTCATCGACATGCTCGATCCGGAACATCGGCGCCAGGTTTTACGCGCGCTTGAAAAGTGTCTTGCCCATGATCATGCGCGCACCCACATCACCGAGGTCTCCTCTCTGGGGCTGGTGGAGATGACCCGCAAGCGCATTCGGGAGTCCCTGGAGCATGTTCTCTGTGAACCCTGCAGCTGTTGTGGCGGGCGCGGCTCGATGAAGACAGCCGAGACCACCTGTTATGAGATCTTTCGTGAAATTCTGCGGGAGTCCAGGCAGTTTGATGTGGAATCCCTGCTGGTATTGGCCTCCCAGGAGGTGATTGACCGACTGCTCGACGAAGAGTCCACCCATCTGGCCGAACTGGAGCAGTTTATCGGCCATCCGATCAAACTGCAGGCTGAGCAGCTCTACAGTCAGGAACACTATGATGTGGTGTTGGTCTGACTACTGCTGAATCCCGTTTTCATGCTCGCCACCGCAAAATATTTTCACACAAAGTTCTGGCAGACCATCGCCTGGCTGGTGATCCTGCTGGCGGTGGGGTTGACCCTTGCACGCTACCTGTTGCCGGGTATCGATCTGCAACCCTACCGTCAGGAGATTGAACGGGTACTCGAAAACAAAGCTGAAATGCCGCTCAGAATCGGAGCCATACAGGCGCAGCTCAAAGGCGTCCATCTGGTACTCAAGTTTGCGGATGTGAGTGCGCTGGACAAGCAGACCGAAGAGCCGCTGTTGTATGCCCCTGAAGTCTACGTCAGAGTTCAGTTGCTGAAGAGCCTGCTGGCAGGTCAACTGCAGCTGGGTGGTGGCAAAGTGGTTGGCACCAAGCTGAAGATGGAGCGGTTTGCCGATGGCTCCTTCTCATTCCAGGGTATGGAAAGAGCCGGGGAATCATCCGATACCGCTGCGGTGCTGGGAGTCTTCCTGGAGCAGAACCGGTTGCGCATGGTCGATACGGAGATTCTCATCAAGAGTGCACTGCAGGGGCGCCCTCCGCTGAGACTCAGTGGGCTGGAAGTGGATCTGTTGAACAACGGTCTGCACCATCAGCTGGCGCTGTCTGGGCGGATCGGTCATCGTGGGGAGGAGAAGATCGAACTGATTGCGGATCTTCAGCAGCGCTCGGCGGAATCCTTGGCGATGAGTGGTGAGTTCTATCTGAGGTGCGAGGATCTGCAGTTGGGCGGCCGCCTTGGGGAGTGGTTGCCCGGTGGATACCAGGTGGACCAGGGGCGGGCCAGCCTGGAGTTATGGGGTGATGTGGCGGATGGAGTGGTACAAACCATCAGTGGGCGGTCAGAGCTTCATGATCTGCATCTGACCGGTCGACAAAAGGATGAATCATTCTCCTTACAGCATCTTGTAGCCTCACTTGACTGGTCGAGGATCGAGGCAGGCTGGATGTTGGCGCTGGAGCAGTTCTCGCTGACCCAGAAGGGGCGGGAGTGGCCAGAAGGCGGTCTTGAAGTCACCTGGTGGAAATCGGCAGAAGAGGGTGCCGGATTCGAGCTGCGTGCCGACTACCTCTCTCTCGATACAGCCCACGATCTGATTTCGATCGTCGAACTGCCGGCCAGGGATCTGCAGAATGCTCTGTTGGGATTGAATCCCCGGGGTGACCTGACAGGTCTCGATTTCTATCTGCAACAGTTGCCCGGGCAGGAGATGACCTGGCAGTTGCAGGGTGAGGTTGAAAAGTTCATCTCAAATCCCTGGGAGAGTATCCCGGGTACAGCCGGCTTGAAGATGTCCTTCGATGGTAACCAGTCGGGGGGCTGGCTGAAGATCGACAGTGACAATCTCGCCATCGACTACCCGCAACTGTTTCGCAGGCCGTTGCAGGCTGACCGGGTAAAGGGTGATTTCCTGTGGAATTTTGATCTGCAGAGTGGTTTGCACATGCAGACCGACCATCTTGAGATGAGCAATCCGGATATGGGAACCCTGTCGCGCATCGAGCTGCAGATCCCGATCAGCGGCAAGGATCTGTTCGCCGATATTCAAACCGACTTCTGGAATGCGGACGGCTCACGTAAAAGTGAATATCTGCCGGTTACCGTGATGCCCGAAGGTTTGGTGGAGTGGCTGGATAAATCGATGGTCAGCGGGCATGTGAAATCGGGCAGCTTCCTGCTCTATGGCCCGGTGAGTGATTTTCCCTTCAAAGCCCACGAAGGTCGGTTCGAGGTCTGGTTCGGGGTTGAGGATCTACTGCTCGACTATATGCCCGAGTGGCCGGTTCTCTCGGAAGCAGTTGCGGAAGTTCACTTCATCAATAACGGTTTGAAAGCCAGGCTTGAGGAGGGGGTGATGCTCAACAGCCGGCTGCGGGATGTTTCTGTTGAGATCGATGAGCTGCGCAATCCAACTCCGGTGATGATCAAAGGGGAGGCCGTTGGACCATTCAAAGACATCATGGCAATCCTCGGTGATACTCCGCTCAAAGAGGATTTTCAGCCGTTTGTCGAGGCTGTGTCGGTTGGTGGTAAAACCCATACGGTCGTGGATCTGGCGATTCCACTGGAAGAGGGGCGGGGTGAGTTATCGGTTGAAGGGGCGATCGCTTTTCAGCGCGCTGCACTGCGGGTCAAACAGGCGGATATCGACTTAAAGTCGATCACCGGTGAGGTGAAGTTCGATAGCGCCGGTGTCAGCGGGAAAAAGTTGCAGGCGCAGTTTCTCAATGAACCGGTGCAATTCGATATTGCCCCCTATCGGCATCATGGCAGGGACTGGACCCGCATCAATGCAAACAGCGTTTTGGATCTGGCCAAACTGCACAAAAAATTTCCTGACTGGTATCTGCAATATTTTAAAGGCCGGGGCAGAGCTGATCTGGAGTTCAGTATCGCCCATCAGCCGAGCCGGGTGCCGGTGAGAATGAATCTGACCTCCGATCTGGTCGGTGTGGAAGTCGACCTGCCGGCCCCCTTGATCAAGCCACCGGAGGTTGCCCGGCAACTCGATATGGGGGTGGACTTTCTGAGTGATTCCACTACCGAACTGAGGGTGGTCTACGGTGATGATACCCATGGTTTGCTGCGTCTCTACGATGATTCAGAGAGACCCTGGGTCGCCGCGATCGGCTTTCAGCGGGAGCCTCTCAGTCTGGATGGGGTTGAAGGGTTTCACCTCAGTGGAAAGCTCGATCTGCTCAATGCGGACCAATGGATATCCTGGGTTAATCAGCAGGCCCGTCAATCCGACACGCCGATGCCGCGTATTGAAATGAACCTGCGGGTCGATGAACTTACCGCGCTGGGTACAGCCTGTCCCCAGACCCAGTTCACCTACAAGAATTTTGCCAATGGCTACCGGGTCAATCTGACCTCGGATACGGTACAAGGCACCATGCAGGTACCGAGCGATCTGCAGACTCAGCCGATCCTTGGGCGATTCGATTTCATCAAGCTGGATCTTGATGAGTTGGCCTCGACGATTACCGGTGAACAACCGGAGACAGATCCGCAAAACGATTTGGACCCCAGGGATGTGCCGGCAATCAATTTTTCCGTAGACAAACTTTTTATCAATGATCGGCCGATCGGCAAGGGAAACCTTACCTGGAGCAAGGAAAACAATGGAATCACGATCAACAATCTGACCCTGATCGGCGATACCATCGATCTGTCGGGGCAGGGCTATTGGCGTGTCTCACCGAAGGGCCATAACACCGGCCTGAATCTGCAAATGAAGACGCCCAGTCTGGGTGATCTGCAACATCATCTGGGATTGACCACCGGTATAGAAAAGGCACCCACCGAAGTCAAAGCTGAGCTCTACTGGCCCACTTCACCGCTGGAGATGGGTGCTGAGAATCTGTATGGCAGTATCTGGCTGGATGTGGGTAAGGGAGCGGTCGATAATGTGGATCCTGGGGTGGGGCGTCTGATTGGTCTGTTCAGTCTGAATGCACTGGGTAAACGGCTGGCCCTCGACTTCTCCGATCTCTTCTCCAAGGGCATGGCGTTTGACAGCATCCAGGGCAACTTTGTGCTGAATGATGGCGATGCCTACACCACGGATCTGGCATTGCGCAGTACAGCCGCGATGGTCGATATACGGGGTCGTACAGGGCTGAGCAGCAGAACTTATGATCAACGGGTGGTGGTGACGCCGAATGTGAGCGCCACACTGCCACTGGTTGGTGCACTGGCGATCAATCCCACAGTGGGTGTGGCACTGGCGGTGACCCAGCAGCTGTTCGGTAAACACTTTGATCGGATCGCCATGCGCACCTATGAGGTGACCGGCAGTTGGGATAACCCCACATTCAATCAGCTCTCGTTGCAGGTCGATGACGAAGAGCGGGATACGCACATGCCGGAAATGCCTGGTGATTAGGATTTACACTCCCTGGGATGAAGAGGTACAGACGCTTGATCGATGTGTTGGCCTGTCCTGAGTGGCAGTTGGATGTTGCATAGTGCTATGCTGCTGGCTATAACGGGATTTTCAGCAGGCAGATCTGTTTGCCGGGATCCGATGAAATAACAAACGACCGGTCCGGATTGATTGCTTGAATGGTCCGACGTTGGCTGAGTTTAAACAGATTAGATTGAATTATGAGTGGTAAGAAAAATCAAGTTGCTGCCATCCAGATGGCGTCAAGTCCCCATGTCAGTGCCAATCTTCTGGAGGCGGAACGGCTGATTGGCGAGGCAAGTGAAAGTGGTGCGGGCCTGGTGGTGTTGCCTGAGAATTTTGCCTTCAAGGGGGAGCATGACCGGGATATGCTGACACTCTGCGAAGAGCCGGAAGATGGACCGTTGCAGGGTTTTCTCAGCCAGATGGCAAAGCGCTATGGTGTCTGGTTGGTGGGGGGTACAATCCCCTTGCGTGCCAGTCAGGGCGGTAAAGTCCGGGCTGCCTGTCTGGTAATGGATGATCAGGGTCGTCGGGTTGCGCGTTACGATAAAATTCATCTGTTTGATGTCCATCTGGTTGAAACCGATGAACGCTATGTGGAGTCCAGTACCATCGAGTCCGGTAACCAGCCGGTGGTCTTGGACACGCCGTTTGGCAAGCTGGGTATTGCGGTTTGCTACGATCTGCGTTTTCCCGAGCTGTTTCGCAGGCTGCTGGAACAGGGTGCGGAACTGTTTGCGGTACCCTCCTCATTTACCGCGATGACCGGAAAGGCTCACTGGAAAACCCTGGTAAGAGCGCGGGCGATCGAAAATCTTGCGTTTGTGATTGCGGCTGCACAAGGGGGATACCACATCAGTGGTCGTGAGACCCATGGCCACAGTATGATTGTCGATCCCTGGGGAACAGTACTCAGCCAGGTGCCGAGAGGTACCGGCTATGTGAGTGTCGAACTTGATACGGACTATCAGAAGACCATCAGGCGCACCTTTCCGACGATCGATCACAGGCAGCTCTATTAAGCATTGGATGCCAAGCACTATCGACTACCCCGAATAAAACTGCGTGGGGCTGGGGCTATTTTATTGCTCAGCTGCGATATCATTCGTTTCTGTCGAGCGACACCTCGCTCACTCCGCCTTGCGGGACAAGAAAGAGTCCCGGCAGGGCTGATTGGAATCTTGTTAACAGGCCCAAAAACAGCCGATTGGCTGGAAACAACATGTCAGATCTGATTCAAATAGCACAACAAAATATTCTCGCCCCAGTGGGGCTGGGTGAAAGCGACCTGGACAGAATGCTGGGTGAATTGACCGGGCAGGGAGTGGATGCCGCGGATCTCTATTTTCAATCCAGCAGGCTTGAATCCTGGGTTTTGGAGGATGGCATCATCAAGGAGGGGGCGCACAATATCGAACAGGGTGCCGGTATCCGGGTGATCAGTGGTGAGAAGACCGGGTTTGCCTACTCGGATGAGCTGCAGTTACCCACCCTGCAGGAGGCGGCCCGGGCCGCTCGTGCGATAACCCGCAGTGGTGGCAATCAGAGTGTGCAGATCGCCGGATCCCCAATCGCCAAACAACTCTATGCGCCGCTGAATCCCCTGCCCAGCCTGAACGAATCGGAGAAAGTCGAGTTGCTGCAGGCTCTGGACCGGGAGGCGCGTAAACAGGATCCAAGAGTCAAGCAGGTGATCGTCAGTCTGGTCGCGGCACAGGATATCATCCTGGTGGCAGCCATTGACGGTACCCTGAGTGCCGATGTCAGGCCGCTGGTCCGCCTGAATGTACATGTCATCGCTGAGCAGAACGGACGTCGGGAGCAGGGCAGTAGTGGCGGAGGCGCGCGGGAGAGTCTTGGTTATTTCATCCAGGAGTCCCGTGGTCTCGAATATGCCAGAGAGGCGGTGCGGCAGGCGTTGGTCAACCTCGATGCGGTGGATGCGCCCGCTGGAACCATGCCGGTGGTACTGGGTCCGGGCTGGCCAGGTGTGCTGTTGCATGAAGCGGTCGGCCATGGCCTGGAGGGGGATTTCAACCGCAAAGGCACCTCAGCCTTCAGTGGGCGTATCGGTGAGCAGGTAGCATCCAGTTGCTGCACAGTCGTTGATGATGGCACCCTGCCCGGGCGTCGGGGTTCCCTGAATATCGATGATGAAGGTACGCCGAGTCAGAATACCGTGTTGATCGAAAACGGCATTCTGAAAGGCTATATGCAGGATAAGCACAATGCCCGCCTGATGAATACCGCCTCAACCGGCAATGGACGGCGCGAGTCGTATGCTCATCTGCCGATGCCGCGCATGACCAATACCTACATGCTGGCTGGTGAACACAATCCTGAAGAGATCATCGCTTCTGTGGAGCGGGGCCTGTATGCGGTTAATTTTGGTGGTGGCCAGGTGGATATCACCTCTGGAAAGTTTGTCTTCTCCGCCAGTGAGGCCTACCTGATCGAGAACGGCAAGGTGACACGTCCGGTGAAGGGGGCGACCCTGATCGGCAACGGCCCGGAAGCGATGAGCCGGATCAGCATGGTCGGGGATGACTTGAAGCTGGACAAGGGTGTCGGGGTATGTGGCAAAGAGGGGCAGAGCGTACCCGTGGGTGTCGGTCAGCCGACGCTGAAGCTGGATGAGTTGACCGTCGGAGGAACCGAGCAGTGAGCGATATGAAATCGAGGCAGCTTGATCTGCAAGAGTCGGTGGAAGAGCTGCTGCAAGAGGCCAAACGACAGGGTGCCAGTGCCGCTGAAGCCGCAGTCAGCAGTGATGCAGGACTGTCGGTAACGGTACGTCTCGGTGAGACAGAGACCATTGAACACACCCGGGACAACGGTTTGGGCGTGACTGTCTATTTCGGTCATCGGAAAGGTTCTGCCAGTACATCGGACCTGTCACCTCAGGCGATCAAAGAGACGGTGGAGGCGGCCTGCAACTTTGCCCGCTATACCTCGGAAGATGATTGTTCCGGTTTGGCTGACTCATCATTGATGGCTACCGAGTTGCCCGATCTCGATCTCTATCATCCCTGGAACCAGAGTGTGGAGGAGGCGATCGAGCTGGCGATTCGCTGTGAGACAGCGGCCCGGGAGACCGATGATCGGATCTTCAATTCTGAGGGAGCCACGCTGAACTCGCACAATGGACTGCAGGTCTACGGCAACACCCATGGATTCATTGGCGGTTATCCCTCCTCACGCCACAGCCTGAGTTGTGCGGTACTGGGCAAGGAGGGGGAGAGTATGCAGCGGGATTACTGGTATACCCTGGCGCGCAAGGGTGGGCAGCTGGATAGTGCTGAGTCCGTGGGTGAGATGGCCGCCAAAAGAACCGTGGCCCGCCTCAACGGCCGCCGGATCAAGACCCAGCAGGCGCCAGTGCTGTTCCAGTCTGACGTGGCGGTGGGTCTGCTACGCAGTTTTGTCGGCGCGATCCGTGGATCCTCCCTCTATCGCAAGGCCAGCTTTCTACTGGACCAGTTGGGAAAACCGGTGTTTCCCGCCTTCATCAACATCCATGAAGATCCGCTGCTTTCAGGAGGGCTGGCCAGTTCAGCCTACGACAGTGAAGGTGTGGCGACCAGTCGCAAGGATTTTATCCAGGATGGGGTACTGACCAGTTATGTGCTGGACAGCTATGCCGCACGAAAGCTTGGTATGCAGACCACCGGTAACGGGGGTGGGGTGAGAAACCTGCGCATCAGCAGCGGTGATCAGGACAAAGAGGGGCTGCTGAAGAGTATGCAACGAGGACTGCTGGTGACTGAACTGATGGGGCAGGGAGTCAACATGGTTACCGGTGACTACTCCCGCGGTGTTACCGGTTTCTGGATTGAAAACGGTGAGATTCAGTTTCCGGTGGAAGAGATCACCATCGCCGGCAATATGAAAGAGATGTTTCTCGGACTGCAGGAAGTGGGCAGTGACATCGAGACCCGTAGCAGCGTACAGACCGGCTCCTGGCTGATCGATAACATGATGATTGCAGGCGAGTAGACCTTCTTAGTCTGCAAATGAACGCTGCTGGTTGCGTTTTTTTGCGTTCCTTAGCGGACTGTTTTCTGCTGAAAACAGCTCTAACTTTTCGCTTGAAGCCGGCTGCGGGCCATGGTGTCGGCAACTTTCACCGCATAGATCAGGCTGCCCAGGTCGGCCTGGTCGGTGCCTGCCAGTGGCAGAGCGGTGCCGTGATCCACAGAGGTTCGGACGATCGGCAGTCCAAGGGTGATATTCACCGCCTGGCCGAAACCCAAATGTTTGAGAACCGGCAGACCCTGATCATGAAACATTGCCAGCACCGCATCAGCCTGTTGCAGATGGATCGGGGTGAACAGGGTATCGGCGGGCATCGGGCCGATCAGCTGCATACCCTGGCTGTTGAGTTCTGCCAGAACCGGCTCGATGACCTCGATCTCTTCCCGGCCAAGATGGCCCTGCTCCCCGGCATGCGGATTGAGACCACAGACCATGATGCGGGGCTGTTTGAGACCGAAGCAACTCTGCAGATCGTTATGCAGAATCGTGGCGACCTTGCGCAAGCGATCCTTGGTGATTGCATCACTGACCTCCCGTAGGGGGAGATGGGTGGTTGCCAGGGCCACGCGAAGCTCCGGTGTTGCCAGCATCATCACCGGGTGGGCATTGTCACACAGGCCTGAGAGATATTCGGTATGGCCGGTAAACGATAGGCCGGCATCGTTGATCACACCTTTGTGTACCGGTCCGGTCACCATGCCGTTGAAGCGGCCTTCCAGACAGCCTTCGGTGGCCTGTTTCAGGGTTTCGACCACATAGGGTGCATTGGCCGGATTGAGTTTGCCGCAGCTGACTTCGTTGTGTAAGGCCACCGGCAGATAGCGTAGATGGCCTGGCGGCAGAGGGGTGGGCGGCCGACTGGCATCAAAGGGATGCATTTCCAACGGAAAGCCCAGACGCTCAGCTCTTAGCTGCAAAAGCGCTGGATCCGCGACGACAACGATTTCAGTTTCCGGGTAGGGGCGCTGGGCAAGCATGACGCAGATATCAGGGCCGATCCCGGCTGGTTCTCCAGGGGTAAGTGCAAGACGTGTTATCAAGGGGGACTCAACTCTTCCAATAGTACTTCAACATAAGCTTCGTCACGCAGGCGACGCAGCCACAACTCAATCGCTTCTTCCGATTTCTGCTTCTGAATTTCCTGCCGTGCCTTGTTCTTCAGCACCTCTTCGGTACTGTCGTGCTGACGGCGTTCCAGAGGTTGTACGATATGCCAGCCAAACTGGGTTTTAAAGGGCTGGCTGATCTGATCGATCGCCATCGCATTCATCTGTTCCTCAAACTGGGGCACCAGATCTCCCGGGCTGGTCCAGCCCAGGTCGCCGCCTTTGATGGCGGAGGCCTTGTCGTCAGAGTGTGATCTGGCGAGGGTCTCAAAGCCATCCCCATTGATGATGCGTGTCCGCAGGGTTTCCAGTCGCTGGCGAGCTTCATCATCGGAGACGATCTCATTGGTGTTGATCAGAATATGACGGGCGTGGGTCTGGTTTATGATCATTTTCTGGCCGCCTTTCACTTCGGCCAGTTTGACGATATGGAAGCCAGAGGCGTTGCGGATCGGGGTACTGATAGTGTCCGCCTCCATCTCATCCACCACACTGGTGAACAGGCTGGGTATTCTTGAGGTCTCAACCCAGCCCAGATCACCCCCCTCCAGGGCCTGGCGACCATCCGAGTGGCGTATCGCCAGTTCACTGAAATCACCACCCTCAAGTAGCTCCTGATGGATCTCCATTGCCCGCTTTTTTGCGGCTTGTACATCCTGGGGTGAGGCTCCTTCCGGCGTTGCGATCAGGATATGCAGCAGGCGTACTGCGGTTCGCTGGCGGCTTGAGCCCATCTCCCGGGCAAGAAAATTCTTGATGTCCTGTTCGGTGATGACAATTCGGTTGATCACCTCTTTCTGCTTCAGGCGGTTGATCAGGATATCCTCCCGCAACTGCTCCCTGAACAGGGGGAAACGGATGCCGTCCGCTTCCAGGGTCTCGCGAAGTTGCAGCAGGGTGATGTTGTTGGTTTCGGCAATATTGGCGATCGCCTTGGTGACCGTGGCGTCATCCACGCTCAATCCCAGTCGATTGGCAGCCTGCAGTTGCAGGCGCTTGGCGATCATGCGCTCCAGGATCTGTTCCTGGATGATCTTCATCGGCGGCAGGTTGTTCCGCTTTTGCGACATCTGGGCCAGCATCTCCCGGGTTTTATTGTCAAGTTCGCTTTTCGCAATGACATCGTCGTTGACAATCGCCACGATGTAATCGAGCTCTTTCACCGCCGCCGGTGAAATGGTGCTGAAGAGCAGCAGGCAGAGCAGCAGAAGCAGTGAGCTGGTTGAGAATCGCTCAGACATGACTATCGCTCAGGCTGGTAACCATAGATGGACTGCTCCAGTTCCCGGTCAGCTTGCTGACCCAGTGAACCGAGACCCCGCAACTCAAGTTGCAGCATAAATCGCGACTCCTCATCTTCATCTTTATCCTCATTGGCCACATAGCGCTGGTAAAAGGTTCTGAGTTTCCAGCAGCAGCGGCCACCATACTCGAAACCCACTATTCTATTCATATTCCTGTCATAAAGGTATGAGTGCTTCCATTTTCCGAACACACTGAGTTGCTGGCCAAAGGGCCAGTAGACCGAAACATCCAGATCCTCGATCGAATTCCGCTTGAAATTGTAATCGACATTGAACAGCTGATGGGCTGCCGTACGGTAGCGCAGGGTGAAGCGGCCCTTGTCGATATTATCCTCTTCCAGGTGAGGATTTCTGCGCAGGCTCAGGCTGGTCTGCCAGGCTGAGCCGAAGCGGGCTGCCAATTCTGCCACAACCGCTGATGACGGGTCTTCCTCAGTTGAACCGCTCAGCTGCACCTCCCGGTCTTCGGCATAGTAGATCTGACCGATACTGGCGCGTAATCGTTCCAGACCGTTATCGGCCTGGAACCAGCGGGTGGTCAGACCGAAGGCGAGCTGGTTGGCATCACCAAAACGGTCACTGCCGGTAAACCGGTTCTGTTTGAAAAGATTGGAGAACTTCAGGTCCAGGTCGGCGGTGTCGAAATCCGGGATGTCCGATTGATCATCATGCTCGGCATACAGATAGTAGAGCCTGGGTTCCAACGTCTGGTAGGCGTTGTGGCCGAACCAGGAGGTCTCGCGTTCGAACACCAGCCCGCTGTCGAGACTGAAGGCCGGTACGAAATAGTCCGGTTTGCTCTCTTCAGCGGAATCGTCAAGCTGCAGATCGTAAGCGGCGTAGTTGAGGCTCAGGTTGGGTGTCAGATGGCCCCAGCTGCGGCGCATGGGCAGACTGATGCTGGGGCGTAGAATCAGACGCTCACCGTTGCTCAGCGTATCGTGTTTGAAGTGGGTGTATTCGCCGCGAAAACCAAGATTGATACCAAATGGGTTGTCATAGCTGCGGTAGCTGGTATGCAGTTGTGGCAGTCGGCGATAGGGGCGGCTGCTCTCACTCAGGGTCTCATCGATGGTCTGAAAACTCTGTACTCTACCGAGCAATTGCCAGTTGCCAAGGCGATAGCGGATCTCGCCTACCCGTTCCAGATTACGCGTGCTGGTGATCGCCAGGCCGGTGCCGAAGTCATCCAGATAGTTACTGTCACTCACCGCATCGGTTTCGATGCGGGTGGTCATGCCCTTGATCGGTCGACTGACATGGTAGAAGCGTAAGGCGCGTCGCTCTTCTCCGTGGTCCGGACTCTCAAGCTGGTCGTTGGGTAGATACTCACCACTGATCTCTGCCCGTTGCCGACTACCAAGGTAGCGAAACTCAGCCCCCATCATGAGTCCCCGTTTACTCATCCAGCGGGGGGTCAGGGTGGCATCGTAGTTGGGTGCCAGATTGAAATAGTATGGGGTGGAGAGCTCTGTGCCCCGTCGGTTGGAAGAGCCAGCCGAGGGGATCAGGAAACCGGTTTTTCTACGATCATCCACAGGAAAGGTGAAATAGGGCAGGTAGAGTATCGGCACACGGCCGAGTCTCAGCCTGGCATGTGTGGCGCTGCCCCAGCCTTCCTGCATATCGATCTCCAGGTCTGCTGCGGCGAGACTCCAGTCGTTTTTACCGGGGGGGCAGGTAGTGTAAGTAACTCCCTGATAGGTCGATTGCTGCTTGTTGAGCAGTTCGACTCTACTTGCCGCACCCCGGGCATTGGCGGCAGTCAGTCGGAACTCGACCTGATCAAGCCAACCACGCTGATTGTCCAACTCAAGAAAACCCTGGTCGGCGCTGAAGCGAAGGCCTGGCTGCTGGACGAACAGGTTGCCGAACAGCTCTGCAGCACGACGTGCCTCGAAATAGGTCAATCGGTCAGCTTCCGCATAGCCATCGAGCCGCCATAGTTTTACCGCGCCACTTAATTCTGTCTGCGCCGAATTCTGATCGTGGCTGATCTGGTCGGCGGTCAGTTGTATTGGCTGTTGCGGGACGGGTCGTTGCGGTACCACATCGCTATGTTGCGGGACGTCGACTGAGCAGGCGTGCCAATTGATTCCTTGGTCCAGTCTGGAGGGATCAGCGGCGTTGACAACGAAAGGCCAGAGTAGTGACAGGCTGAACCAGCAGGCCATACTAAAAGCTTCGCTTGGCCCTCTGTCTGTTTTGCAATCGTATCTGCCGGTGGACATTATTGAGGAGGTGTCTGCCTAGTGCAGCTGCTGCCTGGGGAACCTTTGTCGGTGCGGTGTTTCATACTGTTTGACGATTATGGCGTGGCCTGTTGCACTATGCTCTCGATTTGCACTGTGGGGTAAATAGGGCAAACCGTTACGACTCGCAAGTGGTATTACACCTGACCCTGTGGATTCAGGTTAAAGCCTGCCGTTGACTGCAAATCTGATTTTTGTGACAACCGCACCGGTCGACAGGTTCGCGATTGATAAATCATCACGCAGGCCGGGATAAATTCGCATAGAATCTGCCGGACATCAAATTCTTCGCACCATGAGGATTGAGCTTGACCACTGTTATCCGCCGTTTTCTGCTGAGCTTGGCGATTCTGATTGTCACCGTATTGATCGTACTGCTACTGATCGCTACCCGGCCAGAGGCCAATATGGAGATCAAAGAGCCTGCGGTTACCCGGGTGGAAGTGACTCGTGTGGTACAGCGTGATGTGCTGCCGGAAGTGACCTATACCGGGTTGCTGCGTCCCCGTCAGACTGCTTCATTGAGATTTGAGGTCTCCGGCGAATTGCTACAGCGTCATGTGGAGCCTGGGCAGTTGGTCGAGGCGGAGAGTCTGTTACTGCAATTGGAGGATGCGGACTATCAGGATGCCCTGACTGAAGCTGCCTCACAGCTGAGTGAGACCCGGGCCACCCTGCAGCGTGATCAGAAGCTGCTCGATCTGGCCAGGGAGAACCGAGGTCTGGCTGAGCGGGAGTATAAGCGACTGGAAAAGCTTGGTAAGGGTTCACTGGCTTCGGTTTCAACCCTTGAAAGCTCCCGCCAGCAACTGATCAATCTACAGGCTGAAGAGGCTCGTCTGGCTTTCAGTCTGCAGAGTAATAGAGCGCGGATTGAGCGGCAGCGTGCAGCACACAGCCGTGCACAGCGCAATCTTGATCGCACCCGTTTGCTGGCCCCCTTCAGTGGTCGGGTTAACCGGGTGATGGTCGAGGCCGGAGATTATGTGAGCGCCAACACGCTTGCGCTTGAACTGATCGATAGCCGTGATCTGGAACTGCGGGTAGCGGTCAATGGTGACGTGGTGGCGGCACTGGAATTGGGACAACAACTGGTTGTGGAAATCGACGAGCAGCAGGTAAACGGGAAGCTGATCGCTCTGCAATATGATCCGGACAGTCAGACCCATACCCATCCATTACGCATCCATGTTGATAACAGAGGCCTGATTCCGGGGCAGCTTGGGCAGGTCAAACTGCCATTGAGAGAGAGAAAGGCCGCCTTGGTTGTACCCGCTTCAGCACTGCTGCGCGAAGAGGGTAAGCACTATGTGTTTCTGATCAGGGACAATCATCTGGTGCGCCAGGAGATTATCCCCGGATTGCGCTATGGAGAGCTGCAGATCGTGCAGCATGGGCTGCAGCCGAATCAGCAACTGGTGGCGCGGGACGTGGACGTGTTGAGTGATGGAAATGAGGTACAGATAGAGGATCTCAGGGCGGATGATTGATTTCTCCATTCGCAATCCGTTGATCGTCAACCTGTTGCTGGTCATCATCCTGATGGCCGGGTTGGTCTCCTGGTACGCCATGCCCCTGGAGATGTTTCCTGTGGTGGAGCAGGACAAGGTCAGTATCAAGACCCTCTTCGAGGGGGCATCCCCCGAAGAGGTCGAGCGACAGATCACACTGCCGATCGAACAGGAGCTGGATGGTCTTGCCGATATCGATGTGATCAGCTCCACCAGTAATGAGAGTCTGTCCAACATTCTGATCGAGTTGAAAAGCGGTTCTGATGTGGACAACTTCATGCGCAAAGTGCGTACCGCACTCGACCAGGTCGATGATCTGCCTTCAGAGGCGGAAGAGCCGGAACTGGCCAGGCTTGAAACCCGATTTCCGGTCATCTCTGTCAGTCTCTATGGTGACATATCCCGAGGTGAGCTCTATCTGCTGGCCGAGCAGATCAAGGATGAGTTGATACAGATACCCGGCACCGCTTCGGTCGGGGTGGCCGGGGACCGGGAGTGGGAGATCTGGGTAGTGGTCGATCCTCAGGTGCTGGCTGCCCGGGGGGTGTCCCTGAATCTGATCTCCAAGGCACTGCGCAACAATCTGCGGGATCTTCCCGGTGGTACCTTGAAGTCCAGCGGTGGGGATATCCGCTTGCGAGGCATGGGAGTACCTCCCGATCCGCAACAGATGGCCGCCATCGTTTTGCGTAACAACGAGATGGGTGGGCAGCTGAGACTGGGGGATCTTGCTCAGGTTCAGCTGCGTCATGAGGAGGCGCAGACCCTGGGGCGTTTCAATGGCAAAGCCTCCGTCAATCTGACACTCAATAAGACCAGTCAGGCCAGTACCATCGAAGTGGCCAAGCTGGTTAGGGCCTATGTGGCAGAGCGTCAGCAATCACTGCCGGCCGGTGTGCAACTGGGGCTGTTCAGTGATCTCTCTGTCTACGTCAAGAACCGTCTTGAGACGGTGAAGTCATCCGGCATCGTTGGTCTGGCTCTGGTCTTGCTGGCGCTCTATCTGATGCTCAACTTCCGTGTGGCGTTCATCACCGCACTGGGTATTCCGGTCTCTTTCCTGGTGGCTGTCATCGCCCTCTATATGCTGGGATACAGTATCAACATGGTCTCCCTGTTTGCGTTTCTGATCGCGCTGGGATTGATCGTGGATGATGCGATCATCGTCAGTGAGAATGTCTATCGTCATCTGGAGTCGGGTGAATCGCCCACCTATGCGGCAACCCAGGGAACCCGTGAGGTCTACTGGCCGGTGGTTGCCTCCACCTCGACAACCATTGCCGCATTCATGCCGATGTTTGCAATCGGTGGAACCATGGGGGCCTTTATTTCGGTAATCCCGGTGGTGGTCACTTCATCACTGATGGGCTCACTGCTGGAGGCGTTCGGGGTTCTGCCATCCCATGCGAAAGAGTTTTTACGCAAAACGAAAACCCGTAAAAAGGGCAGGATCGACTGGTCGGCACTCAACCGGCGCTATACCCAGCTGCTGCGTAAGTGTCTCGACTACCGCTATCCGGTAGCCATGTTGAGTGTGGGTGTGTTGGCGATTGCCGTTACCTTTGCGGCCACCAGGGTGCCGTTTCTGTTGTTCGGCCATGTGGATGTAGGGCAGTTCTTCGTCAACATCGAGGCGCCGAGCACATACAGTATCGATGAGGCATCACGACTGGCTGATAAGCTGGAAGAGACGTTGATGCAGACCATTGGTGATGATGAACTGGAGACCCTGCTGACCAATGTGGGTGTGATGTTCATCGACTTTCATCGGGTGCGCATGGGAAGTCGCTACATTCAGCTGATTGTGGATCTGAAAAAGCAGAAGCCTAAGGGTTTCATCGAGCGCTGGATCTCGCCGGTAGTCAGTCTGAAGTTCACCAGGGAGGGGAGCCGGGATCGCAGCTCTGCCGAGGTGATCGATGCGGTGCGTCAGGCACTGCAGCAGGTCCCGGGTATACAGCGGATGTCAATACTGCGTGCCCAGGGTGGGCCGGCAGGTGCCGATTTGGAGGTTGGCGTTCTGGGTGAGTCTGTTACTCAGATCAGTCGCAGTGCAGAATCGATTCGCAGTTTTGTGCAACGTTTACCGGGTATTTCGGATGCCCGCCAGGACATGGATCCAGGCAAGCTTGAGTATCGCTATGAACTGAACGAGCGTGGGCGCAGATTGGGGCTGACTCAAACCCAATTGGCGGACGCGGTCCGAACCGGTTTTCTCGGGCTCAAGCTCTCCTATGTGAGCTGGCAGGATAAGCGCATTCCGGTACGTCTGATCTATGACGACGAATTGCGTCATGATGCCGGTGCCTTGTCACGTCTGCCGATCACCCTGGACGATGGGCGTACGGTCTATCTTGGCGATGTGGCGGACATTCAGGAAGCCAGGGGTTTCAATACCATCAATCGGCGCAACCTGAGTCGATTGGCGACAGTGACCGCCGAAGTGGATGCCAAGATCACCACACCGAATCAGGTGATCGAGCAGATCAAGAGCGAGTTCTCCAGTTTGCCGGAAGGGCAGCGCATCATCTTTCTCGGCGAGAAGAAAAAGGCCCAGGAGTCAATGGCGGGGATGAAGCGGGCCGGGATTATCGCCCTGGCGGTGATCTTTTTTATCCTGGCTGCCCTGTTCAAGTCACTGCTCGACCCATTGGTGGTGATGTTTGCCATACCTTTCGGTGCAATCGGCGTCATCTTCGGTCACTGGTTGTTCGACTTCAATCTGCAGTTTTTATCATTGATCGGTTTTCTTGCGTTGACCGGTATTGTTGTCAATGATTCATTGATTTTGATCGATTTCGCCAAGCGCCTCAGACGTGAAGGTTGGGAAAGAAAAGAGGCGATGGTGGAGGCGGGAAGGGTTCGTATAAGACCGATACTGCTAACCACTGCAACCACCTTCCTGGGTATCTCGCCACTGATCTTTTTTGCAACCGGTCAGACCGCGTTTCTCTCACCGATGGCAGTCAGCCTGGGATTCGGTCTGGTTTTTGCGACCCTGCTGATCCTGCTGGCGCTTCCCTGTTTCTATCTGATCGCTGATGATCTGCGCAACCGGGTTTCAAAACGGCAGAAGAGTGAAACAAGTCAGGATTATGTTGCTGAGAACCCTTAACCCATAAGAGTCTTCGTATTCTATGCGCCCATTGAGGTGTACTGGAGCGGCAGAGTGAACCGGGAAATGAGTTGTTGCTCCCATAGTTGGTTTCTCAAGCCAGGGATTCTAGGGTCTGTTAACACTAATCCAATATGCCCTTCAGGCCTAACAGGGCCTATAGGGTCAGTGTTAACCGGCCCTAAGTTCAAGGATGACTGATTTATTTACCACGAAGAGCACGAAGCACACGAAGAGATGAGAGAAGAGTACTTCGTGCTCTTCGTGTCCTTCGTGGTGCAAAAGACCGACGGACTTAACATGGTAATGAATAGGCGGCTCGTGCAGTTGGCTCATCATGTCAGATGATCAGAATTCAAGGATAATTTGATTTTTACCACGAAGGTCTCGAAAGATGGAATTTGATGAACTCTCGAATCGCAATTGCTAACTTACATGAAATTGGCTGGATTCAGAACGGGGTTGCTCATGAGTTTCAATGTCAAAAAGCTAAAGGATGGGATTAAGCGAATAGTTCTATGAATCTACGTGTGCTTTGTGCTCTTGTGGTGAAACGGAACGGCGATGAGTGCCAGACCTTGAACGGGGTGTCCCTATGGCTGCGGTGAGTGTCGACGTAGCCTTTGATTGGCGCTTTTTCAGGCGCAACAGGGCCTATTGGATTCGTGTTAACAGGCCCTAAGTTCAAGGATGACTGATTTATTTACCACGAAGAGCACGAAGCACACGAAGAGATGAGAGAAGAGTACTTCGTGCTCTTCGTGTCCTTCGTGGTGCAAAAGACCGACGGACTTAACATGGTAATGAATAGGCGGCTCGTGCAGTTGGCTCATCATGTCAGATGATCAGAATTCAAGGATAATTTGATTGTTTACCGCGAAGGTCACGAAAGATGGAATTTGATGAACTCTCGAATCGAGTGATTGGCTGTGCACTTGAGGTCCATCGTGAACTGGCTCCTGGCCTATCCAGCACTCAGCAACCATTTGTGTTCATTTGCGCAGTGAATTGTCTCTTGGTTATACAAGAACAGGTGACGAGCCCTTACCGATTCTGTACATTCCTCCGCATCAGATTTATCAGGCATCAGTATTTGGAGTCTTCATGCCACAACGTATCGCGCAGCTCAAAGATTGGCTGAACACGCTTCCGGAGATCAGCGACTACTCCTTTGAACCGGCTTCCGGTGATGCCAGCTTTCGACGCTACTTTCGCATCGGTGTGGGTGACGGCAGTTATATCGCAATGGACGCGCCAACTGACAAAGAGGATACAAAGCCTTTCATTCAGGTTGCGAATGCATTTGAGCGTATCGGATTGAATGTGCCTCATATTCATGCCATGAATCTGGAGCAAGGTTTTCTGTTGCTTGAGGATCTGGGCGATGTGCTCTATCTGGACCGTTTGAATCCCCAGACAGTGGATCGTCTCTATGGTGATGCACTGGCTGCACTGGTGACCCTGCAGGCTTGCGGGCCGAGTCACGGATTACCCCGCTATGACCGAAGTCTTCTGATCAATGAGATGGAACTGTTTCGTGACTGGCTGCTGGAAGCCCACCTGAATCTACAGTTGAGCCAGGAAGAGCGACAATTGTTGGATGAGCTGTTTCAGTTATTGGCTGAAAATGCGCTGCAACAGCCCCAGGTTTGTGTACACCGGGATTACCACTCACGCAATCTGATGGTGGTTGATTCTCATAATCCCGGTGTTATCGACTTTCAGGATGCGGTGATCGGTCCGGTCACCTACGATCTGGTCTCGCTGCTGAAAGATTGTTATATCGAATGGCCGGCCGATCAGGTGGAGGCCTGGGCAATGGGCTACTTTGAGTCGGCCTGCAAATCCGGCGTGCTTACCGAGCAGGATGAGTCCAGCTTTCTCGGCTGGTTTGATCTGATGGGGGTGCAGCGACATTTGAAGGCCAGCGGCATATTCGCCAGGCTGAACAGGCGTGATGGTAAGCCCGGCTATCTTCAGGATATCCCTCGAACCCTGGGTTATATTCTCGGGGTGGCGGATCGCTACCCGGCAACTCAAGATCTGGGTGAGTTTCTGCGTAATCGGGTCATGCCCGGCTTGTGAGTGTCAGTAACTTATCCTGATCCTGGTTAGACGTTCCCCAAAGTGATGGCTTTTTATCGATCCTGGCGTAAAAAAGCTGATTATGAGTCACCAGGATTGCCAGGATCAGTTGTATTTATAAGGTTGTGTCTGTTTTTTGCGTCGACAGCCTCTTTTCTTAAAGTATTCTTAATATTTTCCGCTCTAGATACCCTAGCTTAATCAGGTAATTCATAGGGATTATTCATAAAGTAAATCCTCAAATTGATATATCTATCTGTTATTTATGGTATTTTTGTGGGTAGTGTATTTCTAATGTTGTGATGTTTATGACGCTTAAAATAGCGCAACAATAACTGAGTTAATAGCTTGGTTTTAATCAACTCAGAATTCAGAAAATTGTCTAAAAAAATTATTTAACCAACTGATATATATTTATTTTATGGGCGCTTTATTTTGTGTGTATCAATTTTGCAACAATGGTGATTTATGTGTCTTTTTTGCAAAAAAAGTCTTGCAATTTAGAATTTCGTTGTCTAATATCTGCATCGTAGTCAATTTTTCTACCCATCAATTCTTCGGAGTTAACTCAAATGAAAAAAGTACTTTCTTTGGCAATCGCTGCTGCTCTGGTAGCACCTGCTGCAGCCATGGCTGATGCCACCATCTACGGTAAAGTCCGTCAGTCTCTCGACATCGTAGATTTCTCTGATGCAGGCGGCGACGACGAAATTCAGATCAACAACCGTACCTCCCGTCTCGGCGTTAAGGGTTCTGAAGATCTGGGCAACGGTCTGACCGGTGTTTACAAAATTGAATACGGCGTGAACATCTCTACCAACGTTGGCGGCAACGAATTTGCTGGTAACGGTGGTCTGGGCGCTCGTAACGCTTTCGTCGGCCTGGCTGGCGGTTTCGGTACTTTCGTAGTTGGTCGTCACGACACCCCTCTGAAAATCTCCACCGGTTCTCTGGACTACTTCGGTGACACCGCTGTTGATAACAACCTGGGCTACACCGAAGATCTGCTCGATCTGCGTGCTGACGGTACCCTGGCTTACATCTCACCTGCAATGGGCGGTCTGACCGCTGCTGTTGCTCTGGTTCCTGGTGAGAACACCACTTCAGTTGAAGGCGAAGAGGCTGATGGCCTGACCGACGCTTACTCTCTGGCTCTGATGTACTCTAACTTCGGTATCTTCGCTTCTGTTGCATTGGAAGTTGCTACCCCTGAGACCACTGTTCATCCTGCTACCTCTGGTGATGACCACGAGAACGTACGTGTAGGTCTGGGTTACAAGCACGACATGTTCAAAGTTGGTATGATCTACGACACCATCGAGAACGGTGTTGACGATTCCACCAGTATCATGCTGAACGGTTCTGTGAAAGCCGGTCCTGGTAACTTCAAAGCTAAATTCTTCAAAGTTGACTCTGACGACTCCACCGCTAACCTGTTCCGTACCGGTAGCCACGATGGTTTCGGTTTCGGTTACGACTACAACATGAGCAAGCGTACCCAGGTTGCTGCTTACTACGTAACCTCTGAGATGGATGACAGCGGCGACGAATCAAGCGTTGTCAGCTTCCAGATCAACCACAACTTCTAATAGTTGTTAGAACTGGTTGTATCGAAAAGCGGGGCTCATTGAGCCCCGCTTTTTTTTGCCTCTTAAGTCAGAAACTCGATTTGATAGGTGAAGGATCAAGGTGGGTTGCCGATCCGGCGCGATCCTTTCCTGGGCTGAGTGAGTGGTTTCACACTCCGGCTAACAAACCGATCCCGCAGATCACAGCCTGCCGTTCAACTCGTTAGAGAAATAACCGTGAGACATCTCTAATCGTTTGATTTGACTGAATCGGCAGGCAGGGCTAATCGGTGGCTTATTTCGGCTGCACGGTTTTGGCGCCTTCCTCAGTTCCCAGAATCAACACATCCGCGCCGCGTAAGGCAAATATACCTGTTGTCACAACGCCGGCAATGGCATTGATCTGTTGTTCCATCTCTCTGGGCTTCATGATTTCCAGATTGTGAACATCCAGGATTACATTACCGTTGTCTGTGGTGAACCCTTCGCGCCAAACCGGTGTACCGCCCAGCTTTACCAGCTGTCGGGCAACATGGCTTCTGGCCATGGGGATGACCTCGACCGGCAGTGGAAAGGTGCCCAGCATATCAACCAGTTTGCTCTGGTCCGCGATACAGACAAATTTCTTGCTCGCACCGGCAATGATCTTTTCCCTGGTCAGCGCGCCGCCGCCACCTTTGATGAGATTGAGGTAGTGGTCTGACTCATCCGCACCATCGATGTAGACTTCCAAATCGCCAGTCGAGTTGAGATCCAATACGGGTATGCCGTGCTGTTTCAAGCGCTCGGTCGAGGCCTCTGAGCTGGAGACTGTGCCTTCGATTTTGCCTTTGACTGTGGCCAGGTAGTCGATAAAGTGGTTGACTGTGGAGCCGGTACCGACGCCTATGATTCCGCCTGTTATGTACTCCAAGGCAGCTTTTGCGGCCTGTTTTTTTAGTTCATCTGCATTCATCTGATCCCTCCGTCTACGATCGTTCTGTACACTGAGTTGTCTCTGCTCGATGTCTGTTGTGCGTTTAACCCTTACCGCACTGCGGTATGGTCCGTGAAAGCACCCAAAAAGAGATATAGTCAGCCGGACAGATTGGTTTTTTTGTTCGGTTTTTGGCGGCAGTGGGTGATAATACCCATGCTAGGGTCTGGTATCACTAATCCAATGCGTGCCGCGCAGACAATAGCAGACCATTGTCAACTGGCGCAATGCAAGATTCAGTCTGTGCGGGCCTCCCTTCAGGCGAGATGCTCAGTTAAATCGTCCGCATTTTTGGCGTGATTTGAAGAGAGTGAGCCATTTCCTGGGTCAGGCGTCTGGCGGTGAATGGTTTAGTGTCACGCTATAATCGTGGATTAGTATGAGGTACTACACAAGTTGAGAAAGTCAGTTATTGTTATCGGATATTCATTTGGGATCAGCCAATGCCCTTGCCATATATAGAAAAGATTCTCCGCGCGCGCGTCTATGATGTTGCCCGAGAGACCCCGTTGGACCGCATCAGCTTGTTGTCGGCTCGTTTGGATAACCAGGTCTATCTGAAACGGGAGGATATGCAGCCGGTATTCTCCTTCAAACTTCGCGGCGCTTATAACAAGATGATCAATCTCAGCGAAGAGAAGCGTAACCGGGGGGTTATCGCTGCATCAGCGGGTAATCATGCGCAGGGCGTGGCACTGGCAGCTCAACGCTTGAAAATCCAGGCATTGATTGTGATGCCGAAGACAACGCCGCTTATCAAAGTGAAGTCTGTGAGAAATTTTGGGGCAAAGATTGTCCTGGCCGGAGACTCCTACGATGAGGCCTTCGCCCGCTCCCAGGAGTTGGCCAAAGAGCAGAATTTGACCTTTATCCATCCGTTTGACGATCCTGAGGTGATTGCGGGCCAAGGCACTATTGGAATGGAGATATTAAGACAGCATCCGACACCGCCAGAAGCTATTTTCATTCCAGTCGGTGGAGGTGGTTTGATTGCTGGTATCGGCGCCTACATCAAATATGTCTATCCACAAGTGAAGATCATCGGTGTAGAGCCTGAGGATGCACCGTCTCTCTATACGGCATTGAAGGCCAAGCGTCGGGTCAAGCTCAAACAGGTGGGAATCTTTGCTGATGGCGTTGCTGTTAGGCAGGTTGGCAAAGAGAACTATCGACTCGCGCGCAAGGTTGTGGATGAGGTTGTACTGGTCAATACCGATGAGATCTGCGCCGCGATCAAAGATATCTATGACGATACCCGAACTACTGCTGAGCCTGCGGGTGCACTCTCTGTTGCCGGTTTGAAGCACTATGTAAAACGGGAGGGTTGCCAGGGTAAGGATCTGATTGCGATCAACAGTGGTGCAAATATCAACTTTGACCGCTTACGGCATGTTGCGGAGCGTGCTGAATTTGGTGAGCGCAGGGAGGCCTTGTTTGCGGTGCAGATCCCTGAGCAGCCCGGAAGTTTTCTGCGTTTTTGTCAGTTGATCGGTAAGCGCAGCATAACGGAGTTCAACTATCGTTATTGCAATGCGGTTAAAGCTCAGATCTTTGTCGGTATCGAACTGAGTGGCGGTGACAAGGAGCGCGAATCCCTGTTTCAGCGTTTTCAGGATAAAGGTTATTCGATTATTGATATGACCGACAACGAGACCGCCAAGCTGCATATTCGATATATGGTAGGTGGTCATGCTCAAGGCATTGAAGATGAGAGTCTGATACGTTTTGAATTTCCGGAGAGGCCCGGGGCGCTGCTCTACTTTCTCAGTCATCTGGGTAAAGAGTGGAATATCAGTCTGTTTCACTACCGTAACCATGGTGCTGCCTATGGGCGTGTGTTGATGGGAATCCAGGTTCCGCCAGGTGAAAAAGGGGATTTTTTACGTAAATTGAAGAGGTTGGAGTACGTCTACTGGGACGAGACAGACAATCCTGCATACAGATTGTTTGCAGGTGTCAGTGCAGACTGACTAGGGCCGATTGGATTCGTGTTAACAGGCCCTAGGTAGCAGGGTGTAAACAACAAACCCCGCAATGCGGGGTTTGTTGTTACTGAGCCAGTCTAAGAAGCAGCCTTTTTCTTTCTAGGGGTTACTTTCCTAGGGCGGGCTGGCCTCTTTTTAGCAGCCACCTTCTTCTTCGCTGCCTTTTTCTTGGTAGCTTTTTTCTTAGCGACCTTCTTCTTGGCAACCTTTTTCTTAGCGACCTTTTTCTTGGTTGCCTTCTTCTTAGCGACCTTCTTCTTGGCAACCTTTTTCTTAGCGACCTTTTTCTTGGTTGCCTTCTTTTTGGCTACCTTCTTTTTGGTTGCCTTCTTCTTAACAACCCGCTTCTTGGTAGCTCTCTTTTTCGCTGCTACCTTCTTCTTGGTTGCCTTTTTCTTGGTAGCAACTCTCTTCTTGGTTGCCACCTTCTTCTTGGTAGCTCTCTTTTTAACAGCTACCTTCTTGGTTGTGGTTGCACGCTTCGCTGTTGCCTTCTTTTTGGCGGCCTTTTTCTTCGCCATATATATTTCCTCCCAGAAGAACTACCTAACAGATGAACTGAGTATAATTCAGCTTTTAAAAAAATCCAGAAGATAACGCATTCTTTTGCTAATTAATTCAACTTGTTGGTACTTATCATGGTGAGTTAAGTGATTTTTAGCCATATCAGATCAAAATATTGATCAGATTTGTATCATCATCTCGTTTATTGAAATTAGTTTGATTGAAGCTTTCAGTCTGTTTTAGAGCTTTGAATATGCGTGATGCGAATCTTCTGAATTACATTGGTTGAATCAGTTATCACTGTAAAACACCTGCAATCGGATAGATAAATAGAGCGTTTCAGTAAGGATGATAGTTATCTGTAACGAATTTGATCGTCAAGAGTGTCATGCCTTACTGCTAAAGGCTTTGCTGGATACCTTGATCATCACTTAGAACTTGTAAAGATGAGACTCTGTTATCACGCAATCGAGTGGAATGTCCCAAGGGTTGGAGTTGATGACCGGTCGATGTTGGAGATTATGTGCCAGTCCTACCATGGTTGGGCCTGTGAGATGTCTGCGTTGCAGTTTGAAGGCAAATGTCCGGTCATAGAAGCCACCTCCCATACCCATGCGATGTCCATGATCGTCAAATGCCACCAGTGGTACAAAGACCATATCAAGTGACCATGGTTTGATCAGCTTCCGGTGTACTACGGTAGGCTCAGGAATACCGAACCGGTTCAACTTGAGCTTGGCCTTGTCAGTATAGGGTGCGAACCATAGGCCGATGGATGCATCATGCCTGAGGATCGGCAGGTAGGGGGTTTTTCCGCTCCTCAGTGCTTCTTCAAGCAGCGGCGTCGGATCAATTTCACCGTTGACGGCATGATAGAAGGCAATGCGTCTGCTCTGTCTGAAAGGTTTGTAGTTTTTCGCATGGTCCAGCAGTTGCAGACTGTGCTGTGTACGGGTCTGTAGGCTGAGTTGACGGCGTTCAGCCTTGATCTGTTGGCGGAGTTGTGAAGTCTGCATAATTATTAACCCGGTATCCAAATAGTTTGCTCTCAGGGCTGCAAGCCTGTCCTTGTTCAAGGCTTGACTCGCAGAGAAAGGTTGTCCCCTTGTCAAGAGCCACTACGCAGAGCAAGGGCAGGCTTGTAGTCCTAACATTTTGAATGTGATCATGATAGGCGTATTGAGCCTGTCAGCAGACTTCGCTATCAAAACCTGCTGTAGGTGTGCTACAGCGGCGTATTGATGCCTCGCTGCAGGCAGGCTCAATGCGGCTGAAAGTAAACTATTTGGATGCCGGGTTAATAACTGTTGAGGTGACGCCCCCGTTTGTGCCGTCGCGTGCCTTTGTTCTTGAACCAGAGGGTTCAAGTGGGAGCAACAGTAGTACCTCAGGCTTTCCGCATGAAAACGGACATGCACACCGGTATTAGCATTATGTTCCCAGGGTAGCTATTAGGCTCAAGAAAATACCCGGGCTGCTAACGTGCACCACAGGGGCGTCACAACTCTAGGCTAAACCTATTTTATTAAACCGGCAACTAAAACTGTCAACTTCATTGCGTCATTCAAAGCTTGCCAATCTGATTCCAGATTGAAGTTTGGCCAGGGAAATTGAGCAGGCTCTCTTTTTAAATCAGAATGTTAGGTATTACTGTGTCACCTTGATCCGAGTTGCAGCCATTGTATTGGAGTACCTCAATATCCCTATCTTTAACATGTGCACGGCCTGGCCACGGCACTGCTGCTGCGGAGTCTGGGGGTTGTACGGTGGCTCGCAGTGTTGGCTGGAGGTGCCAGTGGATGGATGCTTAAAGCTCCATCTGATTGGTTGAATTGAGGGCGATCTCAATCTTCTCTTGAAGTGTTTTGATCCGGCGGGAGATGTTTTGTGAACCATCTTCCTTGGTTCTCTGGCTGAGCAGTAAATCGTTGGCAATATTCAGAGCGGTCATTACAGCGATGCGTTCGGTTCCGATGATCCGACCGGCCTGACGGATCTCGCGCATCTGGCCATCCACATAAGCTGCCGCCTGTAACAGCGATTCACGCTCATCCGGTTGACAGGATATACGGTATTCCTTGTCGAGAATCGAGACGGTTACAGGCAGGGTGTTGCTTTTCACTGGGGTGTTTCCATGGATTTGAGACGGGTTATCATGGCTTCGACACGAGTTCTTGCCAGCTCGGTTTTCTCGATCAATGCAGCTCTTTCAGCAACAAGGTTGTCCTGCCTCATGCGAAGGGACTTATTTTCGTCTTTGAGGTAGGAGCAGGCGCGAATCAGCTCCTCAACCCGGACTTCGAGTGCCTGGAGATCCAGTTCAGTTGGATTATTTGTCTCTTTTTCTGTCATGGGCATCAATATAGTGGGCAGTTTGTGGTGGGTCAATCTCTATAACTGCATGAAATGATTCGAAACTGTAATCACGACACATCTATCGGCAGATTCTGACGGAAATTGATGGTTATCCGTGCTGTATTACTCAAACTGTCCAGTTTCTGTAGTGCAATTAAGCTGTCTCAGTGCAGGTTGCGGAGTGGCATACTATGGCTGCCGGGTGAATATCTGCGGTCGATAAAGCCCTATCCCAGCCAGAAATAGCCTGTTTTGATTGGCGATTCGCCCTTCACAGGCCTGTATTGAGGCTGCTTCCGTATCACGTATGACAGATCCATCATTTAAAATTAGATGTTTAGCAACTTCAAGAAAAGCTTTTCAGCTATTGTCCTTGTTGCCAAGAGCATCACTTTTTCATGGCCGTCTGTGACACGCTCTTTATGGATCAGTAGGCGTTGGCTGTGATTTGATCCGACAGCAACAATAAATGTGTATGGATTCTGTAGTTCAGCGGTTGATGGCGGCTGAAAACTCGGCTGGCGGATTGTGGCTGGAAACGACATACTTGGTTCAGTTGATTCTGAATCGAGAGGCATCAAAGAGATAAAATGTTAACAACGGATCAAATGCCCGACTACCAACGCCTCGAAAAGCTACTGGGCACGATGAGTGCCGATATGGGAGCCAGTGAGTTGCACGGTGTCATCAGCGGATTGATTTGCGCCGGTTCTGCCGAGGCACCGGTGGATTGGATTGCAGCCTTTATAGAGGCTTGGCCGGAGGGGGATCTGCTGGCTCAGGAAACCCGGGAAATGATAGGGCAACTCTACTACGCTGCCAGGCATCAGATTACTCAGGAAGAGCTCACATTCATGCCTTTACTTCCTGAGGATGATGAAGTCATTTCCACCAGGGCCAAAGCATTGAGCGAATGGTGTGAAGGGTATCTGTATGGACTTGGGCTGGCCGGTGTGACCGAACAGATGCTGTCGGGTGATTCCAAAGAGGCGATTCAGGACCTGGCGCATTTTACCCGTCTGGATTATGACCAACTCGAGTCTGGTGAAGCGACTGAGGTGGCCTATGTGGAGTTACAGGAATTTTTGAAGGTGGTCACGCTGCTGATGTGGGAAGAGCTGTTCGAGATACGGGGGGAATCGAATGCAGATGAGTGAATTCAAGCGCCGTCGTCGTGAGCTGATGCGAATGATGGGGCCTGGCAGTATTGCGATTTTACCAACTGCACCACTCCTGATTCGTAACCGGGATGTCCACTTTCCCTACCGCCCGGATAGTGATTTTTTCTACCTGACCGGTTTTCCTGAACCTGAAGCGGTGCTGGTTTTGATACCTGGGCGTAAACAGGCCGAGTATATTCTGTTCAACCGGGAATCAGATCCGGTAAAGGAGCTATGGGATGGGGCGCGTGCAGGACAGGAAGGCGCCTGTGAAAAGTATGCTGCCGATGACTCATTCCCGATTGGGGATCTGAATGACATATTGCCGCGGATGTTGGAGCAGTGTGAGCGAATCTTCTATGTCATGGGCTGCAATCCGAAATTCGACAAACGACTCTCTGAGTGGATCAATGAGATTCGATGCGAATCACGTAGCGGTGTCCAGGGGCCGGTTGAGATTATTGCACTTGATCACTATCTGCACGAGATGAGGCTCTACAAGAGTCGCTCTGAGTTGAAGGTGATGAGGCAGGCTGCACGTATCTCAGCAAAAGCACATAAAAAGGTCATGCAGAGTTGTAAACCGGGTGTATGGGAGTATCAACTCGAAGCCGAGTTTGTCAGAGAGTGCAGCCATCAAGGTAGCCGGGCGCAAGCCTACCCACCAATTGTCGGAGCGGGCGCCAATGCCTGTACTCTGCACTACATCGATAACAACTGTCAGGCACAGGCAAAACAGATGCTGCTCATCGATGCGGGTTGTGAGTATGACTACTACGCCTCTGACATCACCCGCAGCTATCCGGTAAACGGTCGATTTTCAGAGCCGCAGCGTCAACTCTATGAGTTGGTATTGGCTGCCCAGGATGCCGCAATTGAAAAGGTCAAACCGGGTAATCACTGGAATGATCCGCATGATGCAGCGGTGAGGACGATCACCCGTGGCCTGATCAAGCTGGGGATCATCAAGGGAACCCTGGCAAAATCGATACGTGAAGAGAAATATAAACCCTTCTTTCCTCATCGTACCGGTCACTGGCTGGGTATGGATGTTCATGATGTTGGTGATTACAAAGTGGATGGGGCCTGGAGAATGCTCGAGCCAGGCATGGCGTTAACCATCGAACCCGGCCTCTATATTCCAACCGGTAGTAAGGGGGTTGCGAAGAAGTGGTGGAATATCGGGATACGTATTGAGGATGATGTGGTTGTCACCAAGGAGGGTTGCGAGGTGTTGACCAAAGATGTTCCAAAGCGTGTTGCAGAGATTGAATCGGTGATGGCCACATGATTGATCGACTGGATATTCTGATCGTAGGCGGTGGTATGGTCGGCGCCAGCCTGGCCCATGCCTTGAGTGGACATGGCTATGAAATAGGTGTGATCGAGGCCTGGCCACTGAGTTCCACCAGTCAGCCCAGCTACGATGACCGGGTCATCGCACTCTCCTGGGGCAGTCGCCTGATTCTTCAGGCGATGGGTGTCTGGCAAGGTATCGAAGCTGTTGCTCAGCCGATTCTGGATATTCATATCTCGGATCGGGGGCACTTCGGTTTCACTCGATTGAATCACCGCCAGGAAGGGGTCGATGCCTTGGGTTATGTGGTGACGGCAAGGTCGCTCGGCAATGCGTTGTTGAGCGAACTGGATAGACGTCAGGATGTGCAGCTGATCTGTCCTGCACAGTTGAAGAGTTTCGCCGTTTCAGGCAACGGTGTGGAGGCGAGGGTAGAGCAGGATGGTCGTGAGCAACGAATCAATACCCGCTTGCTGGTTGCTGCGGATGGTGGGGATTCACTGGTCCGTCGCTTTCTGTCGATTCCTCTGAAAGAGAAAAGCTATGGGCAGACGGCCATAATCGCCAACCTCGGTTGTGATCGTGCCCATCGGTCTGTCGCCTATGAGCGCTTCACCGATACCGGTCCTTTAGCCTTGTTGCCGATGACGGATGATCGTCTCTCTATGGTATGGACGGCTGAAGATCACCAGGTGGCGGAGTTGATGGGGCTGAGTGATCAGGCCTTTCTGGACCGTTTACAGGATCGCTTTGGTTACCGGCTGGGCAGGTTGGAGCGGTTGGGTAAACGGGTGGCCTATCCACTGCGGCTGCGTCAGGCTGAAGAGCAGGTCAGGTCGCGCATTGCCTTGATCGGTAATGCGGCCCATGCGATACACCCGGTAACCGGACAGGGATTCAATCTTGGGTTGCGGGATGTTGCTGGATTGGCGGATCTGTTGGTTGAGGCGGCAAAACATGGTCAGGACCCTGGAGATCTTGAACTGCTGAATGAGTATCGGCAATGGCGAGAGAGGGATCAGAATCGGGTGGCTGCGATTACTGACAGTCTGGCGCGATTGTTTGCAAACCCGTTCGGGCCTCTGCGACTCATGCGAAACCTCGGCTTGGTGGGTCTCGATCTGATGCCTGGACTCAAACATCAGGTCGCCAGGCAGTTCATGGGTCTGAATGGACGATTATCAAAACTTGGCAGAGGAGTATCACTATGACGAATTCCCCATCCACTGTCGACTTGCTGATTGTTGGTGGCGGGATGGTCGGCAGTGCCTTGGCATGTGCCATGGCGGAGGCCGGCTTTGAGGTCACGGTCATCGATGTCAGGGAGCCTGCTCGGAGCTGGCCCGAGGATGAGGTTGATCTGAGAGTTTCTGCATTGACCCGGGCCTCGCAACGAATCCTTGAAAACCTGCAGGCCTGGCCTCGGATGGCTGAAATGCGGGTCAGTCCCTATGACAAGATGGAAGTATGGGATGCCGGAGGAAACGGGCGGATACATTTCAGTGCCGCTGAGATCGGTGAGATGGATCTGGGGCATATCGTGGAAAACCGGGTGACCCAGCTGGCCCTTTGGGAGCGGCTGGAGTCCTATTCCAATGTTCAGCTGCGATTTCCGGAAAGAATCAGCAATCTGCTGTTGGGGGAGTCGCCGGAGGTTGTATTGCAAAGCGGTGAGCGGTTGACTGCCAAACTGGTTGTGGCAGCCGATGGCCGGGACTCCGAGATCAGACATCTGGCCGGAATCGATACCCGGGGTTGGGAGTATGATCAGCACGCCATCGTAGCCACCATTACCCCGCATCGGTTTCACGATAATACCGCTCGCCAGCGCTTCATGAGCTCAGGGCCGCTCGCTCTGTTACCGATTGATGATGGCCGCTGTTCCATTGTCTGGTCTACCAGTCCGACCCATGGTGAGTCATTGATGTCGCTGGATGATGCAGGTTTTTGTCAGGAGCTGACCCAGGCCAGTGAAGCGGTTTTGGGCTCGATTCAGGCGATTGGCCCCAGAGGTCTTTTTCCGCTGCGACTCGAACATGCGGAGACCTATATTCAGCCTGGCCTGGCACTTATCGGTGATGCGGCCCATGCCATGCATCCACTGGCGGGGCAGGGGGTCAATCTGGGTCTGATGGATGCCATGACCCTGGCCGATGTCTTGACCGAGGCGGGTGCGGCTGGCAGGTCGATCGGATCGATGGCTACACTGCGTCGTTACGAGCGGGCCAGGAAGGGGGCGAATATCGCAATGCTGGGCGCTATGGATGGATTTAAGCGGTTGTTTAGCAACGAAGTGCCGCCGCTGCGACTGATCCGAAACCTTGGTTTGAATCTTGCCGACCGTTCCGGGTTTGTGAAACACCAGATCATGCGGCGTGCGATGGGAATGGTCGGGGACAGGCCGAGGCTGGCCCGCTGATCATCCGCCTGGAATCAGCAATTCAGCTGACAGTTTATGAGGTTTTTGCGGATTGGCAACCGCCCGGTAGAAGAGTATAGTCATTCCTCGATCCACCCCCGTGGGAGAGAGCGGCTGAAAGCCGACGCCGAAGGCGCAAACCCGCCCGGAATCGCTCAGGCAAAAGGACCGTGGGGAGAAGCCAAGTAAACTCAATTAGGCTTAGGTCGACTCTGGAGAGTGGTGTAACAACACCCACCGACGGGGCAGGCGCGCAGCAGGTTGCCTAAATCACCTTGTATGCATGCGCCAAACTCTCAGGTTTTGGACAGAGGGGCGGCGCGGATGGTCTCATCCGCGCCGCCCTTTTTTGTATTCAACCTGAACCCACGGGTTCAGGTTTAAACCGGGAGAAGATTAATGAACAAACAGACCGTCCTCTATCCCAAGCATCAACAGATGGGAGCCAAACTGGTGCCCTTCGGTGGCTGGGATATGCCTCTACACTATGGTTCCCAGCTTCAGGAGCACCATCAGGTGCGTCAGGATGCGGGCATGTTCGATGTTTCACACATGACCGTGGTCGATCTGCAGGGCCCCGGAGTCAAATCCTATCTTCGCCATCTGCTGGCCAACGACGTCGACCGCTTGAAGAATGAGGGTAAAGCGCTCTACTCCTGTATGCTCAATGAGCAGGGTGGTGTGGTGGATGACCTGATCGTCTACTACCTGGGTGACGAGTGGTATCGCATGGTGGTGAATGCGGCTACCACCGAGAAAGATCTGGCTTGGATGGAGAAGCAGTCTGCCGGATTTGATCTGAAGCTCACCCCGCGGCGTGACCTGGCGATGATTGCGGTACAGGGGCCGAATGCCAAGGCAAAGACTCTGCCGTTACTCTCGGAGAAATTACAGCAGGCTGGTGAGTTGAAGCCTTTCAATGCCTTGGACGATGGAGACTGGTTTGTCGCCAGTACTGGTTATACCGGTGAGGATGGCTTCGAAATCATGGTGCCTGGCGATCAGGCCGCAAACTTCTGGCAGGCATTGAGTGATGCGGGGGTAGCCCCCTGTGGTCTGGGTGCGAGGGATACCCTGCGTCTTGAGGCGGGTATGAATCTCTATGGTACCGACATGGATGAAGAGATCTCCCCGCTGGAGGCAGGACTCGCCTGGACGGTGGCCTGGGAGCCTGCAGATCGGCAGTTCATCGGTCGCGGACCCCTGGAAGCTCAACGCAAGAATCCACAGAAAAAGAAATTCATCGGTCTGGTCTTGACCGGACGCGGGGTGCTGCGTAACCATTTGAAACTGTTTAACGGAGAGCAGGAGATTGGTGAGATTACCTCAGGTGGCTTTTCGCCCACCCTGGAGCGATCCATCGCTTTTGCACGTGTATCGCCTGATGTTGGAGAGAGCTGTGATGTTGAGATTCGCGGCAAACGGGTTCCGGCACAGGTGGTGAAACCACCTTTCGCACGTCAGGGTAAAGCTGTCCTGGCGCTGTAACAATCGATCAATTTTTTCTAAAGGATAGTCACATGAGTAATGCACCTACCGACCGCCGCTATGCGAAATCCCACGAATGGATAAAAGATGAAGGTGACGGCAGTCTGACCATTGGAATTACAGATCACGCGCAGGAGCTGCTGGGTGATCTGGTGTTTGTCGATCTACCGGAAGTCGGTCAGTCACTCGATGCCGGGGGCGATTGCGCGGTCGTTGAATCGGTCAAAGCGGCCTCGGATGTCTACAGTCCGGTTAGCGGTGAAGTGATTGCCATCAACGATGCGCTGGATGGCGCACCCGAGACGATCAATGAAGACGCCTTTGGTGATGGCTGGATGTTTAAAGTCAAAGCATCCGATATGTCTGAACTGGATGGCCTGCTGGATGCTGAGGGCTATGATGCCCTGGTGGCTGAGGAAGAGTAGGACGCAGGGTTTTAATACAAGCGATTGATGAGGCGGATATGCCATTTATCCCACATACAGAAGATGATATTCAGGAGATGCTTGCGACCATCGGGGTCGACAGTATCGATGACCTGTTTGATGAAATTCCAACTGAGCTTCGCTGCGGAGAGCTGCAGGAGATTCCCCCGGGATTGCCTGAGATGGAAGTAGCCAGCTTGATGCAGAGTCATGCCCGTACCGATGGGCAGCCACTCTGTTTTATCGGCGCTGGGGCCTATGATCACCATATCCCGGCAGCGGTGTGGGAGTTGACCACCAGGGGAGAGTTTTACACGGCCTATACCCCCTATCAGGCGGAGGCCAGTCAGGGTACTCTGCAGTTACTGTATGAGTTCCAGTCGATGATGACTGGACTGACCGCAATGGATGTCTCCAATGCGTCTCTCTATGACGGCGCCTCAGCCTTGGCCGAGGCTGTATTGATGGCGGTCAGAGGTAATCGTAAATCCAAATCGAAACGGATTCTGTTGCCGAGAAATCTGCATCCGCACTATCGTCGGGTGGCTCACAGCATTGTCCGCAATCAGAAGATCGAACTGGTTGAAGTGGCTTATGACAAGTCGACCGGTCAGGTCGATATGGCGGATCTGGAAAAATATGCCGGTGAGGACTATGCCGCACTGGTGATCCCCCAGCCAAACTTTTTCGGTGTCCTGGAACAGACCGATACGTTGACGGATTGGGCTCACCAAAATGGTATGCTGGCGATCGCTGTGGTCAATCCTCTCGCCATGTCACTGATCAAACCGGCTGGTGAGTGGGGCGGGCAGGGCGCCGATATCTGTTGTGGTGAAGGCCAGCCCTTGGGGGCCCCTCTTGCCTCAGGCGGCCCCTATTTCGGTTTCCTCTGCTGTACCGACAAGCTGGTGCGACAGATGCCCGGGCGGATTATCGGCAAGACGGTGGATATGGATGGCAAGCCGGGTTACGCCTTGACCTTGCAGGCCCGTGAGCAACACATCCGTCGCTCGAAGGCGACTTCAAACATCTGCACCAATCAGGGGCTGATGGTTACGGCAGCCACCATCCATATGTCCATTATGGGGGCTGAAGGCTTGCAGCGGGTTGCCGCAACCTCCCATGCCAATACACAGAAACTCACTCAGGCACTAACCAGTTTGCCAGGTGTGGAGCCGCTCTTCAGTGGGGCGGTCTTCCATGAGCAGGTGCTGAAATTGCCGCTGGAAACTGTGAATGCGCTGAGCATGCTGGCAACCCATAACGTGCTCGGTGGATTCAATCTGCAGGATGACTACCCGGAGCTGGGTGATGCCGTATTGGTCTGTGCGACTGAATTGCGCAGTGATGATGATATTGAAAACTATCGGGGTAAGCTGGAGCGGGTGATTCAATCACAAGCCCAGACGCCTTCTCAGTAGTAACCGGATTGGTGAGTTATGATTTACGATCATTCGCGAAAAGGTAGACGAGCCACTGCACAGGCTCCATTGGAAAAACCTGAGCTGACAGGGATTCCTGCTGAGATGGTGCGTACCAGTCGGCCCAATCTGCCAGAGGTTTCAGAGATGCAGGCGGTCAGACACTTTACCCGTCTGTCGCAGAAGAATTTTTCAATCGATACACACTTCTATCCATTGGGTTCCTGTACCATGAAGTATAACCCCAGGGCGTGCAATACCCTGGCAAGTCTGCCTGGGCTGCTGACCCGGCATCCGCTGGCGCCGGATACCCACAGCCAGGGTTTCATGGCCTGTCTCTATGAGCTGCAGGAGATCCTGAAAAACGTTACCGGTATGCATGCGGTCTCGCTCTCTCCAGCGGCAGGTGCCCAGGGTGAGTTTGCCGGTGTGGCGATGATTCGCGCCTATCACGATGCCCGGGGGGATGATCAGCGTACAGAGATTCTGGTACCGGACGCGGCCCATGGCACCAATCCCGCGTCAGCGGTGATGTGTGGCTACAAAGCCCGGGAGATTCCCACCGGAGCGGATGGGGATATCGATGTGGATGCGCTGCAAGCGGCACTGGGCCCACAAACAGCCGGTATTATGCTGACCAACCCCTCTACGGTGGGTGTGTTCGAGCGTCGCATCAAAGAGATTGCCAGTATGGTGCACGAAGCAGGCGGACTGCTCTATTATGATGGCGCCAATCTGAATGCGATCCTTGGTAAGGTCCGTCCAGGTGACATGGGGTTTGATGTGATTCATATGAATCTGCATAAGACCTTTTCAACGCCTCATGGTGGCGGTGGTCCGGGAGCGGGTCCGGTGGGTGTCAGTGAGCGCCTGGAGCCCTATCTGCCGGTGCCCATGGTTGACTATGATGGTCAGGACTACCGTTGGCTGAGCGAAAAGGATCGACCGAATACCATTGGCCGGCTGTCCGCCTTTGCCGGTAATGCGGGTGTGCTGCTGCGTGCCTATGTCTACGCACGTCTGCTGGGGCGTGAAGGTATGCATCGGGTATCCGAGTTTTCCACATTGAATGCCAACTATCTGCTGAAACGTTTGATGGAGGCCGGTTTTGATGCCGCCTATCCAGAGAGGCGGGCCAGTCATGAATTTATCCTGACCCTGAAGAAGCAGGCCAAGGAGTTGGATGTGAATACCATGGATTTTGCCAAACGCATGCTCGACTATGGTGTGCATGCCCCCACCACATACTTCCCGCTGCTGGTGCCGGAGTGTTTACTGGTGGAGCCAACTGAATCCGAAGCCAAAGAGGAGCTGGATCAGTTTGTCGACATCATGCGCACCATCAAGCAGGAGGCTGAGAATCAGCCCGATCTTGTGAAACAGGCACCCCATACCATGCCTGTCAAACGTCTGGATGATGTGCGCGCGGCCCGGGAGCTGGATCTGGCCTATAAAGCTGAGGATTGAATGTCCAAGATTGTGGAAACGCGAGTGGACGCAAATCACCGTGAATCTGTCACCAATGTTATCTGTGGTGTTACTCCCACCACGATGACATTGTGATAACACCTTCTGTCTTGGATCGCTGTACAATAGCAATCTTTGTAACAGTTTAAAGGACAAGAGGCAGTTATGTCGGCTCTGATCTGCGGCTCATTCGCATTCGATACCATTATGGTCTTTCATGATCATTTCAAACACCACATCCTTCCCGAGCAGGTGCATATTCTGAATGTCTCTTTCCTGGTTCCGGATATGCGTCGGGAGTTTGGTGGCTGTGCCGGAAACATTGCCTACAATCTGAACATGCTCGGCGGAGAGGGTAAACCGGTCGGCACGGTCGGTGACGATTTCGAACCCTATGCGAAATGGATGGATGAGTGTGGTGTCAGCCGGGATCATGTTCAAGTGGTTCCCGGCAGCTATACTGCTCAGGCCTATATCACCACTGACAAGGACGATAATCAGATCACCGCTTTCCACCCTGGTGCAATGAACCAGGCTCACGAGATCGATGTCTCAAAAATTGATGATTGTACGCTGGGTATGGTCTCACCCGATGGCAGGCAGGGTATGTTGGAGCATGCCGAACAGTTTGCCGAATCCGGTGTGCCTTTCATTTTTGACCCTGGTCAAGGCATGCCGATGTTCGATGGCGATAGTCTGCTGAAGTTTGCAGAACAGGCTACCTGGATGGCTTTCAATGATTATGAAGCGATGCTGATGCAGGAGAGAACCGGTAAGAGCCTGAAGCAGTTGGCGGAGATGGTGGAAGGTGTCATTGTCACCCGGGGAGCTGAAGGATCGGAAATCATTACCCGTGACGCATCATTTCAGATTCCCAATGCACCGGTGAAAGCTGTGGTTGATCCGACTGGATGTGGTGATGCTTACCGGGCGGGTCTGATCTATGGCCTGATGAACGACATGGACTGGCAGACCACAGGTCGAATTGCCTCTTTGATGGGGGCAATCAAGGTTGAGCAGGCTGGGACACAAAATCATATCGTCTCTACCGAGTCCTTCGCTCATCGCTTTGAAAAAGCATTTGATTATCGATTTTGAACCATTGGTTCAATCCCTGGTGAACCCACTGGGTTCGGGTTAACAGATCTCTGGAGAGGTAAGAGATGAGTGATTGTGATCGCCATCAACCATCATTGAAACCTGTGGAAGAGGCATTGGCGCTGCTGTTGTCGCAGGCTGAATCTGTTACTGAGAAAGAGTCGGTGCCACTTAACCAGGCGCTGGGCAGAGTGTTGGCCGAACCGGTTAAAAGTCAGGTTGATGTGCCTCCCTGGGACAACAGTGCAATGGATGGTTACGCTGTCAATTCAGCGGACCTGTCGGCTGACAAAGCGCATCTGACCATCGATCAGCGGATTGCCGCGGGCTCAGTAGGTAAATCCCTCACCCCAGGAACCGCAGCCCGCATATTTACCGGAGCCCCAGTGCCACCCGGTGCGGATGTGGTGGTGATCCAGGAGGTTTGCGAGGCAAACGGGGATCGACTGATCATCAAGGAGAAACCGGCACCTGGAGCGAATATAAGAAGTGCCGGTGAGGATATCCTGCAGGGAGAGGTGATTCTGAAACCGGGGTTGCGTCTTGCGCCACAACATCTTGGACTGGCGGCATCCGTGGGGGTGGCTGAGTTGTCGGTATACCGCAAATTGAAAGTGGCGCTCTTCTCCAGTGGTGACGAACTGGTAATGCCGGGTAATCCACTCGGCTCAGGTCAGATCTACAACTCCAATCAATTCACCCTGACGGGACTGTTGCAACAATTGGGTTGTGAAACCTTTGAAATGGGAATTGTCGAGGATACTTTTGAGGCGACTTGCGATGCTCTGCGACAGGGTGCCGAAGAGGCTGATCTGGTACTTGCCTCGGGTGGGGTGTCGGTGGGGGAAGAGGATCATGTGAAGCCTGCCGTGGAGAGCCTGGGTTCACTGGACTTATGGAAAATTGCCAGCCGTCCTGGAAAACCCTTGGCTTTTGGACATATTAAAGGCACTCCGTTTCTCGGTTCTCCGGGAAATCCGGTCTCCCTGTTTGTCACCTTCACGATCTTCGGCAGGCCATTCATAAAAAAGATGCAGGGTCTGACCGCAGGTATTCAGCCCATCTCCCGCAAGGTTGTAGCGGGCTTCGAAAAGGCGGCAACCGACAAGCGTCAGGAGTATGCCCGTGGCCAGCTGGAGATCGACGAGCAGGGGCGTGAAGTAGTCAGGTTGTATTCAAATCGATCCTCAGGTGTCTTAACCTCAGTCGCCTGGGCCAATGGATTGGCTGTGTTACCCCCTTTGACGGCAATTAAACCTGGTGATGTCGTGGATTTCATTCCCTACAGTGAATTGATCAGCTGATTTCGACTCTAAACCCTTAGAGTTTACATCTGATATGCTTGCCATTAGGGCCGTTCAGGATTACCGGTAACCGGCCCTGAGACGATTGGGATGAGAGCAGGCCGGATGATTCCCGATGATATGAAACTATTTCAGAGACTTCGGTCTGCGTGAGGATTTCCGCATGGTTCAACTACGTTTGTTTGCAAGATTCAGAGAAGAGCTGGGTGTCGATTCGGAACAGTTGGAATCGGATGACATCCGCTGCGTTGAGGATCTGCTCAGTCGGTTACGCCAGCGGGGTGGTGACTGGTCGAGACTGTTGGCGGAGGACCAACGGATCATGATGGCGGTTAACCAGGAGATGGCCAATCCACAGACGCCTCTGCAGGCGGGTGATGAGATTGCCCTGTTTCCACCGGTAACCGGAGGCTGAAGCATGTATTTCATCCGGGTGGATTCCGAACCTTTCGATCCAAACCATGAAGTGGACCTGTTGCGGGGAGAGGATCCTGCCATTGGCGCGGTAGTCTCGTTTATCGGTTTGATGCGAGATCTCAACGAGGGTGATCGGGTCGACACTATGTTTCTCGAACACTACCCTGGTATGACGGAGAACGCCCTGGAACAGATCGTAAAACTTGCCTTTGAGCGTTGGCAGTTACAAGGCTGCCGGGTTGTGCACCGGGTTGGTGAGTTAAAACCGACCGATCCCATCGTCCTGGTCGCAGTGGCCTCAGCCCATCGGAAAGAGGCATTTCAGGCTTGTGAGTTCATCATCGATTATCTGAAGACTCAGGCGCCATTCTGGAAAAAGGAGGCAACCGAAAATGGCGAACGATGGGTTGACGCCCGCGACAGCGATGACGAGGCAATCCGTCAATGGTCCCAGGGGGACAATGAGCATTAACCTGGAATAGATCGGTCATGCCATAACGCTTTTGTCTTTAACTCAGTTTGATTAAGGATTGAAGAGCAGGAGAGGCTCAATGAACAGAACCCAATGGTTGTTGACTGGATTGGTCTTGCTGCCCCAATCCGCCGTTGCCTACGATACCGTAGTGGGAGCCAGACTGGGTTCATTGGGCTTCGGCATTGAAGCGGGCTATGGTCTGACTGAACAGTTCAAAGCTCGACTGGGTTTCAATCGCTACGACTTCGGTTTTGATGCCAAGGTGGATGGGATTGAATACGATCTCGATCTGCAGTGGCGCAGCCTCTCTCTGGTTGCCGATTGGCACCCGTTCAAAGCCAAATCCTCATTTCGTTTCTCCGCAGGTGTTTTCCGCAACAACAATGAAATCCATGGTTCTGCCGGTGCTGAAAACCTGACGATAGGCAATACCGTCTACCCAGGGGTAGGTTTGGACGCGGTTGTGGGTTTCAGGTCTTATGCACCCTACCTGGGTGTAGGCTGGGATACCGGTGCCTATAAGCAGCAGGGTTGGGGATTCAATGTGGACCTGGGGGTTCTCTATCAGGGGGCCGGAAGCGTCGACCTGGTGCCGACAGGTGCCTTCGCAGAGCTGGTTGATCCAAACGATATTAAACTGGAAGAGCAACGGTTTGAGGATGATATCGAGGATTACCGCTACTACCCGGTCTTCTCATTCGGTTTCTCCTACCGATTTTGAACCGTCGACTATCGGCTTGAAGCGCATTTCAGCAGGCGAGGGGTAGTCAACCCGGATATCCCGTGCTTGGTTTCTGTGAGAAAGAGGGGAAATTAAAAAGCCGGGATGTACCGCAATCATCCCGGCTGGAGCTTAGGAAGCTGAGCTACTTCTTGTTCGAGTGAAGCAGAACCTGCTCGAAGATGTTGCGTTTGATTCTACTGCGAATCGGTTCCGGCAGATTGTGCCAGGCTTTGGCCACTTCTATGGATTCGTCATCCATTACGGCGGAGGAGCTCTCACCGAACATCAGCCAGGCTGGATTGACATCCAAAACCTGAGCGATTTCATCGATTTTTCTGGGGCGCAGACTTTTCCCGTTTTCAATCTTTTGAATGACGGCCTGATTGGTACCGGCGCGCAGAGCCAGTTCCTCTTGCGTCCAGCCTCTTTCCCGTCTTTTTCTGCGTAGTCTAGAGCCTAGAGTATCCATTTCCCGCGGTATATAGGTTTCAAATTTTTGTGCGTGTACGTAGCTCATTGTCCTTCCCGTTGGATGCCTAAAGGTTGTTGCATCGTCTTGTATCTGGTAGCGGCGCTTCTAACGAAAACTTGACACTCCGGATTTGTCCGTCATGACGCCTGTGAAATTAATTCCAGTACATGGGAATAATGTGACTAAGTTCACAGTATCCTAACATGGGCTGTGTGTCAGAAAATCGCAGATATCCAAAAAAATGTCACATTAGAGAATGGGATTCCTGTGATAACATGCCGACCCATGCTGACTTACCCCGACATAGATCCCGTAATCGTGACCCTGGGGTCAATCGACATCTATTGGTACGGTGTGATGTATATGATTGGCTTCTTCGGTGGCTGGTGGCTTGGGCGTATCCGTGTCGGCAAGCCCGGTATCGTCTGGAGTGCCAAGCAGGTGGACGATATCGTCTTCTACATTGTGCTCGGTGTGGTCGGTGGTGGCCGAATCGGCTATCTGCTGTTTTATGATCTGCAGAGCTTTCTGGCCAATCCGCTGATCATTTTTATGGTTTGGGAGGGCGGAATGGCCTTCCACGGCGGTTTGATCGGTGTGTTGCTGGCCATGTGGTATTTTGCTCACAAAGAGGGGCGGACCTTTTTTGAGGCAACCGACTTCATCGCACCTCTGGTTACCATTGGTCTGGGTGCCGGTCGTTTGGGTAACTTCATCAATGCGGAGCTCTGGGGGGGTATCACCTCCCTGCCCTGGGGTATGCAGGTGCCCTGTGTTGAGTCCGACAACCTCTGTGCCCGTCTGGGTCTGCCACCGGACACGGTCCTATCGCCTCCGGTGCATCCCAATCAGCTCTACGAATTCCTGCTGGAAGGTGTACTGCTGTTTACCATCCTCTGGCTCTTCTCTGCCAAGGCCAGGCCGAGGATGGCGGTCTCCGGATTGTTTCTGATCTGCTACGGGATATTTCGCATCGCCATCGAGTTTGTTCGTCTGCCGGATCTGCACATCGGTTACCTGGCGTTTGACTGGCTGACCATGGGGCAGCTGCTGAGTGTGCCGATGATTCTGTTTGGTGTGTTGTTGCTCTATCTCGCCTACCGAAGAGATCCAATGCCTGCTTGATGCCCGATACATAACCTATTATTGTGCCGGGTTGAAACCAGATTTATAGGCAACAGCATGCAACAGTATCTTGATCTTATGCGCCATGTGCGGGATTTCGGGGTTACCAAGGAGGATCGAACCGGTACGGGTACCCGCAGTGTATTCGGTTATCAGATGCGCTTCGATCTCTCACAAGGGTTTCCTCTGCTGACCACCAAAAAGCTGCATCTGAGATCGATCATCCATGAGTTGCTGTGGTTTCTGCAAGGCGACACCAATATCCGCTATCTGAAGGAGAATGGGGTCAGTATCTGGGATGAGTGGGCTGATGAGGATGGCAACCTTGGACCTGTCTATGGCTATCAGTGGCGCTCATGGCCAACCCCGGGCGGTGGCCATGTTGACCAGATCAGTCAATTGGTGGAACAGATCAAACACAATCCGGATTCAAGACGTCTGATCGTCTCAGCCTGGAATCCGGCCCAGGTCGATTCCATGGCTCTGCCTCCCTGCCACTGCCTGTTCCAGTTCTATGTGGCCGAGGGTCGACTCTCCTGTCAGCTCTATCAACGCAGCGCGGATATATTCCTCGGTGTGCCGTTCAACATTGCTTCTTATGCCCTGCTGACCATGATGGTGGCTCAGGTCACCGGCCTCAAGCCGGGTGAGTTTGTGCATACGTTTGGCGACGCCCATCTCTATCTTAATCACCTGGACCAGGTGGAGCTGCAGCTCTCCCGGGAACCGAAAGCCCTGCCTGGCATGTCGATCAATCCGGAGGTGAAGGATATCTTTGCGTTTCGCTTCGAGGATTTTGAATTGACCGATTACGATCCCCATCCCCATATCAAGGCTCCGGTCGCGGTTTGAACCATATAAATAAGGTGTCGATGTGTCGATAATCTCGCTTATCACAGCTATGGCTAATAATGGTGTGATCGGTCGCGATAACCGCCTTCCCTGGCATCTGCCTGCCGATTTGCAGCACTTCAAGTCACTGACTCTGGGAAAACCGATCCTGATGGGGCGCAATACCTGGGAGTCCCTGCCCGGACTACTGCCCGGCAGAAGGCATATCGTGGTGACCCGAAATGAGGCCTATCTTGCCCCTGGTGCTGAGGTAGTGCACTCGGTAGAGGAGGCTTTGGCGGCCGTGCAAGGGGAGCCGGAGATCATGATCGTTGGTGGCAGCCATTTTTATGCGGAAATGCTGCCCAGGGCGGATCGCCTCTATCTGACCCTGGTGGATGCAGATGTTGAGGGGGATGTGCGATTTCCTGAAATCGATTGGCAGGAGTGGCAGGAAGTGGCGCGTCAAAATCATTCCGCAGATGAAAAGAACGCCTATGACTACGCATTTGTTAACCTGGTCCGACGTACTTCCGTAGCTGACGATTGATATCGGCTTGAGTGGGTAGCTGATGAAACCGCAAATTGTATCAGTATGATTGCTTATCTGGCTGGGCAGCTTAGGTGGTAGGGTTTCGGTGGTTTGCGTTTCCTCAGTTTCAGCGCGGTGAGCTGGCCACCCCAGAAGCATCCACTATCCAGTGACCAGACATTGTCGATCTGTCGATACCCCAGCGTCGACCAGTGACCGAACAGAATCATCTCATGCCGGCTTTTTCTTCCGGGTACCGCATACCAAGGGATGGAGGCATTCAGATGTTGTTCCGGTGAGCCTTTGTCACGCATCGACAGTCGGCCATCCCGGGTGCAGTAGCGAAGTCGGGTGAAGCAGTTGGTGATGAAGCGTAATCTCTCTATGCCTCTGAGGTTCTCCCGCCATTTATCCGGTTTGTCGCCATACATCTGCTGGCAGAAGTCGTGAAATCCCGGACCGCGAAGTGTCTTTTCCAGCTCCCGGGCGCAGCTCAGTGCTGTCATGATATCCCACTGGGGTGGCAGGCCGGCGTGCACCATACTGACGTTGCGCTTGGCGTGGTGGACCATGATTGGGCGATGACGTAGCCAGTCGATCAGTTCGTGACTGTCCGGAGCCTCGAGAATATCCATCAGGCTGCTCTGTTTCTGATGGGTGCGGTTACCCTGGGAGATGGCCAACAGGTGCAGGTCGTGATTGCCCAATACGCAAACGGCCCGGTCGCCCAGGGATTTGATGAAACGCACTACCTGAAGTGATTTTGGTCCCCGGTTCACCAGGTCGCCGGCAAACCAGAGCTTGTCTTTGGCTGGATCGAAGCGTATCAGCTCCAACAGCTTTTGCAGTTCATCATAACAGCCCTGTACATCCCCAATTGCATAAATAGCCATAGTTGTTCTTGTTATTGCCTGGTTTAATCTGTGGCGGTTGCCTGTTGGATGCTCAAAGCTGTGCGAAGAATGTGTCTGTTTGGGAAACTAACGGCCTGTGGAGTGAAGTTGGATGAGCCCAGTCTATGATTCATCCACGGACTATTGAATCAGTGAAGACTGCCGGGGCGGGCCAGAGAAAAAGCCGGGATCAGCGCGTCAAAATGGTTCCCATGGGCGTCGATCATATCGTAACTGCCCTGCATGCTGCCGACTGGAGTATCCAGTACGGTGCCACTGGTGTAACGGAAGGTCTCTCCCGGATTGAGTTGTGGCTGCTCTCCAACAACCCCTTCGCCACGGACCTCCTGGGTTTTGCCGTTGGCGTCGGTAATGATCCAGTGACGATTCATGAGGCGAGCGGAGGATTCTCCGTCGTTGCGGATGGTTACCGTGTAGGAAAAGACAAATCGCTGCTCTTTGGGCAGAGACTGGGACTCGATGTATCGAGTCTCAACCTCAACTTCGATATGGTGCTTCGTTTCCTTTTCCATCTTCTTCATCAAATCTGATCGTTTATCTTGCTCTGCTGTCTGCATCAATAGTTCTCATTGATTAAAGGGTACTGGGGCGCAGTGGGTAGTGCAATAGCGGACGGGTTATTGGTCATCCACTCTGTATGCTATTTGGCCACATCCTCAGGATTAGGTTCAGCCGGCTCAATGATATAGGAATTGTCTTGCTTTAGGGGAGGCTTGAGAATTCTATCAAGAAATAAATTCCGGTGCCGATACGCTGATCAGGAAACATTACAGGAATCCGGCTAAATGAGAGTTGGTCTATTGCTTCTACTTTGCTTTGTCGTCCCGCTAGGCAGTGCGGTCGAACTGACTCCTGAGAGTCAGGCGCTGCTTGCTGCCGCAACTTTCGGCGAAGTGGAACGGGTCAATGATCTGCTGTCACAAGGGGTTGACGTCAACACGAAAAACCCAACCGGCCGCTCAGTTCTGCATATTGCGTCGTTCAACGGCAATCTGCAGACCGTACGCGCCCTGTTGGCTGCCGGTGCTGATGCTAACCTGGCCGATGGTGCCGGTCTTACGCCATTGATGGAAGCGGCGTCCTTTGGTCATCTTGAGGTGGTGCGGTTGCTGATACAGCGTGGTGCTGATGTCAATGCGGCGGATCAGGCCGGGAACACGCCACTGACCCTGTCAAATCGGGGACGTCATACTGAGGTCTCCGCGCTGTTGACTGAGATGGGCGCGACTGAGGGTGGCGGCAAGGAAGTGAAGAAGTAGTGCGAGGTACTTCTCACAAAACCCGATATTTTGCGATGTTTCCCCTGCGACAACGTGATGTGCGTCTAAGTAAACAACGTAATGCACGTGAATAATTGTTAATAAGTCATTGATTGGACTTGTAAGAGAAATGAAAAGGCAACATCTTCATCATAAACCAGACTTCTTTGCCGTGGTGGTGGTGTTGGTCATGATAGGCTTTGGTTTGACGTTGGCTGTTCAGGTTGGGGCTATTGATCGGCATGAGGTGGTACACAGCGAAGTATCCCAGGCTGAGGCCGGATAATCCTGAAGTCTGCGGTTATCTGTCTGATAGCTTACCTGGTTTGATCCATACCTGAATCCAGGGTGTCGGGTCATAGATAAAATACTGACCTTGTCATCAGTTTGGAGGTCAGTTTCATCGCCGTTTTAATCGGTTGGGGGAGCTCGGCACCGCCTGCCTTCAGGGCCAGTTCGGCATGTTCGGCTTCATCCGTTTTCATCTGCTGTAATACAGCATGGGTCCGCTTGTCCTGTTGTGGGATACGGTTGATATGCTCGTCCAGATGGGCGCCTACCTGGTTTTCTGTCTCGGCCACAAAGCCCAGGCTCCATTTGTCACCGGCCAATCCGGCTGCGGCACCAAGCATGAATGAGCCGGCATACCAGAATGGGTTGAGCAGGCTTTTACGATTGTCCAGCTCAACCAGTCGCTTTTCACACCATGCCAGGTGGTCATTCTCCTCCTGGGCCGCTCTCTCCATCTGCTCTCTGATTTGCGGCAGTCGGGCGGTCAGTGCCTGGCCCTGGTAGAGTGCCTGGGCACATACCTCACCGGTATGATTGATCCGCATCAGGCGTGCGGTCAGGTCCCGCTCCTGATCCGATAGATCGGTCTCATCGATGCTGTCTGCAGGATTGGCTCTTTCTGTGACCAGGGGTCTGCCGAACAGGGTTCGAACTGCACTGTCCACGCCCATCAGCAGGTGGTCTGCCATTTTGTAATCACGTTCACTCATGTGCAAACCTTAGCCTTAAACCGAGGGGTTCTTCAACTTTGTTTGATTGGCTCAGCGATCGATTCGTTCAATTTTACCGCTGTGTTGCTGTCGGCTGGCAAAGGTGTTGTGGTCATTCGTGATGAGTACCAGTTTGTCAGGGGTTTTTGTACGCCTTGGAGACGGATTATTTGTTTCCCGTGCCGGTGATGGCCCACTGCTTGTAGATCAACTCGATCGGATGGCGTACCTCAATGGAGAGCCCGGCTTGTCTGATCTGCTGGCGAAACTGCATGGCACAACCGGTACTGGTGGTAATCAGGATTTTCGCACCGCTGGCTTTCAGGTGGGTTAATTTCATCTCACCGAGCTGATTGGAGAGTTCCGGTTGGGTGAGTATGTAACTTCCTGCCGCGCCGCAGCATAGCTCATTCTCAGCCAATTCAATCAATTCAAGCTGTGGGATCTTATTGAGTATCCGCCAATCCGAGCTGTCCCGTGAAGAGCAGGGGCGGTGCAGAACCGCCCTGATTGGCATGGGAGCCAGTTCGGGCATCTCCCTGTCGGGCAGATGCAACAGAAAATCGGAAATTGAGACCAGTGGCAGCCGGCTTGCCTGCTGATCCGCCAGCTCCAGATGGCATGCGGTGGCCAGGGTGATCAGGTATTGCGCACTGCTTTTGGCAGTCTGGGTACGGATGGTGTCGCACTGCTGTTCGGCCTCTTCGATAAAGCCGTTATGTCGATGCATGGCACCACAACACTCTGTGCCGGTAGGGATATCGATCGCATAACCCAGGCCACACAGTAATTGGATGGCGTTCTGAACCAGGTTGTCATCGATTTTTGAGCCAATGCAGCCGGTGAACAGCTGTACTTTTTTCCCCGTTGGTTTTGTTGATGGATAGAAACCGGTTCGATCCACAGCGGTTGGAGGCAGTTGCTCTGCCATGGTGAGTAGCTGCCTGAAACGGGGCGCTGGCAGTTTTTTAGCCAGGGCAAGTAAGCCTGATTGACGTATCGCATGATACAGGCGTATCCAGTAATTGAGTCTGCCGTTATGACTCAATTGATGGAGAAGTCGTTTCAGCAGCGGTTTTTTTCGATGTTCAGTGGCAATCGATGAGCGGCTGGCGTCCAGCAGGCTGCCATATTTCACCCCGGACGGGCAGGCGGATTCACAGGCCCGGCAATTGAGGCAACGGTCAAGATGTTGTTCCGCATGGGAGTCTATGTCGATCTCTTTTTTCGCCAACGCCTGGATCAGACTGATCCGGCCTCGAGGTGAATCAGCCTCGCTGGCGAGCAGTCGATAGGTTGGGCATACAGTCAGGCAGAGACCGCATTTTACGCAGCGGTCTGCTTCAACAAGCAGGTCTTCAGGTGTCACAACGGGCAGCGTTTCCGGAAAAGATCGGCCATTTTACCTGAATCGTGCTGTCAATTGGAGATATCATGATGATTTGGCGTCTAACCGGAAGCATCCGGCAGGTTGGTTGATCTGGTTGAGGAGAGTGGCTCCAGTCTCTAATATTGGACATGATCTTGAACAACGGGTTCTGCGAACAGCTTCCACTCCATAACGCCGAGGTTATGCCATGTCCTACTATCGTCACCACCTCTTTTTTTGTGTCAATGAGCGACAGGATGGGCGCCCCTGTTGTGGCAGCCATGGCAGCAAGGCCATGCGTGACTACCTGAAGGGGCGGGTCAAGGAGCTGGGTTTGACCGGGCCTGGAGGGGTAAGAGTCACCACCGCCGGCTGTTTTGATCGCTGTGATCTTGGGCCGGTTCTGGTGATCTATCCCGAAGCGGTCTGGTATACCTTTGTGGACCGTGACGATATTGACGAGATCTTACAGCGCCACCTGATTGAGGGAGAAATCGTTGAGCGGCTGACCGTGTAGCTGGCCGATCCGGGTTGCTACTGGGCAATCTGTAGCTTTTTCAGGAACTAAGTCATGTTTTACGGATTGGCCTGCCAGATTTTCCTAAAGCGGCAAACGATGCTGCCGCTACTCAGTAGAAGTTGAGGATTGAGTGGTGTAGAGTGGCTTGCCGCTACGAACGCTAAAGCGTGACGCGGGTTGGTATTGGAGTGAAAAAATAGCCATTTCATTGCTTATAATCCCTTGCATTAGCCGAGTGATTGTATACTATTAAGAAATTAGTCTAAGTTTCCTCACTTAATGGACTGTTTCGTATGGGATTTTGGAGTTTGCCATGTCAGGTTTAGCCCGTTTAGCTACCCCTTTTATTCTTATGTTAGCGCTCGTCGCCTGTGGCGGTGGAGATGCTGAAACCCCGTGGGATAGCAGTGGTGGTACAACCGGAACCGGTGACACCATCGATGATGCAGGAACCAGCGGGGCAACCATATTTCTTGGTAATGGCTCAGGATCCTCTTTCGAAATTGGTGAGCTGAATATTGCGGTTACCTCTCTCTCTGCCGGTGGTCAGACTTCTGTCAGGGCAACCTTGGCTGATGTCGAGGGCAATCTTTATCAGGATAGCGCTACCGTCACATTCACTACCGACTGTCTGGCATCCGGGTTGGCTACTATAGATTCATCCGTAAGCACTTCAGATGGTGTTGTGACGGCAACTTATATTGCCCAGGGCTGTTCTGGCTCTGACACGGTTCGTGCCACAACCACAGTGAATGGCAATACATCTACGGCAGATGGAACAATCACTATCCAACCGGCAGAGATTGGTTCAATGCAGTTTGTTTCCGCAGAACCATCGGTGATTGGTATCCGCGGCGTAGGTTTGACGGAGGTCTCCAAGGTTTCGTTCCAGGTACTGGATACCAACGGCAATCCGGTTTCCCAGCAGGTGGTTAACTTCTCGTTGAATACAGATATCGGTGGGGTTGCAATACCAGCTGGATCTATTAAGTCAACCAGTGATATCGACGGTATTGTCAGAACCGATGTGAAATCGGGTACCGTACCCACGACGGTACGTGTAACTGCCTCATTGGAATCCAATCCTTTAATCTCAACCCAGTCAGATGGCTTGGTCATTTCCACCGGCGTATCAGACCAAAACAGTATTTCGTTGAGTGCGGAAACGCTAAATCCAGAAGGGTTGAACATTGATGGCACTGAAGTTGATATTACCGTGCATGCATCAGATCACTTTAACAATCCTGTTCCTGACGGAACTGCCGTATATTTCACAACTGAGAGTGGTCAGATTCAATCGCAATGCCAAATAGATGATGGTGCCTGCACTGTAGTCTGGACGAGTTCTAACCCTAGGCCGTGGGATGACTTATTGCCTGGTGGTATGGGGCGGGCAACTATATTGGCAACCATGCTAGGTGAAGAGTCATTTGTCGATGCGAATGGTAATGGTGTACTGGACTCTGGTGATACGCCGTTCGCGGATATTCCGGAAGCCTTTCGTGATGATAATGAGGATGGTGTACGAGATCCGGTGTCAGAAGAATTCGTTGATTTCAATAATAATAATACTTACGACGGGGTCGGTGTTGATCCAAACTACAATGGTGCGCTCTGTTGTGATGCGGCAGCGGTTGCTGAAGCCCAAACGGCGGTTGCCGCAGGGGAAGATCCTGGTGTCTGCTTCGGGGTCACACCTGTATCTGTAGTCTCATGCAGCGCAGAGAAGAATATCAGTGTCCGGGATAGCCTTGTGCTTGTTATGTCAGAATCCTTTCCTGAGATTTTACTGGATGGTGTGAATGTTGCTGTCGATAGTGGATTTCTGATAATTGACCTGACTGCGGCTACTACGATTTCAACCTATAACTTTACAATCAGAGGCGCTGTAACCGGGCAGGTAATGCCTGCCGGGACAACCATAAACTTCTCGACCACCAACGGCACTATTGAGACAGCCAGTAGCTTTGTTATTCCCAGTACCAATGCAAATGCTCGTTTGGCATCACAAGCAAGTGTTGTTGACTATCGAGTCGCATTGGTTCCAACGGAAAATAGAAACCCTGGTGATGAAACAGGTGTGCTTACAATCCGTGTGACAACACCAAGTGGAGCAACGACAACTGGCTATGTCATTGTGAACGATTAACCGCTGACGGTCATTTCATACAAAAGCCCTGTCTTTTTGGCAGGGCTTTTTTATTGGGAGGTATTATTAAAGACAATCTACAACTCCATTCTGCAGTAACATATAAGGGTTATAGCTTGACGCCTCATCACGACAAAGACACAATGCAATCCATCTGCCCCAGATGCTGAGTATGAAGCTCTGAAATCATAGTGAACAATTCACCACCGCTCGTAAAAATCAGAGATCTGCACTTTTACCATGGAGATCGCCCGATATTCCAAGGGGTCGATATCGATATCCCCCGTGGCAGGGTGACTGCCATCATGGGCCCCAGTGGTACTGGAAAGACCACCTTACTCAAGCTGATCGGCGGCCAGTTACGCCCAACCCGGGGCACCATCGAGGTCGATGGTCAAAATGTGCATAAACTCTCCCGTAAGGCGCTCTATCAACTGCGGATGCGGATGGGCATGCTGTTTCAAAGCGGAGCTCTGCTGACCGATCTCTCGGTCTATGACAATGTGGCTTACCCGCTGCGGGAGCACACCAATCTGCCGGAGTCGATGATTCGCCGTCTGGTGCTAATGAAACTCGAAGCGGTCGGTCTGCGGGGTGCCAGGGAACTGATGCCCTCGGAGCTTTCCGGCGGCATGGCCAGGCGGGTCGCCCTCGCCCGTGCGATTGCTCTGGATCCCATGATGGTGATGTACGATGAGCCGTTTACCGGTCAGGATCCAATCTCCATGGGGGTGTTGGCGCAACTGGTGAGACGCTTGAACGATGCGGTCGGTTTGACCAGTATCCTGGTCTCCCATGATGTTGAAGAGACGGCTGGTATCTCCGATCTGATCTATGTCCTCTCCGGTGGTAAGGTGATCGAGTCAGGTGCATCGGATGCCTTGATGGGCTCCAGTTCGCCAGCGGTCAAGCAGTTTATGGGTGGCTTGCCCGATGGGCCGGTAGGATTCCATTACCAGGCACCGGCCTTATCTGAGGACCTGCTGAGTATGCGGGGGGCAAAGTAGTGTTGGATCTCTTCGCCAGATTTGGTCGACTCGGTTTGGCTGCTCTGGAACGATTGGGGCGTGGTCACCTGTTGCTGTTACAGATTCTGTTGGGTTTGACCAGCCTGTTGCCTCGTCTGAAGCTGTTGGCTGCTCAGATCCATAGTATCGGTGTGCGTACCACCACAATCATTGTGGTCTCCGGATTGTTCGTCGGCATGGTGCTCGGCCTGCAGGGTTACTATGTGCTCTCCCAGTTCGGTGCCGAGGATAGTCTGGGGGTGATGGTGGCCGCCTCTCTGGTGCGTGAATTGGGTCCGGTGGTGACCGCGCTGCTGTTTGCCGGGCGTGCCGGTTCGGCGCTGACTGCAGAGATCGGTCTGATGAAGGCGACCGAGCAGCTTTCTGGTCTGGAGATGATGGCTGTCGACCCGATTCGTCGTATTCTCACCCCCAGATTTTATGCCGGGTTCATCTCCATGCCCCTGCTGGCTGCCATGTTCAGCGCGATTGGTGTGATCGGTGGCTATTTCGTCAGTGTGGGATTGCTCGGGGTGGATGATGGCGCCTTCTGGAGTCAGATGCAGGCCAAGATCGACTGGAGTGAGGATGTGCTCAACGGTGTGATCAAAAGCTTTGTGTTCGGTTTCGTCTGTGCCTGGATCGCCCTTTTTCAGGGATATGATACGATCCCCACATCGGCGGGTGTCAGTCAGTCGACGACACGGACGGTGGTTCACTCGGCACTCGCGGTGCTGGTGCTTGATTTCGTACTGACCGCATTAATGTTTGGAGGCTAATTATGCAGACAAGACAGCTGGAGATTACCGTCGGCTTCTTCATGGCACTGGGTCTTGTGGCGCTCTTTTTCCTGGCAATGCAGGTCAGTAATCTTGCCAGTATCTCATCCGATGAGGGTTATACGGTAACCGCCCGTTTCGATAATATTGGTGGACTGAAAGTGCGTTCGCCGGTATCCATGGCCGGTGTGAGAGTCGGTCGTGTGGTTGGCATCAGTTACGACCAGAGCAGCTTTGAAGCCGTGGTCACCCTGGCGATCGATCCTCAGTTCAATCAGATACCCGATGACAGCATCGCCAAGATCTATACCTCAGGGCTGCTGGGTGAGCAGTATGTCGGCCTGGATCCCGGTGGCAGTCTGGAGAGTCTGCAGCAGGACAGTGAATTGATGATGACTCAATCGGCACTGGTGCTTGAAGAGATCGTGGGGCAGTTTCTGTTCAGTAAAGCTGAAGAGAATGCCATATCTGATGAGCCCTGATAGCGTGAGCGAAGCAAAACTGGAGCGTGTGGGGGCCTTCCATTTCCAGCTGCATGGTGAGATGACCTTCGGTCATGCCAGGTCGCTACTATTACAGTCAGAAACCCTGTTTGCCAACTTGCCCGATGTGGAGATCGATCTTATGCGGGTGGTGAAGGCCGACAGTGCCGGACTCGCACTGATGCTTGAGTGGCTGGCCAGGGCGGCGGAACGGGATGCCAGGGTTGTCTTCACCAAGGTGCCTGAGACGATCTACTCAGTAGCTCGGCTCTGTCAGATTGAGTCACTGCTAACGGGACATATCGCGGAATCGAGTACCCTGTAACTTGATTTGTGACAATTTTTAGCGGATTGGTCTAGAATAGGCCTTGAAATAATCTCTGTTTTAAGATTCAATATTCAATCCTATCCAGTCATTCCCCCTCGATACTGTTACTTGTCACGCGGTGTATTACTGGATGCTTGGCATGAAGAATAGAAGCGGATCGACTCCGCTCAACACATCCCCAATCATTCAATTGGAGATCCTCAATCGATGAGTGAGCAGATTGTTCATATAACAGATGATTCTTTTGAATCTGACGTACTTCAATCAAGTCAGCCGGTGCTGATTGATTACTGGGCCGAATGGTGTGGTCCTTGTAAAATGATTGCGCCCGTACTGGACGAAATTGCCAAAGAATATGGCGATAAGCTGAAAGTGGCAAAGTTGAATATTGACGAAAATCCAAATACACCACCGAAATACGGCATTCGCGGTATACCGACCCTGATGTTGTTCAAAAACGGTGAAGTCGAGGCAACCAAGGTTGGTGCCGTCTCTAAATCACAACTTGTGGCATTTATCGATAGTAATCTATAACAGCATCAGGCGCAGGACGTTTCGCCACTGTCTGCCAACATCCGACCTCGTAGACTCCTCGCTCCGTTCAGGCCTGAGCTGATAACTGACAACGAAATCAAAAGCTAAATATCAACCAACCCATTACGGGCCAATTTCCTTCCAAACCAATTTCTCATCAACCAAAACACTCCTGAATCATTATGAACCTTACCGAATTAAAGAAAATGCCTGTGCCGGAACTGGCTGAACTCGCCACCAACATGAAAATTGAAGGTATGGCGAGGACACGAAAACAGGATCTGATCTTTGCCATTCTCAAAGCACATGCAAAAAAAGGTGAAAGTATCTTCGGTGATGGGGTGTTGGAGATCCTGCAGGATGGATTTGGCTTTCTTCGCTCGGCTGACAGCTCCTACCTGGCGGGGCCGGATGATATCTATGTTTCGCCGAGTCAGATTCGCCGCTTCAGTCTGCGCACCGGTGATACCATCTCCGGAAAAATCAGACCTCCCAAGGATGGTGAGCGCTACTTTGCCCTGCTTAAAGTAGACAAGATCAACTATGACAAACCGGAGAATGCCAAAAGCAAAATCCTGTTTGAGAACTTCACTCCACTGTTCGCCAATCAACGTTTCCATCTGGAGATCGGTAACGGCAGTACCGAGGATATCACCGCCCGTACCATCGATCTCTGCGCCCCCATCGGTAAAGGCCAACGTGGTCTGATCGTGTCTCCGCCAAAAGCGGGTAAGACGATGATGCTGCAGAACATTGCCCAATCGATCACCCACAACCATCCAGAGTGCTATGTGATGGTACTGCTGATCGATGAGCGTCCTGAGGAGGTCACGGAGATGGCTCGCTCGGTACGTGGCGAGGTGATTTCGAGTACCTTTGATGAACCGGCCACCCGTCACGTGCAGGTTGCCGAGATGGTTATCGAAAAGGCCAAGCGGCTGGTCGAACACAAACGTGATGTGGTGATTCTGCTCGACTCCATCACCCGTCTGGCACGTGCCTACAACACGGTTGTGCCCTCATCGGGTAAGGTCTTGACCGGTGGTGTGGATGCCAATGCCCTGCATCGGCCAAAGCGCTTCTTCGGTGCGGCGCGAAACGTCGAGGAGGGTGGTTCACTGACCATTCTGGCCACCGCATTGGTGGATACCGGCTCCCGTATGGACGATGTGATCTACGAGGAGTTCAAAGGTACCGGTAACATGGAAGTACACCTGGATCGTCGGATTGCCGAGAAACGTATCTTCCCGGCCATCAACATCAACCGCTCAGGCACCCGCCGTGAAGAGTTGCTGATGAAACCGGATGAACTGCAGAAGATGTGGATCCTGCGTAAGATCCTCCACCCCATGGATGAACTGGCAGCGATGGAGTTTCTGTTCGACAAACTCAAGGTCAGTAAGACCAATGATGAGTTCTTCGATGCCATGAAGGGTTGATATCGACCCAAACAGGCTGGATTCAAGATTAAAACAGTCCACAAATGATGGCGATTAAAAGCATATTTTTTTTGCGGAGTTGATGCTTAAGTCTGGCTGCCGCACGAAAAAGCTTTGTAGAGATTGAGTGGACACTATTTTGGTGTCGCTAGACGGCCCGGAAATTGCGTATTTGCGTTGTTAGCGTTCATTCTCAGACCTCCTTTTATCTTTGATCATCTGCCACTGTTATTGCTCGACTATACTTCCTAGAGGGTGTGGCTAAGCTGCGCACAGTCGGTTACAGTTGAACTTTCCACACTGATTCAACCAAACAATGAAAGCCATGATTCTGGCCGCAGGACGTGGAGAGCGGATGCGGCCGCTTACCGACTCTATGCCGAAACCATTGCTTCCTGTCGCGGGCAAGCCACTCATCGTTCACCATATCGAAAGGCTGGCAAAAGCCGGTTATCGGGAAATTGTCATCAATCATGCCCATCTGGGAGAGATGATAGAAGACCGCTTGGGCCGTGGAGATCAATGGGGGGTTGCTATCGACTATTCGGCTGAAGGTCAGGCACTTGAGACGGGTGGTGGTATCTTTAAGGCTCTCCCCCTGTTGGGTGATTCTCCATTCCTGGTGATCAATGGGGATATCTGGTGTGATGTGGATCTTACGCAACTCAATCTTGAGCCCGATGATCTGGCCCATTTGGTGTTGGTGCCCAATCCAGCGCATAACCCGCTCGGTGATTTTTATCTGCTGGATGAACGTCTCTCCGACGGGTCTGGAGAGATGTTAACGTTCAGTGGGATTGGACTCTATGACCCTCAACTGTTCAGTGGCTGTCGCGCCGGGGCATTTCCTTTGGCGCCATTGATTCGTCAGGCGATCAGCCTGGGTAGAGTATCCGGTGAGCTCCATGTGGGGGAGTGGATCGATGTAGGAACCCCGCAACGACTTGAAAAACTTGAGCAGAAACTCGACTCTTTCAGTAACAGTATCTAATTTTTAATAGGCACAGCATGGGCCAGGAGATTACCTCAAGTAATTTTACTGAAGCGGATATTGCTGAATTTCAGCGACGGTTGATTGTGGAAACCAGGCTGCTGGAAAGCTGGTTCAAAGAGGGGGTTTTCGACAGTCACGGAGATCTGGGTGGATTGGAGTTGGAAGCCTGCATCCTCGATCAGGCGGGTGAGCCTGCCCCACTGAATCAGCAACTACTGGCCGGTCTGGATGATCAGTTCGTCGTGCCCGAACTGGCAACCTTCAATGTAGAGATCAATACCACCCCTCGTCAGCTGCAGGCCGATGCGCTGGACCGGATGTTTGCTGAGTTGCAGGGAATCTGGCGTGAATGCAACGGGCGTGCTGAAAGTCTCTCCGCAAGAATGGGTATGGTGGGTATTCTGCCCAGTCTGCGACAAGCGGATCTCAGTCTTGAAAACATGTCCCCGCTGAACCGCTATCGGGCACTCAACGATCAGGTTTTCAAGCTGCGCCGGGGACAACCGGTGGAGTTGCATATCGACGGACGGGAGACACTTGATCTCTGCCATGATGATGTGATGCTGGAATCAGCCGCAACCTCTTTTCAGATTCACCTGCAGGTAGCGGCGAACCAGGCGGCCAAACTCTACAATCTGTCGAAAATCGTATCGGCACCGATGGTTGCCTTGAGCGCAAATTCACCCTACCTGTTTGGCAGAAGCCTGTGGGACGAGACCAGGATTCCACTGTTCGAGCAATCCATATCGGTGGGCGCTTCCGATTTGACCAAGCGGGTCAGCTTTGGCATTCGTTATCTCTACCAATCGATGATGGAGAATTTCAGCGCCAATCTGCAGCGCTACCCGGTACTACTGCCCAGATTGATGGATGAGCCGGTGGAGCGTTTGGCCCATCTGCGCCTGCACAATGGCACCATCTGGCGATGGAACCGCCCTTTGATCGGTTTCAATGAGCGACAGCAACCCCATCTGCGTATTGAACACCGGGTGGTGCCGGCGGGTCCAACTCTACCTGACATGATTGCCAATGCGGCGTTCTATTTCGGTCTGGTTACCGGTCTGGCAGAGCAGTATCAGCAGCCGGAGCGTGAAATGGGATTTATCAGAGCACGCAGTAACTTCTATCAGGCGGCCCGCTTCGGTTTGCAGTCACAGCTCTATTGGTTTGGTTGGCAGAGTATTCCGGCAGATCAGTTGATTACGGAGCATTTGCTGCCGATAGCCAAAACAGGATTGTTATCACTGAATATCGATCCCATCTCGGTGGCGTATTGGCTGGGGATCGTCGAAGCGCGGGTCAGACGGGGGCTCAACGGGGCTGACTGGCAAAAGCAGTGGGTTGCCAACTATGGTTTGGATATGCAGGGATTGACCCTGGCTTACCTGGAACGGCAGGAGAGTGGCAAACCGGTTCATGAGTGGAGTGTTTAGATGTTATCGGTGCTGTGGAAATCATGTTAACCCAATACGATCATATTCCTGACGGTCTGCTCACGCTGGAAGCCGATCAGCTGATCGGTCAGTTGCCAGGACCCAGCTTGATACACCTTCCGGGTCGCAAACCTCAGCCGCTGTTCGTATCTGTGTTGATGCATGGCAATGAGCATGTGGGATGGGAGGCGATTCGTCTGCTGCTGAAGCGTTACCAGGGGGGTAAGGAGCTGCCTCGCTCCTTGAGTCTGTTCATCGGTAATGTTGCTGCTGCGGCAGAGCATAAGCGGCTGCTACCCGGACAATCCGACTACAACCGGGTCTGGCCAGGATGCCAGGCGACGGAATCCGCAGAGCGGCGGATGATGGCACAGGTGGTCGACCTGATGCGCGAGCGAAAGCCTTTTGCCAGTGTCGATGTGCATAACAATACCGGTCTGAACCCGCACTACGCCTGTGTCAACAAACTGGACAGTGCTTTTCTCCATCTGGCGTTACTGTTCTCCCGAACTGTGGTCTATTTCCTCAGACCCAAGGGGGTGCAGTCGATGGCGTTTGCGGAACTCTGTCCATCGGTGACTCTGGAGTGCGGTAAGGTGGGTAGCGCCCATGGGGTGGAGCATGCGCTGGAGTATCTCGAGGCCTGCCTGCATCTGGCCGAACATCCTCAACACCCGGTGGCCCATCAGGATATCGACCTGTTCCATACCGTGGCGCAGGTCAAGGTGGCCGGCGATACCCGATTCGGATTCTCGCCTGGTGAGAGTGAGCTGGTGTTTGATCCCGATCTGGATCATATGAACTTTCGTGAGCTGCCCGCCGGAACCCTGTTCGGTTGGGTCAATGGTCGAGGTATTGAAGCATTGGATGTGAGGGATGAGCAGGGGGCTGAAGTGGCCAGGGACTATTTTCAGATCGATGATGGGCAGCTCTGTCTCAATCGGTCGGTTATGCCTTCGATGCTGACTAAGAATCTGGAGGTGATCAAGCAGGATTGCCTCTGTTATCTGATGGAGCGCTATACCGCCCACCTGGATCAACAGTGACCGCAGAGGTCCCGGTGACTATTTCAGGGAGTACCAAAAACGGCCAAGCAACTCATGCAGCCCAAACGAGATGTTCATCACCGCGGCAGCGCTGGGGATGAGCCGTTCGTGGAGTGGTCGCCTGGCGCTCTGATGGTATTCAAAATTGGTCGGGGCGGCGATGGCATCGACTCCATGACGCTGCAAGGCGTAGAGTGCTCTGGCCATGTGGGCAGCATCGGTGACCAGGATCACGCTCTCTATCTCCAGCCTGTCGAGCAGCCTGGCGATATAGCGCGCATTCTCCCAGGTGTTTTTACTGCGTTTGTCCAAATGCTGGACAGAGATGCCGAAATCCCGGTTTAACACCTGTTCGGCAATCACCGCTTCGGCAACCCCTGTTCCATCCGGTTTGCCGCCACTGGGAATGACCGGCAAGCCGGTTTGGCGTGCGATTCTGGCGGCATATCGCAGACGGCTGAGGTGGCGCATGCTGGCGGTGTCGGAGGCATATTCCGGGGCCTCCCGGTAGCGTCCGGCACCCAGAACCACGATCGCTGAAGCCTGGTTTTCAGCGAGTTGCTGCCTGTTCAGGGAGGGGTATTGCTGCAGATGGTTGAATAGCAGTTCAGCGGTAATGGGCAGACTCAAAAGCAGCTGCAGCAGCAGAGCGAAAACGACCAGTTTCCTGCCAAAGGCCGACCACCACAGGAGCAGTCCGAGCAGTCCCAACAGCAGGGTACCGGAAGGGGGGAGAATCAGATTTTCGATCAGTTGCGTATCAATGCCGTCCATCTGCGATCTACCGGGTCAGTTGCGGGATTCGGATTCCAGTAACGGATTGGCCTGTAGGTCCGCATGGTATGAGGATCTTACCATCGGTCCACTGGCAACACGGGTAAATCCCATCTCCTCGGCCTGTTTGGCCAGATCGTCGAACTCTTCAGGGGTGACGAATCGGTCCACCGGCAGATGGTCATGACTGGGTTGCAGGTACTGCCCGAGGGTCAGCATTTCGCAATCATGATCACGCAGGTCCTGCATGACCGCGAGAATCTCCTGCTTGCGTTCACCCAGTCCCAGCATCAGCCCTGATTTGGTGGGCACCCCGGGTTGTTGCTGTTTGAACCTTTTCAGCAGCTCCAGCGAACCCTGATAGTCGGCACCTGGACGTGCCTGGCGATAGAGCCTTGGGACTGTTTCAAGATTGTGGTTGAAGACATCCGGTGGAAACTCCAGCAGGGGTGTCAGCGCCTGCTCAACCCGTCCACGGAAATCGGGCACCAGCAGCTCGACGCTGGTATTCGGCATCTTCTCTCGGATCGCGGCAACGCATTGTGCAAAGTGGTTGCCGCCACCATCCCGCAGGTCGTCACGATCCACTGAGGTGATCACCACATATTTCAGCGCCATCGAGGCAATCGCATCAGCCAGATGCTCCGGCTCCTGGGGGTCCAGAGATTGAGGTTTACCGTGAGCAACATCGCAAAAGGGACAGCGCCGGGTGCAGATGTCTCCCATGATCATGAAGGTGGCTGTACCGTGTTGAAAACACTCACCAAGATTCGGACAGGCGGCCTCCTCGCAGACTGAGCTCAATCCCTTGTCACGCAGGATACGGCGGATACGACTGACCTCTTTGCCCAATGGCGCCTTGGCACGGATCCATTTGGGCTTTCTCAAGGTTGGTTGGTCCGATTCCACCTTCACCGGGATGCGGGAAAGCTTGGATTTGCCCCGCTGATGGCTCTCAGGTTTGGTTCGTGAAGGTGGCAGGAGGTCTTTGTTGCTACTCATCTAATTTGTCTGCATCCGGATCGGTGAAGCTGAGAGTGTAGCCTAAACCTGCAGCCAATTGTTGGGCCAATTCCCGGCCCAGACTGGGTAAATCGGATTTTACCCCAAGCTCAGTAAGTTGTGTGACCGCCAATCCGGGATAGCCACAGGGGTTGATCCGGGTGAATGGTTCCAGATCCATGTCGATATTCAGACTGAGGCCGTGATAGCTGCAACCCTTGCGCACCCGAAGGCCGAGGGAGGCGACCTTGGCGCCGTCGATATAGACCCCAGGGGCATCCTTGCTGGCGTTGGCTTGGATCGCATACTTCGCCAGTAGCCCGATCACGGCGGACTCCAGCTGGGTTACCAGGCCTCGGACTCCCAGGCGGGCTCTGCGCAGGTCGATCATAGTGTAGGCGATCAGCTGTCCCGGGCCATGGTAGGTGACCTGGCCGCCCCGGTCGCTGTTGACGATCGGGATTTCACCAGGATTCAGGATGTGTTCCGGTTTTCCAGCCTGACCCAGGGTGAAGACCGCTGGATGCTGCAACAGCCAAAGCTGGTCAGGTGTGCTGGGCGTACGCTTGTCGGTGAGCTCCTGCATGGCGCGCCAGCTGTCGCCGTAGAGCTGCAGGCCCAGCTCTTTTACCTCGAGTACGGGCACGGTTCAGAGTGCCATGACCACTTTTTCATGGGCACTGAGGTCGAGATAGATGGCGTCCAGCTGTGCCTTGCTCTCGGCACGCAGGGTGACGGTAACCGAGATCCACTTGCCGCCTTTGCTGCTGCGGCTGTTGACCGCGGTTTCGGTGATACCTGGTGCATGGCGACTGATCAGCTCAACCACCATCGCCTCGAATCCAGGCTCTGCCTTTCCCATCACCTTGATCGGGAAGTCGCAGGGAAACTTAAGCAGTGTCTCTTCTTCGTCCACGGTCTCACTCCAGCCAAAGCAGTGCGCTGTCTTTGATCTGCTGCCATAGATTGCCTTCAGCGATACCCTTCAAAGAGACCAGCGTGGCGGATCTGACCGGTTCCCCATTCAAAGTCACAGTCACCTTGCCAAGGGATTGCCCTTCGCTAACCGGGGCCATGATCTTTGGATCGATCTCCAGGCTGGCGTCGAGGTTTTTGTATTGATGGCGGGGTATGGTCACATTCAGGTCTTCGTTCAGTCCCAGGGGGAGCTTCTCCCGCTCACCTTTCCAGATTCTTACCCGATTGAGGGTTTCACCCGCGGCATACAGTTGATGGGTTTCAAAGAAACGGAAACCGTAGTTCAACAGGCTCTGGCTCGCCTGGGCTCTGGCCTCTTCGCCTTTGGTGCCCATCACCACAGAAACCAGACGCATATTCTCCTTCAGGGCGGAGGCCACCAGACAGTAACCGGCACCTTCGGTGTGGCCGGTTTTCATGCCGTCCACACTGTTGTCCCGCCATAACAGTTTGTTTCGATTGTGCTGTTCTATGTTGTTAAAAAGAAAGGATTTCTCCTTGTACCAGGGATAGTATTCCGGGAACTCGCCAATCGTCGCTATCGCCACTTTGGCGATATCTGCCGGGGTCGTATAGTGGTTTTCATGGGGCAGGCCGGTGGAGTTGACGAAGTTGGTCCGGGTCATGCCGAGCCGGGTCGCATGGGTGTTCATCAATTCGGCGAAGGTCCCTTCACTGCCGGCAATGTGTTCGGCCAGGGCGACACAGGCGTCGTTACCCGACTGGATGATCATGCCTTTGATCAGATCGAGCAGTTTGACCTTCTTGCCGACCTCGATAAACATCCGGGAGCCGGGAGTCCGCCAGGCCTTCTCACTGACCAGTACCTGGTCTTCCGGGGTGATGTTGCCCTGTTGCAGTTCACGAAACACGGTGTAGGCGGTCATGATTTTTGTCAGACTGGCGGGTTCCAGACGTTTGTCCGCATCCCGTTCAGCGAGTACCTTGCCACTGTGGAAATCGACCAGCAGATAGCCGGTGGCGGAGACCTCCGGAGGTGCCGGTAAAGGTACAGCGGCATTTACGCACAGGGTGAAGAGGGCCAACAGGCCAGTTGCAAAGAGATTGTAGATTCGTTTGGGTTGATACATGAGTATGGATAATTCTGTCGATAATTACAGGCTATTGTATTGAACTTGGATTGAGTTGCCTATCGCCGGATCTGTTCAGATGTCAGCTGAGATCAGATCTCGGCAGGGGAGTGTTAACAGGCCCTAGGGTTTTCAGAGCATGCGTTTAACGAATCACAACATGGGGATTTTCGATACCCAGCTGACTGAGCCTCTGGCTGAGGTGATCCGCCAGCTCGACACTTGCGATCGGCCCTACCTGGACCCGGTAGACCCGTTTCGCCACGGCGCTGTCTCCCTGTATGAGTACACTGGTCTTCAATTGTTCCTCCAGCCGCTGTTTCAACCGCTGTGCATTTTGTGAATCGCCGAAGGCCCCGACCTGAAGAAAAAGCTCGGGCAGTCTCTGTGTCTTCTGACGAGCTGGGGTGACCACAACACGGGTTGGTGTCGGTTCGGTGGAGTCCGCTTGCAATGCGGTGACCTCCACCAGCCCGGTCCCTTCACCAATGATGCCCAGTTTCCAGGCTGCGGTGTAGGAGAGATCGATCAGCCGATTGTCATGGAACGGACCCCGATCGTTGACTTTGACTACCACACTGCGGTTGTTCCTCAGGTTGGTGACCCGTACATAGCTCGGCAGAGGCAGGCTCTTGTGGGCAGCCGTCATGGCGTACATATCGTAGGGCTCGCCGCTGCTGGTGCGCTGGCCGTGAAACTTGCTGCCATACCAGGAGGCTATGCCGCGGGCGTTGTAGCCCTGGCTGTTCGACAGAGTGTGATAGCGTTTACCGAATACCACGTAGCTGTTCGGATTACCGTACCTGCTCTTCGGTTCATCCCTGGGGGTGGCGTCCGGTATCGCCGCCATGTCGGCCGGTGGCGGATGGTAAGGACTCACCCCATCGGATTGGCTGCTGCGGCTGCCTGGTGCACTGCTGCAGCCGGCCAGGATCACCAGGCCGAGATAAAACAATGTACGGTAGAGCATGATAACCGGCTGACTCGGGCTGATCATTGTCGATTACCGGCGGCTGGCCTGTTTCGATGCCAGAATTTCCTGGCTCAATTGATAGACAGCCATGGCGTAGAGATTGCTGTGGTTGTAACGGGTGATGACATAGAAGTTATCCAGCCCCAGCCAATACTGCTGATGGTTTCCCGCATCCAGCTTGATCAGACTGGTCTGAGCCTCAGCATCGAGTGGCAGCTGATCCAGGGGTTTGACTCCTGCCGCAATCAGCTCCGCTACCTTGATGCTCGGTTTCATGCCGGCCTCCACAAACTTCTGCAGGTCTCCGCTGCCCTGCACCTGTCTGGTGATCGGCTGATCCTTCTGCCAGCCGTGAACCTTGAAGTAGTTGGCCACACTGGCAATGATGTCGGCATTACTGTTCCACAGGTCCCTTTTGTCGTCCGCATTGCCATCCACGGCGTAGCGGCGGTAGCTGCTGGAGATGAATTGGGGTTTGCCCATGGCGCCGGCATAGGAGCCCAGGGCGCTGTAGGGGTCGACCTGCTCTTCCCGGCTCAGCAGTAAGAACTGTTCCAACTCCTTGCGGAAGAACTTGGCCCGTTTCGGATAGCCGAACGCCAGCGTGGTGAGCGAGTCGATCACCTTGTATTTGCCGGTATGCCGGCCATACCGGGTCTCCACCCCGATGATCGCGACAATGATCTCAGGGGGGACACCATAGGTCTGATAGGCCTGCTCCAGCAGCGCGGCGTTTTCATGCCAGAAGTCGATGCCGCCGGCAACCCGGTCGGGCTTGAGAAAGATCGGACGGTACTGATACCAGGCTTTTGACTCCGCCGGTCGTGTGATGGCGGCGATGATATCGTCCCGGAAACGGGTCTTCAGCAGCAGCTGATCCACCTCGGCTGCCTGGAAACCGTGCTTGTTTGCCATCTCATCGGCGAATGCTCTGAACTCCGCCTTCATCTGAGGTGTGTGGGCGCAGGCCAGATTTGACAGGCTGATGAGGAGAAAGAGCGTGATTTGTGTCGTTATTCGCTTCATATTCTTTAAGTGGGTAGCAGTTTTTTATGGGTCTGTATGGACATCAGGATACCGAAGCTCGCCAGAATGGTCACCAGGGAAGTTCCGCCGTAGCTGATCAAGGGTAAGGGTACACCGACAACGGGCAGTAAACCGGTAACCATGCCCGCATTCACAAAAAGGTAGACGAAAAAAATCAGGGAAAGTGCACCGGCCAGGATACGGCCAAAGGTATCCTGAGCCTGGGATGCGATATAGAGACCGCGTAGAATGATGAACAGGTAGAGCATCAACAGCGCGACCACACCCACTAGGCCAAACTCTTCCGAGATCACGGCGAAGATGAAATCGGTATGTCGTTCCGGGAGAAATTCGAGGTGTGACTGGGTGCCGTTGAGCCATCCTTTGCCGCTGATACCACCGGATCCGATGGCGATTTTCGACTGAATGATGTGGTAGCCGGTGCCTAACGGATCACTCTCTGGATTGAGAAAGGTCAGTACCCGCTGGCGTTGGTAGTCATGCATCAGATACCAGGTCACCGGCCCCATGGCGGCCATCAGAACCCCGCCAAATGCAATCAGGCGCCAGCTAATACCGGCAAGAAAGAGGGCAAAGGCACCGCCTGATCCGACCAGCAGTGCGGTGCCCAGGTCAGGTTGTTTGGCAATCAATATTACCGGCAGCACGGTGAACAGTGCGGCTGCGATCAATCTTGAGGGGGAGGGGGGAAGTGGCTGTTCCGCCAGATACCAGGCGATCAGCATCGGCAGGGTCAACTTGAACATCTCTGATGGCTGGAAGCGAACGAATCCCAGGTCGAGCCACCGCTGGGCCCCTTTACCCAGTTCGCCGAACAGAATCACCAGCACCAGAAAGAGGATTCCCAGGCCATACAGCCAGGGAGACCAGCGGCGAAAATTGTCCGGATGGATCTGTGCCAGTACCACCATCACCACAAAACCGAAACCGAGCCGGATCAGCTGTTTGTGCAACAGCGCCATCTCCTTGTCGCCGGCACTGAAGAGAATCGCCAGGCCGATACCGACCAGCAACAGCAGTGCAATCAACAGTGGCAGATCGATATGCAACCAGGCCAGCAGGCCCTGGGCCCTGGCCGGTTGTGATTCGTGAAATGTGATATGGGGTTTTGCCACGCGTGTAGTGCCCTATATAAATCGTGCACTTGGAAAGCCACTCAAGCCGCGAGTGCAAGATGCAGCCCGCAGGGAATGGCTGTTCCCTTTCCAAGGGGTGCAATGCCGCAACCGTGGCTTGAGTGGCTTCCCGCAGGGCGAGGTATGGGGTTTCAACGCCAACTTAAGGTATGCCTCGTCTAAATGTATGATTTGTATAGGACACTACACTACTTAGCCTGAGCTGTGTCGACCAGATAACGATCCATGACCTGACGAGCGATCGGTGCGGCAACTGAGCCGCCGTGTCCACCGTTTTCAACCACCACCGCAATGGCAATTTTCGGACTCTCCACCGGGGCGAAGGCGACAAACAGTGCATGGTCACGCTTTCGTTTCGCAACGGTCTCTTCATCATACTCCTCATCCTGTTTGATGCTAAACACCTGCGCGGTTCCGGTTTTGCCCGCAATCCGGTAGTTGCTGGTATAGATCGACCTGGCCGTTCCCTGCTGCCCCTCGACCACCTGGGTCATGGCGTCGATCACCTGATTCCAGTGTTCCGGGTCGAGCTGATGGAGTACATCCTCGATCAGCGGGCTGTCTCTTTTCTCCCCATCCGGGCCTTCGATGGTGGCAACCACCCGGGGACGGATCCGGTGACCCCGGTTGGCCAGGGTGGCGGTTGCTGAGGCCAACTGCAGGGGGGTTGCCAGGAAATAGCCCTGGCCAATACCGACAATCAGGGTTTCACCCGGGTACCAGGGTTCCCGCCGTTTACTCTGTTTCCACTCCCGGTTCGGCATCAGACCGGATAGCTCACCATCCAGGTCCACCCTCGAGGGTATGCCGAAACCGAACCCGGTAAGAAACTCATAGAGACGGTCTATACCCAGTGTTCTGGCCAGTTCGTAGTAGTAGACATCGCAGGATTCGATAATGCCTTTCGCCATGTCGACTTTGCCGTGTCCCCACTTTTTCCAATCCCTGTATTTATGGTCCTTGCCGGGCAGTTGATAGTAACCGGGGCAGTAGGTCTCCTGATAAAAACCCACCACATCGTATTCCAGGCCGGCAAGTCCGATGAACGGTTTTACCGTCGATCCCGGTGGATATTGGCCGCGAATGGCGCGGTTGAAGAGGGGGTTGTCAGGGGAGTCCTCCAGTGCCCGGTAATCCCTGCTGCTGATCCCCTCGACAAACAGATTGGGGTTGTAACCCGGTTTGCTGACCAGGGTCAGCACGCCGCCGGTCTCAACATCGATCGCCACAACTGCGCCGTTGTAATCACCCAGCGCCTCCAGCGCGGTGGATTGAAGCCTCATGTCGAGAAAAAGCTCCAGGTTGTTACCCGGTTGCGGCGGTTGATTCTCCAGCACCCTCAGCACCCGGCCTTTGGCATTCACTTCGACCTGCTGCAGGCCCACATCCCCGTGCAGCAGGCTTTCGTAGCTCTTCTCCACGCCATTCTTACCGATAAAGTCGGTGCCACTGTAGTTGGAGGTATCGATGAGCTGCAGCTCTTTCTCATTGATCCGACCCACGTAGCCGAGCAGATGAGCCGTCTGCAATCCTTGAGGGTAGTCCCTGAGCAGAGTCGCTTTGACATCCACGCCGGGAAACCGGTGGCGATGCACCGCAATGCGGGCGACCTCATCCTCCTGCAGGCGGACCCGGATCGGGATGCTGTCGAAACGTCGGCGCTGTTTGCGCAAACGGTGAAAGCGTTGGATGTCATCTTCGGTAATGGAGATGATCTCGCCGATCTGCTCGATAGTCTCTGCCAGGTCCCGGGTCTTCTCCGGAATGATCTCCAGACTGTATGCCGGCAGATTTTGCGCCAGAATGGCCCCATTGCGATCGAATATAAGCCCTCGCGTGGGGGGTAAAGGTTCGAGTTTGACCCGGTTGTCCTGGGAGAGGGTGGTGAAGTGATCGTGGTTCTCAATCTGCAGAAAGAACAGCCTGCTGACCAGCACGATCAGCGCCAGTATCACCAGTGTGCCGGAGACGATCGCTCTTCCCAGGAAAAGCTGGCTCTCGTGCAGGTAGTCCTTGAGTGAGGATTGAGGCACCGGTGGCGTTCTCCAGGATCAGCTGACGTGAAAGCGGTGACTGATGTCCCGCAATATAATATAGATCCAAGGCCACAACAGGGTGCTGACCACGGGGGTTACCCAGTACCAGAGGGATGGGGTTGGGTAGTTGGCGGCGCCGGTGGACCAGAGTGCAAGCAGTCGCTCAACCAGCAACAGGATGAAAATGGTGAATACCTGCTGTCGTAAGGGAATGACCCGAACCCGCAGGTGCAGTCTCAGCATCAGATAGGCGACCACGGAGAAGCCAAGGGCGTGCTGGCCAAGCAGGGTGCCGGTCAGTACATCGAGTAGGAATCCGGTGCTCCAGCCCACCCCGACCCCGATGCGCTCCGGCATTGTCATGCACCAGTAGATCAGGATCAGGGCCACCCATTGGGGGCGAAAAGTGTTGGCCCATTCGGGCAGCGGCATGATGGTGAGAATGAATCCGACCAGCAGACTGAGATAGATCACTGAGCTACCGTTCTGAGGCTGACTGATCATGGCGCCTCCTCGGACTCTGCAGTCTCTTCCTGATCGTCAGCTGATGCACGCTGCTGTTGTGATTCGATAGCGCTGTCAGGATCGAGGGTCCAGACCAGCAGGACTTCCCGGATCCTGTCCAGGTGTGCGGTGGTCTGGGCGATCACCGAGGCGAATGGTTGCCCGGGTTCGCGCCTCACTTCGATGACTTCCGCCACCGGGTAACCCGATGGAAAGCCGCCGCCGAGCCCGGAGGTGATCAGCAGGTCACCCACTTGTATATCCGCGTTGTTCGGCAGGTGGGGCAGCTCCAGACGGTTGATCAGACCGGTGCCCAGGGCAATGGTACGCAGGCCATTACGATTGACCTGGATGGGGAGTGCATGGGCCGCATCCGTGATCAGCAATACACTGGCATTGAATGGCGTGATATGGGTGACCTGGCCGACCACCGCATTGGCGTCGAGTACAGGCTGGCCTTCAAAAATACCGGAGTTTTTGCCTTTATTGATCAAAACCTGCTGGCGGAAAGGGTCCTGCTCAACCGCAATGATTTCAGCGATCAACACCCGGTCCCCGACCTTGAATGAGGAGTCGAGCAACCCTCTCAGGCGCATGTTTTCCGCTTCCAGCGCCTCAAACTTCTGTAACCGGGCGCGTAACTGCAGGTTCTCCTGGTGCAGGTTTTCCCGCTGCTCTTCCAGCTCGTTGCGGCTGATGATGGCGTCACTGGCCGACTCGCTCAACAGCAGCGGCAGGCTGGCCAGGTACTGGACAGGGTAGAGCAGCACGGAGAGTGCGGATCGTAGCGATTCCAGGTGGTTATAGCGATGGTCAAGCACCATCAATGAGATGGACATGAGGGCGGCCACCACCAGTCTTGTGGTAATTGAAGCGCCCTGTGTGAAGATCAGTTTAATGGCTGAATGACTCCGTAAAGTGTCTACTGCAATCGCTCAGACGTACAGTAGGCACGTCAGGGCAGCTGAGGTGACATTAGTCAACCATGAAGAACTCACCACCCCGTTCGTCGATCAGTTCCAATGCCCGTCCACCGCCACGGGCGACACAGGTCAGTGGATCTTCCGCCACAATCACCGGTAGGCCGGTCTCCTCCTGCAGCAGGCGGTCGATATCCTTGAGCAGGGCGCCGCCGCCAGTCAGCACAATGCCCCGTTCGGCAACATCGGCGCCGAGTTCAGGCGGTGTCTGCTCCAGTGCGGTCTTCACTGCCCCGACAATACCGGACAGGGGCTCCTGTAGAGCTTCGAGAATTTCATTGCTGTTGAGGGTGAAACTGCGCGGAATGCCTTCTGCAAGATTGCGTCCTTTGACATCGATCTCTTTCACTTCGTTGCCGGGGTAGGCGGAACCGATTTCATGTTTCACCCGCTCAGCGGTGGCTTCACCGATCAGGGTGCCGTAGTTGCGTCGAACGTAGTTGACGATCGCATCATCGAACCGGTCGCCGCCGACTCGGACGGAGTTGGCGTAGACGATTCCGTTCAATGAGATGATCGCCACTTCGGAAGTACCGCCGCCGATGTCCAGAACCATCGATCCGCGGGCTTCATCAACCGGTAAACCTGCACCGATTGCCGCCGACATGGGTTCTTCGATCAGGTAGACCTCACGGGCGCCCGCGCCCGCAGCCGACTCTTTGATGGCACGTCTTTCAACCTGGGTGGAGCCGCAGGGAACACACACCAGAACCCGGGGACTGGGGCGGATGATGCGGGATTCATGTACCTTGTGGATGAAGTACTGAAGCATCTTCTCGGTAACCGTGAAATCGGCAATCACGCCCTCCTTCATCGGTCGGATGGCGGTAATATTCGCCGGGGTTCTGCCAAGCATCTTCTTGGCGTCTTCACCTACCGCCACCACTGATTTCGCACCGCCCGGTCCTCTGTCCTGGCGAATTGCAACAACGGACGGTTCGTTGAGCACAATGCCCTGACCCCGGGCATAGATTAAGGTGTTGGCTGTACCCAGGTCGATGGAAAGGTCATTGGAAAATATGCCACGGATGCGTCTGAACAGCATGGATCTCTTTATCTTCTCGTGTCAGTGGTTGATATGGGGTCTATCCTGGGTTCGATCAGGCGGCAGGATTGGTACTGCGCCCGACTCGAGGAACCTGGGTAAACCAGAAGACGGCTAATCTATCAATGGTACAGGAGATGAGCAAGAATGGGGATGGTGAATCCGGAAGAATTCACCTTTTTTAAGTCATAAACGGAGTATTCCGGAGTTCCTGTCGGGTTACTGCCTGCCCGGGAGGAGGCGTTCCTCTCCCGGGCAGGAATGCGCTGGGATCAATCCTCTTCGATCTTGCTGGCGGTCAGTAGACCGTTGGCGAAGTCCCCCTCGACCTCGACCCTCTGATCCGAGAACTCATACTCCAGGTTGGATGTGTCGACCAATACCCCGAACACCCGGATGGTGGTCTCATCGATGAACTCGGGCATGCCTTCAACTTCAGCGTTGTGGTTTTCCGGTGCCCGTTCCCTTTTCAACTTGGTGGCGATCAGCTGTCCGTTGTCACTGAATACCTTGGCTTCCAGGTAGTCGGTGGATACGAGCTGCGCCAAGGTGAAACTGTCCTCATCCTCCAGGTCGCTCTCCATGATGGTGGAGCTGGTGACCTGAATCGTCTGTCCCAGCAGGGTGATGGTTCCAGCGGAACTATCCACGTTGTCAGCCCCGAGAATTCCGGCAATTTCGCCCTTCTCCGACTGTTCTGCCTTGAGCTCGATCTTTTCGGCAATCAGGATTGTGCCATCCATGACACCTTCAACCTCGGCAATGCGGCCAACCGTCAACTGACTGGTCTGGCCGCTGAATGGCGTATTCGAGGCATCCACGATCTGGCCGTTCAAGGCAAATTGGTCCTGGCTGTCCAGGGCGGTGGTAATACGCCCTTCGATTTCGACATCATCTCCGTCGTCGGCAACCTGATTGGTGCCATCCCCTTCAACCTCTATGGAGTCGGCTTCGAACACTTCACCGACAAAGCTGTCGCCTTCAACTTCGACAAATGTGCCCTCATCCGGGATGGTGAGTGTGCCTGCCTCGATGGTCAGATTGCCGATCTGGAAGCGACTGCCGGAGATACTCATCACCACACCCGATACCTCCAGGCTATCTCCAGACCAACCCAGGGATTCCACTTCGATACGGGTTGCCAGAATATCCCCGTTACCATCGGTGAAACCGCTCACTTCGACGACACTGTTAACAGGGAGATCCGCCAACGAGGTGGCATCGAATGGGTTTTCATAAACCGTCTCGTCATCGACCGTAATGGTCTGGTTCATGATGGTGAGTGTATTGTTGGTCGCGATGTCGTTTCTGTCGACGACCCCCTCTAACAGGCTGTCATACTCAACACTCTCCGCTTCACCGGTGGCGCTGGCCTGATCACTGCTACCATTGATGACCACCACCATGCCGATGGCCAGGTCATCCTGGGTGCCGTCACTGTTGTTTACCGTGAAGCTGGCATTGTCGGTCTCATATTCGGTACCGTTGACGAAGATCGAGCCGAACCCGGTTACTCTGCCCTGGGTTACCCCGGTACCGCCGATGCCGCCATCGGCAACCTGGGAGCCGCCGCCACCGCCGCCACAGCTGTAGAGTGCAGTCATGCAAACCGCACAGATAATTGGCGAGATTAACCTGTTCAAGCTAGTCATTTCGCTGTATGTCCTTTTCGAAATAGTAGATGCCTATGCCGGCCTGTATCCGCCCGGTTCCATCACTCTCTGAAGTGACATCCCGATCGTGTCGAGAGAGGTATTTATCGCACTCAAGCAGTAGCGCCTGTGACTTTTCAGCGCTCAAATTGCGAAACTCCGGCAGGGCCTCTACCGGTAGATTGTCATAGGCTACTTTACGTTGAAAATAAGGCGATTGGGAACCGGTCTGTAGATTGTGGTCGATGGTGTCGATCAGTAACTCCACATCGGTGCCCAGGATGTGCAGTTTGCCAGTCTCTCCGGTTCGGGGAATATAGCCGTCACTGAGCAGCGTGATCTTACCGGATTCATTTTTTGCAATGGTACCCACCCTCAGCAGTTCGTCATAGATTGCCCGGGGCGGTACGTCACCGCTGTGTTCCCGCACCAGATCACTGAAGCTGTTTTTACCCCTGTCGAACTCCAGTGCAGCGGGTTCCCCTTTCTTGTTGGTGAAACGCTTGTCTCTCAACCAGCCTGAGATGACTCTGGCGGCACGGTTGTACTGATGAGCGATGGCACTGTCGTCCGGGGTATCGATTTTCTGCAGTCGGCTGACCTCTTTGCGGGTCAGGCCGGTGATCACCGAGACGCGGGAGACGGTCTGTTTACGGCCAGGAATGCCGAACTCCTTTGAGGCGACATCCATAAAAGTCCACTTGCTCAAATCGGCAAAATCGCCATAGGTGAAGCCATTACGCAACATCAGCCTGACGAGCGGCCGCAGCAATTTCAGGATAGAGGCGGTAAGTATTTTACGATTTTCATCCATTTTGACGTCTCACTAACCCGATTTACGATCTATATCAGGCTTCACTCTAATCCCAAATAGCTCGAAAAGTCTTTGATATTTATCGATTCTGGTCAATTTTCCCCAAACATCATCCGATGAAAGGCCAAGCTTTTATTGTGGTCTATCATCCCCTGGTTGGGAATATTATCCCAACTAGACCTATTAGTGAATTATAGATGGTAATTCAAAGAGGTAAAACTGAATTACATTCACAAAATTACAAATATTCTGGTTCGGCCAGGGTGACCCGGATTACTCAAATCGCCATTTCTTGGCGATTTGAGCGTGATGGCAGCCGGTTCGCCATGTATACACTCTCCAGAGTGTGGTAGATTCCCCTGTTTTTCTAACCAGGAATCAGCCGGATGTCATTAGATCGTTCCGATGTTGAAAAGATTGCTCATCTGGCGCGTTTGGCGCTGGATGAAAACCAGGTAGAAGGCTATGCGGCGGAGCTGAGCAATATCCTTGCTCTGGTCGAACAGCTCGAGGCGGCGGATACGGACAATATCGAGCCGATGGCTCACCCCCTGCATATGGCCCAGAGGCTGCGGGAGGATCAGGTAACCGAGCCGGATTGCCGTGATCAGAATCAGGCCGTTGCCCCGCTGGTAGAAAATGGTCTCTATCTGGTACCCAAGGTAATCGAGTAGTGTCGTCAGATCCTAGAATCCCTAGCGCTATTCACAGTCAATGAAGTCTAACCATGCATAAAAAAACGATTGTTGAGCTGGCAGCCGGATTGAAGGCCGGTGAGTTCTCCAGTGTTGAGCTGACAGGCCATTTTCTCGAACGGATCGAACGTCTGGATGGGAACATCAATGCCTTTATCACTACCACTGCGGAACAGGCACTGGCTGACGCTGCCACGGCTGATGAGAAGCTGAAAGCCGGTGACGCTGGCCCGTTGACCGGTATTCCCATCGTGCAGAAGGATATATTCTGTACCCAGGGTGTGAAGACCAGCTGCGGTTCCAAAATGTTGGATAACTTTATCTCACCCTATGACGCCACGGTGGTGACAAAACTGAAACAGGCGGGTGTCATCTCACTGGGTAAGGCGAATATGGATGAGTTTGCCATGGGCTCCTCCAATGAGACCAGTTTCTACGGAAATGTGCACAATCCCTGGGATAGGCAGCGGGTGCCAGGCGGCTCATCAGGTGGCTCGGCCGCTGCTGTGGCTGCACGTATGGCAGCGGCGGCAACCGGTACCGATACCGGTGGTTCGATTCGTCAGCCAGCCGCTCTCTGTGGCATCACTGGACTGAAACCGACCTACGGGCGTGTCTCCCGGTTTGGCATGATCGCCTTTGCATCGAGTCTCGATCAGGCCGGTCCAATGACCGCCAGTGCCGAGGATGCCGCACTGATGCTGCAGGCGATGGCCGGTTTCGATCCACGTGACTCCACCAGTGCGGATCATCCGGTACCCGACTATTCGGCCGGTCTGAACGACTCCCTGGCGGGGCTGAAGATCGGCCTGCCGAAGGAGTATTTCGGTGAGGGCTTGGATGAAGATGTCAGGAGTTCGATAGAAGCCGCGTTGGAAGTCTACAAGGGGCTGGGGGCCGAAGTGGTCGAGATCAGCCTGCCCAACAGTGCCATGGCGGTACCGACCTACTATGTGGTCGCTCCGGCCGAGTGTTCGTCCAATCTGTCCCGATTCGATGGTGCCCGGTTCGGCTATCGTTGTGACAATCCGAAGGATCTTGAGGATCTCTATAAGCGCTCTCGGGGCGAAGGTTTCGGTGCTGAGGTGAAGCGGCGCATCATGATCGGTACCTACGCGCTCTCCGCAGGTTACTACGATGCCTACTATCTGAAAGCGCAGAAGACCCGTCATCTGATATCGGACGATTTCAAACAGGCATTTGAACAGGTCGATGTGATCATGGGGCCTGCTACCCCTGCACCCGCTTTCAAGCTGGGAGAGAAGACCGATGACCCTGTGACCATGTATCTGAATGATATCTACACCATCGCAGCCAATCTGGCCGGTCTGCCCGGGCTTTCGATGCCGGTACAGCCGGCGAACGGTCTGCCGGTGGGATTACAGCTCATAGGAAACTATTTTGCCGAAGCCAGACTGCTGAATGTAGCCCATAAGTTTCAGCAGGAGACTGGCTGGCACCGGCTCATTCCCGAGGGATTGGATTAGAGAATCGGACTGCCTGATGGCAGATTCGATCAGCAACAGTAAACAGATCAGCGCAACATAGAGTTATAGATATGCAGTGGGAAACCGTTATCGGCCTGGAAATACATACCCAACTCGCTTCGAAATCGAAGATTTTCTCCGGCGCCTCAATCGCCTATGGCGCAGAACCGAATAGCCAGGCCTGTATCGTGGACCTGGGTTTCCCCGGTGTGCTGCCGGTACTCAACGAGGCGGCTGTGGATATGGCGCTGATGTTTGGTCTGGCAGTGGATGCAGAGATCGGTCCACGCTCTGTCTTCGCCAGGAAAAACTATTTCTATCCCGATCTGCCGAAAGGCTATCAGATCAGTCAATTCGAACTGCCGATCGTTGGTCGGGGATCTCTGACCATCGATCTGGAGGATGGTCAACAGAAAGTGATCGGCATCACCCGGGCTCACCTGGAAGAGGATGCGGGCAAATCCCTGCATGAGGATTTTCACGGAATGAGTGGGATTGATCTGAACCGGGCCGGAACGCCACTGCTGGAGATCGTCTCCGAGCCGGATATGCGTTCGATCAAGGAAGCGGTAGCCTATGCCCGCAAGATTCATCAGCTGGTGGTCTATCTGGGGATCTGTGACGGCAACATGCAGGAGGGCTCTTTCCGGGTCGATGCCAATCTCTCCATGCGACCCAAAGGTCAGCAGGAGTTCGGCACCAGAACCGAGCTGAAGAACATCAACTCCTTCCGCTTTCTGGAGCGGGCGATGAATTTCGAGCGGGAGCGCCAGATCGATCTGCTTGAGAGCGGTAAGGCGGTTGTCCAGGAGACCCGCCTCTATGATGCGGATCGGGATGAGACCCGCTCCATGCGCAGCAAGGAGGAGGCCAACGACTACCGCTATTTCCCCGATCCCGATCTGTTGCCGGTAGAGATCACCGAGCAGCGTCTGGGGCAGGCTCGGGAACGGATGCCGGAACTGCCGGATCAGAAAAAAGCCCGCTTCGTAACCGACTATCAGCTCTCTGACACCGATGCGACGTCGCTTACTCAGAGTCGTCAGCAGGCCGACTACTATGAACAGGTAGTTGCCACCGGCGCCGACCCCAAAATGGCCGCCAACTGGGTCACGGTGGAACTGGCCGGTGCACTCAACAAGGCCGGATTGGAGTTGGCCGATTCACCGGTCAGTGCGGAGCATCTGGGTGGCTTGCTGAAGCGTATCGCCGACAACACCATTTCAGGCAAGCTGGCGAAGCAGGTGTTTGAAGCCATCTGGCAGGGTGAGGGGGATGCGGATACGGTGATCGAGGCCAAGGGGCTCAAGCAGATTACCGACAGTGGTCAGATCGAGTCGATCATCGATGAGATCATCGCCGCCAATCCAAAGCAGGTGGAACAGTTCCAGGCCGGTAAGGAGAAGTTGCTGGGATTTTTTGTTGGCCAGGTAATGAAGCAGACCCAGGGAAAAGCCAACCCAGGCCAGGTCAACCAGATCCTGCTGAAAAAGCTGAAAGGTTGATGGGCAGACAGAGGGTATTGCTGAAATCCCCCGATTGCCAACCAACCAGGCCCTAAACAAAGGAGGTTCGATGCGGATTTGGCATAGCATTAAGACCAGTGGATGGTTGTGGCCTGTTGTTCTCTTGCCGCTGGTTGCCGAGGCCGGCATCTGGCGGGATCTGTCACCACCTGAATATGCTGCCAGAGCAGTCACTGAAACCCCGCGCTACTACCGTGCCCTTGAGGCGGACCTAGCGGCCCTTCGGGCACAACTCTCTCAGGCACCATCCGAGTCCGGACTGGCAATTCACAACAGCCATCAAATCACGCTGCCCCTGCCCGGTGGTGAGATGGTGCGCTGCTGGATAGAACAGTCGCCGGTGATGGCCCCAAGCCTGGCGGATCGCTATCCGGAGATCGCCACCTATCGTGTCAGGGGCGTGGAAAACCCGGAGCTGACCGGGCGGCTTGATCTGACCCCCAGAGGCTTTCATGCCATGCTTACCTCCCCATCCGGAACCATCTATATCGACCCGGATCCGGACGGCCACTATCGAAGCTTCTATAAATCGGATTACGCGAAATCTGTCGGTATGGCTGAGTCCCAACAGATCTGTCAGCTCGATCATCAGATCAGTGGTGAGGCCTTGGATCCGTGGGTTGTCAGGGCCGGCAGGCAGACCCACAGCAGTGATCAGCGACGCATCTATCGGCTTGCCGTAGCGGCTACCGGTGAGTACTCCGCCTACTTCGGCGGCAGTGTTGCTGAAACCCTCGCCCAGATTGTGACGGCGATCAACCGGGTCAACCAGATCTATGGTCGTGATCTGGCAATCCAGTTTCAGCTGGTGGGCAACAACGATCGGATCATCTACACCGATGCAAGTTCGGATCCCTATACCCATACGCCCAGCGGGATCCCCACCATGCTGACTGAGAATCAGCAGAATCTCGATTTTACTCTGGGTGCCGACAGTTACGATATCGGTCATCTGTTCGGTATTCTTGGCGGCGGTCTGGCCAGTGTGGGTTCGGTCTGTCAAAGCTTCAAAGCCCAGGCCTATACCGGCACTTCTGAACCTGACAACGATGTTTTTTACATCGATTTCGTCGCCCATGAACTGGGGCATCAATTGAATGCCAACCATACATTCAACGGAACAACAGCCAATTGTGGCGGTGTCAATCGAGTTGGCTTTGCGGCAGTTGAGCCGGGCAGTGGATCGACCATCATGAGTTATGCCGGGATTTGCGGGGATGAAAACCTTCAATCCAACTCGGATGCGACATTCCATGCACTCAGCATCGAAGAGATGGGAAGCTACATCAACCAGGGCAGTGGCAGACTCTGTGGCACGCTGGTTTCCACCGGTAACCGGGCACCGATGGTCGATGCGGGAATCGTAGGCGAGGATGGGGTATACACTATTCCTGCCGGAACCCCCTTTCGACTCACCGCACAGGCCGAGGATCCGGATGAGGACAGTATCTCTTATCAGTGGGATCAGATGGATGCCGGGGGTGAGGGTGGTGCCACTGATGCGGATACCATCGGTACGGATATCGATCAGCAGGACAACCCGTTGTTTCGCTCCTTTTTACCAACCACCTCCCCGGATCGCTATCTGCCGCGACTCAGTTCCCTGTTGGCCGGCACTGAAGATATCGGTGAAACATTACCGACCAGCAGCCGGCAACTCAACTTCAGGCTCACCGTGCGGGATGGTGAATCCGGGGTGTCCAGTGACGATTTGGTTATCGATGTGGATGATAGTTCCGGCAGCTTCCAGGTTACTGGAGGTTCGCTCAACAGTGGCGGTCGATTCAACAGTGGCTCGAGTCAGTCGATCAACTGGTCGACTGGCGGCACTGAGCAAAGCTGTACCGAAGTACTGATCTCGCTGATGAGTCTTGATGCAAGCGATCCACCCACGAACTATTGTGATTATCATGATCCAGGTATGACGATTCTCAACCTGGGACGCTATCCCAATAGTGGTTCTGCATTGGTCGAGTTACCCGATGTTACGTTGCAACAAGGACGGATCATGCTGGCCTGCGCAGAGGGTCTGTTTTTCAATCTGTCCGGGCAGAATATTTCGATTCAAGGTGGCTCGCAGGAGATTGCCGGTGACTGCAAACCATTGGATGGGACAAACCTGCAGCACGGTACGCTGTTTACCGATGCAGGTGGGGCGACAAAATTCGACAGTCCCGGCGGAGGCGGTTCTTTTTGGTTGCTTAACCTGATACTTGGGCTGTTCAGCCTGGCCGCCATTCGTGAGCGAATTCATCACCCATGAGGTTATTTCGTGAGTCGCAGCTTGTGCTGAGACTGAACAAAAAGTGTGATGCTGTTTGGATTGACTCCTGAATCAGCTTGCACGGAATCGACAAGGCTTGCTGAACAGGCTGAACAGTGTATTCAACATCTGCGTCGCCTGTCGGAACAGGTGCAGATTGGACCGGTAGTGTGTTTGGGCGGTAATGAACTTTCTGCGGCGGCTATCCCGCAACTTGATATAGCAATCCCTTTCATCGCAAGTCATGGCATCCAGTGTCTCCTGGCTCTTATTGGAGAAGCTGACACTCTCCTGCATGGTGTTGAGGTTATCCATGGCGGCTTGCAGAAACTGAATCTGTATGGCGGCAATCGAGCCTGAGATCACCACCAGCCAATTGATGGTTTTTTCGTTGACTTCCTGGGGATCGCCACTTCCGATTAAACTGAATACCAGCTTTTCGTAGATGAAGTTAAGTGTGCGTTGCCATGACCAGCTGTTCTGTAGAGTGTTGATCATAATCGCAATGGATTGTTGGTTTTCTACAGCTATAGTCTCCTTGAGGCTTGTGCTGGTTTGCCGGTTTTGCAATGGCAGAAACTCCATGCAGAGGGAGTCTGTCTTGCTGCGACAATCCAGTGATACCGGGATATTCGATATTGAGCAGTTGTGTTTTACCGTGTCACGTAACTGATCCTGTAAAAAACCAGGCAGGGAGGAGTCGCAAAGTTGTTGATTCAGACTCTCGTCGGCATGATCGGTGAAACTATGAATGAAACCTGCTGCCATATCTTCAGCGCCATGATCATCCGTAATGCTTTGCAGTCGATAACTGATTCGCTGCAGGTTTTTATCACTACGCAATGAGCCCTGTGGTCGACAGATGAGTCTGCGTTGCTGCGGTAGGTGGTGGAGATGTCTGATTGGATGTAACAACATGGACATGGAAAACTGTCTATCGGTTAACGCTTAATATTGTTCAATTTAGTTGATTCAACATCTTCATGTAACTAGGGATTCCCCGAGCTATTATGAGCGCAGTTTAATTACTGACTTGGGTTGAACGATCGGTAAACGCTCTTTTTCGATTGGTTGGTTTGGAGTGCGACGCTCCTTATCATTGAAAAAAGGATTGTAATGAAACGCCCTGGAACTTATCTGCTTTTACTGGCCATTCTGATCAGTTTTTCAGTCATATCCAACCGGCTGATATCCGATGGTATTGGTAACTTGAAACATCAATCAGGATTTGCTGTTTACTCTTCACAAGATGCAACCTCAATGTTTGGGAAGCTGCCGTTCACTAGCAGGCTTGCCAGATCATATGAAGAGAGAGAGCTGCACGACCCGGCTTATGAAGCCGATCGGCCAGCCGAAGGTTCTGTACAGGCCGCAGGGCCTTGTGAGGTCACTCCCCATCAACAGGAGATGTTACAGCTGGTTAATCGTGCCAGAGCCAGGCCGCGGGATTGTGGTGGTGAAATCCACCAGGTCGCCGCTCCGTTGAGATGGAACTGCCGCTTACATGAAGCCGCTGTGGTGCATTCGCAGGATATGATTGATTATGATTTTTTTGATCATCAGGGCTCTGATGGATCAACGGTTGGTCTGCGGGTTAGCCGCTCTGGCTATGAGTGGCGTACTGTTGGGGAGAACATTGCCGCAGGCTATCCTGACAATGAAGCGGTCATGCAGAACCTGTTGTCGAGTCCCACCCATTGCGGGAATATCATGAATCCGAAGTTCCGGGAGTTCGGTTCTGCGGTGATTGCAACGGATCAGGCTCACTACGAAAACTACTGGACCCAGGTTTTTGCGAGCCGATGATCGAGCGGTAACGGCCTGAGTGGCTTTGCGTCTATTTATCGAGACACTGTTTTAGGATTGCCTGATTATAAGCGGCCGCATAATCATAGGCCCGTTGTAATAACTTCAGGTGAACCTCTCCCCGCACCACATCCGTGGATCCCTCCACATAGCGGATACCACAGATTGTCTTTGCCTTACTGGTCAGCTCTGTGGGAACTCCCGGCAGATCGGTAGCCCGCCCCATCATTCCGAGCAGCCGTTTATCTCGTTTATCCAGGGCAGCCTGAACATCGCGTTCGACATTCACATCACTCAGCCAGGCTAATGACTCGACACTTCTTCTCTCCTCGGGGGTGAGTTGGTTCAAATCAATATCCTGACTATTTTGGCAGGCTGCCACGGAAAGCAGCAGGGTTAAAAAAATGGCTCGCCTATTCACTGGTTTTCCTGTTAATTGCGAAGAGTATTCTGCCGATCAGCCAGACAAGCATACCACTCAACGCACCGTAGAGATGTGATGCGACCACAACCGGTCCATCCGCCATCGATTCACTGCCCGGTAGTGGCCCCTGCCACTGCTCCCAGGCTATTTTCCCTGTCACAGCGAGCAGCAGACTCACAGAGAGTAGAGGCTCTGTCTTGAGTCGATTGAACAAGCCCCAGATCAAGAGACCGTGGAGGGCGCCGGAGAGGCCTCGGTACCAAACCAGTTGCGGACTGAAATACCAAAGTGCCGCTGAGGTGATGAGGGTGATGAACAACAGTATCAGGCCGCAGTGTTGCGAGGGAAGATTGTTCATCAGCAGCGCCCAGATCATCCATAGACCCAGCAGGTTCATCGTCAGATGACCCCAACCAAGGTGGACCAGATGTGCCGTGATCAGGCGCCATATCTCGCCGTTTGAGATATGGTCACGGTGATATTCAAACCATCCTGATGCGCTCTCTGTGGCGACGGAGAGCAGCAGACAGACCAGGGTGACTGCGAGCGGACAGATGGTGTGTGTGAAGGGGAATTTGAAACTGGCTGATCTATCCAATGGTCGATCCGTAGTTCAGCCTTGCTTACCGCAGACCGGACAGCCTGGGTCCTGTTTCAATTTCAAGCTGCGCCACTCCATCTGAAGTGCATCGAGTAACAGCAACCTGCCTTCAAGTGCATTACCCGCCCCGGTCAGAACTTTGATCGCTTCAGTCGCCTGGATGCTGCCGATGATTCCGACCAGTGGTGCCAGAACCCCGTTCGCTGAACAGCTCTCATCCATCCCGCCCTCATCCGGATAGAGGCAGTGGTAACAGGGGCTGTTGGGTTTGCCGCTGAACACACTAACCTGTCCCTCCATGCGTATCGCCGCTGCAGAGACCAGCGGGGTCTGGTACCTATGACAGGCCTTGTTGATGGCAAAGCGGGTGGCAAAGTTATCGGTGCCGTCGAGCACCACATCTGCCTGTTTCACCAGTTCGTTCAGCTGACCCTGATCCAATTTTTCTGCTGTGGTCTCAACCCGGATCTCGGGATTGATCGCTTGCAGTGTCTGTTTGGCTGATTCAACTTTCAGCTGATCGATGCGATCCGTGGTATGGATGATCTGGCGTTGCAGATTGGTCAGATCCACTCGGTCGAAATCGAGCAGATGTAGAACGCCCACGCCGGCAGCGGCAAGATACATCGCAGCGGGTGAACCCAGACCGCCCAGGCCGATGATCAGGGCCCGTGAATCGAGCAGTCGTTGTTGCCCCTCAATCTCGATGGAAGGCAACATTATCTGTCGACTGTAGCGCAGCAGTTGATCGTCATTCATAGAGTCAGGACCTGAACAATTGAATTGACCGGTAACAGGTCATTGTGTGGTATCAGAGGTATTTCCGCCAATGTTCCGGGCGTTGATCCCGTAGTTGATGATTCATCCGTTGATAGCGGTCTGCAAAGATCATTCGGGTGCATTTTGAGTCGCTTCGGTTGCATCCCAGGTTGGCGCGCTCGGTATCTTCCGTATAGTAGTAGAGGGCTCTTTTGAGGCGATAGAGCAGACGGTTGTCGATGTGCAGGCCCATTGCCGTCAGGCCGGTCTCGATCTGCTCAAGTGAGACCTCCATCAGTTCATATTGAATCTGCAACAGGGTGGGGGAGACAGGATTTGTTTTAATAATACCTGACACATCCGCCAGTAAGCTTGACGCTGTACCGGCCTGATTAGGGTCCGGGTGGAGTTCGACAAAGTGAATGTCCCGGTGTTTCACCAAGTCGTGTGGGGGATCACCCATAGCCTTCAATCCTAGCGAAAGCGATAAAATAATCAAGCAATTTAGAACACGCTGAAGCGCTCAGGGCTGGCCCCTCTGAGGATTGGATCAGCATGATTATCAGTCACTCAATCGATTGATTTTAAACGATTCAGGAGCGACAGCCTTCAGTCACTCTGGGTTGCCCGGCAAGATCCTCATGACTCGATATCCCACTCATTCCGGCAGACTGCATCAGTCGGCGCACAGCGGCAGCCTGATTGTATCCATGTTCGAGTAACAGCCAACCGTTCCGTTTCAGCCTGACTGGTGCCTGCTTGATGATGGTTCGGATATCATCCAATCCATCCTCTCCGGAGACCAGGGCGGTTTGGGGTTCATAGGGTAGATCCCCCTGTGCGAGGTGGGGGTCGGCCGATTCAATATAGGGCGGGTTACTGAGGATCACATCAAACTGCTCACCCTCGGGTAGTGCATCGCACCAGTCACCGGCATGGAATGCCAGATTGCGTAGATCCAACCGCTGGGCATTTTCCGTGGCGATGTTGAGTGCGGCCTGGTGCAGATCGGTGGCAACCACTCTGGCATCCGGGCGTTCGCTGGCCAGTGCCAGGGCAATGGCGCCACTACCGGTGCCCAGATCGGCTGCAGTCGGGTTGTGGCAGCTCTGCAGATGGTGGATTGCCCGTTCAACCAGCAGTTCGCTCTCGGCCCTTGGGATCAGGGTGTCGGGTGTCACCCGCAGTGACAGAGACCAGAACTCCCGCTGCTGCAGAATATAGGCGATGGGCATACCCTGCTGCCTCTGTTCGATCAGCTTTTGATAACGCTGTTGTTGGGGTTCGCTCAATTTCGCCTCGGGCCAGGTGTAGAGATGGCTCTTCGGCTTATTCAGCAGGTGACACAGCAGCATGGACGCTTCCAGGTCGGGATTGTCGGCGATGTCAGTGAGGGATTGTTGTGCTGCCAGCAGGGCCTGTTTGAGTGTTGGCATTGGATGCCCGGTAGCTTCAGGCTTCGCCCATGGCGGCCAGCTCTTCAAGCTGATGTTCCCGCAACAGGGGTTCCACCACTTGATCCAGCGTGCCGGTCATCACCTCATCGAGTTTATAGAGGGTCAGATTGATGCGGTGGTCTGTCAGGCGGTTTTGCGGAAAATTGTAGGTGCGGATGCGTTCCGATCGATCGCCGCTGCCGACCTGCAGTTTACGGGCGCTGGCCTGCTCCGTGGCGATCTTCTGTTGCGCCTGGGAGAGCAGCTTGGCCTGCAGCAGGGACATCGCCCTGGCCTTGTTTTTATGCTGCGAGCGCTCGTCCTGACACTCAACCACGATACCGGTGGGCAGGTGGGTGATGCGTACCGCGGAATCGGTTTTGTTGACATGTTGTCCACCGGCACCGGAGGCGCGATAGGTGTCGATGCGCAGATCGTTACTGTTGATCTCCACATCATCCACCTCCTCAACTTCCGGCAGTATCGCCACGGTGCAGGCTGAGGTGTGGATGCGTCCCTGGGATTCGGTCTCGGGTATGCGCTGTACCCGGTGGGTGCCCGATTCAAATTTCAGACGGGAGTAGACCGCACTACCACTGATACGACAGACAACCTCTTTGTAACCCCCGTGCTCACCCAGGCTTTCACTGATGGTTTCGGTCTGCCACTTCTGTGATTCCGCATAACGAAGGTACATCCGGTGGAGGTCACTGGCGAACAGGGCCGCTTCGGCACCACCGGTGCCGGCCCTGATCTCGAGAAAGACATTACGTTGATCGTTCGGATCGGCCGGAATCAGTAGCAGCTGCAGCTCAGGCTCCAGACGCTCCCTGGCCTCTTCAGCATGATTCAGCTCCTCTTTGGCAAGCTCGGCCATTTCCGGATCTGACATCATCTCCTTTGCCGCCTCGATATCCTCTTCCGCTGCGGAATACTCCCTGAATGTCAGAACCACGGGTTCCAACTGGGCATACTCCCGTCCCAGGTCGCGGAACTGGTTCTGGTTACTTTGGATATCCGGATCCGCCATCAGTGCGGTGATCTCTTCGAAGCGTTCGGCGATCTGGTCCAACTTGCCGCGGAGTGAGGGCTTCATGTTTTATTGTCTGTTTTTTTGATTTGAAAAAGCGTGTTGGCGGCTTCCAGCAACTCAATCTGGCCATTGAATCCGGCCTGGCGCATCTGCGTGCTTGGAGTATGTAGTAGTTTGTTGGTCAGGGTGTGGGCAATGAAGCGGATCGCCTCTTCCGGGGATTTGCCCTTTGCAAGTTGCTGCAGTGCCTTCTGCATCACTTCGTCACGCAACTGTTCTGCACAGCCGCGATAGTCCTGGATCAGCTCCACCGCATCCAGCGAGCGCAGCCAGCCCATGTAGTCGTCCACATAGTGCTCGATAATCTCTTCAGCCTGTTCGGCCGCCTCTTCCCGTGAGCGCATGTTCTCCTGGATGACCTCATCCATATCATCCACGGTGTAGAGATAGATATCGCTGAGATCTGCCACTTCGGGTTCGATATCCCTTGGAACGGCGATATCCACCATGAATATGGGCCTGTGTTTGCGCTCTTTCAAAGCGCTCTCGACCGTTCCCTTGCCGAGCACGGGGAGTGGACTGGCGGTGGAGGATATCACGATATCCGCCTCGGCCAGATGATTGCTGATCTCCGTCAGGGCGATGGCATAACCCTCAAATTGAGCCGCCAGTTGGTGCGCCCTTTCCACTGTTCGGTTTGCTACGATGATGCGCCCGATACCGTTCTGGCTCAGATGCCGGGCCGCCAGCTCCACGGTTTCACCGGCGCCGATGAGCAGTGCGGTCTGTTCCGAAAGGTCACTGAAAATCTGTTTCGCCAGGCTGACCGCGGCAAAGGCCACTGAGACCGGACTGTTGCCGATGTTGGTGTCGGTGCGGATCTGTTTTGCCGCCGAGAAGGCGTGCTGAAATAGTTTATAGAGCAGTTTGCCTGTGGTGCCGGTGTCGGTTGCCGTCTGGTAGGCCGCCTTAACCTGCCCCAGAATCTGTGGTTCCCCGAGTACCAGGGAATCGAGGCCGCAGGAGACGCGCAACAGGTGTTTTACAGCATCCAGCCCGAAATGGCTGTACAGATAGGGCATCACCCGGTCGCTGGGCAGGCCGTGAAAACGGCTGATCCAGTCAGCCAAGGGTTCGTGGTCCTCTTCATTGAGGATGCAGTAGACTTCTGTCCGGTTACAGGTGGAGAGGATAACCGTCTCTTTGACTGCCGGGTTCTCCTGCAGACTGCGCAGGGCTCCGGCAATGATATCGGGACCAAAGGTGACCTTTTCCCGGATTTCTACCGGGGCGGTTTTGTGATTAAGTCCGAGTGCAAGTATCGACATCTGAGCGGGTACGCAGCCAACAGAATTGGAAATTTTGTTATATCAAGGGGTTAAATTCAAGCTCAAATCGCCTGTTCACTGTGAAACGGTCGTTTATTTCGTATCGGATGGAGCCAATCATAAGCGCACTTTCTGAAGAAAAACGTTTTTCTCGGTAAATGATCGATAATAACTGTCAAAGACCTTAATTAAATCGGGGTTATTGATTGTCTTGTATGACGTAAGAAAACCTTAAGAATCAGAGTCCATGCTGTCATGGGCAGTTTAAATACAATTCCTGCTAGGACTTGGTTGGAATGTGATTCTACAATTCAGGTGCTTTCTGCTGCCTATGTTGTGGATAACCCGGATTGCTAAACAGCAGGTAACTCTGTTATTAATAGAGAAGTTACATTAACTGTCGCTCATAAGAAACACTTAAAATTTTAATAATAGGGCGGTTGAGCTCACAAATACCGCTCAACATCAGGAGGATTCAGTATGCATATGCGTAACCAAGTCTACGCAATGGCCACTGTCGGTTTGTTGTTTTCCAGTTCCATATTCGCCGGGGTAGCCAAGGATCTACCGCTACCCTCCGGTACACCAAGTGCTGATGAGCTTGCCAACCAGGTCTATTTCGTCAACCACTTTTATGCGTTGAAGAATTTCGGTATCACCAATAACAACAAGGATCCGAAAAAGAGTAATCGGGCAATACCGGGCAAGATCACCGTGATCGTCAATAAATCCGCCGGTAGCAAACCCACCACCATCACGGTTGAGCGATATCTCAACAATGATTATGGTGAAAGCGCCACCAATGCTCAGGATATCGCGATCTTCCGTTCCGGCAAGTTGAAAGGCACCGGTATGCTGATTACCGATTACGTCGATGACAACAAGAGTCAGTCCTATTCGATCTGGTTGCCCGCACTGAGGAAAATCAGACGTTTTGCCCAGCCTGCCCATGATGATGCCTGGGGCGGTACCGACTTCACCTTTGGTGACGTGACCCTGAGAAAACCCAAGGATGAGACCCATGAGCTGGTCGGCACCGATACCTTCAACGATTGCCTTGGCGCAATCGACAAGGCTGAATCGAAAAACAAATATCTGCCCAACCCACCGGATGCCGCCTGCGATCATAAAGGCAAAGAGGTCTACAAGCTGAAAAGCACCACCAAGCGGGAAAACTGGTGGTATGACTATCGCATCAGTTATGTGGATAGCAAAACCTTCGCCGACTACCGTACGGAGTATTTTAAAGGGGACAAGCAGGTCAAAGTGATCGACCGGGATTGGCGCAGTCTGGAACAGGATGATCCACGGGCCCAATACTGGGGCTACTGGTATGGAAAGACCCTGGAGTCAGGTCATGAGACCTGGGCGGTCATTCCACGTGAGATCGTTCAATACAACCAAGCCTGGAAATCGGATTATTGGTCAGAGAAGACCCTGAGAAAAATAAAGCGCTAATAACTAAAAATTGAAACACCCGGCATTGCCCGGGTGTTTCCACTTAACAGGGCTGGCTCGCAAGCGGTCGGCAAACACCATCATTGCGCGACGCTCTTACATTGGGAGCCTTGTCGTAGTGAATTCGGGAGGATTCTTTCATGTTCAATCGCAGTAAGTTGTATCAGTCGATTCTACTCGCCATGCTCGTACCCGGTGCGGCCGTTGCCGAGATAGAGTACAGCGGATACTTGAAAAATGAGACATCAGTCTTTACCAGAGACGGTCAGGTTACCGGCAAAGCGGACAGCATGCTGGATATGGAAGGCCATGACAAAGGGGACCTGCTGAAGTTCGAAAACTCAGTGCGTCTGTTCCTGAATGGGTATGTTGGTGATGCCATTACCTGGCACGCCGACTTGAATGTGATCTACGATTCCGAGGGCGTGAATGACGACTATAAGGGGCATAGGCTCTATACCCAGCACGACTACCTCAGAGAGCTCTATTTCGATGCCACGGTCTTCGATTGGGACCTGCGTGTCGGTAAACAGCAGGTCGTGTGGGGAACCGCTGACGGCATCAAACTGCTGGATATCATCAATCCCACCGATTTTCGCGAGCTCAACCAGAATGCCATGGAGGACTCCCGTATTCCGATCTGGATGCTCAATGCGGAACGTAACATCGGTGACAACAGCAACATTCAGTTGATTGTCTCTCAGGTTGAAGAGAACAAGATTCCAGGCCTCAACGCCGACGGTGATGCCGGCCATCCCTTCCTGATGAAGGGGGTGGAGACAATCAGTGGACAGGTAAACGGCTTCTACAACATCGCCCCGGCATTGAGTAATGTGGCGGCCACTTTCAATGGCGCAGCCATGGGTGGTGGTTTCACCGGCGGTATGGCGCTGCCCCTGGGTCTGAATCTTTTTGCCGGTCTGACCGTGGATGGTTTTGCCGGCAACTTCTGGGATGCCTCGACCACACCTGGCCTGCTCAATCCCACCGTACCGACCGACCCGGCTGCCGCACCCGGCTGGCTGTTGCTCAACGCCTTTACTCAGTTCGGATTTACCGGCCAACCCGGATTTCCTCCCGGTGTCAGCGATCCCAATGGGAACTTCGGTGAGACCAACCTGATGCCGATCACCGGTTTGACACCGCTCTCACCGACCGAGGTGACCTGGCAGCCGGATGAAGCAACTTCCGCCTTCGAATATATGGCGAATGCGACCTTCGCCACCTTCAACACCTTTACCAGCTTTACTGCAGGTGGCGGTTTGACCGGTTTCGAATCCGAGTGGGTCAAAGACTACCCGGATGACAGTGATGTGAATGGCGGTTTTCGCTTCAGAAATTCAACCGATGGTGGTTTGAACTGGTCCGTCAACTACTTCTACCACTACAGCGGCAACCCGAACATCGATCTGAGTTGGCGTGATGCCAATGGCGACGAGTTGATCGTGCAGCGTGCGCCTACCCTGTTCTTCGACACCAACGGTACCCCTGGTCCACAGCAGAATGACACCTTCGTACCGGATGTGGCTACCAGCCTGACCCGGGATGAGGCCCGGGCAAACTGGGATATGGGCAATGCCACCACCATACTGGTACACGATGCAGCGGGTAACTACTCCGGTGCGCTCGATCCGAGTGGCGTGCTGCCGGCGCTGGCTGACGGCAATCCCTTCAACGATGCGATGGCGATGGGAACCGGTGCGCCCACCCTGCGCTTCACAGAGCAGCTGCATCGGGTCAACAGTCTCGGTACCTCCTTTGACTATGCCCTTGAAGCCGGGGATATTCCGCTGGTACTCAGAGGTGAATTTCTCTATGACGAAGGTGATAAACAGCCGGTTATCGACAAGTTTCTGTTGAGCATCGGTGATCTGACCAACGCACTCAAGATGGAAGATGCGGACTACTTCAAGTATGTCCTGGGCGCCGATATCACGGTGGCAACCAACCTGTTGATCAGTGGCCAGTTCATCCAGTTCCGCAATCTGGATTTTATCGATGAGCCGGATACCTGTCGCACCCAGACCGGCGTGACCATGGATTGCAGTCGCTACACGGCGGATTTCGCCACCATGAGTCTGTCGAATGGCCTGAACATGGGATATGAGGATAAAGAGTTCTACTCGATCTTTCTCTCCAAGCCCTTCGGCGAGTCTCAGGAACATCGCTGGAACAACATCTTCATTTACGAAGAGGGTGGCGGCAAATGGAACCGCTTCGATGTTGAGTACACTTTCACCGATACCCTGCTGGCTTCTGTGGAGTGGAACAACTACTGGGGTGAAGAGAATACGACCTTCGGTCAGTTCAGAGACTCATCAAACTTTCAGGTGGGTCTGAAATGGATCTTTGAGTGATTCCAGACTGGCAGTGAAAACCCAACGTCTGCCGCCTGGCTCCCCAGGCGGCGGTCGACTCACAGCGAAATCTAGGAGTAGTGAGCCATGAGCGGCTCTACAGCAAAACAACAAACAAATAATGCCTGGGCAGAAGGCTACGCGGATTTTGTCATCAAGTATCGCTGGCCGTTGATGATGATCCTGTTGGTGGTGACAATCCTCGCCGCACTGCAGATCAAGAATCTGGACATGCGTAATGACCCGGATACCCTGTTGCCGCCGAGCAACCGCTATGTAGCGACCAACCTCTATGCGGAACACAATTTCGGCATGGGTAACCTGATGGTCTTCACCCTGCGGATCAATGAAGGGGATGTCTACAAGAACTGGTTCGTGAACAAGGTGCAGGAGATCCACAATCGACTGGTCGACCTGCCCACAGCCCGTGAGTCGAATTTCATCGATGTGGCGGCGAAGAAGATCAAGTACATGGGGGCGGATGAGAACGGTCTGGTCTTCAAGCGTCTGATCCCCACCGAGGGCATCAGCAGTGATCCCGAAAAGGCGGCACAGCAACTGGCCTTTTTGAAAGAGGGCATCGAAAACAATCCGGTGATCGGCCCGATGCTGATCGGTTTTGAGGATGCGGAAGGCAACAAGTGTGAGTTTTCGCAAAAAGATGAGAAGAACTGTACCGCGAAATCCCTCTACATCATCGGCGACTATACCGATGAGGTAAAAGAGATCTATCTGCCCTGGGTGCGTGAAATCCGCGCCATGATGGATGAGTACAGTGAGGATGATCGGTTCGAGGTGCTGGTAGCCGGTGAGCCCTACTTTCTCGCCTGGATGCTGGCCGACCTGGTCAACAAGTGGTGGCTGTTCGTTATCTCATTCGCCATCGTCATCGCCGCACTCTGGTTTGAGTTTCGCAATTGGCGAGGCTCCCTGTTTCCGATCATCGGTGTCAGTGCCACCATCATCCTGACCCTGGGACTGATGGGCTTTTCTGCCTTCAAACTGACCACCATGATGGTATTGACCCCGATGCTGTTGTTGGCCATCGGTATCGGCCACTCGGTGCAGGTAACCCGGCGCTTCATGCAGGAGCAGGCGAAATCGGGGGATTGCGAGTCGGCTGCCCGCTCCGCCATCTCCCATACGATTGTTCCGGCAACCCTGTCGATTGTCACCGATATGGTCGGCTTTGCCACCCTGGCAACCGTGGATATCTCGTTCTACAAGGCCTATGCCTATTTCGGCATGTTCGGCATGTTGACTCTGCTGTTTACCACCACCACCCTGATCCCGCTGTTGATGATGACTTTTCCCTGCAGTCACCGTGAGACGAAAGAGGGGCATGAGCATGAGTGGGAGACCAAGGTGGGCAGCTTTATCTCCGGTCTGTTGACCGGTCCCGGTAAGCTGATCCCGATCGGTATCGTGATGGCGATCATGGCCTGGTCTGTCTATGAGACCGATATCCTGAATGGCACCAGTGAGGATCTGATGCCTGGTGTGGAGAAGGGTATCAACTATTCACGTGCCGCTTTCAAGGAGAAGTCGATCACCATTCAGCACATCGAACGTCTGAATGAGATCATGCCGGGTGTTATCTCGGTATCCATACCCATACGCGGTAAGGAGCCCACATCCGAGCTCTGTGTGGAGACCTATTTCCCGGAAGAGATCTATGACATAGAGGACCCCCAGGAGAAGCTCGCTCAGTGTGAAAAGGCCAAACAGGAGTTGAACTGCTGGGATCCCGATCCCTGCGGAGCCCAGGGTATCTTCAACGAAGCTGATGTGCTGGCTGACATTGAAGCGCTTGAGGAGTGGATGCGCTCACATGAACATATCGGTTTCACCGGATCCTATGCCCAATATATCCGTTTGGTGAACATGCTGTTGACCGCTGAGCCGGGAGAGCAGCCTGACATCAAGGATCTCTATATTCCAACCTCGAAAAAGCTGCGTGAGATCGATCCGGATGATGATCGTGGCGGTGATGATATCGTGCAGCTCTACAATGGTCTTTTGGAGACCATGACCGAAGAGGGGGACATGGACTCCTTTGTCATGAAGAACTGGAACGAAGGGGTGGTGATGGGCTTCATCAATACCATGGATCCTGTGGAGACTCACAACGTCACCATGGATATCCAGGAGTATATCGAAGACCATAAGAACGATCCCGGTTTCAGCAAGGTCAACTTCGGCCTGAGATCCGGACCGGTTGACGATCTGTCCGGTGATACCAATGAACTCTCTGTGGATGGCTCAGGTTATGTAAGGCCTGGTTTGGGTGGCTTTCTCGGCGCCACTGAGGCGACCCGGGAGGTTGCCGTGGATAATTGGCTCTCAGGGCCCCTGCTCACGGCCGCGGCGGTATTCGTGATTGCGGCGCTTATCTTCCGTTCACTGGTCGTCTCGGTGATTCTGATGGTACTGCTGTTCATCACCCTGTTTGCCCAGTATGGCTTGGGTGGATATATGACCAGTATCCAGAACTGGTCCGGTAATCTGGCCTTCCACCTGCAAGTAGCCCTGAGTATCGCCATGGGCTTGGGTATCGACTACGGTATCTACATGATGTCGAGGCTCAAGGAGGAGATGCAGGCGACGGCCGGTAACTGGCAGGAGGCGCTGGTCAATACCCTCAATACCACCGGTTCTGCGGTGATCATTTCGGTTGTGGTTCTGTTGGGCTGTTTCATCCCACTGCTGAATACCGATCTGGCCAATACCTGGGGATTGGGTATCTACATCAGTCAGGCTCTGTTGATCGATGTGGTGACCGCCTTGACGATACTGCCGATGCTGGTGGCCTGGCTGAAGCCGAGATTTGTTTTTGGTGAGTATAAAAACTAAAAAAAGTTGACTGGGCTTCGGCTCAGTATGACCTCGAGCCGGCATTTATGCCGGCTTTTTTTGTCCTCAGCTGTGCCTTGATGTTCCCTGCTTTTTCTGCTGATCGGCTGTACGACGAGGATTGAAAAAGTGACGCAGTCGCTCGCTGAAGGGACGGTTGCGGATTGGGCAGGTTACGGCGAGTGAAACCGGAGGCTTAGTCTCTTCATCCCAGCTGTTGACGATGAAGCCATCACTCAATTTGATCAGCCGACTTGCAGCCTGTTTCACATCCGGGTCGTGGGAGGAGATCAGAAATGTGGTGCCGAGGTTTTGATTCAATCGTTGCATCAGTTCGATCAGGTGTCTGCCGGTGGTGCTGTCGAGATTGGCTGTCGGTTCATCCGCAAGAATGATTTTCGGATCAGTGGCCAAGGCCCGGGCTACGGCAACCCGCTGTTGCTGACCGCCGGATAGCTGGTCAGGGCGACGATAACCCAGATGACCTATCTCAACCTCATGCAGCCAGTGGTTGGCGATCTCCAGACTCTCCTGTTTGCTCTTTCCCTGCAGCTGACACACATAGGCGACATTTTCCCGGGCGCTGAGTACACGTATCAGATTGTAGGCCTGGAAGACGAAACCGATATTCGCCAGCCGAAACCCGGTGCGTTGGCTGTTACCCATCTTCAGGATATCTTCGCCCAGAACCTGGGCCTGTCCCCGATCGGCTGACTCCAGACCGCCAACTATGTTCAACAAGGTGCTCTTGCCTGAGCCGGAACGACCGGCCAGCACGACAAACTCACCGCTCTGAATCTCCAGGTCGATACCATGCAGCGCCGGGTAGGGCATGGTGCCGACCCAATAGCATTTATGCAGGTCACAGGTTTGGATGATGGTTGATTGGTTGTCTTCCGGCATGGTCCACCTATTGGATTCGAAGAGCCTGGCTTACTGAGAGGCGGGTGGCTTTCCATGCCGGGTAGATTCCTGCGAGCAGGGCGGCCACCAGCGTGGCCAGCAGAATTTTAACTGCGGAGTCCCGGGTCAACTGGGGGTGGATCACCGGGTCCATATAGAAAAATTCAAAGGCGTTGGCATAACCGGTCAGATCGATACCGCCATCCGCCAGCAGCATCACCACCAGGGATGCGATCAGATAGCCCAACAGGGCACCGACAAAAATCAGCAGCACCGCCTCAAACAGCAGCATCAGAAAGATTCGATGGGGCTGGGTACCGATGGCAATCATCACCCCAAGCTCCTTTTGGCGCTCGTGCAAGGAGATCAGCATGGTATTGAGGATCTCCGTGAGCACCAGCAGGATCACCACAAACAGGATGATCAAACCATAGGCATCACTGAACTCCAGCCACTGCCTGACCATCGGATCCAGCTCCTGCCAGGGCATGATCTCATAGACCTGCTCAGAGAGCTGTTGAACAAACAGCCGGTAGAGGGTATCGGTCTGATCATGATGGTCGGCGCGGATCACGATATCGGTCACCGCCTGCTGCATCTGCAGCCACTGCTGGGCCCCATCCAGCGAGATCAGTGCCAGGGTGCGATCAATCTGTGGAGCGCCGGTCTCGATGATGCCTCTCAGATAGTAGACCTCGGAGATCATTTCGCCGGAGGGGCGCTGGGTCATCAGGATTACCCGGTCAGATAATTTCGCACCGAGATTTTGCGCCACGGTCTTACCCAGTAAAAGATCTTTGTTCATGCCGGGTCGCAGCCACACTCCGGTTTTTACATTCTGGTCCATGGAGGTCACCCAGGTCTCCTGCTCCGGGTCGGCGGCCATAATCTGCACACCGGTACTGTTGCCACTGACTGAGGCGAGTCCGGAGGTGCGGATGCGTTGGGTCCAGCCGATGATCTCAGGATAGGTGTCCATATAGCGGGATATGGTATCGGGATCGGCAATGTTGTCCCGCAGGTTTTGTGAAGCCTCGAATCCCTTGGCGTGGATCTGCAGATGGCCGGTGAAGCTGAGGATGAAATTGGTCTTCATCTGACTCAGCCAGCCATCATTGAGGGCACTGAGCAGGGTCAGGGTGGCGATGCCGAACATCATGGTCAGCAGGGTGATCGTGGTACGGCGGCGGTTGCGTACCAGGTTACGAACGGCCAGTGCCACGTAGGTGAGTATGCCCAGTCGGCTAACCATTGCGGATCGCCTCCACCGGTTGCAGCAGACTGGCGCGCCAGGCCGGATAGACCCCCGAGAGGATTGAAGCCATTAGTATGGTACTGGCCGTTATTCCGAGGTGGTCCAGTTTTAATTGGGGATAGATCAGTGGGTCGACATAAAACCTGGAGGTTGATCCCAACAGTATGGAGAGATCGATGCCGATCATACCGGTCAGCAGGATGATCAGATAACCGAGCAGAGTGCCGAGCAGGATACCGATGATGCCGATCCCCACCGCTTCCACCACCATCAGCAGAGCGATCTGGCGTCGACTTGTACCGATTGCCATCAGGATGCCGAACTCGCGGGTTCGGTCCAGCATGGAGAGCAGCAGGGTATTCAACTCTCCCGCCAGTACGATGAAAAGCACAATGCCGAGAAACAGATAGAGAAAACCGTTATGCAGGGTTACCCACTCTTTCATGACCGGAAACATGGTGTACCAGGGCATGACTTCCAACTGTTGATCGACCAGATCCTCATTCAGGCTGGCCACCAGGCCAGGCAGTGTTTGCTCATCCACATTGATGACGAAAGTGGTGACCTGACCTTGCAGATCGACCATCTCCTGCAGGGTCGCCAGGCTGGTGATCGCCATGCCGCTGTCGAGCCCCATTTCGCCACTGGTGATAATTCCCACCAAAGTAAAGGATTCGGCAATCATGGCGCCGTAGCGGTCATAACCGATCATCACCACCTCATCACCAAGCCGGACTTTGAGGTTGCTTGCCGTGGTGGCACCCAGAATCAGTGAGTAGCTGTCATCCGGCTGCAAAAAGCGTCCAACGCCGATTCTGCTGCCAAGTTCGGTCACCTTGGGTTCATTCTGCGGATCCATACCAATCAGCATCACCCCCTGGGTGGTGTGGTCTGATGCCGCCAGCCCAAAGGTATCCAGGCGTTGGCTGTATCTTGTTACACCATGCAGCTCAAGGGTTTCACTGATCTGCTGTGGATTGGAGATGGTCAGGGAGAGATCCGGGTGTTGAAAAAACCCCTGCCGGTGTATCTGTAACGCACCGATGATCGAATTCTGAAAATTACCGAGCATATTGCGATGCAGCCCCTCATTGAATCCCCACAGGAAGATTAATGAAGCGAGGCCGAGTGCAATGGCGCCGGAGGTCAGCAGGGTGCGTCTTGGATGGCCAAGCAGGTTACGCAGTGCAACCCTGGCAAGGTGGAGATTGAGCTGTGATTTCGCGTCGGCCATCCAAAACCTGTTGTTTGTTAGAGCTTGATGACACTAAACCAACAAGCCCTGCTGGGTCTCTCTTTGTGCCCAGCCAATCGCTTTACTGTGCCTGCATTGGCGTGAAGAGCTGGGATTCAAGCGTTAGATTGAATTTGATCGACTGAAGGGTGATGACCGTACGCTTGCCCTCTCCATCTTCTGGCTGCATGGTCCAGCGTGTGGGTATGACTCGCCCACCCATTTCCGCAATCTGGTCGAACACCATCAGGCGCCTGATCTTTTTCCGGCAATGGTAAGCCATCTCCAGGGGCACCCCGTCGCCACGAATCTTCCGCACCAGCTTTTTCCAGGTCACCGTCGTGTCAGGCTCAGGGATCGATTCTATGGTGTAGATCCCGGTCTCCCCCTCACCCTGACGATCGATGATCTGATGGGTGTGGCCATCGATCATGGCATCGGTGTCGAGCAGATCCTGGTTGTTGAAGTCCGATCCCATCCACGGATCCTGCATCATGGCGGGCGAGATGTTGATCTGGCGACGCAGTTTCGGCAGGTACATGGAGAGGATATTGTCCACCTTGAGAAACACCGTCCCCTTGGTCTTTCTGGGAGAGAGAATCTCCATGCGGAAACGTTTGTTATCCCTGTCGTCGTGGCTGCGAAAGGTCATTGTGCGCTGCCAATCCGGGCGCAGGATATCAATCTGGTACTCGGCCTCCGTACCGCTGGAACGCATCAGTGCCTCTGACTTTTGCAGCAGCTCAAGTGCTTGCTTTGCGGAATCCTCTGCCAGGCTCCCTGTGGCGATGAAAATCAGCAGCCAAATCGTATTGCTTAGTCGTACCATGTGAAAAACATACTCTGAAAGTAGGAAATCAATCTGGTCATTATAAGCATTTCATAATATATAGCCAGTGCGGGCCTGGCCGCTGGATTTTCAGCAGACCTGGTCTCTCTGGTATAAATCAATGAAATTAAAGTGATTTATTTAAGATAATGAAGAGGTAAAGAAGTGTTTCAATAGCCTGGCGGTCTGAGACAGAGGGCAGTTTAATGCTGTCTGCTCAGTGGTTGGAGGCGTTGTATGGGTGCCTATCTGCTGCTGTGCAGTCTGTTCATGGCCAGTTGCAGGTCACCTTTTACAATGGTCGGCAGGCTGTCAATCGCCTTGTCGATAGCCTGGTCAATGGAGGCTCTGTGCTCTTTCGAGGGGCGGCCAAGCACGTAGTTGACCACGGCAGCCCGATCATTCGGATGATCGATACCGATGCGCAGGCGATGAAACTCCCGCTTGCCGAGAACACTCATGATGTCCCTCAGGCCATTGTGTCCCGCATGACCTCCACCGGTCTTCAGGCGTGCCTGTCCCGGTTCCAGGTCGAGTTCGTCATGCACCACCAGAATCTGCTCGGGTTCAATCCGAAAATAGTTGGCCAGACTGGCGACGGCCTGCCCGCTTCGGTTCATATAGGTGGTCGGTTTCAGCAACCGTACCTCTTCACCCTGCAGATTCAGTTTGCATACCTGACCGTGGTGTTTGGACTCCGTGCGAAAGCTGAGGTGGTGTTGCTGGGCAAGCTTATCCAGCAGCCAGAAGCCGGCATTGTGACGGGTTTGTTCGTAATCCGGGCCTGGGTTTCCAAGACCTGCAATCAGACGGATGGGTTGGGATGCCATGGATAGGGGGGGATGGGGTGTTTGTGAAGAGGGAGGCTTTCGCCTCCCTCGGGAGCGGTTTTATTCAGCGCTCTCTTCACCACCTTCATCAGAGGATTCAGCAGGCTCATCCTCTTCACTCTTATGAGTGGCGTGAATGGTCACTACGATCGGATCTTCATTACCCTCATGGGTGATCAGGTCAACACCCTCAGGCAGGGTGATCTCTGAGGCATGCAGAACGGTACCCAGTTCAAGGTTGCCCAGATCGATCTCGATGAATTCAGGCAGATCTTTAGGCAGACAGCTGATCTCCATATCGGTCATCACGTGGCTGGCCTGTCCGCCGGACTTGATACCCGGGCAGGTGTCTTCATTGATGAAATGCAGCGGAACATGCAGTCTGATCTTCTCATCAGCCTGTACACGCTGAAAATCCACATGGAGGATGAATGGCTTGGCCGGGTGGCGCTGCAGATCCTTCAGCACCACGGTCTGATTTTTACCATCCAGTTTCAGCTCGAGCAGGTTGGAGTAGAAACCTTCATTCTCGAGTGAGTGAGCGATCTCGTTGTGCAGAACGGTGATCGGGGTTGGATCCTTGTGTGCACCATAGACGATGCCCGGAACCAGACCGGCGCGACGCAGGCGGCGGCTCGCACCTTTCCCTGTATCGCTCCGTGCTTCGGCGTTAACTTCAAAATTTGCAGACATGGTTATCTCCGTATCTGTTTAGGTCAATAGGGATGTCGCTTTGCGACCAAGCGACACCACCGCTGAATTCAAGCGGACGCGCGATTCTATCAGGATTGGCCAGAATTTCCAGCCTTTTGGGTGTGTTTGCTCTGTTAATCGAGTGGCAAATGGACGCAAATCACCGCTAAACTTCGTAAATCTTATCTCTGATAGAGATACGCATTTGCGTTTTTTGCGGTGTTTCGTGCCCGTTGCGCTGAATGATGAGATGGTCGGTGTTTAATCGATAAACAGAGAACTGACCGACTCCTCATTGGAGATCCGGCGCATGGTTTCGGCAAGCAGTTCGGCGATCGAAACCTGACGAATCACGTCGCACTGTTTGGCCTCTTCCGACAGGGGAATGGTATCGGTGACGACAAGCTCATCCAGTTTGGAGTTATTGAGGTTGGTGACCGCGGGGCCGGAAAGCACCGGATGGGTACTGTAGGCAACCACTTTGGCGGCACCATGCTCCTTGAGGGCGTTGGCCGCCTGGCAGAGGGTGCCAGCGGTATCCACCAGGTCGTCGATGAGAATGCAGCTGCGACCCTCCACTTGGCCGATGATATTCATCACCTTGGCCTCATTCGGTTTCGGACGGCGCTTGTCGATGATGGCCAGTTCGGCATCATCCAGACGCTTTGCCAGTGCCCGGGCCCTGACCACACCACCCACATCGGGAGAAACCACCACGATATCCGGATGTTTCTGGCGCCAGACGTCACCGAGCAGGATCGGTGAGGCGTAGACATTATCCACCGGAATGTCGAAAAAACCCTGGATCTGGTCCGCATGCAGATCGACCGTCAGTACCCGGTCAGCACCGGCGGTGGCGATCATCTTTGCCGCCAGTCGGGCAGTGATCGGTACCCTGGCGGAACGGGGGCGGCGGTCCTGACGGGCATAGCCGAAATAGGGGATGACTGCGGTGATGCGATTGGCTGAAGACCAGCGCATGGCATCGATCATCACCAGCAGCTCCATCAGGTTTTCATTAGTCGGTGCTGAGGTGGATTGCACGATGAAGACATCCCGGCCACGGACATTCTCGTGAATCTCGGCCATCACTTCCCCGTCACTGAAGCGGCCAACCTGCATTTTACCCAGGGGGAGGTTGAGATGACTCACGATTCCGGAGGTGAGAGAGGGGTTGGCGTTACCCGAAAAGACCGTCATGGCAGTGGATGGCACGGTGCTAATCCTCAGTCGAGAAAATAGTTTGCAGAGAAATGGCTGGGGCGGCAGGATTCGAACCTACGAATGCTGGGATCAAAACCCAGTGCCTTACCGCTTGGCGACGCCCCAATTAACTCTTTTCCAGTTGGAACTGATCCAGTAGCGGGGAGCGGTTAAGCCCCCGGGCAACAAACCCTGTAAGATCGTTCGGTAGCCGATCCAGTACCTCGTCCGCCTCTTGCCGTTCAGCAAATTCTGCGAACAGGCAGGCCCCTGTTCCGGTCAGGCGCGCGTCGGCATACTGATCAAGCCAATCCATCGCCTGCGCCACTTCCGGGTAGCGCCTTCGGACCACCGTTAGGCAGTCATTTTGGCTGTTGCCCTCTAGAAAGGCGCGTATTTTGATCCTGGGGGAGTTGCGTGTCAAATCAGGTTGTCCGAATACTTCGGCGGTTGACACGTGACAGGCTGGATTGAGTACCAAAAACCAGGGTTCCGGGAGCTCAATGTGGGTCATTTTATCCCCCACACCTTCCGCCCAGGCCGCCTGGCCATGAATGAAGATCGGCACATCGGCACCCAGGGACCGACCGATCTCCATCAACTGATCCTTGCCAAGACCAAGCCCCCACAGGTGATTGAGTGCGACCAGGGTTGTGGCCGCATCGGAGCTGCCTCCCCCAAGCCCGCCTCCCATCGGCAGGATTTTGTGCAGGGTCAGCTCTACGCCTGAATCGGATCCAGAGATCTGTTGCAGCATCTTTGCTGCGCGAAAACAGAGATTCTGTTGCTCTGGTACTTCGGGTAGTGGATTGGTGATGATGATCCGGCCGTCATGGCGATGTTTGAAATCGAGCCGATCCTGCCGGTCGATGAATTGAAATACGGTTTGCAGATCGTGGTAGCCATCCTCACGTCTGCCGACAATGCGCAGCATCAGATTCAATTTTGCCGGTGCCGGACAGCTGAGGCTCTCCGGGGTGGGATCAAGTGGTCTGGTCACATGCACAATTCAGGTGGACGACTAGTCCTCAGCACCCAAACGCAACATGGCGGGCCGTATGAAGCGGTTGTCTGGTTCCCTCTCCAGTGCGGCCTTCCAGATTTCGAGGGCCTGTTCCTGCTCTCCCATTACCCACAGTACCTCGCCCAGGTGGGAAGCGATCTCAGCGTCGTTGCTGATCTCCGCTGCCTTCTGCAGATGCTCCAGGGCGGCAGGCAGATTGCCCAGACGATATTCAACCCAGCCCATGCTGTCGAGTACCGCCGGACTTTCCGGTTTCAGTGCCAATGCCTGTACGATGTACTCCCTGGCCTCCTGCAGGCGGTCGGTCTGATCAGCCAGGGTGTAGCCGAGGGCGTTCAGTGCATCGGCATGTTGTGGGTGGGTCTCGAGTATCTTGCGCAGGTCCTGTTCAAGCAGGTCGACCCGTTTCATGTCTGCGGCATTGAGGCCCCTGGCATAGAGCAGGTCGATGTTGTCGCTGAACCGCTCAAGCGCCTTGCTGTAGACCTCATGGGCGGTGGCGTACTCTCTGGCTTCACGCAGCAGTTCGGCTTCGATCATGTAGAATTTCAGCTGATTGCGCGATTGATTCACTCTCAGGCGCTGCAGGGTCTCTCTGGCCTGTTTCAGGTTGCCTTGATCGGAGAGAATCTTGGCTATCCGCACCTGTGCGTCGGCCAGGTGTTTTCCCTCCACCCGGCTGTAGCGGTCCAGCGCCTGTTCGTAGGCTTGCTGCTCTTCAGCGATCGCACCGAGATAGAAATTGGCTTCATTTCTCTTCGCCCGGCTCTGGGTCAGGTTTGACAGATACTGTTCTGCCTTGTCGTACTGATCAAGCTGCATGTAGATCATGCCGAGAGAGAAACTGAAATCGGTGTTGTCCGGAGCTTGCTGATTGAGTTCAAGAAACTGCTGCAGGGAGGCATCAACCTGATTTATCTCGAGTAGAATCCTGGCATAGGCGTGTCTGAGCTTGATGTCACTCGGATACTCCTGCACCGCTTGCTGGAGAAATTCAACACCCTGTTTCTCCTTTTTCATGGCAATCAGAGTGTGGGCTCTCAATACCAGACTCTGGGTGGAGCTGGGCTCCAGTTTCAGGGATCGATCGATGTATTCGAGGGCCAGTACTCGCTGAGATGCCCGGTTGGCAACCAGGGCAAGGGCATAAAGGGCCGAGGAGGAGTCGGTATCCTCAGGTACCAGTTGCTGCATCAGTGCCAGTGCTTTCTCTGGGGAACCTGATTTTTCAGCAATCGCGGCCGCCTGCACGTAGCCTGATTGGCCATTGCGGTTTGCGATTGTAATAACCTGTTGCAGATGTGAGATCGCCTCATCCAGCTGATTGGCTCTGATGTTGATGATGGCGGCAATTTGATAGGCTTTCAGCTCCTGTGGGTCGACATCGATCCAGAGACGGGCGGCTGTCAAAGCATTTTCCGGTTGATTGGCTTGCAGTGCCAGACTGGTGGCCCGCTCAGCTGAAAGGGGATCCCGCGACTCCCGGGCAACCTGTAAGGCGTGGTCAAACGCCATCGATTGTTCGCCACGCTGAGCCGCAATTTCACTGGCAAGCGTGTGGTAGACCAGGTCTGTGCTGAGCTTGTCTGCGCCATTTCCGGTCTGAGCAGACCCTGGATCCTTACCCTCCAGGCTGGTCGGCTCGGGTGATTTAAGTGCTGGGTTGCTGCCGCAGGCTGATAACAGAAGCAGGCAAATAAGGGTGGCGGTTTTGTTCATTCGGTTAGCTGTGTAATTTGTCGTACCTTGGTTTGGTCGATTTTACTGTTCCAGGTTCTTGGATATTAACTTTTTATTGTAGTGGAATGCCTGGAAATTCTGCCAATAGGGGCATCACAATCCATGCTCTTGCCAACGCTCCGATGGCCTGGGCGACCCGCATTTATGCCACCTCCGAAAGAGACACTACACTAACACCAATCCAATTGACATCAGTGGTGAGCCTGAATTCAGCATTGGTATTCTCAGTAGACAAAAAAATCTTTGAATTGTTTGTTGACTTTGGCAAAAGTTGGCGTCAGAATGCCCGGCTCTCGTTAGGAGGGGTTCCCGAGTGGCCAAAGGGATCAGACTGTAAATCTGACGGCTCAGCCTTCGGAGGTTCGAATCCTCCCCCCTCCACCAGATGATTGATGAGAAGAGGCGCTGAAAAGCGACTTTGAAAACAATGCGTGGGGCGCATTGGCCCGGAGGTTTCAGGTTGGTAGAGATCCTTCCCAACCTCTCCGCCAAGATGGAAATTGGTCGTGGTTGTTGGTGAGCGACGCGTTGCTTGGCTACGCGGGTGTAGTTCAATGGTAGAACTTCAGCCTTCCAAGCTGAATACGTGGGTTCGATTCCCATCACCCGCTCCAATGAATTATAGGCCAATATTCAAGATTGGCATTGAGCGACGGTACTGTATGGCAGTGGCGTCGTTGGTGTGTGCTGAAAGTCTGGCCGTTAGTGGAAGGGACTGACAGTCAAAGAGTTTTGCCCAGATAGCTCAGTTGGTAGAGCACACCCTTGGTAAGGGTGAGGTCGGCAGTTCAAATCTGCTTCTGGGCTCCAAAAATTGAAAGGCGTGCGGAAGCGCGCGAATTTGTCTTTATACAATAGAGAACCTGGAGAACACTCATGTCCAAGGAAAAATTCGAACGCACAAAGCCGCATGTCAATGTGGGCACGATTGGTCACGTAGACCACGGCAAGACCACGCTGACGGCGGCCATCACAACAGTCCAGGCGTCCAAGTACGGTGGCGAGCAGCGCGCTTTTGACCAGATCGACAACGCCCCGGAAGAGAAAGAGCGTGGTATCACCATTGCGACCTCTCACGTGGAGTACGAGTCAGACACTCGTCACTATGCCCACGTGGACTGCCCGGGCCATGCTGACTATGTAAAGAACATGATCACTGGTGCGGCGCAGATGGACGGCGCGATCCTGGTGGTATCGGCGGCTGACGGCCCAATGCCTCAGACCCGTGAGCACATCCTGCTGTCACGTCAGGTTGGTGTGCCTTACATCGTGGTCTACCTGAACAAGGCGGACATGGTGGATGACGAAGAGCTGCTGGAGCTGGTTGAGATGGAAGTGCGTGAGCTGCTGGACAGCTACGAATTTCCTGGAGACGACACCCCGATCATCGTGGGTTCTGCGCTGAAAGCGCTGGAAGGCGACACTTCTGAGATCGGCAGTCAGTCAATCGACAAGCTGGTCGAAGCGCTGGATACCTACATTCCGGAGCCTGAGCGTGCGGTAGACGGCGCCTTCCTGATGCCGATCGAGGACGTATTCTCGATTTCAGGTCGCGGTACCGTGGTAACCGGTCGTGTCGAGCGTGGTGTGGTCAAGGTCGGGGAAGAGATCGAGATCGTTGGTATCAAAGAGACCACCAAGACCACCTGTACCGGTGTTGAGATGTTCCGCAAGCTGCTGGATCAGGGCGAAGCGGGAGACAACGTTGGTGTGCTGCTGCGTGGTACCAAGCGAGACGAGGTGGAGCGTGGTCAGGTACTGGCCCATCCGGGTACGATTACACCGCACACCCACTTTGAGTGTGAAGTGTATGTACTGAGTAAGGACGAGGGTGGCCGTCATACGCCATTCTTCAGTAACTACCGTCCGCAGTTCTACTTCCGTACCACCGACGTAACCGGTGCGTGTGACCTGCCGGAAGGCGTCGAGATGGTCATGCCGGGAGACAACGTGAAGATGACTGTGAAGTTGATAGCGCCGATCGCGATGGAAGAGGGTCTGCGTTTTGCGATCCGTGAAGGCGGTCGGACCGTGGGTGCCGGCGTGGTATCCAAGATTATCGAATAATCGATAACAGGACCGGCGGGGCTGGCCGGTGGCCAGCCCCGCTTTAACTTTTTCTAGGCCAATAGCTCAATTGGTAGAGCAGCGGTCTCCAAAACCGCAGGTTGGGGGTTCGATTCCCTCTTGGCCTGCCAAACAACTGGCAGTCAGAAATTATGAATGCGAAGTCCCAGGTGGAGGCATCCAGTCTCGATACCGTAAAGCTGATTATTGCGGTAGGGATAATCGTGGGCGCTATTCTCGGCTTTTACTATCTTGATGCCTACTCACAACTGCTGCGTGTGCTCGGGCTGTTGGTGATGATGGGATTGGCTGCGCTGTTGGCATACCAGACCGCGATGGGTAAGTCGGTGTGGGATTTTGCCTCCGCCTCCAAGATGGAGGTGCGCAAAGTCGTCTGGCCGAGCCGCCAGGAGACGGTGCAGACCACCTTGATCGTATTCGTCATGGTGCTCTTCATGGGTGTCGTGCTGTGGCTGTTTGACATGATGCTTGGCGCCATATTGCGCGCCTTGACCGGGTCTGGTTAGGGAGTGGTGAGATGACCATGAGATGGTATGTAGTGCACGCCTATTCCGGCTTTGAGTCCCAGGTCCAGCGCTCCCTTAAGGAGCGCGTTGAGCGTTATGGGATGCAGGATAAATTCGGTGAGATTCTGGTGCCCACTGAGGAAGTGGTCGAGATGAGAGCCGGACAGCAGCGTAAAAGTGAACGTAAGTTTTTCCCCGGTTATGTGCTGGTCCAGATGGAGATGACCGATGAGACCTGGCACCTGGTGAAAGACGTGCCGAAGGTTATGGGATTTATCGGTGGCACCGGGGATCGTCCGGCGCCGATTTCCGAGAAAGAGGCAAACGCCATTCTGCAGCGTGTACAGGAAGGTGTTGAGAAGCCTCGTCCAAAGATTCTATTCGAGCCGGGCGAAGTGGTTCGGGTTGTCGACGGGCCGTTCAACGACTTTACCGGTGTTGTCGAAGAGGTCGATTACGACAAGAGTCGTTTGAAGGTCTCGGTACTGATTTTTGGCCGCTCCACCCCTGTGGATCTGGAGTTCGGCCAGGTAGAGAAGGGCTGACGGTCCTTCAATTAGCGGGCCTCCGATTGCCGCTCTATCGGCAGCTGGAGGTTTCATTCTATTGATGGGGAGTCATGGTGAGAGTCCATGGCGTCTGTACCCGGAGAAGAGGTAAACATGGCTAAGAAAATAATGGCTTACATCAAGCTTCAAGTGAAAGCTGGTGAAGCGAATCCAAGTCCACCGGTTGGTCCTGCGCTGGGTCAGCATGGTGTCAATATCATGGAATTCTGTAAGGCGTTCAACGCCAAGACCCAGAGTGTGGAAAAGGGTCTGCCGATTCCAGTGGTGATCACGGTCTATAATGATCGTTCGTTCAGTTTTATCACCAAGACTCCACCAGCTTCTGTCCTGCTGAAGAAGACCATGGGTCTGCCAAAGGGCAGCTCTACACCGAATACAGTCAAAGTTGGTACGGTAACCCGTAAGCAACTGGAAGAGATTGCGACCATCAAAATGCCTGACCTCACAGCTGCAGATATGGATGCGGCGGTACGCACCATTGCGGGTAGTGCTCGTCAGATGGGGCTGGAAGTAGAGGGGGTTGAATAATCATGGCTAAGTTGAGCAAGCGAGCAAAAGCGATTCGTGAAAAGGTTGAGCCAGGTAAGCTGCACGCAGCTGAAGATGCATTCAGCCTGTTGAAAGAGGTCTCTTCCGTAAAATTCGGCGAGTCTGTGGATGTCAGTGTCAACCTGGGTGTTGATGCGCGTAAGTCCGATCAGGTTGTGCGTGGTGCCTCAGTACTGCCCCATGGTACCGGTAAAACTGTACGTGTTGCGGTATTTGCACAAGGTGCTAATGCTGATGCAGCCAAAGAGGCGGGTGCTGATGTTATCGGTTTTGAAGACCTGGCAGCAGACATCAAAGCCGGCAACATGGATTTTGATGTGGTGATTGCTTCTCCCGATGCCATGCGTGTGGTCGGTCAGCTGGGACAGATTCTCGGTCCCCGCGGTCTGATGCCTAACCCCAAAGTGGGCACCGTCACGCCGAATGTGGCAGAGGCCGTGCAAAACGCTAAAGCGGGCCAAGTGCGTTACCGTACTGACAAGGCAGGCATCATTCACTGTTCAATCGGCAAAGTCGATTTTGAACCGCAAAAACTGAAAGAGAACCTGGAGTCCCTGTTGGCTGCGCTGGTTAAAGGAAAACCGAGTTCAGCCAAAGGCGTCTATTTGAAGAAGATAACTGTCTCTTCAACCATGGGACCAGGTCTGATTTTGGATCAGGCTACTCTGAGCCTGTAACGAAATGAATACTGGGCATCACGCCGGTTGGTGATGATGCCCTTTTTGAACTTTGGGGTGCCGGAAATCCGGTGCTGTCAAAGACCGCAGGCGCATGCTTTTCATGCTTAATCCTGCCTGCGCAGATGGTGCGCCCCCAATCAGGATTTTACCTGGTGATGGCGTGCGTTAGGTTGCGACACTAAGGTGTCGTGTAGTGTGTGTTGGGAAATGTGATATTTCCCCATTATCAGGAGGTGACGACTTTGGCACTCAATATTGAGCAAAAGAAAGCCATCGTTGCCGAAGTCAATGATGTGGCCAGTAGTGCACTGTCAGCTGTTGCAGCTGAATATCGTGGTCTGACTGTCGAGCAGATGACCCTGTTGCGTCGTGAAGCGCGTAACAATGGCGTCTACCTGCGGGTAGTCAGAAACACCCTGGCCAAGCGTGCCGTAGAGGATACGGATTTTGCCTGTATGCAGGAAGGATTGACGGGTCCGTTGATCCTGGCCTTCTCTCAGGAAGACCCGGGTTCCGCAGCACGTGTCATTAAGGACTTTGCCAAGGAGCATAAGCTTCTCGAGGTCAAGATGGTATCCATCGGCGGCAAAATGCTTGCCCCGAGCGATATCGATACCCTGGCCAAGATGCCGACTTATGATCAGGCTATCAGCTTGCTGATGGCGGTCATGAAGGCACCGATCGAGAAACTGGCTCGCACTGTCAACGAAGTGCCTGGCAAGCTGGTCCGGACTGTGGCAGCGATCAAGGACGCCAAAGAGGCGGCCTGATTGGTTTTATTAAACCTGAATCCGTGGGTTCAGAAGGAGTGCAGCGTGCAAGATATTGATTCGGATGGCGTAATAAAAATTCGTAGCCATGCCCTTAGGTCTGGTGAGAATTTTTATATAGCTAGACGGATCAAGAGCTTGTGCGATGTGCCCTGATGGACCCACGGATTCAGGTTCAACACAAAGTTATCGTACAAAATTTTTTCAGGAGTTAAACAATGGCCGTTTCTAAAGAAGAGATTCTCGACGCAATTGCCGAAATGTCCGTGATGGACGTTGTCGCTTTGATCGAGGCAATGGAAGAGAAGTTTGGCGTATCCGCAGCTGCCGCTGTGGCTGCTGCCCCTGCAGCTGCTGGTGGTGGTGACGCTGCCGCCGCTGAAGAGAAGACCGAATTCGACGTGGTACTGGCAGAGATCGGCGGCAACAAGATTGCTGTCATCAAAGCAGTTCGCGGCATGACCGGTCTGGGCCTCAAAGAGGCAAAAGAAGCTGTAGAAGGCGCACCTTCAACCTTGAAGGAAGGCGTCAGCAAGGAAGAGGCCGAAGAGGCCAAGAAGCAGCTTGAAGAGGCGGGCGCTAAAGCCGAGATCAAATAAGATTCTCGTCTCGATCGTCTGTAGACAAGCGCGGTTGAGGCTGGTGGCGTAATGCCACCGGCCTTTTCCCGCTTGCATAATGTGCTTTAAAAGAACCTTTCTGACTTAAACTGGATCTGTATCTTTATAAAGCCGGTTCCCTGAGCCAATAAGTCAGGAGACAGTTTGAAGCGATGGTGATTTCGGGGCGGTTTGCCCGGTGTCCTCATCGCAACCACCAAGCGTAAGACACTGAGGGATGGCAGCATGGCCTATTCTTTCACCGAAAAGAAGCGAATCCGTAAAGACTTCGGTAAACGACCCAGTATTCTGGATGTTCCGTTTTTACTTGCAACACAGATTGACTCCTATCGGAGCTTTCTTCAGGACGGTGTGGCAGCCGACGATCGCCAGGAACTCGGGTTGCATGCCGCATTCAAGTCGGTAATGCCGATAACGAGTTATTCCGGCAACGCGGTTCTCGAATATGTGAACTACAAGCTTGGTGAGCCTGTGTTCGATGTCAGGGAGTGTCAACTGCGTGGCACCACCTACGCCGCTCCCCTGCGCGTGCTGGTTCGCCTGGTTATCTATGACAAAGAGGCTCCAGCGGGCTCCAAAGTAGTCAAGGATATCCGTGAGCAGGAAGTCTATATGGGGGAACTGCCCCTGATGACCGATACCGGTACCTTCGTGATAAATGGTACCGAAAGGGTTATCGTCTCCCAGCTGCACCGTTCGCCCGGCGTGTTCTTCGATCACGACCGTGGTAAGACACACTCATCGGGTAAGTTGCTGTTCTCTGCCCGGGTGATTCCCTACCGTGGTTCCTGGCTCGATTTCGAGTTCGACCCTAAGGACAACGTGTTCGTACGTATCGACCGTCGTCGCAAGCTGCCGGCCACCATTCTGCTACGCGCCCTGGGTTATGAGACCGAAGAGATCCTGGGGATGTTCTTCGAGACAGACAGCTTCACTCTGACCAAGCGTACCTTGAAGCTCGATCTGGTACCGGAAAGATTGCGTGGCGAGACAGTCAGCTTCGATATCAAAACCGGTGACAAGGTACTTGTCGAAACCGGTCGACGCATCACCGCCCGCCATATTCGCGAGCTGGAGAAGGCCGGTGTCAACAAGCTCGATGTGCCGCGTGAGTTTGTCTATGGCAAGGTCCTGGCGCACAATGTGGTGGATAAAGGGACCGGCGAGCTGGTCGCTGAAGCCAACTCCGAGATCACCGAAGAGATTTTCGAGAAGTTGATCGAGAATGGGGTGAAGAAGCTGGAAACCCTGTTCACCAATGATCTGGATCACGGCCCCTTCGTATCGGAAACCCTGCGTATCGATCCGACCACCAACGAGCTTGAAGCCCAGGTCGAAATCTACAGAATGATGCGTCCTGGCGAGCCGCCAACCAAAGAGGCTGCACAGAATCTGTTCAACAATCTGTTCTTCACCCCGGAAAGATATGATCTCTCTGCGGTTGGACGGATGAAATTCAACCGTCGTCTGAGTCGTGATGATGAGACCGGTGAAGGCGTACTCTCCAAAGAGGACATCGTCGATGTACTCAATGAACTGATCAACATCCGTAACGGTAATGGTGTGGTGGATGATATCGATCACCTGGGTAACCGTCGTATCCGCTGTGTCGGTGAGATGGCGGAGAACCAGTTCCGGGTTGGTCTGGTACGTGTCGAACGTGCCGTGAAAGAGCGTCTGACCCAGGCGGAATCCGAAGGTCTGATGCCTCAGGAGATGATCAACGCGAAACCGGTATCGGCTGCCATCAAGGAGTTTTTCGGCTCCAGTCAGCTGTCCCAGTTCATGGATCAGAACAACCCCCTTTCAGAGGTTACCCACAAGCGCCGTGTATCGGCCCTCGGCCCGGGTGGTCTGGCCCGTGAGCGTGCCGGCTTCGAAGTGCGTGACGTCCATCCGACCCACTACGGTCGTGTCTGCCCGATCGAGACCCCTGAAGGCCCGAACATCGGTTTGATCAACTCCCTGGCGGTCTATTCGAGAACCAACCGTTTCGGCTTTCTCGAAACCCCATACCGAAAAGTGGATGATGGCAAGGTAACCGATCAGATCGATTATCTCTCTGCCATTGAAGAGGGGCGCTATGTCATTGCCCAGGCGAACGCTTCACTGGATGAGAAGGGTTACCTGGCGGATGAGCTGGTCTCATCCCGTTTCCAGAATGAGTTCACCCTCTCTTCACCGGACAAGGTGCAGTACATCGACGTATCGCCGAAACAGATCGTCTCGGTTGCGGCCTCCCTGATCCCCTTCCTGGAACACGATGATGCGAACCGCGCATTGATGGGCTCCAACATGCAGCGTCAGGCTGTGCCTGTACTGCGTGCTGAAAAACCTTTGGTGGGTACCGGCATCGAGCGTGTCGTAGCGGTTGACTCCGGTGTCACCGTGGTGGCCAAGCGTGGCGGCGTGATCGAATCGGTCGACGCGGCGCGTATCGTGGTGCGGGTCAACGATGATGAGACCGAAGCTGGCGAGCCCGGTGTGGATATCTACAATCTGACCAAATACACCCGCTCCAACCAGAACACCTGCATCAACCAGCGTCCGCTGGTGAATGTGGATGATGTGATCGCTCGTGGTGACGTACTGGCCGACGGCCCCTCCACCGATCTGGGTGAGCTGGCCCTGGGACAGAACCTGCGGGTCGCGTTCATGCCCTGGAACGGTTACAACTTCGAGGATTCCATCCTCATCTCCGAACGTGTCGTGCAGGAGGATCGTTTCACCTCGATCCACATCGAAGAGATGACCTGTATGGCCCGGGATACCAAGCTGGGTCCTGAAGAGATCACCGGCGATATCCCGAATGTGGGTGAAGCCGCCCTCTCAAAACTGGATGAGTCGGGCATTATCTACATCGGTGCCGAGGTACGCGAAGGCGACATCCTGGTGGGTAAGGTTACCCCCAAGGGCGAGTCCCAGCTGACCCCGGAAGAGAAGCTGCTCAGAGCGATCTTCGGTGAGAAGGCGTCTGATGTGAAAGACACCTCCCTGCGGGTCTCCTCAGGTATGGTCGGTACTGTTATCGACGTACAGGTCTTTACTCGTGACGGCGTCGAGAAAGATGCCCGCGCCCTGCAGATCGAAAAGGTTGAGCTGGACCGGGTGCGCAAGGATCTGGACGATCAGTTGCGCATCATGGAAGACGACACCTTCCAGCGTGTGGAAAAGATGCTGATCGGCAAGGTGGTCGATGGCGGTCCCAACCAGATTAAGGCTGGCACCAAAGTCACCAAAACCTATCTTGCGGAACTGGATCGGGACAAGTGGCTTGAGATCCGTCTGCGCAATGAAGAGTCTGCTGCACAGCTGGAGGCGATAGCCGAGCAGATCAAAGCCCAGCGTGAAACCTTCCGCGACAAGTTCGAGGAGAAGAAGCGCAAACTGACCGCCGGAGACGATCTGGCACCTGGCGTGCTGAAGATGGTCAAGGTCTATGTGGCGGTGAAACGTCGCATCCAGCCTGGTGACAAGATGGCGGGTCGTCATGGTAACAAGGGCGTTATCTCCACCATCGTGCCGGTTGAGGATATGCCTTTCGATGAGCATGGCGAGCCGGTGGATATTGTACTCAACCCGCTCGGCGTACCCTCGCGTATGAACGTCGGACAGGTACTGGAGACCCATCTGGGTTTTGCCGCCAAGGGCGTAGGACGCCGTATCGGCGCGATGCTCGAGGCAAAGAGCAAAATGGCGGAACTGCGTGGATTCCTCGACAAGGTCTACAACACCAGCGGTAAAAAAGAGGATATCGACTCCTTTACCGACGAAGAGGTGGTGGCCATGTGCATGAATCTGAAGAAGGGTGTGCCGATGGCGACGCCGGTATTCGATGGTGCTCATGAGAGCGAAGTCAAAGCGATGCTGGAACTGGCGGGTCTGCCGGAGAGCGGCCAGTGCAAACTGTTTGACGGGCGTACCGGTGACTCCTTCGAACGTGATGTCACCGTGGGCTACATGTACATGCTGAAGCTCAACCATCTGGTAGATGACAAGATGCACGCCCGTTCAACCGGTCCCTACAGTCTGGTTACCCAGCAGCCGCTGGGTGGTAAGGCGCAGTTCGGTGGCCAGCGCTTCGGTGAGATGGAGGTCTGGGCGCTGGAAGCCTACGGCGCAGCCTACACCTTGCAGGAGATGCTCACGGTCAAGTCGGATGATGTCAATGGCCGTACCCGCATGTACAAGAACATCGTTGATGGCAATCATCAGATGGAAGCAGGCATGCCCGAGTCGTTCAACGTACTGGTCAAAGAGATCCGATCTCTGGCGATCAACATTGAACTGGAACAGGACTGAAGTGCTGACTCAGGTCAGTAACTGAATGCAGGAGAGACGATCTTGAAAGATCTACTGAATATTCTTAAGCAGCAGGGTCAGACTGAAGACTTCGATGCGATCCGCATCGGTTTGGCATCACCGGACATGATCCGTTCCTGGTCCTACGGCGAAGTGAAGAAACCGGAGACCATCAACTACCGTACCTTCAAACCGGAACGGGATGGCCTGTTCTGTGCCAAGATCTTTGGTCCGGTGAGTGACTACGAGTGTTTGTGCGGCAAATACAAGCGCCTGAAGCACCGTGGTGTGGTGTGTGAGAAGTGTGGTGTTGAAGTCACTCTGGCGAAAGTGCGTCGTGAGCGTATGGGCCACATCGAGTTGGCCAGCCCGGTAGCCCACATCTGGTTCCTCAAGTCACTGCCGTCACGTATCGGCCTGTTGATGGACATGACCCTTCGGGATATCGAGCGTGTACTCTACTTCGAATCCTTCGTGGTGGTCGATCCGGGTATGACGCCGCTGGAGCGCGGTCAGCTGCTGACGGACGAACAGTATCTGGACGCCATCGAAGAGAATGGTGATGAGTTCGATGCGCGAATGGGCGCCGAAGCGGTCTATGAACTGCTGAAGACCATCGATATTCCGGAAGAGATCAAGCGACTGCGTGAAGAGATCGACGGTACCAACTCCGAGACCAAGATCAAGAAATTCACCAAGCGACTGAAGCTGCTGGAGTCCCTGCAGGAGTCGGGTAACCGTCCCGAGTGGATGGTGATGACCGTTCTGCCGGTTCTACCCCCTGAGCTGCGTCCACTGGTACCTCTGGATGGTGGCCGTTTTGCCACTTCCGACCTGAACGATCTCTATCGTCGGGTAATCAACCGTAACAATCGTCTGAAGCGTCTGCTCGACCTGAATGCGCCGGATATCATCGTGCGCAACGAAAAGCGTATGCTGCAGGAGTCTGTGGATGCGCTGCTCGACAACGGTCGCCGTGGTCGTGCCATCACCGGCACCAACCGCCGTCCGCTGAAGTCCCTGGCCGATATGATCAAGGGTAAGCAGGGCCGTTTCCGGCAGAATCTGTTGGGTAAGCGTGTCGACTACTCCGGTCGTTCGGTGATCGTGGTGGGTCCGACCCTCAAGCTGCATCAGTGTGGTCTGCCAAAGCGCATGGCGCTGGAGCTGTTCAAGCCGTTCATCTTCAGCAAACTGCAACTGCGCGGTCTGGCGACCACCATCAAAGCCGCGAAAAAGCTGGTCGAACGTGGATCAGGTGAGGTCTGGGATATCCTCGAAGAGGTTATCCGCGAACATCCGGTGATGCTGAACCGTGCGCCAACCCTGCACAGACTCGGTATCCAGGCATTTGAGCCGGTGCTGATCGAAGGTAAGGCGATTCAGCTCCATCCGCTGGTCTGTACCGCATTCAACGCCGACTTCGACGGTGATCAGATGGCGGTTCACGTGCCCCTCTCGCTGGAAGCCCAGCTGGAAGCACGCAGCCTGATGATGGCCACCAACAACATTCTCTCACCGGCGAATGGTGATCCGATCATCGTACCTTCCCAGGACGTGGTACTGGGTCTCTACTTTATGACCCGTGAGCGTATCAATGCCAAGGGTGAAGGCATGGTGTTCGCCGATGTGGCCGAGGCGAAACGGGCCTATGAGGCGGGTTTTGCCGATCTGCAGGCGCGGGTCAAGGTACGGATGAAAGATACCGTACTGGACGACGATGGCAACCTCTCCGAGGAGACTCGGGTCATCGACACCACCATCGGTCGTACCCTGGTCTACAGCATCGTGCCTGCCGGACTGCCCTTCAACCTGGTCGATCAGGCAATGGGCAAGAAGCAGATCTCGAATCTGATCAATGCCTGTTATCGCCAGCTCGGTCTGAAAGATACGGTTATCTTTGCCGACCAGCTGATGTATATGGGCTTCCGCTACGCCACCAAGGCGGCGGTCTCCTTCTGCTCCAACGATATGGTGGTGCCGGAAGAGAAGACCGAAATCCTCGCTTCCGCCGAGTCGGAAGTCAAAGAGATCGAGAGTCAGTACACCTCCGGTCTGGTAACCAACGGTGAGCGCTACAACAAGGTGGTTGATATCTGGTCCCACACCAATGACCAGGTAGCCAAGGCGATGATGAGCAAACTGGGTAAGGAGATGGTGGTCGACCGGGAAGGTAACGAGGTCGAGCAGGACTCCTTCAACTCGGTCTACATGATGGCCGACTCCGGCGCCCGTGGTTCCGCGGCCCAGATCAGACAGCTGGCCGGTATGCGTGGCCTGATGGCGAAACCCGACGGCTCCATCATCGAAACCCCGATCACGGCGAACTTCCGTGAAGGTCTGGACGTACTGCAGTACTTCATCTCAACCCATGGTGCTCGTAAAGGTCTGGCGGATACTGCGCTGAAGACCGCCAACTCCGGTTACCTGACCCGTCGACTGGTTGATGTGGCCCAGGATATGGTGGTGCTCGAAGAGGATTGCGGTACCGAAGAGGGGCTGCTGATGCAGCCGATCATCGAGGGTGGTGACGTGGTCGAACCTCTGAGAGAGCGGATACTGGGACGTGTCACGGCTCAGGCGGTCTACAAGCCAGGCGGTGATGAAGTGGTCTGCGAGGCTGGTGTACTGCTGGACGAAAAGTGGATGGAAAAGCTGGAGACCGCAGGTGTCGACCAGGTGGTGGTCCGCTCTGCGATTACCTGTAATGCCAAAGTCGGTGTCTGCGGCAAGTGTTATGGCCGTGACCTGGCCCGTGGTCACCAGGTGAACATGGGTGAGTCTGTCGGTGTTATCGCCGCCCAGTCGATCGGTGAACCCGGTACCCAGCTGACCATGCGTACCTTCCATATCGGTGGTGCTGCATCCCGTTCGGCTGCGGTCAATAACATCCAGGTGAAGGCAGCCGGTACGGTACGCCTGCACAACATCAAAACCGTGAAACACTCCAGCGGTCATCTGGTGGCCACCTCCCGTTCCGGTGAGCTGACCATCGTCGATGAGGTTGGTCGTGAGCGTGAGCGTTACAAGGTGCCTTATGGCGCCACCCTGCAGGTGGAAGACGGTACGGCGGTCGATGGTGGTCAGATTGTGGCCAACTGGGATCCCCATACCCATCCGGTTGTTACCGAGGTGGAAGGTGTGCTGCGTTTCGTCGACTTTGTTGACGGTGTCACCGTACAGAAGAAGACTGATGAGGTCACCGGCCTGAGCTCTCTGGAGGTTATCGATCCCAAGCAGCGTCCGGCTGCGGGTAAGGATATTCGTCCGATGGTGAAGCTGGTGGACGACAAGGAGAAAGACCTGAACATTGCCGGCACCGACATCCCCGCCCACTACTATCTGCCGGCGAACGCGGTGGTCAATGTACAGGATGGGGCGAATGTCGGCGTGGGTGATATTCTCGCCCGTATCCCGCAGGAGTCATCCAAGACCCGTGATATCACCGGTGGTCTGCCCCGGGTTGCCGATCTGTTCGAAGCCCGTAAGCCGAAAGATCCGGCGATCCTGGCTGAGGCGACCGGTACCGTCAGCTTCGGAAAGGACACCAAGGGTAAGCAGCGCCTGATCATCACCGATCCGGATGGTGAGCAGCACGAAGAGCTGATTCCCAAGTGGCGCCACGTCAACGTGTTCGAGGGTGAGCAGGTGGTCAAAGGGGAGGTCATCTCCGATGGTGAGCTCAACCCCCATGACATACTGCGCCTGAAAGGTGTCACCGATCTGGCGGAGTATCTGGTGAAAGAGATTCAGGACGTCTACCGTCTGCAGGGTGTAAAGATCAACGACAAGCACATCGAGGTGATCATTCGCCAGATGCTGCGTAAGGTTGAAGTCTCCGCTTCCGGCGACAGCCGCTTCCTCAAAGGTGAGCAGGTGGAGCGTTCCATGCTGCTGGAAGAGGCCGAGGCGCTGCGTGCTGAAAGCAAGCACCCGGCACTCTACGATCCGCTGCTGCTGGGTATTACCAAAGCCTCGCTGGCGACCGAGTCGTTCATCTCGGCGGCCTCTTTCCAGGAGACCACCAGGGTACTGACCGAGGCGGCTGTGAGAGGTTTGGGAGATCGTCTCAATGGTCTGAAAGAGAACGTAATTGTCGGACGTCTGATCCCGTCCGGTACCGGTCTCTCCTACCATAACGAGCGTCGTCGCAGACGCCATGAAGAGACTGCTGAAGCCGAAGCCAAGAACGAGCTGGTGGTGGAAGAGGTCGAACAGGCGTTCAAAGAGGCGCTCAATACCCCGGAGTCAGATTAGGCATTATGTAAGTAGTATTACATACTCCTTGACATGGGAGTGGAGTGGGCATAGAATGCGCGCTCCTTAGGACAGGCCGGCCATCGCCGGCCTGTCGTTTCTGATACTCAAAGCGCCTTTTAAGGTGTTGTTGAGTAAAGTTATTCAAACCTGAGAATGTGTGATGCCCGGATGCTGCTTGTTAGGGCGGCAAGGGGAGATGTTCTCCGGTTTTTTTTATGCAAAATAGCAAAGATGACGTCTCTGGAGACGGATATAGATGGCGACAATCAATCAGCTGGTGCGTAAGCCCAGAAAGAGAAAAGTCCAGAAGAGTAACGTGCCGGCGCTGGAGGCCTGTCCACAACGCCGCGGTGTTTGTACACGCGTCTACACCACAACGCCTAAGAAGCCGAACTCGGCGCTGCGTAAGGTGGCCCGTGTCAGACTGACCAATGGCTACGAGGTCTCAAGCTACATCGGTGGTGAGGGCCACAACCTGCAGGAGCACTCTGTGGTGTTGATTCGTGGTGGTCGTGTCAAGGACTTGCCAGGTGTTCGCTATCACGTAGTGCGCGGTAGTCTCGATACCTCCGGTGTTGAGAAGCGGCGTCAGGGTCGCTCCAAGTACGGCGCGAAGCGGCCAAAAGGCTAAGATCTGCGGATCTAACATATTCAACAGGTTTGAGATAGAGCAATGCCAAGAAGACGAGTTGCAGCACGGCGTGAAGCCCTGCCGGATCCCAAGTACGGGAGTGAACTGCTGGCCAAATTCATCAATATGGTGATGCAGGACGGTAAGAAGTCAGTCGCCGAAAAGATTTTATACGGTGCATTGGATAACGTGGTCGAGAAGCGTGGTGGTGAGCCGCTGGATCTGCTTGAGACTGCGCTTGAAAATGTCCGTCCGCTGGTCGAGGTAAAGTCCCGCCGTGTTGGTGGTGCCACCTACCAGGTGCCTGTGGAAGTTCGTCCTAACCGTCGTAACTCCCTGGCAATGCGTTGGTTGATTGAAGCGTCCCGTAAGCGCAGCGAGAAGTCGATGGCTTATCGTCTGGCTGGTGAGTTGCTCGACGCATCGGAAAACAAAGGTGCGGCGGTCAAGAAGAAGGATGATACGCACCGTATGGCGGAAGCCAACAAGGCATTCTCACACTATCGCTGGTAAGCGGTCGTTTAACCCTTAACTTTTTAGCTCTTTAAAAACAGGTTTGTAACGTGGCACGGAAAACTCCTATCGAGCGCTATCGCAATATCGGTATCATGGCGCATATCGATGCTGGTAAGACGACGACAACTGAGCGTGTGCTCTACTATACTGGTGTCTCCCACAAGATTGGTGAGGTGCACGATGGTGCAGCCACCATGGACTGGATGGAGCAGGAGCAAGAGCGCGGTATTACCATTACCTCGGCTGCCACGACCTGTTTCTGGAGCGGCATGGCTCAGCAATTCCCTGAGCATCGTTTCAACATAATCGACACCCCCGGACACGTGGACTTCACCATCGAGGTGGAGCGTTCCCTGCGTGTACTCGATGGCGCAGTATTCGTACTCTGCGCGGTTGGCGGTGTTGAACCTCAGTCTGAGACCGTCTGGCGTCAAGCCAACAAATACAATGTTCCCCGTATGGCCTTCGTCAACAAGATGGACCGTATGGGTGCCGATTTCTTCCGTGTGGTTGAGCAGCTGAAAGAGCGCTTGGGCGCCAATGCCGTGCCGATTCAGGTCCCGGTAGGTGCAGAAGAGGGCTTCAAGGGGCTGATCGATCTGGTGAAGATGAAATCGGTCGTCTGGAGTGAAGAGAATATGGGCGTAGAGTTTGAATACGTCGATATTCCTGCCGATCTTCAGGATACCTGTGATGAGTGGCGCGAGCACATGGTCGAGGCGGCCGCCGAAGCCTCTGACGAATTGATGGAAAAATACCTCGAAGAGGGTGACCTCTCTGAAGAGGAGATCCTTGAGGGGCTGAGAATTCGCACCCTGAAGCTGGAGATCATTCCGGTGACCTGTGGTTCTGCCTTCAAGAACAAAGGCGTGCAGGCGGTTCTCGATAAGATCATCGAGCTGATGCCTTCACCTGTCGATGTGCCGGCAATCACCGGTATTCTGGATGATGCCGATGGCACTGAGGAAGAGCGTCCTTCTGATGACAATGCACCTTTCTCAGCACTGGCTTTCAAGATTGCCACTGACCCCTTTGTTGGAACCCTGACCTTTTTCAGAGCCTATTCCGGTGTGCTGAAGTCGGGTGACCACGTCTACAATCCTGTCAAGGGTAAGAAAGAGCGTGTTGGTCGTATCCTGCAGATGCACTCCAACTCTCGTGAAGAGATCAAGGAAGTGTTGGCCGGTGATATCGCCGCAGCGGTTGGTCTGAAAGACGTCACCACCGGTGATACCCTCTGTGCACTCGACAAGCCGATTACTCTGGAACGGATGGAGTTCCCGGAGCCGGTTATCTCGGTTGCGGTTGAGCCGAAAACCAAAGGTGACCAGGAGAAGATGGGTATTGCGCTCTCCAAGCTGGCCCAGGAAGATCCCTCATTCCGCGTCAGCTCAGACGAAGAGTCCGGTCAGACCATCATCTCCGGTATGGGTGAGCTGCATCTCGATATTATCGTCGATCGTATGCGCCGTGAATTCAAGGTTGAGGCGAATGTCGGTGCCCCTCAGGTGGCTTATCGTGAAACCATTCGTAGCTCCATCGAGCAGGAAGGCAAGTTTGTACGTCAGTCCGGTGGTCGTGGTCAGTTTGGTCATGTCTACCTGAAGATTGAGCCGCAGGAAGCTGGTGCCGGGTATGAGTTTGTCAACGAGATCGTCGGTGGTGTCGTGCCGCGTGAATATATTCCGGCGGTAGACAAAGGTATTCAGGAAGCCATGGGTAACGGTGTTATCGCCGGTTACCCGGTGGTGGATATCAAGGTCACGCTTTACGACGGTTCCTACCATGACGTCGACTCAAGCGAAATGGCCTTTAAGATTGCAGGTTCCATGTGCTTTAAAGAGGGTGCGGCGAGAGCCAAACCGGTACTGCTGGAGCCGGTCATGAAAGTTGAGGTTACAACACCTGAGGAATATATGGGTGATGTCATGGGTGACCTCAACAGTCGTCGCGGAATCGTGCAGGGTATGGATGATTCACCTGCCGGTCGTCAGATCAAGGCTGAAGTTCCACTGTCAGAGATGTTCGGTTACGCAACCGACCTTCGCTCGGCCACTCAGGGTCGTGCCAACTACAGCATGGAATTCGGTAAGTATGCAGAGGTGCCGGCCAGCATTGCCGACGCCGTAATCAAGAAACAGTAACGGGTATAGGGGTAGCACTGTGTCCAAGGAAAAATTCGAACGCACAAAGCCGCATGTCAATGTGGGCACGATTGGTCACGTAGACCACGGCAAGACCACGCTGACGGCGGCCATCACAACAGTCCAGGCGTCCAAGTACGGTGGCGAGCAGCGCGCTTTTGACCAGATCGACAACGCCCCGGAAGAGAAAGAGCGTGGTATCACCATTGCGACCTCTCACGTGGAGTACGAGTCAGACACTCGTCACTATGCCCACGTGGACTGCCCGGGCCATGCTGACTATGTAAAGAACATGATCACTGGTGCGGCGCAGATGGACGGCGCGATCCTGGTGGTATCGGCGGCTGACGGCCCAATGCCTCAGACCCGTGAGCACATCCTGCTGTCACGTCAGGTTGGTGTGCCTTACATCGTGGTCTACCTGAACAAGGCGGACATGGTGGATGACGAAGAGCTGCTGGAGCTGGTTGAGATGGAAGTGCGTGAGCTGCTGGACAGCTACGAATTTCCTGGAGACGACACCCCGATCATCGTGGGTTCTGCGCTGAAAGCGCTGGAAGGCGACACTTCTGAGATCGGCAGTCAGTCAATCGACAAGCTGGTCGAAGCGCTGGATACCTACATTCCGGAGCCTGAGCGTGCGGTAGACGGCGCCTTCCTGATGCCGATCGAGGACGTATTCTCGATTTCAGGTCGCGGTACCGTGGTAACCGGTCGTGTCGAGCGTGGTGTGGTCAAGGTCGGGGAAGAGATCGAGATCGTTGGTATCAAAGAGACCACCAAGACCACCTGTACCGGTGTTGAGATGTTCCGCAAGCTGCTGGATCAGGGCGAAGCGGGAGACAACGTTGGTGTGCTGCTGCGTGGTACCAAGCGAGACGAGGTGGAGCGTGGTCAGGTACTGGCCCATCCGGGTACGATTACACCGCACACCCACTTTGAGTGTGAAGTGTATGTACTGAGTAAGGACGAGGGTGGCCGTCATACGCCATTCTTCAGTAACTACCGTCCGCAGTTCTACTTCCGTACCACCGACGTAACCGGTGCGTGTGACCTGCCGGAAGGCGTCGAGATGGTCATGCCGGGAGACAACGTGAAGATGACTGTGAAGTTGATAGCGCCGATCGCGATGGAAGAGGGTCTGCGTTTTGCGATCCGTGAAGGCGGTCGGACCGTGGGTGCCGGCGTGGTATCCAAGATTATCGAGTAAGAGATAATGGCTAACCAGAGAATACGAATTCGTCTCAAAGCATTTGATCATCGACTGATTGATCAATCTGCCCGTGAGATTGTGGAAACCGCTAAGCGGACCGGTGCACACATCCGTGGCCCGATTCCACTGCCGACTAAGAATGAGCGTTACACCATCCTGATTTCACCGCACGTCAACAAAGACGCCCGTGATCAGTATGAAATCCGTACCCACAAGCGTCTGCTCGACATCGTTGAGCCGACCGACAAGACTGTGGATGCGCTGATGAAGCTCGATTTGGCTGCCGGCGTAGACGTGCAGATCAAACTGAACTGAGGTTAAGAACGATGGCGATTGGAGTAGTCGGCCGCAAGGCAGGAATGACCCGAGTATTTACCGAGCAGGGTGATTCAGTGCCTGTAACGGTAATTGAGGTTGAACCCAACCGTGTGACTCAGCTGAAGAGCGACGATACCGATGGGTATCTGGCGATTCAGGTTACTACCGGTGCCCGCAAGGCGTCACGGGTCAGTAAACCGGCTGCCGGACACTATGCGAAAGCAGGTGTAGAGGCTGGCCGGACGATGGTGGAGTTTCGCGCAGAGACCGCCGATGTCGAAGGCATCGAAGTGGGTAGCGAGATCAAGGCTGACCTGTTCGAAGCCGGACAGATCGTGGATGTTCGCGGTCAGTCACAGGGTAAGGGCTTTCAGGGTGGCGTAAAGCGTCATAACTTTCGTACCCAGGATGCAACACATGGTAACTCCCTGTCTCATCGTGCCCCGGGTTCGATCGGACAGTGTCAGACACCAGGTCGTGTATTCAAAGGTAAGAAAATGGCCGGTCACATGGGTGCCGCTCAACGCTGCCAACAGAACCTTGAGGTTGTGCGCGTCGATGCAGAGCGCAACCTGATCCTGGTGAAAGGTTCAGTGCCTGGTTCCAGAGGTGGAGACGTGATCGTTACACCTGCTGTGAAGATGAAGAATAAAGGGTGACAGTAATGGATCTCAACGTAAAGACAGCCGCCGGCGCTCAGACAATACAAGTCTCTGACGACGTGTTTGGCGCAGAGTACAAGCAGTCGCTGATACATCAGGTGGTAACTGCCTATATGTCTGCTGCACGTTCCGGTACCAAAGCGCAAAAGAATCGCGCTGCAGTCCAGGGCGGTGGCGCCAAGCCTTTCCGTCAGAAGGGCACTGGCCGCGCACGTGCCGGTACCAGCCGCAGTCCGATCTGGCGTAGTGGTGGTGTTAATTTTGCTGCTACCCCACGTAACTACGAGCAGAAGATCAACCGCAAGATGTACCGTGGTGCGATCCGCTCAATTCTGTCGGAACTCAACCGGCAGGAGAGACTGGTGGTGGTCGATGAGATCAGCATCTCTCAACCTAAGACCAAAGAGTTGGTTGGCAAATTGAAGGACATGGAACTGAAAGATGTCCTGGTGGTATCAGAAAACCCTGATGAAAACCTCTATCTCGCCTCCCGCAACCTGTATGGTGTGGATGTGCGTGATGTAGAGGAGATCGATCCGGTGAGCCTGGTTGCTTACGAGCATGTTCTGGTCACCGAAAGTGCGGTCAAGAAACTTGAGGAGCGTCTGGCATGAACAACGAACGTCTCATGAAGGTACTTCTGAGTCCTCTGGTCTCGGAAAAGAGCAGTATCGTTGCAGACCAAAACGATCAATACACCTTTCGCGTCACCAAGGATGCGACCAAGCGTGAGATTGCGAAAGCGGTCGAGAAGCTGTTCGAGGTTGAGGTCGAGCGTGTCCAGGTGGTTAACGTCAAAGGCAAGCAAAAGCGTTTTGGCGCCATCAATGGCAAACGTTCCGACTGGAAAAAAGCATATGTACGTCTCAAGGCTGGAAGCGAAATCGATTTCGCTGCCGGTGCGTGAGCAAGTAATACAGGATTGGGATAATGGCAGTCGTTAAAACTAAACCGACCTCTGCAGGCCGCCGATTTGTGGTCAAGGTAGTCGATGCGGAGCTGCACAAAGGTGCACCTTATGGCCCGCTGCTGGCAAAGAAGAGCAAAAGTGGTGGTCGTAACAACAACGGTCGTATAACCACTCGTCATCGTGGCGGTGGTCACAAGCAGCGCTATCGTATTATCGACTTCAAGCGCAACAAGGAGAATATCCCGGCGGTCGTCGAGCGCCTGGAATACGATCCTAACCGTACTGCAAGAATTGCCTTGATCCGCTATGCGGATGGTGAGCGCAGCTACATTATCGCACCGAACAATCTGCACGTTGGCGACACGGTTGAATCGGGTAGCGCTGCGGCGATCAAGACCGGTAACTGTATGCCACTGCGCAACATGCCATTGGGTTCAGTGGTTCACTGTATTGAAATGAAGCCGGGCAAGGGTGCTCAGATGGCCCGCTCCGCAGGTGCTGCTGTACAGCTGGTAGCCCGTGAGGGTGAATATGCCACCCTGCGTCTGCGTTCAGGCGAGATGCGTAAAGTGCCTGCAGACTGTCGCGCTGTAATTGGTGAAGTCTCCAATTCAGAACACAGCCTGCGCTCGCTGGGTAAAGCTGGCGCCAAACGCTGGAAGGGTGTTCGCCCGACCGTCCGTGGTGTCGCCATGAACCCGGTAGATCATCCTCACGGTGGTGGTGAGGGACGTACATCTGGTGGACGTCATCCTGTATCACCATGGGGTACGCCTACCAAGGGCTATAAGACCCGCACCAACAAGCGCACGAACAAGATGATTGTTCGTCGCAGAAACCGTAAATAGATAATTAGGGGTTAGAGTCGTGCCACGTTCAGTCAGAAAAGGCCCATTCATCGACCACCATCTGGTAAAGAAGGTGGACGAAGCAGTAGCCCAGAACAACAAGCGTCCTATCAAGACCTGGTCACGCAGATCTGTCGTGTTTCCGGAGATGGTGGGCTTAACCATCGCTGTGCACAACGGTAAGGTTCATGTGCCTGTTCTGGTCTCGGAAAACATGGTCGGACACAAACTGGGTGAGTTTGCGTTGACCCGTACCTATCGCGGCCATGCCGCTGATAAGAAGTCGAAGTAGAGGTAATAACGATGCAGACAACAGCAAAGTTACGCCACGCTCGTCTATCGGCTCAGAAAGGTCGCTTGGTTGCTGATCAGATTCGCGGACTGCCAGTGGAGCAGGCGCTGGATATTCTGTCTTTTAGCAAGAAGAAAGGCGCAGTGCTGGTAAAGAAGGTTCTCGAGTCGGCTATCGCCAATGCCGAGCACAATGACGGTGCGGATATCGATGAGCTGAAAGTTGCCGCAGTCAGCGTTGATGAAGGACCAACCATGAAGCGCATTCGAGCTCGCGCCAAAGGTCGGGCATCCAGAATTCTCAAGCGGACCAGTCACATCAATGTGACTGTCGCAGAAAAGTAATAGGCAAGAGAGGCCGAAATGGGTCAGAAAGTACATCCAACCGGGATACGTCTTGGCATTGTCAAAGACTGGACGTCCAAGTGGTACGCAGATTCGAAAGAGTACGCAACACTGCTAAACAATGATCTTGTAGTGCGTGAGTACCTGAAAAAGAGACTGTCGCAAGCCTCTGTCAGCCGTATTCAGATCGATCGTCCGGCTAACAACGCCCACATCACTGTTCACACAGCCCGTCCAGGCCTGGTGATCGGTAAGAAAGGCGAGGATATCGATGCATTGAGATCCGAAGTCTCTGCAATGATGGGTATTCCGGTACACATGAGTATCGAGGAAATTCGTAAGCCTGAACTCGATGCGCAGCTGGTTGGTGAGAGTATCGCTCAGCAGCTTGAGCGTCGCGTCATGTTCCGCCGGGCCATGAAGCGTGCTGTTCAGAATGCCATGCGCCTGGGCGCTGAGGGTATCAAGGTCCATATCAGTGGTCGTTTGAATGGTGCTGAAATCGCACGTTCAGAATGGTATCGCGAAGGTCGTGTACCGCTGCATACCCTGCGTGCTGACATTGATTATGGTTTTGCTGAAGCCAATACCACATACGGCATCATTGGTGTCAAGGTATGGGTCTTCAAAGGTGAAGTTTTCGGTGATCGCGAGGAAGTTGAGGTTGAGACCAAGCCCGCTGCCGCACCGAGCAAGAGGTCTTAAGTCATGCTACAGCCAAAACGGACAAAATTTCGCAAACAGCACAAAGGACGCAATCGTGGCCTGGCGTTTGCCGGCAGCTCGGTCTCCTTTGGTGAGTATGGTCTGAAGTCGACTGGTCGGGGACGCATTACTGCACGCCAGATCGAAGCAGCACGTCGTGCGATCACCCGTCATGTAAAACGTGGCGGTAAGATCTGGATCCGCGTGTTCCCCGATAAGCCGATTACCAAGAAGCCTCTCGAAGTGCGTCAGGGTAAAGGTAAGGGTAACGTGGAATACTGGGTTGCTCAGATTCAGCCTGGACGTATGCTCTACGAAATCGAGGGCATATCCGAAGAGCTGGCGCGTGAAGCGTTCGCACTGGCATCTGCCAAGCTGCCTGTCGCGACTACTTTCGTGAAACGGACGGTAATGTAATGAAAGCATCTGAGATTAGAGAAAAGTCACAGCAAGAGTTGACCACTACTCTGGATGAACTCTTGAAAGAGCAGTTTAACCTGCGCATGCAACGGGGTACCGGGCAGCTTGCACGTCCCTCCCGTATGAATGAAGTACGTAAAGACATCGCGCGGATCAAGACTGTGATGAATGAACAGAAGTCAGGTGACGCATCATGAGTGAGCAACAGGCATCAAACCGTACGCTGATTGGCCAGGTGGTCAGTAATGCGATGGATAAAACTATCACCGTTACCGTCGAGCGACGCGTAAAGCATCCCGTATACGGGAAGTTCATGAAGCGTTCCACCAAAGTGCACGCACATGACGAAGCGAACGAGTGTCACTCCGGTGATACCGTAATGGTAGAGCAGTGCCGTCCTCTGTCGAAGAGCAAGACCTGGCGTCTGGTGAAGGTACTGGAGCGTGCAAGCTGATCGATCAGTTTGTACCAATCGTAACTATTTGGAATTAGGGCAATACCATGATTCAGATGCAGTCTAACCTAAGCGTTGCTGATAACAGCGGTGCAAAGCGGGTTCAGTGCATAAAGGTGCTCGGTGGTTCGCACCGTCGCTATGCCGGTGTTGGCGACATTGTGAAAGTCAGTGTCAAAGATGCGATCCCCAGGGGTAAAGTAAAGAAGGGCGACGTCTACAACGCCGTTGTTGTACGTACTAAGAAAGGTGTTCGTCGGCCTGATGGTTCGGTGATTCGTTTTGATTCCAATGCTGCGGTTCTGCTGAACAGCGCCCTGCAGCCGATTGGTACACGTATCTTCGGCCCTGTTACCCGTGAATTAAGGAGCGAGCGGTTTATGAAAATAATCTCGCTTGCACCTGAAGTTTTGTGAGGCAGCACTAATGGCAAGCAAAATCAAAAAAGGTGACGAGGTGATCGTCATAAGCGGCAAAGACAAGGGTAAGCGTGGTACTGTTGTCAAGATGATGGATGACGACCGTCTGGTGGTCGAAAACGTCAACATGGCTAAAAAGCACACCAAACCAAATCCGAACCGGGGTGAACCTGGCGGTATCCTGGACAAGGAGATGCCTCTGCACATCTCCAATGTGGCTTTATATAATCCGGCAACCGATAAGGCTGACCGTGTTGGTTTCAAAATTCTCGAAGACGGCAAAAAGGTTCGGGTGTTCAAATCCAACCAAGAAGTCGTCGATATTTGAGGCATGATGAGAGATGGCTAGGTTACAGCAATATTACAGTGAAACTGTTATCAAGGATCTGATGGATAAGTTTCAATTCGACAGCATCATGGAGGTGCCGAAAATCACCAAGATTACCCTCAACATGGGTGTTGGTGAGGCAATCGGCGATAAGAAGGTGCTGGAGCATGCGGTTGGCGACATGGAGAAGATTGCCGGTCAAAAGGCAGTCATTACCCATGCGAGAAAATCGATCGCTGGTTTTAAAGTCCGTGAGGGATGGCCGATCGGTTGTAAAGTGACTCTGCGCAGAGAGCGTATGTATGAGTTTCTTGATCGTCTGATTAATATCTCGATACCCCGTATTCGTGATTTCCGCGGTTTGAGCAACAAATCTTTCGATGGCCGCGGCAACTACTCTATGGGTGTTAAAGAACAGATTATGTTTCCTGAGATCGATTACGACAAAATCGACGCACTGCGTGGTTTGGATATCACCATCACCACCACAGCGCGTACCGATGACGAGGGTCGTGCGCTCTTGGAAGCCTTCAAGTTTCCTTTTAAGAACTGAGTTTAATATGGCAAAGAAAAGCATGATCGCTCGGGAAACCAAGCGTGCACGGACTGTCTCCAGATTTGCAGCGAAACGGGCTACCCTGAAAGCTGTGATCAAAAATCCGAACAGCAGCTTTGAAGAGATCGAGCAGGCAGTAGCAAAATTGCAGAAATTGCCCCGGGATGCGAGCCCGTCACGCCGGCAGAATCGCTGTCAGGTGACCGGTCGTCCTCACGGCGTCTACCGCAAATTTGGCTTGTGCAGAAATAAACTGCGTGAAGCAGCAATGAGAGGTGATGTGCCAGGACTTGTTAAAGCAAGCTGGTAACAGTATAATCCTGCGCCCTTACCCGAGTGCCCATTGCATTCGGTTGTTCAATCAATAGGTATCGCGCCAAAAAGGCGGACTGACCTTAGGAGCTCATTATGAGTATGTCAGATCCCATAGCGGATATGCTCACACGCATCCGCAATGGTCAGGCAGCGAAGAAAATGTCTGTCGAACTGCCTTCTTCCAAACAGAAGGTAGCCATTGCCAACCTTCTGAAAAATGAAGGCTACATCCAAGAAGTTTCCGTAAATGAGAATGGCGCCAAACCTACCCTGGTTCTGGAGCTTCGCTATTTTCAGGGTCGTCCCGTTATCGATCTCATCAAGCGTGTAAGCCGCCCAGGACTGCGTGTCTATAAAGGCAGAGATGAACTGCCAAAGGTACGTGCCGGCCTCGGCGTTGCGATCATCTCCACATCCAAGGGTGTGATGACAGACCGTGCGGCGCGTGAACTCGGCCAGGGCGGTGAAGTCATCGCCTACGTCGCCTAAGGAGGGATGAGCAATGTCTCGAGTAGCAAAAAGCCCTATCGCATTGCCTTCTGGCACCAGTGTAAAGATGGCCGGTCAGTCGATCTCCATCAAAGGTCCAAAGGGTGAAATGGCGCTCAATCTGCACCCCGACGTGGCTGTCAATGAAGAGGACAGCCAGCTGAAAATTGCTCCCAAGAGCGAGAGCAAGTCAGCCTGGGCCATGGCCGGTACCTTCCGTGCATTGGTCAACAACATGGTTCACGGTGTCAGTCAGGGATTTGAGAAGAAGTTACAGCTGGTTGGTGTTGGATATCGTGCCCAAGGTGGTGGTAAATCACTGAATTTGAACCTTGGTTTCTCCCATCCGATCGACTATCCGGTTCCTGAGGGAATCACCATCGCTACCCCATCCCCGACAGAGATCGTGGTCAGTGGCAGCGACAAGCAACGTGTTGGTCAGGTTGCCGCAGAGATTCGCGCGTTCCGTCCACCTGAACCCTACAAGGGTAAGGGTGTCAGATACGCCGACGAACATGTGGCGCGTAAAGAAGCCAAGAAGAAATAGGTAGAACGATGGACAAGAAACAATCACGTATGCGCCGCGGGCGCCGTACCAGAGCTAAGATTCGGGAGCTGGGCGTTCATCGTCTCTCGATTCACCGTACACCTCGCCATATTTACGCTCAGGTCATCAGTCCTGACGGTTCCAGTGTGTTGGCCAGTGCCTCAACTCTGGACAAGGATGTAAAAGGTGAGATCAGCGGCGAGGCCAGCGGTAACGTCAAGGCTGCCTCCGTTGTTGGTAAACTGGTCGCCGAGCGGGCAAAAACCGCCGGTATCGAAAATGTGGCCTTTGATCGTTCGGGTTTCCGTTATCACGGTCGGGTTAAGGCCCTCGCTGAAGCGGCTCGCGAAGCCGGTCTTCAATTTTAAAGGTTTAGGATTATGGCAAATTTTAATGCAAAACCTGAGGGTGATGAGTTACTTGAGAAACTCGTCAATGTTAACCGTGTGGCCAAGGTGGTCAAAGGTGGTCGTCAGTTCGGTTTCTCAGCGCTGACCGTGGTCGGTGACGGCAAAGGCCGCGTCGGTTTCGGTACCGGCAAAGCACGCGAAGTGCCGGTAGCCATCCAGAAAGCAATGGAGACAGCTCGCAAGAACATGGTCTCTGTGAAGCTTGATGGGGCTACCCTGCAGTATCCGCTGGTTGGTCGTCATGGTGCCGCCAAGGTCTTCATGCAGCCTGCATCCGAAGGTACCGGTATCATTGCCGGTGGCGCGATGCGTGCCGTATTCGAAGTGCTCGGCGTACAGAACGTACTGGCCAAGTGTATCGGCACCAACAATCCGATGAATGTGGTGCGTGCCACCATCAATGGTCTGAATGAAATGGCCGACGCTGAATCGGTTGCCCTGAAACGGGGCAAAAGCGTCGAAGATATCCTGGGGTAAGTCATGGCTGATAAGAAGATGATGCGGGTCAAGCTGGTGCGTAGCACAAGCGGTCGCCTTGCTAGCCATCAAGCATGTGTAAGAGGTCTGGGTCTGCGTCGTATGCATCACGAAGTGGATGTGGAAGACACCCCTTGCACCCGCGGTATGGTGAACAAGGTCAGTTACATGGTTAAGGTAGTGGAGTCTTAAGATGAAATTGAATACTCTCCAGCCTGCTGCGGGAAGCAAAACCACGCGTAAACGTGTCGGTCGCGGTATCGGCAGTGGATCAGGCAAAACCTGTGGACGCGGCCATAAAGGTCAGAAGTCCCGTTCCGGCGGTTTTCACAAAGTCGGTTTCGAAGGTGGCCAGATGCCGCTGCAACGCCGTCTGCCGAAGATCGGTTTCACCTCACGGGTATCCATGGTATCTGCTCAGGTTCGTCTGGGTGAGCTGGCAAAAGTCGATGGCGACGTTGTCGATCTGGATGCACTGAAGAAGGCGAACCTGATCACTCGTGATATGAAGCGGGCAAAGATCTTCCTTTCCGGGGAGATCGATCGTGCAGTTACTGTTAAAGGTATCGCCCTGACCAAGGGTGCAAAAGCCGCTGTCGAAGCTGCTGGCGGTAAGGTCGAATAAATTATGGCCAACCAAGGTGCAATGATGGGTGCTCTGGGCAGCATGGGTCAGCTGACTGAACTACGTCAGCGACTGCTGTTTGTCGCCGGTGCTCTGCTGGTTTTCCGGATCGGTACATTTATTCCTGTACCGGGTGTGAATCCAGTGGCATTGGCTGCCCTGTTTGAGCAGGCCCAGGGTTCGATCCTGGATATGTTCAACATGTTTTCCGGTGGTGCACTGGAACGCGCCAGTATCTTTGCGCTCGGTATCATGCCCTACATCTCTGCGTCGATTATCATGCAGTTGATGTCGGCTGTCATACCAACCCTTGAACAGCTGAAGAAAGAGGGTGAGTCCGGTCGAAGAAAAATCACTCAGTACACCCGTTACGGTACCGTGGTACTGGCGACCTTTCAGGCTGTCGGTATCTCCATTGCCTTGCAGAGTCAGACGGTCGGTGGTGAAACCATTGTAGTTCATCAGGGAATGGGTTTCGTTGTTACCGCAGCAGTATCCCTGGTTACTGGCACCATGTTTCTGATGTGGCTGGGTGAGCAGATCACTGAACGCGGCATCGGTAACGGTATCTCGATGATCATCTTTGCCGGTATCGTCGCCGGATTGCCTTCCGCTATCGGTGGTACTCTGGAACTGGCCCGTACCGGTGAACTGAATGCACTGACCATTCTGTTCCTGTTTGTACTGGCGATTGCGGTTACCGCCTTCGTTGTCTTTGTCGAACGTGGGCAGCGTCGCATAACCATTAACTATGCCAAGCGCCAGCAGGGCCGTCGGATGCTGGCGGCGCAGAGTACTCATCTACCGCTGAAACTGAACATGGCCGGTGTAATCCCACCGATTTTCGCCTCCAGTATCATTCTCTTCCCGGCAACTCTGGGGCAGTGGTTTGGTAATACTGAGGGTACCCGCTGGATACAGGATATCTTCGCCAAGTTATCGCCTGGTGAACCTGTCTATGTCATGGCCTATGCGGCAGCGATCATATTTTTCTGTTTTTTCTATACTGCGTTGGTCTTCAACTCACGGGACACCGCAGATAATTTGAAAAGATCCGGAGCATTTATTCCAGGGATCCGGCCTGGTGAACAGACCGCCAAATATATCGACGGCGTAATGTCCAGGCTCACCATGGCGGGTGCGGTCTATATCACCCTGGTATGTCTGCTTCCCGAATTCCTGATAGTTGGTTGGAATGTGCCTTTCTACTTCGGTGGCACATCACTGCTGATTATCGTTGTGGTAGTGATGGACTTTATGGCCCAGGTACAAGCGCACCTGATGTCACACCAATACGACGGCTTGATGAAAAAAGCCAACCTGAAAGGCAGTGGTGGCGGATTGCTACGCTGATCTGACCGAATCTGAATTGGAGTCTGAAAAATGAAAGTGCGTGCATCTGTGAAAAAAATCTGCCGCAATTGCAAGATTGTTCGCCGTAATGGCGTAGTACGGGTGATCTGTAAAGAGGGTCGCCACAAGCAGCGTCAGGGTTAACCTGGCAATCAAATAATGGGGTGACGGCTTGCTAGAGGCTGTCGCCTAAGGTATTATTGAACGTTTCCCTTCGGAACAATTCCAGGGGTTACTTTAGGAGATTAGAAAGATGGCTCGAATTGCAGGAGTCAACATTCCGGATCGAAAACATGCAGTTATTGCATTGACCTCTATCTATGGTATCGGCCGCTCTACGGCTGGCAATATCTGTAAAGAGGCTGGTATTGAGCCCAATATCAAGATCCAGGAGCTGAGTGAAGACCAGATTGAGTCCATTCGCGGCATCGTGGCCCGTTACACAACGGAAGGCGACCTGCGACGTGAGATCTCCATGAACATCAAACGTCTGATGGACCTGGGTTGTAATCGCGGCATTCGTCATCGCCGTGGTCTGCCACTACGTGGACAGCGTACGCGCACCAATGCGCGTACCCGTAAAGGTCCACGTCGTCCAATCAAACGTTAATCAACTTTAAATCGAATCTGTAGGTACAGAAGATGGCAAAACCCAGCAGCCGTGCCAAGAAGAAGGTAAGAAAGAGCGTCACCGATGGTGTTGCGCATATTCACGCCTCTTTCAACAATACCATCATCACCATAACCGACCGTCAGGGTAATGCTCTTGCATGGGCAACAGCCGGTGGTTCAGGTTTTCGTGGTTCAAGAAAAAGCACCCCTTTCGCAGCTCAGGTGGCTGCTGATCGCGTTGGACAGATGGTTAAGGAGTACGGCGTCAAGAATCTGGATGTCAACGTCAAAGGTCCCGGACCAGGCCGTGAGTCTGCCGTTAGATCACTGAACAATGCCGGTTTCAAAATTACCAGCATCTCCGACGTAACACCGATTCCTCATAACGGTTGCCGTCCTCCTAAAAAGCGCCGCGTATAAACACTGGAGTTATTGAATCATGGCAAGGTACATCGGACCTAAGTGTAAGCTGAGCCGTCGCGAAGGCACAGACCTCTTTCTCAAGAGTCGCGTGCGTTCGCTTGACTCCAAGTGCAACATGGAGAAAGTGCCCGGACAGGCTGGCGATCGTCGCCGTCGTGTTTCGGATTATGGATTGCAGCTGCGTGAAAAGCAGAAAGTACGTCGTATCTACGGCGTGATGGAAAAGCAGTTCCGTAACTACTACAAAGCTGCTGCGCAGAATAAAGGTGCAACCGGCGAGAATCTGCTGCAACTGCTTGAAACCCGTCTGGACAACATCGTCTACCGCATGGGTTTTGGCTCAACTCGCGCAGAAGCCCGTCAGCTGGTCAGCCATAAGGCGATTGAAGTCAACGGAAAGATCGTCAATGTGCCTTCCTTCAAGGTGACTGCAGAAGACGAAATCTCAATACGTGAGAAGGCTAAGAAACAGGTACGTATTCAGGGGGCGCTGGAACTGCAGGGTCAGTATGGCTTCGTGGATTGGGTTGAAGTTGATCCAAAAGCGATGAAGGGTAAGCTGAAGCGTATCCCGGATCGCTCTGATCTTTCTGCTGAAATTAACGAACAACTGGTCGTTGAGCTCTACTCCAAGTAAGCCTTGACGAGGGAAAATATATGACCGAAAGCGTTACGGAATTTCTAAAGCCGCGTATTGTCAACGTACAGCCGATCACTGCCACTCGCGCAAAAGTGACTCTTGAGCCACTTGAGAGAGGGTTTGGTCATACGCTCGGTAACGCCTTGCGCCGCATCCTGCTTTCATCGATGCCAGGTAGTGCGATTACAGAAGTCGAAATCGCTGATGTATTGCACGAGTACACCACCATTGAAGGTGTGCAGGAAGATGTACTGGATATACTGCTCAATCTGAAGCAGGTTGCCCTGATCATGCATACCCGTGACGAAGCTACACTGAAGCTGCAGAAAAAGGGACCCGGTCAGGTCTTCGCCAGTGACATCGCGCTCGATCACGATGTAGAGGTGGCCAACCCGGATCATGTGATTGCCACTCTGACCAAGTCAGGTGAGATCAACATGACCCTGAATATTCATCGTGGCCGTGGCTATCATCCTGCTGCCGCCCGTCAGGGGTCCGCAGGTGATGAGCGTCCGATCGGTATGTTGCAGGTTGATGCATCATTCAGTCCGATACGTGAAGTGGCCTACAGTGTCGAAGCGGCCCGTGTTGAGCAGAACACCGGCCTGGATCGTCTGGTTATCGAGCTGGAGACCAACGGTACAATCGATCCTGAAGAGGCGATCAGGCGTTCTGCAAGCATCTTGCGTGATCAGCTCTCGGTGTTTGTCGACCTTGAAGCTGAGGCTGCAGAGTCTGTCGCAGAACCGGAAGAGCCGGCGATCGATCCGATCCTGCTGCGTCCAGTAGACGATCTGGAATTGACCGTTCGTTCTGCAAACTGCTTGAAGGCAGAGAATATTTTTCTTATCGGTGATCTGATTCAGAGAACTGAAGTGGAACTGCTCAAGACACCTAACTTGGGTAAGAAGTCACTGACTGAGATTAAGGATGTGCTCGCACGTCGAGGTCTGTCACTGGGTATGCGCCTGGAGCACTGGCCGCCAGAGAACATCGAGGAGCAGCTTGCCCACTGAGGTAGGTCGCTATTAACCGTTAAACAATTTTGAATTTGGGAAAGTCGACTCATGCGTCATCGCAAATCAGGACGGCAGCTAAATCGTAACAGCAGCCACAGGAATGCCATGTTCAGAAACATGGCGGTCTCTTTGATCAATCATGAGTTGATCAAAACGACTGTGCCTAAGGCAAAAGAGCTTCGTCGCGTAGCTGAGCCACTCATCACCATGTCCAAGACAGACAATGTTGCCAAACGTCGTCTCGCCTTCTCACGCCTGCGTGATAAGTCAGCGGTAGGCAAGTTATTCGCTGAACTTGGCCCAAGATACCAGTCCCGCCCTGGTGGCTATGTCCGCATTCTGAAGTGTGGCTATCGTCCAGGTGACAAGGCGCCAATGGCTTTTGTGGAGCTGGTTGATCGTCCGATCGAAGAGCCTGTTGCTGAGGAAGAGGTCGCTACTGAAGAGTAACGACTGAGCTGCTGGCAGCAGAGTTGAAAGACCCACGCTGAAAAGCGTGGGTTTTTTTGTGCCTGACGTTTTTTATTAACAAATCAGGTGGTTCGCTGCGGTTGTTCCAAGAGGGCTATTTTTTTATGGTCTTCATGAGGTCGTTCAGATCAACACTGCTTGTGCCGGGCTCTGAAGGTTTCTCTGAATGTTGAAAGATCCGATGGCCATTAATCATGCCGGATATATCGGATCCACTGCCTCCGAGATCGTGTGCGAAAACCGCAAGGATATGCAGCAGGCTGAACCAGGCAATGATCACATAAGTCAGGTGGTGCAGGTCCGCCATGACGATACCGAAGAGAAATTGCTGTTCATTGAGCAGTGCGTAACCACTGATCAGGCTGAGTAACAGAATAAAGAACAATCCGAGATAGATGGGTCCCCAGAATGGATTGTGGCTGAACCAGTTGGGCAGAGGTGCTTTCCCCAGGGTCAGGTAGAATTTGGCAACCTGCCAGGCCTGTGACAAGCGGTGGGCATCCGGCTCGCAATCGCTGATATGGTCTGTTCCTTTGCCAAACAGCAACAGATAGAGTCTGATCAGAAAGCCGGGGAGCAGGAGCGCACCGAACAGATAGTGTATATCCTGGTTGATGGTGCTCAGAGTGGTCTGGATGGATAGGAGATAACCACTGCCGATCAGGACCAGTGTGGAGACCCCCATCAGCCAGTGGGAAATCCTGAGCCAGCGGCTCCAGACGGAAACACGGGTTACGCTACTCTTTTGCATGGTTACTCCGAGCGGGGCAGATCAATCTGATATCTTACGCTGGATGGCTACTTTAGATTGATACTTTTGGTAAGGTTATTTGTCGGCAGTAAAGTGGAAATTGACTCATTTGAGCTCTGCAGCAGTCAACAGCTCCTAGTATGATTGGGTGGAAGTCTATTTTGCATTGATAAATAACATGTTACGTCAAAGAAAGAGTAAACGGGAAAAACGTGAAGCCAGGGATCAGGCACTGCTGCGCTATACCAAGCAGCGTCAACGCAACGTGCTGGCCAAGCCGGGCGTCAATGACTTTATTCTGGTTCTGGATCATATGAAGGCGGGATTCAATGTAGCCAAGATATTTCGCAGTGCTGAAGCTTTTGGCGCTGCCGAGGTCCATTTGATCGATATCGGCCCATTCGATCCCTCTCCGGGTAAAGGGGCCTTCAAAAAGGTCCCGGCAAAGTTCTACGACAGTTTCGAGCAGAGCTATCAGGAGCTGGTGAAGCGGGATTACAAGATTGTTGCATTAAGCGGTGATTGTGAGCATCTGTCGACTGAGTCCGTACTGGATAGCAAGACCGCCTTCGTGCTGGGGCATGAGGAGTGGGGGCACAGTTTTGAAATGGCTGACTATCCAGATATTCGCTGTCTGGCGATTCCGCAATTCGGTCAGGTTGAGAGTCTGAATGTGGCTGTCGCCGCCTCAATCATGATGTATGAGTACATACGCCAACACCCTTCGAGATAAGCGACTCGATGAATGTTTCAGAGTGGTTGGTATTAGCCGTACGATTATCGGTCGGGCAGCTCAACACTCTTTGTAGAAAGAACGGTAACGACAATGGCTGTCAGTGCAGCGAGTAATAACCAAGACATAGGTTGCCTCCTCTTTTGTCTTGAACCGGTACATTGCCGGTTGATTTGTAGTGTGTTGTTAAGACTAGGGTATAAAATTCGTTGTTACTGAGACTTGTAACTTATTTGTATTAAAGAAAGCTTAAAAAAGGTGAGACTTTGTTCACAAAATTTTACGCTCTAGATTCTCCCAGTGCTTGTCTGGATGCCCAGGATCTTGCGAGTACTTGGAAGATAGCGGCAAGATAGCGTGAAATAGTCTCGATTTAGCTTAATATAGGCTCGTTTTGCCAATGAACATAATGGTGGGAGGGCGCTCGGTTTCAATCTTAATTCGGGAGAGACTGGCCGTGCCAATAGAGAAGCGGTACATGGAACCCAGCGGGGCATCCAGCAGATTAGCCAGGATGGAACGAATCACCCCGGCATGGGTGATCAGCAGGATGTGTTGACCCGAATTCTCCCTGACCGCCTGGTTGTAGGCCTGGGAAACCCTTTGACTGAAATTTTCCAACGGCTCGGCGTTCTGCGGCCGATGCCCTATGGGGTCGTGATAAAAGCGCTTCATCTGGTGCGGGTCCTGGGCGCGCAGCTGATCCCCGGAAAAGCCCTCCCAGTGACCAAATCCAACCTCCTTGAGTCGGTCATCATATGAGAGAGCAATATCCATTTGATCGCTGAGCTCAGCTGCAAATGCAGCGCAGCGTTTGAGCGGTGAGCTGATGATGGCCTGCCATGGCCTTTGCCCGGATACCGCATCACGCATCTCCTGCCAGCCGGTTTCACTCAGAGGGTCATCGATCTGTCCCCGATAACGTCTACCCCCGACGGGTTCACCGTGACGTAACAGATCAATGGTTGTTGTCTCACTCATCGGCGTAAAACAGAGAATCAGATCAGGCCGGTAAAGGTGAGAAAGGCGAGGATCACCAGAAAAACGATCAGGCTCCTCCAGATCAAAGCCATGGCGGCTTTCGGCAGGTAGGTATAGAGATGGGCTCCGGCGTAGGCTTCATCCAGTAACGTGGTCAGACGCATGGCGCCGCTTCCGGTGCAGATCAGGGTGCCAGCGTTACTGTCGCTGAATTCACTCTGCCGGCTCTCCTGGTAGCTTCTCCAGCCGTACAACGCATCCTCAAAACTGCCGGCGATAGCATAGCAAAAGGCGGTGATTCTGGCTGGTAGCCAGTCCAGTATGATGACCAGTTGCCTGGTGTTGAGTTTGAAATCGATATCCTGTGCGGCCTGGTCCGATTGAGGCATCCATGTTGCCAGTCGGTAGAGGATGGCGCCGAGCGGGCCGAGTAGGATGAACCAGAAAAGCACAGCTACCGTTCTCCGGTTTGCTTGTTGCAGTGCCGCTTCAGCAACAGCCTGTGAGCGGGCAGGCTCGCTGGTGGGTGGCTCATCTTCGATGATCTCCCGGGCGATCCGCCTCGCTTCACCATCATCGGCTTCCGCCGTCTCGACATACTGGTTGATCTGGCTGTCCAGATCCTGTGGTCCCAGGGCGTAGAGCAATACCCCGATGGATAACAGCAGGCTGGGTAAACCCAGTAAACTGTCGGCGAACAGATGTTGCAGCGCTGCGATTGCCAGCAGGGGTGGGAGCAGCAGTAACAGCAGACCTATGATGCCTTGCTGCATCCATTCAGGCAGGTTTTGCTGCTGGTGCCACTGACAATACCGGGTGAACCAGCGATTGCTTCTCAGGTGGCGGTGCTCAAGTAAAAATCGCTCTGCTATCAGGCAGATAAGAATGATCGTCAAGGTCATTGCGAGAGTTTCACCGAATCAGCTGCAAGTTTCAACCTGGAATCAGCAGTTGGACAGGTTGAAGTGTGCGCTTGTGGGGGTAGAGGGCAAGGCGTCATGACACGCAATAACCCGCTATTGCAAGGAGTTGCAACGCCGTCATGCGCCGCCACAAGCGTGCAATTCGCCCTGTAGCGTGACTCACCCAGCGAGGGATACCCTTTATCGAACACTTTTTTCATCTCATTCAACAGCTTGGTAACAGAATGGAGCGGTCAACTGCGGAATCTAGGTTCAAATTATCCCCAACGGTTCATCTCGGTTTCATTGATGGATGTCTGCTTGGATCTGTAGAGGTGGTCCGCTTTCTTATTCAGCATGGAATATCCGTGCTTTCTCTCAAGAATGCAATAAGCGGAAGTAGTTTTGCCAATCGAACATCGGACCGGGATCGGTCTTACGTCCAGGGGCAATCGCTGCGTGACTGGTGATCCGCTCCTGAGTGATGTTCGGATAGATCGCCATGATCTGTCGGGTCGCTTCCACCAGGCTGGCGTATTGGGCATCGGTGAAGGGTTGCTCATCACTGCCTTCCAACTCGATTCCGATGGAGAAGTCGTTGCAGCGTTCGCGCCCACAATAGTTGGATTCACCGGCATGCCAGGCCCGATGGTGCAGGGGAACATACTGCACCTGGGAGCCGTCCCGTCGGATCAGCAGGTGGCAGGATACTTTGAGACTGCTGATCTCCTGGAAGTACGGATGGGCATCCGCATCCAGGCGATTCATGAACAGATCATCAATCCAATCACCGCCGAACTCCCCCGGTGGGAGACTGATGCTGTGGATCACCAGCAGGTCAATGTCGCAATCGGCGGGGCGCTGATCCTGGTTTGCGGAGTTATGAAACTGAGCGCCGTCGAGCAGTCCAGTCTGTCCGTGCTTCAAGATTGATCCGCAGCAGATGGAAAACCTTTCAGGACCATATCGGCATAACTGACGATACCGATCACTTCGCCATGCTCCACGACCGGCGCCCGGTTGAGTTCAAAGCGGCCAAACAGTCTGGCGCAGTAGCGGATGTCCATATCAGCCGATACCGTGAAGGCTGGTTTGCTCATGATCTCGTAAATATTCACCCGTTCCGGAGCCCGGTCTTTTGCCAATACCTGTCGTGCGATATCCGATAGGGTGACAATACCGAATTCATCGTTTTCATCACGCTTTTTGACGATCAGTGACTTGGTTTCCACGTAGTTCATCTTCTCCAGGGCGCTTTCAACGGTATCCATCCCTTCAACCAAATCAAAATCATTCTTCATTACGTCTCGAACTCGGACTAGTTTGCGATCGGTCATAATTCCTCCTCGACCACTTGTGAAAGTGAGGCTATCTGATGGCTGACACCGACAGCATCCTCGATGTCGATCTGAAAGGCGATGCCGCTGCCTGACTGGTTATCGAACTCTCCGGCCTCGGAGATCTTTTCCAGAATCGTCCGGCTTAGATGCTCCTCCACCAGCAGCAGTAGAACATCCCGTTGTGTATCCAGGGTCAGGCCGAGGAAGGTTTTCGACTGCTCGATACCTTCACCCCGTGCGTGGTTGATGACGGTTGAACCTGTCGCCCCGGCGGAGCGCGCAGCCTCAAGCACTTTTTCCGTGGTGCTGTCTTCTACCAGGGCGATGATGAGTTTGAAGTGCATCTCAATACCTCGTGTGAATCATTGACGACTGCGCCACTCACTGAGCTGGGCGTAAGCCATAACGGACATGATGGGAAACAGACTGGCAAAGGCGATCAGACCAAAGCCGTCAATCAGTGGGTTACGTCCAGGTATGTTACTGGACAGGCCAATCCCGAGAGCAGCGACCAATGGAACGGTCACTGTGGATGTGGTTACGCCACCGGAATCGTAGGCCAGGGCGATGATGGTACGGGGGGCGACCATGGTTTGAAAAATCACCACCACATAGCCGGCGATGATGTACCAGTGCAGGGGTGTACCGGTGATGATCCGATAACTGCCGAGCGAAATGCCGATCGCGACCCCGATGGCCACTGCAATCCTCAAGCCCCATTGACTGATCGCCCCGGCGGATACCTGGTTGGCCTTGATTGCAACGGCAATCAGGGAGGGTTCCGCAATGGTGGTGGAGAAGCCGATACTGGCGGCAAACAGATAGACCCAGAAGTAGTGGTGCCACTGAACTGTCTCTCCGGTAGTCGGGACATTCAACAACTCAGGCGAGGTGAGCTGGCTTGCCATCAGTTCACCCAAGGGGAAGAGGGCAAGATCAAGACCCTCAAGAAACAACGCCAGACCGAACAGCACCATCAGGAAACCAATCCCGATCTCCTTGGCATTTTTCAGTGGCCTGCGCAATACGAAGATCTGGAAGCCGAACAGGATCGCGGCAATCGGCAGGATGTCCAGCACAGTGCCTACCAGGACGTTGAGAAAGTGTTCGATACCTGCAGTCATAACATGATTCCGTAGAACATGACGAATATCATTGGTGTCAGGGAGGCAAATGCAATCAGACCGAACCCATCCGTCATCGGGTTGCGCCCTTTGATACTGGAAGCCAGGCCCACACCGAGAGCTGTCACCAGGGGAACGGTCACGGTGGATGTTGTGACACCTCCTGAATCATAGGCGATACCGATGATCTCTTTGGGTGCAAAGGCGGTCATGATCACCACACCGATATATCCACCGATGATCAGGTATTGTACCGGCCAGCCTTTGACGATCCTCAGGACACCCAGCACGATGGCGAACCCTACTGAAAGGGCCACGGTATAGCGAAGTCCCTGGGCATATTCGTGCATGGCCTCGATGGAGTCTTCGATCATGCCGCCATTCGCAGCAATTTTTGCCGCCTCCTCAGCAATCTTGATCAGTGCGGGTTCCGCCACTGTGGTACCGAATCCAAGCGCAAAGGCAAATATCAGGAGCCAGCTGAGGCTGCCTTTGCGGGCAAAGTTCCAGGCCATCGTCTCACCGAGGGGAAAGAGACCCAGATTCAGGCCTTCGATGAACAGGCTCAAACCCAAAAGCACCAGAACCGTACCGATCAACAATGAACCCAGGTTGGGAATCGGTTGTTGCAGGACCACCAGCTGGAAAAAAGCGATAACGATGAAGATCGGCAGAAGATCTCGAAAACTGCTGATAAGTGATGCGAATAGGCGCCGGACTGTATTCATATTATTCGGGCCGGTTACTATGAATAGTTGGTTGTTATTGTTTCATGACTGGTGATAGCCCCAGTTCACTGATATTGAACCATACAATAGATTGAGTTGAGCATCTATTACATTAAGATTGCATTCGACTGGCGTCCACTGGAGATCGGTTGGCCCGGTTGGAACGATCATGCAAAAGGTGAAACGTTAATAGATACTGATGGGTGACAGGTGAAGAGATTGAGTCGATGCAAGGGTCTGGTCATGGGGTTGAGACAGTACCCTGGGTTAGGGGTTAACTTCCTGAATATTTGAAAATTAGTCCAAAAAGGGGTTGATAATGGAATTAATTTCCCAAAATCTTCCATTATTGATCAAATACCCATGCTGAGCTTTAGTCTGTATTATCTTTGCCGATATGTAGCAAACTATTGATTGGACAGACACTTGGTGCTAGTTTTTGAATAGTGTATCCAATGGTGATGTGGAAAGGCCCCAAAATGATCATGGTTCTTTTGTGAGGCTTTTCTCAGACGCTTATCTTTTACTGTCATAGCCTCTTATTAGGTGCAGGCTAAAGGGAATTTGTAAGCATTTGCTTGGGTATGTGTAGGATTTTTCAAGTGATTTTAGATGCAAAGGCAAGACAACATTATTACATTCGGCTCAGCTGTGCCTCATCAGAAAAACATTTCGCTGGATGCTAACGGGCGAAGGGTTTCGTCTGAGTGCCGAAATCTGGTCATTAAGGCCATCCCCAAGTTAATGAATGATTTGTTCGAGAATCTGGACGATTCTCTCTATGAAATGGCGAACAAATCGGATAATAACGCACTGCAGAACGTCTATTTCGATTCCATGAGGGAGCTGCGCAAACAGCGCGCAGGAATCGATCGCGCCTTCACCCAGGAGTTGCTCAGCATCTACGATCGCTATTGGCAGACCGGTGAGATCCATATCAATCAGCCAACCCTGGATGAATTGAGCCGGGACTCAGAGATGTCGCTGGTGGAAAATGACGATCTGGAAGAGTCTCTGGCGATAACCAATATGGTCAGTAAATCGGAAAGTCGGTTTACCCGGGAACTCTATGCCATGGGGCAGCGTTTCGCATATGTCATGGGTGGTGGCAATATCAATGAGCAGATCGCCCAGCGATCGCCATTGGAACCCGGTGTTGTCTGCAATGCATTTCAGTTCGCAATGTCGAATGTGCCGGTTGAGCTGCCGGTCAAGCTGGTCGTTTACAAACTCTTTGACCGCCATGTGATGCACTATATCGGTGGTCTGTATGATGAAGTCAATCTGTTGCTGGGCCGCGCCGGTGTGATACCCAAGTTGACACCGAAAGTGCGTCGCAACCCGATTGCTCCCAGCATGCGGGGTGATGCGGGTGAGAGCTACATGGCCAGTGACTCATCCTATGTTTCAACCTCTCCACCTTCCGCCTACCCTGAGAGTCAGATGAGCTCGAGCGGTAGTGAAGTGCAGGCGGAGGTGTTTGCCACACTGCAGCAGTTACTGGGCACACGTCGTGCCAGCAGCGGAAGCAGTATGCTGACATCCAGCCTGATGCTGACCACGCCGAACGGTAATATCCCGGTGGTGGATACCGGCGAGTTGCTTGGTGCCCTTTCAGCAATCCAGCAGTCCAATGTGGTGATGTTACCGCAAGGCAAACGAATCGATCGAACCCTGACTCCGGAAGAGATGCGGACCCGTCTGGTAACTGATCTGAAGATCGCAAAGGATGGGCAGCTGACCCGCTCCCTGGGCGACGCGGATAACGATACCATCGATGTCATCTCCATGCTGTTTGAGTTCATCCTCGATGACTACAGCCTGCCCGATGCGATGAAAGCCTTGATCAGCCGTCTGCAGATACCGATGCTGAAAGTGGCAATCATCGACAAGAGTTTCTTCAGTGAAAAGGTGCATCCGGCGAGAAGATTGTTGAACTCACTGGCCCAGGCGGCAGTAGGCTGGAATGATACCGGTGACCGGGTCAACGACACCCTCTACACCAAGATCGAATCGACCATCAAACGGATCCTGAATGAGTTTCATGATGATCCGGAACTGTTCGCCGAATTGAATGATGAGTTCTCCAAATGGTGGGAGAAGGAGCAGCGCGGGGCACAGATCGCTGAAAAGCGCACCAACCAGATCACCCGGGGCAAGGAGCAGCTGAAGTCTGCCAAGCAGATTGTCTCCGAAGAACTCAATACACGGTTACGTACCCAGAAGCTGGTACCACAAGCGGTGATGTCGATCCTGGAAGATGGCTGGAAGGATGCATTGCTGCTGATCTATCTGCGCGAAGGTGATCAGAGTCAGGACTGGACCGAGGCGCTGGAGATCGTCGATCGGTTGTTGTGGAGTGTACAGCCGAAGTCCGAGTATGGTGAACGGCAGCAACTGCTGCGTGGGATACCGGAACTGCTGCGCAATGTACGTGAGCGTCTGAATAGCATCTCCTTTGATCAACACAAGATGGCACGCCTGTTCAAAGAGTTACAGAATTGCCATATCCAGGTGCTGCGGGGCGGGGATGGTAGTCAGATGAATACCTCCGGTACCCAGCCTGTCAGTCAATATGAGATTCACTTCCCGGACAGTCAGCTGACCAGCGATGACAACAGTCAGCTGATGGAGATGGCGGATGAGGCAATATCCGACACTGATGAGTTTTCAAAAATGGCCACCGAACTTGAACCGGGCATGTGGCTTGAGATGGCGGATGGTGCCAGCAAAGTCCGTGTTAAACTCTCCTGGAAGAGCAAGGTGACGGATACCTATATCTTTGTTAACCGCAAGGGTATGAAAGCTATGGAGCTGACATCTGCCGGCGTGGCCAAGCAGTTGCGTGAAGGCAAAGCCAAAACGGTTGAAGTCTCATCCACACCAATCATGGATCGAGCACTCGATGCCATGCTCAGCGCGCTGAAGAATACCGACGCTTCATCCGCTTCAGCCTGAAGCAGGAATCATTCTGATAATCGATGGATCTGACTGCAGTCAGCAGGCGGGCATGCTTTGGCTGAAAGTAATATAATGGGGTCCGCCAGAGCGGGTCGGTCGATTGGAAACAACAAGCCCTGGTTAAAGATTTCCTAAACAATGAGAGAGAACAATGAGTGAAAAGATCACCGATTCCGGATTGAAAATTGAAGACTTAGTTGAGGGTGATGGCCAGCTTGCAGAGTCTGGTCAACGTGTCTCTGTACACTATACCGGCTGGTTGCTGGATGGGGATAAGTTTGACTCCTCAGTCGATCGGAATCAGCCGTTTGATTTCGCCTTGGGCAAAGGCATGGTGATCCGTGGTTGGGATGAAGGGGTTGCCGGTATGAAGGTAGGCGGTAAGCGCAGGCTGACCATCCCTCCTCAGTTGGGTTATGGCGCGCAAGGTGCCGGTGGTGTGATTCCGCCCAATGCAACGCTGGTATTCGATGTGGAACTGCTTGCCATATCCGGATGAATCTACACAGCAATCACTTTCTGATCAGCGGCCAGGTCAGTCAGGCGCTGGCCGAGGATCTGGGCAGTGGTGATCTGACTGCCGCCCTGTTGCCAGCAGATGCGGTTACCCAGGCTCAGATCATCAGTCGGGAACAGGCTGTGATATGCGGGATTCCCTGGGTAAATGAAGTTTACCGGCAACTGGATCCGGCTATCGGGCTGGAGTGGTTGGTTGAAGATGGTGAGATGGTCACTGAGAATCAGCAGTTGTGCCGGCTCAGTGGTAACACCAGGGTATTGCTGAGTGGTGAACGTTGTGCCCTGAACTATCTGCAAAGCCTGTCGGGAACCGCAACCCTTGCCAGAAGTTATGCAGAGGCAGTATCCGGCATTGATGTGCGGATTCTGGATACACGCAAGACGGTGCCGGGACTGCGCCAGCAGCAGAAGTATGCGGTCCGTTGTGGTGGCTGTCATAACCACCGGGTGGGGCTGTATGATGCCGTGCTGATCAAAGAGAATCATATCCGGGCTGCCGGATCGGTCGATGCCGCGTTAGCCCGATCCAAGGAGCTGGTGCCGGATGGGGTGTCTGTCGAGATCGAGGTGGAGACGCTGGATGAGTTGCAGCAGGCGCTCAAGGCGGGTGCTCAGCGTGTGTTGCTGGATAACTTTACGCCCGAACAGTTGCGTGAAGCAGTGAAACTGGCGGGTGGGCGTGCAAGGCTGGAGGCCTCCGGCGGCATCAATTTAGCTACGATAAGAGAGATCGCCGAAACCGGAATCGATGATATCTCGGTTGGCGCTCTGACCAAGGATATCCGTGCCATCGATCTGTCGATGCTGTTTGAGCAGTAGATTCTGGCAATGGATTGGTGTTAGCAGGCCCTGGTGGGGTGTCAGACCTTCTCGTCAATCAGGGTACCGAGAGTTTCGTCAGCCGCTTTTAAGGTTTTTACCTGGGCCTTGACCAGATTGGCTTGCTGCTGCATCTCCACCATTGAGCGGGAGAGATCCTTGGGATTCGATTGTTGAACCTGATTGGCACTGGCAATATCAGAGGCCACACGGCGCATTCCCTGAAGGCCTTTGTGGATGCCCTGCAGTGCTGATCCAGTGATTGAATTGATGCCCATAACTACAGCAAACCCTAACAATTTCGGTGTTCCCTACCTGCTTAGTTGGCAGTTTTTTACAATTCTTTAATAGTTTCATTCTCAGGCGTGACCGATACCCCCATGTTTATGAATTCACTTCCTGTATGGGGCTGTTTTAAACGTCCGACTAGCAATCAGTTCTACTTATGGATTGCCGGGAAGCCCCGGTTGGTAGCGGCCAGATGGCATCGCTTGGCCGGTATTGTAGGGTGTCTTGATTCCCAGTTGGCTGGCGTTCGGGATAGCCATGGAGAGGGTTACTGCGTGAATTACTGGACCGGACCGAGTTGGGTAAACAGTGCCACTGCGAACCGTCATATCCCACTGGTCTGGCTTTGCACAGAGTCCACTGCTGTGGGATTCGAGAAGATGCTGCTGTATCTTCAGCTGAGACGTTTATGGGTTACGCTGAGATGGAAGGGAGGCAAGCTCCCTTATTAACGGCCTATGACAGGGGATGTCTAGACACAACCGGTAGGTTTGGGCAATCCACCATACTTGGTAATCGGTTTCATCGGTCCTGTCAGCCACAGTTGAAACATCGCTTTCTTGTCCTCACCCAGATATTTGGAGAACTTACGGATCGGTGGGACAACATTGAATTCATTGTAATATTCTCTGGCTTTCAGGATCTGCTGCCACTTCTCGTCGGTCATCTCAAACTCATCCTCCTGCGCCATCGCCTTGGCAATTTCAGGTGTCCAAGCATTCATATCGGTGAGATAGCCGTCCCCATCTCGTTCTGGAATTTGGGTATTCATCTGTCCTGCTCCTATTACCAAGTGAAAAGGTAGGTTATTGCTTGGTGAGGAGTTTAAAGGTAATCAGGCTTGTTTATCTACCCCAAACTTTTTACGGGTTTGTCTGGGTTGTGGGCTACCAGGCAGGGTGGAATCCGATAACAGCCCGGCGTCTCGCCTTATCTTGGGGACAGGTCAAGCCTCTGATAGCACGAATTTGTATGAGGCAGTAGACGATTCAGCCAGTTTCAATCATCTGCAGGAAATCGTCCACACTTTCGCAGGCCTGCTGGGCGTGTACACGCCGTAAGTTGTCACCATCCCGGATATCCAGCCCCATGGGATCTGCACCAACGGCTTCCACCCCAGCCGGGTTGCTCGGGAATCCCCGTTTCCCAAGGTATTGAATCAACAACTGGTGGTTATGCGCGTTCAGCTGATAGAGTGCTTCCGCCTCATCCGAGGTCGAATAGGCACAGCTTGGTTCGATTCGGCTGCTGTCAAACCAGCGCGCTGAGCCGAATCCGCCAATAAAATAGTATTGCTCAACGCTGAGCTTATAAAAGTTGAAGTTGAGCTCCTTGTGATATCGACGGGCAGTGGGATAGTAACGGAAATAGCGCTCTGATGCGGCGGTGGAGTTGAGTGGTTCTGCCTTGGTCAGGCAGGTCAGTCGCGCCAGTTGCTGCACATCGCCGTTTCCGCATTCACTGAGTGTCATTGAACAGTGAGGGTCGCTCTCCAGATTTCTGGTATGTTGGGCCAGATGGGAGATCAGCAGCAGCATGTTACCCTTTTGGTCTCTGCAGGTCGGCAGTAGCGAACCGAAAGGATAGCCTGGGAATTTAATCGAGTGGGTGGACAATAGACCGCTAAAGCTCTCATTCCAGAGCCGCTTGATACTCTGCAGCAGATCTTCTGATGATGTTTCGTTGTTCATCTTATTCTCGTTTTCTTAGCCGCAATCCATTGACAGATTTGTATCCTGAGTAAACTGGGAATCCCGGATTTATGACAACCGGGGCAGTTTACCTTGGTTTTCTGATCGGCCCGGTTTTTTCAGTAATCAGAACAAACAGGGCTCACCCTTAAAGTTGGAAATGAAAAAAATGGGGCTGGGTGGTCATCAGTTCAGGTATTTACCTCTCCGATATGTTTCCGGATAGAACCTGGTTTGCTCTCCATGCGATTCGCCTTGCCGCTTCTGATATCCATTTTTATTGCGCTGTAGATGCGATTGCAACCTGCCGCGCTGAGTTGTTGTGTGGCTCTTTCAACGATTTCCAGGGCCTGACTGACATTGTCGGTTTCGATCAAAGTGCCCATTGCGGTCAACTGGTAGCTGACACCGCTCTCCCTGATCATTTCAATTACCTTGCTGACTTCCCGGCTGACGCTCTCCCCTTGGTCGAGGGGAAAAATACTAAATTCGAGTAATACTGACATTAGCCAATCCTGCTGCCTTAGCGTGTGTTAACAGGCCCTAATTCAATTCATTTAAGCTTATGAACCTGGCGACCGAATCGTTCACTTTCAGCCACTCTGTCTCTCTCTGCAGTGAGTGTTCCAGCAAACAGCCCAGGCTAGCCAACCACAACCTCTCTCCAATATTAGTCACAATGCTAGGGGCTTCAAGCATGCCCTGATTGTGGGCTAGTTGGTAACCAGGTCAATAATGTACATAAAAAGTGGTTTATTTCATTCATTGTACGTGAATTTTCGTTATCCCCTAACCCGTCTCTTCGCCCCACGAACAGGGTGTCTGCCGGCCATTGCTTTTAAGCAGGAATCAAGTCGTTGCTTTTTAACATTGCCTATTGATTTGGCAGTCAGAAAGAGAGAGGTTATTAACCCGCCCCGCAATTGTATACCTGGCAATCGGACATCTTGTTTCCTGGGCACAAAAACCGCATTGAGCAAGATTTACCGCTGCAGCAGGATTTGTTCACCAGCAGCAGTTGTCTGGTTAAGCCGGTATGAGGATCGCAGGTTATGTCGTTTCAGAGTGAGTTTACAAATCTTAACAGCCGGCAGCTTTATTCGAAATGAGTGATTGCATAAGCTGCTTCATCAAGAGCGGTTTCTGCTTATTGAAGATGGTTGCGTCTGAATGCTTTGGAATAACCAGTTATTCTCATGGGAAATCCACAGCCGATTATTTGTTAACAAATAGAGGCTGAAGGGGCGGGGTGGTCAACAATCCTGTCGTTAATATCGATTTGATCTAACAACGAAAACAGTTTGGGAGAGAAAACGTGGATATCTCATTAGATACATTACTGAATACTTATGTCATTCCCTGGGGCACGAAGTTCATTATGGCGGCGCTGGTGTTTATCATCGGCCGCTGGATTGCCAAGGCATTGACCAAGGCCATGCAGAAGCTGATGACCAAAAGCGATGTCGATCCGATGTTGGTCAGCTTTCTGGGCAATATCGTCAATGCGGCACTGCTGGCTGTTGTGGCGCTGGCGGCGTTGGAGCAGTTGGGCGTCAATACCACCTCCGCACTGGCCATTCTCGGTGCTGCCGGCCTCGCCGTCGGTCTGGCTCTGAAAGACTCGCTCGCCAGTTTCGCTGCGGGAGTGATGCTGATCATCTTCCGTCCATTCAAACTGGGAGATTTTGTTGAGGCTGGCGGTGTTTCAGGTGTGGTAGAGGATATCCGCATCTTCCACAGTGTACTGAAGACCGGTGATAACCGGGAGATCACCATGCCCAATGCGCAGATCTACAGCGGCACCATTATCAACTACTCAGCCCGTGAAACCCGTCGCATCGATCTGGTGATCGGGATTGGTTATGAAGACGACATCAAACAGGCCCGCGATCTGTTGACACAGATTCTATCGGCTGATGAGACGGTTCTCAAAGACCCCGAACCAACCATCATGCTGTTGGAGCTGGGTGAGAGCAGTGTCGATTTCGCAGTTCGACCCTGGGTTAAGAGTGGGGACTACTGGACTACCAGAGCAGCGCTACTGGAAGCCATAAAAACCCGCTTTGACCAGGAAGGTATCAGTATCCCCTATCCACAAAGGGATCTGCACATGATTCAGAAGAGTGCTGCCTGATATTCAGTACTCAATTTAGGACGGATGAATCGTATAAAGAGGAACATTCTATGAAGATTAGTGTGAATCGTACTCTGATTTTGGCTATGACAGGCTTGCTGTTCAGCGGCTCACTGCATGCCGAGAAGGGGTTGGCTTACAATCCGACTGGTAACGTCTGGCGGACCAGTTCAGGTGAGTGCTGGACAACATCCTATCGGGATAAGGCGACGCAGGAGAGTGGCTGTTTCGGCGAGCCGGTGGTCGCGGTCAAAGAGGATCAAACCGAAGCAGACAGTGATGGCGACGGTGTGGTTGATTCACAGGATAAGTGTCCAAACACCCCCGCCGGGGTCAAGGTTGGTGCTGATGGATGTCCTCTGGATAGTGACGGTGACGGTGTCATCGATGCTGAGGATAAATGTCCCGATACAGCCCAGGGTCTTCAGGTTGATGCCATGGGTTGTGAAGTGGACAGCGATGGTGATGGCGTTGCGGATAGTCAGGACAGCTGTCCGAATACCCCGTCGGGTGCGACGGTCACTGCTGATGGGTGTGCTGTAAAAATCGTCTTGCAGAATATCCAGTTCGAGTTAAACAGTCACCAGATCATCGGAGCGTACAGCCAGGTCATCGAAAAGGTAGCCACCTCGTTGAAGTCTCGAAGTGATATCAAGGCATTGACGGTGGTTGGTCATACCGACTCCTTGGGTAGTGCGGATTACAATCAGTCCCTGTCGGAAAAACGTGCGCAAGCGGTTGCAGATGCCTTGGCCGCACAGGGAGTCGACCAGGGAATGATGACGGTCAAGGGGATGGGGGAGAGCTCTCCTGTCGCTGATAATGAGCGTGCCGAGGGAAGAGCGGAGAACCGTCGGGTCGAGTTAAAACTGGCCAACTGATCCGTCTGGTGAAGTGTGGCCCTGATGGTACAGATTCCAGTATCACGGGGCCTTTCGCCATGGCGGAGTATCATCTTTTGCCAGAGTGAAGGTAAAAAAGTTAAGGATAGGGAAAATATTAAACTATTCGCTGGCCGTAAGGCTGGATCCATGTCTGAGTGCTGATTTGTTGTTTCATTGAATAGGAATAGCGAATAATATGACAGAACGGTTTAATTTTGGTTGATGTTTGGACGACTTGTATGGGGCTGTAGATTTTTGGATATGGCGGCATCAGGGTGTTTCCCAGCGCCTATAGTCGTTTCGTGATACGTCAGAGGGTCTCGTCGGCGTATTGCCTGAGTGGGAGTAGCTTATGCGAATAGCCTATTTAGAAGACGACAAAGTGCAATCGGGTGTTATGAAGGAGTGGCTGGAGGCTGAAGGATATGTCTGCCGGGTATTCGATAATGCGGACGCTTTTATGCGTGAACTGCGCCATGAAACATACGATTTATTGATTATGGATTGGGAGTTACCCGGCAAGAGTGGTGTCGAGGTGCTTTCATGGGTCAGAGGAGAGCGGGAGTGGGATCTGCCGGTTTTTTTCATCACTCACAGGGATGGTGAACAGGATATCATCGAGGCCCTGGACAAAGGTGCCGATGACTATCTGGCCAAGCCGGTTAACCGTGAAGTCATGTTGGCAAGAATCAAGGCCCTGGTCAGGCGACACAGCGGGCGACGGGATCTCATCCGGATTTCCAATTTCACTCTGAATAAAGAGAACAAAACCCTTACGCTCAAGGATGTACCGATTGAAATGACTGAAAAGGAGTTTCAGCTGGCATGGATGTTGTTCACCAATATCGGGCGACTGCTTTCCAGAGACCACCTGTTAGAGAGTATTTGGGGATTCGGTCCAGGGTTGATGACTCGTACCGTCGATACCCATATCAGCCGTTTGCGCAGAAAGCTGGGCTTGACTCCGGAAAACGGCTGGCGATTGAAAGCGGTATATCATCAGGGATATCGACTCGAGCAGCTTGAAGACGAAGGGTGAATGGTTGTTGGTTTAGTTATCCGGAAAAAGGCAGTACCGAACCTGATCGGTATGGTATTGCCATTTGATATGTTTTTTATCAGTCGAGCTTCAATACTACTTCTCTTGCTGTTGTCCACACTCTCGACCACGGTCTGGTCGGAGGATTGGATATACAAGTTGCACGAAGGTGAGAACCTGACCCTGGTTAAGGAGCGTTTTCTCAAGCCTGAATTCACCGCCTGGCAGTTGCAGGTCTACAACAGCATAGAGAAGGACAGGGAGATTCCGGTTGGCACCGAGATCCGGGTACCCATCGACTGGATGAGGGACCAGCTTGCCGGTGTTGAGGTCAGCTATGTCTATGGTGGTGTGTTCATCCTCCGCCGAGGGGATGAGGCTGAAAATGAGGCTCTGAAAGGCGATATTCTTAAAGCCGGAGATCGCATTAAAACGGCTGAAAGGTCTGCCGCTTCCCTGCGCTTTGCGGATCAATCCGTGCTGCTTATCGGTGAGTCCAGTGAGGTCGTCTTTGATGCACTCTCTTCCTATCAGGGAATTGGAATGTTGGATACCCGTATCAGATTGCAGCGTGGTCGGGTGGAAAACCGAATCACCCCATTCTCGCGACCGGAATCCCGCTATGAGATACACACCCCTGCCGCAGTAACCGTGGTCCGAGGCACTGACTTCAGGGTTTCATCGGATCTGGCCGATGATGTGACACGGAGTGAGGTCACCGAGGGTGAGGTTCGGGTGACTGCTCAAGGGAGATCGGTTTTTGTGACCCAGGGTGAGGGGACCCGGGTGGTATCCGGAGAGGCGCCGGCTGAACCGCGCAGATTGCTGCCGGCACCGGATATGACTGAATTGGATCTGACCCGGGTTGATGGCGGTCTGTTGCTGGAGTGGCCCGGGTTATCGGACGCTGTCAGCTATCGCTATCAGTTGAAGGATAGGGATCAGGTGCTGGTGGCGATCGGTATCAGTCAAGCCCCATATGTGGAACTACCCCTGCAACCTGCGGGTGAGTACCATCTGCTGCTCCGTGGTATCGATGAGCTGGGATTGGAAGGTATGGAGGGAGAGACTCTTTTCCATCTGCATTTGCAGAAAGTGGTTGAGATAAAACCATCATCCGCACCAGTCGCTACCACTCAGTTGATGCCGCCAAAGTTTTCCCCCCATGGTATCTGGTTTCAGTGGAGCGCCGTGGCGGATGCCTGGGGTTATCGTTTTCTTTTTGCCCGGGATCCGGGGTTGAGCGATCTGCTTTTTGAACGGCTCTCTTTCGATACCGGCTTTGAAATGGGTTACCCTGGGCCTGGGCGGTACTTTGTCGCGGTTGAGGCCTTGGCGGAAAACGATGCAGAGAAGAAGTGGTTATCAAATAGCTATGTCATAGACATACCAGTCAGGTAGTGAGAGATTTCAAGGGATTGTGACAAACACCGGAAACAATGTGCTTGATGACTAACCTCGTCATGATTGGATTGAGCGAATCTTTGAGGGATGATTCGATCTATCTGTTTAAGCAACCGGCCGTGTAACGCTCTTCACATATTACTATGCAGATCACAGCGAACAGACCATCGGAACAGCGAGCCCACCGGGGATTGCCTGAACCGTTCAGAAGCGCCCTGATACTGGCGTTGTTTACCGCTCTGTTTGCCGCCAGCGGTTGGTTGCATCGTTGGGATCTGTTGCTTTATGACTTGCAGATGGGGGTGAAAACCGTTGCCCCGTCCGATGATATTGTCATTGTTGCGATCGATGAAAAGAGCCTCAGGGCACTGGGCAGATGGCCCTGGTCCCGACGGGTGCATGCGGAGCTGGTGGATCGCCTGACCCAGTCGGGAGCGAAGGCAATCGTCTTCGATATCCTGATGGCGGAACAGGACAGAACGGATCCACAGGCCGATGTTCAGTTGATTCAATCCGTCGCCGCCAGTGAACGGGTCTTCATGCCGGTGATTACCGAGCAGAATCGCCAGGGTGGGATGCTGGTTGAGTCGATGCCACTGCCGGCGCTCTCCAACGTGGTGGCCGGTCTCGGACATGTCCACATCGATCTGGACGCTGATGGTATTGCCCGAGGTGTCTATCTGTATGAAGGGCTTGGCCAGGCCTATTGGCCCCAATTGATGTTGAGTCTGCTGAATTGGCTCAATCCTGAGCAGTATCCGCTGGATAATAAACCGCTGCCTAACCAGCAACACAATGTTCACCTGATCCGAAGGCACACCCATCGGCTGATCCCCTTTACCGGTCCCGCAGGTCACTACAACCGTTACTCCTACAGTCAGGTGCTGGAGGGTGACTATATGGCCGATATGTTTCGTGACCGGATCGTGCTCGTCGGGGTTACGGCTACCGGAATCGGCGATGCCTTGCCGACCCCATTGTCGGGTTACGGCGTACCCATGCCCGGGGTGGAGATCAACGCCAACATTCTCGATAGTCTGCGGCGTAACGAAGCGGTCACCCCGGTCAGTTTTCTGACCCATCTGCTGGGTAGCACCCTGGTGGTGATGTTGCCGTTCCTCTTCTATCCCTTCTTTCCAACCCGCGCGGCACCTCTGGTATCAGTGGCTCTGGTGATGGGGTTCGTTTTGGTGAACTGGATTCTGTTGAGAGGTATGGAGATCTGGTTTCCTCCCTCTGCCGTGCTGCTGGGTCTGACACTGAGCTACCCGCTGTGGAGTTGGCGGCGTCTCGACCAGGCGGTGCGCTATCTGAATGAGCAGCTGGAACGGATCCACCGGGAGCAGAGTCTGTTGCCGGTACACCTGCCGGCGGGCGATATGTCGACGGCGATGCAGTTTCTCTCCCGCTTGATGCCATTACAGGGCTGGGTTGTCTACGATGCACGCAGTGGAGAGCGATTGATGGGCGGTGGTGAGGCATTGGGTGAGCCTCTTGAAGCGCTGGGCAAGGAGGGGTGGCAGAGGTCCGGTGCGGAGCTCTGGACCATGATTGAACGCCCGGAGGGGCATTGGCAGCTTGGCTTGAGTTGGCCGCGCAATGCGGTGCCAGAGGGACGGGCGTTGGGATTGGTGAGTGATTTTGCCTATCAGTTCTCGGAGAATCCCCAGACGGATCAAGGTGGGGTTTTGGAGCGTGTGGAGTTGCGGCTTCGCCAGATGCGGGTGGCTACCGCCAGAATCCAGCGATTCCGTAATCTGATTCGTAATGCAGTCGGGCAGATGGACGATGGGCTAATGGTGATCAACAGTCACGGTCAGGTGGTGATGTCCAACCCGCGCAGTGCCTTCTACCTGGGCCACGAAACCGATCAGGAGCTGCTGGGTGAGGATGCCTATAAGTTGCTGAAGGTATTGGAGGTGCAGGGTGGGGAGTCCTGGGAGGAGATCTTCAAAAAAGTGATGCTGGCCGATGAGCCGGTACGCTTCGAGGCGATACGCCGACCCGATACCGAGTTGTTTGTACAACTCAAATCTCTGCAGGGTGTGGAGGCGGATACCCATGGGATGATCGTCAATCTCTCCTATATCGGTACCCTGAAGCGTTCTGAGCGTACCCGGGCCAAGATGCTCAATTTTCTCTCCCACGATATACGCTCTCCAATCACCTCGCTGCTTTCACTGACTCAGTCACAGCAGAAGCGCCAGGGCAGTGCTGAAGTTCTGGCTGAAGAGATCGAGCCTCTGGCGCGCCGTTCGCTGAAGTTGGCCGATGACTTTCTGCGCCTGGCCAGGGCTGAAGCCGCGGAAGTGGCTTCATTCATCGATACGGACTTTGTCAGCGTCACCTGTAATGCACTGGATGAGATCTATATCAAGGCCAAGGAACATCAGATCACCTTCAAAAGTGAGTTCAGTGATGACGAGATCTGGTTGTTGGGTGATCCTAGCCTGCTTGAACGGGCGCTGTTCAACCTGATGGAAAATGCGGTTAAGTTTTCACCCGCTGAGAGCCAGGTTACGGTCAAGGTCTATCGGGATCAGGGTTCGGTGATCTGTGACATCATCGATCAGGGGGCGGGCATACCGGAGGATCAGTTACAGGAGATCTTTCTGCCCTTCATTCAATCCTCACTGAATCTGCTGTCCGATATTCGCGGGGTTGGTTTGGGACTGAGTTTCGTCAAGGTGGTGGCCGACAAGCACCATGGTAAAGTCGCCGCGCGGAATAATCAGCAGAGTGGCGCCACCTTCTCGCTGAGTATTCCCTGTGAGAATGAATCCCCTCTTCAGGAGAGCGATTAAGTCTCTACCCATATCCATTCCCTGTTTACAGATTCCAAAGCTGCCCTGGAGCCTGGTTAGCTGCTGCAGGGAAGGGGGCTCCCATCTGCGCATGTCGTCTCTTGCTCAAAGGCGTGAAAGAGCTGTTGTGTGTGTAGCTTGATTGGCGGATTGAAAATGAGCTCAAGTCATCATTGGGGTTTGTTTGCGCACTCTGAAAACAGGCATAATAGTCGTTTGAAACGCTAACTGTCGGAGCCTGAGATGCCACAATATCGTTCACATACCACCACCCATGGCCGCAACATGGCGGGTGCCCGCGCCCTCTGGCGGGCTACCGGTATGACAGATGACGATTTTGACAAACCGATCATCGCGGTAGCCAATTCATTCACCCAGTTTGTACCTGGACATGTTCACCTGAAAGACCTGGGTCAGTTGGTGGCCCGGGAGATCGAGCAGGCTGGAGGGGTTGCCAAGGAATTCAATACCATTGCGGTGGATGACGGTATCGCCATGGGACATGGGGGCATGCTCTACTCGCTACCCTCCCGGGATATCATTGCGGATTCTGTGGAATATATGGTCAATGCCCACTGTGCCGATGCCCTGGTCTGTATCTCCAACTGCGACAAGATCACGCCCGGAATGCTGATGGCTGCGTTGCGCCTGAACATCCCCACCGTGTTCGTCTCCGGCGGACCCATGGAGGCGGGTAAGGTTAAGCTGCAGGGCAAGGAGCTCCACCTGGACCTGGTGGATGCCATGGTCTCCGCTGCGGATCCCAATGAGAGCGACGAAAACGTGGCTCAGATTGAGCGATCCGCCTGCCCTACCTGTGGTTCCTGTTCGGGCATGTTCACCGCCAACTCCATGAACTGTCTTACCGAAGCCCTGGGGCTGTCACTTCCCGGCAACGGTTCTCTGCTGGCCACCCACGCGGACCGGGAGCAGCTGTTTCTCGAAGCGGGAAGACTGGTGGTCGATCTGGCCAGGCGCTGGTATGAACAGGATGATGCATCGGTTCTGCCGAGGGAGATTGCCAGCTTCCAGGCGTTTGAAAATGCCATGAGCCTGGATATCGCAATGGGGGGATCCACCAATACGGTGCTGCATCTGCTGGCAGCAGCCCATGAGGGTGAGGTGGATTTCACCATGCAGGATATCGATCGTCTGAGCCGTTCAGTGCCGAATCTGTGCAAGGTGGCACCCGCCACTCAGCAATATCACATGGAGGATGTGCATCGGGCAGGCGGGGTAATCGGAATCCTCGGTGAGCTGGACCGGGCCGGGCTGATCAAACGGGATGTGCCCACCGTCTATGCAAAGAGCCTTGCCGAAGCGCTGGACAGCTGGGATGTGATCCGTACCGAAGAGGAGAGGGTTCACAGCCGTTATCTGGCGGCGCCAGGTGGTGTTCCGACCCAGGTGGCATTCAGTCAGCAAGCCCGCTGGCCTGGCCTCGATCTGGATCGAAGTGCCGGCTGTATACGTGATTTGGAACACGCCTATTCGAAGGATGGTGGTTTGGCTGTGCTGTTCGGTAACCTGGCTGAACATGGCTGTATCGTAAAGACCGCCGGCGTGGATGAGTCGATCCTTAAGTTTTCCGGTCCGGCACGAATTTTTGAGAGCCAGGAGGCAGCGGTCGAGGCCATTCTGGCTGACAGGATCAATCCCGGTGATGTGGTCATCATCCGCTATGAGGGCCCGAAAGGCGGCCCTGGCATGCAGGAGATGCTCTATCCAACCAGCTACCTGAAATCGAAAGGTCTGGGTAAACAGTGTGCGTTGATCACCGATGGCCGGTTTTCCGGTGGTACCTCAGGGCTCTCAATCGGTCACTGTTCACCCGAGGCCGCTGAGGGTGGCAATATTGGCTTGGTGGAAGAGGGGGATCTGATCGAAATCGATATTCCCGCAAGAACCATTCAGGTGGCACTCGACGATCAGCAGCTGACACAGAGACGTGAACAGATGGATGCACGCGGTGGACAGGCCTGGAAGCCAGTCTCACGTCAGCGGCAGGTATCCACAGCGTTGAAGGCCTATGCGGCATTGACTACCTCGGCTGCCCGTGGGGCGGTCAGGGATCTCTCCCAGCTGGATTAGTGTTAACAGGCCCAGCCATTCACCGGCTTTGGAGTTGTTTACAGGCCATGGTGTTTTCACAGCGTAACGATCACTTGATTGCAAGGCGGTCTGCCGCTGTTGGGCTGTGTGTTGCGTTTAATCTCATGCTGGCGGGCTGCAGTGGTGGCGATCCGACCGCAACCGATCCTGAACTGATCTTCAAAGATGCATTTGAGACTCCATACGACCAGGTAACCCTGCTTGATGAGGGAGGCACCATGGTCCGGGGTTTCAGTGCCTGGCTTAAATTGGCCACTGAGCTGACAGATCTGAGACTGCGCAGAAGCGGTGAGTATGACTATGTGGCGTGTGGGGAACCAACAGAGTGGTTTTATCAAGTCAGCGGTGATGAGGCATTGGTGGTCAACCAGGGAGAGCTGACCTGCCAAAGGTTTACCGAGAAGCGTTTCGATTTTGACAATGGGCGATGGCTGGTTAGCGACAACAGTCGTGGCATCTTCTATTACCGGGTGTGGAAACTGAATCACTGATTCCGATGCCTGACGAGTTAAATTGATGGTCGGGTTTATCGTGATACAGAGGTTCAATCCTGTCGTACAAACTGGAGGCTGGTTAGTGGAATACGATCTCAAGCAATGCTATCTGTTTGCGCATTTGGATGATCAACAGTTCGCGGTGGTAGAGCAGATGGCTCACGGGGCAAAGCTGAGGGATGGGCAGCTCTTTTTTCAGGCTGGAGATCCAGCAACGCACTTCTTTCTGGTGGTCAGTGGCCAGATCAAACTGACACGGTTGTCGATGCAGGGTCAGGAGAAGGTGATCGAGATCATTACCCCGGGGCAGACCTTTGCCGAGGCGCTGATGTTCGGTGAACAGCCCGACTATCCCGTCAATGCCCAGGCGATGGGAGAGACTGAGCTGCTGGTTTTTGAGAGTGAACCCTTCAAGGAGATCCTAAGGGGTTCGGTGGAGACCTGTTTCCATCTGCTGGCCGATTTGAGTCAGCGCTTGCGGATGCTGATCCGCGAAATCGATAATCTGACCCTGCAGAGCGCCAGTTGTCGGGTGGCCAGTTTTTTGTGGAATCGCTGGTGTCTGGTGAAAAGCCAGGGAGATTCATTTGAGCTTCAAGCGCCGAAAGGGGTCATCGCATCCCGGCTCTCCGTGACACCGGAGACCTTTTCCCGCATTCTGCACAATTTTTCCGATCAGGGGGTGATCCGGGTGGAGGGGAGTCGTGTGGATGTCCTTGATGATGAGAGGCTGCAGGCCTACACAGCCAGCGATGGTAAGTTGACCCAGATTCCATCCGATAAGGGGTGAAGCCGGGTTTTTGTATCGGTGGGATCAGCCTGCTAGCAGGCTCAGTTAAGGGTTGATCGCAGCTTTTTCCCTCGATTTTTGAGACATTCCCGGTGTTGGCCGGTTATACTGTAACGTTTTCTCACCCAAATATGAGTTAGAGCGAATCATGAAGGATAGTTTTCCCTTTCCGGTGGCCCGTATCGGTGTGATAGGGGGAGGTCAGCTGGGTCGCATGATGGTCAAGGCGGCGAAAAGACTGGGCTGTACCTGCGTCGTGCTGGATCCCTATCCAGGTTCACCTGCCGGACAGGTGGCCGGACACCAGATCATCGGCGGCTATCATGATCCAGCCAAATTGAGAGAGCTGGCAGAGTCCTGTGATGTGGTGACCTATGAGCTGGAGAACACCGATACCGAGACTCTGCGTCAACTGGAGCTGGAAGGGAATAAGATCAACCCTGCGCCTGGCCTGCTTTCCATTCTGCAGGACAAGCTGACACAGAAGCAGTTTCTCAAGGATGCGGGTATCCCGACTTCTGAGTTCGTTGAGATGGCAGAAGCCAGTCTGGCCGATTGTGAAGCCTTTGGCTTTCCATTGGTGCAGAAGGCCCGGCGTGGAGGCTATGACGGTCGCGGTGTGGCGGTGATGATGGATGCAGCAGCCTTCAGCTCTCATCTGCCGGTAGCTTCACTGATCGAGCGTTTCGTGGAAGCGGAAAAAGAGCTGGCGGTGATGGTGGCACGCAATGCCGATGGGGATTGTGTGGCCTATCCGACGGTGGAGATGTGCTTTCGTGCGGGAGAGAATGTGCTGGATCTGTTGCTCTGTCCAGCCAAGGTGGATCCCGCAATCGCTCAGCAGGCTGAGGATCTGGCGATCCGTACCATCCAGGCATTCGACGGGGTTGGTGTGTTCGGGGTGGAGATGTTTCTCTCCCGGGAGGGGGAGTTGCTGGTCAATGAGATCGCTCCACGGACACATAATTCCGGTCATCACACCATTGAGGCTTGTGTGACCGATCAGTTTGAACAGCATCTGCGTGCCGTCCTCGACCTGCCTCTAGGTTCCACAGAGCTGCTGGCTCCGGCGGCCATGATCAATCTGCTCGGCGCCCCTGACGCTGCCGGCAGACCGGTCATCAAAGGCATGTCCGAGGCGCTGGCTATCCCTGGGGTATGCCTGCATCTCTACGGCAAAGCGGAAGTAAAACCATTTCGCAAAATGGGCCATGTGACGGTTATCGACCAGGACCTGGAGAGTGCCCGCCGGAAAGCCGAGCAGGTGCGGGATTTAATTGAAATTAGTGGAGAACAGCATCCATGACAAAACCCATAGTTGGCATCATTATGGGCAGTGATTCCGATCTGCCGGTCATGCAGGAGGCAGCCAAGCAACTCGAGGCGTTTCAGATACCTTTTGAAATGACCATTGTGTCGGCTCACCGAACACCTGCCAGGCTCTATGAATATTCCCAGACCGCCGAGCAGCGCGGCCTGAAGGTTGTCATTGCCGGTGCGGGCGGCGCCGCCCATCTGCCCGGCATGGTGGCCTCGATCACCTCCCTGCCGGTGGTCGGCGTACCGGTCAAATCCTCTGCCTTGAGTGGTGAGGATTCACTGCTCTCGATTGTGCAGATGCCTCCCGGTGTGCCGGTGGCCACGGTAGCAATCAATGGGGCAAAAAATGCTGCCATCCTGGCCGCTCAGATGCTCGGCACAACCGATATGGAGATCCGTGAAAAGGTTCGGACTTACAAGGCTGACCTGGAAGCGATGGTGATGGGCAAGGTGGAGGTGATGGAGAGCCAGCAGGATTCTCAGACCTGATTTGCAGAATAGCCAGGCCGCTAATGGACGCAAAGGACCGCGATAAGCCGCAAATGGAAATCCGTTGTTGTAGCACTCCTGGTGGGAGTGGCTGGCGTAGATGATTTCAGTATTTGCGCTGATCGGCGCCCTTTTGTGGTTAACGAATCCGGCTTCAGTGATTGCCACAGACTCAGTCAGGTAAAAAAAGCGGCTGCAACTGACTGATAAGCAATCAACTTGAAAAGTTGGGGTTTCTCCCCAATCTATTGGGTATTCAGAACAGATTTTGGAGTAATACCCCATGCGAATGGATCGTTTGACCAGTAAGTTCCAGATGGCGCTGGCCGATGCCCAGAGCCTGGCTGTCGGCCAGGATCATCAGTTCATCGAGCCGGTTCACCTGATGAGCGCCATGCTCGACCAGGATGGCGGCACGGTTCGCCATCTGTTGGCTCAATCCGATGTCAACGTCAATCAACTGCGCTCAAGTCTGAGTGCGGCCACCGAACGCCTTTCCAGAGTTGAAGGCGCCGCTGGAGATCTGCATATCTCCAACGATCTGGGCCGCTTGCTCAATCAGACCGATAAGCTGGCGCAACAAAGAAATGATCAATACATCTCCAGTGAGTTATTTGTGCTCGCCGCCGTCGAGGACAAGGGTGAGCTTGGGGAGATGTTACGCAATGCCGGCGCCGCCAAGGAGGTGCTGGAACAGAGTATCGAGAAGATGCGTGGCGGTCAGAACGTGGATGATCCGAATGCGGAAGACCAGCGTCAGGCATTGGAAAAATATACCATCGATCTCACCGAGCGGGCCGAACAGGGCAAGCTCGATCCGGTCATCGGCCGGGACGATGAGATTCGTCGCACCATTCAGGTACTGCAGCGTAGAACCAAGAATAACCCGGTACTGATCGGTGAGCCCGGTGTGGGTAAGACCGCAATTGTCGAAGGTCTGGCTCAACGCATCATCAACGGTGAAGTACCCGAGGGGTTGAAAACCAAGCGCCTGCTCTCCCTCGATATGGGGGCGTTGATTGCCGGGGCGAAATTTCGTGGTGAATTTGAAGAGCGACTGAAAGCCGTGCTCAACGATCTGGCCAAGCAGGAGGGGCAGATCATCCTCTTCATCGATGAGCTGCACACCATGGTGGGCGCTGGTAAAGCGGAAGGTGCGATGGATGCGGGCAATATGCTGAAGCCGGCTCTGGCGCGGGGTGAGCTCCACTGTGTGGGCGCCACCACCCTGGATGAGTATCGTCAATACCTGGAGAAGGATGCGGCACTGGAACGCCGCTTTCAGAAGGTTTTGGTGGAAGAGCCCAGTGTGGAGGATACCATTGCCATACTGCGGGGGTTGAAGGAGCGTTATGAGGTCCACCATGGTGTGGATGTCACCGATCCGGCGATTGTTGCCGCGGCAACCCTCTCCCACCGCTATATCACCGATCGTCAGTTACCGGACAAGGCGATCGATCTGGTGGATGAGGCGGCCTCACAAATCCGCATGGAGATCGACTCCAAGCCGGAGGAGATGGATCGTCTGGAGCGGCGTCTGATTCAGTTGAAGATTGAGCGTGAGGCGCTCAACAAAGAGTCTGATGAAGCTTCGAAAAAGCGTCTTGCGGATCTCGAATCCCATATCGAACGGTTGCAGCGGGAGTTCTCCGATCTGGAGGAGATCTGGAAATCGGAGAAAGCGGCCCTGCAGGGTACCACCCACATCAAGGAGTCGCTGGAGAAGGCCCGGCTGGAGCTGGAGACCGCCCATCGTGCCGGAGATCTGGCGCGTATGTCCGAACTGCAGTATGGAAGGATTCCTGAGCTTGAGAAACAGCTCGATATGGCCACCCAGGCCGAGATGCAGGAGATGAAGCTGCTGAGGAACAAGGTCTCCGAGGAGGAGATCGCCGATGTGGTCTCCAAGTGGACAGGTATTCCGGTCTCCAAGATGCTTGAAGGTGAGCGGGACAAACTGCTGCGCATGGAAGAGGAGCTGGGTAAGCGGGTGATCGGTCAGGAGGAGGGGGTAAGAGCTGTCAGTGATGCGATTCGTCGCTCCAGGGCAGGACTTGCCGACCCCAACCAGCCGAATGGTTCATTTCTCTTCCTCGGCCCAACCGGAGTGGGTAAGACCGAGCTGTGTAAATCCCTGGCGGAGTTTCTCTTCGACACCGAAGAGGCGATGGTACGTATCGATATGTCCGAGTTCATGGAGAAACACTCCGTGGCGCGTTTGATCGGAGCGCCTCCCGGCTACGTGGGCTACGAAGAGGGTGGCTATCTGACCGAGGCGGTACGTCGCAGGCCCTACTCGGTGATTCTGCTCGATGAGGTGGAGAAGGCCCACCCGGATGTCTTCAATGTGCTGTTGCAGGTACTGGATGACGGTCGGCTGACCGATGGTCAGGGCCGTACAGTGGATTTCCGCAATACGGTGATCGTAATGACCTCGAATCTTGGCTCCCAGATCATTCAGGAGATGGCCACCGAAGAGCAATACGATGCCATGAAGGCATCGGTGATGGAGACTGTGCAGCAGAACTTCCGTCCCGAATTTATCAATCGGGTCGATGAGATCGTTGTCTTTCATCCTCTGGGGGCTGAGCAGATACGCGCCATTGCCAGTATCCAGGTGGACTATCTGCGTCAGCGTTTGGCAGACCATGAGATGGTCCTGAGTGTTACTGATGAAGCGCTGGATCGCCTGGGGCAGGCTGGATTTGATCCTGTCTACGGGGCACGACCCTTGAAACGGGCGATACGTCAGCAGCTTGAGAATCCACTGGCGCAGGAGATTCTCTCGGGTCGATTTGGGCCAGGGGATACGATTGAAGTGGATGTGTCAGGTGACGGATTGAGCTTTCGAAAAAGTCACAAGATGAATGTTGCGTGATACACGAGGTAATAACCACTAGCAGGTATTTACCCGCGAGTTGAATCCACCAGATCCCATGCCTATGCGTGGCAGTATGATATCGTGCTGGATGACTGGGGATGGGGCTTATTCAAGCCGCCTTTGGTGGGGCATGGCCCCACCCTACGCCCTGAATGAAACTGTAGGGTGGGGCCATGCCCCACCAAGCCCCTTCGATTAAACTCGATACTAATCTGGTTAATCGTTAAGACTTCGAAAGCACTAAGTAGGCTTGATGCATTCGTTCGGTTGCTTTGGTCAACGCAGCCAGGTCGCCATTATTCTCAATGATATCGTCAGCACCCTCCAGTCGGGTCTGACGATCGACCTGGCTGGCGAGGATCTGGGCGATTTCTGACTCATCCAGGTTGTCCCGTTGTGCTACCCGTTGGTACTGAAGGGATTCTTCACAATCCACAACCAGTATCCGCTGCGCGATATCCTGTTGCCCGGTCTCAAACAGCAGTGGAATGACCAGTATCACGTAGGGAGCTGTCTGTTGTTCGACCCAATCCTCCATGGCCTGCCTAATCGGAGGGTGGAGGATCGATTCGAGACGTTTTCTTTGCGTCGGGTCGTTAAACACGATCTCTCTCAGGGCACCCCGGTTCAGTCTTCCCTGCTGGTCGATCAGGTGTTCACCGAAGGCGGTCTCTATCTGGGTTAATGCGGGCGAACCAGGTTGGACCATCTGGTGCGCCAGCCTGTCCGCATCGATGACCGGCACACCAAGTGAGTCAAAATGGTTGGATACAGCGCTTTTGCCGCTGCCGATTCCCCCGGTAAGGGCTACTGTCAACACAGGGATTACAAGCCAGACCAGCGAAGATAGGCCTGATTGATCTGAGATCCCCACATCAGACTGATCCAGCCGGCAGCAGCCAGATAGGGGCCGAAAGGAATCGGAATGTTCCGGTCACGGCCTCTGACAACGATCAGCAGAATACCGACGACGGCACCAACCAATGCGGAGAGTAGAATGATTTGTGGCAGATATTGCCAGCCCAGCCAGGCGCCGAGCATGGCCAGCAATTTGAAATCGCCATACCCCATGCCCTCCTTGCCAGTGAGTTTTTTGAATAGCTGGTAGACACTCCACAGCGCCATATAGCCTGCAATGGCGCCGATCACAGATGATTCGAGGTCGGTGAAGAGGCCGTTGATGTTGAACAAGAGACCGAGCCAAAGAAAAGGTAAAGTGATGTTATCCGGCAGCAGTTGCACATCGAAATCGATCACCGTCAAGGAAATCAGACTCCAGGTCAACAGCATCGCTGCGGCTGCTTCCCAGGAAAAACCGAAATGGTAGGCAATCCAGAGTGATAGCAAACCGGTTACAGATTCGATGATCGGGTATCTGGCGCTGATCGGATTCTGACAGTTGGAACAGCGGCCTTTTAACACCAGCCAACTGATAACCGGAATATTCTCCCAGGGACGAATTCTATGCTGGCATTTTGGGCAGTGAGAAGCCGGCGTATTAAGATTGTAGACTTCAGTCTCGTTGGATGATTCGGAAGTGAGACCTTTTAGCTCATCGCAGTCCTTGTGCCATTGTTGTTCCATCATTTTCGGAAGTCGATGGATTACAACATTCAGAAAGCTACCGACAATGAGCCCAACAATTAGGGCTAAGAGCAGAAAAGCCCCACTATTGTTATTTAGAAAATCAATAACAATCACAATATTTTTTACTTTTGTTGTGTTGAAACTGTGCGGATTAGATCGCTGTACCCATCTTGAATATTGGCAGATACATCGCGATAACAAGACCACCGACAAGTGTTCCAAGTACCACCATGATCAAAGGTTCCATCAGGCTGCTCATGGCATCAACGGCATTATCAACCTGTTCCTCATAGAAATCGGCCACTTTGTTCAGCATGTCGTCGAGTGATCCGGACTCTTCACCGATTGATACCATCTGCACAACCATGTTGGGGAAGAGATTGCGTTGTTTCATAGCCAATTGTAGCGATTGGCCTGTGGCGACATCTTCTCGCATCCTCATGACTGCATCGCTGTAGACAACATTGCCGGTAGCTCCGGCCACTGAGTCGAGTGCTTCCACCAACGGTACACCGGCGGCTGACATGGTTGCCAAGGTGCGTGAGAATCGGGCAATTGCAGATTTATTCAAAATCATTCCGATCACGGGTACCTTGAGTAATATCCTATCGATTGTATGGCGTAGTTTTCTCGAACGTTTCCATGTATTGATAAACAGATAAACAGCTATAAATGATATGCCCAATATAATCCACCATTTGTCGCGGACAAAATGAGACATACTCACGACCATTTGTGTGAAAGCCGGCAACTCTGCGCCAAAATTACTGAAAAGTGCTTCGAATTGGGGTATTACAAAGATCAATAGGATTGCTGTTACAATAATAGCTGCGGCTACAATGGCGGCGGGGTAGAAGAGTGCCTTTTTGATCTTGGCCTTAATCGATTCCGTTTTCTCTTTGTAGGTTGCTATTTTGTGTAGGAGTGTTTCCAGTACACCTGCGTGTTCACCGGCTCTAACCAGATTCACAAACAGATCTTCAAAATGCAAAGGGTGTTTTTTCAATGCATCGGCAAGGGCGGTACCACCTTCCACATCGGCTTTGATCGTTAGTACCAGCTCCTGCATCGAGGGGTTTTCATGACCTCGGCCAACAATATCAAAGGCTTGTACCATAGGTACACCAGCAGACATCATAGTGGCAAGCTGGCGACTGAAGACTGTTACATCCGCGCTGGTGATTTTCTTTTTCTTGCTAAAAATTGATACAGGTTTTTTTCTAACCTTGATTGGTGTGACACCTTGCCGACGTAAGTCAGCTTTAACCATATTTGCGTCGGTTGCACGCGCTTCACCAGATAACCGGGATCCTTTTTTATCGGTTCCTTCCCAGGTGAATAAATAAGATTTTATCTTTGGTTTCTTTCTTGGTGGTGCCATTGACTAATCCTTGGTTACCCGATTGAGTTCTTGAAGGCTAGTTATACCCTGCATAACTTTACGCAAACCTGATTGCCGGAGGCTATCTATGCCATCCAGTCGGGCCTGTTCTTCCAGTTGTAGGGAGGTCCCACCTTCCATAATAATTTTACCCATGTTTTCAGAAACGGGCATTACCTGAAAAATACCTACACGTCCCTTATAACCGCCAGTACATAAGTCGCATCCGTTAGGTTTGTAAATTGTGAAATCTGTATTAACTTGCTCTTCTGTGAAGCCTTCCTCTAGCAATGCTTCCTTAGGTACCTCATCTGGTGTTTTACAGTGTTCACATAATCTTCTTGCAAGGCGTTGTGCCATGATGAGGAGTACTGAAGATGCAATATTAAAAGGAGGTACCCCCATGTTGGCTAGGCGGGTAAGGGTTTGTGGCGCGTCGTTTGTATGTAAGGTGGAAAGAACCAAGTGCCCCGTTTGTGCTGCTTTAACTGCAATTTCAGCTGTTTCCAGATCGCGTATCTCACCAACCATGACAATATCTGGATCCTGGCGGAGAAATGCTCTGAGTGCCTCAGCAAAAGTCAATCCTGTTTTTACATTCATATTGACTTGATTGATTCCGGCAACCTGGATCTCAACTGGATCTTCAGCTGTAGAAATATTAACTTCGGGTTTGTTGAGTAAATTAAGTGCTGTATAAAGGCTTACTGTTTTACCGCTACCAGTTGGGCCGGTCACGAGAATCATGCCGTACGGCTTGCTGATAGCGTCAAGAAAATACTTCTGCTGGTCTTCCTCGAAACCTAATGCTTCTATACCAAGTTGTGCACTTGTTGGATCCAAAATACGTAAGACAATCTTTTCACCGTATAGTGTAGGGCAGGTATTTACACGAAAGTCGATAGCACGTTTTTTGGAGAGCTGCATTTTAATACGACCATCCTGTGGTACGCGTTTTTCAGCAATATTCATCCGTGACATTACCTTGATTCGACTAGATAGTCGGTTGGCTAAGTTGGAGGGTGGATTAGCAATCTCTCGGAGCATGCCATCTTGACGATAGCGAATTCTATAGGTGTATTCGTAAGGTTCAAAATGGACATCAGAAACACCTTGATTGATGGCGTCAAGCAGTATCTTGTTGATATAGCGGACTACAGGTGCTTCGTCTACGTCAAGATTAGATTCATCATTTGAAGTATCTTCTTCCCCAGTAGAAATATCCAGATTATCTAGATCTGCATCAAGCAGATCATCCATACCTGTCTCTTGTGCCTCCAGCACCTTTTCAATCATCCTTCCGAGTTTATTCTCTTCAACGAGAATTGCTTCAGAAGCTAACCCTGTATTAAAACGGATTTCATCCAGTCCTTGGTGATTAGTAGGATCAGATACAGCTAGAAAGAGACGATTACCTCGTTTGAATATGGGTAAAGCATGATGAGTACGTATTAGCTTTTCAGGTACTGCATCGCTGGGTATAACTTCTTGATCCAGTACGTTAAGATCAAAAATGGGTACACCGAATCCCCTAGATGCGGATATCGCAATATCTAAACTTTTGAGGATCTTTTTTTCAACTAGATAGGCGACATAGGGGGTCTTTTTTTGCAAAGCCTCGACAAATGTTGATTCTGCCTGGTCTTCTGTGATCAGGCCATCTTGAATGAGGCAGCGCCCTAGACCGCTTAGATTGACTTGTGGTTTGGTTGAAGCCATCCGATAAATACACTTGATATCTTATAGTACTTGTAATGTTTGCGGCAGAGTTTAAATATAGTTTAGATGCAGCTGTGAATATATGTATCACTGTAGGTGGGATGTTAAAGCACGGTTATAAGTAAACTCATTTCATTAAAAAGTGGCAATGCTTTACGTAAGCCATTGATACGCTGACAATATAGCGCTACATTTCTGAGCGCGCAATAGATTATGTAGAGTCCAACTTAACATTGTAAACGCTATAAATAGATTTTATAGTATTTTTTAGATACGTTCTCTTTTATGATTAGTGGAATTAAAAAAGCCCCGAGTAGTTCGGGGCTTTTGCTTAAGAGTGCCGTATGATCTACGACAGTTTATTAACTATTGGCGGCATTCAGCCGGAATGTATCTGTTGTCACTACCCGTGCACACCCATTCCACACCAGTTGGAGTGCTGTTAGGTGTCAGAACGATAGAAACAGCACCTACAGTAGTAGTGGTGGTAGCAGTCAATACGCCAGCGGCGCAAGCTAGAGTAGTGCCTTCAACCGTGCCCACGTTTACACCCAAGCATGTGTCAGCAACGTTAGAAGCCAGGTTTTCGCCTACTGTTGCTTTGGAGCCACTAGCTACGGCGAGTGCCTCGGATACTTGTGCGCGGGTTGTAAAATCCTGATAGGCAGGCAATGCGATGGCTGCCAGGATACCGATGATCGCAACAACGATCATGAGTTCAATAAGGGTGAAACCAGCTTGTTTTTTCATCTTTAACGCTCCGTATGAGTTGGTGCCTGAGTTGTCGGCGTTTTAAAGTAAAACTTTAATCCATGAATTTCGCCGAGTTAATTAGCTAGCAGCAGAATGTGTGCCAACTACGGCTAAATTACTCATCGAACGGCCTGAAAAAATTATAACATGATGATAATTAAGAAAATTATTTATATTTGATCGTTTTCTTGCTTTTATCATAACCTATCTGCGCATCAATTAAGCTCACTGTTTCTTGAGACCCTGGATGTTAGAAAGTGACAGAAAATGTCACTTTAGCCTGATGGCCGATGAACTGTGATTTATTGATAGATGTTGGTGTCTTGATTCCACCAGACCAGAAATGTGAATCTGTTCACGTTTTACCTACTCGATCTCCAGCTTCTCAAGTCGATACCTCAGCGATCTTAGACTCATCCCCAGTTTTTTTGCGGCAGCGGTTCTGTTCCAGCGGGTCTCTTCAAGGGCCTCAATGATCGCTTGTCGTTCCACCTGCTCCATTTTCTCCCCAAGTCCCTGAGGTGTTGTCTGGTTTTCCGTATCAGATACATGGTTCGGCAACAGCAGGTCATCAGTCTCAAGCTTCTCACTATCAAGCAGTGTTACGGAGCGTTCCAGAATATTCTCGAGTTCACGGATGTTTCCCGGAAACGGATATGACTTCAGTTTCTTTACCGCCTCTGTGGTGAGTTTCGGTTTTTTAATGCCCCCATGACGAGCGAGTCGGGTAAGGAAATGCTGGGCAAGCAGGGGGATGTCCTCAGTACGTTCGCGCAAGGGTGGTAAGGGTAATTCGATGACATTGATTCGATAAAACAGATCCTGGCGGAATTCACCTTGCTCAACCAGGGTGGCGAGATCCTTATGGGTTGCACTGATGATGCGTAAATCAATGGGGATCTCCTTCTGTCCACCCACAGGCCTGATCATCTTCTCCTGTATGGACCGAAGCAGTTTTACCTGCATATGTAGTGGTAGGTCTGCGATCTCATCCAGAAACAGGGTTCCACCGTTGGCACTCAGAAAAAGGCCTTCATTATCATGGGTGGCACCGGTAAAGCTGCCCTTTTTATGGCCGAACAGCTCACTCTCCATAAGCTCCTGCGGGATGGCGCCGCAGTTGACCGCCACAAAGGGGTTGTCCGCACGGGGGCCCTGATAGTGGATCATTCTCGCAGCCAGCTCTTTACCAGTACCCGATTCACCGCTGATGTAGACCGGTGCCTGACTTCTTGCGAGCTTTTCGATCAATTTGATGATACGGGTCATGGCTGGGGAGTTACCCAGCATCGGTTCATGGGTGGCTGCTGAATCCTTTTTGACCTGGGTTTTGCCATTTGCCGGTTTGCTGAGTTTGATGGCCTGCTGCACCAGCTTGCGAAGGACCTCCAGGTCTACCGGTTTGGATACAAAATCGAACGCGCCTGCCTTCAGTGCTTCAATCGCAGACTCCATGTTTCCATGGGCGGTGATCATTGCAACAGGGAGCTGGGGGTAGGTCTCATTGATATGGCGTACCAGGTCGATTCCGTTTCCATCAGGCAGACGCATGTCTGATAGACAAAGATCAAATTGTTGCTCTGCCAGTAGTTCATGGGCACTGGCCAGATTGAATACAGAGTGGGCATCAATACCCATACGCAACAGCGTTATCTCCAACAGTTCACAGATATCGGGTTCGTCATCGACAATCAGTGCGGTAGGTTGTGTCATGCTTGTTGTTTCTCTGGCTGCCAGTTTTCAAAGTGTAGGCGGAAGCAGCTTCCGCCGGTTGGGCCCGGGATATACTCCAGTCGTATCCGATTGGTTTCACTTAACTCCTTTGCGATATAAAGACCAAGCCCGGTACCGGTATTGCGTGTTGTGAAAAAGGGTTCGAAGATCTGCTTGGCCACTTCCGGGGCGATACCGGGTCCATTGTCCAACACATCCAGTATAGGATGCTGGTACTCTTTGGTCATGCCGCCAACAATCCTCAGTTGCAGGTTTTTCTTGTCACAATGCTCCCGTGCATTGTTGCAGAGATTACTTACCAATTGACGCAGTTGTTCAGGATCTGCGAAGACTTTGGTCGATACGGGGTCGATCTGCAGGCGAATGCTCTCCTCTTTGAAGCCCTGGTGTCTGATCAGGTCTGAAGTGAGTTTTTTCAGCCAGGGGTCGAGTTGAATAGTGACCTGCTGGCCGGGTTCCCGGCGTGAGAGCTGAAGGACGTTCTCAATCACCTGATTCACCCGGGCTGCATTGGTGGTGATGATTTCAGTCAGTCTCTTGTCGGCAACATTGAGACTCGGGGATTCGCGAAACAGTTGACTTGCGTGACTGATCGCCCCCAGGGGGTTGCGTATCTCATGGGCGATGCTGGCGGTGAGTCGCCCCAGTGAGGCCAGCTTCATCTGTTGCGCCTCACGGGTTACTTGTGAGGTATCTTCAAGAAAAATCAGCATGTCTCCCGCCTCTTCGCCGCTTAGCGCATTGAATTGAGCCTTCAGTTCAGGTCCCTGGCTCTGGCTGCGGAAGGTGAGTTTCTGTTTGCGTTTGGGATTTTGCCGTTTGCGCACAATGTGGGCCAGCTCCGGGGATGCCTTGGCCAGATGGCTGCCGGTGGTGGCTGAGGGCATGCCCAACAGATGCCAGGCAGGGTCGTTCATCATCAGGATTCTGCCTGAGGCATCGATGACAAGGACCCCGGTCTGCATATGTTTTATGACATAGGCATTGATCTTGGCCATGTGGTCCAGTTCGCTGGCCCGTTTCTCGGCCAGGCGCTCACTGGCACGGGCACGGCTGCTCAATACCCAGGTCAGCAGGGCGGTGGCGAAATAGACGGCTCCCAGGAATCCGGCCTGGATAAACTGGGGCGATGCACGGTTGCTCAGGCTGGCGTGGACCTGATCGGTGATCACGGCCAGTGCAGCCAGTGCGGCAAACAGGAGCGATGCCCGCCCCCCCATGATCAGCGCTCCTGCGGAGATGGAGACCGCGATCAGCATGCCCAGGCCTGTCTGGATGCCGCCACTGGCATACATCAGCAGGGTGATCGCCAGAATATCGATGAACAGGGCCAGGTAAGCCTGATGTTCCGGGCCGGGTGAGCGCCTGATGAACAGTAGGGAAGAGAGAATAGTTAATGCGCTATAGGTCAGGATAGTGATGTTAAAGAGTCTGGGATCAGTCGAGCCGATGAAGGCTGGACCACTGTCCGCGTGGAAGAAAAACAGCAGAGTCAGTGAAAGGGTGATTCTGTAGAGCAGGAAAAGCCGCAGTGACCGCCAATGGGATACCGCACCCATCTCCTTACCGGGAGGTTCTGTGATGATGGTTTGCTCAAGCTTCTCCAGCCAGCTATTCATGATCTGTTGGTTTTTTCGACTCAGCAGCGGTCAAATGTTCGTTACTGCAGTAATAGACCCCTTTTTTTTCCACCGCCTCAGTTTTCGGCAGATGCAGCCCGCAATGGGCACACTCCACACTTTCCACCGATTTGACCTCTCTGGATGCGTTCTGCTCGATGGAACGCTGCCTGACAAGGTGGCGAATGATGAGGTAGATTCCCCAGATTGCTAAGCCGAAAAGTATTGTTTTTAGTCCCATACAATCAATTGTTTATGATGTCTGAGACTGAGTCAATCAGGATTGTGGCTGGATCGCTGTTCAGAAGCCGAAGCTAAAAACTTGCAACCGCACTCTCAATGGTCTGGAATGCAGCTTTTTACGCATCGGTTAATACAATCCACAACTCTGGTTAATCATCAAGCTGTCAGGAGTTCCCGTTTGAAGCTTAAAATTCAGATTGCCCAACTCAATTTTCTGGTTGGAGATATCGAGGGCAATGCCAGGAAAATTATCGATCTGGCGCTCAATGATCAAAACGCTGTGGATGCCATTGTCTTTCCTGAGCTGGCGATTACCGGCTATCCGCCGGAAGATCTGCTGTTACGTCCCCATTTCATTCATCGTGTGGAGCGTGCCATTGAGTTGATCTGTTCGGAAGTCAGTCAGCTCTGCCTGGTGATCGGTTATCCCAGATACCGGGATGGCAAGCTGTTCAATGTGGCGGGTGTGGTCAGTGGGGGGCAACTGATTGCGGAGTATGAGAAGCACAAGCTGCCCAACTACAGTGTGTTTGATGAAAAGCGATACTTCGCGCCAGGGCATGAAGCGGTGACCTTCAATCTCAAGGGGGTGCAGCTGGGATTGACCGTCTGTGAGGATATCTGGGAGGCGGAACCCGCCGCCATGAGTCGGGCGGCTGGGGCACAGCTTCTCTTGAACCTGAATGCGTCGCCCTTCCATATCGGCAAGGCACCGGAACGGGAGGAACTGGTTCAAAAACGTGCCATGGATAATGGTATTCCCATTATCTATACCAATCTGGTGGGTGGTCAGGATGAGTTGGTCTTTGATGGCGGTTCCTTTGCCGTGGATGCGACAGGAGATCTGGTTCATCGTGCGGCATTCTTTGAGGAGTCCTGTCCCATCGTGGAGCTGGAGTGTGACTCAGATTCCGTGTCACCGATTCCCCAGCATGTGGAGCCGCTGATGAGTGAAGCCCAGAGGGTTTATCAGGCACTGGTGCTCGGGGTGCGGGATTATGTGGTGAAAAATGGTTTCAATGGCGCCATCATCGGCCTCTCAGGCGGCGTCGACTCCGCTTTGACTCTGGCGATAGCCGCTGATGCACTGGGGCCCGACCAGGTGGAAGTGGTGCTGATGCCCTCCCGTTACACGGCAGATATGAGTAATCAGGATGCGGAGGCCGAGGCAGAGGCACTGGGAGTCGAGTACCGGACCATCCCGATCGAGCCGGCGTTCAAGGCCTTTCTCGAGATGCTCAGCGATGAGTTTGCCGGTAAGCCGGTTGATGTGACTGAAGAGAATATCCAGGCCCGATGTCGGGGCATCATCCTGATGGCGATCAGCAACAAGAAGGGGCGGATCTTGCTGACGACCGGTAACAAGAGTGAAATGTCGGTAGGCTATGCCACCCTCTACGGAGACATGGCTGGTGGTTTTGCCCCGATAAAAGATGTTCCGAAGACACTGGTATACGAGCTCTGTCGCTACCGCAACGGGCTCTCTCCGGTCATACCCGATCGGGTATTGGAGAGGCCGCCATCTGCGGAATTGGCACCGGATCAAAAGGATAGTGATTCACTCCCCGACTATCCGGTGCTCGATCAAATCCTCGAACGATATGTGGAACAGGACCAGGATCCGGCAGCGATTATTACAGCAGGTTTTGACCGGTCGACGGTGGAGCGGGTGATCGGTCTGGTGGATCGAAACGAGTATAAACGTCGTCAGGCACCGCCTGGCGTCAAGATAACCCGACGCGCCTATGGGCGGGATCGACGCTACCCGCTTACCTGGCGTAAGTCCTGAAGCTCAATAATTATCAATGAAATCAGCTGGATGGGGGTGCGGTTTAACCTTCAAATCCTTGTGTTTATAATAACTCGCTGCTCAATACTGTTGGTGAATGTGTCGGGAATTGGAGAGACACTCCGCCGTTGTCAGCCCGAATCCATCAAATATTGAGTTTTATTGCAGCAATTTCCGGGGGGTCGTAGACTCGCTGGTTGGCTCAGCGTTACAATCCATAATTACCTGATGCGAAAGATTATCCTACGAGAGCAGAGTAACAATGAAAAAAGTTGAAGCAATCATCAAGCCTTTCAAACTGGAGGATGTTCGTGAGGCCTTGTCAGAGGTGGGCATTACCGGAATGACCGCCACTGAAGTCAAGGGGTTTGGCCGACAGAAAGGGCATACCGAGCTCTACCGTGGTGCTGAATATGTGGTCGATTTCCTGCCGAAGGTGAAATTGGAGCTGGTGGTAGCCAGTGAACAGGTTCAGGCCTGTATCGATGCCATCACCAATGCGGCTCGTACAGGAAAAATCGGTGACGGTAAGATTTTCGTTTCCCCTGTGGAACAGGTCATCCGTATCAGAACCGGCGAAGAGAATGAAGCAGCGATCTGAGGCGCCTTAGTAGAGACGGTTTGTCTGAATCTATTCAAGGAGACCGGTGGGTTTACTCAATCTGCCGGTTTTTTGTTGTCCAGGGTAGTGGGGAGGCTGTGGGTCACTCCGCCGCTTCACTGGTAGGTTGGGTAAGACGGCCGTTTTCCAGGTTGAGGGCCAATACTCGCTGAGCATCCTTGGCCAACTCCGTAAGGCCGAGACGGGAGTAGGCATCGATCATTATTTCCAGCGCCTCCAGAACCGAGTCTGTGCGTTGGAACTGGGTGACCACCCGGTTTGCGCGGTTAGCTGCGGCCAGATAGGCACCCCGTTTCATATAATATCTTGCAATATGGATCTGGTATTTGGACAGGTTGTTTCTCAGATAGAGCATGCGCTGATGCGCATCGGCCGAGTACTTGCTGTCAGGGTATCGACGAATCAGTTCAGCGAAGTCGTTGAATGAGTCCAGTGCTGCGCCCGCATCCCGCTCCGATGAATCGGTGGGCAGTATACTGCTGAGAAAACTCTGATTTCGGTTATAGTTGGCCAGTCCCTTCATATAATAGGCATAATCCACATAGCGGCTTTGGGGATTGAGTTTTATAAACCGGTCGGAGGCAGCAATGGCGGAGTCGGGTTCGCCGTTTTTGTAGTGGGCGTAGATGATGTCGAGCTGGGACTGGGTGGCATAGCGTCCAAACGGGTAGCGTGCCTGCAGTCCGTTATAGTGTTTGATGGCCAGGTCGTACTCACCATCCAGCATATGGGTTTTGGCTTCAGAGTAGAATTTACTGGCGCTCCAGTTTTTTGTGGGATCGGCCTGCTCCGGCAGTGCACATCCTGTCAGTAGCATGATGAGCAGAATGGTTGAAAAAGTTTTTAAGGTCATGGCCAATCTCTGGATGAAACATGATTTGACGCGTGAGTATAACGGAAAGCCGCAGTTACGGTATAACTTGGGCACCCGCTGCGCAGATTTTCCCAGCTTGCAGGGATCGGTTCCCTTTGATGCAGGTCGTGGCTATGTGCGAAAACGCGACTCAGGATGGTCCTCCAGTGTCCGATCCTGAATCCTTGTCAGAAGTTCCCACACAAACCTTTCTGGTACCCTCTGAACGGGCGGGTACACGCATAGACCAATTGCTGGCAGAGCTCTGTCCTGAATACTCCCGCAGTCGTCTGCAAAGCTGGATCAAACAGGGGTTGGTTGAGGTGGATGGGGCCAGCTGCCGGGCGAAGGACAAGGTAAGAGGTGGAGAGAGTGTGGTATTGCGGACACTGCTCACGGAAGAGGTGTCTGACAGGCCTGAAGCCATGGATCTCGATCTGCTCTATGAAGATGACTCCCTGCTGGTGGTCAATAAACCCGCTGGGTTGGTGATGCATCCGGCAGCCGGGAATCCAAGCGGTACTCTGCTGAATGGCCTGCTCCACCACCACCCGCAGCTGACTGCCATACCAAGGGCGGGAATCGTGCATCGTCTGGATAAGGAGACCAGTGGCCTGTTGGTGGTTACCAAGACTCTGCAGGCCCAACATGGCCTGGTGCAACAGCTGCAGGCACGAAGCGTAAAGCGTGAATACCGGGCGATTGTTCAGGGGAGTATGGTTGCCGGTGGTACCGTCGACAAACCGATCGGTCGCCATCCTGTCAACCGTCTGCGAATGGCGGTTGTCGAGCGTGGCAAGCAGGCAGTAACACACTATCGGATATTGCAGCGCTTTGCTGCACACACCTATCTGCAGGTGAACCTGGAGACCGGCAGGACCCACCAGATCCGGGTGCATATGAGCCATATTCACCATCCTTTGCTGGGTGATCCACTCTATGGCGGACGACAGAAGATCCCCCCAGGCCTGTCAGATGGAGCGGTCGAGATTCTGCAACAGTTCAAACGCCAGGCCCTGCATGCCACCCGCTTGGAACTGATTCATCCCGACAGCGGTGAGCTGATGAGCTGGGAAGCTCCGCCACCCTCCGACATGCAACAGCTGCTGAGGCTTTTGGCTGATGGGGATTGAGCTGATCAAACCGGACTGGCCCGCCTCGTCGCATGTCCGGGCTGGGACCACCACTCGCCTCGGCGGCGTCAGCCTGGGTGACTTTGAGAGTCTGAATCTGGCAGATCATGTCGCGGATGATCCCCATGCTGTAGCTCAAAACCGTGCGCGCCTCGCAGACAGCCTCGGGCTTCCGGGGGAACCATTCTGGCTGACTCAGATCCATGGTTGTCATATTGCGCTTGGTGAGCGGGATGATCCGGGGTGTCAGGCGGATGGGGTTTACACCAGCCGAAGCGGAGTGGTCTGTGCTGTGCTCACCGCAGACTGTCTGCCGCTGCTGCTTACCGATCGCGATGGTCGGGAGGTCTCTGCCGTGCATGCCGGTTGGCGGGGACTTGCTTCGGGTATCATAGAGCAGGCAGTTGCCAGAATGAGTACGCCGGCTGAATCGCTTCTCGCCTGGATGGGGCCGGCGATCGGTCCGGCTGCGTTTGAGGTGGGTGACGAAGTACGTGAAGTGTTCGTTAATCAGGCGACAGAGGATACAGTGGCATTTAAGGCTGGGCGGCCTGGCCACTGGTGGTCAGATATCTACCAACTGGCCCGCCAGAGATTGATCCGCTCCGGTGTGGGGTTCATCAGTGGGGGCGATTACTGTACAGTGGCCGACCGCGAGCGCTTCTTCTCTTATCGTCGTGATGGCGTGACAGGACGGATGGCCTCATTAATATGGCTTGAACCCAAATGAATCAGCTGGCCGCTCCATCTGAGACTGATCAGCTGTTTTCAGTTAAATTGTCCGCTGGCCTTGGCCACGCTCTGGGTAAGCCACGCTAGCGTGTGAAATGCTCGCAGACCAACTGATCTTTACAGGTTGAAAGGGGTTGATATGAAATGGCAGATGTTGACGCTGGTCGGTGAAGATCAGCCCGGAATTGTCGCACAGGTGACCGATGCCCTGTTCCGTGGCGGGTATACCCTGGGTGAGGCATCCATGCTTCGGTTGGGTGGTAATTTCACCATCATGATGATGGTGGATGGAGGACAGAGTGAACAGGCGTTGTCTGCCTGCATTGCACCGGTGGCTGACAAACTGGGATTGAGATTTCATCTGGATCCGATCCATGGCGGACTGCATCAGCACCGGGTGCCCAATTTTCAGGTTCGGGTGAATGGTGCAGACCGGGCCGGTATCGTGGCACAGGTGACCGGATTACTGGCTGAAAGCGGCTTCAATATTCTGGAACTCGATTCGGACGTGGTGGGCAGTCAGGATGAACCTGTCTACATCATGACGATTCAGGGCTACACCGAGGAGACCATCGAAACTCTGGAAGCGGCTCTGGGGCAGCTCGAGACAGATGAGATCGATGTGCATGTCTCAGCCATCGAGACGCTGATTGGTTGAATCATGGCGATACTCGATATATTGAGATTGCCTGATCCCAGGTTGAAAGAGGTCTCGCAAGAGGTTGAGCGTTTTGATGATGAGCTGCTGGCATTCATCGATGATCTGGAAGAGACCCGTCAGGCGGGTCCGGCCGCTGTCGGTATCGCTGCACCTCAGGTGGGCAGACTGCAGAGGGTTGTCATCATCGATTGTTCGACCACCCGCAAACCGGTACCCAATCATGGCCGACTGGTACTGGTCAATCCGGAGATCACCGAGTGGGATGGCTTTGAGCTGGGAAGGGAGGGCTGTCTCTCTGTGCCGGATTACACGGGGAATGTCATTCGCGCCGAACGGATCAAGATGCATGCCATGACCCCTGAAGGTGAACCCCAGGAGTTTGAAATGGAGGGGTATGAAGCGAGAGCTCTGCAGCACGAGGTCGACCATCTGGACGGTATGCTGTTTATCGATCGTCTGGTGAGTCGCAGAACCGACCTGTTTCAGCGGAAGGTCTATCAGAAAGGTGGTAAGAAGCGGAAATAGCCCCGGACAGGCCCTGACCCGGCACTGGATCATGCCAGAGTCACTGTTTGAGTTCATGATGTAGCATGCTGCGATGATTCCACAAGTTTAAGAATATGCTTACCCTACTCCTGGTTGCCCTGTTTCTGTTCTGGTTGAATGGCCGTTGCCGGGATGCCAATGGCGCGGAGTGGGGATCTTTCTGGCTGAATCGCCTGGATGGCTTGAACCGGCTGTTTTGTCATCACTATCACCGTCTTCAATCGGTGCCTGTACCCCTGCCCCGGGAGGGTGGTGCGATCCTGGTCTCAAACCATATCTCCGGACTCGATCCGCTACTGATGATTGCTTCGTGCGATCGGCCACTGAGGTTCCTGATCGCCAGAGAGCAGTACCAGCGATTCGGTATGCAGTGGCTGTTTCGTGCTGTGGGGTGTATTCCTGTGGACCGGGAAAACTCCCCGGAGAAAGCCCTTCGCCAGGCCTTCAAAGCCTTGGCAGAGGGTGAAGTGATCGCCCTCTTTCCCCACGGCAAGATCCACCTGGATAGTGACCCGCCGCGTAAGATAAAACCTGGTGCCGCCCGTCTGGCGGCAAGAGCAAATCTGCCATTGATTGCACTGCATATCAGTGGTGTGGCCGCTCCTGGAGAGGTCATGAGGCCGGTTATCCTGCGCAGTCGGGCTGTGGTCAAACTGCAGGCAGAGATTGATGGCTCAGAGCTTAGCGATGAGGAGTTGAACCATTTGATTGAGCAGGCGCTGGATGGCGATTAGTACGACATATTGAGTCACCGTGGGGCTTAAAGACCGCCAATCCTCGGTATTGAGGGCCTGGTGTGGTTTCCTAAACCGCAAACAAGTATCATTGCCGCCAGTTAATTTTCACTAATTAAGGGATACCGATGAAAGTAACCGTATTTGGATCCGGCTACGTGGGTTTGGTCACAGGTGCCTGCCTGGCTGAGGTGGGCAATGATGTTGTCTGCATGGATGTGGATAGTAACAAAATTGACATGCTCAATCGGGGAGAGATCCCGATCTACGAACCCGGCCTTGAAGCAATGGTTGAGCGGAATGCTCAGGCTGGTCGACTCAGCTTTACAACCGATGTTGCGAAAGCGGTGGATCACGGTCTGTTTCAATTTATCGCTGTTGGTACCCCGCCGGACGAGGATGGTTCAGCCGATCTTCAGTATGTGCTGGCCGTTGCCGAGTCGATTGCCGAGCATATGGATGACTATCGGGTGGTGGTGGATAAATCCACGGTGCCGGTCGGCACCGCGGACAGAGTACGGGAACGCATTGAATCGACCATGCAGGCGAAAGGCAAGCAGGTTGAGTTCGATGTGGTATCAAATCCGGAATTCCTCAAAGAGGGTGCCGCACTGGACGATTTCATGAAGCCGGACCGGATCATCATCGGTACGGACAATCCGCGTACCACCGAGCTGCTGCGGGCCCTCTATCTGCCGTTCAATCGGAATCATGACCGTCTGATCGCGATGGACATCCGCTCTGCAGAGCTGACCAAATATGCGGCCAATGCGATCCTCGCCACCAAGATCAGTTTCATGAATGAGCTGTCCAACCTGGCGGAACGTCTGGGTGCCGATATCGAGCAGGTTCGTCACGGCATCGGTGCGGATACCCGGATTGGCTACGCCTTCATCTATCCTGGCTGCGGTTACGGTGGTTCCTGTTTTCCCAAGGATGTCAGTGCGCTTGAACGTACTGCCAAAGAGGTTGGCTACGATGCGCAGCTGCTGACGGCGGTCGAGGCGGTCAACTATCGCCAGAAACGGGTGCTGTTTGAGAAGATCATGCGCCACTATTCCGATGATGTGAAAGGCAAGACTTTCGCCCTCTGGGGACTCTCTTTCAAACCCAATACGGACGATATGCGTGAAGCCTCGAGTCGGGTGCTGATGGAGTCGCTCTGGGAGGCTGGCGCCACCGTAAGGGTGTTTGATCCTGAAGCCATGGAGGAGTGCCGTCGAATCTACGGTGAACGTGACGATCTGGTCTATTGCGACAACCAGGAAGGCACCCTTGAGAGTGCGGACGCACTGATCGTGGTCACCGAATGGCAGGTCTTCAGAAGCCCGGACTTTGAGCAGATAAAGCAGGCACTGTCGGCACCGGTCGTGTTTGATGGCCGTAATATCTACGATCCAGCCCGTATGAAAGAGTCCGGATTCAGCTACTACGCCATCGGGCGTGGTGATTGATCACAATCCCACCGGGACGGCGCCTCCATTGTGAGGCGCCGACTGGTACACCTCCTCTCCTGCTCCCCGAATAGCCTGTCCAGAGTCGGACATTCAACTCTCTGCCCGAAAAAAACACGACTGAATTAACCTTCAGCGGATTTTTCACCGCATTCGCTCGCAACCACCACCGCCACTCAATCTGGTCTGTGAAGGGAACCCCATGAATTTTCTGCAGTCATATGTTGCAGTGCACAAATTTTTTTGTTTTGCGCTCGACTGTAGCTGGTAGATTATGGAATGGTGTATTTATGGTTAATGTATTGAAATTTAACGATTCATTCCGCGAGATAGTGGTCCTGGAAGGTGCCCGGCGGATCGTATTACGTTTGATTAAAGCCAATGATAAGGCGTTACTGCAGCAGGGATTTGATTCACTTTCAGACGAATCCCGCCTACGTCGGTTCATGGCAGAGAAGCGATCTCTCTCACAGCAGGAGCTGGCTTACTTCACAGAAGTGGACCAGATGGACCACTTCGCCCTGGGCATGGTACTGCTCGATGAGTCGGGAAATGAAACAGAAGGGGTAGCGATTGGCCGCTTCATTCGCCTGGCGGGTGATGCGGAAACGGCGGAAGTCGGTCTGACGGTAGCCGACTCCATGCAGGGGCAAGGGTTGGGTCAACTGTTACTGGAACGGTTGGTCTCGGCAGCCCTCGAACGGGGAATCAAACGTTTCCGTTTCGAGTGTCTTGCGTATAACCAGGAGATAAAACAGCTGGTTCTGAAGGTGTGTAAAGAGGCCGTCTTTCGCTATGACGAAGGTGTCATGATCGCTGAAGCCACCCTGCCGGCGCCATCATGGGTGCCCCCGGTCTACAACCCGCTGGATCTCATGGACGGGCTGGTGCGACAGATGCAGAGTATGTTCTCAGGCGCTTTTAAATATCAGTCGGGTGTGGGCATGGATCTGATGCGACAGGGTCTGGATGTGCCGTTCAAGCTTCGGCACTATTGACGGTGATTAAATCGTTTAACCGGCGGGCTTGCATCAGGCGTTACAACGCCGGGTAGTGGTAAGCAAGAAGCATCACTGCAGGCTGGGTTGCTGCGTATGAGTGCAGACGATTTGCGGATCGGATCAAGATTGCGTAACAGCCTCCGGTTTTTCAGAAAGTCAATATTTCACCTCTCTATCGGCTTTGTTACTATCCCGGCCTCGCTCCATTTCAGCCAGGATGTTAGATGTCAATTTCACAACGTATTGCAGATGAACTGAGTATACGAATCAACCAGGTCGATGCGGTGGTCGGCTTGCTCGACGAGGGGGCGACCGTCCCCTTCATTGCACGCTACCGCAAAGAGGTGACCGGTGGTCTCGATGATACTCAGCTACGCCATTTAGTGGAGCGTCTGAGCTATCTGAATGAACTGGAAGAGCGACGTGAAGCGGTACTGAAATCGGTCCAGGAGCAGGGCAAACTGACCGATCAACTGAAAACGTCCCTGTTGGCGGCAGATACCAAAACCCGATTGGAAGATCTCTATCTCCCCTACAAGCCAAAACGGCGTACCAAAGCGCAGATTGCCCGTGAGGCGGGTTTGGCACCGTTGGCCGAAGCCTTGTTGAATGATCCCGGTTTACATCCCCAGCAAGCGGCGGAGGCCTATCTGAATGAAGAGAAAGGTGTGGCGGATACCGATGCTGCGCTGGATGGGGCCAAACAGATACTCATGGAACAGTTTGCCGAGGATGCGGAACTGGTGGGTAGACTTCGGCAGCATCTCTGGGAGTTCGCTGAGCTCACCTCAAAACTGGTTGAGGGCAAGGAGAAGGAGGGCGCTAAGTTCTCTGACTACTTCGACTACGCCGAGATGATCAACAAAATCCCGTCACATCGTGCACTGGCCCTGTTCAGGGGGCGCCAGGAGGGGGTCCTCAGCCTGGAGTTGGTGTTGCCCGAAGATGACGGATTGAAAGCTGCAGAGATGGGTGTGGCGGAACGGATGATTGCCCGCCAGATGGGGCTGCATGACGAGGGGCGGCCTGCTGATGAATGGCTGAAAGGTGTCGTGCGTTGGGCCTGGCGGATCAAGATCTTTACCCATCTGGATAACAATTTGAAAACCCGTCTGCGCGAGGCAGCTGAAGAGGAGGCGATCAAGGTATTTGCCCGAAACCTGCATGACCTGTTACTCGCCTCGCCCGCAGGTCCCCGTGCCAGCATTGGATTGGATCCCGGCTTGAGAACCGGTGTCAAAGTTGCGGTGATCGACAGCACTGGAAAGGTGGTGGAGACCGCAACCATCTATCCTCATGTGCCGAAAAAACGCTGGCAGGAGTCGTTGAAAACATTGGCGGATCTGGCAGCAAAATTCAAAGTGGAGCTGGTCAGTATCGGTAACGGAACCGCCTCCCGTGAGACCGATCGCCTGGTTGCGGACCTGATCAAACAGCATCCGCAATTACGACTGACGAAAGTGATGGTCAGTGAGGCGGGTGCATCGGTCTATTCGGCCTCCGAATCTGCCGCACAGGAGTTTCCCGAGATGGATGTCTCTTTACGTGGCGCGGTCTCAATCGCCCGGCGTCTTCAGGATCCTCTGGCCGAGCTGGTGAAGATCGAACCCAAATCGATCGGTGTGGGGCAGTATCAGCATGATGTCTCCCAGTCCAGGCTGGCCCGTCAGCTGGATGCAGTGGTCGAGGATTGTGTGAACGCAGTCGGTGTGGATATCAATACGGCTTCAGCGCCATTGTTGAACCGGGTGGCTGGTCTCTCCACCCTGATGGCGGACAATGTGGTGAAGTTTCGCGATCAGCATGGTGCATTCGCCGAACGTAAAGCAATTCTCAAAGTACCTCGCATCGGTGAGAAAGCCTTTGAGCAGTGCGCAGGATTTCTGCGCATCATGAATGGAACCAATCCCCTCGATGCCTCTGCCGTGCACCCGGAAGCCTATCCGGTGGTTGAGCGCATTCTGGCCAGGACCGGGCGAGAGATCTCAGCATTGATTGGTGATTCACCATTTTTGAATAAACTCTCTGCCAGGGATTTTACCGATGACACATTCGGTCAACCCACGGTGGAGGATATCATTCGCGAACTGGAGAAACCGGGTAGGGACCCAAGGCCCGAATTCAAAACGGCGACCTTTAAAGAGGGTGTGGAAAATCTGCAGGATCTTAAAAGCGGCATGGTTCTCGAAGGGGTGGTGACCAATGTCACCAACTTTGGTGCCTTTGTCGATATTGGGGTACACCAGGATGGCCTGGTGCACATCTCCGCACTCTCCGATAAGTTTGTCAATGATACCCGTGAAGTTGTCAAGGCAGGGGATCTGGTGAAGGTCAAAGTCATGGATGTGGATATCCCGTGTAAACGAATTGCGCTGTCCATGCGCTTAACTGATGATGCAAACGCATCACGCAGTGAGCGCAGTAAAAGCAGCAGAACCGAGAAACGCCAGCACACCCCAAGCGCAAAGAAGAGACCATCACAGGCACCAAGAGGCGCGATGGCGGCAGCTTTCGCCAAACTGGGTAAGGTTTGAAAAGGACTCTTACTGTTTAACTACTGAGTACTCAACCGATATCACTGAAAAGCAGATTCAGTGCAAGGGCAATAAATACCAGGCCTGCAATCCGATTGAGGTATTGCTGTGCCTTGGGGGATTGATTGAGCCAGCTGCCCAGGCTGCCGGCAAGAAAGGCGATGACGCCGAATGTCACAAAGGTGATCAGAATAAAGAGTGAACCGAGCAGCATGATCTGTTGTGCCGCCTGGCCCTGCTGCGGATTGGTGAACTGGGGCAGGAAAGCGAGAAAAAAGATGGTCACCTTGGGGTTGGTGACATTCATGATAATTCCGCGTCGATAAAGCTGAAGTGGAGAGAGGCTGACGCTCTCACTACTGGTCAGGCTGTTTTGTGCTGCATTCAGGGAGAGCCAGCCAAGATAACTGAGATAACCGGCACCGATGACTTTTAACAGAGTGATGGCAATCGGCGAGGTTTTCAACAGTGCGGCGAAGCCAAGTGCAACCACCAGTGAGTGTACGATCAGACCGGTGCAGAGGCCTAAAGTCACCAGATAACCTTTAACTCTGCCATAAAGCGCTGACTGTGTCAGGACAAAGATATTATCGGGACCCGGTGCCAGGCACAATACAAAGGATACCGTGATAAATGCATAGGCAGTGGTCAGACTGATCAAAGATTCGCACTCCTCAAAACTGCTGAAGATATCTCTAATGGTAATTCGTTCGACAGCTTCGTAAACGGCGTATCAATTGACAGGTCGAGAAGAGTAAATTCATGCCCATCAATCTTAATGTGGCAGATATGTCGAGCTGTTTGTCCCGGTTGGCAATAAAAAAGTTCACCCTGATTGAATCCACTCTCCCCAACTGTCCGTAAATAAAACTGAACACAGTATGAAATGTTATCAGTTTAAAACTTGTGAGGAGAGCGATATGAAAACCTTGGCAATCACTGCAGCAATGATCTTATCAACCAATCTCTATGCCGGTGCTTTTGATGTAACCGGAGAGAATCATGACCTTTATGATGGCCTACCTGAATCGACAAAACTGCCGACCGCTGTACAGCCCGGGATCGGTGATAATTATGGTAGTTCGATACTCCATTCAGGCAAGGGCTATGCAAAATCCGTCGCCAAGCCGCAGGGTGGTCTTGATGAGGGTTATGGCAGCATTCTGATCGATGTTGGTGTACCGCTTTATTGGTAAATGAGAGCGAGGGTGGGGATTTCTCCACCCGCTTTATGTATTTGTGGACTATCAACCCGGTGTTATCAGTTGGCAAGTGACCGTTTGAATCTGTTTGGCGTGATGAATCGATTTTTCAGTAATAAGCGTGACCACAGGACAGTGGTTGCGTGACTGGTCGGGGTGAGAGGATTCGAACCTCCGGCCCCTGCCTCCCGAAGACAGTGCTCTACCAGGCTGAGCTACACCCCGATGCTTGAACCGATCGATTCTCAAACCGATACAGCAAGCAGCTGATGTTAGCGGAATCGATAGGCTGGTTCAATGGGTTCTGGCGACAGAGTAATCAGCAAGATCCGCCAGTGCCAGACGGTAATCGCTGTCAGGTAGATGGTTCAATGCCTGTTTGGCCAGCTCGGCATGTTGTTGGGCAAGCTGCTGGGTGTAGCTGATTGCATCACTGTTGTGTATCGCCTGCAGAACGAAATCGATCTCTTCCAGGCCACCATTTTCGATGATTGTGGCCAGCCGTTGGCGCTGCTGCTGATCCGACTTTTTCATGGCCTGGATCAGCGGTAGGGTGGGTTTACCCTCAGCCAGATCATCGCCGACATTCTTGCCGATCTCTTCGTTACTCGAGTGATAGTCCAGGGCGTCGTCCACCAATTGAAAGGCGATTCCCAGGTGAAGGCCGTAGTCAGCCAGGGCCTGCTGCTGTTGCACGGAGATTTCAGTCACCACGCCGCCCAGGCGGGATCCAGCCTCGAACAGGGTGGCGGTTTTGCGTTTGATCACTTCCATGTACTCAGCTTCGCTGGTCTCCGGATTATGCACATTCAGCAACTGCAACACTTCACCTTCAGCGATTCGGTTGGTGGCGTGGGAGAGGATATCCATAACCGGCATCTGACCCACTTCCACCATCATTTCGAAGGAGCGGGAGTAGAGAAAATCCCCTACCAGTACGCTGGCTTCATTGCCCCAGACCGCGTTGGCCGTCTCCCGGTTGCGGCGTAGATCTGAGCCATCCACCACATCATCGTGAAGCAGGGTCGCGGTATGGATGAATTCGATGATGGCGGCCAGGTTGATATGTTTGGAGCCAGCATAGCCACAGGCCCGTGCTGCCAGGAGCACGATCATCGGGCGCAGGCGCTTGCCACCACTGTGGACGATATAGGCGCCAATCTGATTGATCAGCACCACATCGGACTTCAGCTGTTGAATGATCAGCTTGTCTACAGCATCCATGTCGTCGGCGATGAGTTGGCGTAGAGCTTTAATATCCATTGCTGGTGTCGGTTGAAACAAACCAGCGCATGCTAGATGAGTGGTCAGGATAAATCAATGGGGGCGCTCAACGCTGACATGCCGCGCAATAGAATGTGGAGCGTTGTGCGATGGTTTTCTGGCGGATCGGCGAGTCGCATCTGGGGCAGGCTTGATCGGTTTTGCCATAGACCTGGAGCTGCTGGGCGAAATAGCCCGGTTCGCCGTCCTCCCGCTGGAAATCCCGCAGGGTGGTGCCGCCCTGGGCGATTGCCGCAGTCAGGGTCTCTTTGATCGCCTCGACCAGCTTCCCATAGCGGGATTCGGAGATTCTGTTGCTTGGTCTGGTGGGGTGAATGGCCGATTTGAAGAGGGATTCGCTGGCATAGATATTTCCAACCCCGACCACAATCTTACTGTCCATAATCAACTGTTTAATGGCTACCCGCCGGCGTTGCCCCTGTTCGTGCAGATAGGCGGTGTTGAAGCCCTCCTCCAATGGCTCAGGCCCCAGGTGAGCGATCAGAGGGTGCTGGGATGGGGGTTGATCGGTCCACAGTACCGCGCCGAAGCGCCGTGGGTCTCTCAGCCTGAGCAGTTTGCCACTGCTTACCTGGAGGTCGAAATGGTCGTGTTTTTGAACGGTGCTTTCCGGAGTGAGGATCCTCAGACTGCCGGACATGCCCAGATGGATGATCAGGGTGCCATGGTGGAAGGTCAGCAGTAGATACTTACCCCGCCGGCTTACATTGAGCAGTTTGCGTCCCTTCAGTTGCTGGGGCAGGTCGGTGGGTATCGGCCAGCGTAGGCGAGGCTGGCGAATCACCACCTGTTTCACCTTTTTCCCGGTGATGTGCGGCGCAATACCCCGGCAGGTGGTCTCGACTTCAGGCAGTTCAGGCACCGGGTTGCTCCAACCAGGCCTCAAGCGGGGCTGTCAGATGGTGGTGGTAGCCATTGCCGATCAGGTGAACCACCCCGTTGTGCAGCACATAGCGCCAACCATTGAGTGGGTCGATATCACCAAAGGAAAATCGCTCCTGGTTGAGCAGCAGCACGATAGCGGGATTCTCCAGGCCGAAAGGGGTGAGGTCCGGCGGGGCGGGAAATCGGTTGAGACTGGCGGTCTGACTGATCGTCAGCAGCTGCTCGATGCGTGAGGCAAGTGCCGGTTGACCATCAATCATCCATTGGTCTTGCTCAAGTCCCATGATTAGATTGTTTGTACCGGTTCGGATGGTGATACTGTGGATCTCTGCTGGGAAAAGTTTACTGAGTGGTGGCATGGATTCAGGCTGGGATTGCCATACCAGCAGGGCCAGCAGGCTGATAATCACCATCAGGATCAGATTGACACGCAGCTTATGGGACATGCTTGGCCACTATGCCTCAGGCCCGGTTTCGGCGCCACACCATCAAGCCGCCAAACGTCAGCAGTAGCAGTGGTGCAACAATCAGTGTGCCGATGCCAATCACCCCGATGGCCAGATTCGACAAGTGTAATTCCCGGTCGTTGGCCTGCTTGACCGGGATGCCAACCAGCTTGTCATCACCCACCAGCCAGCGGCTGAGGGTCAACCCCAGATCCTGGTTGCCCGCATTGCTGAGAAAACTGTTGGACAGAAAATCACCGTCGCCAATCACCATGATGCGTTGTTGCTGCTCGTTGACCTGCCGGGTCAGCGCCACCCCCAGGATCAAAGGTCCCGCCTCTTCTCCAGCGAGAGGATTTCGCTCGATATCCCCCTGCAGGGCGCCGGTTTCGTTCCAGCTCTGATCCAGGGTCTTCAGCAGCGGTACCACCGACCACATACTCTGCTCGGGTATCACCAGGGCTGCGGCCTGGGGAAACAGGGTCAACAGATTGAATGCCCGTGTGGCCTTGTGATCCGGATATCTGGGGACCAGTGCAATTGCCGGATTGTCGATCCCGAGCTCTTTGACATTGGCGTCGACAATGGTACCCGGTAACTGTTTGATGCCTGTCAGCTGCCGCATCAGTAAGTCCCCGGTACGGCTCTCCGGTTCGCTCAGCAACAGTAGATTGCCCCCATCAGCCGCATAGGCTCTCAAGCGGGAAATTTCCACTTCCAGCAGGGGCCTCTGAGGTGAGGGGATGATCAGCAGGGAAGTATTGTCTGGCGGTGTCGGGGTGGTTGCCAGGTCGATGCTGATGACCTGATACCCCTGCTGCTTTAGAGCGTTGCCGAAATCACCCAGGTCATGATTGGCCTGTCCCAGCAGGTCCCGCTCACCATGACCGGTGAGCCCGGCGATCCAGCGGGTATGGGTTTGGGAGAGTCGCAACAGGGCGTTGGTGAACTGCTCCTCATCCAGTCGTTGGATCCGCTCTTCCCGGTTGTTGTAGTTGAGCACTACCTCACCGGAGAGACTGATGCCCTGTCGGCGAGTCTGATCCGGGTGGCGCAAGGGATCTATAAAAGAGAGCTCGATATCGGATTTCAGATGCTGATAGCGAGCAATGAAGCGTGTCAGCTGATCGCGGATTTTGGTCGTTTCCGGTACATAGGCAGTGACTGTCAGCGGACCGGGGATACGTTGCACGATATCGATACTGACCGGGCTCAGGCTGTTGCTGCCCTGATGTGTCCAGTCCCACTGGTTATCATAGCGGCCACTCAGCCAGGCCAGCAGAACCAGGATCGCCAGCATCAGCAGGTAAAAAAGCAGATCATTGAGTCCGATTCTGAGCCAGCCCATTATCCTCTCCGTCTTCTGTCGAGTCGGTGCAGGGCCAGTCCGAGAAAGAACAGGGCGAGCAGCAGGAAATAGGCGATATCACTGAGACGAACCAGCCCCAGCTGCAGATCGAGATAGTGTGAGGGCCAGGCCAGCCAGTGAATGAAGCTGTTGGCCTGAGTATGTTGATCGAGCAGGGAGAGCAACATCAGCATGCCGTAGCTGGCAGCAGCGGCAATACCCGGATTTTCACTCAGAGCGGAGAAGTAGAGGCCGATGCCGGTAAAAGTACCGCTGAGCAACAGCAGGCCAAGGGTGGCAGCCAGCAGCAGCCCCAGATCGAGTTGTGTTCCTGAGGAGAGTGTCAGGCAGAGCAGCAGCGGGATCAGCACCAGCATGGCGAGATATCCGACTACGCCAAAAAATTTACCGGTGAGTATGGACAGATTCGACAACGGGGCACTGCTCAGCAGTGCATAGCTGCCATTGCGAAATGTCTCACTGAAGGCACGGGCGGTCAGAATCGGAGTGATCAGCAGAATCAAAACCGCTGCAAGACCGTAGAGCTGAAGGCTCAAATGGTGGGAGAGTCCCAGCTCCCGGTGCGCTGTCTGCATACCGCTGAATGACTCAAGGGTACCGAGAAACTGCCAGCTCAGCAGGCAGAGAGAGAGTGCCAATGTGCCCCAGGCGAGGGGAGTTCGCATCAGTCGCCGCCACTCGATCCAGGCCAGGGAGAGGCTCATTGCAGTCCTCCGGTGGTGGCTTGCAGAAAGAGCTGCTCCAGGCTTCTGGAGGCTGGTGACAACTCACATACCTGCCAGCCACGGCCAAGCAGTTGTTCAAGACACTCACTGGGACGGTAGCCAGGTTCCAGGGTGATCAGAAAATAGTCGGTATGCATTTGTTCCGCGGTGGCGATGGCCGGCAATGCCGCGATTTCGGACTCCAGGGGGTTCTGTTCCAGACCCAGACGATAGCCGGTCTGTTCAGCGGGTGTGATATCCCCATTGTATACGGTCTTTCCCTGCTGCAGGATAACCACCCGGTTACAGGTGGCCTGGATCTCCGACAGAATATGGCTGGAGAGTATCACCGCCTTGTCTGTTGCCAGCGCTTTGATCAACTCCCTCAGTTGACGTATCTGACCAGGATCCAATCCATCGGTGGGTTCATCGAGAATCAGCAGCTGTGGGTCGTGGATGATCGCTTGTGCCAGACCAACCCGTTGCTGGTAACCTTTTGACAGCTTGCGGATCAGCCGTCTGCCACTCTGCTCCAGACCGCAATGTTTTTTTGCCGCCGATCGGGCTTCACCGATCTGGGCTCGGCTAAGCCCGTGCAGGTAGGCGCAGTCTGCCAAAAACTCATCCACGGTCTGATCCGGGTGTAGCGGTGGGCGCTCAGGCAGGTAACCGATGTTGCGCTTGGCCTGCAGCGGTTGCTCAAGCAGATCGAAGCCGCAGATTTCCACAGCACCGCTGCTGGGTGCAAGGTCCCCGCAAATCATCCGCATGATGGTCGATTTACCCGCGCCGTTTGGACCCAGCAGACCCAGAATGTCTCCCCGGCTGAGCTGAAGGTCGAGGGGCTGCACAATCTGATGTTGATGAAAGCTTCTGGATAACTGGTTGGTTGTCAGCAGGTTCAGCATATTCGATTGATTGAAGTGAGATGATTCACACCAGATGGAGCTTGTTAATCCGGCGGCTGAGTAGGTTGTGTTCAGCCGGATTGGCTCCGGCCAAACATAACACTCTTGAGCCACTATGCAAGGGGCGGGACAAGAACCAATGCGCATTTTCCATCAGCTCTGGGGCAATTTCACAGATCTAAACTCGCCTGGCCGTGTTTCAATGAGTTGCATCCGGCGGGTACACTTCGCCACTCAGAATAATTTCGCGATTCAGGTTAGTTGATGACAAGTCAGGCTTCAAACAGAGCTGCACCACTCATGCTGGGGGTCGATACCGGCGGTACCTTTACCGATTTTGTGCTGCTCAGAGGGAAACGGATCGAGACACACAAGGTACTCTCCACCCCGCAGGCTCCGGAACGGGCGATCCTTCAGGGTATCCGTGAACTGAACCTGGAACCGTTGAATCTGATCCTGATTCATGGTTCCACTGTTGCCACCAATGCGGCCCTGGAGGGGAAAGGGGTTCGCACCCTCTATATCGGTAACCGGGGGTTGGCCGATCTGCTGACCATCGGCCGCCAGGCCCGTACAGAGCTCTATAACCTGCAACCTGAAGCCAAGGATCCTCCTGTGCCAGCTGAGCTCTGTATCGAGACTGGTGGGCGTCTGGGTGCCGATGGGGAAGTGGTCGAGCCCCTCTCCGAGCAGGATCTGGCCCGACTGAAAGCGGAAATCCAGAGGCTGGACCCCCAGGCGGTGGCGATCAATCTGCTGTTCAGTTTTCTCGATGATCGGTTTGAACGAATGATTGAGCGGCTGGTGCCGGAACAGCTCTTCTGCTCCCGGTCATCGGACGTACTGCCTGCCAGCGGTGAATATGAACGTGGTATTGCCACCTGGCTGAACAGTTGGGTTGGTCCCCTTGTGGCAGGCTACCTGAAGCGTCTCAATGAAGGTTTACCCGGAGTGCGTCTGTCGGTGATGCAGAGTTCCGGAGAGGCGATCGCCGCAGATCAGGCGGCACGACAGGCGGTGCGGATGCTGTTGTCGGGACCGGCTGGCGGTCTGGTAGGGGCTGGTTTTGTTGCGGCGGAATCGGCAAGGACTCAGCTCTTGACCCTGGATATGGGAGGCACCTCCACCGATGTTGCGCTGATCGATGGTCAGCCGCGACTGACCCGGGAGGGACGCATCGGACCCTGGCCGGTGGCTGTTCCAATGGTCGATATGCATACCATCGGTGCCGGTGGCGGCTCCATCGCCCGACTGGATGCCGGTGGCATGTTATTGGTTGGGCCGGAGTCAGCCGGAGCCGACCCGGGGCCAGCCTGTTATGGCAGGGGGGGTGTGGAGGCGACAGTCACCGACGCCAACCTGTTGCTTGGGCGATTGAGGGAGGATGCCTTTCTGGGCGGTCGGATGAGGCTGCAAAGGCAGGCAGCGGAGTCGGCAGTCGGTCAGCTGGCCAGGCAGATGTCGCTGCCATTGACCTCTGTGGCAGAGGGGATTGTGCGGGTGGCCAATGAGCATATGGCCCATGCTTTACGGGTCACCTCGGTACAGCGGGGTGTCGACCCGAGACACTACACTCTGGTCTCTTTTGGTGGTGCAGGGGGGCTGCATGTTTGCGCCTTGGCCGACGCGTTGGGTATGAGCTCCGCGTTGGTGCCGGTGAGTGCGGGTGTGCTTTCGGCCCTGGGTATGCTCGCCACCCGGCCCGGTCGGCAGCAGATCCGTACCAAACTGGGGGTACTGCAGAGTCTGGACGAGGCCACGATCAATCAGGCGCTCAAGCAGCTGGCGGCTGAGGCGAGCGGAGATCTGCTCAGAGAGGGGGTCCGTGAGGATCAGATCGAGGTGGAATACTCCCTGGATCTGCGCTATCTGGGGCAGTCCTATACCCTGAATGTTGCCTGGCAGAGTCTGCCCCAGGTGGAAAGGGATTTTCATCGTCTGCACGAGTCCCGATACGGTCACCGCATGAGCGGCGATGTCGAGCTGGTCAACTTGAGAGTGGCGTTGCATGGTGCCCGCGCCGAGATGGCACTGCCCCGGGTTGAATCAAGCGCCATGGGTGAGGTGCGGGAGTGGTTGGATCTACCGGGAGAAGAGGGCGCTGTGCCTCGATACGAGCGGTCTGAGCTGGCCCTGGGCCAATCGATTGAAGGGCCTGCACTGATCAATGAGATGGCCTCCACCACCTGGTTGGCAAGCGGTTGGCGCTGTGAAGTGGATCCGGCTGGAAACCTGGTGCTGGAGCGGCAGCGGGGCTGATTGGATCGGTGTAAGCAGGCCCAAAACAAGAGGACATAAAAAAACCCGCCGGAGGGCGGGTTCTTTCCAGGGATTGCACAAGATCTATTTGATCTTGGACTCCTTGTACATCACGTGCTTGCGTACCTTGGGATCAAATTTCTTGATCTCCATTTTTCCAGGCTGGTTACGCTTGTTCTTGGTTGTGGTGTAGAAATGTCCGGTCCCGGCGCTCGAGACAAGTTTGATTTTATCACGCATGACTCATTGCTCCTCAGATCAGATCTTTTCGCCACGGGCACGAATCTCGGTAAGAACCGTATCGATGCCCTTTTTATCGATGATGCGCATACCCTTGGAAGAGAGACGCAGACGAACCCAGCGGTTTTCACTCTCGACCCAGAACCGGTGCGTATGCAGGTTGGGGAGAAAACGGCGCTTGGTTTTATTGTGCGCATGGGAAACGTTGTTTCCCGTAACCGGGCGCTTTCCGGTAACTTGGCAGACTTTTGACATCGTCAAAACCTCAAAATTTGGTTATCCCTGGGGGCGAAAGGCGCGTATTTATATCAGAGTGCCGGCTTTGAAGCAAGGGAATTCCATGAAATGTTGGGTCTGGGTAGTGCGAATCCTGGTGCCTCTGCTCGAGACTGGGGTGGAGCGGCAGCTATCGAGGATAACAGACGACTCAGATCATCCCCCGTTCAGCCAGTGAAGTGGGTTCTCCTTCGCCGATGATGAAGTGGTCCAGCACCCTGATATCCACCAGTGCCAGGGCGCTCTTCAGCTGATCGGTGATGGCCCTGTCGGCCTGACTGGGTTCAACCACGCCGGATGGGTGGTTGTGAGCGAAAATCAGTGCCGCTGCATTGTGTTGCAGTGCCCTTTTCACCACCTCCCGCGGATGTACACTGGCACCATCGATTGTACCGCGAAACAGCTCTTCATAGCAGATGACCCGGTGACGGTTGTCGAGAAACAGGCAGGCGAAGACCTCATAAGTATAGTGACGGAGTTTGCAGTGGAGATAGTGGCGGGTCTGTTGCGGGTTGGTCAGGCTGTCGTTCTGCTGCAGTTGCTCATGAAGATAACGTCTAGAGATCTCAAGGGAGGCCTGAATTTGGGCAAACTTGGCCACTCCCATCCCTTTGGCCTGGCAGAAGCGGCTTTGGTCAGCACGCAGCAGTGCACCAAGACCACCGAATTCACTAAGCAGGTTTCGGGCGAGATCCACGGCCGTGAAGCCTTTGATGCCGGTGCGCAGAAATATCGCCAGCAGTTCCGCGTCGGACAGGCTTGCAGCACCCCCGTTAAGCAGTTTTTCCCTTGGGCGATCGTCGCAGGGCCAGTCGGTGATGGGCATCCAGACCTCCGTGTCTGTGTATTGAAGTTGATTTGGGATGATAGCCGGTTTACTGCTGCAGGTGCATCATTATTTTCTTATATAACACGGATTTATTAACATTTTCAGGTGCATCGGGTAATCTTGTCTGAATGAGCGTTTGGTCTAGGCATAAGGGATGAGCTGTCTGAAGAATAAAAAGATCCTCCTCGGGGTAACCGGAGGCATTGCAGCCTACAAAAGTGCTGTACTGCTGCGCGGATTACTGAAAGAGGGGGCCGAGGTGCGTGTGGTGATGACCGAAGCCGCCCGGAGTTTTGTCACACCACTGACTTTTCAGGCACTGTCCGGTCATCCGGTCCATACTGAACTACTCGATCCTGAGCAGGAATCGGCCATGGATCATATCAGTCTGGCACGCTGGGCGGAGTTGGTGTTGGTGGCTCCTGCTACGGCCAATTTCATGGCAAAGCTGGCCTCCGGGCAAGCTGATGATCTGCTGACAACCCTCTGTCTTGCGACGACGGCACCCATTTCAATCGCACCGGCGATGAACCATCAGATGTGGCTGAATCGGGCAACCCAGGAGAATCTGGAGAAGCTGCTTTCCAGAGGGGTGGTCTGCTGGGGACCAGCCGAGGGGGATCAGGCCTGTGGTGAGAATGGGCCGGGCAGAATGGTTGAGCCTGAGTTGTTGCAGCAGCAGGTTCAGCAATTTTTCACCCAAGGGGCTCTATCCGGTGTGCGGGTATTGATGACCGCTGGGTCTACCCGGGAACCGATCGATCCGGTTCGATTCATTGGCAACCGTAGTTCAGGCAAGATGGGTTATGCCTTGGCTGAGGCACTGAGTGAGCAGGGGGCAGAGGTAACCCTGGTCAGTGGTCCGGTGACGGTGTCGCCGCCCGTGGGCATCACACGCATCGATGTGGAACAGGCCGAGGAGATGCGTCAGGAAGTCATCAATCGGGTTGCGCAAGCGGATATCTTTATCGGTGTTGCTGCGGTGGCAGATTATCGACCTAGCCAGGTCGCGGATGAAAAGATCAAGAAGGATAGGCAATTAGTCACACTGGAACTCGTCAAGAATCCGGATATACTCGCAGAGGTGGCCAGTCTCGATGGTGCCCCGTTCTGTGTCGGTTTTGCAGCTGAGACAGAAAATGTGGAAGCCTACGCCGAAGCGAAACGACAGGCCAAAGGATTGGATCTGATCGCAGCCAATCAGGTTGCCGCAAAAGAGGGTGGTTTCGAGTCGGATCAGAATGCTCTGTTGCTGTTATGGCAAGGGGGGCGGGAAGTTCTGCCCATGATGTCCAAGTATCAGCTGGCAAAACAGCTCGTAGAACGGATTTCAGAACAATATCATGCCAGCCGGCAAGAGCTGGTGAATACTGAATAGAATTCAGGGTTAAATATGGTTTTCGCTAAAAACAACGGGGAGCAGATGGCTAAACAAGGAAGTGGACGTTCAGTAAAAGGTTATTGGACGATAGGCGTGTTAGGGATCTTGGTTCTTGTTGCTGCCAGTTGGGCGGCAAACTTCTACCTGACTGACAATGCAAATCAGATAAAACAGCGGCATCAGGCTCAAACCCTTGCTGAAGTTCTCGCGAGAGGTCTCAGTGCAAACATCCAACAGCGTACGGATCTGATCAACAGTCTGGCCAATCAGGAGATGATCGCTACCGTACTTGACATGGATGACCCCCAATATCTGAGCCTGGAACAGCAACGATTGGCGAAACTGGTGCCTGGCGCGCTTTTGGTTCGCTTACTGCCGTTGGGGTTCAGTGAGCCGGATACAAATGCAACGCCGAATATGGGATATGCTTCCCTGCTGTTGCTCAGACAAGCCGAAAACAGCTCTCAAGCCATTGCTGCGGAACTGCATCAGTTTGGCACCCCGCATCAACATATTGCCGTTGCCTCCTCGGTCCGGAATCAGGCTGGAGAGGTAAAAGGTGTCCTGCATGTGGCCTATCCCACTCAGGAGATTCAAAGTCTGTTGGATTCATTGGGAAGCTTTAGCGGCCGCATCGAATGGCAACAGGTGATTTCCGGCAAGCCACCACTGACCCTTGCCGCCAAAGGTGGCACTTCTACATCAAACACACAGCCTGATGGGGTGATATCGATTGCTGGCAGTATCTGGCAGATAGCCTACTGGGGTTCTGTCGGTACAGTATTGGACCCTGTCGCATTAGGTCTACAGGTTGCACCGGCAGCGATCCTGTTCCTGCTGGCTGCTCTATTGCTGATGATGCTCTCGCAGCGGATGAGCAAAGCCTTGAAGACGGATCAGACCAGTATCCTCTCCCTGGTTGAAGCCCTGGTGGTTGGTCGCCCGCCGAAATCCCAAGCCGCTCTGTTGAGCGATCTGCAGCCAACCTTGGATGTGATGGAACATCAGATCCGGGAGTATCGAAGCAATCAGGCCGGCAAGGGTGCTACCCGGACAGCGACCAGCTCAGGTCAAGCGGAAATGGGAATCTCTGTAGAAGAGGGTCTGCCGGCCGTACCGACGGGCCCTGAAGCGGAAGCTCTGGCTCCCAAAGTTGATATCTCCGCAACGATCTTCCGTGCCTACGATATCCGTGGTGTGGTTGGAGAGACATTCTCAGAAGATGTGGTTACCTTACTGGGTCAGGGGTTTGGCAGCGAGGTGTTTGAAAGGGGCCATAATGCCGTGGTGGTGGGCCGTGATGCCCGCAGTTCCAGTGAAAGCCTGCAGAGTGCCCTTATTCAGGGGCTGCAGAGTAGCGGTCGGGATGTTATCGACCTGGGATTGGTGCCGACTCCCCTGCTTCACTATGCGGTGCAAGAGCTGGATGCGGAGTGTGGTGCCATGGTCACCGGAAGCCACAATCCCTCTCAATACAATGGATTGAAAATGATCATCAGTGGGGAGAGTCCATCTTCCGAGGCTATTCAGGGGCTTCGCCGTCGCATCGATGCGGATCAGCTGCTGGTGGGCGAGGGTAGTTTCGATTCCAGGGATATTATCGAGGATTACATCGAACGAGTGGTCTCCGATGTGCGTATGGGGCAGGCCCTGAAGGTGGTCATAGACTGTGGTAACGGCGCAGCTTCGGTGGTTGCGCCGGAACTCTATCGTCAGCTCGGTTGTGAAGTGGTTGAACTCTATTGCGATGTCGATGGTGACTTCCCCAATCATCACCCCGATCCAGGTGATCCAAACAACATGGCCGACCTGCAGAAGGCTGTGGTCGATCACCAGGCCGCATTGGGTATTGCATTTGATGGGGATGGTGACCGCATCGGACTGGTGGATTCTTCCGGAAAGATCATCTGGCCAGACCGACTGCTGATGTACCTGGCGATTGATGTGCTGACCCGGGAGCCCGGTGGGGACATCATCTACGATGTGAAATGCACAAGACACCTGGCGAATGTCGTGCTCTCCAATGGCGGTCGGCCGTTGATGTGGAAGAGCGGTCACTCCATGCTCAAACAGAAGATGAAGGAGACCCATGCACTGCTGGCCGGTGAGTACAGTGGTCATATTATCTTCTCCGAGCGCTGGTTCGGTTTTGATGATGGCATCTATACCGGGGCCAGATTGCTGGAGATTCTCTCACTGGATTATCGTACCAGTGCTGAGGTGTTTGCAGAGCTGCCGGAGAGTCTTTCAACGCCAGAATATGTCGTGCGTCTCGATGAGGGGCATGCGGAAACAGTGATGGAAGCCATTGATCTGCTGCCGGACATTCCCAATGCCAGAATGGTGAAGATCGATGGTCTGAGGGCCGAATTCGAGCAGGGTTGGGGATTGGTGCGTGCGTCAAACACCTCGCCGGCATTGCTGTTCCGATTTGAAGCGGAGTCGGAATCAGAGCTGGATAAGGTCAAGGGGGTCTTCCGCGAGCTGGTCAACAAAGTCGATCCCCAGCTTGAATTACCGTTTTAATCATGTGTATGACGCCAGGGCCTGTTAACACTAATCCAATACGCCCTGCTGGGACTGTTTTTGTGCCCAGCAAGGCAGAATGAGCGTAGTGTAGTTATTCTACATGAGCGAATGATAACGCCGCTGGGCGCAACAGGGCGTATTGGATTAGTGTTAACAGGCCCTGGATTATTTGGCATACTGTTAAGTTTCCTCTGAAAGTAGTCACCTTAAGATGAGTCTATCCACCGATCAGGCGCAGAATGTCGCCCATGTACTAACCTCAGCCCTGCCCTACATCCAGCGTTTCAGCGGTAAAACCCTGGTCATCAAGTATGGTGGAAATGCCATGGTTGATGAGGCATTGAAAAACAGTTTCGCCATGGATGTTGTGTTGCTGAAACTGGTGGGTGTCAATCCGGTGGTGGTTCATGGTGGTGGCCCTCAGATCGGCGATCTGCTGAAGCGATTGGGTAAGGATTCACAGTTCATCGAGGGTATGCGGGTCACTGACAGTGAGACCATGGATGTGGTGGAGATGGTGCTGGGTGGCTTGGTCAACAAGGATATTGTCAGTCTGATCAACCGGGCCGGAGGCTCTGCCGTCGGATTGACCGGCAAGGATGGTGACCTGATACATGCAAAAAAGATGGTGATCAGCCGCCGAGGCCCTGAGCTGGATGTTCCTGAAATTATCGACATCGGCCACGTGGGTGAGGTTGAGAGTATCGACGTCAGTGTGGTTAACATGCTGGTGCAGGGTGACTTCATTCCTGTTATAGCGCCGATTGGCATTGGCAAGGATGGTCATTCCTACAACATCAATGCGGATCTGGTGGCCGGCAAAGTGGCTGAGGTAATGCAGGCTGAGAAGCTGATTCTTTTGACCAATACACAGGGTCTGCTCGATAAGGATGGGGGGTTGCTTACCGGCCTGTCTGCTGAACGGGTGGATGAGCTGATCGAGGATGGCACCATTCATGGAGGGATGCTGCCGAAGATCACAACCGCCCTGGAAGCGGTCAAGGCGGGTGTTTCAACCTCGCATATCATTGATGGCCGCGTTCCTCATGCGGTACTGCTTGAGCTGTTCACGGATGAAGGCGTGGGAACACTGATTCGGCGCCGCTGATGAGTAAACAGACCAAGGTTCCCCGCAGACAGTTGATTCTTGAAGCGCTGGCCCGGGAGCTTGAACAGAATCCTGGTGATCGGATTACAACCGCCTCGCTTGGTCGGGCGGTTGGCGTATCCGAAGCTGCGCTTTATCGTCACTTTGCCAGTAAGGCAAAGATGTTCGAGGGCTTGATCGATTTTGCTGAAGAGAGTGTCTTTTTACGGATCAATCAGATCCTTAAAGAGCATGAAGATGCTGAAACCCGATGTGCCCAGATACTCTATCTGCTGCTGCTCTTCTCTGAGCGCAATCCAGGCATAACCCGGGTCTTGCTGGGTGATGCGTTGGTTGGTGAGACGGAGCGACTGTTGTCCCGGGTTGGGCAGTTTTTCGAACGTCTTGAAACCCAGCTCAAACAGGTGCTGAGAGAGGGTGAGCTGCGCAATGAAGGTAGGCCATACGCTCTGGACAGTGCCATTTCTGCGAATATGATGACGAGCTTGGCAGAGGGTTTGATGCATCAATATCTGCGCAGTCGATTCAACATATCACCGCTACAGCATTGGCAGACCCAGTGGCCGCTGCTAGCCTCGACCCTCTTTCCGAATAATGCTCCCGACCGCTGACATGAAGGTATTGTCGGGCTAAGCGGATATGATTGCAGTGATTACTGAAGCAGGGCCTGTTGGAACCCTGCTTTTATCTGCATAACTTCCGGTGTCTTTTCGCAGGCCATATTCCGCGTAGGATCCTTTTTGCACTGCAGATCCATGAAGATCACTGTACTGCCTTTTTTCGGGTCCTCGATTCGCGACATTGAGATACTGATGTCACCCTCTTTCACCGGTTCTGCGGTGATGACAATGTTTGCGCCATCGATTTTCACGGCCGTTGTGCTGTGCTTTTTAAGATACTGCTTGGCCAGTCTCCAGGGTTTGTTACATGCCATATCCGACTGGCAGTTGAAGACGTTCTGTAGAGCATCAATGAAACTCTCATCCGCCTCCTCGATTGGGTTGGTGGTGCTGTTGAGCTTTTTCAGTTCACGAAAGCGCTTCAGATCCATGGCAAAGGATTGGCGAATGCGGTTCTTATGGTGTTCCCGGTCGATGATTGAACTGTAGGCATCCTGCAAGGCCTGGCGTTTGACATCGATGTCCTTCAACATCTTTTTCGATACCGGTTTACCGCTCAGCTCTCTTTGAGCGGCAAACTGCTCCATATCATCGAGGGTCGATTTCAGACGTTTGATATTCGACTGAGTGACACGAATATGGGTCTCCACGGCCTGCAGCTGACCGTTCCGGGTCATTAAGATATCGTCTTCCGTACGGAAGGTTCTTAGCAGTACACGATCCAGCGCCTGCTGCTTTTCCAGCACCCGCTGACGCTCGAGCCTGAGACGCTCCTGCTCTTGCTCCTGCCTTAGCTCCTCATCCGATTTCGCCGCATCCACCTGTTTGACAGTGATGCCTTGCTGATCCAGATGGGATCTCGCCCGATGGGTCTCAGAGGGGGGGAGCTTGTCTGAATAGTGGGTGCGTCCTTCGTCATCCACCCACTTGTAGAGCTTTCCCGCGTAACAACTGAGTGACAGATTGAAGCACAAGAAGATAATAATACCGAGATTTTTCAAACCCATATCCACTGAAAATTCTGACTTATCGAATATACACCAACTTCGATTATACTGCTCGACTCATCTCATAAGATAGCTGCTTTGTGGAACAGTTCACCCTTTTAATTATTTCTATTCTGGCAAATCTCTTCTCCGCCTTCTCCGGCGGTGGTGCCGGTTTGGTTCAATTACCCGCCTTGATATTCCTTGGATTGCCCTTCGGTATCGCCCTGGCGACCCATAAAGTGGCCTCAGTGGCCCTTGGCATAGGTGCCACCATAAGGCATTTGCGGGAAGAGGGATTGGAGCGACAGTTTGTCATCTTTATGCTCAGTGCCGGATTGCCCGGGGTAATTATCGGCGCCAGTCTGATTCTGCAGATCCCTGACCGGATCGCTGAAGTGGCGTTGGGAATTCTGACTCTGGGCTTGAGTCTCTACTCGTTCATGAGTCCCCAACTGGGTCAGGAGTATCGGGCGATTCATAGAGACTGGAAGGGGATGCTCTATGGGGCTGTTGGGCTGTTTCTGATCGGCATTCTGAACGGTTCACTCACCTCGGGTACCGGTCTGTTCGTCACCCTTTGGCTGGTTCGCTGGTTTGGGCTCGATTACCGACGTGCAGTCGCGCATACCCTGGTGCTGGTTGGCGTTTTCTGGAATGGAACCGGCGCCATCACACTGGGAATACTGGGAGAGATCTGGTGGCAGTGGTTACCGGTGTTGATTGTCGGTTCACTGATTGGCGGTTATCTCGGCGCCCATCTGTCAATTGCCAAAGGCAACCGATGGATCAAACGTGGATTTGAAACGGTAACCCTGCTGGTGGGGATCAAACTGATTGTGGGTTAGATGTTGAGTGTCTATGAGGTCTGCAGGTATCTCCGGCAAAGGTGCTGCCAGAGATCCTGAGTAACTATAGGAGATCGGCCATTAGGGAAAAGGCACTTACTAAAGCACTAAAACTCATTGTATCTCGTTTTATCAAAGGGTTTTGGTGGGGCCATGCCCCACCAAATAGTGATTAAGTAAGTGCCATTCACCACTAGAGCCGATTGGATTAGTGTTAACAGGCCCTAGACACCATAGGTTTGGCGATAGGCCTGAATCCGCTCAAGGTCCGTTGCGGAGTCCTCTTTCTGTTGCAGATACTCGATCAACTGTTCTAGCCTGACAATGGCGCTGACCGGCAGACCGTAGTCAGCTTCGACCTCCTGAATGGCGGATCGCTCACCCTGTCCTCTCTCCTGTCTGTCCAAGGCAATCACCACACCGGCCGGAGTGGCCTGCTCACGCTTGATGATCTCCACAGACTCACGTACCGAGGTGCCGGCCGAGATTACATCATCGATGATCATGATTCGGCCTTCCAGCGGATGTCCGACGATGACTCCCCCTTCACCATGATCCTTGGCCTCTTTGCGGTTGAAGGCGTAGGGCAGATCCAGGCCGTGCTGATCGTAAAGGGCGGCTGCCGTTACCGCCGCCAGAGGAATGCCTTTGTAGGCCGGTCCATAAAGCACATCGAATTCAATCCCGGAGTCAACGATGGCCTGGGCGTAGTAGCGCCCCAATCTTGCCAGACTGGCACCGGTGTTGAATAAGCCCGCATTGAAAAAATAGGGGCTGACACGACCGGATTTCAGAGTGAATTCACCAAATCGTAGCACCTCGACATCGAGTGCGAAGTCCAGAAACTCCTGTTGATAATCCTGCATGATTGAATACCTGTTTTGAGCGAGGTGCGCATTGTAACCCATTCTTAACCCCCTAGGGCCTGTTACCACTAATCAGGGGTAGTCCGGATTATCTCAAAATAGGCGCTTGCAATGAGACACTATCCAGGTAGCAGCCTATAATGGCTGATCTTTCCACATATAAGAGGTTCCTGTGCTGACCGCCGGCAAACTATCCGATTGGCGCCAAACGCTCTCCATCTATTGGCAGCCGGGTGTACGGAATATGCTCTTTCTCGGCTTCTCTGCCGGATTGCCCCTGTTGCTGGTATTCGGAACCCTCTCTTTTTGGCTGCGTGAGGCGGGTATTGCCCGCTCAACCATCGGTTTCCTGAGCTGGGTGGCGCTGGCCTATGGTTTTAAATGGGTTTGGGCACCACTGGTGGATCGTATGCAACTCCCCTGGTTGACCCGGCGATTGGGGCGTCGTAGAGGCTGGATGATTTTCGCCCAGGGGCTGGTGATCCTCGGGCTTTGTGGTCTGGCACTCTCCGATCCATTGCAGGGTGTCTACACATTTGCCCTGCTCGCCCTGTTGGTGGCTTTCGCTTCTGCCACACAGGATATCGCTATTGATGCCTATCGAATTGAATCCGCCGAGGTCAAACTGCAAGGTTACATGGCAGCCAATTATATGATCGGTTACCGCTTGGCGATGATCGTCAGTGGCGGCGGAGCCCTGGGTATAGCCGGTTGGATTGCGCCTGAGGCAAGTGGCTATCAATTACATGCCTGGACAGTTGCCTATCTCTGTATGGCATTGCTGATGTTTATCGGTGTGATTACCGTATTGTTGATCGCGGAACCGGATGTGCAACCTGATCGTGACACCCTGGCACAGGAGGCCAAGGCTGAAAAGCTGATCGAGCAACAGCAATGGATGCCGGGACGACTGCGTCAGTTTGCCGAGTGGATGTTTGATGCGGTGGTCAGTCCATTCGTCGACTTCATCAGACGCTATCAATGGCAGGCGGTACTGATACTGGCACTGATCGCGACTTATCGTATTTCTGATGTGGTTCTCGGAGTTATTTCGAGCGTTTTCTATGTCGACCTGGGTTTCAGCAAGGGTGAAGTTGCTCTGGTGGTCAATGTATTCGGGATTGCGATGACCCTGATTGGTGCGGTTGTTGGTGGCATGCTGGTAGCCCGATACAAGGTGATGCCGATACTGCTGTTGGGTGGGGTGCTGGCTGCAGCAACCAACCTGCTGTTTGCCTGGATGGCCAGTGTGGGGCACAACGTGGTTTTTCTGACCCTGGTGATCTCTGCGGACAATTTAAGTGCCGGCCTGGCGACCGCCGCCTTTGTTGCCTATCTATCGAGTTTGACCAATGTCTCCTATTCGGCAACCCAATACGCTCTGTTCAGTTCAGTGATGCTGCTGTTACCGAAGTTTATCGGCGGTTTCTCGGGGCTGATGGTGGACAATATCGGCTATACATCATTCTTCATGATTACCGCATCGATGGGTATCCCGGTAATCGTGCTGATTCTGTTGGCTATGCGATACTTGCCGGCTGTTGGTGTGAAACCGAGTGAGTCAACGGCTTGAGGTGAAGCAGTGTTTGGATTTTATAGTATTCAAAGGTTTTGGCCCGTGCTTTGTGGGAGTGAACTGAATGGTTGAGCAGGGTAGTTATCTGGCCGCCTTTGTTGTCGGATTACTGGGAGGTGCCCACTGTGCCGGTATGTGTGGCGGTATTGTCGGTGCATTGACTTTCGGTCTACCCGAACCGATCCGAAATCGTTTACTACAGACTCTGCCCTACCAGTTGGGTTACAACCTGGGGCGTATTACCAGCTATGTGATCGCCGGTGCGGTTATGGGCGGGCTGGGTCTATTACTGGCGCAACTGGTACCTGTCTATGCCGCACAACAGGTCCTGCTGGTGATTGCATCCCTGTTCATGATCATGCTGGGACTCTATCTGGGAGGCTGGTGGTTGGGCCTGTCCCGAATTGAGCACCTTGGCAGTCGGCTGTGGAAAAGCATCGAGCCCTATGCACGTAAGCTTTTACCGGTGAAAACACCTGCTCAGGCCTGGGTGCTGGGTTTGGTATGGGGTTGGATCCCCTGTGGTCTGGTCTACAGTATGCTGATCTGGACAGTTTCCGCAGGTGGGGTGATGCAGGGGGCAGGACTGATGTTGGCGTTTGGTCTTGGTACCTTGCCAAATCTGTTTGCCATGGGCATGGTGGCCGGCTCTTTGGCCAGATGGTTCAAGGATATCCGCATCAGAAAGGTGGCTGGATTGATGGTAATCCTGTTCGGTCTGGTAATGCTCTATCGCGCATTTTAATGGTACATCTGAAGCAGTGGATGATGCTGTTTGAAAAGCTTTCAGGACTGTTGGTTCAGTCCTGAAAGCAGTCTGATCAGCTGAGATGATCAGTTGTACTGCTCAGTCTTTAGTCGATATAAAAATCCTGGCTCAACTTGGCAGTGTAGAAGCGTTTCTCACCTCTTGGCTGTACTTTGATCTCGAAATTCAGTGTCTCTTGGTCTGCAATGCGAAATTCACCAATGTAGTAGACCGCATCGCCCTCAGTGACCTTCCGCATCGGGATGCTGATCAGCTGACCGCGAATATTGTTCGCTTTGGCCATGACCACAGCTTCTGAAGAGGTGCCGATGGTTCCTTCAACTGACTTGATGATGCTGACATTCAGCATACCTCTGTATTTACTGCGCTGAATACCGTATTGACGGGCAACACCGGGCTCCAGTGAGGCACTGGGTATGGCATTGTGGTGAATGGTGAATCCTGGAATGGCTGTACTGTTTTCAGCCAGAACAGGGAAGGTGAACAGTGATAAAAGCACTACTCTGGCTAAAAGGTTGAATACGGACATATAAACTCCTCCACTTGTGCCGGCCTGTTTGGCCGGTCTAGGTTGTGATAGCCCCTAAGCTAGGTTGACTCTTTTCTGCCGGTATAAAGTGGATACGTGATCTGCTGTCGAGCAGATTCACCCGCCACAAGGATCAGGGCATGAAAAACAGTTTAGACGATCAGGACCTGAGGGTGAAGTGGAACAGAGTATGCCTGTTGGCGATGAGTGCTGAGATTGAGTCTGCTGGTTAAGAGGACCATCCAAAACCAAACAAGCGCTCACCTCAGATAGGAGAGCGCTTATTGACTGTTATTAAATAACGCTTCTGCTTTGCTTAGCCGACGTTCTGCTTGACCAGGGTTGGTTTCTGTCGCTGCGCATGGTGCAGGGGCCGGCTGTTGCTCAGTCGGTTCGACATATTACGCAGTGCGGTCAGCTGTCTGGCGAGCTCGGTATACTGCTCCTGCAGCTCCAGAATCCGATATTGCAGGGTATTGCGGGACTGGCCGATCTTCTGCAGATTGGTCAGACGTTTCTCCATCATCTCCTTATGATCCTTGATCTGGATAACCAGTGGTTCCAGTGTGGATCCGAGCCACTGGTTGATCTCTTCGTCGGCCCGTTTGAAGATATCATGAGCCCGTTTGACCAGTGCTGAGAAGAATCTTTTAACCACAAAGTTCTGTTCCATCATGGCTGTTACCGGGCTGTTTCTGAAGATCTCCGCTTCCTGATGAAGCAGTTCCAGTTCAACGCGATACTTCACGATTGAGAACATCTTCGGCTGCACAACCGCAAAGCCGTGTTCATTCTGAAATTTGCGGTAGATAGCACGAATCAGCTTTCGGGTCTGTTCACTCTGATTGACCACCTTGAGCATGGTGCGGCGGGTCTCATCGAAGAGGTTTTTCATCGAGTTCTTCATGCCGCTGGTGGTCCAGCTGTTGGTCATATCCTTGCGTGATTGTTCGATGGTGCCCTCTAATGCTTCGAGACTGAGAATCTCAGTAAGCAGATTGGCCTGCTGCTTTAGCTGTTTCCTGCTCTGCTGGAAGGTGTCCACGTCCCGTAGGTATTGCGCCTGCTCACTGCGGGTCTTTTCCATCAGATTGGTGATTACGTCATCACTTTTATCGCTGAGCTCTTCAAGCTCCTCGAGCTGGTATTTGGTGTCATTCAGTTTGCCGGAGAGCATACTGCGGCTGTTGTCCAGCATCTGACCCACATCGGCACTGACGGTATCGAGAATGATCTGCTGTTTGATATTCAGAACGTCCTGGCCAAGGTAGTTCTCCAGGTCGAGCAGGGCGCTTTTCTCAAGCAGCTGTTTTTCGCCTTTGATTTTAGCTAGCAGCCCCTTTTGCGCAGAGATCGGGAAGACAACATTCGGTTCAACACCTAACAATTCAGCTGTATTGGTCTGCTGGTTGCGGATCGCCTCATGAATGTCCTCATGCTCTCTGAGATCGTCCCACAGGGTGTCTATCTTGTTCAGCACCACCATCAGGCCACGTTGCCGGCCGGTCTGGAAACCCTTGATATGGTGTTGCCAGATCTCCATGTCGCTGCGGGTCACGCCGGTATCCGCGCCAAGTACAAACAGTACGGCCTGTGCGGCGGGTAACATGTTGAGCGTCAGCTCAGGCTCTGTTCCCAGTGCGTTGAGTCCGGGGGTGTCGAGAATGGTCAGGCCTTTTTTCAGCATCGGGTTGGGGAAACTGATCTGTGCGTGACGCCATTTTGGGATCTCGACAGTTTCAGGTGGCTGATTCTGATGCGGATGCAGGTCCGGACTGTAGAGACCAAGATGTTTGGCCTCCTCCAGGGGGACCTCTTTGGTCTGTACCACTTCGCTCAGAGCCGCCTGCATCTGCTCTACGGAGTCGGTCTCCAAGGGATAGTGGACCCACTGCTTGGTATCGTGCCTGAGCTGGGACAGGGTATTGTCCTGCAGACGGGTTTCGATGGGCAGCAGGCGTACATAGGCCTCATCCCGCTCGTCATCATAAAAGATCTCGGTCGGACACATGGTGGTGCGACCGGCGTCCGAAGGCAGCAGTCGGCGACCGTAATCGGCAAAAAATATGGCGTTGATCAGTTCAGTCTTGCCGCGGGAGAACTCTGCAACGAAGGCAATGGTCAGCTTATCGTTTTTCAGCGTACCGAGAGTATGATTGATGCGCTGCTGGATATCCTCGGAGGACATGCCGTTCTCTTCCAGCCAGGGACCATACTCCTCAATAGTGTTGATGATATCCTTTTTCCACTGCTCGTAAGCTTGTAACTGTTCTTGAAATCTTACTTTTTCCATGCACTAGCCCCAGTCTCACATTAGCCGGAAGGAGTATTCCACTATCCGGTTCAGCTGTAGGAATAATAATACTAGAGGAACAAGCCTGGTGCCATAGCCCCAGTCTCACTTCTCAATTTCTATCGGCAGACACCCTGGGGACTTTAGTTTCAGGCACTTACTACGGGAGCTCTCTCCGGAGAGCAGTTCGATTCTGCTGCGTGGCAGGTCGAAAGTCTTGGCAATGAACTTCAACAGCCGGTCGTTGGCCTGTCCGTCCACGGGTGGGGCGGTAATCGACACTTTGTACTGATTATCCCCGTAGGGGCCTATAAACCGGTCCCTGGAAGCCTTTGGCTGTATCCTCAGGCGCAGAATCAGATCATCCTGCTGCCATTGGTACCAGCTCATTGAATGAGGCTGGTGGTGAGTTGCTGCAGGGGCGGAATGAGAAGCATTTTGAGCAGTACCAGGCCGATCATTACCAGCATCGGTGAGAGGTCAAGGCCACCGACTGGTGGCAGCAGTTTTTGTGCAGGTCGCATAACCGGTCCTGTGAGACTGTAGAGCAGGCTCACCGCCGGATTGTAGTTACCGGGACTGACCCAACTGAGAATCACCTGGATCAGTACGGCAAACAGAAAGATGTTGATGGTCAGTTCGATAAGTTCAGGGATGGCCAGCAGCAAAGGGCCCAGCAGGCTGGCGCTTTGTCCTGCAATCAGGATCACAATAAACAGTTCCGCGGTCTTCAACACCCAGGCGAGGATCAGGGATGAGAGATCGATGCCGCCAAACCCGGGAATCACCCGGCGCAGCAGTTTCAGCGGTGGATTGGTCACTTTGACCAGGAACTGAGAGATCGGGTTATAGAAGTCCGCTTTCACGATCTGCAGCAGAAACCGCAGCAGAATGGCAAGAATGTAGAGACCGAACAGGGTCTGAACCAGAAACACCACTGGGTTGGTGAGATAACTGCTACCCATTTTCTTTATGTCCTAGTAGATCGGAGAGTTCCCGGGAGCGTTCTGCCGCACCCTGCAGAGCCTCATTGAACAGTGTGCGCAATCCCCCCGCTTCGAGGATGCCCAATGCCCGTTCCGTGGTGCCGCCGGGAGAGGTCACTTTCTGCCTCAACAGGGCCGGGGAGTCGCTGCTTTCGATCGCCATACGGGCTGCGCCCAGCGCGGTTTGCAGGGTCATCAGCCGGGCACTCTCCTCATCCAGCCCCAGGGCTCTGGCCGACTCCTCCATGGCTTCCATGACCAGGAAGAAGTAGGCAGGCCCGCTGCCGGAGACCGCCGTTATGGCATCGATCAGGGATTCATCCTCCACCCAGCGGGTCATTCCGACGGCGCGCAGAATGCTCTCAGCCTGATTTCGCTGATGCTCGTTTACCGATGCACCCGCATAGAGTCCTGTCGCACCGGATTGAATCATCGCCGGTGTGTTGGGCATGCTGCGTACCAGCGGCAGCTCTGAGCCGAGCCAATCGGCCAGTGCACCAGCTGTGATTCCCGCCGCAATAGAGATGACCAGGGGTTTGTTTTGCTGCAGCGCCGGGGCCAATGCCCGGGCCACTGGCTCCATGATCTGGGGTTTGACGGCCAGCACTACGATTTCAGCCTGAGCCACGGACAGATTGTTGTCCGGTTCGGTGGTAACGCCATAGCGGGCGGCCAACTGGCTCAACTTGTCCAGGTCTGGATCACTGACAGTGATCGCCCGATTCTCATATTCGTCGGCGATCAGGCCGCCGATCAGGCTGGTTGCCATGTTGCCGCCACCGATGAATGTAATTTTATCGCTTTTCATGCTGCGGTTCTGTCCGTATGGATTTTGTACAGGTGCCAAGTGAGGCTTCTACTATTGTCACTTAACATGGGGCACCACACTAGTTATAGTTTCGCGGGCCAAAAATTGCGGTGCCGATTCTGACGATGGTCGAACCTTCGCAGATTGCATCCTCCAGATCGTCAGACATTCCCATGGATAGGGTGTTCAGGGGATTATCCGCTGTCTTCAGCTGGTCACGCAATATGTGTAACAGTTTCAGTGACTGCTTGGGGTCTTCAGTCTCTGCAACCGGTGCCGGTATGGTCATCAATCCCCTGACAATGATCCTGTCCAGCTGTTGGTAGGCGGGTAGCAATTGTGCCAGCTCTTCTGGTGAGTGCCCGTCCTTACTCGCCTCGCCACTGGTATTCACCTGCAGGCAGATGTTCAGGGGCGACATCCCCTCCGGGCGCTGTTGACTCAGGCGGGTGGCGTGTTTCAGGCTGGCGACACTGTGTACCCAGTCGAAGTGTTCGGCGATCGGCCTGGTTTTGTTGCTCTGGATACGGCCGATAAAATGCCAGCAGAGGTTGAGCTCGGCCAGTTGCTCGATTTTACTTATCGCCTCCTGCAGGTAGTTTTCACCGAACATTCTCTGGCCCAGGACGGCCAGTGCGCGAATCTCCTCGCTGCTGCGGGTCTTGCTGACGGCCAGCAGCTCCACAGAGTCGGTTTCCCGCTGACAGGCTGCGGTTGCCTGCTGGATGCGCTGCTCTACAGCCTCGAAGCGTTGTCGCAGTTGATCGGGAGTTGATACGGTGTTGTCTGTCACGTTCGTCTTCAGGCCTATGCCTTGTTTGCAGGGCGAAAAGTTAATTGTCAGGCGGTTTGGTATATCATTAATCCCGTAGTACGTTCTACACTGCAAATGCGGTCAGGCTGATGCCATTTCAAGTCCAGGCGCCGGTTAAATATATCTGTCTGGATGTCGATAAGGGGATAATGGCCGTCCGGCTGGAGATAGAGTACCACGATTTGCGATCAACAATGGTAGGCTTGACAAGCCTGAGTACAACGGGGGAATGAATGGATATCGCTGAACTATTGGCCTTCAGTGTCAAACACAACGCATCTGATTTACACCTTTCCGCTGGTTTGCCGCCAATGATCCGTGTAGATGGAGACATTCGCCGCATCAACGTTCCGGCGCTTGAACATAAGGTGGTGCATGCCCTGGTGTATGACATCATGAACGACAAGCAGCGAAAGGATTTTGAAGAGTTTCTGGAAAACGACTTCTCCTTTGAGATCCCCGGGCTTGCCCGCTTTCGTGTCAATGCCTTCAATCAGGCCCGTGGCGCATCCGCGGTATTTCGTACCATCCCCTCCAAGGTGTTGACCCTGGATGATCTGGGCTGCCCTCAGATCTTCAGGGACATTGTCGATGTGCCTCGTGGACTGGTGTTGGTTACCGGCCCGACAGGTTCCGGTAAGTCGACGACGCTTGCCGCCATGATGGACTACAAAAACGACAATGATTACTCCCACATTCTTACCATCGAAGATCCGATCGAATTCGTCCACAGCAGTAAAAAGTGTCTGATCAATCAGCGTGAGGTCCACAGGGATACCCTGGGTTTCGCCGAAGCTCTGCGTTCTGCGCTACGTGAGGATCCGGATATCATCCTGGTGGGTGAGTTGCGTGACCTTGAAACCATCCGTTTGGCACTGACAGCGGCCGAGACCGGCCATCTGGTATTCGGGACTCTGCACACCAGTTCGGCAGCGAAGACCATCGACCGTATCATCGATGTGTTCCCGGCTGGTGAGAAGTCGATGGTTCGCTCCATGCTTTCCGAGTCTTTGCGCTCGGTGGTCGCCCAGACCCTTCTGAAAAAGATCGGTGGAGGTCGAATCGCCGCCTGGGAGATTATGGTGGGTACACCGGCGATCCGAAATCTGATCCGTGAGGATAAGGTGGCGCAGATGTATTCAGCGATTCAGACCGGTCAGGCGGCAGGCATGCAGACCATGGACCAGGCGCTGAAAGAGCTGGTACAGAAGGGTGTGGTCAGCCGTCTGGATGCCAAGGCAAAAGCGCAGAACAAGGATCAGTTTTAGTCTGATGTTGTATCATTAATACAATCAGGATTAACAATCACTCTTGCAGGTAGAACCCCAGGGTCGATTGAAATCGTGTCAACAGGCCCCAGGCTCTCGTCCCAACAGCTGACGCTTTGGGATCAGCCTATGAATACGAGTGTAAAGAGGACAAGACTATGGAACTGAACACACTCCTAGCCATGATGGTCAAGAACAAGGCCTCGGATCTCTTCATTACCGCTGGACGGGAGCCTTCAATCAAAGTTGATGGCAAGATTCATCCGGTCAACAAGACGGCACTGACCGCTCAGCAGACCAAAACACTGACCTACAGCATCATGACCGATGCCCAGCAGAAAGAGTTTGATGAAACCCATGAATGCAACTTTGCCATCAGTGCAAAAAAGGTTGGTCGGTTTCGTGTCAGCGCCTTTGTCCAGCGGGATGCGGTGGGCATGGTACTGCGACGTATAGAGACCAATATCCCGAGCCTTGAATCCCTCTATCTTCCTTCAATACTGCAGGATCTCTCCATGGCCAAGCGTGGCCTGGTGATCTTCGTCGGGGCGACGGGTACCGGTAAGTCGACCTCTCTGGCCGCCATGATCGGCTATCGAAATAATCGTGGGGACGGCCATATCGTCAGCATTGAAGATCCCATCGAATTCATGCATGACCACAATCAGTGCATCATCACCCAGCGGGAGGTCGGTATCGATACCGAGTCCTATCAGGTGGCACTGAAGAATACCCTGCGTCAGGCCCCTGATGTTATACTGATTGGCGAGATTCGTACCCGGGAGACCATGGAACACGCGATTGCATTCGCTGAGACTGGCCATCTCTGTCTTTCAACCCTGCATGCGAACAATGCCAACCAGGCGCTGGACCGGATTATTCACTTCTTTCCAGAGGATCATCGGGAACAGATATTCATGGATCTGTCGCTGAACCTGAAGTCGATCGTGGCTCAACAGCTGATACCAAAAGCTGATGGTAGTGGTCGGCGTGCAGCGATTGAGGTATTGCTCAATACACCCCTGGCTTCAGAATTGATCCGTAAAGGTGAGATTCACAAACTCAAAGAGCTGATGAAGCGATCTAACGAGCTTGGCATGATCACGTTTGATCAGCACCTCTATCGACTCTATGAAGAGGGGGTTATCAGCTACGAAAACGCACTGGCTCATGCGGATTCGGCCAATGATGTGCGCCTGATGATAAAGCTTGGGGCCAGCCAGACCAGCGACTCGCTGGTTGACGGACTGAACGGAATCACCTTGATGGATGGCAAGAGTTGAGCAATCCAGTCCGCAATTGAACGCCACTAACAGTCGTCAAGCGATGGTGTTGATTTGCGGACTGGTTTAAGAAGCTAAGTGGTTAAGGTATGAATGCCTCAGCTAACTCATACTGCCTTTCAGATTCGTTGGCCAACCCACCTTCATTGTTCAGAATCATTTCGCAGTTCTTAGCCATCCTTGCCTGCATGGCGGCGCGCCAGGCACCTTTGCTCTCATCGGGTTCATCAGGCGCAAGCGAGGCTGCCGCAGCGGCAGCGACAAAGTGTTCAGCTTGAGCTGCCCAGTCAGCATCCCGGCCGCATGCGGTATAGGTTTGTGTGGCAAAGCTTTTGACTTCTTTGTATGCAGCTTCGATCTCCTGGGGATTCAGCTCCGGATTGGTAGCGGCCTGAACGGCTCTGGAAACCCTTGGGTCAGCACTCAAATGTTCGACACTGGCCACAAACTTACCCGCCAAGGCGCGTTGTTGTGTCGCTGAGAGCTGGCCTATGGCATCGCGAAGACTTTGATCATTGGTAATACGGCTTGGCATGGGATACACCTCCAGAACAAAAGCCCAGATCATGAAGAGAGATTTCCATCTCGTCGGTACATCTTAGAATTTCATCCCGCATCTACTGATGATCCAGATCAGTGAATCCGGTATTTACACAGAATTATGTTAAGTGTGTGTGGCGTAAGCTTGCCAGATTACTGAGTTAAGGTATTAATCAAATTAATCAGTAACCCATTCAGCTGGGGTAGATCATAAATGATACTTATTGCGAATCTTGGGTTTCGAACAAGGCCAAGATTTCGTTGTGCTGATTTTTTGTTGCCCAATCCAAGGCGTTCATATGATCGAAGTCTTTGAGAGTGGTGTTGGCGTTATGTGCAAGCAGGACTGCTACCGAATCTGTGTGTCCCAGTTTTGCTGCCCAGATCAGCGCGCTCCAACCGCCTGTTGTCTCAATTTGGTTGACATCCGCGCCATGGCTTAACAACAGCTCGGCGATCCGGTGATGGTTATTGGAAACTGCCAGCATCATGGCTGAATAACCACCCTTATCGACCTGATTAACATTGGCTCCTGCATCGAGCAGACGTTGAGTCGCTTCCAGATGACCATTCAGCGAGGCTTTCATAAGTGGCGTCCACATACAGGCATCCTGCACATCCACGGGGCTCTGATCCTCAATCAATTTGCGTATGGTTGGTAGGTCGCCGGCTTCAGCAGCAACGATCAACGGCGGATTTGCTGAAAATTCAGCGTCTGAAGCATCAGAGTTATGCTCAGAACAGCCACTGACAAGCAGGAGGATTGTGAGTAGTAAGGTAAACTGTTTCATATTGAGAGGGAGTAGTGGAGTACACCGTTATTCTCAATATTCCGCTCTATGGATCAATGCGTAATCGCAATAGGCGAGTTACTTCTCTGGATTGTTTTTTGGATTGATAAAATGGTTGGGAAATGGCGTGATATTGGAATCCGCATCAATCTCAATGATCTTACCCGGGCCATGCTCCTGTTTTTCCACCTCATCGATACGGATCACGGAGTGGATCGGTATGCGGGTTCGTTGCACGCCTGAGAACTCCTCTTTCAATTTCTCAGCCGATGGATCCACGACCAAACTGCTGGTTTCCTGAAAGATCAGATCCTCAACCTCCACGAAACCATAGAGCTCACCCTGGCGAACGGTGCGGGCGAAGATTTCGTAGACTTTCCCCTGATTTAAAAAGACGATTTTAAAAAGGCGCATGGGGAGTAGATCGGCTCCTGAGAGAGAAATGGCAGCAGATAATAGCTGATGTTCTGGCCTGAAGATAGCTTAATTCATCAACAGAAAATTTCCACTTATGAGTGGCGGCAGGGTAGGTGATGGATGGAGCCGATGGGCGGAATTGAACCGCCGACCTACTGATTACGAATCAGTTGCTCTACCGACTGAGCTACACCGGCTGAAGGCGGGCAATTATAGACCTATCTTGATCACGTGGTCTAGCCTGTATTATCTGGACGTATTCATGTGTTCTGGGCTTAACTATCGGAATTTATTATTAAAATCTTTTCGCATCAAGGCTGTAAGGTTGGCTTGGAAGTACTGGTGGCCGTTCTAGGACAATGTCTGCAAGAAGACGGCATGAGGCTGGGCCAAGTACAACACCGTTACGGAAATGACCTGCATTAACATAGAGACCAGAGATTTCTGGCAGCTCTCCAATATATGGGATACCTTTGGGTGAACCTGGTCGCAGTCCTGCCCAATGGTGCTCAATTTCAGCATGGGCCAATTCCGGAAAGTGGTTCAGAGCGTAAGTTTTGAGTTCCTGCTTTGCCGCTTCTGTTGTGGTTTTTTCAAACCCTCTGTGTTCCAGCGTGCTGCCAACCAGAACCCGGCCATCACGTCGGGGAATTACGTAGCGGTCCTGGTGGAGTGTGATCCGGGTAATCCTTTCAGGCTGATGTTTGAAAATAATCATCTGCCCAAGTACCGGTTCGATCGTGGGTGGCGTGGCAAGTGATTGCAGTAGCGTTCGGCTCCAGGCGCCGGCACAGATCACTACCCGGTCAGCTTCGAATCGCTGTTTGTCAGTTTCAACCCCTTTGACCTGTCTGTTTTCTACGATTAACTCATCCACTTTGCAATGCTGGTGGATTTGAACTTTGTCATTGATGGCTTTGTAAAGGGATTGGGTCAATCTGGGGTTGCGTACTTGGGCAACATCGGGCATCCAGATGCCTTGCTTGGCGTCAATCTCCAGTGTCTGCTCATAACTGGTAAGATCGCTACCATCAATGAGTTTGAGATTTTGTTTGCGGTTGAATGACCAATCCACGGCCTTGTCGATATCTTCAGGATCAATGATCAACAGTCCACTGATTGTGTACTCTGGATCGATACCTGAGGCTTCCTTCAGTTCCTCAGAAAGGGATGGATAGGATTGCTGACTCCAGGCTGCCAGGTCATTGACGGAGTTGGTATATCGCCAAGGGTAGAGCGGGGAGATGATTCCCCCACCGGCCCAGGAGGATTCCCGGCCAATACGACTCTGTTCGAGTAAGGTGACATCCATGCCTGCAGCAGAGAGTTCCCGTGCAGTGAGCATGCCGATGATCCCGCCACCAACGATGAGACAGTCTGTCATGTTAGCTTTATCGCCTTTTGATTCAGGGGCACAGGATCTAACCCGTTTTGAACATATTAAATCCTGTTTAGAGGTTTTAGAATAACATACATAGTGGACTGGTTTCGGCTTATTCGAGGACTTTCCATAACTGAGAAAATATGAAATAAAAAAGGATCCACATCAATCGATGTGGATCCTGGGGGATAGGTCTAATCAGTAGATCAGACCAGATGTTTATCGCTCTACTTCCAACCTTCTACCCAGCCACCTTCATTCCTCTCCTTGAGTCCGGCCGAGTTGATTCGGTAGGCAATGACATCGTCTTCATTCTGGCCATCCTTGGTCGTAACGTTGATCTCAATCGAGTAGCAGTTAGTGATATCGCCACAGGTGCCTGGAATAATCGTAAGCCCATCGTAGTAACCTTCAGGGCTGGTAGTGTTGATGTTGGCATTGCCTGGAACATCAGTATAGCTGGCTGTACGAGCCCGGAAAACGTCCAGTTTCTGAGCAGCATCCAAAAGGGCTGCCATGCCATCATTACGTCGTCCTTTGCGAATTGAATCGGCATATTGAGGGTAGGCAATGGCGGCAATGATGCCGACGATTGCTACGGCAATCAATACTTCAATCAATGTAAAGCCACGCATCTTACTTCTTGAATTAATCATCTATAACCTCTTCCCAGTAGGTGGGTAAGAAATAATCATCCCAATCACGTTTTTTCTCAATACCGACCAGCAAGTGGACTTTATTACCGAGGATTTGGCCGCCCTGGTCATCGAGGTCGCCTGGGAATACCAGCATGGGTGATGGTGGGATTCCAAGCATGTTCAAGGTGTCAGAACGATCATTGACCGTCAGGTTGTCTTCACTGCCGCCATTCCAGTTGAATTTTGCATTGGCGTCTATCATGTCAACGGCATAGACTCTGGCTGTACCGGCTGAACCTCGTGCTTCACAGTCTCCCAAGTCATCGGCACGTGTTGCACTGAATGTGGTGAATATAACGGCATAGTTGTAGAGTATGGCTTTCGAATAGGATTTTTCCGTATTCGACAGATCAAAATACCAACCGCCGTTAGCCGGATTTAGAACATCGGATCGGGTTGGTGGTGTGTTTGTCGCATTGAGAAGCATCGACTGTGTAACAGTTGTGTAGCTTGTAGGCGGATTCCAAACCGCCCGATCCTTGATCATGTAGAAGCGGTCGGTTGTGCTTCCGTCCAATGGATCTGTTCTGTTGCCGGAACCGATCAGGATCGAAACAAACTGTACACCACCCTTGGAGTAGTAACCGGCTTGCGGTGTATTGAAGAAGCGTCTGAATCCACCGCTCGAGTTTACATCGGCAATTACCGCTCCCGACATGGAGTCGACATCCACGCGAATGATCCTGCCGCCGACGTCAGAGGCGTAGATTCGATCGACCATGGCGTCACCATCGATGTCGATGGTCATTACATCACTCGGGATACTGTTGGTCATATTGCTGACGGTGATATCCGCTCCAGAATTGGAGACGGTTCTCAACAGACTGCCGTCAGTAGCATTCACGATGAAAATAAAGTTACCTTCATCATCAGCAGATCGTGATGTCGCCGTATCCTGATCCGTGTCATAGCCACCGCCAAAGATCAGAACCGGTGTTGCAGTGCCTCCAACGTTGATGTTTACAAACAGAGGCTTTGACCAGGTTTGTGCAAGACCAGAGAAATTGACATCGCTAGCCGCTGCAATCTCTCTTACAAAGACTGGTGCATCCCTATTGGTAACATCGAGCAGAAAGTACTTTTTGCCACCACGTCTCATGCCGACAATGGCCATCTTACTGCTACCAACCTCGTAAACAGTGAGTGGGCCATCCAGGCCGTAGAAGGGGGTGGTTGATGGATTGTTCGTTTTGATTGTGTTGATTTCACTCAAAAAGTCTACCGGCATGAAGGCCCAGAGTTCTGCGCCCGTATCAGCATCGATAGCAGTAAGGACACCTTCACTGGTGGGCAACAGGACTACGTCGCCTGCCGCATAGTTAACAACGGCCGGTTGAGTATGTATGGGAGCGCCCATTACCCCGGTATGCGGCTCTTCATCCGTATTGTTGATAGTCCAGGTCGGATCCCAGGTGATCCAGTTAAGCAGATCCACACGCTCTTCATCTGTTGCAACACCCATCATGGCGTTGGTGATTGCCGTATTACTGAAGATAACCCGATTGGTGGAGTCAGACAGCGGGGCGCTACCATTCAGATTAGTATATAAGTTACGGATTCCATGTGAACCCGTGTGTGATGCGGCGCCACCCTCAAGGGTTTCGCCACCGTCGGATGAGTCGTTCCAATAGTCTTGAGAGCCGGTGAACTCATAGGCTTCGTTAACCACTGAAGAGCCTAATTCGTCAAGAATGACAATGTTGCCGTCGCTCACAGCAAAACTGTAGCTTTTCAGGTTGCCTTTCCAGAAGGTGGTTGTTGACGGCACAAACAGCGGTATGTAGATACGATCACCACTGATTGCGGCATTGTCAGGATTGAAAGGAATCACTGGAGCCGTATAGGCATAGGGGATGGACTCCTGAGCGTCGACAATGATAGAGGTCAGAACATTTGACAGGCCGGTGACACTGTCAGCTGGTGCGTTACTGTCTACCTGATAGTAGTTACCGCCACCGGCATCATCGCCTACCAGACTCTGCAGGAAGATTTCCGTGCTACTGCCGGTCGAAGTGTCGAAACCGATGGTATGGGTAGTAATGTTCTGGGTCTCATGCCAGCCTGTTCCCTCTTCGAGGTCGGTGGTGTATGCCCAGCGCGCAATCTCTTTTGCGCATCGACCGTTTTGCCATCTTGAGGTGGAGTTACGGACACAATTGGTTCCTTCGTAGGATGTCAGTCCGTAGGCTTGTCCACTGGTTGGTGAATTGGAGTTTGGCGCACCATCAGAGAGCAATACGATGTGGTTGGGTCGGCACCAGTTGTCTTCCGGATCACCGTCGATGGGTGAGGTCATGCTGTTACCGAAATAGTCGGTAAAGGTACGATCGCGGCGGAACCAGTCTACCGCAGCTTCCATTGCCTTAACCGTCGGGGTATAGCTGATGGTTTGCAGGCTGGAGACCTGAGAAGTGAAGCTGGATTCATTACCATCGAATAGCTTGAACTCACCGGAATGAGCGCGCATGTAGAGGGTGCCGTTGTTACCCCAGCGGGTTGTATAACCGAGCAGCGCCGCGTTGGTGTTGGCAAGATCCGGGTTATTGACCACGCCTGTCATCGCGTCGACCAGCTGGTTTCTCCGGGAGGGTGAGCCGGAGCTCATACTGCCGGATTCGTCAAGTACGAACAGTACATTCGGCGGTACGGGATCTGGTGGCTCTTGCAGGTAGATCTCGATATCGTCTGCCACAGAGATCTGTGCAGAGAGGCTGAGGATCAGCGCGCTGCAAAATGAAGGCAGTTGGTGTTTGAATTGAGGTGTCTGTTTCGTGAATAACATACTGTGCTCCTTACTGCCTGATCAGTGCAACCTGCATCCTGTTGTGGGTTTGAGATCCGCTGTTGCCAACATGGCCAAAAGCATCCACTTGGAATAGGTGGGTTGAAACATCAAACTGGTAGCCGGAAAAGAGCCTGTTGCCCATTCCCTGCTTTGGATCGATGAAATCTTCATAGGTCATATCGATATTGGCGCGAATGTCCGCTTGATCAGTGACGCCGCTTGACTCGTAAAAGTTGCCAGTGGTGAGTGTCTGTCCAATGACGTTTGGTACATCAAGGTTGTAGTCAGTCACCAGGTCACTGGTTGATGTTCCGGTAACGATCGAAAGGGCGTTTTCAGCAGCTTGAAAGCTTAGCTCCTTGAGCTGATGGTTGGCCGCAATCTTTGTTTCGATGTTTGTATTACGCATCGAACTGACACTCAGAAGTGTGATAATAGCGAGCAGGATCATACTGATGACCAAGGCGAAACCACGCTCTCTTGCCGGACGGTTCGTAGATGTGATCATGTGTCTGTGCTGTCTCATTTTTCGCTTCCAAACCCTATTAAGTGGCTTGTCTGTTGATGCCATTACGCAGATTTCTCAAGGTAATGGTGGTGCTTGATGATTTATAGGCTCTGCTGGTCTCTGTCGGGGTGAAGGTGGCACCCATTACATCCATGGGTTCAGCAGTAGAGGGTTGGTAAATTTCAGGCAGTTCCTGACCTTCTCCAGAACCGGCGACTATGCCGATGCGAATGGCAACGACGTTGACCCAGCGTGCCTCATCGTCAACGGCTGTTGCGGTGAAATATTGATTGGCAAGGCCGTCGCCGTCAGTGTCTATGCCGTATAATGCCCGCATACGGGCAATTCCGGAAACCAGGGGTTGAGCATAATTGCGTTCGGGTACCTCACAGATCAGGTCGCCGTCAGTATTGAGATAGAAACGCACAGTGATGGTATCGGCAACAGTTCCACCCAGGGTGCCGGCCAGGCCGCAGGGTGCTGGGCCTGAGGCATAGCGAACCGCAATCACGCTGGACCCATTCGAATCGATATCCTGGATTCCGTCGGTACTGATCTCTGGAAAGGTGCGTAGACCGTTGTCGGTAACACCATAGGTGGAGTCATTGTCGTTTTCCGGAATGATCCCTCGACCAGCCATCACCAGTACCCGGCGCATATCCTGAAATGCGAAGCGGTAATTTTCCGTGGCAGCCGCGAGGGCGGACCTGGCATTAAAGGTGTTCTTACTGTCTACGTAAACTTTGCCGGCTCCACCAATGATGAAGAAACCGATTGCGCTTGCGATTATCAGGGAGATGAGGGAGACACCTGCTTGCCGGCGAATATTAGATAAGTTCTGCATCTTATTCCTCTCTGGGTGCACCGGGCACTATGCTGGTAACTACAGTCTCAGTTTCAGGGTTTGCGGTATCGCTTTGTACCTGCCAGGTGATGGTGACCACCATGGTTGAAACGGGGGAGCAGGGGTCGGCATCCGTTGCATCGTTATCGATACAGGAGACAATCATCTCGCCACCAGGCAGAGATGTCTGAACGCCATTTCTGCAACTGACCTCCCACAGATCAAAGGCCGCCATTTCCGCTGGTGTACAATCTGTTATACCGTTGGTACTGGTATCGTCTGGGGTCATGGCGCAGATCTCATCGGGCGGTGCTGTACAATCAGCGGGGACATCGGAGATATAGTCATTGGCGTCCACACCAAAAAGATTGGCTCTCATGCGGTCTGCTAGTGCAGCGGTATGATCAGTTGCCCTGGATCTGTAATCTGCATTACTCGCTCCTTGCAGTGCTGTGATTTGAAGCGATGCCACGCCAAGCAGGCCAACGCCGATGATCACGGCTGCCACAAGCACTTCGATCAATGTCATGCCTCGACACTTGGTGCTAGGTATCGGGGTGCATTTGTTAATCATGGGCATACTCCGTCCTCTGCCAATCTGATGAAGGGGCGACCGGTGAGACTGAGGCAGACTCTGGATTTTACTTCACCGTCGAAACTGACGGATATGGAGTCTGTATTGGCTAAAGCAGCCCTGCCGCGTGCGTTGTAGGTGACTGGGTTGCCATTGACCGTCACATAGTCACTATCCACAGTGTGAGTAAGCAGGTTTACAAGACCTGTATCTACATCCCATCCATCAGCTCGTGGTGTGAAAATTACATTCGCTTCCTGGCGAACGGCCTCGCTTCTGGCCAGAAGTACCCCTGCCAGCAGTTCATTACTTGTGGTGGCAACAGAGGTTCGCTCTGACAGATTCAAGAATGCGGGTATACCAACGGACAGCACGATCGAGAGCACGAGCACTGTTATCATCAGTTCAACGATTGTAAAACCCTTTGTCCCTTTCATATTTAAACCTCACCTATTCTGACCAATAGCTTAGATTATGCGATTTGGTCGTGTCATACCGTTTATCGGTGTAGCAGCCCCACACATCGAAAAATTCACCAAAATCAGGACAATATGAGGATTTCGGTAGGAATGTAAGTAGTATCCAGGGGTGGGTGGGTATTCCACCGCTACTGGTGAATCTCTCAGATGGTGTTCCGAGGGTGACCCGGCCCAATCACAGTGAACAGATACTGAATCGATGGTGGTTACTGACCAGCCAGTGACTTCGGTAGAGCAAACACCACTTCCTCACTCTTCCCCTGGGCCTCGACAACCACTTGCGCACCCCAGCCCTTCAATTGCTCTATTACACTTGCGACCAAAATCTCCGGAGCTGAAGCGCCAGCGGTCACACCGATGGTCTGCTTACCTGTCAGCCAGGCCGGGTCGATATCCTCGGCGCCGTCGATGAGATAGGCGGGCAGGCCATGTTTTTCGGCAATCTCCCGGAGCCGGTTTGAGTTGGAGCTGTTGGGTGAGCCGACGACCAGTACCAGGTCACAGCTTTTTGCCAGCGCCTTGACCGCATCCTGGCGATTCTGCGTCGCATAGCAAATATCGTTCTTTTTCGGCCCGGTGATATTGGGAAAGCGCTGCTGCAGTGCCTTGATGATCTGTTGGGTGTCATCCATCGAGAGTGTGGTTTGGGTGACAAAGGCGATTTTCTCGGTCTTGTCGATCTGTAGCTGTTCCACATCCTGTGTCGTGACCACCAGGTGAATATGGGATTGGCCCTCACCTTGGGTACATTGTCCCATGGTGCCTTCGACCTCCGGGTGTCCCCTGTGGCCGATCAGGATCACCTCGTAGCCATCCCGGCAGCGACGGGCAACTTCCAGGTGAACCTTGGTCACCAGAGGGCAGGTTGCATCGAAGATTCTGAGTTGGCGTAGTTTGGCCTCTTCACGCACCGCCTGTGAGACACCATGGGCGCTGAAAATAACCGTATGTCCATCCGGTACGTGTTCAAGTTCGTCGACGAAGATGGCTCCCCGTTCCCGCAGGCTCTCCACCACGAATCGGTTGTGCACCACTTCATGTCGGACATAGATCGGGGCACCCAGCTGGTCCAGGGCCCGTTCGACAATTTCGATCGCCCGGTCTACACCGGCGCAGAATCCCCGTGGGTTGGCGAGTAAAATCTGTTGCATGGTGTTATTCCGCCATTTCAACGCTGATGATGGATACCCGGTAGTGAAAGGTCTTGCCGCTCAGGGGGTGGTTGAAGTCCAGCAGTAATTGATCCTCATTAAGCTCCAGTATAGTGCCTGCAATCTCCTCGCCCTGGGCTGTGGAGAAGGCGACCACCTGGGACTCCTCCAGCGGCATATCCTGTGGGAAGTCAGTGCGTTTAAGCCAATGGTATTTGGCTTCATCCCGTGGTCCGTAGACCTCGTCGCCGGAGACCTCCAGAGTCTGCTCATCACCGGCCTTCAGGCCAAGCACTGCATACTCAAGCAGCGGCTCCATGGTGCCATCTCCAAGGGTGAATTCCAGTGGTGATTCCTGATAGGTGGAGAGCACTTCGGTGCCATCGCTCAGGGTCAGGGAGAAGTGCATGGTCACACGATAGCCTGGATCGATTCTAAGGGGTGCTTTGTTCATCTGGTTATGCGCTTGCCAGGGTCTGTTCCAGCTTGAGTAGTTGCGGCAGTGCCAGTCCATGCTGTCGGGCATGTGCCAGGGCACGCTCGAGTCGGGCCGGTGCACTTCGGCCCATGCATTTGTGTTGGGGATCGCCCTCGAAAGCCTCCAGCATGGCATCGATCAAAGCTTCCGTGTCCAAGGATTGTCCAGTGAGCACCTGCTGAAGCTGAATGACCTCCCGGGCAACAGACTCGGCAAAAGATTGGTGGTTTTTCCACAGCTCAGCAACGTTGCCGCCGGTTTTCAATCCGGCAAGATTGGTTGTCAGGATATAGAGGTTTTTGGTTACCAGTTCAAACAGCAGTTGCGCTTCATCGGTCAACACTTTGGTCGGAATGTTGACCTGCTGCAGAGCTTCCTCCATCAGTGCCGACTGTGGCCCGAATACGGGTGAAGGGATGATCACTTTAGGGTCCATGCCGGGTTTCTTTTCAAACCAGATGGAGATCACTGTGGGATTGACCGTTTCACGCCAATCATCAGGCAGCAGTTCGTTTTGCAGCAGGCCGATACGGGATCGCCAGTTGTCCGGCAGGTCGGCCAGGACAGCGGGCAGGTCGGCTTCACCAACGGCAACGATCACCAGCGCAGGATCAGGGACTTGTGCTGCCTTCTCTTCTATCCGCATGCCCCGTGTGACCGGGTGGATGGTGTAACCCAGGCGCAGGAAACCCTTGGCGAGTACACCACCGATTTCACCAACTCCAATTAAAATGATCTCTTTACTGTTATCTGACATGCTCGGCTTGCTGTGGGTGATCTATATGGAGCCCGCATCATAGCGGATTTGCATTATTTTTTTAACGGTCTAACATATAAGTTAACCAACAGGATTAATAAAGGTATATATCATTATGAATAATAAAGAAATATTACCAGCAAACGGATTGCCGTTATATGATGTTGAGGAGATGTCCCTGCTCGATGCCATGATACTTTTGAAACGTAACGGGGGGGTTCTGGAGCCATCGACCATTGAACGGGCTGCGGAACGTCTGAATCCAGCCTTTGAGCTGTCTGCTGCTGAGAACACCGGATCCCTGTCCTGAGGTAGTTGGTTATCTCTTGCAGAGCGGAACTGTAGTTTCAATATGTCCGAACGACGTGCCACATTAATGAGGCAAGTTGATCGATCCCCTTTATATGGCGAGGGGATCATCAAGATCTGCCCAAACCAATAAATCAGCCCAACTGATCGATTCCCTCTCTTGATGCCAATTTTTGAATTTCGCAACGCGGAATCAGCCGCATACCCATGTTTTTTGGATGTGTTTGGTATGAACCCGTTTCTGAACAGATTAAACTGGCGTCATCTGTAACTATGGTGGGGAGAAAAGAGGCTGATCGAGTCTGATGTTAATGATTCTCCTGAATGAGGTTGGCTATGCCAAATAGTGGTAAGAATATCGGTTTTGTCTCATTGGGTTGTCCCAAAAACCTGGTGGATTCTGAACGTATTCTCAGCCGTTTGCGCGCCGAAGGTTATGATCTTATCGGCAGTTATGAAGAGGCCGATCTGGTGATCGTCAACACCTGTGGTTTTATCGACTCTGCGGTGGAAGAGTCGCTGGAGGCGATCGGTGAGGCGTTGCAGGAGAATGGCAAAGTGATCGTTACTGGTTGCCTGGGTAAGGATGAGTCCAGAATCAGAACCGCCTATCCGAAAGTGCTGGCGGTAACCGGTCCCCACGCCTATGAGGAGGTGGTCGAGGCGGTGCATGATCAAATCCCGGCCCCGCATGATCCCTTCACCAGCCTGTTGCCTCCTGAAGGGATCAAACTGACACCCAGGCACTACGCCTATCTGAAGATCTCCGAAGGGTGTAATCACAGCTGCAGTTTCTGCATTATCCCGGATCTGCGGGGTCCCCTCGTGAGCCGCCCGTTTGGTGATGTGATGCTGGAAGCGGAGCGCCTGGTCGAGTCCGGTGTTCGGGAACTACTGGTGGTGTCCCAGGATACCAGTGCCTATGGAGTGGATCTGAAATATCGCCCCGATTTCTGGCAGGGCCGGCCGGTGAGTTCAAAACTGAAGGACCTGGCCGCCGCCATGGGTGAGTTGCAGGCCTGGGTACGGATGCACTATGTCTACCCCTATCCTCATGTGGATGACCTGATACCACTGATGGCTGATGGCCATATCCTTCCCTATCTCGATATGCCCTTGCAACACGGCAACCTGCGCGTGCTCAAACAGATGAGAAGACCGGCGGCTACGGAAAAAGTGCTTTCGAGGATCGCCCGCTGGCGCAGAAGCTGTCCCGAACTGACCCTGAGAAGTACCTTCATCGTCGGTTTTCCGGGCGAGACTGAGGCGGAATTTGAAGACCTGCTGGCGTTTCTTCAGGAGGCCCAGCTCGATCGAGTCGGCTGTTTTGCCTACTCCCCGGTGGATGGAGCGGCCGCCAATCAACTGCCCGGGGCGCTGCCTCTGGAGGTCAGGGAAGAGCGACAGGCCCGTTTCATGCAGGTACAGGCAGAGATCAGTCGGCAGCGGTTGCAAGCCAAAGTGGGTAGGGAGATGGTTGTGCTGATTGACGAAGTGAATCAGAAACAGCTCATTGCCCGCAGTTCAGCCGATGCACCGGAGATCGATGGGCGGGTATTCATTCCGGGGGGATGGGAGCTTGAGCCAGGTGACTTCATCAAGGTGAAGATCACTGCAGCGACAGCACATGATCTGCAGGCGGAACCGATTGAGGTGGAGGAGACTGAGGTCGACTAAACTGGCGCATCCTTGCGCCATGCCAACCATTCGGTTAAGGGTAATATTGGATCAGAAAGCGGAGCCGCTGCTGCGACCCAGTTTTTTCAGGATCATCGCCAGAGGACAGAAACCTGTGAATGCGGACTGCAAAAGGTTGATGCCGACAAAGGCGGTAAAGAACAACCAATAGGGGTGATGGTAGTGTGAGAGTGCTACGCTCAATAGGATGGCAAAGCCTGCGAAGGCAAGCACAATACGGTCGATATTCATGAAATGGCCTCTAAACTGTAAGTTTTGATCAGTCTAATACCGTTTGTATGCATGTCGTTAAACGGCGTGGAGGATCGTAACCTGCTGCATACGATCAAAAAGTGGACGCTATATTAGCACTATCTAATATTTAGTCAAGGGATTACGCAAACATGACCGGCGACATGAGAGATCTGGCGAGACAAAATCAGCTTGTGACTCAGTTGCTGGCACATCCGGACTGTTTTGGTCATGGGGTCGAACGGGTCGAGCATATCGAGACCCATATATCCCACTTGCTGCTGATCGGGGATTTTGTCTACAAGATCAAAAAGCCCTTGAATCTGGGGTTTCTCGACTATTCCACCCTGGAGAGACGGCAACTCTGCTGTGCCGAGGAGCTGCGTCTCAATCAGCGTTTCGCGCCCCAGCTCTACCTAGATGTCGTTGCGATAAGGGGTTCCTTGGAGCAGCCGGAGATCGGTGGCCAACGGGAGGTGCAGGAGTTTGCGTTGAAGATGGCCCGCTTTCGTCAACAGGATCTGTTTGACAGATTGACCCTGGACCCCCCGCTTGTCGATCGGCTTGCGTTGATGATCGCCGATTTTCATCGGCGTGCCGACAGGGCATCTGGGTTGCCTCGGGGTGGTGTGGAGAAGGTGATTGTGCCGATGATGGAGAACTTCCGTGTGATTAGGGAGTTGAAACAGCCGCTGTTGGAGAGCGAGCGTCTCAATCCGCTGCAGAACTGGACCGAATATCAGGCAGAGCAACATGCTGAACTGATTGAAGAACGCTATCTGGCGGGATCGGTCAGAGAGTGTCATGGTGATCTTCATCTGGGCAATATCGTGCTCTATCAGCAGAGGATCACCCCCTTTGACGGGATTGAATTCAATCCCGACTTGCGTTGGATCGACACCCTCAGCGATATCGCCTTTTTGTTGATGGATCTGCAGCATCGTGGACTCTATCCGTTAGCGGATCAGCTGTTGAATCGTTATCTTGAGGAGACGGGCGATTATGCCGGACTGCCTCTGCTCAGGTTCTATCTGCTCTATCGTGCCATGGTCAGGGCCAAGGTCAGTGCCATCCGGACCTGCCAACCGGACCTCTCCCCGGCGGATAAGATGTCCAATCTGGAAGAGTATCTGAGCTATCTCAGCTTGGCAGAAAAGCTGGTTTGTCACCCACCGGCCTCTCTGGTGATCACCCATGGCGTGTCGGGGGCAGGCAAGAGCACCGTCAGCGGTCAACTGGCCGAACAGCTGATGGCGATCAGGATTCGCTCGGATGTCGAGAGAAAGCGACTCTTTCCCCCACCCGAGGGTGGCGGCGGGAAGGCGGCTCCAAAACGCTATAGCCTGGAGGCAACCAGGACGACCTATCACCACCTGGCGGGATTGGCCACAGGGCTGTTACAGGCGGGTTTCTCAGTAATCATCGATGCAACCTTTCTCAAAGGGTGGCAGAGAGGCCTCTTTCATCAGCTCGCCAATCGCCTTCAGGTGCCATTGCTGATTCTGGATTGCCAAGCCTCCAGTGCTCAATTACAGCAGCGGCTTATTGCCAGGCAACAACAGGGCGGGGATGCTTCCGAGGCGGATCTCTCTGTATTGGATCTGCAGCTAAGTGGTGCTGAACCGCTGACTGCCGAAGAGCGTCTGCTGGCTTTGAGTATTGAGACAGAGAACTTTCCCCCCAACGGTTTTTTGGCAACGGTGTTACAGCGTTTGATGAGGTGAGCGTCAACAATGGCTCGATCTCATCTCTCAGGCATCATTGTTTATAAGCCTGTGCCGGCAGATTAAAATCATCCGCTGTTTTCAGGAGTGCGGTCAAAGTGACCTGCTACTCAATTGATAGGATTTCGTTGTGAGGTTTTTTTATGCGCTTTCCTCTTCTCAAACCGGGGCAGAAATTTATCTATCAGGAGAAGCGATATACCAAAACAGGACCGATGACCGCTTCCGAGGAGGAGAGTGGCAAGACCTGCATGATCCGCCGGTCAGCCGAAGTTACCCTGTTGCAAGGCCATGACGAGGGACAGCAGGCTATTCCACAGCAATTTGCCAGGGATCAGGTCGTGATCCTGTTAAAGGCTTATCAGCGCGAATTGAAAACAAGAGTTGCTGAAGCCATGGGAGAGGGAGGGGCACAACACCCTTCTGATATATTAAAGGTCGTGGAAGATTGTGATGTGGTGACTTTTCTTAAGCAGATCGATCACTCCGGCATCTCATGAGATGACATACTCCAATCCTTCATCCCAATAGGGGTGATCACCGAACTGCTGCCTTAGATAATCAGCCAGAGCTCTTACCCGTTGGGGAATGAAACGGCGGTTCGGGTAGACTGCATAGGCTGTGACCGGGGGTATATGGTAGTCGGTAAGGATCGGTTGCAAACGACCATCCAGAATCGCCTGATAGGCAATGAATGTAGGTGAGAGACAGATCCCCTGGCCTGTGCTGGCCGCATCCAGCAGGAGCTGACCATTATTGGCTTGCATCTGCAGAGGAATGCGGACTGTCTGCGCTCGACCTGTCGGGTCGATGAAGGGCCACTTCTGCGGTTCCGGTAGATTGCTGTAACAGAGCCCCCGATGCCCGGCAAGATCGTCTGCTGAGTCTGGAGTGCCCATACGCTGCAGATACTCCGGGCTGGCGCAGAGTACAAAGTTGATCGGTGCGAGGGGGCGGGCAACCATGGTGGAGTTGTCGAGATCCCCAATCCGCAGTGCCAGATCGATCCCCTCCTGCACCAGATCCACTTCACTGTCATTGAGATCGATGTCCAGTACCACACGAGGGTGTTGATTGCTGAAGCCGTTCAGTGCATTGGACAGATGAAACAGGCCGAAGGAGAGGGGCGCGGCAAGACGTAGTCGTCCACTCAGGTCCTGCTGGGAGCGGGAAACCGACTGTTCCGCCTCATCCAGATCCTCGAGAACCTGAACCGCCCGGGGATAGAACTCCCGGCCCGCGTCGGTCAACGAGAGGGTTCTGGTGGTCCTGTGCAGCAGTAGGGCGCCCAGATGCTCTTCCAGCTCGGAGACACGCCGGCTGATCACCGATTTACCGATTCCCAATCGATCCGCAGCGATGGTGAACTGGCCGGATTCCACAACAGCGACAAAACTCTCCAGAGACTCCAGGCGATTCATGCGCCGACTCCCCACATGTTAAAGGTCTGCAACCTTTGGAATTTCCTGAATAATTAGGACATTTGTTCGTATAGGATCGGTTATTGTTGCAAATAATGCAATAGTGTTTCCTATTTTACTGTCTTTATATCCTGAAATAGCAATCTACAATCTGCCTATAACCAATTGAAACGCTAGGTTTCTAGCTTGGAGGTTGCCATGTCGGAAGTACTCAATAAAACACGCTCTGTGCAGCAGATTCTCACCGGACAGGAGACCGCTGATGGTGCGGGTGTTCGATTGACCCGCCTGATTGGTGGGCCACAGTTGATGCAACTCGATCCGTTTCTGCTGTTGGATGATTTTCGTTCAGACGACCCGGATGACTACATCGGTGGTTTCCCACCCCATCCGCACCGTGGATTTGAAACCGTGACCTATCTGATGGCCGGTAAGCTGGAACACCGGGACAATGCAGGTCACACCGGGATTCTGCAAACCGGCGGTGTGCAGTGGATGACCGCAGGCCGGGGTGTGATCCATTCGGAAATGCCGCAACAGCAGGATGGGCTGCTGGCCGGCTTTCAGCTCTGGGTCAATCTGCCGGCCAGAGACAAAATGACAGAGCCCCGCTACCAGGAGTTTGATCAACAGGAGATCCCCCTGGAACAGCGGAGCGACGGTGTCGAGATTCGGGTCATTGCCGGTGAGACCTCACAGCATACCCGGGGACCGGTAAGGGATCTGAAGACGCCTGCACGCTTCTTCGATATAACGCTTGAGGAGGGTGCACAGTTTATCGAGCCGATCGAAGCCCACTACAACGCATTTGTCTATCTGCTGAGTGGTGCTGTTGAGATCGGTGGGCAATCACTGAGCGGCAGGAGGCTGGCGGTGTTGGATCAAGCGCCTGGGATAGAGATCACAGCGCAACAGCCGAGCCGGATGATACTGGTTGCGGGAGAGCCGCTGGGTGAACCGATTGCCCGAGGCGGTCCCTTCGTGATGAACACCGAGGATGAGATCAAACAGGCTTTCAGTGACTACCAGGAGGGTCGCTTCTGATGAGGATGCGGAATGATAGGGAGCGTTATGGTGCGGTGGCCATCGGTCTGCACTGGCTGGTGGCCGTTACCGTCTACGGCCTGTTCGGTCTGGGCCTGTGGATGCGCAGCCTAGGTTACTACGATGCCTGGTATCAGCTTGGACCCTGGTGGCACAAAGGAATCGGCGTGATGCTGTTCTTTGTGCTGCTGTTCAGGCTGATCTGGCGTCTTGGCAACCCAAGGCCGGCCCATCTGCAGAGCCACAAACCCTATGAACGAGTGACTGCCGTGTGGGTTCATCTGCTGCTCTATCTGATGCTGTTCCTGTTGATGGTCAGTGGTTATCTGATTTCGACCGCCGATGGCAGGCCTTTGGAGGTGTTCGACTGGTTTGCCATCCCCGCCACTATCAGTGGTCTGGATCAACAGGAGGATATCGCCGGGAAGGTGCATCTCTATCTGGCCTGGAGTGTGGTTGTGGTCTCCGCACTGCATCTGTTAGCCGCATTCAAGCACCACTTTTTTGATCGTGACCAGACCCTGCTGCGGATGTTGGGTCGCTAATCAATATGAACAATCAAACCAATGATTCAATTCAGTATGAGGAGAAATCGCTATGACAACTGTGGCCATTATCTATCACAGCGGATTTGGGCATACCAAGTTACAGGCAGAAGCCGTGGAGCGGGGAGCCGCCGCTGTCGATGGTGTTGAAGCCCTGCTGCTCACCGCAGAGGAGGCTGGAGCCGATCTGGATCGGCTGGATGATGCGGATGCCATTATCTTCGGCAGTCCGACCTATATGGGCAGTATGTCGGCTGAGATGAAAAAGTTTCTCGAAACTGCTGCGGCCAAATGGTTCACCCAGGCCTGGAAGGACAAGGTGGCCGGCGCCTTTACCAACTCGAGCTCCTTCTCGGGCGACAAGATGAACACCCTGGTCGGCCTCATGATCAATGCCATGCAACAAGGCATGATCTTCGTCAGCCTGGGGATGCATCCGGCAGCCAGTGATCCGGAATCAATGAACCATATTCAGGGTCCAGGACCGGAAGTGTTGAATCGGCTTGGTTCCTATATAGGCCCAATGGCGGCCAGTTTTCAGGTCAATCCCGGAGATGCACCTTCCACCGGTGACCTGGCTACGGCGGAAGCCTACGGCACCCGGGTTGCCACCATTACCCAACAACTGAAGAGAGGCCGGGTTGAAGCCTAGCGGGACACTCTTCAAGAAGAGATCCATCAGCAGATTGATCTGGAAGGTTTTGTCTGCTGGTTTTTTTGCCGGGGAGTGATCCCCGAAATACTACTTAGGAGTACTTGGAAATGATTAAGCGATATTTGTTATTGGGTTTACTTTCATTTGCCGTTGTTCTGCCGTTACATGCTGCGGAATACACCATTGATAAAAAAGGCGCTCATGCCTTCATACAGTTCAGAATCAAGCATCTGGGTTATAGCTGGCTGTTTGGTCGCTTCAACGATTTCAGTGGTCAGTTCAGCTATGACGAAAAGAATCCTGCAGCAGCCAAAGTGATGGTCGATATCAAACCGGCGAGCGTCGACAGTAATCACGCCGAGCGTGATAAACACCTTCGTGGGGAAGACTTCCTCTACGTGGATAAGTATCCGACCGCAAAATTTGTCTCTACCGGCTTCAAGGAGCTGGGTGATGGCAAGGCCAGTCTGCAGGGTGAGTTGACCCTGCGTGGTGTCACCAAGCCGGTGGAGATCGATGTGCAGCATATCGGGCATGGTGACGATCCCTGGGGTGGCTATCGTCGCGGCTTCTTTGGCACCACTGAGATTGCCCTGGCCGATTTCGGTATCCCATTCGATTTGGGGCCAGCCTCTAAAACAGTAGAACTGGAACTCTCGATTGAAGGAATTCGCCAGTAGCTGATCAGCAGTCCGCTCTGCTTTTGGCTGGCGGGTTGATTGAGGTGGCCTTGACCTGTCTGACAGGCAGGCCACCTTTCATCGTATCTGTCAGGCAGCCTGCTGTTCGGTCATCGCCAGGTTGATTGCGGAGAGCACCGCATTCAATGAGGCATTGACCGTGTCCCGGCTGATCGATGCGCCGGCTGTACGGTGCCCCATATAGTTCAACAGGACATACGCCGCCGCTTCGGCATCCGCACCCTCGCCAATCGCGTGTTCCACATAATCGATGACCTGAATCGCTGCGCCGCTCCGTTGGGACAAAGCATCGATGAAAGCGGATATTGCACCTTTACCCTCGCCTTTGATGGTGGCTATGCCCGATTCAGTTTGTAATTCGGCCTGGATCTCCTCTGAGCCGGACTGGCGATCGATGCGGTACCCCGCCAGTTGGTATGGACCCTGTCGGCTGACGAAGTGCTGGGTGAACAGCTCATGAATGGTCTCACTGCTGACCTCACCCCGATGCTGTTCCGACTCCTGCTGCACGATGTTGGCCAGTTCCACCTGCAGCCAACGGGGCAATACCAGACCATAGTCCCGCTCCAGAACATAGGCGACACCACCTTTCCCGGATTGGCTGTTGACCCGTATCACCGCCTGGTAGTCGCGACCAATGTCCCGTGGATCGATCGGCAGATAGGCGACCTGCCAGGGTTCCTGCTCCTGCTGCTCATGCAGACATTTACGGATCGCATCCTGATGGGATCCGGAGAATGCGGTATAGACCAGTTCCCCGATCCATGGATGGCGTGGGTGGACCGGCAGACCGGTGGCGTCACGGTAGACCTGGATGATCTCATCCGGATTGGAGAGGTCGAGCCTGGGATCGATTCCCTGGCTATAGAGATTCATCGCCATGGTGACAATGTCCATGTTGCCGGTTCGCTCCCCATTGCCCAGCAGAGTGCCCTCGACCCGGTCGGCACCGGCGAGCAGCGCCAGCTCGGCGGCGGCCACGGCACTGCCCCGGTCGTTGTGGGTATGTACCGAGACCACCACTGAGTCCCGTCTCGATACCTGTCGACAGAAATACTCCACCTGGTCGGCAAACAGGTTGGGCATGGAGCTCTCGACGGTTGCCGGCAGGTTGATGATGCAGGGGGCTGTCGGGCTGGGCTGCCAGACATCGATCACCGCATCGCAGACTTCCACTGCGTAGTCCCATTCGGTATTGGAAAAGCTTTCAGGGGAGTATTCAAAGATCCATTCGGTCTGGGGGTGGTTGGCCGCCTCTTTTTTGACCATTTCAGCACCCTCAACGGCAATCGCCTTGATGCCATCCCGGTCCCGCTTGAAAACCCGTTCCCGCTGCACTGTGGAAGTGGAGTTGTAGACATGTACGATCGCTCTGCGGACGCCGCGTAATGCCTCGAAGGTCTTCTTGATCAAAGATTCGCGAGCCTGCACCAGCACCTGGATGGTGACATCCTCAGGGATCAGATCGTCCTCGATCAACATGCGGACAAAATCGTAATCGGGCTGGCTGGCTGAGGGAAAGCCAACCTCGATCTGCTTCAGCCCCAGCCTTACCAGGAGATTCCACAGACGCCGCTTTTGAGTCACGTTCATAGGCTCCAGCAGAGCCTGATTGCCATCACGCAGATCGACACTGCTCCAGATGGGGGCCGCTTCAATGGTGTTGTCAGGCCACTGGCGACCCGGCATCGGGGTGGCCGGGTTGGCTCGATATTTTGTGTGGTCGAAACGTCTCACGGTTGTCTCCTGGCAGGGGTCCTTGCTGTGTGGCTGTCATGGATTTTCATGACAGGGGTAGTGGCCCTTGTGGGGCGCCTCATGTGCTCTGCATCTTTTGGATTAAGAGCGGTTGTTATGACTTGTGGCCATGTGGGAATCCTAATGCAATTCTGCGGGTGAATGGTTGCTAATTGTGTCCAGATATTGAGTGAAAATGGAAATAACTGCTAAAATAAAGTAATATAAAGAAATAAAATTGCTGTTTAGGACTTAATTGAGAAATATGCAATGAATCTGGATCGTTACGACAGGCATCTTCTGCAGATCTTGCAGCAGGAGGGACGGATCAGTAACCAGGAGCTGGCTGAGCGGATCGGTCTCTCGTCTTCCCCCTGTCTGCGTCGTGTGCGGGCATTGGAGGATTCCGGGGTGATCGCAGGCTATCGTGCCCATCTGGACAGCAAGCAGCTTGGCCTGAATCTGATGGCCTTGGTGCATATCTCAATGGATCGGCATACCCCGGAAAGGTTCGAGAATTTTGAAACAAGGATCGAGGCTATGCCCGAGGTATTGGAGTGTCTGCTGATAACCGGTCAGGACGCCGACTATCAGATCAAGGTGGTGGTGCGTGACATGGATGACTATCAGGCGCTGTTATTGAACAAGATCACCAGAATCGAGGGTGTGACCGGTGTTCATTCCAGCTTTGTATTGCGTCGGGTCGTGGATAAATCCGCTCTGCCTTTATGAAGGTGATGAGTCGGCTAGAAGTGGCTCCGTGGCATAGTTTTCCATCAGCCAGGCCACAGCTTCCTGCTTTTTGAAGAAGGATTTTACCTCGATGTCCTTGAAATAGGTGCTGGCCGCGATTCGGGTCATCAGTGCATCACGGTTATTCCGCTCGACAAAGGCAGCTGCTTTCAAACGGTTTTTTGTCTGCTGCAACATAACGATCTGCACCATTACTGAAATTGAGTAGTGTCCTGTACGCTCAATCACGATTGGAATGGGTTCCTTAAACTGATCAAGGTAGTCGGTGACCGATTTGACATCCTCTTTTTCGATCTCCTCATTGGTGTAGATAACCGCGAGGACATAGCGGTTCTCTTCCAGGCTGAGGGTGACTTTGCCGGTATCGATTTTTTGCATACCAAACATTATAACTGGCTTTCTGCTTGTCCTGTAAATCCTGTTTCACTGAGTTTTCTTGCTGAGAAAAGTAATATAAATACAGTCAGTTGTCGTTACGCGCTATTTCAAGCGTATTGTCTATCCGCTGATCTGTGTCACCGTCGTTACGGCGTGTAAATGATGTGGATTCGATTGAGGATTGTAAATAATAGGGAAACGGCCGTTAACTCTGCGTATAGGACGTGTTATCAATTTTCTTTGGAGTTTGTTGTCTTATTCTCCGCAATGCCTGTGTGCGGAGAGGATGGATAACTGCGGTTCGGGACCTGTAGACTATGATTGTAGGCATCTGGATTTGATGAATCGATGATATATCAAACAATCAATGATCGGCAGTTGGAACTGGTTGATCTGCTCGACTGGCTGGTGGAAGACGGATTGATCGAAAAACAGCTGGCGGAGACAGTCAGTGCGGTCAATCAGGGAGCGAAGCGGACCAGTCATCCACTGGTGATGATTGCCGAACACAAGTGGCCTGATCAGCGTAATCCCCAGACAATCCTCGATCTTGAACTGTTGACCGACTGGCTGGCGCGGCGGGTGAATCTTCCCCTGGTCCATATCGATCCGCTGAAGATCAATGTTCCGGCGATCACCGCCGTGATGTCCTACGCCTATGCCAAGCGATTCAACATCATTGCCCTGGAGGTCAAACCCGATGAGGTGGTGATTGCCACGGCAGAGCCTTTTTTCAACGAGTGGGAGATGGAGCTTACGCCGATTCTCAATAAAGCGATTACCAGAGTGATCGCCAACCCGATTGAGATCGAGCGCTATCTGGTCGAGTTCTACAGTCTCTCGAGATCTGTGCGGGCGGCCCATGACGACAGCCAGGAGGCGGGACCTTCCGGGGTGCAGAACCTGGAACAGCTGATGGAGCTGGGGCGCAGTGGCAAGCTGGACGTGGATGATCAGCATGTGGTCAATATCGTCGACTGGCTGCTGCAGTACGCGTATAACCAGCGAGCCAGTGATATCCACATCGAACCGACCCGTAACCAGACCAATATTCGATTCCGTATCGACGGGGTGATGCAGATGGTCTACCAGATTCCCCCCTCCGTCGGTACTGCGGTCACCTCTCGGATCAAGATTCTGGGTCGTATGGATGTTTCCGAGAAGCGCCGTCCCCAGGACGGCCGACTGAAGACCCGCAGCAATCAGGGGGGGGAGGTGGAGTTGCGTCTCTCCACCATGCCCACCGCGTTTGGTGAAAAGCTTGTGATGCGGATTTTCGATCCGGAAGTGCTGGTCAAAGACTATCGCGCACTGGGTTTTTCTCAGGCTGAGGCTGCTCAGTGGGGCGACATGATCAGCCGACCCAACGGTATCATTCTGGTGACCGGGCCAACCGGCTCGGGAAAAACCACCACCCTCTATACAACCCTCAAAGAGCTGGCTAAACCGGAGGTTAATGTCTGCACGGTGGAGGATCCGATCGAGCTGGTGGAGCCGAGTTTCAATCAGATGCAGGTGCAGCACAATATCAATCTCGATTTTGCCAGTGGTGTGAGAACCCTGTTGAGGCAGGATCCGGATATCATCATGGTGGGTGAGATCCGGGATCGTGAGACCGCTGAGATGGCCGTGCAGGCTTCGCTGACAGGTCATTTGGTATTCTCCACCCTGCATACCAACGATGCGCCATCGGCGATTACCAGATTATTGGAGATCGGTGTACCGCCCTATCTCTTGAAAGCCACCCTGTTGGGAGTGCTTGGACAGCGTTTAACCCGTACCTTGTGCCCCCACTGTAAAGAGCGCGTTCCCCTCAATGAGGAGATGTGGGAGACGATGATCACTCCGCTGCGGGCGAAGAACAAACCCACCACTGTGTGTAAACCGGTGGGCTGTCTTGAGTGTCGACAGACAGGCTATTACGGGCGGGTCGGTATCTATGAAATGATGGTGATCAACTCTGCAATCAAGCGCCTGATCACCAGTGACTGTGATATCAATCAGCTGCGCCGTCAGGCAATCAGCGATGGAATGCGGCCACTGCGCCTGAGTGGCGCGCAGAAAGTGATGAAAGGCCTGACCACCATCGAAGAGGTCCTGAAAGTCGCTCCCCCGGAAAGTATTGAGATCTAATCTTAATCACTGCTCTCAACCCGGGGGCTTCAAATTGTTTGATTTCAGCCGCAGTAAATCTCTCCATACCCGCCGTTGTGGTGTTTGAGGATGGGGGTTAACCATCTTTCTGGATCAAGTCTTGTTCAAAGGCAGGTATGCATTCCTCACATTTATGAAATTGGTTGCCGGGTTCATAAATCACTCTGATTTGCCAGTCTGACACGCCATCAGACCGGTTCGCTCAATTGTAAAAAAACGCTGTAATTTTTTTAATTTCAATAAATCAATAAGTTAGTTTGTTACTAAAGGATTCTTTTTTCCTTGAAGTTATGAGAATGAGCGCTATAATTTGCAATATTGGGAAATAATTCCCAATTATTAAAATTTAATTAAGGAATGCTTCAACGCATCTGGCCCTAACCAGCGGGAGGAAAGGCCATGACACGGTATAAGAAAATTTCTTGTTTGATGGTTGCCATTGCCACCGGTCTTGGATCCTGTGGTGGCGGAGGTGGTGGTGACAGTAGCAGTAGCAACAGTGATTCATCGGTGACAACTGTCGGTAAAATCGACGGGTTCGGCAGTGTGTATGTGAATGGAATTGAATTTGATACCAGCCAGACCAGCTACGAGGTGGATGGCGAGCAGGAGTTCGATGACAGTGCTCTGGGCCTGGGCATGGTGGTACGGGTCGAAGGGCAGGTCAGTGAAGATGGTATGACAGGGATAGCGGAACATATTGAATATGATGATGACCTGGAGGGGCCGATCGATAATGGAAGCCTGGTCCGGGGAGATACGGTTACAACCTTTACCATTTTGGGAATGGCTGTGCAGGCTGACATCAATGAAACCGTATTTGATGATGGCGCCAGCTACCAGAGTCTGGCCGAAGGGCAGGAGTTGGAAGTAAGTGGTTACTTCGATGGAAGTCAGATCGTCGCATCACGCATTGAATTACAGTCTGATGGTGAAGATGATTTTGAGATCAAAGGAACTGTGGCCTCCTATGATGAGAATGGCATTGCTCTGGTGCTGCAGAATGGCTCGATTGCAGGCCCCTATCCATTGAGTGACCAGGTAGAACTCGAGATTCCAGAGGATCCGGTCGGACTGTTTGTGGAAGTGGAGTTGAGAGACCGGGGCGGTATTCTGGAAGCCGTCCATATAGAGACGGAAGATAGTGATCGGCTTGAGGATCGTGATGAGGACATCTCTCTGGAAGGTATTCTGGTGGTCAGTGGTGATCAGGTCTATTCACTGGATGGCGTTGAATTCGTTGTCTCCCCAACCACTGTCTATAAGCCTTCAAGCCTTGAGGGCGGCTTGACAGCCGGCATGAGACTCGAAGTGGAAGGTCATATGCAGGGCGAGCTTCTGGTTGCCGAAAAGGTTGAGTCAGAAGGGGGAGAGATTGAAATAGAAGCGGCTGTCGGCAGTGTGACGGCGAGTGATGAGAAGAATGGTACGGTGACGCTGGATCTGGGTGGCGGTAGAACTTTAATGGTGCAGTTCAACAATGCCACCTACTACAAAGATGACTCGGATTCGGACCTGGATGATGATGACAGCTTCAACCTGAGTGAGCTGATGTCTGGAGATTTCATCGAAATTGAAGCGATCCAGTCTGCCGGTGAACTCACCGCAGTGAAGGCGAATCGAGAGGATGAGCTCTCGGAAACAGAGATAGAAGCTCCGCTCGAAGCCTATGCCTCAGGCACCTCTGTGACCCTGCTTGGCGTGACCTTTCCGGTTGATTCGTCAGCTGAATATGAGATTGATGACGACTCCGTGAGCATGGAGCAGTTTTTCTCCGAACTGAGCGTTGGTAGTACCATCAAGCTGAAGGATGAAAATTTCGATGGCACCATCGATAAGGTCGAACTGGATGATTGATCTGTTGAATCAACCTGTTGATCAAACGGTACTTTGAGGTAGCTTTTGTAACCCCTGATTCAAGGACGAATTTGCCAAAGTTAGCGGTAGTTGATTTATTGCAACTGCCGCTTTTTTTTGTCCGGAGTAACGGGATCTGATCATGCAGCAACAGGATTTAATATGAGTGTTGGTGGGGTGGTGTATACTATGCAGAATTCGGGGCTTGGGGCGATTTAATCAAATGTCATTGGTGCACTCATATATCAAACATCTCGGTGTAAATTCACGTATCTATTCGATGCAGGAGTTGGACGATCTTCTCTCTGCGGAAGACCACCCCGACTATATGAAAAAACACAGAGCGATCCTGATCGGTGATCGGGTTCGTTTCGTGGCATCACTGTTTACCCTTTTGATACCCCTGTGGATCATAGTTGACTATCTGCTGCTGCCAATGGATGTCTTGTTACCCATTGTAGTGATCAGATTGATCTCAACAGGCCATTTTTACTATCTATCCCGTTACAAAACAGCTGAAAATGATCTGAAGAAGAATCTGTTGATCTTGGGTGGTTTGTTGATCAACCTGCCGCTGACTTTCTTTGCCTCGGCACATTTTTTAACTCCGGTTACCGATCAGGAAATGGGGCAATTGGCACTCCAGCTCTATACCATACTGCCCTATGTGGCGATTGGTCTGATTGGATTATTTCCATTATCGGTCATCGAAGGTATGGTCATCTCGCTGTTATTGGTTGTGCTGACAATAACCGGCTGGAGTTACTATGCCACGGTGCCAGTGGACCAGATTTTTGCAATGCTGTGGCTGCTTTGCATCATTCTGGGTGTGGTCTTGTTTGCCGCGACTCTGCAACTGCAATACATGATTGCGCTGATCACCCGAGCAGACCATGATCCCGTAACCGGGGCGCAGACGAGAAAATCCGGAATGCAGAGCCTGGTCAAAGCGTTCGAGCAGGCTCATGTCCATGGGGGAAACCTGAGTATCGCCTTGGTCGATCTGGACAATGCGGAAAACATCATTGCTGAATTCGATTATGCTACATACGATCATGTGGTCGTTGAGGCCGCCGATATTCTGCACGATGATCTCAGACATAGTGATATGTTGGTGCGATGGGGTGAAAAGGTGTTTCTGCTGTTGCTCCCCGGTACCGACTGCGACGGGGCTGCAATCACGGTGAAACGCATACACAGTAAAGGATTGGGTACACTGCCTGACGGCAGTCCGGTCACTGCCAGTATCAGTGTCTGCGAACGTGTGGCCGATAATATCGAGGAGTGGTCACAAATGCTGGAAGTGGTAAACACGCGTCGCGACAATGCAAAGCATGAGGGTAAGGACCGCTATTTTCTGTGCGGGGATAAAGTCGTCGAACACTGATCCTGAGGGCTATTATCAGGGCCTATTGGATTAGTGTTAACAGGCCCTAGAACTCTACGCAACCCGCTGAATTCTGAGGCCCGGTAAAATCCTCTGTAGTGCTCTTTTTCTAATCTTGAGTTGGCTGGATCAGCACTCAAGCCATAGGCGTCTATTTACCACCGAAGAGGCGCTTCAACGATTTTGCAAACCCGCCTTGCTTCCCCTTGTCGGCAGCAATCTCAAGCATGTTGATTTTTACCGCTTTAACATACGCGGCATCATCGTTGCGTATGTGATTGAACAGCCAGCGGGCCAATAGGTCGTGCAGTTCCGCAGAGATATCTTCGCCATTTTTGAAACGATCCTGAAATTCTGAGACTCTGCGAATAAACAACTCATGAACTTTTTTGTGGGGCCTCACAAATTCATATCCGGCATCTTCAATCAGTGCTTCTTCGAAACTGAAGTGAGACAATGTGTAATCGACGGTTGCTGCAATGATGTCACCAATCGCAGTCAGATCATTGTTCAATCTGGCGTCATGGAGTTTATTGATATAGTCGACGATACGTTCATGCTGTCCATCAATGACTTCGATTCCTGTTTCAAGTTCCTTTGTCCAAACCAAATATCCCATCTATCAGCTCCCTGTTAATAATATCCTGAAAACTATTTAAGCACTGATCATATTAATCACACTTTGTCTAAAAAAAGCCAGTAAGCCCCAGCCCAGCAGACCTTTCTGTCAATAATCCGGGAATTAATACTTTAAGCAGTATTGGTTCTGTCGAAGGCGCCGGGAAAAACTGAATGATTAAGAAAAAGGGCGACTCTGACTCTATCACGCAAAGATTAATATTGGCTTTTTAAGTTAATAGTACTTTTCTATCCTGAAATGAAAGTCAATTGAAATAATTTGCTTTTTGAACTCTAGGGCCTATTGGATTAGTGTTAACAGGCCCTGGTTGTTCATTCATCGTAGAAAGGTAGCAGCGTATCAATCCACAGTGACTATCGAGCCTGGTCTCAGTAGATGGATTCGGTTGTTGACTGGTTAATGCAGGTGGTTCCCAGGCAGAATCGTAGCAATGAGACTGCCCAGGCGGACAGCCATAAGATAGTGTCAGGTTCTGTGTGGTGCTCTTTTCAATACAGACGCATGAAATCGGGTATCAACCAGGGATTGCCCATGAGTACACTGACATGGTTGATCAGCAGGGCAAGAAACCCGAGCACGATCAAGCTATACCCGCATAATTGCAGCACATCCAGATCGTTGTCTTCCATTGTCCGCTCCTGAGCAGGAATTGATTATGTTCTATTTTTTAGCAGCTGGATGTGAGGTATAACAGAGTAAAATAGTAAGGAAATAAGGGATCTCCCTGTGTGGGCCGGAAAAACCCTTATATTCCGGCTAGGAAACGCCCGCTGTCGTCTTAAAGGGACTTGATGAAAACCTTGGATTTTCTCTGATAATTATAGAGTTTACGTTTCAGCATCGGCAGCTCCTTCAGGGTGCCTGGTAAGTAGCCCCGCTCCTTGAACCATTGCGCTGATTGGGTGGTGAGGATGAACAGGTTACGGATACCCTGTTTGGCGGCGACTGCCTCCATGTGGGCAAGCAAACGTTCACCCCGGTCACTACCCCGGTATTCCGGGTGAACCACGACACAGGCCAACTCAGCCATCGACTCCTGCTGGTAGGGGTATAGAGCGGCACAGGCAACCACCATGCCGTCCCTCTCCATGAGGGTGAAACGGTCAATTTCAGTCTCTATCAGCTCTCTGGAGCGTCTTACCAGGATACCCTTCTCTTCCAGAGGTTCGATCAGCCCAAGCAGACCCACCACGTCATCGATACGGGCTGTACGGGTCTCCTCATAGGGTTCGGCCGATATCAGGGTGCCGATACCATCTCTGGTAAACAGCTCCTTGAGCAGCCCCCCATCCAGCTGTCTGTCGATCAGATGGCAACGTTTGACGCCGCTGCGACAGGCAGAGACTGCTGCTTTCAGATTCTGTTTCAGGTCTTCGGAGAGCTTTTTCCGGGTGGTTAACAATTTGTCCACTTCACGAGGCGAGAGACTGGTGATCAGTCGTTTGCGTGAATCGGTGACTCCCTTGGCCTCGACAAGTGCAATCAGTTTGTCTGCACCCAGGGCCGTGGCTACCGAGGCGGCCACATCAGCGTAGCTGAGGTTGAAGACTTCGCCGGTGGGTGAATAGCCCAGCGGCGGCACGATCGCGATTGCTCCGGATTCAAGCCGTTGTTCAATGCCAGCGGCATCCACCCGGCGCACCACGCCGGTATGGCCATAGTCGATACCGTCTTTGACGCCCAGCGGTCTGGCGGTGACAAAGTTCCCTGAAGCGGCGCGAATCCTTACCCCGGCCATGGGTGAGTTGGCAAGACCCATTGAGAGCAGGGCCTCTATCTCAACCCGCGCTGCACCGGCAGCCTCTTTGACACAGGTCAGTGCCGGGTCATCGGTGATTCTCAAACCATCGACGAACTGGGTTTCAACGCCTCTGGTTTGTAGACGCTCTTCGATTTGCGGTCTGGCGCCATGCACCAACACCAGTCTGATACCCAGACCATGCAGTAGAGCGATATCGTGAATCAGGTTGTCAAAACCACTGCCAGTGACAGCCTCGCCACCAAAGGTGATCACAAATGTTCGTCCGCGATGCGCGTGGATATAGGGGGATGAACCACGAAACCAGTCGACAAACATGTCTTGCAGTTTTTGATCGCGTTTTTTCATCTTGTGTAAATAGCCCTAAGCTGCTGTCTATAAACAAAACTTCCTGATCAGTGACTGTATCAGGTTAATCGCAGGTTGAATATGTTCGAGGGGTATATATTCATCCGGTTGGTGAGCCTGATCGATACTTCCCGGACCACAGATCACCGTCTCCATGCCCATGCTGTTCAGATAGGGTGCTTCGGTACCAAATGCCACGGCACCCGCCTGGGTGTCGGTAAATTTCTCCACTGCTTTGACGATCGCTGCCTCTGCCGGGGTTTCTACGGCAGGTATCCCATCGAACAGTGGTTTGTACTGCCACTCAAGACCGGTTTCGGAGAGACAGGATTCGATGCGGTCACTCAGTTCTGCTCTGAGCAACTGCATATCCATGCCGGGTAGGGATCTGAGATCGAATTGAAGTTCGCACTTGCCACAGATCCGGTTTGGATTGTCTCCCCCATGAATATGGCCCAGATTGAGGGTGGGTACATTGATATCAAATGCCGGATTGGTATAACGACGCTGAAGCTCCATACGCCAATTCAATACCTCACCAAGGACCAGTTGCATACCATCCAGTGCATTTCTGCCAAGCTGTGGATTGCTGGAGTGACCGGATTGGCCGGTGAGTATGATGGATTCCATCGAGACCCCCTTATGCATACGCACCGGCTTCAGGCCGGTGGGTTCACCGATGACGGCATGGCGGCCCAACTGACGATGCAGATCCAGCAATGACTTGGCGCCGCACATGTCACTCTCTTCGTCGGCGGTGGCCACTATTACCAGGGGTTTCTTCAGTTGATCGAGCGGAAGTTCTCTGACGGCCTCAAGGATGACAGCGAAAAAACCTTTCATATCCGCCGTGCCGATGCCGTAGAGTCGTTGCTCCCGTTCACTCAGCTTGAGTGGATCCGAGCTCCATTTGTCCTCATCGAAAGGGACTGTATCGGTATGTCCGGAGAGTACCAGTCCATTGCTGCCTCGGCCGTAGGAGGCGATCAGGTTCAGTTTTCCGGGGCGGCCGGGAACAGGCAGGATCTCGGTCTCGAAACCCAGTGCACCAAACCAGCTATCCAGTAGTTCGATCACAGCACCGTTACCCATGTCCCATTCGGGATTGACGCTGCTTACCGAAGCAGAGCCGATCAGCTGGCTCATCATTTCAATATATTTGGGAAATTTCATAGAAGTGATTTTGTGGGGATGCTTATCAACATGCAAGTCTGGGCGAGTGGCAACTTATCGGTTTACAGTTTATGACCTTTGAGGGCGGATAAAATCCCTGGCAACCTTGAAAAAAGATCTGACCTTTGCTTTTGTTAAAGTTGTTGGCCTCATTATTCCTTCTGAGGAGCCGATCATCATTCAGCGGCGAGCAGCATGTGTTGATAATGATAAAGCAGCTATCACCGGGATTAGTTTTGAATTGAATGGCTTGACTCAACAAAGCCTGCTGGTAACCATCTTCTGAGCAATCAAGAACGCCATGCGCCTATATATCAGACATCCCACCGATGTACCCATCGATTTTCAATTGGGTGGCAGGGCCTCTGCGCACCGTAAAAAACTGACAAACTACAGTGAAGGTGGACTCTGTTTTCTGACTGATGATCATATAGAGCCGGGTACGGAAATTCACATTGCCATCCCGATTACGCCACCTCAGTTTCATGCTACCGGTGTGGTTGTCTGGTCCAGGCAGGAGGAGGATTGCTACCTGATCGGGGTGAAATTTATTGGAGAAGAGACCGCCTATGCCGTGCGTATGGTTGAGCAATTGTGCTATATCGAACACTACAAGCAGAGTGTGAAAACCAGTGAAGGTCGCTCTCTGAGCGGAGAGGAGGCAGCCATCGAGTGGATTGAGAAGTTTGCCGGGGAGTTTCCAACCTAAAGGGGTATGCTGTCGATGATGTTCAGAGCTTTTGTGCTTGCAGTTATCTGCAGTCTGATGCCGTTTGCCGGCCTGGTCGCGGCAGGGGATGTGGTTACGGTTAAAAGACTTCATCCTGACCTGGCCTGGCAGCTGGTCAAGCATACGGTGGACGCCTGTCGTGCAGAGGGTTATCAGGTCACCGCCGTGGTGGTGGATCGGGATGGAGCCGAAACCGCCGTTTTCAGGGATGTGCATGCCAGTCGATTCACCCTTCAGATCGCCAGGGACAAAGCCAATGCGGTGATACTCTCCGGGATAGCCTCCGGGGAGTTTCGTGACAACCGCCGGGATATCCAACAGGAGATGAATCATGTCACGGGTGTATTGGTGTTACAGGGTGGACTGCCAATTGAATCAGGTGGTTACCAGTTAGGAGCGATCGGTGTCAGTGGTGCTCCGGGTGGCGAAAGGGATGAGCAGTGTGCGGCAAAAGGGCTGGAGAAGATCCAGGAACGACTCGATTTTGCTGAATAGTGGACAAATGGCATCTGTGATATTCTCGCTGGCAACAGCTCGAAAGGAGGCCTGCTATGCAGTCCGAGATTACAGGAAGCCAGTACACATTGGGCGAAGAGATTGCTCATGCGGTCACCCACGGAATCGGTGTTCTGCTGAGTGTTGCCGGATTGGCGTTGCTGGTAACCTATGCGGCGCTGTATGGTGATGTCTGGCATATCACCAGTTGCAGTATTTACGGCGCAACCCTGATATTGCTCTATACCGCCTCCACGCTCTACCACGGCATCCCCATGCCGAGAGCGAAAAAACTGCTGCAGCGATTCGATCATGCCGCGATCTTTTTACTGATCGCCGGTACCTATACACCTTTCACGCTGGTCAATTTGCGCGGCAGCTGGGGCTGGACCCTGTTTGGTCTGGTCTGGGGTTTTGCCATCGTCGGTATACTGCTGGAGCTGTTGAGGGATGTGCGCCTGAAATGGCTCTCTCTGTCACTCTATCTGGGGCTTGGCTGGTTGGTGGTGATTGCGATCAAGCCGTTGATCGACGCCGTTGAAGTTGGTGGGATCGTACTCTTGCTGGCTGGTGGCCTATGTTACTCCCTTGGGGTGATTTTCTATATCTGGCGGCGCTTGGCCTACCATCATGCAGTATGGCATCTGTTTGTACTGGCCGGTAGCGTGCTGCACTTTTTCTCTGTTTTTTTCTATGTCGTACCCCCGGCGAATGGTTCAATCTGATCGGTGTTATTGGCCTAAGACCTGTTAATGCTAATCCAATAGCCCCTGTTGTGCCTGACAAAGCGCCAATCAAGGCGCGAGGCGCGTAGTTTGGTTGTTCCAAATGAGTGACGAGCAACGCCGAGTGGCGCTTTATCAGGTGCAGGCCCTAGGACATATAATAACCGGCAGCTGCCATGCCAATGCTCAGTATGAAGAACATCGCCGCTGAGGATTTCCACATTGTATAGTTCAGGGTTTGCGCATTGCGATTGTGCAGCGCAATAGCCAATATGCCGGCAATCATGAAAATGGCGCTGGCCACGTAAGCGATCGTGATCAGATACTCAACCTTGATTTTTGTTGAGCCTTGAACGCCGCCGCCAATGGTCTCAAATTTATTCGCCATTGCTGGATCGCTCAGTGTCAACAGGGCGAAGACCAGGACGAATAGAACCCAGGGTAGCGCGACTGTCAGTTTCGATTTCATTGGTCTGATCTCTCAGGTTTAGTGGCCCTGGATAAGAGCCCTATATTACTCAGGTGTATTCCCGGTTTAGCGGCAGCTCATTGAATTTATTGAATTTGATGAAAATTCGTCGAGTGATTGGCCCGGCACCTTGACAGGTTTGGTTCAGGCTTTTCTTGAAATCCCTAACCGTTTGATTTTAAAAGACCTGCACGCTTAGGCAGAACCTGAACTGTCAAGCTGCCGGGAATCCACACCCGGGATTCTTTCTGCCCCCCCCTATTCGGGATACTCAATTTCCGCATGGATATGTCAAAATAGAATACTGTTTGATCAGGTTGGAGGGGCTTACCCCAATGCTTGATATGCAAAGAGTGGCCTTGGTGTGTCTGGAAACGATATGGTTTGACGCCAGGTAATAAGAACAACGAGGAGATCATCCAATGTACAGCTTTAAGTCTCGCCTTGATGGGAATATCGATGATATTGAGCAGCGTGTAGTTGCAGCACTGAAAGTTGAAGGTTTCGGGGTGCTGACTGAAATCGATGTCAAGGCAACACTGAAAGAGAAACTCGGAATCGAAAAAAGACCCTACAAGATTCTGGGTGCCTGTAATCCCCCCCTGGCCAATCAGGCGATAGATGCCGAACCGGATATTGGATTGCTATTGCCATGCAATGTGGTCGTCCGGCAGGAGGAGGATGGCTCTGTAACAGTGGCATTCATGGATCCGGTCGCTGTGCTGAAACTGGTCGAGAAACCTGAGGTCGGCGATATGGCTATGGATGTCCGCCAGAGACTGGAGCGGGTACGTGATGCGATCGAGCGGTAATCGGCTTTGAGTTGTTGTACAACTTGCTAGGGCTTGTTATCACGAATCCAATACGTCCTGCCGGGGTTGTTTTTATGCTCAGCAAGGCACAACAGGTTGTCTTGGATTCGTGCTGACAGGCCCTTAAAAATTGACAATAAATCACAAACTACCGGAGCTTAGTTCGATATCATTCAGCGCACTTGACTTTAAAGAACAAATTTCAGGAAGAAATTATGAAGAAATCCGTTATAGGACTGATTTTAAGCGCTGGATTGATCTCGACTGCTCCGACACTCAGTGCCGGACAAGAGTGGGGGTTTCTCCCGGTTAAGAGCGATGGGTTTAATCCGGACCTAACCCTGTCAGTCACTGGTGGCATTATGGATCCGCAGACCCATGGATTGGATACGGATCTTGTTTTTGGCTTGGAGATATCCTTCGATTGTCTTCTTGTTGAACCACCCAACGCCACAATTCGCCAGCAATTCAGCTACTCACACTATGATGACAGCGGGCTCGAGATTACGAGTTTCGAGATGAATCCGCACTATCTCTATCGTGTGGATAATCGATTTTCGATCGGATTTGGGCCGGGAATTGGTTACATCGATGCTGATGGTCGTAATGTTAATGAGGGTGCCTTTGCTCTGCAGGGTGGGGTGAGTCTTCACTACAAAATGAGCGAACAACTCTTCTTGGGTGCAGAAGCAAGGTATCAATGGACTCAAGAGCTGGATGATATCAATGATGACCTGAAAAATGCCCGTCTCTTCGGAAAGCTGGGATACCGTTTTTAGCTCAGTTGTAGTTGATCTTCAGGTTTTGAGCTACTTGGGCTGCTAATAACAGCATCGGCCCGTCTTATCACCACGCAGTGTGAGTCTACAGATCCATTCGGTGACCGGGCCGCTCTCTTACAGATTTACAGCATCGAAATCACATTTGATTGTATCGATCTGTTAGTGCCTATTGGATGAGTATTAACAGGCCCTAGTCAGTATGTGATCAGAATGGTCGTGTTAGACAGGAATTGTTTGCATTAACCACACGCTTCCTGTTCGGCTAATAGCCTCAAATTCAATTGAAGCTAATAGGGATGATTCTTATGGATAAGATTGTGTTTCTGTACACGTTGTCGAATGCTATGACAATAGACTCTGCGAATCGCAAATCGCAGTTGAGTCCGCTTAAATATGGCTACTTCAAATCCCGTATCGCCTATTTCCTGATGGTTGTTCTTAACCTTAAGGAACTCCTGTTCTTATCAAAAAACAACTACGATCAATTAAAGTTTCTGCTTAAAAATCATCCGGAAGCCGTACCCAGTGTGTTTTGGCCATATCAGTGTGCCAGTTGGGGGATGGTCAAGCGTTTGGAATCCTTGCACACGCACTTTTCCTTGATTGGTGGGGAACTCGGTTACCTGAATCTGGATAGATATGAGCGAAAAGAGGTGGTTGATCTGGATAACTACTATCCGGGTATGCGACTTGTGCTCGATAAAGAAGGTATCTTCCTGAGAGAGGGTATGCTGGTTTTGAATATTTACATTTATGAGGAGAGGTTGTTTTCAATCGCTTTCTCCATAGTAAAATCCCAATCGAATCGGTTACACGCTTTTATTGGCGCGATCCAGGGAAGAAGGATGAAACATGTGACAGAGATCTACAGGGATATAACAAAAAAACTTTATGGTATAAGGCCTCGCGACCTGATGGTCGAACTGTTTCAAATATTTTGTAAGCAGTTTGGCATTGATTGGATATTTGCCGTGCAGGAAGCAGAGCATCAGCATAATCACTATTTTTATCTTTTTAAAAACAAATCGGAACTGAAGCGTCTTGATTATGATCAGGTATGGGAGGAGCGGGGTGGGCGTTGTTGTCAAGACGGCTTTTATAAGCTCTCTGTGTACCCAGTGAAAAAGCCGTCTCATCTGATCGTTTCCCGGAAACGCTCAATGTACAGAAAAAGGTATGAGCTGTTGACGGCAATCGAAAGTCAAATGTCAATGGCAATCAATCGCCCGTATGGGTTGTCTTGATATGTAGCGACCGCCATTCTGGAACGAACTGAATACCTTTTTTACACTCATCAGGCAGGAGAAATACTTCAAGATTGTCGGAGTATTGGTTGAAGTATCTTTATTTATCGAACTATGTCTGTTGCTTGGTTTATTGAAAAAGCGTTTAAACCTGTATATAACTTCACCTTAATTGCAATGGCTGATAAGGTGATGAAATGCCAGAAAAAGACCAAGAAGCCTCTGAAGCGGAAGGGATGGAAATCGCGGATTCACCAATTAACGACAGTGTCGAGGGGTTGGTTGAAATTATCGATGCACCGGAGGTTCTAGATCCGGTAATGGAGATCTTTGGAGGTTACCCCTGGGTAAAGGGTATCCTGATCTTTGTTTTTTTTATCCTCATTGCAAAACTCCTAACCTGGGTTTTTTTGCCGATCATACGCCGGTTGGCAGCAAGAACTGCCAGTCATGTTGACGATAAAATCATTATGATGCTGAAAGCGCCACTGTTCTGGACAGTAACGCTTATCGGCTTACTGGTGGCTTCTACGGTTTCATCACTGGGAGATCAGCTCAACAATATCTTATTGTCAATCGTTACTTCGGTGCTGGTTTTCCTCTGGATGCTGTTTGCGATACGGCTATCCAAGCTACTGCTGCAGGTCGCCAGTAGTCGGGCAAGTGATCATGCTGTGATACGTCCGCAAACACTTCCACTCTTCACCAATCTGTTCGCAATTACATTTTTTATCTTTGCGGTCTATTTCATCTTTCAGGCCTGGCATATCGATATGACAGCCTGGTTGGCATCCGCTGGTATCATCGGTATCGCAGTTGGTTTCGCCGCTAAGGATACCTTGGCGAATCTCTTTTCCGGGGTTTTTATCATGGCGGATACACCCTATAAAATAGGTGATTATATTGTTTTGGATGACGGGACGGGATTAAGAGGGAAGGTGACGAGTATTGGTATCCGAAGTACCCGGTTATTAACCAGGGATGATGTTGAAGTAACCATACCCAATGCAATAATGGGTAACTCGAAAGTGGTGAATGAGTCTGGTGGACCCTATCCCAAGTACAGAATAAGGGTGGCAGTTGGTGTTGCCTACGGTGTCGATATTGATAAGGTAAAGAGTATTCTGCTCACCATCGCAGAAGAGAATGAGGCGGTTTGTCATGATCCGGAACCGAGGGTGAGATTTCGCACCTTTGGAGCCTCTTCCTTGGACTTTGAGCTTTTGTGTTGGGTTGATAACCCTGAGTTGAGAGGCAGAGTCGTCGACATGCTGAACAGTACGATATACAAATTGTTTCTGCAGGAGGGTGTTGAGATACCCTACTCAAAACAGGATCTCTATATCAAAGAGTTTCCTGGTCAGACAGATTGAGTTGAGTGAAAACCTAAAGCTCTATTATTAGCTTGTCTGCCCAACAAAGAGATCCTTGCTATAGCTCAGATCGTGGCAAACTCAATATGGTCACGACCGCCATCTTTGGCTTTATAGAGTAGTGTGTCCGCCGCTTTGATGATATCTTCTTCAGTGGAGTCAATGTCGGGATAGGCAGTGGCCAGACCGATGGATACTGTAATATTGCTGCTGATGGGTGAATCGGGATTGGGAATCTCTTTTTTGCGGATTGTGTCCATCAACTTCAGCATTAACACCAAGGATTCATCCATGGCTGAGTTACCATAAACAATCACAAATTCATCCCCGCCATAACGAGCGCAGACATCACTGGGCCTCTTGGCGAACTCTTTCATAATGTCGCTTATGGTTTCCAGGCATTCATCTCCGGCATGATGTCCTGATGAATCATTGAGATGTTTGAAGAAGTCGATATCGATCATAGCCATTGTGATAGGCATTTGTGAACGAATACAGCGTTTCCACTCATCTGTCAGGAAGTCATCGAAATGGCGACGGTTTGAAAGGCCGGTCAAGCTGTCAATTCTTGAGAGATATAAGGCCTGCTCCTCTGCAATTTTGCGTTCTGTTATGTTGCTATGATCAATAATTACAATGCGTGATTTGTCAAATTCAAGCGCGTTGACCCGCATCTGAAACCAACGCTTTTCAGTGGGGGAGTGGCATGGGTATTCATGGTAAAAAGATCGGGTTTTCCCATTGATCACATCTTCAATGTCACTCTTTACGCTCAATTCCTCAGCACCATCCCGGGGCGCGCAGGCGTCAAAGTAGTTGACACCTACCCACTCGGTATTCTCAGGAATACCATTTGATAATCCAAAATCGATCCACGATTTGTTGACATAAATAATGGTTCCCTGATCATCAATAACAGCGATATGGTCGGTTATTGTATCAAGTACTAAATTCAAAAAATCAAATGTTTCAAACATGTCAATATTACTACAACTGAGAAGCCAAGCCGCTTGCTATATATGGTTATATAACAATTGATTTACGTTGTTATTGATACTACTGTTAATTACCCAGACAGTAATAGGCTAATACTCAAGTACATTGGGAAGGCATCCTGGCGCTATTCAGTATCAGTCACATCGCTGTCCTGATCAATATTAATAGCATGATGAGGCTTAGGTTACTACTGCAAATACGATTGAGATATTACTTAAGTTATTGAAATGGTGAAGGTTAGGTATTTTTGGCGGCTAATTAACCAGGCACCCTATATGGTTATGGGTAGTTCTACTACTACACAGGAGTCGTATTGCAATTTAAGCGAGTGGCGGGTGTAACCTGAAATTCAGGCTGGCATTAGTATGAAGTATGACTTTATAGGCCAAACCAATGTATGAGAGGGGTTTGTAGTTCGCAAATTCGAATCGGTTGAGTTAACAAAGCTCAGCTCGTCAAAACGGCTGACATCAGATGCCGCAACTGAAAACCGATGCACAGTATTCAAATGGTAGTGAATACTGTGCATCTCATTTTATTATTAATCCATTTCAATATTATTCGTTTTTACTTCGTCTCCATTGCCGTTGCCTGCAAGTTCGACTCTTTTCAAGGTCAATGAGCCTGCTTCTTCAGCATGCTCAGCCTCATCTTCCACAACCCACTGCTCAATCTTGATACCATATTTATTGTTATCAAGGGCACGAACGGATTTAAGGACGGTCTCTATTTTGCCTTCTCCAAGCTCGGTGAACTGAATGCCATCATCACCACTCTGTTCGACATTAACCCGTGTCAATTTGGCTTCGATGTCTCCGGCATCCTCTTCATCAAGTTTGATGGCTTCATCATTGTTGTTGAGTGCGGTAATACGTTTGAATTTTGCTTCAATGTCACCATTGCCAGCCTCATCAAAATCCAAACCCTCATCCATGTTGTTGTTGACGACCAGGTTGGTCAAGTGTGCCTGTATATCACCGTCGTCTGCTTCATCGATGTCAAATCCGTCGTCCAGGTCTTCCTCGTTGTAGAAACCATTGTCGTTGAGTGAGACCCGATTCATGTAAACTTCCACATTACCATCACCAGCCTCGTCCAGCTCAATACCGTCACCACCGTTATTGTCAATCGTGGTGTTGGAGATAAAAGCATAGATATCACCAAGACTTCTCTCATCAACCCGAACACCATCAAAATCGATTGCGCCGGTACCGTTGTACTCAAATGTACAACGGGTCAACTTTAATTCAATACCCAACATGGAACCGGATGTACCATCATCAAAGGCATCGGCATTATCATCGACGTGGAGACCAAAAAGGGCAGAGTTTGAAATAGTAACGCGGTCAAGGTTTACTGATACATCATCACCTGATGCATCAGCAGGAACGTTTACCACAATGCCTCTGGTGGCACTGTTGATTACCTTCAGGTTCTTGATCTTCACCTCTGCAGCAGTCTCGAATATCAGGGTAGCGTCTTCTGTTATGGCAGTAAGATCGGCATCAAGTACAAAACTACCAGCAGCAGAACCATCGATGGTTGAACCCCTACCGATCAGGGTGATGGATTGCTCACCGCTATAGATAGCCGGAGCGCTCAAGCTGATGTGGGAATTTCTTTTAAAGATGATCTCATCGATGTCCGGATTATATGAAGCCTGTTGAAAAGCATCTTGAAGAGAGCTCTCATCATAAACAACGACAGAATCGGCAAATGCCTGGGAGCTGAAGGAGGCGGCAATCAGGAGTGATAACAGTGAAGGTTTGTTCATATTGTTTTCCATATTAAAAAAATAAAAGTTTGTCAACGATAATGGTTGAGGATGACGTAAATATGACAGATTGATTTCAGTTGAACGGTAAACAAATAAAGTTGTGCTTATAATTGGTGTGGGTTAGCAAAATAGATTTAGATTCAGCATCCATAATGGATACTTCTTATTCGGTGAAAAGTTCAACACTCAAACACTTTGTTGGATAGCAAGGTATCAATATTACTGGTCAGTTATGATCCTGAGATTAAATTCACTTTGTATATCATGTAACTGGAAGGGTTATTCAAAACAGGGAATGAGTCAACAAGGTTACAAGGTCTTTTACTGCACGTGGAGTCTGCTGGAGTCTCCTCATGAATCCAACGGTCGCTGACACCTGCAGCTCGGATGGTACTGGCTTAGGCGCCTTCGTCAGCAATATCTCAGGTCTGGTGCCTTCAACCCTCTATTCTGTACGAGCCTTTGCCACCAATGGCATTGGTACTGGTTATGGGCCCCAGATCAGTTTTACCACAGTGGCAGATGATGGTGATGGCGTGGCTTTGGCGGTTGAGGATGCCGGGCCAAACGGTGGTGATGGCAATAATGACGGTACCGCCGACAGTCTCCAGTCGAATGTCAGTTCCCTGCCGGATGCGACCGGGAGCGGCTATCTCACCCTGGAGGTTGGGGGAGGCTGTGCCACCGCACAGGCGGTGGCAGCTGTAGCGATTGGCTCAATGCCCGCAGCGGATCCATTCGGCTATCTCTATCCCTATGGCTTGCTGGAATTTACCCTGCCTTGTGAAACCGCTGATATTACCGTCTACTACCATATGCCTGGTGCGACCTCTCTGGTATCGAGTGTTTACAGGAAGTATGGTCCGGTACCGCCCGGTGGGCCTTCTGCTTCCTGGTATACCCTGCCGGGTGTGGTCTACGGTACGGCCGGATCAATGGTAGCAACAGCTTCGTTCACCCTGGCTGACAATGTGTTGGGTGATGATACCGGGGATGATGGAGTGATTGTGGACCAGGGTGGTCCGGGATTCCCGGGTGCTGCGCGGCCGATTCCGACACTCTCCAACCTGGTGGTTCTGTTGCTTGCCCTGCTTGACGGCGCTGTAGCTGTTCGTTCGATCAAACGGGCCTATCTCTAACCAGTCACTGTTCGGGACTTGTTTCTCACCAGGGGGGGATGTTTCCTCCTGGTGTCGAGCGGGATTGAGCCAACTCAGGTGTTCGTCTGATGATTGCTCAGTATAGCGAGGGCAGCTGGCAGCGCCATGTTGGTCCATTCTGATCGTACGATCCCCGGTTCGGATATCGACAATCTCGTTCAGCTTCCGTTAATACGCCCTCCATTAAGCTCCATAGTACAGACACAATGATGGAGCTAACAATGAAACGTGCAGCAGCGATTACTTTATCAACATTGATCCTTCTCTTTTATGTGGGCACATCTTCGGCAATGAGCAATGCCTATGAGCAGGGTTATGACGCCGGTTACAGCGACGGATTGGAAGATGGTTATATCAAGGCTTACAAACGCAGCTATCGTGAAGGCTATCGTGATGGCAAGGATCGATACTATGGTATGCACTCGAAAAGGTCATTCGATGAAAAAGAGTACATACGCGGTTACAAGGTCGGTTATGAAAAGGGCTACAGAAAAGGTACCAGAAAGGGTGACCGCCACGGTTATGAGGATGGATATGAGCAGGGTAGTATCGAATCTTTACGTAAAAAGATGAGAAAGAAGATGCGTCGTAGAAACTGTTATGACAGTCATCTGTATCTTGGTTCCGGAAGAAGATACAAGTGTTATAACTGAAGCTTTTGATGCTCTGGTCATCCTGTCTTGACCACGAGTTTCAACCCACCTGAATCGAATTGTGATCCAGGTGGGTTTTTTAGTCATGGTAGGTCGTAATAGCCCATAGCGTCAGCTTCTGCGTTGATCAGTTTTCTTTTCATCTTGGTCGAATAGGGTAGATTTTGATGGTAGCGCCACCCATCCTTGTCATCACTACTGATGGTTCCGTCATTATTCAAATCGAGATCATAGGCGACAAAGCCCTTTGCCATGGAACCGTCAGCAAGGGTTAGGTCTGTCAATGTCTGATCATCGCCGACAACGTATCGACTGCCGCTGGAACTGATGATCCCAGCCATGGGTTGACCGACGAATCCCTGCCAGATATTGGAGACATTTTCATAGCCTCTATCCTGGTATGTGGTAATGCAATCATCATATTCACTTCCGGTATAACCTTTCAGATCACAGATTGTCGTTGGCTTGGAGATAATGTTTGCAACAAGCACGCTGCGAAAGCCGGTTCGGCATAGCGTGGCGATTGGTGTCTGCTTGTCTTCTATTCTTCCTTCGATCTGCAGAAACAGGCTCTCCGGATCCTGCCTGACCTGATAGACCGTACCACTGGCGCAGGCCCCATCTTCTGTCCTCATGTTATCGACACACTCTCTATAGATCCGTGGGTATGGCATGTGAATGGCTTTTTTAGGATGACCCATACGATATTCAGTGGCGTCTCTGACATCGATGATGGTAATTTTTTCATCATCATCCTCTTTTTCCGAATCATCCTCAGCGCGATCTTCTTTAAGTTTACCCAGCATGCCTAAATAGGCTTTGGCAGAACTGATATCCTGTTGATAGAAGCGCTCCAGATAGTATCTGTTACCATCTGACTCTCCATCCTGTGCGATCGTAAGCGTGGTCACGGTGATTGAGGTCGAAAAGAATAGGCTTGCAATGACAAATTTGGCCGTTTTTTGATTTGGATATGATCTCATCCGTATCTCCCTGTTTTATTGATTGTTTTAGGTTGATCCCTGACATTGGTGCGACTGTGTGTGGCATGGATGGATAACCCAATAGCCTGGATAGAAGCTGCCATCCGGATGCACAGCCGCTAATCGGGTCAACATGATCAAACTAGCCCAGAATTATTAAGAACTGCTTAATTATTAAGAACGGCTCAGGGCCTGTTGGATTCGTGTTACAAGGCCCTAACTAATGAGCCTCAAAAGGCCTGCTCATGAAGTGAGTGTCCAGGGGGGAGATTCGTGTCGTTGTACTGGATTGAATGGATCATGTGTTTATCACCTGCGGTTTAATAGCAGGATTTGAGAATGCTCAGTTGGCCCGATCAAGGCGCATATAGTAGTTGGGATTTCCCCGCCTCAGCTCTCTTCTTCACCAATCGGCTCATGCTCTGAGGTGGCGACCATACCGATCTGTTTCTCCAGGTTGAGAAACAGGCAGAGTGGGTTCTCATGTCTGAGGATTGAAATAATGTCGTTGAATCGACTGATCGGGAAATGGATGACTGGTTTGTCTGATTGTAGTCTATTCTGAGGTGGTTTGACGTCATCCTTGAGGAATATCAGTTCGCCAACTCTAACGTTGTCATGGAAACAGTAGACCACGGCCTCATATTTATGACCGCTGTATTGCCAGATTTTGTAGGAGTCAAAATCTTTTCTTATTGTCGCCATATTCTATCTCTGCCTCTATCTTGATTCTGCTGGAACCCGGTCAGGGTGGAGCCTGCAGACCTACCCAAGCTGCGAACTGGTGGAGCCTACGGTATCAGATTTTCTCTGGCAGACAAGGGTTGTGTTTTCTGGCTGGGTATCAGTAATCTTCCACATTGACCCGTGTCTTTGATTCACTGATCACCCAGCTTATGGCTACCCCGATTGCTGCAAAGCTATCCTCGGTGAGCAGTGGGCTGTCTTCGAAGACGGCATCGCTCAGAGTATCATAACGGACAAATGCACCAACCCAGGTGCGTTCAAAGCGCTTGGATAGGGTAAATAGAAACTGGCTGCCACTGTAACCCCCACTGGTTTGGTAGGCTGGTCGTTCATTCGTCGCATATTGGGGATCAACTCCATAGAAATAGTCGTGCTGATCCTCAGTGGCATAGATCGGTCCGGCGACAAAACCAAGATTCCAACCAGGCATTGCTGGGAGGTCGGTGATATCCAGATTGAGTCTGGGTGAAAAGACCCAGCCGATGGACTCTGATGAACGTTCAACCGTAAATGCGGCACGGGCAGGCATTCGCAGTCTGAGTGAACGTGTCCGGTTCTCGTTGCGCCACAGGGTGAGGTCGATCTGGGGCCCAAACTCAAAGGTGGTTTTGAGGTCAGGCATACCCTCACGGGCATCGATATCGTCGCTGTTGGTTGGCGGTGAAGCGGAAAAACTCAGTGTCAGATCAACCAGCTCCGAATCGAACAGACTGCCACGGATACCATGGCGGTCAGCCTTGAGAAAGTCACCGTGATAGACGAAATAGGGTACAGGCAGCAGGAAGTTGTGTGTCTTGTCAGAGCCTCGATAGGCAGGAAAGCTCATTGCACCAATGCCAATTCCGGCCTCCCACAGAGGTTTCTCCTCCGCGAGGCTTGAAAGTGGTGCGATGAGTAGAGTGACCAAGAATATTCGTAAAACGGTGTTGTGTGTCATCAAAACTTTCCCAAAGAGAGAAGGATCCTGTTGAAACTCAGTCTGTTGTATTGGCGCTGTATTTTATAGAAATTTCAATCTCAATTCATAACAGTGAGGTTACACTGCCTGAAATAGGGACATTCTATCCTGTAGTGCTGTTTTGTGTAACTTACATTCACCATGCTTGCAGACAAATAATGCCTTGGTGCACGACGAATCACTATTGCGCTAGCTTCGCTATCCGCAGACGTGGCGGTCGAATCAACGCAAAATTGTAAAGGGTGGCTGATCAAGTTTGACAACAGACGGCTTCTACCTTTTCAAAAATCAAGCGGCTGCCTATAGTGCCTTTAAACAGTTGAAGAAGATACATTGTTACAGGTGATGATTTCTCTCGGAGGAAAGGTGATCAAACAAATCGTGTTTTCACTTTTATTGACAATGCCGATACTGTCGTCAGGCAAGACACCTCCACAGCCCATGCCGATCGGGGATTGTGACTCGCCGGTATCCAGGCATGACTATACCCACTGTGATTTCAGCGGTCGGGATCTCAATGGAGTTGACCTGCAGGGTAGTCGGTTGAGTGGTGTCAATTTTCAAAATGCCCGGCTGATCGATTGTAACCTTTCCCGGGCAATCCTGGTGAAAGCGGATTTAAAGTGGGCAATGCTCTCTGGTTGCGCGGCGAATGCCGCCGATTTTACCGATGCGGATCTGTTTCATACTAATTTTGATGAAAGCTCTCTCAATCAAAGCAATTTCACCAATGCCTACCTATTTGGTGCCAGTATCAATGAGGCCAGTGCAAGCGGCGCTAATTTTTCCAACGCCAATATGAAGGATATCTCAATGGAGGAGAGTCAGTTGGATGATAGTGTTTTTGATCACGCATTTATGATGCGGGCTGTTCTCATTGGCAGTACCCTCAGGAGGACAAGTCTACGCCAGGTCGTACTGACCGGTGCGGCCCTGGAGCAGGCGGATTTTTCCCAATCGGACTTGTCAGGCTCTCTGCTGAATGGCGTGGCCTTGACCGAGACCCTGTTCAGGGAGGCCAATCTTGAGGGAGCGCGGTTTGTCAATGCACGGGTTCAGTCTGTCGATCTGACAGGGGCAAAAGGGGTGGCGAGAGATTTTCCTGGGATTTCAGATAATCACTAACCCGTTGTTATTTACAATAAAACAGACTCCAGCAGCCCTTGGCGCAATAAACTCTGCAGTTTGATATCAATCAAATCGTTCGAGGAAACCTTAAGGTTTAATAGAGCCTCAGTATCAAAAATTCTATCAAGCCGAAGATGTTGGTGATTTGTAGGACCCGGGTTGGCCCTGTCATACACGGATGGTTTGGCTTCCGGACCCGCCCGGTCGAATCAGTGTCAACAGGCCCTAAGAGGTGCTCATGATTCCACGAATCCTGTTGCTGTTGTCAATCCTGTTCGGCGTGGTTCGAGCGGAAGCTGCAAGCGATGATCAGTTAGCAGCCATTCGTGCGCTTGGTTCGCTGAATGGTGTTGCCCTGCAGTGTGGAAGAGTTGATCAGACACAAAGGATCAAACAGGTCTTGGTGAACACGCTACCCAAACAACGCCAATTGGGAGAACTGTTTGATTATCAGACCAATAAATCGTTTATGGCGTTCATCAATGACAATCGGGTTTGTCCCTCAACCGATAGATTGAAGCAACAGGTTGATCTGGCGATTGAAAAATTGAATGCGGTGTATCAGAGGCCATGAGCAATAACAGAAAATATGGCCTGATCCTGTTGATGCTTTCTGCCTGGTTGTGGCCGCTGGTGGGTAATGGGACAGAAGCCGAGGGTGAGTTTCGGGTTGTGGTAACGATCAAGCCACTGCATTCCATTCTGTCAGGCCTGATGTTAGGGATTGGTGAGCCTGAACTGTTGATCGACGATAGCCAATTGCCCCATCAGTTTACACCTTCACCTGAACAGTGGCAGCGCATGCAGCAAGCCGATCTGCTGTTCTGGGTCGGTTCGGAATTGGAATCTTCACTTGCAAAGTCGATAGAAGAGCTGGGGAAAGATACTGAGGTGATTGAGTTGTTGTCCCATTCCGGGTTGAAGGTGTTGCCATCCCGACATCAGCAACAACAGCGCGATCCACACTTTTGGCTGGATAATCGTAATCTGATGATTATGCTTGATGATCTGACACTTATCCTGCAGCAAATGGATACGAAACGTACACATCTGTATGAACGTAACCGGCAGACCGTGCTGGCCCGTTTGGCGCGCATCGACCGTGAATATGAGTATGGTTATCGGGGAATGAAAGCGGGGCTGGGTATTCAGTATCATGACACCCTGCAATATTTTGAACAGGCCTACGCCCTCAAAGTGCTTGATCACCTGAGCGGTTCGCCGACACAACAGACAGACGCCAGAGGATTGTTGCGGATACGTGAGAGGATCGCTTCCGGTGAAGCTGTGTGCCTGTTATCTGAGCGTGGTTTCCCAACACAGCATCTTGCTCTATTGACTCAGGAGACCGATATCAATCAGGGTGTTTTGAATAGTTTCGGCATTGGACTGTCACCTGGTCCTGATCTCTACTTTGAACTCATGGCGCATAATACGGATGAGATAAAGCGTTGCCTGAATGCTGATATGGTGCAGGCGAGAAAGGCCAGGAGTGCTGCTCAGCAGGATAAATTGGTTGCCGCCGAGGGTATTGGTAAAGGGACGTTTTTGTTAACTGACCATCTGGGCCGACTGGTGAGCAATGAAACCATGCTGGGTAAGTTTGCAATTGTCTACTTTGGTTATACCTACTGCCCGGATATCTGTCCAACCTCTCTGCAGATCATGTTTCAGGCGCTGAATGAACTGGGTGACAAAGCAACCCAGTTTCAACCCTACTTCATTACGATTGATCCGCAGCGGGATAGTGTTGCGGTAATGAAGAAGTATGTCGAGTATTACGACGAACGTCTGATTGGTGTTACAGGATCTGAAGCGATGATTGAACGGGTTGCCGGTCAGTTCAAAGCCAGATTCGAGCGCGTGGATGAGGCATCTGACGATCCTGATCTCTATCTGATGGATCATACTGCCAGTCTCTATCTGCTCGATCCGAGTGGCCGGTTCATTAATAAATTCGCACATGGAATCTCTCCTCAGGTACTTGCATCCAAACTTGACCGGCTGCTTGAGTAACGGACCAGTAATACCTGCTCACACACATCCATTATTAAAAAATTTGATCTATTGAAATTGTGATAGACAGGAGTACTTACAATTGAGTATTCGTGGTATCTCTTTGTGGTATTGGTCTGGCAGTTGATACAAAAAACTAAAAATTTCTGCCTCTAAATTGCCTTGTCATTTTGACATTTGACTTAAATCAATGAGGTTGACGGGGCATTTGTTGAATATCTTTCTACTCGGCATATATCAAATGTGTCTTCTCTTTATAATCACGGGGACGGGGAACGATGAACAATAGTTTGAAACGTATATCCGCATTGGGCATAGGTTTGGGGATTGGCTTGACAGCTGCAACCAATGCATGGTCCCAGTCGGCGCTTGAAGATGTCATGAAAGCGCGTGGACTATCACAGAAGGATCTGCTAGCGGCAGCGAAAACCTATACGCCAACGGGAGGGCGTGACGAATACCTGGCTTTCAGCTCCGGAGGGCAGAGCGGACAGGTCATCGTATACGGTATCCCATCGATGAGGATACTGAAATATATTGCTGTTTTCACACCTGAACCCTGGCAGGGTTACGGGTTTGATGATGAGTCAAAAGCGGTACTGGCCCAAGGTAGAATACAGGGTAAGGATATCAACTACGGCGATACCCACCATCCGGCGTTCTCTGAGACCAATGGGGAATACAACGGCCGATATCTGTTTATCAATGATAAAGCCAACCCACGTATGGCGGTTATCGATCTGCACGATTTCGAGACCAAACAGATCGTGGTCAATCCATTCATGAAATCGGAACATGGTGGTGCTTTTGTTACACCGAATACCGAATATGTGATGGAAGCTTCCCAGTATGCAGCACCGTTTGAAGATGAATTTGTACCGCTGGAGGAGTTTAACGATAAATACCGTGGCGCAGTAACCTACTGGAAGTTTGACGATAAAAAGGGTCGCCTGGATCCTTCGCAGTCGTTCACCTTTGAATTGCCTCCCTATAGTCAAGACCTTTCCGATGCGGGCAAGGGGCCTTCCATGGGTTGGGGTTTCACAAACTCTTTCTGTTCTGAAAGATATGTCGGTGGTATCGAGCGTGGACGCCCTCCTTTTGAAGCAGGCTGTTCACAAAAGGATACCGATTTTCTGCATGTGACAAACTGGAAAAAAGCTGCCGAGCTGGTTGCTGCCGGCAAAGTAAAGAAGTCCAAGGGTGCTTACATGATCCCAATGGAGCAGGCTGTCAAAGAAGGTCTGCTCTATCTGATTCCAGAACCAAAAAGTCCGCATGGTGTTGACGTCAGTCCGGACGGCACTCATATCATCGTCTCCGGTAAGCTGGACAGCCATGCCTGGGTCTACAGCTGGGAGAAGATACAAAAAGCGATTAAAGAGAAGAAGTTTGAAGGTAAGGATCCCTATGGTATCCCGATCATAGCAATGAAAGATGCATTGCATACTCAGGTTCAGGTAGGGCTTGGTCCTCTGCATACCCAATACGATGCCAAGGAGTGTGTGGTCTATACCTCGATCTATGTCGACTCAATGGTAACCAAGTGGGACTATTGTGAAGGTAAGGTGCTGGATCAATTGCATATCCACTACAATATCGGTCATCTGGTTGCGATGGAGGGTGATTCCGTATCACCGGATGGTAAATATCTTGTTTCATTGAATAAACTTGCAATTGATCGCTTCAATCCGGTCGGCCCATTGCACCCGCAGAATCATCAGTTGATCGATATCAGCGGTGACAAGATGCAGTTGCTCTACGATATGCCGTTACCTTTGGGTGAACCACACTATGTGGTCGCCATCAAAGCAGACAAACTGAAGCCCGCTGTACGCTATAAGTCTGGTTGGGACAGTCGTTCTGACAAGAAGTCACCCTACAAGACACGAGCCGGACGTGAGAAGGTTGTACGAGGTGATGATGGTATCGTACATGTCTACGGTACAGTGATCCGCTCCCATATCACTCCGGAAATCATCGAAGTGGAAGAGGGTGAAACGGTATCCATTCATCTTACCAATCTGGAACGCGCCCAAGATGAGACCCATGGATTTGCACTCTACGGTCAGAATGTAAATCTCTCGATCGAACCTGGTAAGACAGTCTCGGCTACATTCAAAGCGGATAAAGCCGGTGTCTATCCCTACTACTGCACCGAGTTCTGCTCCGCCTTGCATCTGGAAATGCAGGGTTACCTGTTAGTCAAACCAAAAGGGTACGTGGCCACCACAACCGAAATACAGGAAGGTACCAAGTATACCCAGGCTGACTATGAGAAACAGGTGAAGACCAATATTGATACTCAAGCTGTTATCGATTCCGTTGTCGGCTTCATCACCAGTCATAACTACAAAGACTTCCCTGAAGTCGTAGCCTTGGTGGAAGATGCAACAGACCAGCTGGGTTTTGCAGAAGAGGCCAAGAAAAAGTCTGAAGGTTTCGCTGCGAAGGGTGACTACCAGAACGCCACCCTGTGGGCAGGTCAATGGTGGCAATATCAAGTGAAAACGGCTGATCTTGGGTTACGCGCAAAGACCTTCCTGGAAGAGCATGGAGCTAAAAAGGTCAAATAACCGGCTCAAGTTTGAGCACTGAAGAGAAAGGGGTCTTAGGGCCCCTTTCTGCGTTTAACCATTTTATTGGCACAATTTTGGCAAGGTTTAATTGAGCAAATATATCACTGAAGTCACTTGCCTAAACGTTTATGAGTTCCCTCATCGGAACATAACCGCTCATTTCAAAAGAGGAAATTAGTATGTTGAAAATTTCAAAGCTCTTTTTTGTCGGAACTGCACTGTTGCTGGTATCGGCTGTTACCACGAATGCTCAAGCCGCTGATGGCGCAGAGCTCTATAAAACCAAAACATGCTGGTCATGTCATGGTAAAGATGCACAAACTCCGATTATGCCGATCTATCCAAAGCTTGCGGGTCAAAACGCAGACTACGCCTACAATCAGATGAAAGATATCAAGTCAGGCGTCCGCAGTAATGGTCAATCAGCCGCCATGAAAGGTGTAATGGGATTGGTCAATGACGAGGAGATGCGTGCCATTGCCGATTGGTTGAGCACGCTTTGAAAGGGCCACTTAGAAGCGGTAATCGGGGTATCCAGTTTGATGTATATCAAAGTTATCTAATATACCCCGTGGCACACTGTGAACAGTTCTTGAAACAATATTATTTACGTATTGGCGCCAGGCTAAGAAGCTAAATGATCCCCTTGCATCACAGGGGAGTGGAGAAATGAATCATGAATGTTAATCCGATAATCAAATCAGTGACCATAGCATTGGGTCTACTTGCTTGTGGCGGTGCTGGTGCTGGATGGAATGAGGCTGGTGGCGAAAAAGACGAAGCCATGTTGCTGACCCCTGACCGGGAACGGGGAATTGCCGTTTATGAAGTCTGCTCTGCCTGCCACTTGTTGGAAGGCTGGGGGCTTTCGGATGGAACCTTCCCTCAACTCGCCGGGCAGCATCGTAACGTCTTGATCAAACAGCTGGCGGATATCCGGGCACAGAACCGGGATAATCCCACCATGTATCCATTCGCTTTGGATGATCAGATTATGGCTGCCTCAGGATATCATGCCGGTGAGATCAAACCCGCACAACTGGTTGCCGATGTTACCGCATACATCGCCAAGTTACCGATGAATCCGGATAATGGTAAGGGGCCATGGAATCAGTTGTTCCCTGAGTTCACTGAAGGCAAGAAGCTGTATGATGACAACTGTACTCAGTGTCATGGCGCGAATGGTGAAGGTGACGATGAAAAGTTCTATCCGAAGATCCATGGTCAACACTATGCCTACATGCTGCGTCAGTTTGAGTGGATTCGTGACGGCAAGCGTCGCAATGCAAACCCGGAGATGGTAGAGCAGATCAAGAACTTCTCCGACAAGGATATGCAAATGGTTATTAACTATGTCTCGCGTATGCAAGTGCCCAAGGAGTTGCTTGCACCTTCCAAGGATTGGCAGAACCCTGACTACGACTAGTGCATTGATCGTTGCTCTGCTTCGCACCCTGAGCCAGGTTTTTCTCCCTTTTGACAATCTCTGTGCTCTGGAGTGTGGTAGCAAGCAGCAGATAGGTTGGGTCCTCGATCCAACCCGTAAGATGCCTGAATGGATACGCCACTCAAGCCTGTTTACTTCATTTCAAGAGAATCATCATGCCGTCTAAGCAAACGCTTCAAGTAGCCGTGCTCACCCTGGCCGCATTGGGGCTACTGACTGTCATATTCTATACACCGATATGGTGGGTTTCATTGACTGCACCAAATTATCCAGCTGAATCCTTTCCCGATGGTGTAAGAATTCACTTTCATATGAATGGTGTATTCAACGGTTGTGAGAAACAGGAAAAAGCGGAGATCGCTGAGGATGAGGCGTTGGACTGTGTGCATGAGATGGACACCATCAACCACTATGTCGGTATGTATCCGATCGCTGCAGGTGGGCCTGTCGAGCGAGGTTTCGGTCAGTTCCTGATGGTATTCATGGGTGTCATGTTATTGGGTTTTGTGTGTATCAAGCCGAAACTGAGGATTATGATTCTAGGTGGCGGATTTACCGTTATCGCGGTATGGATGGGGTTTGCGTTGTATGGCGATGGTGGATTCAAGCTGTTGAATACCGGTTATGTCAGTGCTCTGGTGACATCGCTCGATCAGGAGGCGACTTCGGAAAGCAGTGAGCCTGAAATCGTAATTGGTGGTATTACCGGTGTGCTCAAGGATTCTCTGGAGGAGTCGGGTGTTGAGGTGATCCTGCCATCACAGGTTGAAAAGGCGAAACGGGAGCAGGCAAAAGAGGGTGAGGTAAAAAAATCTCATCTCATCGAGCAGCTCAAACTGACCTATGATATTGATCAGGTAAAATCCGATCAGATGGCGCCCTGGAATGGTAGTGCCTTCCAAGTCATGTCCTGGCATTATGCGAAGAGTCTTGGTCGTTATTTTAACAACCAGGAAGAGATAGTGCCGATGGTGAAGAATCTCAAGCTGGCAATCCATGTCGTTTTTATCGGCTTGTTGGGCGCCATGGTTCTGTTGCTGTTCGGTGCACGAAAGAATGGTGGACTTTTTTACTGGCTGTTGGTGTTGGTGCCAATCGCTCTACCGGTTATTTTTGTCATAGACTACTCAGCCTGGCTCTGGTGGTACGGACATACCCTCAATGATATGGGGGCGTTTTCCGTAAAACCGTTTATGCCAACGGTTTTCGGTGACGGCAAGGTTGCGCAGTTTACAACTCACTCCTATCCCTACAAGGGATTTGGTCTGATGGTATTGTCCTCTTTGATTCTGGCAGCAGCGGCATTGATTCGATTTAAGCAGTTCAAACAGAAACAGGAATAGTCTTAATCACGATTTGAAGTGTGAATTGATGTGGTCTCTATTGGCTAACTCATGAACCTGAAATTGAAGATCACTTTTTACAATAAACCAATTGAGAGTGGTAAATTGGTTGTTGTAAATGCAGTGGACAGACAGGCCCTCTTGTCGGTAGCGTTACTGCTGCTGTTGTCTATAACTGTGTCTTATGCTTTTGCGTCAACAGAACCCTATCCGTCTTTTCAAACGCTTGTCGATAATACCGAGCCCGGTGGTATTCTCATTCCGCCTCCTGGAACTTACGCTGGTCCGGTTACCATAAGCGATGCAATTACGGTGGATGGACAGGGGAAGGTTACCATCGATGCGGGTGGAAAGGGTTCGGTGGTTGTTCTGGATACGGATGGCGCAACCATAAAGAACCTACATTTAACCAACTCCGGTGAGTCGCATAACACAATCGATTCGGGTGTGCAGGTGCGCGGCGATTTCAATGTGATCAAGGATAATGTGATCGATAACTGTTTGTTCGGCGTAGATCTGCAGCAATCTAAAAACAATATCGTACGTGCCAATCGAATTTCATCAAAGCCCTTCGATTTAGGTATCAGGGGTGATGCGATTCGACTTTGGTACAGCTTTGATAACAAGATCACAGACAATATCATTAGGGATTCACGTGATATGGTGGTTTGGTACTCAAGGGATAACCTGATTGCGCGGAACGACGCCCGAGGTGGTCGTTACTCCCTGCACTTCATGTATGCTCAATATAATGAAGTTGTTGGTAATCACTATGAGGATAACTCTGTCGGTATCTTTGTGATGTACAGCGATGGAGTACACCTGAAGAACAACTATATTGCCCATGCAACCGGCGCCACCGGCATGGGTATCGGTTTCAAGGAGACCTCGGATGTGGTGGTGACAGGTAATCAGATACTCTATTGCGCCACAGGGCTCTACCTGGATGTCTCTCCCTACCAACCCGATACCGTGAATCGTTTTGAAAACAATCTGGTCGCCTACAGTGGTATTGGGGTTCTCTTCCTTAACGACTGGACCGGCAATACTCTGAAAAACAATCGCTTTAAAGGTAACATTACTCAAGTCGCTGTCTCTGGTGGTGGTAAAACAGCCAACCGTAATCTGTGGCAGGGAAACTACTGGGATGACTATGAGGGTTTTGACCAGAATCGTGATCAGGTCGGTGACAAGCCTTATGAACTTTTCAGTTATGCCGATCGAATCTGGATGGACGTACCCTCAGCCCGTTTTTTCAAAGGTTCCCCGGTTCTTGAAGTGATGGATTTTCTCGAACGTCTGGCGCCGTTTACTCAACCCAATATGCTGGTGCGTGACGAGCAACCGATGATGTCGTCTGACCTGGCAGAACAGGTGGCGAGTGTTGATGAACCAGATCAAGTCACTCCGGTTGTCAATGAAACAGAGATTCAAGCCGATACGGAAGAGACATACGATGCCTATCGTGCTCTGCGCGAGTCGCTCGGGCGTTGAAAGAGAAAAACGACATGAGTGACAACAAGCAATCCGTAAAGAGAAAAAAGCCTACGCTGACACCAAAGCGCAAAGCACAGAGTCGTCGGGAGTTTTTACGCTCCTCAGTATTGGCTGCCGGTATGATTGGTGCCTCCATGCTGGGTTATGTTCCTGTGTTGCAAGGCACCTCATTACGCCTGCGTCCCCCCGGTGCACTTAAGACGCCGCAAGATGAGCAGCAGTTCTATGCTTCGTGTATCAAGTGTGGTCAGTGTGTTCAGGTCTGTCCTGTGGAGGCGATTAAACTGGCTGATCTGCTGGATGGATTCGGTATCGGTGTGCCCTATATCGATGCCCGTGAGCAGGCCTGTGACTTCTCTTGTGACGGTCTGCAGTGCGTATTGGCCTGTCCAACCGGTGCACTGACCCATGATCTGGATTATCCAGCCGATACGCGTATGGGTTTTGCCCGGCTTGCGAGGCCCAAGGCCTGTTTGGCAATGCAGGGGAAGGGCTTCAAGGGGCAGGCGCGAGGTGCAGACTACCGGGGATTGTTGCGATATGAAGAGGTCGATCGGTGGAACCCCATACCGGTTTCAGACCACCCCTATGATCTTGAGATATGCGATCTGTGTGTGCGTCAATGTCCGATCGAGATTCGAATCACCCAATGCGAAGCAGCGGAATCAGAAAAAACAGACCAACCGGTTGCCCGGGTGGCACAACAGATAGGCAATGCCTGTCCGCCAAAACATGCCATTACACTTGAACCGGTTGAGTTGGGGGATGGGGTAGTGCGTATGAAACCAGTGGTGCAGGAAGGGTGTGTCGGATGTGGTGTCTGCGAGATGATCTGCCCGGTGGAGAGTGCTGCCATTGTGGTCGATCTGGATAAGAACGCCGATACGGTCAAGGAGTCATGAGATGAGCTATATCAAAGACTCGATTGAACATCTGATTGGTAACAAGATTCCACGACCATCGAAACAGCAACAGAGTGCGGAAGTTCAGGCCATCTATGCAGGTAAAAAAGGCAAACTCAGCAAAGCGGATGTGGAAGCGGTTCGCCACGCACACAAGAGTACCTTTCTCAGTAAGTGGCAAAAACGCCGTTGGGCGACCCTGATCTTTGTCAATATGCTGTTTGTGGCCTCTTTCTATTTCGATGTGCAGTTGGTGGAAGGGGCATTGACCGGTGCGCGTGTGATGGGTTTTCATTTCGCCGATTTGAATGCTGCCTTACAGGTTGCACTGGCCTATAAGCATATTGTGCTCAACCTGGTGATCGGTATCGTCACGGTTTTTTTGATGTGGCTGCTGTTGGGAGGGAGGACATTCTGCTCCTGGGTCTGTCCCTACCACCTGTTGTCAGAGTGGGCTGAATATCTGCACCTGTGGCTGGTGAAAAAGAGAGTGATCAAGAACCATACCTTCAACCGTAAGGTGCGTATTGTCTTTTACGTGGTATTTGCGTTGTTGGCGTTAATCACGGGATATACGGTGTTTGAGACAATCTCGCCGACCGGAATTCTCAGTCGTGCACTGATCTATGGCCCAGGTCTGGCGCTGGTGTGGGTCGGTCTGCTGTTACTATTTGAAATCTTTTATTCACGTCGTGCCTGGTGCCGTTACGTCTGCCCCATCGGGGTGACTTACGGCGTGGTCGGATTGTTATCACCGGTGCGGGTCAAATACAACGCTGAGGCCTGTCACCATGAGGGGGATTGCCGCAAGGTCTGTCTGGTGCCCCATGTACTGGAGCTGACGATCCGTAGCGGTGCACGGGATGTCAATCAGGATGTCTCATCCGATTGTACCCGATGTGGAATGTGTGTGGATGTCTGTCCAACCGACTCCCTGACCTATGAGGTCAAGGGATTGAGCAAGATGTTGAAGTGATCCTATGATTGAATTCGAAAACATCGTTAAACATTTTCGCCGGCATCAGGTGCTGAAGGGTATCAACCTGACCATTGAACGCGGCCAACGGGTTGCGCTGGTGGGTTCCAACGGGGCAGGGAAAACAACTCTGATTCGTTGTCTATTGGGTGAATATACCTGTCATGGCAGAGTTCTGGTGGATGACAAAGATCCCAGGCTTTATCGTCGCGAAGTACTCTCCAAGGTCGGTTTCGTACCTCAGTTGCCGCCGCCACTGCGAATGCCGGTTGGGCAGTTGATCCGCTTTGCCGCCAGTTTATGCGACTCCGATCCGCAACGGATGGTTGCGGTAGCGGAAGAGCTGGGATTCGATGCGCAACATTTCCACAAACAGCCGTTCGTCAAACTCTCCGGTGGTCAGAAACAGAAGTTGCTGATTGCCATTGCCCTTGGCCGGGATAGCCAACTGTTGGTGATGGATGAGCCTGCTGCCAATCTCGACCCGCAGGCACGCCATATCTTTTTCAAGTTGCTGGCGGGGAAAAAGGATCACGCTGCGATGCTGATCTCAAGTCATCGTCTCGATGAGGTGGCTGCGCTGGTGAATCGGGTCGTCGAAATGGATCAGGGAGAGATCGTACTCGATGACCGGGTGGCCGACCTGGTCGATCTTTCTTCACGCCTCTATTGCCGAATTCGTCTGATTCAGGCGGAAGAGGCGTTTGCAAAGGCGATCGGTGAGTGGGGATTCAGCGCATCAGAAAACGGTCAGGTTTGGGATGGCTATATCGCAGGCCCAGATCGTTTACGGTTTCTCGGTCTGCTCTCACGTTATGCCGCACTGCTATCCGCCATGGAGATCAGTGAGGTTGAGCAGCAGCAGGGGGCTTCAATCAATGTGGTTTAGAAGCTATAAGCAATTTGGTATCTCTGTGTTTTTGGCGATGCTGGTGGCTTGCTCCGGGGATACCGGCACAGGCCCCAAAGAGGTCAAGTGGGACAGGGATGCCTGCGAGCGGTGCCGGATGGTTGTAAGCGACCATTTTCATGCAGCCCAGATTCGTTATCTTGCGCCTGATAAGAAACGCACCGAGGTGGCGATGTTCGATGATATCGGCTGTGCCACTCTCTGGTTGGCAGGTAAGCCCTGGGAAAGTGATCCGAACACCGAGATCTGGGTGGCCGATCATCGAACCGGGGATTGGATCGATGCCCGTAAAGCCACTTATGTGGAAGGCAACCTTACGCCGATGGAGTTTGGCCTTGGCGCACAGTCGGAGACGGCTCCCGGTGGGCTCAACTTCGAGCAGGCCAAACAGCATATCATCAAGGTGGAAAAGCGTTTCGATCACCATGGGGTGCATCTGATGGAGCGTCTGAAACAACAGGCAAAGCGCCGACAGGGCGTAACAGAGCAACCACCGACTGGGACAGTCGACTGAACAGGAAATCTATCCGATGCGATACCTTTGGCTGGCAGCTTACACCGATATCATAGAGTCACTGCGGGCACGCTGGTTTATGGTTTATGCCATGGTGTTCGGTGGCCTGGTGGTGATTCTGTTCGCCTTCGGCCTGGCGGAATCCCGGATCATGGGCTTTACTGGTCTCTCTCGCCTGTTGATAACCTACATTCAACTCTCGATGGCGATATTGCCGATTTTTGTATTGATTACCACGGTACGCTCGGTGGCTGGCGATCGGGAGGCTGGGGTGTTTGAGTATCTTCTCTCCCTGCCGATTACCCTCGGGGCCTGGTTTTGGGGAAGGGTGATTGGCCGGTTTTTCGTGGTCTTCCTGCCAGTGTTTGTGGCGATGCTGGGTGCCACAGCCTGGGGCCTGCTCAAAGGTGTGTCGGCACCCTGGCATCTGTTGGTCTACTATACAGGCCTGCTGATGGCGCTGGCCTGGTGTTTTCTCGGCATCGGTATGTTGATCTCCACCTTGGCACGCAGTGCCGACGTGGCCCAGGGTGCGGCCTTCGTTGTCTGGCTGACCCTGTTGCTGTTTCTGGATCTGATTCTGTTGGGAGTTTTGATTCAGGAGCAGTTGCCGCCGGAAACCGCGGTCGGTATTGCCCTGGCAAATCCGATGCAAGTGTTTCGCACCGCAACGATGATGCTGTTTGATCCACAGTTGGTGCTGCTCGGTCCGACAGCATATGTGATACTGGATAGTTTCGGTCAGACCGGATATATCGTCTATGCCATGCTCTATCCGATCGCCCTAGGAACACTATGCGCTGCCCTGGGATACCAATATTTCAAACGCAGTGATCTACCTTAGAGTATGTATGTGGTTTACTCGGTGAAGTGGCAGGTGAGTGCGCAATGGCAGTATTGATTAAGGGGCAACACCAATTGTGGATCCTGGCCGGCCTGTTGACAATTGCCGTGTCTGCTGTTGCGATCTACAAAGCACAACCGATTCTGTTTCCAGAAGTGACCCGATCAGGGGAGCTTGATCCCGATTGCGATCTTCGCGCCGGCCCCTGTGTATCCCAATTGAATGATGCTGTGCGTGTCAGCTTTGCGATCGAGCCGAGGGAGATACCTCTGGTGAAACCGTTGCATCTGCAAGTCTCACTGGAAGGTATACAGGCCGATCAGGTTCAGGTCGATTTTACCGGTGTGGATATGAACATGGGTTTTAACCGAGTGACCTTGAATGACGCTGGCGCTGGTGAGTTCAAGGGGGATGGTATGTTGCCGGTCTGTGTTTGGGATGCGATGGAGTGGGAAGCCAAAGTGCTGATATCAACCGGGCAGGGATTGATCTCCATGCCGTATCGCTTCATTACGGTCAGACCGGGGATTCCGTTGCCTGGAAGTGAAGATTAGGTTGGTAGCCTGGGCTTTGCCCGTTCAAGGCCTGTTGAAGCTGCGTAGAGTTGTTTGGCTAATCGTCCAGAATCGAGAGGTAGGCGAACATATCGGTCAGTTCCTGATCTGTGAACTCCGCCAGTAACTCATCATCGGGCGCCTCTTCATCATGTATGCGGATACCGTTACGGTATTTTTTGACCTGTCGCCAAAGGTAGCTGGTGTATTGTCCAGCCAACATCGGCACGGCTTTTTCCATATCGCCCATGCCGTCACGCCCATGACAGGATGCGCACTCCTTGCGGTACTGCTTCTTGCCTTTCTCAATATCTCCCGGGGCACGGGGAATCTGCATCAACCGTTTTGAGGCCAACAGACGTTCGTAGGCGTTGAAATCCTCAGAGGTTTCATCCACCGGCGGGAGTTTTGTTTTCAGTACAATCTGTGAAAGAAAATGGGAAATATCCCGAATATCCTCATCAGGCATCTGCCGGTGGTCGACATACTCCACCATGGCGAGATTGGGGCGCTGTCGGTCACGGAACAGGTGCAGCTGCCTGGCCAGGAAAGCGCTCGGCATGCCGGCAAGTCTGGGATATTCCCCCTCTTTACCACCCTGTCCATACTCCCCATGGCAACCGGCACAGACTTCATTAATCTCCTCGCCATTTTCCAGATCGATGGCAAAAGAGGATGCTGGCAGCAAAATCATCGTAAGAATCAGTTGCTTGGTGAGTTGCATAGTCGTTTTCTCTCAGAAAGTCAGGGCTAAACCGAAACCACCACGTGCAGAGAATCTTGGCATGTTTTTCAGCTAAGGGTTTGATATCAATCAAGTCGGCCGATATCGATAGACACTTCCAAATAAGGGGACTATGAATAGCGCTTGTGACTCGCTCCATCTCATGGGTGCGGCTGCCCCGGGTCAGACTTTGAGTATAGCCCCGGCGTTATCCAGTTGCCTTGTGGAGTCGTTTGTTTACTGCATTCGGAGTGACCAGATCCATGTACTGGGCTGGCTTGATCGCTAACCGTCAAAATGGATAGTGGTGGGTCAAAGACTAACCAGACCAGACCGGGATGAATCGTAACTGAGATTTCAGTAACCTGAAGAGATCAGGAGGAGTAACCCGCCTTATCTCCCCAGATCTCTTTCAAGCGCTCATCACGCTGACAACCCCAACGATAGAGTTTGTATTTGACGGGATTGTTCTTGTAGAAATCCTGATGATAGCTCTCAGCTCCCTGAATGGGATAAAAGACAGACTGGTCCAATATTTTTGTGGCGACCGCCTGATCAGGAAAACGGGTTTCAACTGCATTTTTGGTCTGCTTGGCGATCTCACGCTCATTCTCATTGGCGACAAAAATTGCACTTAAGTAGCTGTGGCCTTTGTCGCAGAACTGTCCTCTATCATCAAAAGGATCGATATTCTGCCAGTAGTGGTCGATTAACTGCTGATAGCTGATCTTGTCTGGGTCGTAGGTGATTTCAACCGCCTCGTAGTGGCCGTCATGGTTGCCGTTGTATGTGGGGTTTTTCAATGTACCGCCGGTAAACCCCGAGATTACATCAATCACACCCTCCAGCTTTTCAAAATCGGACTCCATGCACCAGAAGCAGCCGCCAGCCAATGTCGCCTTCGCTGCTGAGGCATTCATGGAAAAGCTCATTTGAGCAAGCACAACCACAACCACTATTTTATAATTCACTTGCCGACTCCAGATAGGATTTGTCGGGTGAGCAGAATGTTTTGTTTTAGCCATTATCAAAACACTACTAAGTTGTGACCCTGCTTTCCACCCTATCAACTCAAACGTTATTAATTTGTGATTAATGATGAGACCAGCCGATCCATCGTTGTTTGACTGCAAGTGATATCAACATGATTCATCTGTTTCCTTGGTAAATCCAGGGAATATTTGATGAATCGCTAACTGTGTGCACTGGAGTATATCGACCAGAACTCGCCATGCCTGCTTTTATGTGAACAAAAAGTATTTTCGAATCAATAGGCTAGTGACATACTGTTGCAGTGTATAGAATAGTCCTTAAGGTATCTGGCAGCGGTTACCTGAGTTTCCGTTGTGGATTAACAGATTGTTTTCGGATTTTGCAGTCCAGTTGGCTTTATGTAATCAGGCCATTACCAGGTCTCCATCAAATAGTTGGGTATCTATACGAATGTTTCTGCAATATTTACTTCTTATATGTATGGTTATATCACTCTTCACGAGCGCCTATGCATCGGACAAGCTGCAACAAAGTGATTTGCACAGAGTGGCTGATTTGGCAGCTAGAGGGGAACTCCCGATCTTGCTGATTGTGTCCCAGCACCATTGTCCTTTCTGTGTGCGATTGAAAGAGGAGATAATTTTCCCGATGCGACTCAGTGGGGAGTATCAGGATAGCGTGATCATGGTGGAGATTCTGCTGGACTCTACTGAGATGATTCGTGACCTGAAGGGTAATCTTGTCGATCCAGGAAAGATTGGCGAAACCTATGATGTCTGGGTAACGCCAACCCTGTTGTTTCTGGATCATACAGGACGAGAGGTTCATCAGCGCATGCTGGGCGTCAACACAATCGAGATGTACAGCCACTATCTGGATGCATCCTTGGAAGCCGCACTCGAAGCTGTCAAAAAGGGAGATAAAAGTTACACGCCGACAAGAAAGGATATTATTGGAGATGCGCCTGGGTATGATCAGTTATACTGAAGTTAAGAACCGTGCTATCGAAGATTAGGAATCATTGTCTAAAGCGCACTGCCATCCCCAGGACTCCAACTTGTCGATGAACGCTTCAGCCTTTCGTTGACAATAATTCTCCTCATTCTGAGCTTCCCATAAGGTACGTGGTATGACGTTCTCTTTAGGTTTCGCGTAGTAAACTTTACAGGGTAATCTGCTGGGTTCATTCGGGTAGAGAATGACAACACTTCTCGTCAGTTCCTGATAGTGACAGCTCCATGAGTCCGCCATGCTAACGGATGGGCTCATGAGCAGTATCAGCAACAGCCCGCACGCTTTGTGAATCAGGTATTTCATGATGGATCTCCAGATCGATACAAAGATAAATCAATTCTGTTTATTTCAGAAAGGCTGTATCGGGATAAAACAACTTAGACATCTCAAAATAGTACCAAATCAAAAACAGGGTTTCAGTTTTTCCTGCGGTTTCATAACCATAATATAACAATATCGATCTGTTTATCGTTGTTTAATTGAGTTCAATATCAGACCGGTAAGCCCTCTGCTGTTGTTGAATTTAAACACCGAACGATTGTTTTGGTTGCCGTTACTGGTATTCGGCATTAGGCTGAATTGGCTTTTAAAGCAGTCACAATAAAATGAAAGCAGACCTACAGGAGAGTCAAGCTTCACCCGACCGTTCACAAAAAGGAGAATTACATGGAGTATCCAACCGCGATTGCACTCGATAAAGACGCTCTGCGGAGTAATGTCGTACGTGTCACGATTCCCGCCAAAGCGATGTTTGATCTGAAGAAAATGCAGAAAATTACCGAATCCGTGCTCGATCAGCTCGGTTGCGGCAATTGTCACTCGGGGCACGATATCCGTTTCGATATCGAGAAGCAGTTTATTGTTGATGAGAAGTTGAAAGTTCACAGCCAAATGGAATTGATGAGGCGTTGAAAACAGAACCACTGGGCGTAGGCCTGGTCTACATTCCGGGGCTCGAACCTCTGTTCGAGTCACCGGATGGAGCGGTACAGGTCCTGGAACTGGAACCGCAGGTGTTGTGGCGTTACTTCCCCAACCGGGATCAGCCTTACGAAAATCAACTCGAATTTCTTAGTCGATTACAGGCACTGCCACAGGCCAAAACCGTCCATGGGGTCGGCTTCCCGGTGGGAGGTTCGCGGATTCCGGATCCCAGGCATATCCCCCCTTTATGCGAAGCGATTCAAACCCTGAATGCAGCCTGGGCCAGCGAACATCTGGTGTTCAATGAATCTGTCGATGCGCAGGGCAAACCGGTGCAAACCGGTTTTTTTCTTCCGCCGCTGGCTACGCCATCCGGTGTCGAAGCGGCTTGTCGTACCATTCAGGCAGTCTCCGGTAAGCTTCCAGTACCCTTTGCGGTTGAGACACCAACCAATTATCTGAAACCCATGCCGGCTGAAATGAGTGACGGAGCCTTCACCGCTGCAGTGGTCGAGGCGGCGGATTGTGGCATTCTCCTTGATCTACATAACATCTGGACGAATGAGCGTAACGGCCGGCAAACGGTTGAGGCCTTTCTCAGTGAGATACCCCTCGAACGGGTGTGTGAGATACATCTGGCAGGAGGCTTGAAGTATGGGGATTACTGGCTTGATGCCCACTCGGGGGATATCCCGCGTCCTGTCATCGAATGGGCGCAACGATTGATTCCCTATCTCCCCAATCTTGCTGCGGTGATCTATGAGATTCTGCCCGCTTACCTTCCGCGGTTTGGTCTGGATGGTGTACGTCGGGCTGTTGATGAGATGCATGACCTTTGGAGTTACCGTCGCTCTGCTCAGGAAAGTGAAAAGCCATTCAACAATAGGAAACCCATGACGGTAACCGACGATCGTGGCTTGACCCCCGAGATCTGGGAGAGAAGGCTCTCCGCACAGATACTCTTTGCCAGTGAATCTGACGATGAGTTGAGCGGGCAACTTGCTGGCGATCCGGCGATTGCATTGATCCGAGAACTGAACAGAAAGTTCCGTTTGAGCGCAGTCATTTCCAATCTCAGGATGAGTATCAGATTATTGATGCTCAGTCTGGATGTGGCCTCGTTTGACCGGCTTGTGGCGGATTACTGTTTCAGCCGGACGCCGGATCGATTCGCGGTCATTGAGTCACAACATTTTGCGGACTACATCAGAAAACTTGATCTGGAAATTCCCTACCTGTACGAAGTTCTGAATTACGAAATCACCGCCATGGATGTCATTGCCGACGGTCAGGCGCGTACTGTCCCCTTTACCACAGACCCTCAAACACTGCTTGAGACCCTGGGCCGGGGTGAGTTGCCGATCGAACTGCCGACGGCTGATTATGAGGCTGAGATCACCCCACCCGAAGAGCGGGCATTCGAAACCCAAACCCTGATCCACTAGCCTGTCAAATTATATCAAACAGTAATTGTCCCCATTCAAATTAACGGGTTAATTTCAGTTGGTTTCTCCAGCCTATCGAGATTTATGACGTGAAGAGAGATAACCAATCATCAGTATGCCAAACTGACGAAGTGAGTAGCTCCCCTCTCCCTTTGCGGGAGAGGGGCTTTTATGCGGGCTCCTGAGTAAAATTTTAGTTAACGGGACAGCAGTGACTTCCTATACTTGTTCTATGAAGGAGAGTTGGTTGTCGGGAGTAAGTTAGTAGCCACTTAGGTGGCAGGTCCGGAACTTTATGGCGATGAGTTTGCCAAGCTTGCTGGTTCAACGATATCGTAACTTTTGTGAGGCAGAATCAAAGGGTTCAAGCCTATGGGTAATCGACTCCCCGAGGGGATGGTCAAACGTAAAGCCGAGATCACAGCAGATGCCCTGTTGGATGTGATTCAAGGGTTGATTGATGAAATGCCCACTGTCGGGCAGCAACGAAACCGGTTGGATCTGGACTCTCGTCTGGAGCGCGACCTGGGTCTGGACAGTCTCGCCCGTACTGAGTTGATTGCCCGGATCAATGAGCGATTCAACCTGCTCATGCCTGATGAGGGGCTGCTTGCGGAAACACCCCGTGGGCTCTTGATCCTGATGACACAAGTTGCCGGTGTACCAGGAACTCAAGTGACAGAGGCAAGGCCGTCACTCCCTGATAGCGGTGTTTCTGCTCCCACCACAGCATCAACACTGATGGAGGTGTTGTCGTGGCACCTGGATCATCAGCCGAAACGACTTCACATACTGCATTATGGCAGTGATGAAAATCCTGATGAGCTGAGCTACCAAGACCTTTGGTCGGGTGCGTCGAGGGTGGCGTCCAGTCTATGGCAACGATCGATCAGACCGGGGGACCGGGTGGCATTGATGCTGCCGACCGGTGAGAGCTATTTTTTCAGTTTTTTCGGCACCCTGCTGGCGGGCGCCGTGCCGGTACCCATCTATCCTCCGACTCGCCCCTCCCAGCTTGAAGAGCATCTGACTCGCCACAGCCGCCTACTTCAGAACGCCGGTGTGCGTCTGCTGATTACCATACCAGCGGCACACAAGGTGGCGCATCTGCTCAAGATCCAGGTGCCATCTTTGCGGCATATCGTCGACTGGAACGAACTCGACAGTGGGTCGGGTACGCCACCCTCCGTACTCAGACAGGCAGATGACATTGCCTTTCTGCAATACACCTCGGGCAGTACAGGGGATCCCAAAGGGGTCATGCTCACCCATGCCGATCTTCTGGCCAACATCCGAGCCATGGGAGAAGCGGTTCAGGTCACTCCCGATGATGTGTTCATCAGTTGGCTTCCGCTCTACCACGATATGGGGCTGATCGGCGCCTGGCTCGGCAGTCTCTACTTCGGTATGCCGCTGGTAGTCATGTCCCCGTTGCACTTCCTGGCGCACCCAGCCCGCTGGTTATGGGCGATCCACCATCACCGGGGTACCCTCTCCGCATCCCCCAACTTTGGTTACGAGCTCTGTCTCAACAAGGTGTCGGAAGAAGAGATTGCCGGGCTCGACCTCAGCAGCTGGCGCTTCGCCTTCAATGGTGCAGAGCCCGTCACTGCAGCGACCATGCAAGGATTTGCCGAACGTTTTGAACCCTATGGTTTTGACGGGGGCGCACTGGCACCGGTGTATGGTTTGGCGGAGTCGGCTGTGGGTTTGGCTTTCCCGCCACCCCGGCGCGGTACGGTTATCGATTGGATCAACAGGGATCGATTTATGCTCGATGGGGAAGCGGTTCCGGTATCGGAAAACGATCCTGATCCGATGGCCGTCGTAGGCTGTGGTCGAGCGCTCAACGGCTATCAGGTTCAGGTGGTCAATGGTAACAATGAGCCTCTCCCTGACCGCATGGAGGGGCGGTTGGAGTTTAAGGGACCATCGGCCACCCGTGGTTACTTCGAGAATCCAGCCGCCACGGCGAAACTGTTCCGCGACGGCTGGGTGGATACCGGTGATCGGGCCTATCTGGCGGATGGGGAGATCTTTATTACAGGACGCCTCAAGGAGATGATCATCCGTGGCGGACGCAACATCTATCCCTATGAATTGGAGCAGCAGTTGGGAGAGTTGGATGGCATCCGTAAGGGCTGTGTGGCGCTGTTTCCCAGCAGTGACCCTGCCACTGGAAGTGAGCGTCTGATCGTTCTGGCCGAGACTCGCGAGACAGACCAGCAACGCAAAGCGCGCTTGCGCCAGGCGATCCTGGAGTGCTCTACAGACCTGTTGGGGATGCCGCCGGATGATCTGTTGTTGGCGCCACCGCACACAGTGCTGAAGACCTCCAGCGGAAAACTGCGGCGAGGCGCGATGCGTGAACTCTATGAGCGGGGGGAGCTGGGGCGGCGTCAGCGTCCGCTGGTGCTGCAGGTGATGAGCCTGTTGTTATCGGGCATGGGACGTGGGCTGCGTAGTCTCTACCAACGTGCAAAAAGCTACCTCTTTGCAGGCTACGCCTGGATGGTCTTCTATATCCTGGCGCCACTGGTGTGGCTCAGTGTTCTGTTGCTGCCGCGCCTCTCCTGGCGTTGGGCTGTGGTGCGTTGGGCGATTCGCATCCTGAGAGGGCTTACTGCCACACCACTCAGGGTGGAGGGGATTGAAAACCTTCCATCGGCAGACCAACCTGTCATCCTGGTAGCCAACCACTCAAGTTATCTCGATACCCTGGCATTGATCGATGGCTTACCGCGGGATTTTATCTATGTGGCGAAACAGGAGCTGGCGAGTAAATCTTATGTCAGGCAATTTCTGCAAAGGCTTGACACACTGTTTGTCGAGCGCATCGACAGTCGGCGCAGTGTTATGGCCGTAGAGGAGTTTGCCAGTCAACTCGCTGCCGGACGGTCGCTGGCCTTCTATCCGGAAGGGACCTTCCGAGCTGAACCGGGGTTGTTACCATTCCGTATGGGCGCATTTGTAGCGGCGACCCAGAATGGGATACCTGTCGTGCCGGTCACGATCAGAGGAACCCGCGCGATATTAAAATCCGATTCAAACTTTCCTCACCACGGCGCGGTACGGATCATCATAGGAGCTGCATTGGAACCAAAAGGTGATGATTGGGCGGAGGCGGTTCGCCTCAAAGATGTAGCCAGAGAGGTGATTGCTCACGATTGTAACGAGAGGAATCTTGGGTTTGAGGATCAGGTTGATCTGAGAGAGTAATACATTACCAATAAATAATAATGAGAGCCAAGGATCTGTAATGCATTATCATTGTGACTCTGTATACGGCAGACACTTTGCCTCTATCCTGATCTCCAATGGATCGTCAGATGTTGAATGTTTTTCGCGCAGGTAGTTCATGACGCTTTCTGCTGTGAACTTGGGCGTGGTAAGTATATCCATGCCAATGCTCTTCAACCCTTTTGCAGTCCATTCGTTACAAGTATTCCACAGATGATAGCTACCGGCCCCTTTATAGAATTGGCTGTCGCCATAAATACCTTCACTGAGTGGTTCCACTTCAGTCAAGCTGTTCTTACTGAAGCTGTTTGAAATAAACGCAACCAATGAAGTGATCTCATTGTCATTCAGACAAAGCAGCTCTATTTCACTGTTGCCGAAATAACCGCTGACATTTACGGGGACAGCCACCGCATGAACCACGGTTTCGGTTGGCCACAGGATTGCTCTTAATGCGAGGCCGGTGGTGATCTCCTTGGCCTGATAAAACTTCTTATCACCCCAGCCGAACTCGATATTACCACTATGTCCAAATCGATCCTCTAAAGTGGGAATGGACTCATAGACTTTTTTCGATGGAATGACAAAGCCGGTATGCCACTCGTGACTTACGACATAGACCTGATGATGACCGGCTGAGTTGTAATCGTCAGCATGTTGTATGACATTGGGCTTATCTGAACAGGCGGGCAGAAAAAATAGGCAGACAAGGAAGAGGGATGCCTTTATGGTTTGGTGGTTTAATCTTCCAGTCAGCTTGTCTGTGCTGATTAGCGTCTCTTTAAACATTAGTAGTTCACAGTGAAAATAGTTTGGTATAACCAGCATCATCACTATTTAAAATATCTTTTTTAAATATTGATATCACGCTAGTGATCGCTGTGTTATCAATAATCATTATTGTATATCCGATATTTTCATAGAAGCGTGTTTAATGTAGGTGGGCTTTGCATGGGAGGATTTGTGGTGAACAGCCAGACTGATTCCAGGATCCATTTCGTCTTAACTCTGTAAATATCATATATAACGATAGGATAATGATGAAACATGCTGTAAATGATCGCAGAGGCCAAGAGTTCTACTGCGGAATTCTCTGGTTTTTTACCGGACAGGTCTGTGATTCTTACCGGACAGATAATTAGAAAATTATTAAAAAATTACTCTCTAAACCTGATTATTGTTCACTTGCTATGATGGTAGGTTGCTCTTATTCTAATTCCATAACCATACACTATGGCTAGTTAAAATAACTATTACCCAGAGGAGAAAACAATGTTGGTAAGTGACTATATGAGTTCATCGCCCGTTACCGTTCAGCAGGAAGACAACTATGATCTGGCATTTGAGATCATGGAAGAAAAGAACATGCATCATCTACCCGTTGTCGACGCAGGAAACCAGGTCGTTGGCATCGTTACCCGGCGTGATTTACAGTTGGCCGCTCGCTATTTCAAAGAGGCGCCCGTAGAAATTTCAGAAGTCATGCATACGCCTGTATTGACAACCTCGGCAGGTACTTCACTTGCCACTGCAGCACAGCAGATGAATGATAATCGAATCGGTTGCCTGCCGGTTTTAAGTGACGATCAGCATGTGGCAGGTATGCTGACTGAAACTGATCTGTTTCGTGCATTGACTGATCTATTGAAGAACTAAAAAGGTCAGTGAGGCGCTTTCAGGGGCATCCATTGTTTGATTAAAGAATCCTGTTGTACTGCTTGTGCGTAACTTTTTTGACTCTCTATATCGATAATGATGGGTGTCCTGGTCATTCGAGTCAGTGACGGTCGTAGTGATATTCCAGCAGAAATAAAGAGACGCTGGACTTTGGGAGATCTATTGTTCCTTCCGAATGATGCCTGTCCTGGTATTTCCTGGTATTTCACCCCGGTTTATCGACAATATTTGCATTTTACAGTAAGGCACTATATGGTGTGAGTTCTGCAAGATCTTAGTCCTTCCTTTAAAACCTGATATTCGCTGTCTCCTCGCTAGATACACCCGAATCATGTTGTACAGTGTTTTGCCTAGATTTGTGGTGAACATCCGTCTAAATGTCGGATAAATATTAATATATTTGAGGTATATAGTGATGTCTGAAAAGCAAACCGGAACCGTCAAGTGGTTCGATAGTGGCAAAGGTTTTGGATTTATCGAACGGGAATCAGGAAAAGACCTGTTCGTTCATTTCCGATCCATCGTCGGCGAAGGCCACCGCAACCTGATGGACGGTCAGAAGGTTGAATTTACCGAGACGCAGGGTGCCAAAGGGCCACAGGCGGAAAACGTCGTTCCGCTGTAACCCGCTGTCTGGAAAGAACTTGCCTCACTCACGAGGCAAGTTCAGCCTCCTCTCTCCGAATCCCGTCAATCCCTTCCTTTCAAATTGGATTGATCAATATTCATTCAACAAAGGCCATGCACATTGATCACCCTCTCAGTACGCGGACTGCCAAGATCGACGACCGAAGCCTCTCTCACCGCCCTCTTTGCTGAATACGGAACCGTTCGTTCCCTCAAACTGGTAAAAGACCTCTTCTCCGGTGAATGCAGAGGCTTCGCAACCCTCGACATGGAAGGCCATGAGGCCCGTGCAGCGATTGCGGCACTCGACAACAGCGATCTCAATGGAAGTCTGATACGTGTGGGACCCGATCGAGGTAAAAAAGGACGTGGCGGCAAACGGCGCTGATTAAAGGGGTCAGAGCCCTTTTTTATATCTGCTTCTGGATTTAATCCGGCGTCCACACCTGGCTATACCTGCAGTACATAGAAGCTGTTCCTCAACTTTATCGCGAAACAAGTCATTACCCAGCGGTGTGCCTGTCTGCCACGATTCGCGAATACGTTTCATATCTTCCTTGTCGATATGCCCTTCAAAAAGCTTTTGATAGGCATCGTATCTTTCTCGCTTATTCCGGCCCAAAGCACGATAAATCTGATGTGGCTTGATAAAATTAATTTGCCGGCACAGATATTGTGGCAAAAAACTTGACCATCGGTAATGTCCGGGTAGTTCAACCATATCTTCACGTTCAGGATTAAGCTCTATGTAGCGCATTACGGTTAAAAAGTAAGTCTCTTCCTGAACCAGGCTTGCTTTATGACGCCCCTCCCAGATTGAACGACTTTTACCGTATTTGTGATTCAAAAAAACCGGGGATCGAGAGTGACCCCGCTGTACAATATGAACCGGTACTTCGGGCGAATAAAATCGAGGCTGTCCTGGCATCGTTTCTTCCTTGAAATCGATTGGAAAGTTCACTCTATCACACGTAGCAGAAACCCTTAATGGGCTTTGACCCCTTTAATAAACCCCAATATTTACCACGATGAAGGAACTCGGATTTAAGTTTATACATCCTAATAGAGAGACAAATCACTGAGAGATGCCTGCAGTCCAGGTAAGCGAAAGTGGTTGGAGCGTTCGATAATGGAAAAATGGTTAAAAGGCACGATAGTCGAAAAGCGTCACTGGAGTGATAAGCTCTACTCGCTACGCTTCAAGGCCCCGGTGGATGCCTTCATCGCTGGACAGTTCACTCGTCTGGCCCTCGATATCGACGGCGAACGTGTTGCGAGACCCTACTCATTCGTCAACCCACCGCAGGATCAGCTGCTCGAAGTCCATTTCAACGAAGTGGAGAACGGCCCATTAAGTCCTAGACTAGCTGCACTGAAGCCAGGCGATCGGATCTGGGTTACTGCAAAAGCCAACGGTTTTTTCACTCTCGATCAACTGCCGCAGAGTGATAATCTCTGGATGATCGCTACTGGAACAGCGCTGGGTGTCTATCTCTCCATTCTCCGTACCGAGCTTCCATGGCAACGATTCCAGCAGATCGTCCTGGTACACAACGTTCCCTACAAGGGTCTACTCAGCTATGGTGAGGAGATCACCAATCTGACACAGCTTTACGGCGAGCGTTTCCGCTATCTACCAATCATCAGTCAGGAGCAGGTTGATATCGCCCTCCAGGGGCGCATTCTGGCTGCCCTCGAGGGTGGTCAACTTGAGAAGCATGCGGGTGCTGCACTTACCTCGGAGAAGTCCCACGTAATGCTTTGCGGGAACATGGGTATGATCCGGGAGGTCTCTGCAGCCCTCGAGGCCCGGGGCATGCGTAAGCATCGCAAGAAGGAGCCGGGGCACTTTACTACGGAGAAGTATCACTGAGTCCCGATTGGCAGATTAATGACGATTACACCCATTCCGGTCTAAGCTTCTTGATGCCTCAACAAGATTAAAGGGGGTAAAGCACTTTAAACGAATCAATCAACCTGCTTGTAATTGAAAAGGGTACTGACCCCTTTAATTCTTTAATTCGATAGAGAGCAGAAAACCAGGCAATGGCGCAAAGCGCCAAAGCCCGCCCGCAAGCGCGGGAAGTGAGGAGAGGAATAAAACCCTTTTCAGGTATGCCGAAGCGTATGCCCAGGCAAACGTCCCATCTGTAACGATAAGTGCTCTTTCCATTGATCAATTGTCTTGGTGGTCAGTTGGGTCCGTCCACATACCGGGCATTCGTATCTCGATTGCTCAGTGTGCCCTTCCTGCTGGGTTTCGAGTTTGGCCATGAGAGAAGCGCAATGTGAACAGTGCATGCTGATTTACCTCGTGTTAACTCTTCAGTTCAGTCCCATTTCAACGCGCCGCCGGTCTGGTATTCGGTGACACGGGTTTCAAAAAAGTTTTTCTCTTTCCGCATGTTGGCCTGTTCATCCAGCCAGGGCAGGGTCGCTTCCGCACCGGGGAAGGGTTCCTCGATGCCGAGTTGTCTGGCGCGACGGTTGGCGGTGAAGCGGAACTGGCCGATGTGATCCTCTTTGGAGTAACCCAGGATCGGGTCGCGCAGGATGTAGCTGGCGTAACCGATCTCGGCGGCTTCCGCTTCATCCCACATTTCGCGCATCGCCTGTGGGTCGAGGGTGATGTTCTCTTCCAGGATAATCTGTTTCACCACGCGGATGCCGAAGGAGGCGTGCATCACTTCATCGCGCATGATGTATTGCAGCTGCTCGGCGGTGCCTTTCATCAGTCCGCGACGCTGCAGGGCGAAGATCGGGCTGAAGCCGTTGTAGAACCAGCAGCCTTCGAAGATGGCAGCAAAGTAGATGTAGGCCATGACGAAGTTCTGTAACTCGTTCGGATCGCGCAGGTTGATGTCGGCGCGCAGGATCGAGGAGAGGCGTCGGTTGGTGATCTGGATCTTTTTGTTGATCTCCGGAACCACTCGATAGCGGTTGTAGATCTCTCCCTGGTCGAGGCCGATGGTCTCGATGCAGTGCTGGTAGGTCCAGGTGTGCAGGGACTCTTCATAGACCTGACGGGCCTGGTAGATCTGCAGCTCGGGGGCGGACATCTTCTCCATTACCGCCAGGCCGATGTTGCGCATCGCCAGGATGTCGGAGGTGGTCAGGTAGGAGAGCACGTTCTCATAGACGTGACGCTCTTCCAGTGTCAGCTTGTGCTGATAGTCGTGGACGTCCTGGGCCATGTTGATGTCCAGCGGGGTCCAGTGGTTCTTGTTGGCGTTGAGGAAGTACTCCCAGGCCCAGGGGTACTTGAAGGGGGCCAGCTGGTTGATGTCGGTCATGCCGTTGATGACCCGCTTGTCATCCGGATTGACCGGCTCCATGGAGGTGACTTCCGTGATTTCCGGCTCGACCTGCTCTTCGATCTGTAACGCACGGGCCGCCTCTTCCACCACGTGAGGATGGGCCGCTGTGGTCTCTTTTACCGCCGGGGCAGGGGCGGCTTCCTGAAGCTTTGGCTTGGCGAGTGGATCATCCCAATTCAGCATCTCTTATTCCTCTTTTATTCTGGTTCGCTTGGTGGTTCAGCTCATCGCCTATTGGCAGGCTTCACAGTCCGGGTCGAGTATCGAGCAGGCCTTGGGGGTGTCGCTGCCATTGCTGCCGATCAGGTCGACGCCGTTGCCGCCGCTGCTCTCCTGCACCGAGGTTTTCTCCGCACCGGTGGCGCCCATGGAGCGCAGGTAGTAGGTGGTCTTCAATCCCCGCACCCAGGCCAGCTTGTAGAGATTGTCGAGCTTTTTGCCCGAGGGCTCGGCCATGTAGAGGTTGAGGGACTGGCCCTGGTCGATCCACTTCTGACGACGGGAGCCGGCTTCCACCAGCCAGCGTGGGTCGATCTCGAAGGCGGTGGCGTAGATCGCCTTCAGCTCTGCCGGGATACGGTCGATGGGCTGCAGGGAGCCGTCGTAGTATTTCAGATCGTTGATCATCACTTCGTCCCACAGACCGAGCTTTTTCAGGTCGTGGACCATGTAGGGATTGACCACGGTGAACTCACCGGAGAGGTTCGATTTGACGAACAGGTTCTGGTAGGTGGGTTCGATCGACTGGCTCACCCCACAGATGTTGGAGATGGTGGCGGTGGGTGCGATCGCCATGGTGTTGGAGTTACGCATGCCCTGCAGCTGGACCTTATCCCGCAGGCTGGCCCAGTCGAGGGTATGGCTCTCGTCCACCTGCAGGTAGTCGCCACGCTCCGCTTTCAAAAGCTTCAGGGAGTCGATGGGCAGGATGCCCTGGCTCCACAGTGAGCCCTCATAGGTGGAGTAGCGGCCACGCTCTTCCGCCAGATCCGATGAGGCCTGGATGGCGTAGTAGCTGACGGCCTCCATGGCCCGGTCGGCGAAGCCGAGTGCCTCTTCCGAGGTGTAGGCGAGGCGCTGTTTATAGAGGGCGTCCTGGAAGCCCATGATACCCAGGCCCACCGGGCGGTGGCGCAGGTTGGAGTTTCTCGCCTGGGGCACGCTGTAGTAGTTGTAGTCGATGACATTGTCGAGCATGCGCATCGCAGTGGTCACCGTCTTCTCCAGCTTGGCCATGTCCAGGCCGTGCTCAGTGGTGTGAGCGGTGAGGTTGACCGAGCCCAGGTTGCAGACTGCGATCTCCTGATCGTTGGTGTGCAGGGTGATCTCGGTGCAGAGGTTGGAGCTGTGCACCACGCCCATGTGCTGGTTGCTGTAGCGCAGGTTGCAGGGATCCTTGAAGGTGATCCAGGGGTGACCTGTCTCGAACAGCAGGCCGAGCATCTTGCGCCACAGCTCCGTCGCGCTGACGGTTTTGTAGATGTCCAGCTCACCTCTGGCGGCCTTCTCTTCGTAGGCGGTATAGGCCTTTTCGAAGGCCTTGCCGGTGAGGTCGTGCAGGTCGGAGGTCTCGTTGGGGGAGAAGAGGGTCCAATCCTTCTCTTCGGCGACCCGCTGCATGAACAGATCGGGAATCCAGTTGGCGGTGTTCATGTCGTGGGTGCGACGACGCTCGTCACCGGTGTTCTTGCGCAGCTCGACGAACTCCTCGATGTCGATGTGCCAGGTCTCCAGGTAGGCGCAGACCGCGCCTTTGCGCTTGCCGCCCTGGTTGACCGCCACCGCGGTGTCGTTGGCCACCTTGAGGAAGGGGACCACACCCTGGGATTTGCCGTTGGTGCCTTTGATGTGGGCGCCGAGACCACGAACCCGGGTCCAGTCGTTGCCCAGGCCGCCGGCAAACTTGGAGAGCAGGGCGTTATCCTTGATGCTGCTGTAGATGCCGTCCAGATCGTCGGCGACGGTGGTCAGATAGCAGCTGGAGAGCTGGGGACGCAGGGTGCCGGAGTTGAACAGGGTTGGGGTCGAGCTCATGAAATCGAACGAGGAGAGCAGGTTGTAGAACTCGATGGCGCGACCTTCCCGGTCGATCTCATTGATCGCCAGACCCATTGCGACGCGCATGAAGAAGGCCTGGGGCAGCTCGAAGCGGGTGCCGCTCTCACTGTGGATGAAGTAGCGGTCGTAGAGGGTCTGCAGCCCCAGGTAGGTGAACTGCAGATCCCGCTCCGGTTTGATGGCGCTGATCAGGCGCTCCAGGTCGTATTGACCGAGACGGGTGTCGAGCAGCTCCAGATCCTCCGCCTGTTTGATATAGCGTTTGAAGTAGTCGCCATAAAGACCGGCCATGTCGGCCTGGGTGTTGATCGAGGTATGGATGTCGAGAAAACCGAGGGCCTCCCGGCGCAGGATGTCGAGCAGCAGGCGGGCGGCGACCTGGGAGTAGTTGGGCTCCTGATCGATCAGGGTGCGGGCGCTCATCACCAGGGTCTGGGAGACGTCGCTCTCTTTCACGCCATCGAACAGGTTGCGGCAGGCGTCCTGCAGGATACGCGGGGCGTCCACTTCCTCGAAGCCGTTGCAGGCCTCATCCACCAGGGCGCGCAGTCGCTCCACATCCAAGGGACGCTGGCTGCCGTCTTCCAGGGTGACATTGACCCGGTGCTCCTCCGGGATGCCTTCGGTCTCGGCCCGCTTGGCGGCCTCTTCCTGGCGTTTCTGGTTCTGACCTTCACGGTAGAGTACGTAGGCGCGAGCCGCCTTGTGCTCCCCGGAGCGCATCAGGCAGAGTTCTACCTGATCCTGAATATCCTCGATGTGGACAGTACCGTTGTCCGCCAGACGGCGGGTCAGGGCGTTGACCACCTGGTCGGTCAGATCCCGTACGGTGTCATGAACCCGGCTCGAAGCGGCTGCGCTGCCACCTTCCACTGCAAGAAAGGCTTTGGTCATGGCGACGCTTATTTTACCAGGATCGAAGTTGGTGACCTTGCCGTTGCGACGAATCACCTGGATACCGCTACTGGTGGTGGATTGACTCTGGCCTGTAGGTTGGTGCATCTCAGGTGGTTGGGGCACTGCAACGGTTACGTTGCTATCGGCTACTGGTGTCGCCATGTCATCTCCTAATTGTTGTTCGTTGGCGGTCATCGTCGTACGGGATGGCCGGGCCGTGGCCTAACGCTTTTAATCTTGTGGTAATTCTGTTGGTCGTATTTGCCGGCAGTTCGTTGACCGCCTTTTCTATGCAGGTTAACAACCCTGCGAGCCGGATTTGGTTGCCGGTCTTATGTCTGGCTGGTGAACTCAGGATAGTGATGTTCAAAACCAGTAAACACAATATATATCGTATCTGGCGGATGTCAACCACAACATATTGTGCATTACCTTGTGGAAAAGGATCCCCAATCTGTGTGCTGTTTGTGGATAACTTCTGGATAGATGCCCGCTTTTCACGGCAAATCATTGGCTTATGATGATGTTTAATTTTTATCCCCAGCCTGGCGTGGTGGTGGAATGGATGGTGCTCGACAGGTGGGTAATCCGGTTTGCCGGTGACTTCAGGGAATTAGTTTCCTTTCGCGAGGCTTGCCGGCTTTCCCGTTGGTGGGACGATGAGGGTGGTTTTGGGGGAGAATATTCCCAATGATCAGCCGCTTGGCGATAAAACTATTGGCATTGCCCATGAGAATGCGTATGGTTGAGTTCCGGGGTAGACCCCGAAGAATAATGATTAATTAACCGAAGATGAGGAGTTGTTTCGATGCTGGTAAGCGAAATAATGTCAAAATCACCGAAAACGGTGACTCCAGACACGAAGCTGCTGGATGTGGTCTCGCTGATGTGCCTGTTCCGTTATAGCGGTCTTCCAGTGGTGACCGATGGCAAGCTGTCCGGGATTATTGCTGAAAAGGATGTCCTGCACAGAATGTTTCCCACCCTTGAAGAGGTGATGGATGGGCTCTCATCACCCGACTACGACGATATGATGAAGCAGTATAAGGATGTGGTGAACCTGAAGGTCTCCGATGTGATGTCTTCCAATGTCGTCACCGTGAGTCCCGATATGCATATCCTGAAAGCGGCAACGGTGATGGTACGGCATAAGTTCCGTCGTATTCCTGTGGCGGATGCGGGTCAGCTGGTTGGTATGTTGAGTCTGGGTGATATCCATAAGGCGATCTTCCAGAGCAATCTGGCGCACACAATATGATTCAGAATTAGTTTCAGATCGACATCGGTCAGTAGCGATGAAAACCCGTGCCTGATGTGCTCGGGTTTTTTATTTGCAGCACTGTTCAGTGCACAACTCGCGTCAGTTCATTCAGGCTGAGATCTCTTTCAGACAATAAAAAACCGGCATCGAGGCCGGTTGCAAAGGCTGTGCCCCGTACCCTTACGGGTACGGATTTATTATTATTGTTGTTGTATTCGCTTCAGAACTCGCCGGTTGCTCCAGCGACCATCACATCCAGCATGGCCTGATTGACTCGAATCGCAATCTCGGTCAGATCCGGTGGCAGCAGAGCGCTGTTGATCAGCATATCCAGATTCAGCATCATCAGCCAGAGTTGTCCTTTCTTGTCTTCCACCATGGCGATACGGCAGGGCATGTAAGCGGCATAGATCGGATCATGCAGGATCATCTGTCTGGCATCTTCCGGGTTACAGAACTGGAAAATGTCCAGGTAGGGGGTTTTCAGGCCGCGCGCTTCAAGCTCTTTGGAGACCTGTTGGCGGGCAACGAACTTCAAATTGATTTCGGCGGCTCTGGACATCAGCGCCTGCACTGCATCCTCTTTGGTAATACCATCTTTAACACTCATCTGCACCACAGTCTGATTGATGTCTGTGATGTTGATTTCAGGTTGATCGCCGGCAACTACTGTGCTCAGGAAGGCCAGATTGACCAGCAGAGCAAATCCCACCGCTTTGAGTGATTTCATAGGGTTCTCCCAGTTATATTCTTTAATCTGCGTTATGGTTATGGTGACCAACTATTTTTTGTTATTGGGCGCCAGTGAAGAGACGTAGGAGAGCAGTGCTTCGATCTCTTTGTCAGACAGATTGTCGAAGGTATCATCTTCCGGATCGTCGTCGTGTACCCGTTTATCCCATTGAAACATCTTGATCTGGCGGAACAGGTAGCGGGGGTATTGCAGTGCCAGGGCCGGGATGCCCTTACGGGATTTGCCCATACCGTTTTTCCGGTGACAGCTTTTACAGTCTCCCTCATAGAGTTCCCTGCCAAGTGCGACATCTCCCCTCCACAGCGGGATATGATTCAACACTGGGTTGATCTTATCAAGATTGATACTTTCGTAATAGGCGGCGATATCATCGATATCATCTTCGCTCAGGGAGTGAAGAGAAGAGGTGACGACCATCCGCGGATTGATGCGGTCTTCGTTGATGTAGGCTTCTATCTGTTTGATCATATAGCCGGCCGGGGTACCTGCCAGACGAGGTGAGGCGGGACCGGGTGTGCCCTGGCCGTAGTGTCCATGGCAGAGTGCACAGCTTCGGGCCTGTTTCTTGCCGTTCTCCAGATCAACTGCATGGGATGCAAACGGGGTTATGAGCAATAAAATTAGGGGTAATAGTAGCCTGTTCATTTTTGTCGGCACCTGTATTGTGTGGTCGCTATTTTTAAGGGTGGGAATTGCTTGGCAAATCCCAAACATTCTAACCTTAGCAGGAAAATATATTTCCCCGGCTTAGAGTGTGTGAATATCCGCTTTTTCAGTCTTCTTATTCTTTTTTTGGCAAACCGCGGAGCCTTATAATTGTGGTTGTATGGCTTTCTTTATTGTGCCGCAGCATGTGCCTCGCTATATTAAACACTGAGACGATTAAATTGGGTATGGTTGTGCGCAATAAAATTGTTTATCACGATATAAAATAAACGTGAAAACTGATGCAACTGCGGAGCAGGATCTGAGCGGTGGCGTGCAAGTGAAAGTGAATCAGGAGTTTCAATGAGAAAGTTTATTATAGCCGCTTCACTGGTCAGCCTTCTGGCGCCGGCGCTGAGTGCGGCCCAGCCAGCCGATGACGCGTTGCGCGAGTATGAGCAGGCGATGAATCTCACCCCGAACCATGAGAATGGTAAAAAGGTCTATAAGATCTGTGCTGTCTGCCACACACCGGAAGGCTGGGGGCTTGAGAGCGGCGCCTATCCTCAGGTAGCGGGACAGCTGTCTACCGTACTGATCAAGCAGTTGTCCGATATACGTGCGAGAAATCGCGACAATCCAACCATGCTGCCCTTTACCTCTCCGCAACTGCTCGGAGGCGCACAGGAGATAGCTGACGTAGCGGCCTATATATCCAAGCTACCCATGAGTCCATACAACGGTGTGGGGCCTGGCAATGATCTTGTTCTGGGAGAGCGACTCTATAAAGACAATTGTGTTGAATGCCATGGCGAACACGGCGAGGGTATCCTGGACGATCACATCCCTTTGATATACGGGCAGCACTACCGTTACCTGTTACGACAGTTCGAGTGGATTAAAAATGAGCGTCGTCGTAATGCAGACAAGAAAATGGTCAAACAGATCCACGGTTTCACTCATCGGGACATTCGCGCCGTACTCGATTATGTATCGCGCATCAAACCACCGAAAGAGAAACTGGCTGAGCCAGGTTGGCGCAATCCGGATTTCCCAAAGTTTGCCAGACCAGCGAACCTCCATTCCGGAGCTGGTTACAGCATCGACAAGCGTCCACCAAGGCCAACACGACCCTAGCGGGTAGAGCGCTTCGGGTTGGATTTGATTTAAAGTTGCCGCAGGGTGACATGACAGATTGTCACCTTTAATGGATTAACGGCCATGACATCGGTGCAGTGAGATCACTGGCTTGACGAGGCGAAAAAAAGCGGGGCAATGCCCCGCTTTTTTTATTTGGAATCGTTCCCTGATTCCGTGCTGGATTACATGAAAATATCAGCAGTGATATTGTCGAACCAGCTGTAGGCGTATGCCACTTCACGCGCCCGCATCTCTGGGGTGGCGTCGGTTGGGGTCAGACCACCGGAAACCTTGGTGATCTTGGAGCCGTCTTCTGCCAGCTTGTAGACCGCAGCAACGGAGATGCCCCAATCCTTACCAACGATTGAGTAGCAGGTGTTGACGTAGGCCGGTGTACCTGGCTCCTGACCATTCAGCAGAGCAGCAACGCTGGCTGCACAGACTTTGGCTTCAGAGTTGGCCGCATAACCGGACTTCGGCATGCCCTTGGCGATGGATGCGTCACCAATCACGTGGATGTTTTTGTGCATGGTGGACTCGAAGGTGTGCAGGTCAATCGGACACCAGCCACTGTCATTGGTCAAGCCGGCAGCGAAGGCGATCTTGCCCGCTTTCTGGTTTGGAATGACATTCAGTACGTCAGCCTTGATGGTGTCGTCGAAACCGGTGGTCACACTATTTGAACCAGCATCCACTTTAACAACGGCGTTGTCGTTGGAGCCCTGGGCACTGCCACGCCATTCGATCATGGAGTTATCGGTCTCATAGCCATAGAGTGCTTTCCAGCCCTGGGTGAAGAGACCCATCTTGGAGAACTTAGGCTTGGGATCGAGGATGATGATCTTCGACTTAGGCTTGTGCTGTTTCAGATAGTGAGCGATCTGAGAAGCACGCTCGTAGGGTCCTGGAGGACAGCGGAATGGGTTGCCTGGAGGGGCAATCACCACGGTGCCGCCATCTTTCATGGCTTCCAGCTGTTTGCGTAGGGTAACGGTCTGTGAACCGGCTTTCCAGGCGTGAGGGATCTTCTCTGCAACCTTTGCATCGTAGCCTTCCAGGGTCTCCCATTTAAAATCGATACCTGGAGCAACGATACAACGATCGTAGTTGAAGCTCTGGCCGCCTGCGGTTGTAACGGTTTTTGCCTTTGCATCGATGGCGGTTACCACATCGTGGACCACTTTGACGCCGTGCTTGTCGAGACCGCTGTAACCGAACTTGATGGAGTCGATGCTGCGGTCGCCGCCGAGTACCTCATTGGAGAGGTAGCAGGTGTAGTAGTGCTTGTTGGCTTCGATCAGGGTGACCTCAATGGTCGGATCGGCCATGCGTAGGTATTTGGCAGCGGTTGCACCGCCGGTACCACCACCGACAACCACGACTTTCTTGGAAGCGCCGAGGGCAATATAGGGAGTTCCCATCATGCCGACAGCAGTAGCTGCGCCTGCGCCTTTAACAAAACCTCTTCGGGTAATCTTCATGTTTCTCATTCCCCTCTTATTTTTGGCCTGAGGCGTAGAAGTGGTTCAGAGCGTCGATTCCCGCGTCGCCCTCTTTCTTCAGCAGTTGATTAACCTTCTTCTTCATCTTCTTGGTCATTTCACGCTCACCAGATTTGAAGTCGGCCATGGTGTACTCCAGATAGGGGACTAACTGACCCATCAGGATGCCGGAGTCATCATCTGCAGAAGTACCGTTGTCCGCATGACACTTTTCACAGTATTTATCATGCAGTTTGGCGCCTTTTTTGGCTTTGGCGGGATCGAAGTCCTGCTTGGCCATGACAAAGGGTTGTTTACTGAAGTATTCACCCATCGCCTTGATCTCGTCATCGGTATAGCCTTTGGCGATACGGGTCATGATGGTGGATTTGATGTCACCCGCTTTGAAGCCTTGCATGACTTCTTCGAAGTAGACGGCGGAGATTCCACCGATACTGGGTGATGCTGGGCCGATGCTGGCACCATTGGTACCATGGCAGCCGGCACAGGTGTGAGCCAGCATGGAAGCGCTGGCGCCCGACATCAGGGGTTTGTCAGCAGCGAAAGCCGCAGATGAGGCACTGAGGGCCAGTGCGCCGATCAGGGCTCTCTTGAGATTGTTGTACGCCATGTTACCTCCTTTGGTATTTAAACAGGCTTACACTAGTTACAACAGGGAACATGACGAACCCTGTCACACGAACCGGAGCAGTAAAATGGGACTGTTCCTGTTGCGTTCAGCTTGGAGGGAGGCGTTATTGCTCATTTATAAGCCGTCTTTTTTAACAAAGACGTGCCGTTCTCCACCCAGGCTTATGCTCTTTTTATTTTAAAAGGCCTGAAACTGTGTTGTGTTTCTTTTTAACCGCAATATCGGCTGCGGTATGACCCTCGTTATCTTTATTCGTTTTGTCTGCGTTGTGCTGCAGTAGCAGCTTGACTATCTCTTCCGAGCCGGTACGGGCTGCTTCCATCAAGGGTGTGACGCCATCATGGTCGGCCAGATTGACATCGGCACCGGATTGCAGCAGCAGCTTGACGCTCTCCAGCTCGTCCTGGCCTACCGCCCAGATCAGTGCTGTCGCGCCGTCGTTATCCTGCTTGTTGATATCGGCTTTATGGGAAAGCAGGGTTTTAATCGTCTCCACATGACCCTGGTCAGCAGCCAGAATCAGTGCGGTGGAGCCGTTTTTATCCCGGCTGTTTAAATCTGCATGGTGTTTGGCCAACATGGCGACCGTTTCCGCATGGCCTTTCTCGGCGGCCATCATCACTGCATTATGCCCATGCTTGTCGGATGCCTTGGGATCGGCGCCTTTGAACAGCAGCTGCTCAACCATATCGGTGATACCGTAACGTGCGGCTATCATCAGTGCATCCCATCCGGCACGGGTTCTGTCGTGCAGGTTGGCACCTCGCTCCAGTAGCATGGCGGTGAGCGCCGGGTGGCCGTTCTCCGCGGCAAAGGTGAGTGCGCTGCAACCGGCTACCGTGCGGGCGTTGACGTTGGCGCCCCGGTTCAACAGGATCACAACGGTTTCAAAATTGTTGTTTTCTACAGCAATCATCAAGGCATTTTTGCCGAATTTATTCGCACTGTCTGGGGAAACGCCCTTATCCAGAAGCTGAGTGACGGTTTCCACATCACCAACATCCGCTGCAAGCCGCAGTTCCCTCTCATCTTCAGCGCTTCCCGCCATAACCTGAGCGGTCAGCAGCATCGTGAGTGTGGCAATTAACAGTCTGGTTGTTTTCATGAATTATCTACAAACCCTGGTATAAAAAAACGGTTGTGTCAGATAGCGACCATCATGGTGTGTCAGGTTCCTCGGGCTCATCCGGCTCCTCGTGCGCGACACCTGCATGACAATCGATACATGCTTTGCCTTCATCCATGGCTTTCGGGTGTCGTTTACGGGCACTGCGATCCTGTTCGCTCAGATCCATATTCTCAAACTCGTGGCACGAGCGACACTCTCTGGAATTCGAAGCACGCATTTTGTCCCATACCCGGTTGGCCATATCCCAACGGTGGGCCTCGTACTTCTCTTTGGTATCGATGGTGCCCAAGATCTCGTGGTAGACATCTTTGGCTGCCATCACTTTGGCGATCATTTTGGGAATAAAGGGCTCGGGAACATGGCAGTCTGCACAGGTTGCCTGGACGCCTGAAGCGTTTTTATAGTGCAACGTCTCTTTGTACTCCTCCAGATTGACCTTCATGGAGTGACAGGAGGTGCAGAATTCCATCTCGTTGGTATAGGCCATTCCCATACTGAATAGTCCGGAAAAGATGATGCCGGCTATAAAGATGATGCCAACCAGTATCAAAGATATCTTGCCAGCGGACTGTTTGGCAGTGCGCTCTCTGATCATACTCCACCCTCAGTTTCGGAAAAGTCGTTCCTTTCCCTTGTCGTTTGTTTGTTGTCCCCCCTATATCCATACAGGAAGAGGCATTTTTCTTGACTGTGGGATGTTACGTCAACTTGGTAATCAATGCAAAAAATACTCTGTAAACAAACTCATATGACTGTATTAGTAGAAACTAATCAGAAACCCGGAAAGTCACGTCGGGTATTCTGACCGTCAGATGGCCGGCAAGTTTGCCATTTATGATCGGTCTTGCCTACTGTTGACAGTCTTTTGATTAGCGTTTTTTGCTTGTCTGGCGAGCTGTTGAGGGGGTGAAGGGTGGTTCTGATCTGGTGGGGAATGCCACTTTCGATCAACATCTCAGCACACTGCCAGGCGGCTCTGCCGCTTTTCGGGCTGCCGGTCAGCGCGGCATAGTCTTCAGCCAGCGCCTTGATATCGAGGCCAACCCAATCCACCAGTGGCAGCAGTTCGGCAAACCGCTGCGGATAGGGGCCGGCGCTATGCAGACCAACCAGAAATCCCATCTTTTTTATATTTTTTACCGCTGCAGGCAGTGCAGCTTGTAGGGTTGGCTCACCGCCACTGAAGACCACCCCATCGAGGAGTCCTCGCCGTTGATCGAGGAATGTCGTGATCTCATGCCAGGGGATCGGGTTTGTCGCCTCTCTCGGTATAAGCTCAGAATTGTGACAGTAGTCACATTTTAGAGGACAGCCTTGGCAGTAGATCACGGCAGACAGATGGTCAGGATAGTCGATCATGGTGAGCGGTGTGATCCCTCCCACCACCAACTCTGACGGATCTGTCGATTTCGGGGATGGTTTGAACATCGCCTGTCAGGGGTGTGGTGTGAGTCGATCGGTTTTACGGGATATCGGCTCCTGGTAGCAGAGACGTTCCGCCTGCTCCGCCTGTTTACCTGGATTGAATGCGGATATCGGACGGTGATAACCCATTACCCGGGTCCAGACTTCGCAACGAGTGCGTTCTTCATCTTTCAGTTCAATTGTTTTGTTCATTGAGTTGCTCCTGTAATTTCTGTTCACGCAGACGTTGATCGCATTCAGGGCAGAACTCGTGCTCGCCACTCAGGTAGCCGTGAACAGGACAGATGGAAAAGGTCGGGGTGATGGTCAGATAGGGGAGACGAAATTTTTCCAGTGATCGCTTGATCAGGTTCCTGCAGGCCTGGGTGCTGCTGATGCGTTCATTCATATAGAGGTGGAGTACGGTCCCGCCGGTATATTTGCACTGCAGGGACTCTTGATGTTGCAAGGCAGCGAACGGGTCCTCGGTATAGCCGACCGGCAGCTGGGATGAATTGGTATAGTAGGGAGTCTGCGGGGTACCGGCCTGCAGAATTTCAGGAAACCGCTGGCGGTCAATCTTGGCGAAGCGATAGGTGGCGCCTTCTGCCGGGGTCGCCTCCAGATTGTAGAGATGACCGCTCTGCTCCTGGAAGCTCACCATCCTCTCGCGGATATGATCGAGAAACCGCTCAGCCAGTGCCTTGCCCTCTGGCTCGGCGATATCCCAGCGGTCACCGCTGAAGTTGCGGATCATCTCATTGACACCGTTGATGCCGATTGTTGAGAAGTGGTTGCGCAGTGTGCCCAGGTATCTCTTTGTATAAGGAAACAGCCCGGCGTCCATGTGGCGCTGGATCACCTTTCTTTTGATTTCCAGGCTGTTACGGGCCAGGCGCAGGAGCTCATCGGTGGCTTTCAGCAGCCCTGTTTCATTGGCAGCGAACTGATGACCGAGACGGGCACAGTTGAGGGTGACCACACCGATGGAGCCGGTCTGCTCGGCCGATCCGAACAGACCGTTGCCCCGTTTCAGCAGCTCCCGCAGATCGAGTTGCAGCCGGCAGCACATGGAGCGCACCTGGTGCGGGCTCAGCTCGGAATTGAGGAAGTTCTGGAAATAGGGCAGGCCATACTTGGCGGTCATGCGGAACAGCCGTTCGGCATTCTCGCTCTCCCAGGGGAAATCAGCGGTAATGTTGTAGGTAGGGATGGGGAAGGTGAAGACCCGGCCTTTGGCATCCCCTTCAGTCATTACCTCGATATAGGCGCGATTGATCAGATCCATTTCGGCTTGCAGTTCACCATACTGGAAGGGCATCTCCATACCGCCGATCACAGGTACCTGCCGGCGCAGATCCTCCGGGCAGACCCAGTCGAAGGTGAGGTTGGTAAACGGAGTCTGGGTGCCCCAGCGGGAGGGAACGTTGAGGTTGTAGATCAGCTCCTGGATAGCCTGTTTGATCTGCTCGTAACTGAGATTGTCGTTGCGAATGAAGGGCGCCAGGTAGGTATCGAACGAGCTGAATGCCTGGGCCCCGGCCCACTCATTCTGCAGGGTTCCCAGAAAGTTGACGATCTGGCCGACCGCACTGGAGAGATGTTTTGGGGGTGAGGATTCGACCTTGCCTGGAATTCCGTTGAGTCCCTCGTGCAGCAGGGTTCTCAGTGACCAGCCGGCACAGTAGCCGGCCAGCATGTCCAGGTCATGAACATGCACTGCGCCACTCCGGTGGGCCTCGCCGATCTCCGGTGGATAGACATGGTTGAGCCAGTAGTTGGCGATCATCTTGCCGGAGGTGTTTAGGATCAGGCCACCCAGTGAGTAGCCCTGGTTGGCATTCGCGCTGACCCGCCAGTCACTACGCTGCAGATACTCATTCACCGAGCTGGAGACATCGAGCAGGGTGCGTCGATCCTGGCGCAGCTTTTTATGTTGCTCCCGGTAGACGATATAGGCCCGGGCAGTCTGCAGGTGGTTGGCGCTGATCAGTACCTGTTCCACTACATCCTGTATCCGCTCGATGTCAGGGTTACTCTGTCGATAGCCGGTGTGGGTCAGGACTTTTACCACCTGAGCGGTGATCAAGGCGGCCTCTTCATCCCCGAATTCACCGCTGGCTTCAGCGGCCAGCAGGATGGCGTTATGGATTTTGGAGGGATCAAAATCCGCTTCGCTGCCGTCTCTCTTTACGATTTTGCTGGGTGTACGGAGTCTCTGTCGCCCAATGGTGGCTTGCATCTCGGTAGCCCTCCGGCGTTATTATCAATGAATATCTATATGTAGCGAGTGATTAATAATTCAAACACAATATATTGTGTTTTCAAGGTCAGTAATTGACTGACATCAAATATCTGATGAAATCTTTGGCTGATCGTGGGTTGAATGGTGGGAGAGGGGCGGCAGCAGAGCCCTGCTGCCGGTTTGTCTGGGCGATCCGGGGTTATAGGCCGTCCGCAACGAACGGATTGGTCTGGCGCTCCTCGCCAAAGGTGGAATCCGGTCCATGACCGGGTATGAAACGTACATCGTCCCCCAGGGGCCAGAGCCTCTCTCTGATTGAACGCAGCAGGGCCTGGTGGTCGCCCCGGGGAAAGTCGGTCCTGCCAATGGAGCCTTTGAACAGTACGTCGCCAACCTGGGCAACCCGGCTATCCCGGTGAAAAAATATGATATGACCTGGGGTATGGCCTGGGCAGTGGATGACTTCCAGCTTCTCATCCCCAAGGGAGACCTGATCCCCGTGCTCCAACCATTGATCCGGAGTGCATTTTCTACCGTCACCAAAACCGAACATATCCGCCTGCTGGTCCATGTTGTCGAGCCAGAAGGCATCCTCCTTGTGTGGTCCCTGGATCGGTACGCCAAGCCTTTCCGCCAGCTCGACTGCGCCACCGGCATGATCCAGGTGGCCATGGGTGAGCAGAATCATCTGCGGTTTCAACTCGAGATCCTCAAGGATGGTCATCAGCCGCTGACTCTCACCGCCCGGATCGATGATGGCGGCCGCGCGGGTGTTTTCACACCAGAACAGGGTGCAGTTTTGCTGGAAGGGGGTTACGGGTATGACTTTGTATTGCATCAGCAGTTGGCCTCAACTTCAGTGCTCGATCTTGTTCAACAGGTTTTCGATCTGGGCGGTTTTTTTCGCGCCGAGAAGGATATCATCGATTACCCCGTCTTTTACCAGAATCAGTGTCGGTGTGGCGCGGATTTTGTACTGCCTGGCCGCTTCCGGGTCGTCGCTGATGTTGATTTTGCTGATGTTCCCATGGTGTCTCGACAGATCGTCGATAATCGGGGTCATCTGTTTGCAGGGTGGGCAGCTTTCACTGTAGAAATAGATCAGGCGACTCTCCGCTTCCCCGCTCTCCGAAGCCACTTCAAGGCCAATCTGTCTTTTCGCGGAGAGGTAGGTAAGCAGCGGTACCAGAATCAGATAGCTGGCAATCAGCAGTAGTATGATCATCACCCAGGACATGGGGCTATCTCCGGTGGTGTTTTTAGATTAGGTTGTTTTTTTCTTTGTCAGTTCTTATTAATCCGGTGACCAAATGGTTCACTTTCAGCCGCCGGGTTTATCGTGTCAGAACAATACTCACGAGATGCTCAAATGCAAGCGTTGGGAATACAGTGCAGCAAACTTTTGTCAAAACCCATCTGCCAGATCTGGTGCAGCGCCTGCCACCCTTGAAGCCCTGAACCTAACCTATTAAGGTGTCGGGTTAATATTGTGACAGAAAAACCATACAGCGCAGGTAGATCATCCATCGATGGAACAGACAACGCTCTTTATTGTGGTCGGGGGACTGTTAGTCCTCACCCTGGTGCTGGCAAGCATCATTCAGCGTTATAACGATTTTGTTGAAGAGCGAAATCAGAAGGTGCAGCGAATCCTCAACCGGGTAACTGAAATCGAGGCGCTGATCGGGCGTATGCCCGGTTTGCCTGTGCCTGCCGAGGTGTTAACCCTGTTGCGGCGGGACATTCATGCCCGTTTACTGGCCCTGCAGCAGATGCATCCCAAGTATGAAGGCATCAGTCAGATGATCCAGGCTGCGGAGCAGGCGATCGGTCAGGTCAAACCTGAGAGTGAGGAGCGGTTGCTCGATACAGCCCGACTTGAGCAGTTCTCCCGGCTGTCGAATGAGATCAGCTGGCTGCTGAAAGAGGATCGGCTATTGACTCCGGTGACCGACACTGTGCGGGAACAGCTGACGTCAAAACTGGAGTTCAGGCGGGTGGAAACCGCTTATCACCACCACATCCGCCAGGCTGAGCGTCTGATAAAGGGCCAGCAGCTGCACCAGGCTCAATGGTACTGCAGTCAGATGAAAACACTGATTGAACCCTGGTCTCATACCAACAAACAGGCAGCAGGCTGGTACCAGGAGGTTCTCAAGATCTGTAAGAAAGTCTCAACTGGATTGAAAGGTGAGGCTCAGTCGAAGGGCTCTTCTTCAAGCTGACCGTTGAGGGGTTCCGAGATTCTGTGGTTCTCATCCAGCCAGTCTCCCAGATCAATCAGCCGACAGCGTTCAGTGCAGAAGGGTTTCCATTTCGAGCTCTCTTCCCAGAGGACCGATTTTCCGCAGTTTGGACAGGGGACTGTGGTCGGGGCGGTTTTTTCCATCAGAAGATACAGGTGGTGAGTTGAAAAGGGATGTCCTGCTTGGATTGGGTCGGTTTTCCCGTGTCCATGGACTCCAGAAAGCGGATGCTGAAGCGGTGCTTGTTGCCGCTGATCTCGGTGAAGACATTGGTCTGGCGTGGCAGGCTGACACGCACCAGCTGGGCTGGTGACGAGGGTTCCAGACTTTTCTGAAAGAAGCCCTGTTGGGCAGTCTCTTCGCTGGGCAGGTTGCTGCCGCGCACCAGATTGAGCAGCAGAACAACTGCCTCCCGGACCGGGTGCAGTTCATGCATCCATTCACTCATCTGATCCTGACGTATTTCGTGGGGCTGGTTGAGCCAGCGATGGTATTGCGGCAGATCGAAATTACAGCCTCCCCCGGGGATGCTGCTGCGTTGCATGATGGCGGTCAGAAACTCATTGTTACGCAGATTACGGGCGATCTGCCCATCCATGCGATAGACCTGATGAATCGCCTGCTCCAGATCGTCGAGTACCAGTCCCAGGGCCTCCATGTTGACGCCGGGCTGCTGGCGCACCCGCTCAAGATTGCTGACATGGCGCTCCAGCTCTTTGAGGATCTCGGTTTTGAGGTCAGAGCGGCCGAATACACTCATGATGCTCAGCAGACCCTCGATCGCCGCCCGGTTACTCCAGATGTCGGCCAGAGGACGAAAGTGGTCCACCTTCATGAACAGGTGCTCCAATCGAAGAAAGGTACGGATCCTTTCATTCAGAGGATGTTCGTAGTGGATCTGGTCTGTCACGAGATTTGGTTCAACCCGTCAGGCGGCGTAAAGAGCGGCCTATTATGTCAGGGGTCGGGCCTGACTGCTAACACGATAGCTGTGGTAATGGGTGCGGCGGTTATCATTTTGTCAAAATCTCCCCAGCTCCAAAAGTTGAACAGCGCCATTGGATAGATGTTAGGGCCTGATAACACGAATCCAATATGCTCTGTTGTGCCTGAAAAAGAGCAAATCAAGCTGCAAGCAGCGTAGTTCGGTTGTTCCAAATGAGTGGCGAGCAACGGTTCGTAGCGCTTTTTCAGACGTAACACCTCAGATTGTATGAGACAGTACACTAGCGTATCAAAGGATTTTTGGTGGGGCAGGGCCCCACCCTACTGTTGAGTTCAGTGTAGGGTGGGGCCCTGCCCCACCAAATACTGGTTAAGTCAGCGCCATTCGGGGCTGGGTCTGTTTTAGCGCCCAGTGGCGTTATCATTCGCGTTAACAGGCCCTAGTATGAGGCAATCGTCTAGCTTCGTACACCCGGACCGAAACTGAAGCTGTCCAGAATATGCACATAGTTGACCCGTTCGAACTCGGTTGGATCGGCGACACTGATCTGGCTGAGCCGGCCACGAAACTCCTCGATCGATTCAAAGCCTTTCTCTTCCATCCACTGTTCTATGCCATCCAGGATTTTGGCCAGCGCTGTTGGGCCCTGCTCGAGCAGCAGACTGCACAGATGGACGACATCGGCCCCCGCCAGCAGCAGTTTAATGACATCTTCTGAGGTGTGAACACCACCGGTGGCACCCAATGAGAGCTTGGTTCGGCCGTACAGGATCGCGATCCAGCGCATCGCCAGCAGTACCTCCGAAGAGTTCGAGGTATGCAGTGTACTGGTGAGCCGCATATTGTCGATGTTGATGTCCGGCTGATAGAAACGGTTGAACAGGGAGACTCCGTTCGCACCAGCAGTTTCGAGTTGTTTGACCATGTTCGCCATGGCACTGAAGGCGGGTGAAAGTTTCATATTGATGGGCAGGTTGACCCGCTGTTCCAACTGGGTGAGCAGTTCGACATAGCGCTGCTCGATTTCACTGCCGCCGGTCTCGATGTCAGCCGCCACCTGATAGATGTTCAGCTCAATCGCATCGGCACCGGCCTGCTCCATCTCTGTGGCGTGGGTAATCCAGCCGCCGGGGGTGGTGCCATTGAGGCTGGCAATCACCGGTATCTCCACCGCCTGCTTGAGCGCCCGCAGGTTTTCCAGATAACGCTCCTGACCATTGGAAAAGTCATAGTGGTCTGGCAGAAAGCTGTCAGCTTCCGCAAATCCGGTATCCTGATGATGCAGAAAACGCACCATCGTCTCCTCTTCGGCGGTTACCGACTCCTCGAACAGGGAGTACATGATCACTGCCGAGGCACCGGCATCCTCCATTCGACGTACATCGTCGATACTGCGGGAAAGTGGCGATGCGGAGGGGACCAACGGGTTTTTGAGTCGCATCCCAAGATAGTCAGTTGTCAGGTCCATGTCATTCCCCATTCATGCTCAGGCGAGTGGATTCGGGCTGTTTGGATGGTATCGTGAAGCGATTCTCCTGCCGGGCAGATATCCGGCTGAAGCAGAAATTTCTGATCGTACTCTATTGGTGGTTCGGCTTTTAGATTCCATCCATGCTTTTAGTTTTAGCCATTTTTCTGCTGATCGCCAGACCAATCTCGTGTGTTGACCAAATCCGCGTACTCAGCGAGTGCCTTGGTAAATATGGCATCTGCCGCGGCTCCATCGTCTGTTTATCCTATGCTGATTGAGTCATGCTTTCACCCGCTCATCGTTATGGTTTCAAGCATGCCGTTGGTGGTTGTTACACTATGTTACAGTCGAATACCCAGCGTAACACCCATTCCGCTGTGAGCATGCTATGGTCAGGAGTGTTAGGGCCTAATGGATTCGTGTTAACAGGCCCTAGTGGGAGAGGATTGATGAATGATGGGAAGATGATTGCCGGACCTCCCAGGGTGCTGCTGGTGGAAGATGATGTTCAGCTTGCCGGATTGGTACAGGAGTATCTGCAGCGTTATGAATTCGAAGTACATCTGGAGCATCGCGGCGACCGGGCAACTGAACGGGTAAGTTCACTCAAGCCGGATATCCTGGTGCTCGATCTGAACCTGCCCGGTAAGGATGGGTTGGAGATCTGTCGCGAGATCCGATCCGACTTCAGCGGCCCGATCGCCATGTTTACCGCCCGGGATGAGGATGTGGATGAGGTTGTGGGTCTGGAGCTCGGGGCGGACGATTACCTTACCAAACCGGTGGAACCCCGGGTTTTGCTGGCGCGTTTGAGATCCCTGTTGCGACGCTACCGCGCCATCGGTACCACGGCGCAGGATGTCCAGGGGGATCAACTCGCTTTCGGCAAGTTGCAGATCGATGCACGAGGCAGGACCCTGTCACTGAATGACGAGACCATTGAGCTCTCCACCGGTGAGTTCGACCTGCTGTGGCTGCTGGCCTCTACCGCAGGTCAGGTGGTGGATCGGGACAGCGCCTTGAAAACACTGCGTGGCTTTGCCTACGACGGCCTAGACCGGTCGGTGGATATCGGGATCTCCAGGTTGAGAAGAAAGCTCAACGACAATGCCCACCGCCCCTATCGCATCAAGACGGTGCGTGGACGGGGCTATCTGTTTGTACCGGACGCCTGGGACTGAGCATGGCGCGCCTTTTTATTACCCTCTACGGCATTCTGTTCATTACCGGAGCCCTGTTCGTGCTGGGCATCGTCTGGTTACCGGAAATGGCGCTGAAAGGCACCATTCGGGACTATTATGAGCGCTCGATGTTCGGTGTGTTCGGTCTGGTCGAGGATCGCCTGTTGAGCCAACCGCAGAGTGAATGGCCGCAGACCGTCAATGCGTTGAAAGCCAATTTCAAAAGCGGCCTGGCGTTGATGGCATATGACCAGTTGCCCCTTGATGATGATGAACTCTCCGCGCTGGCGCTGGGAAAGTTTGTTTTTACCGACGATGATGATCTGACCCGCTTCTATAAACAGATACCCGACTCGGATCGTTATCTTATGCTGGCCCTGGGCAAGAGTCGGGAGCAGCGGGAGGTTGAGGAGGTTGAAGGCATTGTCCAGCTGATCGGTGAACTGTTTTTGCAACGGGATAGGGAGGAGTGGCCGCAGATTCTGCAGACGCTGGGGAAGCGCTTTAAAATGCCATTGAAACTGCTGCCGCTGGATGATCCCTCACTGCCTGCGGATCGTCTTGCTGATATCAAGGCGGGGAAAGTTGTGGTGCTTGGCTTTGAGGAGAGCCGGGATACCTACTATGCAAGAGTGCATGGCTCCGAGCTGGTGTTCCGAGCCGGCCCCTATGAAGCCCCCTTTGTGTTGCGCAATTTCAATACCATTCTGCTGATACTGTTTGCCCTGTTGGTTGCCCTGGCGGTCTATCTCTGGGTTCGTCCCGTTTGGCGGGAGTTGAGTCGATTCGATCAAGGCGTGACGCGACTGGGTGCCGGTGATCTGAATACCCGTCTGATTGTGAGTAACGGCGCTGCCTTGAAAACGCTGGCGGAGACTTTCAATGGCATGGCCCGACGGATTCAAAAGTTGATTCAATCCCATCGGGATTTGACCGGTGCTGTCTCCCACGAGCTGCGTACCCCGATTGCCCGTTTGCGCTTCCGCATCGATATGCTGGAAGACCCGCTGGGTGAGGAGGACAGAAAACGTCACATCACCGCGATGCGTAAAGATATCCTGGAACTGGAAGAGTTGGTCAGTGAATCCCTGAGTTATTCACGGCTCGATCGGGAGCGCCCGGAGCTGGTGATGGATACGGTCTATTTGCAGGACTGGTTGCAGGCGTTGCTGATCGAGACTGAGGATGACTATGACGGTGTAAAACCTGAACTGGTCACTGAGTCACAGGACAGTCAGCTGCAGGTGACTGTTGATTCAAAGCTGATGGGCAGGGCGGTCAAGAATCTACTGAGAAACGGACAGCGTCATGCGCGACAGCGTCTGATCGTATCGGCCGACTGTCAGCAGGGAATGGCGACTATTATGGTTGAGGATGATGGTAGCGGCGTACCTGAAAAAGAGCGCCATCGGATCTTTGAACCCTTTGCCCGACTGGATACGGCACGCGACCGGGAGTCTGGCGGTGTGGGGCTCGGTCTGGCCATCGTGCAGCAGATTGCCCGGTGGCATGGTGGACAGGCATGGGTTGAAGACGCGGCCAGTGGTGGCGCCCGCTTTATAATCAGCTGGCCGGTATCCTAGGGCCTATTGGATTGGTGTTAACTGGCCTCAGGCTCCTGAGTGGAATCATCTCTCCAATCCGCATCAGGGGCGGGAACAAGATTTGACGACCCAGACCCGGCGCGAGCCGGGTCTGGGTCGATTAAAAATGAACGGATAGGTCGTCGGTTCAAACAGTGTCCGATTCAGTACTGCCCCAGCCCCATCTCAATGTAACCGGTGGGGCAGACCTCCTTGCAGATATGGCAACCGACGCACTTGGCGTAGTCGGTCTCCACATAGCGGCCCATGACACGCTGATCCTTTTTCACCCGGGTGACCGCATCCTGGGGACAGTAGATGACACAGTTGTCGCATTCGAAGCAGAATCCGCAACTCATGCAACGTTTGGCTTCGCTGACCGCTGAATCCTGGGTCAGGCCGTTGAAGCGCTCGATCATGCTGCCCAATACGTTGCTAACGTTGATGTCGATCTCTTCCCGAGCGTTGACTTTCTCGTAGTCAAAGTGACCGGTGTAGAGGGCATTGGTATTGATTACGTCTGCTTCGGCCCGGTTCTCGAAATTGTGTACAGACCATTTGGCGCTGCTGGTGCCCCAGGTCGATCCATGGTTGTACTCATCCGGTGATAGGGATTTTTCATCCAGCTCCTGCAGCAGATCGAAGTGGTGACCCTCCACCTTGGGTCGGTCATCAAGCGACACACCACTGAGATATTTATCGATTCCCTGGACGGCCACCGAGGCCTGACCAATTGCGGTGGTCAGCAGGTGGGGATCGATGGCGTCACCGGCAACGAAGTGACCCTGTTTACCTTTCACCTGCATGGTTCGATCCGCATCAATCTGGTTCCACTCGTTGGCGATACCGTCGATGCCGTCGTAGTCACCGGTCTGACCGGTGGCGGCGACGATCAGGGCGCACTCGATCTCGAAGGGTTCTCCGTTCGGTTCCATTTTGCCGCTCGACCAATCCACCGGCTGGACCTTCAGGGCAGAGGCGCGGCCCTGCTCATCCAATATCACCTCAAGGGGAGCCAGGCTGTCGTGGATCTCTACCCCCTCAGTGATACAGGCTTCCAACTCATGCTTGGTACAGGGAGCCTTTTCGATCGGGCGGCGATAGACCAGCCAGCAGTCGGAGTCGGTGCGTAATGCTGCCCGATCTTCCGGTTGAGAACCGGATCCATCGAACACCGCCTCCGGGCGTTCGGGATGGTCGAGTTCGGCCACCTCTCCGATGCGTTTCGCAACAGCCGCCACATCCATGGCGGTATCACCGCCACCGATCACCAGGATACGACCATCGAGGTATTTCAGGGAGCCATCGTTGAAGGACCTGAGGAAGGTCATGCCGTCGATACAGTTGGGGGCCTCGCCGCCTTCGACACGCAGCAGTTTCCCGATAACCGTGCCGACGCTCCAGAAGATGGCATCGTAGTCATGCTCCAGGGTTTCGACCTTTACATTGTCACCGACCCGAGTGTTGAGTTGTACTTCGATACCGCCCAGGTCGAGGATGCGCTGGATCTCATCTTCCAGTACATCACGCGGTATACGGTAGCCGGGAATACCGAATACCATCTGACCACCCAGCGCATCATGGGCTTCGAAGATGGTTGAGTTGTGGCCCAGGCGGCGAAGGAACAGGGCGGCGGCCAATCCGGCAGGGCCACCTCCGATGATGGCCACCCGCTTACCCGATTCTGCTTCAGGTTTGTCAAAAGCGAGATTGTTTTCCCTCGCCCAGTCACCGATATACTGCTCAATGGAGTTGATGCCGACAAAACCATCAAGACTGTTACGGTTACACCCACCCTGGCAGGGAGCAGGGCATACCCTACCCATGATTGAGGGGAAGGGATTGGCCTGGGTCATGCGTTCGAATGCGTATTGCTGCCAGGGCTTGTCAGCTTGAGGTTTGTCCAGGCCGCGTACGATCGATAGCCAGCCTCGAATGTCATGGCCCGATGGGCAGGCGTTCTGGCATGGCGGGGTGCGCTGGATATAGGTCGGGCAGAGGTAGGACTCGCCTTGGTTGATTACATCGCTATTCCAGTCGTAGGGTTCGTTGTCGCCGTCGCTATAGCGGCGATATGTTGGATCGGTGTCACTCATTCGTTTATCACTCCGTTACAAAGCAGTGTGGCACTCTGTTTGCACACTGAAAATCTGCAGATTTGTCACAGGTTGGTCTTGCTCTGGTTCGGTGTTTTTATGGATTTCATTCCGAACTGTTGTTTTTTTCACAGGCCCTAGATCGAATGCAATAAATGTATCTGGTTTACGTTGTTATGGATTAGTGAACCAATTCTCTTCTGGCAAGTAGATCAAAGCATTTTTAAGGGATGCTTAAGATTGATCTGGATTGGGCCACTGTTAAGTCAATACAAGCTGAAAAATCGAACTCTGTCACAGCCTCGCCGGTGTGGCACGGTTGAAAACAGCTTGGCTGAATCTCATCGGGCTTGATGTTACCAGCGTTGAGGGGTTTTTTCCTCGCATTTTTAGCGGAGCATAAACAATATTCAGCTCACTCGATTTGAGATGATCGCTTAACTGTCAGGTTTGTTTAAGTGACTTCAGAAAACAGACGATCCTCTCGGTTTCAATGAAGCCGAGCTGTTTGTGTAGCGCGATACTTTTGTGGTTATGCAGCTCTGTATCGCTGGCGATCTCCTCGAACCCTTCCTTCATCGCCCAGGACTCAGCTTGTCGTATCAGCGCTTGACCATAACCTTTGCCACGATGCTCGGGTTTGACAAACCAGGCTTCTATGTAAGGGATCCTGGACGAACGGCTACCCTCGGCAAAATTCCGAATATTGAGCTCGATAAAACCGACCAATTTATTTGCGGCAATTTCAACCACGAAGGTTTCAACAATGTCGATGGATCTACCGGAAAAGTAGTCTGCGAGTTCTGCGGGATGATGAGTCTGATGCTTTGGCCAGAGTTCACTTCTCATGTTGACCCAGTCTGTTAAATCAGTTGACTCTACTGGTCGGATGTTCATAAGGGTTACTCGATAGGATGGTCAGTAGACGAAAGTTGGACCTATTTATGTTTAAAATAATTCCAAACGGATGGGACTGTATAATCCGATTCAAAGTGTTACTTTGCAAAACAGTGTGTCCGCATTGAGCTCTACAGTTCCGTTATTGGAGATCTCGGCAACTTCAGCGGTATGATCGCGTTTGAATGCGGCCAGTTGATCGGGTTGCAGTTGATCGAGCATCGATCTGTAAGCTGCGCTATTGAGCAGGCCCCACCAATCATCAACTGATATGGGATAGCGAATCGGATACTCAACAATCTCCAGGCGATCGTAAGCACAGGTTTCCACCAGTGCCTGCCACTTTTGAGAGCTTTTGAGGCGATCCTTTATCTGCGCTGGAAGTGACAGCTCATAGTCTGACTTGAGACGATTCAAAAACAGTTCGGCGTATGGGTTGAAGGCCGCTTGTGTAAATGAGGAGCAGATCAACTGGCCACCCGGTTTGAGGGTTCTGCATATCGTCCGGTATGTGGCCTCCATGTCGGGATAGAAAAACATGGCGTAACCGCAGGTAACCACATCGAATGTCTCCGCTGAATAGGTCAGGTTATCCACATCGGATTGACTGAAGCGGATATTTGGGATCTTCATCTGTTCAGCTTTTGTTGCCGCAATATCCAACATCTCCCGGGAGAGGTCGATGGCTTCGATACGTGCATCCCTATGCCTGGTTGCGATTTCAATCGCCACGCTGCCGGTCCCTGTTGATATATCCAGCACATGCAGCTCATCCGCCGCAGGCAACAGCGCTGCCAATCTTTTTGCGGAGATGCCAAAGAAACTGTTTTGGTCATATCGGCTTGAGACTTTGTCAAAGGTGGTCTGTATGCTCTGTTTGTACTCTATGGTATCCATCGGTCTGCCGCTGTTGTGAGAGTGTTCCATTTCATATGGGTTGATCAATCGATGATCAGGTCGACTTATGGATTGGTATTAGCAGATCCAGTGGTGTCGTGACGATTGTTACAGAAGGATACATATCCAAACAATATCACCACAGACATTAACAAGCCTTTTTCTTAACCTGATGATGTTAGTAAAACTACAGGGAGCATCATCATGCCAATCAATCTGTCTGGTTTTCATGGATCCAAACTGGCTGCACCATGGATCATTGTCTTTGGGTTCACACTGCTACCCGGCTTCGTTGCAGCGGGTGAGTGGTCGGTGGGTCTCAACCTGGGAGGTGGTCGCAATCCGATCATCGGTGAAGACAACTATCTTGCAGCCATGCCGGTGATTGCCTATCGGGGCGAGCGCTTCCATGCCAATCTGGGTAATCCCGGGCTCTCTTTCTTCAATGGCACTACAAATTTCGGCGGCTTGGGTTACAGCCTGGTTAAACAGGATAACTTTAAACTCGATCTGGTCGGGCGGATTCGCGCCATGGGGATTGATCCGGATGATAACGACGAGCTGGAAGGGTTGGATGAACGCAAGCCTGGGTTCGATGTTGGGATCGATCTTCTCTGGGGCAGTGATCTCGGTGAGCTCAACGGGCAACTGCTGACCGATGTCAGCAATCGTTCGAAAGGTCAGGAGCTGATAGTCAGTTACGCCTATCCCCTGAAGCAGGGGGATTGGTCGTTCAGACCTGAATTTGGTGTCAGTTGGCAGAGCAGTAAACTGAGCGACTACTACTTTGGTGTGGATGACGATGAGACTGGTGGCGGGCTGGAAAGCTATGAGGCCAAGTCAACCATGACACCATTCCTGGGCATCCAGGCCGAATATGCCTGGTCGAAACGGATACGTTTGATCGGTGGTGCCGGCATCGGTCGCCTGGGGGATGGCATCAGTGACAGTCCGATCGTCGATGGGCGCAATCTGGCGGGCGCTTTTATCGGTGCGGTCTACGGTTTTTAGGCTGACTCTTCATGCAACTGAAATCGCTGGCAATCGGGTTGTTGATTGTTCTGCTTCCACTGGGTCTGTTTGTCTCCGGGATCTGGGATCAGCCCAGACAGGTCGAAACCGTTGAGGTCGAGCGGGGTGATCTGTCACTGGTGATCCGGGTAACCGGCGAGGTGATCAACGATCGCCGTGTGGAATTGACCGCATTGGTGGATGGTCAGGTGATCGTCGTCGAAGCTGGCGTCGGCGATCGGGTCAGTGCCGGGCAGATATTGGCGAAGATGGACAATCGTGCCGCTGCGGCCAATCGTCAAAGGGCGGAGGCGTTTGTGCAGCAGCATGCGGTTTTACGTAAAGAGGCGAAACTGCGTTACCAGCGACTGAATAAACTGGTTTCCAAGGGTGCTGTGACCGAGGAGCAAATGGAGGATGCGAAGCTTGAGTGGCAAGCCGCCACGGCAGTCTGGCAGGTGGCCAAGGCGGAGTTGCTGCTGGCGGAGGTGGCACAGGAGTGGCAGGTGATCCGTGCGCCGTTCGATGCGGTGTTGGTGAAAAAATCCACCGAGATAGGACAGTGGGTTGAGGCCGGCACCCCGCTTTTCTCCCTGGTGGCCCTGGACGGTTGGCAGATCGAGGCCCATGTGGATGCGGTGGACAGTGGACGCATCAAGCTCGGTCAGCCGATTGAGTTGAAATCCGATGCTTTTCCCGGACAAGACTGGCGCTCGGAAGTGAGCTGGATCGGACCCAATGTGGAACAGCAGCAGGAGCGTCGACTCAACACCTTCAAAGTGCGTTTGGATCCGGGTGAGGCTGCGCCGGCACTGCTGTTGGGTCAGCAGGTGGATCTGGAGATTCTGGTGACGCAGCGTGAGGGCGTGTTGAAGCTTCCTTTTACGGCACTGAAAGAGGATGAGGAGAGGTTCCAGGTTGGAGTGATCGAATCGGGTCTTTTAAGTTACCGGGAGGTGGCTGTAGGCCTGCAGGGGGATAGTCATGTGGAGTTGCTGTCCGGCATCCTGGAAGGGGACAAAGTGGTGCTGCTTGAGTCCGCCAAGCTCGAATCCGGGATTTCTGTGCAGGAGAGAGCGGAGCAATGATCCAGATGCAGGCGATCCATAAGTCCTATTGGCGGGGTGGCAGTGAGCTGCCCGTTATCCGTGGCATCGACTTGAATATTTCAGCGGGTGAATTTGTCGCCATTATGGGGCCCTCCGGATCGGGTAAGAGTACCCTGATGAATATCATCGGTTGTCTCGATCTGGCGGACCGTGGCGACTACCGGCTAAACGGGGAAAGGGTATCGGGTGCTCAGTTTTCCCGCTTGGCCAAGTTGCGGGGAGAGACCATCGGTTTTGTATTTCAATCCTTCAATCTGATCGCCAACCGGAGTGCGCTGGAGAATGTGGCGCTGCCTCTGCTCTACCAAGGTGTTGCCCGGAATCAACGTTTGGATCTCGCCACACAGGCCCTGCACCGAGTCGGTATGATGGACCGGGCCTCGCATCAGCCAAACCAGCTCTCCGGCGGTCAGCAGCAGCGGGTCGCCATAGCCCGGGCACTGGTCAATCGCCCCAGCCTGCTGATTGCGGATGAGCCGACCGGTGCGTTGGACAGCCGCAACGGAGATCAGGTTTTACAGCTCTTCAATGAGCTGCATAACGAAGGTCATACACTGGTGATGGTGACCCATGATCCAGTGATCGGTGAGCGGGCGGAACGGGTGATCATGTTGCATGACGGTGTGGTGATATGAACCGACTGCGGGTGTTTATCGAGCTGACCCGAGAGGCGGTGATCGCGCTGTGGCAGAATCGCTTGAGATCACTGCTCAGTGTTTTGGGCATCGCCATTGGCATCGCTGCGGTGATGACCGTCAGCGCAGTGAGCAGTGGAGGTAAACAGTTTGTATTGAAAGAGCTGGAGACTTTCGGTTTACGATCACTCTGGGTGTTTCGGGATTACCAGGATAAAAATCCCCAGTCGCGGATCAGGGACAGCTCCGGGATCGATAGCCGCGATCTGAGTCTGTTGAAAGGGGCCTGTTGCCCCGCTGTGAAGCGGTTGAGCCCGGTGTTGCTCGCCGACAATCGTCCAATGGTACAAAACGGCAATCGCTACAGCAGTGCCCAGCTGAAAGGTGTGGATGCCAACTATACCGGGATCAATAACGACCGGCTGACCATGGGACGGGGATTTCGACCGGCGGATATTAAAGGTCGTCGTCCGGTGGTGCTGATCGGTGAAACAGTGAGTCAGGATCTCTATCCCCAATCGGATAATCCAATCGGCCGGGATCTACGCATCGGTGGACGTCGATATCAGGTGATCGGGGTGTTGGAATATAAGAGCCGGGACTTGCTCGCAAGCATTGGCTCTGATGGAGGTGAGGATGCCAACAACAGAATCCTGCTGCCCTATACCCTGGTACAACAGATGAATGGCAATCAGCAGGTCAGTTATCTGCAGGCGGAAGCTGTCTCCATCGCCAAGGCGGAACAGGCGGCAGATCAATTGAAACTGACGCTGCAGAGGCGCTACCGGGGCAGCTACCAATACACCAAGATCACCCTGGCCTCCTATCTGAAAACCGTGGACCGGATATTGGGAGGAATCACTGCGATGGGTGTGGTAGCGGCTTCCACCGCACTGCTGGTGGGCGGCATTGGTGTGGCGGGGATCATGAGTACCGCGGTGGTCGAACGAATCCGTGAGATCGGTGTGCGTATGGCGCTCGGTGCGAATCGTCGCCATATTCTGTTTCAGTTTCTGGCCGAGGCGGTATTGATCAGTCTGCTAGGGGGTATCGCCGGTTTGTTGTTTGGTCTATTGCTCGGAGGGAGCCTCGATCTGCTGACCGGATTTCCATTGATGCCGACCTTGAGCGGTGTGCTGACCGGATTGATCGTATCTGTTCTGGTGGGCCTGGCCTCCGGTTACTATCCCGCACGTCGTGCAGCAGATTTTCTACCGGTTGAAGCGCTGCGCCGAGAGTGATTTGAGCGCTCTGCCGGATCAACGGCCCCGGACATGGTTGAGTGTTTTACAACGATTATTTAGCATCGTTGCCCCGAACGGATTGCTTGCCAGGATTCGTGCATCACCCTTGATGTTGTGCTGAGTCTGTCGCAACCACTGTAATTCAGCCTTCGGCTTTTTGCATCGCCAGTTGCGCCAACTGTTCATAGAGCCGATATCGGCTCTTGATCTGCTGTTGTGCCTGACGCAGAAACTTTTCTGAGGCTTCCGGGTGGGTACGCTGCAGTACACTGAAGCGGGTTTCACTGCTGGCGAAATCACGATAGGGAATCGAGGGCTCCTTGGAGTCCATTTTCAACGGATTTTCCCCTTTGTCGCTGCGGCGGGGATCATAGCGGAACAGGGGCCAGTGCCCTGAGTCCACCGCCAGCTCCTGTTGACGGATATTGTTGGAGAGGTCCACCCCATGGGCTATGCAGGGGGAGTAACAGATCAGCAGCGAGGGGCCGGGATAGGCTTCCGCTTCCAGAAAGGCCCGCAAAGTCTGCACATCCTTGGCGCCAAACGCTACCTGGGCCACATAGACATTGCCGTAGGCCATGGCCATCATGGCGATATCCTTCTTGTTGGTCGGTTTGCCGGCCGCTGAGAATTTGGCCACCGCACCGAGGGGAGTCGCCTTGGAGGTCTGGCCACCGGTGTTGGAGTAGGTCTCTGTATCGAGCAACAGGATATTGACGTTGCGGCCGGAGGCCAGTACGTGATCCACACCGCCGTAGCCGATATCGTAGGCCCAGCCATCTCCCCCCACCAGCCAGACACTTTTTCGCGCCAGGCTGTCTGCCACTGAGATCAGACTCTGTGCCTGGGGATCGTCGATCTGCTGGCAGGCCTGTTTCAGGGTCTCGATCCGTTCCCGCTGTTCAAATATCTCCGCTTCACTCTGTTGTTGGGTATTCAGCAGCTGTTCCACGAGCTGCTGATCGAGATCCTTGCGTAGATGTTGCAGTAAGGCTTTGGCATGGTCATTCTGCTTATCGATGGCGATGCGCATCCCCAGACCGAACTCCGCATTGTCCTCGAACAGGGAGTTTGACCAGGTAGGCCCCCTGCCTTCCGGGTTGGTGGTGTAGGGGGTGGTTGGCAGGTTGCCACCATAGATCGAGGAGCAGCCGGTGGCGTTGGCAATCAGCATACGATCACCGAACAGCTGGGTGGCCAGTTTGATATAGGGGGTTTCTCCACAACCGACACAGGCTCCGGAGAACTCGAACAGGGGTTGCATGACCATTGCCCCTTTCAGGGTTGTCTGTTTCAGTTGGGTGCGGTCATGTTCCGGCAGACCGACAAAGAACTCCCAGTTGATCCGCTCCTGTTCGTGGTAGGCCGGGTCGTCCACCATATTCAGCGCCTTGCGCTGGGGATTCTGTTTGTCCCGGATCGGGCAGATCTCGACGCAGAGTCCGCAACCGGTGCAGTCGTCCGGGGCTACCTGATAGCTGATGTGGGTATCCGGGGCAAAATCCCGTCCACCTTTGACCTGGGTATGCAGAAAACTCTCCGGTCCCATGTCGGTCAGGGAGGCCGGGAAGAGTTTGGAGCGAATCGCCGCATGGGGACAGACCAGGGGACATTTGCCGCAGTGGGTGCAGAGGTCCATCTCCCACTTGGGAAGCTGCAGGGCGATGTTGCGCTTTTCATAGGCGGTGGTGCCGAGGGGCCAGGTCCCGTCGGCCGGCATCAGGCTGACCGGTATGCTGTCACCCTGGCCGGCGATGATCGGTGCTGTGACCTGTTGTACGAACTCCGGTGCATCCGCGGGCACGATTGGCTGCCTGGGAACCTCAGGGATCTCCACGTCGGGTAGATCAACCTTGTGCAGACCGGCCAGTGCTGTATCGATGGCATCGAAATTCCGTTGCAGCAGGCGCGCCCCTTTGCGGCCGTAACTCTTTTTCACGGCCGCTTTGATCAGATCGATGGCCCTGTCGCTCTCCAGCAGTCCGGATATGGAGAAGAAGCAGGTCTGCATGATGGTGTTGATGCGTCGTCCCATGCCGGTTTCGGCGGCGATCTTATAGGCATCGATGACATAAAAGCTGAGTTGCTTTTCGATCATCTGTTTTTGCATTTGGGGTGGCAGGGTCTGCCACACCTGGTCTGGATCCGCCTGGCTGTTGAGCAGAAAAGTGGCGCCGGGAGCGGCTTTCTCCAGCATTTCGTAGCGGCCGAGAAAGATCGGCTGATGACAGGCGACAAAACCGGCTTCGTTGTCACCGATCAGGTAGGTGGCGTTGATCGGCTTTGCACCGAAGCGAAGATGGGAGACGGTGACTGCCCCCGACTTTTTCGAGTCATATTGAAAGTAACCCTGGGTGTAGTTGTCGGTCTGCTCGCCGATGATCTTGATCGAATTCTTGTTGGCTGAAACTGTGCCGTCCGCACCCAGACCATAGAAGACACAGGCGCTGACATCCGCATTGGCAAAAGGGCGGAAATCCGCGTCCCAGGGCAGGCTGGTATGGGTGACGTCATCCATAATTCCCACCGTGAAACCGTTCTTCGGCTGCTCCTGGCTCAACTCATCAAAAATGCCCTTGACCATGGCTGGGGTAAACTCTTTCGATGAGAGTCCGTATCGACCTCCAACGATCCGTGGCAGGGTTGCACGCTGCCCCTGGCTGTAGGCCTGGGCAAAAGCGCCCAGCACATCCTTGTAGAGGGGCTCGCCATCCGCGCCGGGTTCTTTGGTTCGATCGAGTACGGCAATCTTCTGTACACTCTCCGGTATGGCTTTCAACAGCTGGTCTGCAGCAAAGGGGCGAAACAGCCGTGCTTTGATCATGCCGATCCTTTCCCCCTCTGCGGAGAGGTGATCGATACAGATTTCAGCGGCGCCTATGCCTGAACCCATCAGGATGATCAGCCGTTCCGGTTGTGCTGCGCCATAGTATTCGAACAGCTCATAATGTCTGCCGGTCAGGGCGCCGAAACGGGCCATCGCTGCCTGCAGTTTCTCCCCGGCCTGGTTGTAGTAGGGGTTGACGGTTTCACGTCCCTGAAAGTAGACATCGGGATTTTGTGAGGTGCCGCGAATCACCGGATGGTCTGGTGAGAGGGATCTGGCGCGATGCGCCTCGACCAGTTCGTTATCGATCATCGCCTTGATCACCGACGGATCCGGCAGGGCGATCTTGTTGAGTTCATGTGAGGTTCTGAAGCCGTCGAAAAAATGCAGAAACGGGATACGGGTCTCCAGCGTAGCCGCCTGAGCGATCAGTGCAAAGTCGGCAACCTCTTGAACGCTGGCGGAACAGAGCATGGCGTATCCGGTGCTGCGACAGGCCATCACGTCGCTGTGGTCGCCAAATATGGAGAGCGCCTGGGCTGCCAGTGAACGTGCCGAGACATGCAGTACGGTCGGGGTCAGCTCACCGGCAATCTTGAACATGTTGGGGATCATCAGCAGCAATCCCTGGGAGGCGGTAAACGAGGTGGAGAGGGAGCCGGCCTGCAGTGCTCCGTGGACGGCTCCGGCAGCACCGGCCTCGCTCTGCATCTCAATGACATCCGGTATGCTGCCCCAGATGTTCCGGACCCCCTTTGCAGACCACTCATCCGACCATTCACCCATGGGAGAGGCCGGGGTGATCGGGTAGATGGCGATGACCTCGTTGGTCATGTGGGCAATATGTGCAGCGGCCTCGTTGCCATCTATGGTAACCATCTTGTCGGACATATCCTTGCTTCCCTAGTCATGTTGTTAACTGGCTTGCATATGGTCGGTTATCTTCATACATACCATCAGCCATATCCAATCAATGCTCTCATCGATCGATCAGTAATGCATTGATCAATAGCAGTTACCGGAGAGAACCTTTGGTGATTCAGAATTATCAGTATGAGATGGGGATTCAAGCTTCTCTATGCTGCTGTTCAGTTAAAGATTATTGACAATAATCCACGATTTTAAGCAACAAAAGCCGTAGACAGTTTGTGGTTATGCGCCAGAATAAAACACAATTGAGGAGCGAGTTGGAGGAAGTGTAAAAAAATAGTCATGGATGGCTATTGTCTGCCCGGTTTTATGCTAGTTTTTTAGATAGCGATATTCGCTTTTTTGAGGGTATGACTACTGAGCCTGATTCCATGTGCTCCTCAAACAAATCCCCTGAGTGAATTGGGAGGTGTCCTGATCCGCTACTGTTAATGGAGTTGGAAAGGGATTGAGGCCATGTGTGGATAGGGTGATCTCTGCAGGTATGGATGGCCACAGTGAGGCCGATGACTTTTTCAGCTATCTCACTGTCGTTCATAAGGGGCTTATCTTTAATCACGGGAAGAGTTTCTTACCGGCCTTGAAAGATAATCTGTCTATCAGAGGTTACCGGGCGCCGAACAATATTATGCGGTCGAACTGAGTGATCAGCACCGCGAATGTGAGGCTGTTAAAGTGCAACAGAGCGCTAAGATTGAACGACAACCTGGCTTTTTGCCCCGATCCGATTTTCAGAGATTGTTGGATGGGATTGTGCAATCCGGTTATCAGCTGTTGGGACCTGTTGTGAAGGATGGGGCAATTCAGTTAATGGAGATCTCCAATGTCAATCAACTGGCAAAGGGGATGACCAATGAACAGCAACCTGGTCGTTATCGGCTACAACAGGGTGCCGGTGAACGGTTGTTTGATTGGAATCACGGACCGCAAGGTCTTAAACCGTTCTGTTTCGCCCCCCACGAAGTACTCTGGGTTGAACAGAAGGACCCATTGAGATTCACAACCCGCCTACCCGATGTGAAACCGACTGCTGTGTTAGGGGTGAGAGGCTGTGACCTGTCGGCACTGGCGATTCAGGATCAACACTTTCTGCATGCCGGTGGTGCCGATCCCCACTATCGGCAGCGACGGGAGCAGTTATTGTTGATCGGCATCGATTGCGCCCACTCAGCGGAGAGTTGTTTCTGTGTCTCAACCGGTGATGGGCCGAGCGTCAATCAGGCAGTCGATATTGGATTATCAGAACTTGATGATGGATTTCTGGTCTGGTGCGGAAGTGATCAGGGTGAGGCTGTTCTGCAGCGGATCGATTTGGCCACGGCAGAATCTCAACAGCTTGAGCAAATGGAATATCAGACAGATCAGGCGGCGCGTCAACAGCAGCGAAAACTGGCGAAACCTGAAGAGCTGATGCGTCTCTATCAGCGGCTTGAACATGTCCAGTGGCAGCAGGTGGCTGATCGCTGTCTGGGGTGTGGCAACTGTACGGCTGTCTGTCCCACCTGTTTCTGTTACGACACCCAGCATGAAGTGTCATTGGATGGATTGTCCGCACAAAATGTTCGTCAGTGGGACTCCTGCTTCAGCGCCAGTCACAGCAGTATGGGCGGTTTCAAGGTGCGTGGAAATATCCTCAGCCGTTACCGTCAGTGGTTGACCCATAAGTTGGCGGGGTGGCAGGAGCAGCAAGGGCGTATTGGATGTACCGGTTGCGGTCGATGTATCACCTGGTGTCCGGTGGGAATCGATCTCACCGAGGAGACCGACACCATTCTGTGGGAGGGGAGTCTCGATGAGTGATCTGCATCTGCCCCGTACTGCAATTATCGATGAGCGCATTCAGGAGTCGCCAACCATCTTTACCCTCAGATTGAGGTTTGAGGATGCGGCCGCCCAGGAGGTGTTTGAGTTCTCTCCCGGGCAGTTCAACATGGTGACCCATTTCGCCGCCGGTGAGATACCGATTTCGATCGTCAATGATCCTAAGGACAGCCACTATTTCGACCATACCATACGGGTGGTTGGCCGGGTTTCCGAGGCGATGTCGAAACTGCAGCCGGGAGACCGGGTGGGGATTCGCGGACCGTTCGGCAGAGGCTGGCCGGTAGCGGATGCGGCGGGACGCGATGTGTTGCTGGTGACCGGTGGTCTGGGTTGTGCGCCATTGGTATCAGTGATTCGCTATCTGATGAAACGACGCAATCAGTTTGGTCATCTGCACATCCTGCAAGGGGTCAAACACTCCAATGATCTGATTTGGCGGGAGCAGTATGACGCCTGGGCCAGGGAGCCTGATGTCAATGTGCTGCTGGCAGCCGACGTGGTAACCCGTGAGTGGCATGGCCAGCAGGGGATGGTTACCGAACTGATCGGGCAGCTCAATCTGCGCCATGGGCGCACCCTTGCGATGTTATGCGGGCCGGAAGTGATGATGTTGGCAGCCATCGCCAATCTGCGGGATCTTGGGATTGCCGACCACCAGATCTGGTTCAGTATGGAGCGCAATATGCAGTGCGGCATCGGACAGTGTGGCCACTGCCAGATCGGGGCCAAATATGTCTGTCGGGATGGGCCGGTGTTCTGTTACTCCGAACTGGCAGATTTAATGGGAGCGAAAGGCTTTTGATCCCTCAATGGCATGAACCCTATCCGCTGTATTGAGCAACCCATAGAGCTGGGCAACTATTATGGCCACAGATAAACCGAAACTTGCCGTACACAAATTCAGTTCCTGCGATGGCTGCCAGTTGGCGCTACTGAATCTTGGCGAACCTCTACTGGCGTTACCCGGGCTGGTGGATATCGTCCATTTTGCTGAAGCCGGCCCGAATTCACCCGATCAACCGGTGGATATCTCACTGGTTGAAGGGAGTGTCTCCACCCCGGAGGATATTGAACGGATTCAACAGGTCAGACAAAACAGTAAGCTGCTGGTGAGTATCGGGGCCTGCGCCACCAGTGGGGGTTTGCAGGCGTTGGCCAACTTTGCCAACCGTCATGAGTGGATGGCATCGATCTATACCGATCCTGAAAATATCGAAGTTCTGAACAGTTCCGATCCCATCTCGAAGCATGTCAAAGTGGATCTGCAGATTCAGGGGTGTCCGGTCAATTCCGCGCAGGTGATCGGCGCTTTGAGGGACCTGCTCTCAGGGATTGCGCCACGACCTGAAGTTCACTCGGTCTGCATGGAGTGCAAGCGTAAAGCGGTGATCTGTACGATGGTGACGAAAGGGGAGCCCTGTATGGGGCCGGTCACATTGGCCGGTTGCGGTGCTCTGTGTCCCGCTGCCGGTCGGGGTTGCTACGGTTGTTACGGGCCGGCAGAGCAGCTCAATGATCGATCCATAGCCGATCGATTTGAACAACTTGGTCTGGATGCACAAGCCGTACTGAGACGATTCCGTTTTATTGCCAACAGTGCAGCCGGATTCAAAACAGCCAGCGAAGGGCTGCGAGGTGATACCGATGGCTGAGCATCGCGATATCCATATCAACGTACCGGTATTGACCCGTGTCGAGGGTGAAGGCGCCCTGGAGCTGGACATTGTCGGTGGTGAGATCGAACGGCTCAATCTGCGTATCTTCGAGCCCCCCCGACTGTTCGAGAAATTTATCGAGGGCTATGAACGAAACCAGGTGATCGACATGGTGGCGAGGATCTGCGGGATCTGTCCGGTCGCCTACCAGATGAGTGCCGTTCAGGCATTTGAGCGTCTCTCGGATTTTACCCCGGATCCCTGGGTAGAGGGGATGCGCAGAGTGATGTACTGCGGTGAATGGATACAGAGCCATGCTCTGCATGTCCATCTGCTTGCCGCACCAGACTTTCTCGGTTTCGAATCCGCCATCGCCATGGCGGCAGACTACCCCGAGGCGGTGCGCCGAGGTCTGCAGCTGCAGACCCTGGGCAATGATCTGATTGCCATGTTTGGTGGTCGCTCAGTACATCCGGTGGGAGTCAGGGTAGGTGGTTTCTACCGTGCGCCCGATCGTTCAGCAGTAGAGACGATGTTGAAGCGGCTGCAGGCGGCTCTGCCGGAAGCCGAGGCGCTGATCGGCTGGACTGCGGATCTGAGTTTTCCCGATGACAATCAATCCTTCATCAGTGTGGCGCTCAGCGATCCCGATGAGTATGCCATTGGTCAGGGAAGGTTGATTTCCGGTCAGGGGCTGGATATCGATATCTGCTATTTCGACAGCCACTTCAAGGAGATTCAATCGCCCCATTCAACCGCTCTGCATTGCGAACTGGAAGGGCGGCCCTATCTGACAGGCCCACTGGCAAGATTGAATCTGAATTTTCATCAGCTGCCGACAGAGGTACGCAGGTTGATGGAAGGCTGCGGTATCAGTTTCCCCAGCCACAATATGTTCCATAGTATCGTGGCCCGGGCGATCGAACTCTACTTTGCCATCTCCGAGGCAATTCGCTTGCTGCAGGACTATGAGAGTCCGGCACACCCTTACCGGGAGGTGGAAGCGGTGGAGGGGAATGCCTTTGGCTGTAGTGAGGCGCCGAGAGGGATCCTCTGGCATCGTTATGACGTGGATGATGCCGGCATAGTGCGCTATGCGCGTATCGTACCGCCAACCAGTCAGAATCAGGGGCGCATTGAAGAGGACATCGCGCAGTCGCTGCAGAAATTCGGCCTGGATCAAACCGATGAAAAGCTGCGGCTGCGGGCTGAGCAGGTGATACGCAACTACGATCCCTGCATCTCCTGCGCAACCCATTTCCTCAAGCTGAACGTCAATCGCGGATGATCAGGGTCATTGGTGTCGGTTCTCCCTTTGGTGCGGATCGGGCCGGCTGGCTGGCGATCGAACACCTGCAGGGCTGTCAGCTGGAAGATTGTGAACTGGTCAAGCTGGATCGACCTGGCAGTGGGCTGTTGAACTACCTGCGGGATGCGGATCAGGTGGTGCTCATCGATGCCTTGAAATCGGCTGGCAGGGCCGGTGAGGTGTCACTGATCAGCCGGGAAGCGTTGGCACAGTGTCATGAACTCACATCATCTCACGGCTTCGGCGTATCGGAAGCCCTGGCACTGGCAGACCAGTTAGGGGAGTTGCCGCCACAAGTTTCGCTGCTGGGCATTCATGTTGGTGATGATCAAAATGGACCGCCTTCACTGGATGTGGTCTCACTCGAACAGCAGCTCCAAATCCTGCTGACCGGTAAGTGAGTATAAGCCCAAGCGCGTGTTCCACTGTCAAAGAGATTGTTCACTTGGAATGCAGGGCAATAGCTCCATTACTGTCGGATAGAGAGTGGTCGATGCAGATGCTGACCAATTCGCGACTGTTTGCGGTGATTCGTGTCATTTAAGGCTAAAAGCTTTGAGTAGCCCATAAGAAATTCCGGTTTGTGCCGCTATGATTTCCAGAGGTTGAAGAGTTTGATTGGGTCATTTGATTCCGGGATTGGTGCATGAGGCTGAAACAGATCGGGCGTTTTCAGGTGGGCAAAGAGCTGGGCTCCGGTAATCAGGGTACCGTTTATCTCTGCCATGACAGCCAGTTGGAACGCCAGGTAGCGATAAAGCTGCTCGATAAGGTATTACAGGATGCTGCATTCCGCGATGAAGCGCGCACCATGAGTAAGCTGCAGCATCCCAATATCGTTTCGATCTACGAAGCGGGTGAACATCAGGGTACGCCATTTCTCGTCTTCGAATACGCACAGGGTAAGCTGCTCTCGGATCATATTCAGGGTGACCCACTGGAGCTCCCTTTGGCGTTGAAGATTTTCGAGGGTCTGCTGGATGGTATGAGTCAGGCCCACCGGTCGGGGATCGTCCATCGGGATCTGAAACCGTCGAATATCATCATCGGTGAAGATAAACAGCCGAAGATCATGGACTTCGGTATCGCCAGATTGCTCTCTGAGGCCAAAGGCCCCGACAAACAGCTGATCGGCACACCCAGGTATCTGGCACCCGAATATATCCAGGCCGGAGAAGTGGGTCCCCAGGCTGATGTGTTTGCCATGGGATTGATTCTGGACGAGATGCTGACCGGAATGCCGGTGTTCAGTGGCCAGAGTCAGCAGATCGTCATCGATGCCATTCTCAAGCTGGAGCCCAAGCCGCCGTCTCAGTTCAACTCCGCAGTGGATGAAAAACTCGACCGTTTTATCCTTAAATCCCTGGAGAAGGATCCGGCACTGCGCTACAGCGATGCGCAGGAGATGCGGGATGCCTTCAAACAGATCTTCAAGTCAGCCGAAGCAGAACCGGCTTCCGATGTGGAGGTGAGCGGTACAGTCGATTTTCTATTGCGGCGGATGAAACGTAAGAGTGACTTCCCCGCTTTGTCCCAATCGGTTCGCAGTATCAATGCCATGTCGGATGTGAGTGATCGCAGCGTCAATCAGATGGCTGGTGTGATCGTTAAGGATTTCGCTCTAACCAACAAAATATTGAAGGTCGTCAACTCGGCCTACTATGGTCGGTTCTCCGGTCATATTGGAACCGTTTCCAGAGCTGTTGTGGTACTTGGCACGCAGGCGATCCGCTCTTTGGCCGCTTCGTTGATATTTTTTGATCATATTGAGAATAAACAACAGGCTGACTATCTGCGGGAACTGGTCTCTTCTGCACTGTTTCGCGCCACACTGGCACAGAATGTGGCTGATGAGATCGATCAGCAGGAGGCTGAGGAGTATTTTCTCACCGGGTTGCTCAGTGATCTCGGCAAAGTACTGGTTGCCTTCTATCTGCCGGAAGAGTCGAAAGAGATTGAACGGTTGATCGAGGTTGAGAAAAAGGAACCCGTTTCAGTACAGCACACCGTGCTTGGGGTCAGTTTTGAAACCATCGGTATTGAAATAGCCAAGCAGTGGAATTTCCCCAAACCGTTAACCGACAGTCTGAAGTCCTGGCAGGGAGATCACTCACCGGTCAACCGGACTGAGAAGCGTCGCCTGGTTTCCCTGTTCGCCGATGAGGCGATGAAGGTGATTGTCGAGAACGGCTCTGATGATAAAGCCGCGCTGGATAGCCTGACTAAAAAATATTCCAAGAGCCTGAAACTTGGCAGTAAGAAAGTGGCAAAGCTGACAAAGCAGTCTGTTGAGGATTTTCAGGAGTTGGCCGAGGCCATTGCAACCGATGTGTCGAGCAGTTTTGTCAAAAAACTGAAGGATGGTCAGGAAACGCCGGCCAAGGGTGGTGCAAAAAAGCGTGAAAAAACCGCGACAATCACTCAGGATGGTTTGGATAATACACAGATACTCGATGAGGCTACCCAGACACTTGATGAAAAGAGTGTAGAGCAAGCCGTGCACAGTGACGAGGATACGGAAGCACTGCTGATGGACGGTCTGCAGGAGGTTACCGGGATGCTTGTGGGAGACCATAGCGTCTCTGAAATCTTCAATGTCGTATTGGAGACGATGTATCGGGCGGTCGGTTTTAAACGGGTGATCCTGGCGTTGCTGAATCCGAAACAGGGTGAGATGGTGGGGCGGCTTGGATTCGGCGACTCAGCCGATGAGTTTACCAGGGCATTTCACTTCTCCACCAAGTACCGGGTCGATGTCTTCCATGGCGCCATGAAAAATTCGGTTGATGTCTATATAGCCGATGCCACGGATAAAAAAATACAGGGAGACATCCCGGACTGGTATAAAAAGATCTCAAAGGCGGGCTCCTTTTTAATCTTTCCCATTGTGGTCAATAAACGTGCGGTTGGTTTGATCTATGCAGATCATGCCAAACCGCATGGGTTGGCGATCGATAAAAAACGATTGAATCTGCTGAAGTCTTTGAGGAATCAGATTGTACTGGCGGTAAAGTCTTGAGTTTTTAGTCCGCAAATGAACGCAAATAAGAGTCACGAATTGTATTCGTGTTAGATTGGATTGGACTATATAGTGGCATAATCTGTCACTGTTGTACGTTACCAAAAAAACTAGCGTAGTGGCTAAACAATATCTAGATTGCCTTTTTCTTTGAATTAGGAGCTTATAAATATCTGATGCTGCCCTATCTGGCTATGGCAAAGACTTCTATGTGAATTTGTCTGATAAATGGCTCTGAATTCATAGGTTTCCCATTATTGCTGGTGATTAGTAGCTATTTCTGGATTTAATAAACGCTATTACACAGTTCGGTAGCAGAGTTATAGAATAAAGCTGCCATTGATTTGTTGCATTGAAATAGGCGGTTTTCGGCCAACTCAGGACATTCCTGATCTGCGAGCAGAGGTCGCCTACCTAGCCGAAGCAGTCCAAAGCCGGGGACGGCTTAATGACCGCGTTGTCAGAAAATCGGACATTCAACCTTTTATTCCCTATCTAAATCATTAATGTGCTAAAATTGATCTTGTAATCCAGCCCGTGGATACCTTCCACAGAAACCCAACTTAGTCGGGACTACTCGTTGACATTCGGCCAATTCTGGTCGGCACGATCCTGTCGCCTCTTCTGAGACTTAACTCGAGGAGTGACAATGTTCACAGTCCCGCTCTCCGCGCGTTCAATCGCGCCCTCAACTGATCCTAACCCTGTCGTCAGAAACGAAACGGCGAATTCCGTACAGCCTCAAATCAGTGGAGTCAAGAAGCCAATCTCCACTGCAATCGTCTATTGTGAAGCCAACTTTGGCGCTATCGATGGCAAGACCGCCAACGGGCTTGTTCGCCAATCAGAACGGTATCAGATCCTCTCGGTCATCGACAGCGAACAGGCCGGTCTTGATGCCGGCATGGTTCTTGACGACGAGCCCAACGAAATTCCCATCTGCCGCGATTTGACCAGCGCACTGACACAGGCCGGCACTGTGCCCGATTACTTCATCTTCGGGATGGCGCCAGCCACTGGCATGCTGTCGATACATGAGCGCAGCCTCATACTTGAGGCCATGAGCCATGGGATGAGTATCGTCAACGGCCTGCATGAATTTTTAAACGATGACCCGATATTCGAAGCGGCATGTATAGCGAACCAGGTAGAGATCCTGGATGTACGAAAACCCCGGGACAAGAAGGATTTGCGCATGTTCAGCAGTGCTATCGCCAATGTCAGCTGCCCACGTATCGCCGTTCTCGGCACCGACTGTGCCATTGGCAAGCGGACGACCGCCACCATCCTGACCCAGGCCCTCAACGAGCGTGGATTGAAAGCAGTGATGATCGGGACAGGCCAGACCGGTTTGATCCAGGGTGCCCGTTACGGCATCGCGCTTGATGCCATCCCTTCACAATTCTGCGCCGGCGAGCTGGAAGCGACCATCGTCGAAGCATTCGAAATCGAAAATCCCGATGTCATCATCATCGAGGGACAGGGTGCGCTGAGTCACCCGGCCTTTTCTTCTTCGTCTTTCATCCTCCGTGGCAGCTGCCCCAATGGCATTGTGTTGCAGCACGCACCGGGACGCAGCAAGCGCTGTGACTTCGATAACATGTCGATGCCGACACCGGCCTCTGAAATCAACCTCCTCCAGACCTTCGCCGATACCAAGGTCATCGGCTTGACAATCAACCACGAGAACATGACTGATGACGAAGTCAGTGCAGCCATCACACAGTACGAGCGAGAGCTCGGCATCCCGGCCACCGATGCGCTGACCCGGTCACCCGAGCGCCTGGTGGAGATGGTGCTTGCCGCGTTCCCGAAACTCGAGAAGCTGCTGCCCGCCGCCGCATGATGCCCGCGCCGCGGTTGGAGATCGATCTCGACAAGATCTACCACAACGCTCGCACGCTGGTTGATCGACTGGCCAGTCGTGGCATCTCGGTGACAGGCGTCTCGAAGGCAACACTCGGCTCACCGGAGATTGCAGGCGTGTTTCTGCAGGCGGGTGTGAGTGCCCTCGGCGATTCTCGCATCGAGAATATCGAAGCGATGCGTTATGCACAGGTACCCGCATCGATGACAATGATCCGTTCTCCGATGCTTAGCCAGGCGGAACGGGTCGTAAGACACGCCGATGTAAGTCTCAATACCGAAATTGAGGTTATCAGAAAACTATCGCTCGAAGCGCAGAAGGCAAATCGTAGGCACGGGGTCGTACTCATGGTTGAGCTGGGCGATCTCCGTGAAGGTATCATGCCCGATGACCTGATAGACACCGTACGTGAGACCCTCAGCCTGCCCAACATCGTGTTCAAAGGTATCGGCACCAATCTCGCGTGCCGTAGCGGAGTGTCACCTGACAGCCAAAACATGGCGGTGCTGTCCAAGTTGGTAGACTCTATCGAGGCGACATTCGGACTGACGGTAGACATTGTATCGGGCGGGAATTCTGCCAACATACAGTGGGTGTTCAGTGAAACAGACACCGGGCGGATCAACGATCTCCGCATGGGCGAATCGATCCTGCTCGGTTGTGAACCTCTTCATCGTACACCAATTGATGGACTGCACACCGACGCCATCACCCTCATCGCTGAAGTGATCGAATCGAAGGTCAAGCCATCACGTCCAACGGGCGAAATTGGACAAAACGCGTTCGGAGAGAAGCCAACCACTACAGACCGTGGGCATATCATGCAAACCATCCTGGCCATTGGCATACAGGACATCGACCCGTGCGGCCTGCAATCACCTGTGGGGACCGAGATCATTGGGGCCAGTAGTGACCACCTCCTCTTGGACTCTGGCAGCTACGGCCTATCCGTCGGCGCGGAAATGATGTTCCAGCTCAACTACAGCGCTCTGGTACGCGCCATGACCTCCCCTTTTGTCACCAAGATCGTCAAACACCATCGGGCAAGTATGGTACAGCAAGATTGGACTTCAGGGTTGCCCCGGGAACAATAGACATCTCCGGCGTATAACTCCTAATTACCATGCTGGTAAGTGCCTGAAAGAAAACTTGTTGGTTCCGAAATCCCCCCCCCCCCCAGCTCTTTCAAATGAAAAGTCCGGGATTCCACAATGCATGAGAAGGATTGCCGTATTTGAGTGCCATTAATCCCGATTACTGACCGTCCGCAATGGTCGCACACTTGCCAGTCACTGGATTCGGCGACAGACCGGAGATGCTGAACAGCGGTCGCAAGGAAGTAAAGGCTTCAGACAACTGGCGGCAAAAAAGTGGACAATAGAGTAAACGAATCTGTTCGCCATTATTCTAACGTCGCCTGCCGCTACGCCCTTTAGTTACTCTATCGGGTCCGACACGGATCGTGCTTCCATTGAGGTTGCTGTTGTTTAGTGCTGCGAGAGTTGCGCGTGCCTCATGACCTTCCATATCGAGGGTCGCAAAGCCCTTGGACTCACCGGAAAAGAGATCTTTTACTAGGGCCTGTTAACACCAATCCAATGCGCAACAGGGCGCATTGGATTGGTGTTAACAGGCCCTAGCTTGAGGGAACGAACCGTTCGTGTTCTGAAAAGCGGGAGGCCAGAAATTCTTCTGTAGTCGATCCTGGTAGGCCGCGCACTGAGAGTATTATCAATGTGTTTTGCCTTTTGTCGATGTATGAACATTGATCTATATGTGGCAGTACAGATTCAAGCCATCATAAATGAGATGTGGAACTCTGCCACTGATAAGGCAGAGTTCGCTTTAATACAACAGGCTACATGAGCACGACAGTTCCGCTTGAGGGCCTTTCTGGCCCGCAGTTTCGGAAAATTCAACCTTTTCACACTCTGTCAGGTCGCGATGACCTTCAGCAACGATTGAACGGAAAAAAACAGGTCTTTTCCTGCTTCACGTTCGATAAAATCAGAACCTTTTGCGCTGTCGAACCACTTGACGGTTCCGGTTTGCCTTTCAGACATCTGTAAATAGCTCAAACAAACTAAAATTTACCAGCCTTTGAGGGCGGTCATTCACTACAAATCTTGGAAAAACACTATGAAGGTCGACTCGGATGAAACTGTGAGGAAACAGCGAATATAAGACGATACAGGCAGGACTAGGATCTTACAGGGTGTTCACCATTTATAGCTTAGTACTGAATTGCAAATCGGATATTTTATACAACCACTGGATTAATATTTGACCAAAGCATGTATAAACAAGGGATGAGACTGAGGTCTGACGGTTGATTTCCCGATAAGCCAAGGCGTATTTCCAGAAAAATAAAAAGCTATTCGGCATGACTTCAACTATAATCACTGTATTGCGATGTCTTAGGGCAAAGGATTAAGCCATATGTCACTGTAAAGACACACACAAATTCGGTATACAAAATTTGAAAGCAAATATATTGCTTTATCCTATTGCAACCCGGTGCAACATTATTTCTCATAGGTGCTTTCGCCGCAATCGGATGATGCGGTATCAGTAAACAGGCCTCGTCATGCAGTTTAGCCGCAAAAAAATAACCGTTACAGACGACACAGTAATTCATTTTCCAGGGTACGAGTCATGGAATAGCATGGCAGAAATGGCGACCGTGGCAGCGGATGTCAACAAAGAGCGTGTACTCTGTAGAGTATCGTTGAATATATTGGAAGATAAATTTGGTGTTATGGATGAATCACCGATCAGATGTGTCGCTCATCATCGCGCCGTTATACAAGAGGCGGCGAGAAGGTTGATTCAGAGCGAGTCTTTCGAGGATGATGGGTCAATACTGATTCGTTCAGGCGATCTATGACAGAAATATCCGGTACTCCTCAGTAGATCAATTTTTACTGCTTTGTGTTCCGACTACGTGACGCTCCTGATCATATAGCCACCGGATTTTTCATCAGCTTCCAAGATCACTAAATTTCTTTCCTGTGCCTCTTCAAGCAGCGCATTGAAGGTGCTGAAGCCATGGTATCGCTCACTGAAACCGGGTTTACGACGCTTCAAGGTTTGCTTGACCATGGAGCCCCATACTTTTCCTCTTTCTCCGCGTTCCTGAATCAGATCTTCTACCGTGGCGACAACCAGGTCCAGTGCTTCCTGCTTTCTCTGCTCCTCTTCACTAGGTTGCTTCTTTGAGGCTTTCTTTTTAACGGTTTTTTTGCTGGAACTTTTACGTCGGTTTTGGCTGGGTTTCTTGCTATCTCTCACCAGATCGTCATAGAAGATAAACTCATCGCAGTTGGCAGTAAGTAGGTCTGAAGTGGAGTTCTTGACGCCGACACCAATTACAACCTTGTTGTTTTCGCGTAACTTACTGACGAGTGGGGAGAAGTCAGAGTCTCCACTGATAATGACGAATGTGTCGAGATGAAGCTTGGTGTAGCATAGGTCCAGGGCGTCAACTACCATCCGGATGTCTGCCGAGTTCTTGCCTGACTGGCGCACGTGGGGAATCTCTATCAATTCGAATGCCGCTTCGTGCATGGTTGCTTTGAACTCTTTGTAGCGATCCCAATCACAGTAGGCCTTTTTTACAACGATATTGCCTTTCAGCAATAAACGCTCAAGAACTTTCTGAATATTAAAGGCTGCATAGTTGGCATCACGCACCCCCAATGCAACATTCTCAAAGTCACAGAAGATGGCCATATTTTGGGTTGGGTTCGATTCAGGCATTGGTTACTGTCCTGGTATAGGTCTTCCTACCTGTAGGATAGCCAACTTATCCGTTGTTTGTCGGTATCACAAGAAAAATAATATCCTCATGTAATGGTAGATACTGTTGAATCGTTAACCTTGTGCATAGATCTGATTTTTTCAGAGACGATTTTTTGAATTCAGTTTTGGCGTCAAAGATCATGTGAGGGCGTCGCTCAGGTCACTAAGCAGAAATCGGTTCTTTCAGTTCGTAGTCTGTGTTCGGCATGAGATGAAGAAGATCAGAGCGACTTTATATCCTGGTTTATCTGATAATTGATCGAATACAACGAGTACGGCCACCTATGTGATATCTAGTAATCTCTTTTGGATTTCCGGGGAAATCTATGAATCGTAATATTGGGTCCAGCTGTATCTCATTGAAATCCATAATTTAGGTCACCTCTATGATCGGTCAAGGAGAAGCATAAAAGCCCCTCTCCACCGGCCCCTCTCCCGTAAGGGGAGAGGGCAGTTACCCTCTTCATCTGTTTGGTACGCTTATACTTGGTGCTTTTTCTAACCTTAATCTTCCGTTTGGTGATCATTTTACGTTAAAACTCTCGGTAGGCTAGAGAAACCGACTGAAATTAACCCGTTAGAATCCTATCGAGCAGGGTTCATGGGGTTGCAGTGATAGCCTGTTATTTTTTACGACTTGATTTAACAGCTCCAGATCTACCTGCAACTGCATAGCCATTCACGTTTATTCGCAGACTGTTTAAAAATTCTTAGGTGGGTTGAATCGCGGAGTGTAAGTTTTTGCAGCCCTGAAATGAAGCACCGGGTTACAGATGGTGTCTCTGTAACCCGGTGCTGAGTGCCAACCAATCGGTTGTCGGTGCAAATCCTTTTGCGTTGGTCTTTACTACATGGTGTCCTTCGCTACGACATTGGAGAGGTTACTTTCATTACCAGAGAGGTCGTATGCTGTGATCGCGAAGTAGTAAGTACCGGTTTCCAGGTTTTCAATTACATGGTTGTTGATGGTGCAGTCATCCACATCCACTACCGGTGAGAGGTTGCTGTTGCTGGTTCCCATGTAGAGTCTGTAGCCGGAGATTTCACTCAGGTCCAGTGAGCTGCCGTCAGTTCTGGTGGCAGGTGCTACCCAGTTGAGTGAGATGGTACCAGTGGTAGGTGTGGTCTGGGAGGCTTCCACTACCAGGGTCATCGGGCTCAGTGATGCCGTGTCAGTGCCATCGGATACGCTGATCACGATGTTGTTGTAGCTGCCTTCATCCGCTTCTGCCGGTGTACCGCTCAGGGTGCCGTTGCTGCTGTTGAAGCTGGCCCAGCTTGGCAGGTTGCTGATACTGAAGGTCAGAGTATCGTTGTCAGCATCGGATGCGGTTGGTGTGAAGACATAACCGTCGCCGACTACCACGCTCTGATCAGGTGTGCCGCTGATAACCGGTGCGTTGTTGGGTGCTTCGACATCATGGATGGTGACAACACTGACGGATGGATCGTTCAGAGTGTAACCAGTGCTTGGCTCGTTAAGGTGAACTTCAAAAGTCTCTGCACCTTCATCGGTTGAGTCAGACATGGTGTTGATGCGGATGGTCTTACTGGTTTCACCGTCGAGGAAGTTCAAGGCTGTCCAGACATAACCGGTGTAGTCCTGAGAGTGTCTGGCTTCGACGCCGTAGGTTCCGAAGTTGACGTTTGCTGCGCCGGTACCGTTGTTACGGGTAACGGTCAGGGTTACGGTGCTGCCTTCTTCCACATCATAGCCGTTGCTGGCGAACTGGAAGGTGCCGCCCTCTTCAGCCACATCGACAACGGTGATGGCGAATGTCGCCAGGCTTGCCTGCTCGCTGCCGTCAGAGACGGTGATCACGATGTTTGAGTAGCTGCCTGCTGAGTTGGAATCAGGGGTGCCGCTCAGTTGACCGGTGCTTGAGTTGAAGCTGGCCCAGCTGGGCAGATTGCTGACGCTGAAACTCAGGGCGTCGCCATCGGGATCGCTGGCAGTCGGAGTGAAACTGTAGGCGCTGCCTTCATCCAGACTGGTGGCCGGTGTGCCACTGATGGTCGGTGCACGATTGGTGTCGGAGACGGTGATGCTGAATGCGCTCAATGAAGCTGTGGCGGAGCCGTCAGAGACACTGATTCGAATGTTGCTGGTGGTGCCTTCATCATCCATGCCCGGTGTGCCGCTCAGTACGCCGGTGGAGGTGTTGAAGCTGGCCCAGGAAGGACGATTTGCGATGGAGAAGCTGAGGCTGTCGCCATCCGCGTCATCGGCGGAAGGTGCAAACCGGTAGCTGCCGCCTTCGGCAACGGAGGTTGCAGGTGAACCGCTGATGGTCGGCGCCTGGTTGGTGCCGGTGACGGTAATGTTGAAGGCGCTCAGTGAAGCAGAGGCGGAGCCGTCAGAGACACTGATTCGAATGTTGCTGGTGGTGCCTTCATCATCCATGCTCGGTGTGCCGCTCAGTACACCGGTGGAGGTGTTGAAGCTGGCCCAGGAAGGACGGTTTGCAATGGAGAAGCTGAGGCTGTCGCCATCCGCGTCACTGGCGGAAGGTGCAAATCGGTAGCTGCCACCTTCGGCAACGGAAGTTGCAGGTGAACCGCTGATGGTTGGGGCCTGGTTGGTGCCGTTGACGGTAATGCTGAAGGGGCTCAATGCTGCGGAGGCGGAACCGTCTGAAACACTGATCTGAATGTTGCTGGTGGTGCCTTCATCATTCATGCCGGGCGCGCCGTTCAGTACACCGGTGGAGGTGTTGAAGCTGGCCCAGGAAGGACGGTTTGCAATGGAGAAGCTGAGGCTGTCGCCATCCGCGTCATTGGCGGAAGGTGCAAATCGGTAGCTGCCACCTTCGGCAACGGAAGTTGCAGGTGAACCGCTGATGGTTGGTGCCCGGTTGGTGTCAGTCACAGTAATACTGAAGGCGTTCAGGGAGACGGTGTCGGTACCGTCGGAGACACTGATGCGGATATTACTGGTGGTACCGGCATCGTCCATGTCCGGAGTGCCGCTGAGCTGACCGGTGGAGCTGTTGAAGCTGGCCCAGGTTGGTCTGTTGGCGATGGAGAAACTCAAACTGTCGTTATCCGCATCACTGGCACTTGGGCGGAAGCTGTAGGCCTGGCCTTCGGCTACCTGGGTGCTGGGAGAACCGCTGATCACTGGCGGTGTGTTTTCCGGAGTTGGATCTGGATCGGGATCTTCACCTGCCACGAAGCAGTCGCCGGGTGCCCGGCGAATGACCGCATTGGCTGAATCCACACCGGATACCACATCAACTTCACAAGGTACGAATGGAGGAGCAACCTGCTTGATGCGCCAGATGCCTCTCTTATCGACAGTCGCACTGCCAACTGGCAGGATCGAATTTGCTACAAACGCGTTGACTTGGGCGCCGGGCTCTCCCTGACCTTTGATTACCAGTTTATCCTTAGCATTTCTCCATACAGCTTTGTAGATGGAGAGATCGGCAGCTTGGGCGAGGTTGATATCTGCAGAAAACAGGGCTGGGAATAAAATCAGCGGAAGGAGTTTGCGTGTTGCGTTCATGACCAGTGTGACCTCGAAAAAGATTTTCCCTAAAAAGTTGTTGCTCACTATGGCGGTCAATCGGGCTTTTTATGCAGACACAAGGTCACAGTTTTAGTGGACGGAATTCACACTATTTGCGCTTCCTCACGGCAGTGTGAATTGGCTCGAAAATAGAACAGAAGGAGTTCACAATTTATTCTCAAGTTGCTCAGGCTTGAGGGCAGGAATTCGGCTTTTCATGGTCACCATATTAATTGTTGACTGTTAAGCTATGTTTTTAGAATGCCCCTGTTTTAACAATTAAACATCGTTGGTTTAGATCCGGCATGAAGAAAACAGGCGGCACTGTTTTTCTGCTGTAAAAAGTGAATTTTCGAGTGAGGATGATATGAAAAGAATTTCCAGACTGTTTCTCTCGGTATTTTCCATTATGTTTTTTTACGCTCAGCAGAGCATCGCCTCTTCCTACATCATCGATACAGAGGGGGGGCACGCCTTCATCCAGTTCAGGATCAGTCACCTGGGTTACAGTGTGCTGGCCGGACGTTTCAATCGGTTCTCCGGGGATTTTGTCTACGATACGGGCAATCCCTCTGCTGCTTCCGTCAACGTGCTGGTGGAGACGGGGAGTATCGATTCGAATCATGCGGAGAGGGACAAACACCTGCGGGATGAGGATTTTCTTGCGGTGAAGCAGTTTCCGCAAGCCCAGTTCGTCAGCAGCTCATACAGTGAGCGCGAAGATGGTAGTGGACTGTTGAAAGGTAATCTGACCCTCAGGGGGGTTACCCGGCCGATTGAAATCGAAGTGGAGCATGTGGGCGCGGGCAGCGACCCCTGGGGAGGCTATCGGCGTGGTTTTACCGGTAGGACCCGATTGGTACTGGCGGATTTTGGTATCACCAAGTATCTTGGTGACGCCGCCAAAGAGATGGAGCTGATCCTGGGAATCGAAGGAATTCGCAGCAAGTCGCAGCGCAGCTCCAGAAAACCACGGTAATATCCCTGTCGCGCAGCATCGGTATGATTGGCAGAGCGTCGCCGGGATCTCAGGATCGGTGTCAACAGGGCCTATGATACCCACTCAGAGGTGCGTTCGCCTATCCAGGTGACCTGAAAGCGGATCCTGCGCCAGGGATTGTCATCATCCAGTAGGCGTATGATGGTGGCTTCCAGGCGCTCCCCTTGATCGAGCAGACGCGCCAGGGTTCGGTTTTCCCGTTTCGGGATATAGCCCAGATGCTCGTTTTTAAACCAGACTGCGATGGCGTACCGGTCGTGGGGATTACTCGGTTCCCGCTTCAGATGGAGAGTCTCTCCCAACTGTAGAAAAGGCCAGATGGCCGGTCCGCGATGGTATTGAAAGCCAGCCAGCGGGGACTCCTGCAGGATAACTTTTTTCCGGCTAGGGATGGTTGTTGTTCTGCTGTGAATCTTTCTGGCCAGATGTCTGACGGGAAAGCGGAATAGGGCAGCAAGCATTTGGCTCTGTTTCATCGTTTGTGCTCCAGGTCGTTGGAGTTGATGAGAGTACCATTCGAAGAGGCTCATTCTATGAGTCCACCAAAACTAATCTGTTGGAGAAACCATGCTGGAATATGTTTTTTTCGACCAACGTCCGTGGCAGGACTTTGTCGATTACCTGAAACAACTGGGATTGGCGATTGAAACGGCGCGGGATGATGGGGAGTGGCTGGTCTATGTTCCGGAGGAGTTGGACGATGAGATGGATGAAAAAATTGAAACCCGCTACGAAATTCTGCTTGAGATGAATGAGCAACTGATTGCCGACCAGCAGGGAAGCTCACATGTGGATATGGCGGGGATCAATGTGAGTCTGATGGATGGTCGGGTTGTGCAGGCGGAGGTGGATCCACAACTCATCAATCGCCTGCTGCAGGTGGTTTCGGTGGAGGAGCTGGGTGAGTTTGTCCGTGCCATAGCCCTGGCGGTCGAGCAGGGGGATGAACGGCCACTCTGTCAGCGTTGAGTCTTTTCCGTGGATGCCTCGAGTGCATCATCGGTCCGTTGCTTACCGGCCTTAAGGGCCTTTTCTGTGGCGATCCTTGCCGCTTTTTTCTGCTCGACCAGCTCGATGTACTCTTTAGGTGACTGATTGATGCTTGTCTGGGGTGGATTGTCGCTGCTCTGCATGACATAGGTAATGCCAAGGATCAGGGCGATGAAGAATACAAAAAAAGCTGTCCTGGACATAATTCCTCTTCTCCCGGCGGGCCGCGCCAATCAATTGGCCGCTAGTGGATCCCGGCTCACCGTCGTGTCGGTTGAGAGCAGCAGAGATGCCGCCCGAAACTGCAACCCTATAACGGGAATTATAACAGGCCCGGGGCCGGGTTATCGGCTGTGCAGCTGCAGAATCGGCCAGTTTCGCTGTTTTGCCACTTCCGCAAGGGTCTGGTCCGGATCAACCGCGACCGGATGCTCCACCTGCTCCAGCAGCGGCAGATCATTATGGGAGTCACTGTAGAACCAGCTACCCTGCATGCTCTGTTCAAACTCATCCAGCCAGTCGTTCAGCCGGCTGACTTTACCTTCGCGGAAGCTGGGGGTTCCGGCAACCTCGCCGGTATAGTGGCCGTCGATCTGTTCCGGCTCCGTGGCGATCAGGTGGTCGATCCCGAAACGCTGGGCGATGGGGGAGGTGACAAAGGCATTGGTGGCGGTAATGATCAGCGGTAGATCCCCGGCCTGACGGTGCTTCTCGACCAGTTGTCGGGCCTGTTTGCTGATCAGTGGCGTAATCTTCTCTTCAATGAACAGTGCCCGCCATTGATTGAGTTTCTCCGGAGGGTTTTTTCGTAGTGGTTTCAGGGAGAAGCGCATGAACTCGTGGATATCCAGTCTGCCGGCTTTATAGTCTTCATAGAAGCGTTCGTTTTCACGCTCATACTGCTCTCCATCCACAATGCCCTGTTCCACCAGGAAACGGCCCCAGAGGTAGTCGGAATCACCGGCCAACAGGGTGTTGTCCAGGTCGAAGATTGCCAATGCCATGATTATGTCCTGCTTGTTTACTCAATGAGTTATCTATGGTCTGTGTGGCTATTTTACCTGGTTAAACGGTAAATGTTGTTAATGGATTATTGCTCAGATTGCCGACCGTTTAATTAAACAATATCCAGAAGTTCTGCGAAGCACGCCCGGAGCGGTGAAATGGAATATTCTTGGCGACTGACGAAGAAAAATATATGACTACCGTACAATTTAGGAATTTCCATGATATGCAATGGCTTAAGTTTGCTGCCTTGCTGCACTACATGGATTATGGAAGAATCACAGTCTAAGAATGTGACAAATTTTGGCGGATCAATTGATTGACTCAGACGGCTTTAGACCGAATGTCGGCATCATCCTGTGTAATGACGATCGTCTCCTGTTTTGGGGACGCCGCACCGGACAGGATGCCTGGCAGTTCCCCCAGGGCGGTATAAAGCGGGACGAAACCCCGGAAGAGGCGATGTACCGGGAGCTGAATGAAGAGGTGGGCCTGAATGCCGACCAGGTCTCGATCATCGGCTCTACACGCAGCTGGCTGCGCTACCGTCTGCCGGAACGCTATATCCGCCGTCACAGCGAGCCGCTCTGTATCGGTCAGAAGCAGATCTGGTTTCTGCTGAAGACAAACTGTGGTGAGGATGCCTTTTGCCTGGATCACACAGAAACCCCGGAGTTCGAGGAGTGGCGCTGGGTAAAGTACTGGCATCCCGTTCGCGAAGTGATCTATTTCAAACGTAATGTCTACACCAAGGCTCTGGAAGAGCTGGCGCCACTGCTCTATCCTGAGGGAGTTCCCGGGCGCTCCCTGACAAGCTATCTCCGGCAGAATCGTCGTTGATGCTGAACGATTTCCCATCGGGCCGATAGAAAACAGCGAAAATGGATGTCAATCACCGCTAAATGTCGCGAAAACCTTTCATGTTGCGGCATCACTTTGTGTGGATTCGCGTTGATAGAAGATCCTTTGCGACTAACCAAAGATAGGAATTTCCACGCTACGCCGGGGGATTGTTACGAGGACCATGCTTGAGACCCTTCATCGCATCGTAAAAGAGGTAAATGCCGCATCCGACCTGGAACAGGCCCTGGCGATCATTGTTCAGGAGGTAAAGCAGGCGGTGCAGGCGGATGTCTGCTCCGTCTATCTCACCGACTTCGAGCGGCGGGATCATGTGCTGAAGGCGACGGACGGATTGCATCCGCAAGCCGTCGACAAGGTCAGGTTACCCTACCATCGGGGACTGATCGGGCTGGTCTGTGAAAGGGCGGAACCGGTCAATCTGGCGGACGCTCCGAATCACAAACGCTATCTCTTCACCCATGAGACCGGCGAGACCTCTTACAAGGGATTTTTAGGCGTACCGATCATTCAGAACCGTAAGGTTCTGGGTGTGCTGGTGGCGCGTCAGATCGATCAGCGCAGCTTTGAGGATAACGAAGTTACCTTTCTGTTCACTCTGGCGGCGCAGCTTGCCGGTGCGATTACCCATGCCCAGGCCAGTGGCAACCTGAATACCCAGAGTGATCTGGCGCCACCGAAGCGGTTTCTACAGGGACAGCCCGGATCTCCGGGTGTCGCCCTGGGTACGGCGGTTGTGGTCTATCCTCCCGCCGATCTGGAAGCGGTGCCCGACCGTCCGTCGAAGGACCCGGATGAGGAAGAGGATGCTTTCAGAACCGCGGTGGCGGCGGTGGTGCAGGATCTGATGGCGATCGAAGACCGCTTTGAAGAGAGCCTGCCTGCGGAGGATCGGGCGCTGTTCGAGGCCTGGCTGATGATGCTCGGCAGTGATTCCCTGATCGGCAACACCGTGCGACGCATCCAACAAGGCAACTGGGCGCCGGGCGCCTTGCGGGAGACCTTTCAGGAGCATGCGCGGATATTCGAGAACATGGAGGATATCTACCTTCGGGAGCGGGCATCCGATGTGCTCGATCTGGGGCGACGTATCCTGATGCATCTGCAGCAGAAGGTCGCCACCCTGGATGAATATCCGGAGAACACCATTCTGGTTGGTGAAGAGGTCAGTGCCATGCAGCTTGCCGAGGTGCCGAGAGAGCGCCTGGCTGGTGTGGTATCCGCCAGTGGCGCCAGCTTCTCCCATGTGGCGATACTGGCCAGAGCCCTGGAAGTGCCGGCAGTAATGGGAATGAGTAATCTGCCGGTGAGTCGTATGGAGGGACATTTTCTGATTCTCGAGGGCTATCTGGGACGGATCTATGTCTCGCCTGCGCCTTCGGTCATTGCAGAGTATCGACGACTCGCCAGTGAGGACCAGGCGCTCTATCAGGAGCTGCAGGCGGACAAGGATCTGCCTTGCGAAACCACCGATGGTGTGCGGATACCTCTCTACCTCAATACCGGCCTGCTTTCAGAGCTGAGTAATCAGGGCATGGCCGAATCGGAAGGTGTGGGTCTCTATCGTACCGAGCTGCCATTCATGGTGAGAGACAGCTTTCCCGGAGAGTCGGTACAGGTTGCCAACTATCGAAAGGTGCTGAAGATGTTTCATCCGCGCCCGGTGATCATCCGTACCCTGGATATCGGTGGAGACAAACCGCTGCCCTATTTTCCGGTGGAGGAGTCGAATCCGTTTCTGGGTTGGCGGGGGATACGAATCTCTCTCGACCATCCTGAGATCTTCATCACTCAGGTGCGTGCCATCCTGCGTGCCGCCATCGATCTGAACAACTTGCGTCTGCTGTTGCCGATGATCAGTCATGTGCAGGAGGTCGATGATGCCATGCTGCTGATCCAGCGGGCGCATGATGAGCTGCTGGAAGAGGGCTATCAGGTGAAGATGCCCAAGGTCGGGGTGATGATCGAGGTGCCGGCTGCGGTTTACCAGGTCGAGGCCCTGGCCCAGCGGATCGATTTCCTCTCCGTGGGTACCAACGATCTGACCCAATACCTGCTCGCTGTCGATCGAAACAATGCCCACGTTGCGGACATCTACAACGATCTGCATCCAGCCGTGTTGCGGGCCCTGATTCAGATCATCAAAGGTGCCGGTCAGTATGGTAAAGAGGTGAGTGTCTGTGGTGAGCTGGCGGGAAATCCGGCCGCAGCGGTCCTGCTGCTGGGTATGGGAGTCAACAGTCTGAGCATGAATGGCGGCAGTCTGTTACGGGTAAAGTGGGTGCTGCGCTCGTTTTCCCACAGTCGTGCAAAGCAGTTGCTGCAGACAGCCCTGCGTTGTGAGCAGGCGGGAGAGATTGTCAATCTGCTGTCGAATGCCCTGGAGGAGATGGGGCTGGGTGGACTGATGCGTGCTGGCCGTTAATCATTGTTAGGACCTATTGGATTCGTGTTAACAGGCCCTAATTAAATAGCTCACACCTCAGAGTGGTTGAAGGCACCGGCAAGAAGCTTATTATAGAGACAGACCGCTTTGTGAGCAGCGTGGCCTTCAAGACAATGCAACAGGATGGGGGCAGCAGGCAGGTTCACTTCGGTTGAAAACAAACAATTTGCGCCGGGTTACTATGAAACCGCAATCCGCATTCTCCAGCATAGAGTGGTCGAAGCAGTTTTTATTCATCCTGCTGCCGTTTGCGGCGATCTTTGCGCTGGGCGCCTATGTCCACTACTACACCAATTCGGAAACCGATCGGGTTACCCTCAGGACCAACGAACTACTGAATGTGGGATTGGCTCGAAGTGTTCTCAACCGCGACCTCTCCAATGTCATTTCAGATCTGATCTTTCTTGCCAGCTATATTGACAAGCAGAGTTTTGAAGCCTCCGGGGAGTTAAGAAAAAAACAGGTCGAAGAGCTGTTCTTCACCTTCATAAAAGAGAAACGACTCTACGATCAGGTGCGTTATATTGACCGTCAGGGTCTGGAGATAATCCGCGTCAACTTTGGTGCTGGAAATCCAATGCTTGTTCCCGATCAGGAGTTGCAGGACAAGTCTGCACGCTACTATTTTGTGGAGACCGTGGCGATGGCTCCCGGGGAGATCTATATCTCACCCTTGGATCTGAATATCGAAGAGGGGGTTATCGAACAGCCGCTGAAGCCGGTGATGCGGTTTGCTGTACCGATCTTTGCGCAGCGAGATCAGATTCAGGGTATTCTGGTGCTTAACTATCTGGGTGAACGCCTGTTGAGTGACTTCGCCAGGGCCGGTGCCAATATTGCCGATCACATCCATCTGTTGAATAAGGATGGATACTGGTTGAACAGTCCCCAGAACAGTCATGAATGGGGGTTTATGCTGCCCCATAAAAAACATATCACTGAACTCTATCCGGCCGCTTGGGAACTGGTCAGACAATCCGTTTCCGGTCAACTGGAGACCAGTGATGGTCTGATTACCTATGAAACGGTTACCCCCAGAACTGTCGCCTCTCAAACGATCCGGGGGTATGAACAACAGCAATTGACCATGTCGCCGTTGGATGAGTTGCGTTGGAAGGTTGTTTCCCGGGTCTCCCTGGATCGTTATGCGCCAGGCTTTTTAGGTTTTATCCGACAGCATACCCCACTCTATTTTGTGATCATGGTGGTTTTGCTGTTCGGCTCCTGGCTGTTGGCAACCGCCAATCTGCGTCATCGCAATGCACAGCGTCAAAGTGAATACGAGCGGCGTTTCCGGCGTACCCTGGAGGATATGCAGCTGGCTGCGATTACCCTTGATCGTGAATATCGTCTGGTGTTTTGCAATGACTACTTTTTGAAACTGACCGGCTGGACCCGAGAGGAGGTACTGCACGACGAGTGGATCGAACGCTTTGTCAGGGTTGAGCACAAAAAGCTGTTTCGCGATACCTTGGAAAAACTCCACAGCGAAGGTGTTGAATCACGGGATGTGGAAGTGGATGTGGTGATGAAGCTCGGTGGCTACCGACGCATCGCCTGGCACCATACGCCTTCAACGGATGCCCACGGTAAGGTTGTCCGGGTGACGGCGATTGGTGAGGATGTGACCGAGCGTCGTAAAGCGGAAGATAAGGTGCGTAAGTTGTCTCATGCGGTGGAACAGAGTCCCAGCATCGTGCTACTGACAGACCGGCATGGCCAGATCGAGTATGTGAATCCGAAGTTCACCCAGGTGACCGGTTACCATGCGGATGAGGTGATCGGTAAAAAGACCAATATCCTGAAATCCGGTGAAACCTCGGTAGATGACTACAAGCAGCTCTGGCAGACCGTGTTGAATGGTGAAGAGTGGCGGGGTGTCTTCCATAATCGGAGAAAGAACGGTGAGCTCTACTGGGAGTCCGCCTCCATCTCCGCACTGAAGGATGAGGAGGGTGAAATCACCAACTTCGTTGCAGTCAAAGAGGATATCACTGAGCACAAGCGTCTTGAGCGGGAAGTTGAGATGCAGCAACAGGAGCTGGTCCGTACCCAGGCACTCACCGTGATGGGGCAGATGGCCAGCATGATTGCCCACGATCTGAGAAACCCTCTTTCGTCGGTGAAAATGAGTATGCAGATTCTGGGTAAGCATGCGGCCAACGAAGAGAAGGAGCTGTCAGTGATTGGTCTGGATCAGATCCGTTACATGGAGAACATTCTCACCGACATGCTGACCTATGCCCGGCCGGAAGCCGCTCATGTGGATTGGGTAAATATCGAAAAGCTGATGGACGCAACCGTGTTGAGCCTGCACAAACGTATTGAAGAGGTGCAGTCGACAGTCGATGTGGAGTACCAGTCCGGATTGCCTGCATTACCGGGAGATGCCAATAAGCTGAGGCAGCTGTTCTCGAATCTGATCGTCAATGCTCTGCAGGCCAGTGAGAAAAATGAACATGGCTCCAGTAAAATCAATATCAAAGTGATTCAGGTGATGGATCCGACGGGCAGTGCCGTCGAGATATCGGTTTGTGACAACGGCATCGGCATTGAAAGTGACGACAATCAGAAACTGTTCGAACCGTTCTATACAACCAGAACCAAAGGTACCGGCCTTGGTCTGGCGATCGTCAAACAGATTATCGATCAGCACCAGGGGCGGGTTGAACTGGTACCCCGGGAGGCAGGCGGCACCTGTGCCATTGTCACTCTGCCGACCGTCCCCAGGGAGGAAGAATCGGGATCGTGAATATCGATCAACCGAGGCTCGCCAAAGTCTGCACTACCATTGTGCCGTGGAGATTTCATTTTACAGTTTACCGTTTTATATAGAGACAACGTCTCAACAGACAATCGAGTGGGCCCAGGTGAATAATATGACAAGAATTCTTCTCGTTGATGACGACATTGCCAGTTGCCGCACCCTGCAACTGCATCTCTCCGGGCTCGGTCACGAGGTCAGCATGGCCCATAGTGTGGATGAGGGGTTGCAGTTGCTTGAAAGCTTCAAACCCGGCCTGGTGGTGCTCGATATTCGCATGCCGGGCAAATCGGGCCTGCAGGGATTGCCTGAATTCAAATCAGCACTGCCTGAGGTCCGCATCATCATGATCACCGCTTTTCACGATATGGAGAGCACCATCGAGGCGATGCAGAAGGGGGCGGATGACTATATCCACAAGCCGATCGACATCGATGAGTTTGATGATGCCGTTGAAAAACTCCTCAGCCATGGGGAAGGAGAGTTGGTCGAGACCGACAGTCAAAGTCTCTCCTCACTCACCATGGTCGGCAACTCCCGGGCGATGAAGGAGATCTTCAAAACCATCGGTCTGGTGGCAAAAAGCCCGGCCACGGTATTGATCACCGGGGAGTCGGGTACCGGTAAGGAGCTGGTGGCCAGGGCGATACATCGAAGCGGTGAAAATCCCGATGGACCTTTCGTGGTTGTGAACTGTGCGGCGATTGTCGAGACGCTACTCGAATCCGATATGTTCGGCCATGAGAAAGGCGCCTTTACCGGTGCTGTGGCAAAGCAGGCTGGTAAATTCAAGCTGGCTGAGAATGGCACCATATTTCTCGATGAGGTGGGCGAGCTCTCCCCGGTGATGCAGGCCAAGCTGCTGCGGGTGATTCAACATAAAGAGTTTACCCCGCTGGGCGCCAAGGAGAGCAAGATCACCAATGCACGAATCATTGCTGCGACCAATGTCAATCTGGCCCAACAGGTCTCTCACGGGGCATTTCGAGAGGATCTTTTCTATCGGTTGCAGGTGGTGAATATCCATCTTCCCCCGTTGCGGGAGCGCAAAGAGGATATCATGGGGCTGGTGCAGGCACTGCTCGCCCGGATCAATGGTGAGTTGAACCGTAAAGTGGTGCGTATCACATCCGATGCCTTGCGCTGTCTTCAGGATTACCATTGGCCGGGAAACGTCAGAGAGTTGGAAAATGCCCTGATGAAAGCGGTGGCGCTCTGTCCCACGGATACCCTCTCCTGCGACCTGTTACCGATGGAGATTACCGGTGTGAGTCTGGAGGAAGTGGAGAGCCAGCCGGTGGTCAGCAGACCGGTAAGCCTGCAGGCGATGGAGAAAGCCCATGTCAAACAGGTATTGGAGATGGTCGATTGGCATAAGGGGAGGGCCTGTGAAATCCTGGAGATTTCCAGACCAAGACTGCGGCGGATGATCCAGCAGTACGAGTTGCAGCCTCCACCCGGTTTTGTGGCGGATAAGGATAACGGCGACTGAAATAACAGTTACCACTTCCACGATCTCTCAAACAACCGGCATCAAGGGCATGCATGATGCCCAGAAGGTTGACGATCAGATCGCCGGAGGACAGCTGGAACGGATCAGAGGGTTCCCCAGGAGTTGCGACGACGCTGAAATCTCAAGTGAGGCAGGATCAGTCCGATCAGGATGCCGGCAATGATCACCCCGGCACCGATCAGGAACCAGTCACGGGTCGCTTCATTGCTCAGATCCCGGTTGTCCTGTTTCAGCTCTTCCACTTCCCGGGTCAGTGCGGCAACCTGCTTGACCAGTTCATTGCGCTCATTGGAGATACGGATTGCATTCGAGGCGGTTCGCTGAATGCTCTGTAGCTCCTGTTCCTGTTTATCCTTTACCTTTTGCAGGCTTTTGTGGTTGCTCAGCAATTCACGGTGGTTTTTCTGCAGATCGATCAATTTACTGCGTAATTCACCTGGTGCGGCCTTCAGTTCGTCGATCTCTTTGCGCAGCGTGCCCAGTTGCGCTCGTGCACTGGGTTCATTCATCAACTGCCGGGTAAGCACAAATCCCTGACTGCCGCCGACCCGGACTTTGGTGTAACCCGATTCCGGATTGGTGGAGAGGACATCCAGCGCTGCGCCGCTGTTGAGCATGCGCATGATACGGTGTGAAGTACTCTCCCCGGTACGCATGGTGATCTGAAAGGTATCGGTCACATAGAGGGTTTTAGCCTGAACCAGTAGCGGGAAAAGGAGTAACAGGGCGAGCAGCAATAAGGATTTCTTCATGACTATATCTGGTATCTATCCGGAGCAATGGGGCCATTGTACAACTGAAATCTTCCATTGTTGCCAAGCAGGCCGCAGAATGTCGCATTTTTGTGGATCATGCACCCCTTGGAGGCATCTGTAAACCGCTTAATCCGGAGTGCATTGAATTCGTGTTAACAGGCCCAGGTGCCGGGTTGATCGCCATCAGCGGCCAAGCAGCAGAAACTCCATCAACGCTTTTTGCGAGTGCAGACGGTTTTCAGCCTCATCCCAGACCACACTGTCCGGGGTGTCGATCACCGAAGCGGTAACCTCTTCGCCCCGGTGGGCTGGCAGGCAGTGAAAGAACAGGGCATCTTTTTCAGCCTGGGCCATCAATTCGTCGTTTACCTGGTATTTGGAGAAGGCTTTCTCACGCAACGCCTGCTCCTCTTCCTGACCCATACTGGCCCAGACATCGGTAACCACAAGGTCTGCGCCACTGGCTGCTTCTAGGGGATCGCGAATGATCTTGGCCCGCTCGCCGGCCGCTTCGAGAATATCCGGTTCAGGGTCATAACCTTCCGGGCAGGCGATGTTGAGGTGAAAATCGAACTGTCTGGCTGCGTTCAGATAGGAGTGGCACATATTGTTGCCGTCACCGACCCAGGTTACGGTCTTACCCTGGATGTTACCGCGATGTTCTGCGTAGGTCTGCATATCCGCCAGCAGCTGACAGGGATGGTATCGGTCGGTCAGGGCATTGATGACCGGCACCTGGGAGTGGGCGGCGAACAGCTCCAGTTTCTCCTGCTCGAAGGTGCGGATCATGATGATGTCGAGCATCCGCGAAAGCACTTTGGCACTGTCCTCAATCGGTTCACCCCGGCCGAGCTGTGTGTCCCGGGGGGAGAGAAAGAGCGCATGACCGCCCAATTGTGACATACCGACCTCGAAAGAGACCCGGGTGCGGGTGGAGGATTTTTCAAACACCATACCCAGATTCTTGCCTTTCAAAGGGGTATGTATTTCACCCCGGTGCTGCATCCGCTTCAATTCGGAAGCGCGGCGAATCAGTGATTGCAATTCATCATGGCTGAGATCGAGAAGGGAGAGGAAGTGCCTGGTCATAGTGTTACGCCTTTGCAATGGCTATCAAAGAAAGTCGGCAACCAGGGCGCTGACTTTGTCGATAATCAGTTTGCACTCATCATCGTTGAGGATCATCGGTGGCAGCAGACGAATCACATTGCCTGCAGTCACATTGATGAGTAGATTCTGTTCAAGTGCTTTGCCGACCAGTTCTGCGCATGGGCGTTCGAGTTCGATGCCGACCATCAATCCATGGCTGCGAATCGAAGCGACACCGGGCAGCTCGGCCAGTTTTGCTTCAAACTCAGACTGGAAACGTTGACCCAGCTTGGCGGCTCTGTCAGCCAGTTGTTGAGACTCCACCACATCCAGCACACTCATAGCCACCCGGCAGGCGAGTGGATTGCCGCCAAACGTGGAGCCGTGATTACCGGGAGCGAGAATATTTGCCGCTTCACCCCGTGCCAGGCAGGCACCGATCGGCATGCCATTGCCCAATCCTTTGGCCAGGGTCATCACGTCGGGCAGTATGCCATTATGCTGGTGGGCGAAAAGTTTGCCGGTACGACCTATGCCGGTCTGGATCTCATCCAGCATCATCAACCACTGGTTCTGGTCGCAGATTTCACGGATCCGGTTGAGGTAATCCACTGACGGGATATTTACACCACCTTCACCCTGTACCGGCTCCACCAGTACGGCAACCACATTTTTCTGGTGCAGTGCAATCTCCTCGATCGCTCCGATGTCATCGTAGGGTACTCTGATGAAACCCTGTACCAGGGGCTCGAAACCGGCCTGAACCTTGCGATTGCCAGTGGCAGAAAGGGTAGCCAGCGTTCTGCCATGAAAACTCTGTTCCATGACGATAATGGCCGGATTCTTGATCTCGCGCTTGTTGCCGTAGAGCCGGGCTATTTTGATAGCCGCTTCGTTCGCTTCCGCACCGGAGTTGGCGAAAAACGCCTTCTCCATGGATGAGAGGGAGCAGAGTCTCTCACCCAGTGTCTCTTGCAGTGGTATGCGATAGAGATTCGAGGTATGCAGCAGGCTGGAAGCTTGATCACACAACGCCTTGGCGATTTCCGGATGGGCATGGCCGAGTCCGCATACCGCAACACCGGTTACCGCATCAAGATAGCGGTTACCCTCAGTATCCCACAGCCAGGCACCTTCACCCCGCTCGAAAGCGACAGGCAGTCGTTGATAGGTTGTCATCAATGAGTCGGCCATTCTCAAGCCCCATAAAACAAAAAAGCATCCTAAAAAGGACGCTGGTTTAATTAAGCCCCTATGATCGGCGAATGGGAACGATCCATATCGACCCAATCGTCGGGGAATCGACTAGTCTACCATTCAATAAGAGTTTTTCAAATTGTCTGGCACGATACACTGGGTCAGGGGGTCGCTATGATCCACAATTGGCACCATGATAGAGTCTCTCTGAACAATCCTTATTTGCGAGTCACGTCTTGATCAAGGGCACTCTTGAAGCCCTGAAGATAACCTACTAAGGTGCCGGATTAATCGTGACAGAGATATTCATCGATTGGGAGTTTGGTCTATGTCCATTGCCCTGACACTGCATCTGTTGGCTGTCATCGTCTGGGTTGGCGGTATGTTTTTCGCGCATGTGGTCCTGCGTCCGGTGCTGAATGAGCAATTGGAGCCTCATCAGCGACTGCCTCTGCTGCTCAGGGTGTTCGATAGTTTTTTTCCCTGGGTATGGGGTTCGGTTGTGACGATTCTGGCCACCGGTTACTGGATGCTGTTTACTCAATATGGGGGTGAGACCGGTTGGTGGCTCAGTTTCATGTCAATGGTAGGCACCCTGATGGCGGCAATCTTCATCTTCATCTATGCCATTCCCTATCATCAATTTGGTACTGCCTTGAAAGGCGACGACATGCCCAGGGCGGTTGCGGCGATTTCGTTGATTCGGCAACTGATCCTGGTGAATCTGATACTCGGCATGGTGGTATCACTGCTGGCAACGATGGGTAAGTATGGTTTCTCCTGACTTCGCAAGGCTTTTTACATAGGCAATCGGTCTGCTCGATTCGCCGGGCAGGCGGCGTCGAAGCCTGACTCATATGACACTTTTGTGACCCTTGGCTCAGGCACTTCTTTATCATCATTGATGAGTGATAGTCTTAAGCATAGTCATGGCGGCTATCCACCACCTTCGTTTCGTCAAATTCATAAAAATTTAGGGTGACTGTTTGTTCGATTCAATGGTGATGTTGGCTTTTATCCTGGGGATCGTCAGTGCCTCATCGCTGCCCATGGGGGCGATTACAGCAAAATTCTGGCAACCCAGCGACCGTGCCACAGCAATACTCATGGCATTTGGCGGTGGCGCCCTGCTGGCGGCGCTGACCATCGATCTTGTGGCTTCCGCGGTCGAAGAGGGGCATTTTTATGCTCTGGCTGCCGGGGCCATGGTTGGCGGGCTGTTGTTCATCGGGCTCAATCAATTGGTCAACGACTATGGTGGATTTCTGCGTAAGGCCTCCACCACCATCTACCATTTTCGCCGTAAACAGCATCAGCAGATTAAACAGATCATCTCACGTATCCATCAGGTGAAGCTGTTTCATGACCTGCCAACCAATGATTTCAAGATTATTGCGCCTTCTGTCCGAGTGGTTACCTTTCACAAGGGAGAGACTATCTTCCGTAAAGGGGATCCGGCGGATACTTTCTATATCATCGATGAGGGTGGTGTCGATCTGTTCAGATCTGAAGCCGGTGAGCAGAATACGATTCAGTTGCAGGGTTACGATGTGTTTGGCTGGTATCCCTGTTTGACCTCGACACCGAATACGCTGAATGCGGTCGCCAGTCGCGAAACACGAGTCTGGCTGATACCCAAACATGCGATCGATACGCTACTGATCAATTCCCCTCACTTTCAACAGGAGGTCCATCTGCTGCTGCGCAGTGGTGAGCTACAGCACTACCTGGAACAGCAGCATCTGTTGACGACCGATGAAATAGAGCGCTGGACCGACCAGGCGGTCCGGCAACTGATTCGTCGTGGTGTGGTACCCCCGGCGGTTGAAGTCAACCGTAATAGCGCTGAGATATTGGAACGTTTCAATCAGATCAAGCGTCTGCCAATGCTCTCTGAATTGCCTGAAGAGGAGCAGATACTGATCGGACGAGCCTTGATTTACAAACGCTATCAGCGTGGCGATACCCTGTTTCTTCAACATACCCGTGCTGATCGTCTGTTCATACTCGATACCGGTGAAGTCAATCTGATCGATCCGGAAACTCCGTTGCAAAAGACGGTGGTGCTGCACGCCAATGACGCTTTCGGTACCTTCTCACTGCTCACCGGTGCCCGCCATTCTGTGACGGCCGTGGCGGCGGAGAATATTGGTCTGTGGGAGTTGCGTCGACGAGATTTTTACTCACTGCTGGGCAGTGCGCCGGTTTTGGCGGAACGCTATCGTGAGTTTATCCAGATGGGTGGTGCAAGGGACTATCTGCAGAGCAGGCACCTGAACAGTGAACAGTCCCAGCGCTGGACCAGACAAGCACTCAGGTGCATCGATACCGGTGAAGAGTTACCCTCTGCTGCGGATGTTGCCAGGGATCTGCATGCCAACAAAGCGGCGCCACTGGCGATCTGGCTGGGCCTTACCCTTGACGGTATACCTGAGTCACTTGTGATCGGCTCCAGCCTGATCAATGCGGGGGTCAGTATCTCACTGATTGCCGGTCTCTTTCTGGCCAACTTTCCGGAGGCACTCTCCAGTTCCTGCGGCATGAAAGAGCAGGGGTTCAAATTCAGAAGAATCTTCTTGATGTGGTTTTCACTGATGCTCCTGACCGGGGTGGGGGCGGCGATGGGTAACATCTTTTTTGTCAATGCCTCACCAGCCCTGTTCGCCTTTGTGGAAGGTGTGGCAGCGGGGGCGATGCTGACCATGATTGCCGAGACCATGTTGCCTGAGGCCTACTTCAAGGGAGGCTCGGTGGTGGGGATGTCGACCTTGTGCGGCTTTCTCACGGCGATCTTCTTCAAGACTCTGGAGGTTTGATCTGTTCTTCCTGGGCAATCAGGCCTTTCGTCTAGGTTGTATGAGCCTCATCCACCGCTGTCCGGTAGATTATTGAACTACATGAAGTGGGGTACTAATCTTGATGGGAAAAGGCAAATAATCACCGCTTAATTAATTTGACATGATGTTGGAAAGATACGCCGCGAGTTTGAAACTGCTGCTGTTTGCAGGCTCGGCACTGTTTCTTGGTGTCCTCTACTATTGGCTTTTTCGTGCACCGGATGGCGTCGTATTTCTTGCTTACTTACCTGAGCGCACACCCATAACCGATGATTCCATGCTCCAATCGCTGATCGGCTGGTTGCCGACTTTTATTCATGTGTTTGCCTTTTCGATCGTCACAGCTCTGGTATTAGGTGTTCACTACGCCTGCTTTTCCTGCTGCTTATGGGGCAGTGTCAATGCCGTCTTTGAGGCAGGTCAGGCATTGCCAGATTCGATCCTTGACCATTTGCCTGAGTTATTGAATCTGCAGGATTACCTTAAAACTGGAACCTTCAGCTTAATGGATCTGGCTGCCTGTTTACTGGGCGCTGCTGGGGCATGGCTGTTACTGGGTTATTTCCACACAACTGAGCAACTATCAGAAGATAGCTCTGTCCACTGATTTTTTTCCAAGAGCAGTTACATATGCTTGATCAATATCACATTGCCATGAACAAGCCATCCACAGAAAAAGTCACGGGTCTCAGATTGGTGTTGTTCACTGTGGTTTCTTGTATTGGTGTGTTGAGTATTCTCGGTTCCGGTGGTGGGAATGATCGTTCGGGTGATGAGGTCTATCCGGTGGGAGGTATTGAGGTCATTCTGACTGGCGATGGAAGGGTAACAACCACCAGTGGAATCGACTGCCCCGGCGACTGCAGTGAAAACTATACCTTTGAGTTGGGCAGTGAAAGTGATGAGATTACACAAGTTCTGGTTGCAAATCCCGATATCGATTACAAGCTCGATGCAGAAGCGTCATCGGAAGGGCTTGCCGATGAGCGGATTGTATTCGAGGTTAACTCAGGCGATGCCATCTCGGTGACGGTGGTGTTTGTACCGCTTGAGAATGAGGAGGGTATGCCATTGTCGTTGACAGTCTCAACGGGAGGAAAGATCGTCGCTGATCCGGGAGGTCGGGTTTGTGACGGTGAATTGGCATCCGCTTCCTGTGAGCATAGGGTTGCCGATGCGCTCTATTCGGGGAATGGCACAGTTCAAAAACGACGCAGTGTGGATCTGCAGGCAGTACCCTATGCGGGTTATTCATTCGTAGGTTGGCAAGGCGACTGTAGCGGCAGTGATGTGCTGCAAGCATTTGACTTGGGTGGGTCAATCGATCCCATGGCATTAAGTTGCAGCGCCTTGTTTGAAGCGGTAACTGTGACCGATTATACCCTCACCGTGCCCGAGCCAGTCGAAGGTGGCAGCATCGCCAGCATCTCCGGTGCCATCAACTGCCCGGGTACGTGTTCCGCCACTATTCCCGCGCAAACGCAGGTTGAGCTTTTCTATAACCTTGATGGAGGTTACCAGTTTGGCGGCTGGTCCGGCGATGATGAAAACTGCAGCGGTAACGGTGCATCGGTCACCCTTACCATCACCAGTGATACGACTTGTGGCGCCAGTTTTATAGCTGATAGCGAGACCCAATACACGGTCACTGTTAGTGCACCGGAAAACGGTACCGTGACCAGTGCCGGCAACGCATTGAATTGTGGTGCTACCTGCAGTGCCGAATTTGCGCAAAGTGCCAGTCCGGTCACTCTTACCGCGACAGCGGACACGGGTTATGTGTTTTCGAGTTGGGGGGGAGACTGCGCTGCAGCAACCAGCAACGTGGCGGCGCTGGTATTGGATGGGAACAAGAGCTGTTCGGTAAGTTTTACCGAACTGGACAGCGATGCAGATGGCGTTGGTGACACTACTGACAACTGCCCGGTTGTGGCGAATGCCGATCAACTCGATACCGATGGGGATGGGGTGGGAGATCTCTGTGATCTGACTGGGGAGTGGGATTTCCGCACAGAGGTGACGGCGGCGACCGGTGACTGTCGAGGAGAGGTGGGCATCGCCGATAACTACACCATCGACATTGATCAGGAGGGGCAAAATGTCACCCTCAGAGGCTTTCTTGGTGTAGCGACGAATGTGCTTCAGGGTAGTGTGGAAGGCAACACGCTTCTCTATTCAGGGAGTTATCCTGAACATCTTGGTACCACAACCCAGGAGAGGACCGAACTCACCATCGATTGGAATCCCCCCATCTCGATGTCAGGTGTGGAGCAATGGAGTTGGACCGATGGGAGCTCGAATTGCCCTTCCGGCAATGAGTCTGCAATCACAGCGACGTTTCGCAATTGATCGGCTTGATCCCAGTGCTGGAATCCATCAGCGGGCAAAAGCCTGCAGAAGTTGCCCGGTCGACACAAGCTCTGAGGATCAGCCGCCCAAGGCTGACATGGGGCGAATGATGGCCGTTGGGGTTTCGTTGAAATGGTGCCGTTCCGGCTTACGGGCTATGGCGGCGCGGATCGCCTGTTGCAGAACCTCATCCGAGGCTCCCTGACGGAGTAGGGGGCGTAACGCCAGTTTGTCCTCCTGTCCGAGACAGAGATGCAGATCGCCGCTCACGGATACCCTAACCCGGTTGCAGGTTTCGCAGAAGTGTTGTGACTGGGGGGTGATGAAGCCGATCACCAGGCCCGTGTCGTCGACCTGGAAGTAGCGGGCCGGTCCGCTGCCTTGCATGGCCGCGGTTTGCAGTTTGTAGCGTCGGCGCAGGCGGGCTTCGATCTCAGTGAGGGGAATGTAGCGCTCAGTTGCCGCCTGTCCGCCTTCTCCCACCGGCATGGTTTCGATAAAGCGCAGTGTCAGGTTATGGGCCAGGCAGTACTCAACCATCTTCTCGACTTCATCGTCGTTGAGCCCACGCATCACCACCATGTTGATCTTGATCGGTGAGAGGCCCGTGGCGCTGGCTGCCTCGATGCCTGCCAGAACCGGTTGCAGACGACTGCCGGTGATCTGCTTGAATTTGCCCTCATCGAGGGAGTCGAGACTGATATTGAGTCGTGTCACACCGGCCTGGCTCAAGGGCTCGGCAAACCGATCCAGACGCGATGCATTGGTACTCAGGGAGAGCTCTTCTATTCCCGGTACCGTGGCGATACGCGAGGCGATCTCGGTCAGCTCCTTGCGTACCAGGGGTTCTCCGCCGGTGAGCCTCACATGCCTGACACCCAGCGCAGCGAATTGGGCGACCAGACGTTCTGTCTCGGCAGGTGTCAGCCAGTCATCGGGCGTTTCGAAACCACGATGACTCTTGGGCAGACAATAGAAGCAGCGGAAATCACAGCGATCCGTGACAGACAGGCGCAGATAATCGATCTTTCTTCCGAATGGGTCGTTTAACATGCTTGCCTCTTGGTTGGTTGTATTGTAATTACCTGCAAGTCATCCGCTTATCATTCAAAAACAGCCGATCAATGTCAATATTTGGCATTCGGGTCGAAACCCTCGGGCAGTGAATGGGCAATGCCTTTATGGCAGTCGATACAGGTCTGCTGGGGCTCGTTGCCGTCCACTGCATCCCAGTAGTGGGGGTCGTGCTGTTCAGAGCTGCGCGGTGCCTGTTTGTCCAGATCCATGGAGATGAACTTGTGACAGTTGCGACACTCCCGTGAGTCTGTCTTTTTCATCGAGCGCCAGACGTTCTGTGCCAGTTCCAGACGTTTGGCTTCATACTTCTCCGGCGTGTCGATGGTGCCCATCACTTTGTGATAGAGCTCATTGGTCGCCTGAATTTTACGTACGAACTTGTGTATCCACTCTTTGGGTACATGACAGTCCGGACAGGTGGCGCGTACGCCGGTCCGGTTGGTGAAATGGATCGTCTCCTGAAGCTCCTGATAGACGGTGTTTTCCATCTCGTGGCAGGAGATACAGAACTCCTCCGTGTTGGTCATCTCCATGGCTGTGTTGAAGCCACCCCAGAGCAAGATACCGGCAATGATGCCAACACCCACCAGGAACAGTCCGCTACGCTTTTTACTCTCACTCATTGTTACACCAGATTATTGATCAACTACTCATCAAATGGTTGGGTCTCCGCTCGATGAGCGGTACCCGACCAACCCCTATTTGGCACCTTGAAAGTTGTTTTGCACCAGTGGGTCAGCGCCCATTTGAGCGGCATGGCACTGGGTACAAAAGTAGCGCCGGCTGGAGAGGCTCTTCAGCATCTTGCCATCCCGGTCCATATAGTGGCTTTCGCCGACTTTGGGTGCCTTCTCCTTCTCATAGGTGTCTTCGCTGTGACACTTCATGCAGCCATTGATTTTCAGATTGATCTCATACTTGTCCACTTCATGAGGCACCATCGGTGGCTGCAGTTTGAAGCTGCGCTCAATGCCACCTTTGATGTTGACAATCTTCATGTTGGCGGGTTTTTTCGCCATCGTATCCAGCTTGTCGCCCCGCAGGGATTGCACATCGGCCAGGACAGCTGTGGACAGGAATATGGCTGCTAGTGCCGCAATGGTTTTTAATGCGATCTTTTTCATACCTTTCTCCATCATCACTCTCTAGATTCAGAAATTGTTTGGAACTGCCAGTCAGGCTTGAGCGCCCTGACTGATTTCACCTTCGCGTTTCAAGCCGTCATTTTTTTTGGCGTGACGACCGCCATAACTGAAAACGTCTTTGGCGCAGATATCGATACAGCGCCCGCAATTGGTACAGTCGGATGAGAGAATCACCGGGGTCGCCCCCTGCTTCTCACCTTTCAGAGCCGGTTTGATAACCTGGGGTTCGGGACAGACCACATAACACTCCATGCAGTCGTTGCAGGCCTGGCGCTCAAGCGCATTGACCCTGAGCGGACTTTTACTGCCCACCAGATTGTAGAAAGCGCCTACCGGGCAGATATGTCCGCACCAGCCATCTTTGGCAACGATCAGATCAAACAGAAAGATGCCCAAAACCATTACCCAGGCAGCCCCCATGCCGAAGACGATTCCCCGGAACATCATGGAGACCGGATTGACCAGTTCCCAGATGATGCCGCCGGTAACCAGCAGCGGCAGGATCAGGGTCAAGGCCAACATCCAATAGCGTGTGCTGCGGGAGAACTGGGAGTTACTTCTGATACCCAGTTTTCGTCGCAGCCAGGCGGCCAGGTCGGTCACCATGTTGACCGGGCAGACCCAGGAGCAGTAGACCCGACCACCGACTAGAAAATAGAACGCCAGCACGATCACCACGCCGATGATGGCAGCGGTCTCAGGCACCACGCCGGATAGACTCGCCTGCAACAACACGTAGGGGTCGGTAAGCGGCAGTAGATCCAAGGTCAGACTGGATGCCAGATTACCCTTGACGATCCATAGGCCGAACCAGGGCCCAGCGAGAAACAGGGCGAGAATGCCGAGCTGACTGACTCGTCTCAGGATCAGGTACTTGTGGGACTTCAACCAGCCTTTGGCCGCGATGGCGTCGTCACCCAATGTCGTCATATCCACCATGCTACTTGTCCATGAATCCGCTATTGAGTGTATCCAGAGGATTTGAAGAGAAAGGTGTCTCTTCAGCCTCACCATCGATGATCAAACCCTCACCCTGCAGGTCGTACCGCACCCCATCAGGCAGGTTGTAGCGGTGCTCGGTATCGGGCGTGACCAGTGCTTCCCCGGCCTTCTCCTTCTCTTCCCAGCCGAGGCGGTAGTGTTTGCCCAATTCACCTTTAGCCAGGTGCATGGGGAATACTTTGATTGCCGCTTCCTCCAGGATGCAGGCCCGCTCACACAGTCCACAGCCGGTGCAGGCATCGGAGTGGACGACAGGGATGAACAGGGCATGTTTCCCTGAGCGGGTGTTATGCTGCATGTCCAGGGTGATGGCCCGGTTACGGATCGGGCAGACGTTGAAACAGACTTCACAGCGCAGTCCGTGGAAGGCGATGCAGTTTTCCTGGTCGATCAGGACTGCCAGCCCCATGCGGGACTCTTCAATATCCTTCAAGTCATGATCGAGGGCATTGGTGGGGCAGGCAACCACACAGGGAATATCCTCACACATTTCGCAAGGTCCGGTGCGGGCGATGAAATAGGGCGTGCCGGTGGCAACTTCATCTCCCACTTCACCCAGAAACAGAATATCGTAGGGACAGTCACGCACACACAGGCCGCAGCGAATGCAGGCGCCGAGAAAATCCTCCTCCGGCAGGGCGCCGGGGGGACGGATATAGTTGGCTGGCATGGTGGAGGCCCGCTTTGAATAGGCACCCAACCCCAGTCCGACCAATCCCACCCCACAGGCGGTCTTGAGCATATTGCCCAGGAACTGTCTGCGGTTGAGCTCGTTTTTGTCCTTGCTGTCTGACATCTCTAATAAAAAAACGCTTTCAGTTTACTTGCTTTCAGCAGTGGCAACGCCACAGCCGATGAGGGCAGCGGGGGGTGCGGCCATGCCGCACCCCTCTGCTGATTTCAGCCCATCAGGCCCGGCTGATCTTCACACCACACTTTTTGTAATCCGTCTCTTTCGAGAGCGGATCGGTCTGGTCGAGGGTCAGCTTGTTGACCAGGCGTCCCGCATCGAACCAGGGTACGAACACCAGTCCCTCGGGACATTTGTTTCTACCTTTGGTGTCGACCTTGCAGACGATTTCGCCGCGACGGGAGGTGAGCTTGGCCAGTGCACCATTACGCAGACGCCTTTTCTTGGCATCTTTCGGATGCATGTAGACCACCGCATCCGGAACAGCACGATAGAGCTCGGGTACCCGGCGGGTCATGGAGCCAGAGTGCCAGTGCTCAAGTACACGTCCGGTGCAGAGCCACAGATCGTACTCTTTGTCCGGCGGCTCGGCGGCGGGCTCATAGGGGGCGGTAATGATGTTGGCTCTGCCATCGGGCTTGCCATAGAATTTAACCCCTTCACCCTTGGCTACATGGGGGTCGTAGCCTTCGCGGAAGCGCCACAGGGTCTCCTTGCCATCGATCACCGGCCAACGCAGGCCACGCACCTTGTGGTAGGCGTCGAAGTCGGCCATTTCGTGGCCCTTCTTCGGGATCCCCTCCGCAGAGTTGAACAGGCGATACTCTTCGAACAGCCCTTTCTGCACATAGAAACCGAAGTCTTTGGACTCGTCGTTTTCATACTTGTTGCCCCGGCTGTCAGTGACCTGCTCTACCGGGAACTTATCCACCTGGCCGTTGGCATAGAGCACATCGAACAGAGTCTTGTCGGCGTACTCAGGCATCTTGGCGATCAGATCTTCGGGCCAGACATCTTTCACTTTGACGTACTTGGCGAACTCCATGACCTGCCATACATCGGATTTCGCTTCGCCGGGTGCAGCGACCTGCTGGCGCCAGAACTGGGTACGCCGCTCAGCGTTGCCATAGGCACCCTCCTTTTCGATCCACATCGCGGTGGGCAGGATCAGATCCGCTGCCTGGGCCGATACGGTTGGATAGGGGTCGGATACAGTGATGAAGTTGTCCGGATTGCGCCAACCGGGATAACTCTCGTCATTCATGTTGGCGGCGGCCTGCATGTTGTTGTTACACATGACCCAGAAGGTATTCATCTTGCCGTCGTTGAGTGCCCGATGCATGGCGACCGCATGGATCAGTGTCTTGCCCATGGGTTTGCCACTGATATCGGTCTGGTCAGCGCCATCGGTTTTACCATTGGCCCGGGGAATGGTTCCGGCAGGCAGCTTCCAGGTCTTCTCCGCGAACTTACAGTGGGCATCCTTCTTGGTCACCAGGTCTGCGGGCAACCTGTGAGTAAAGGTACCAACCTCGCGGGCGGTGCCGCAGGCGGATGGCTGACCGGTGAGGGAGAAGGGACTGTTGCCCGGCTCGGCGATCTTACCCATCAGCAGATGGACGTTGTAGCAGAGGCCGTTGACCCAGACGCCGCGGGTGTGCTGGTTGAAGCCCATGGTCCAGTAAGAGGAGACCTTCTTATTCGGATCCGCATAGGCCTTGGCCAGTTTCAGCAGCTGATCCTTCGGAACCTTGGAGAGTTTTGAGGTGTACTCCAGGGTGTAGGGCTCAACCGATTTGGCATACTCTTCGAAACTGATCTTGGAGAGCTTGCCCTTATTGCGATTTTTCGCCGCCTTCTCGCGTGGATCACTGGCACGCAGACCATAACCGATATCGGTTGGCGTCTTGGTGAAATTGACGTGCTTGTCGATAAACTCCTTGTTATAAGCCTTGTTCTGAATGATGTAGTTGGCAATGTAGTTGAGGATCGCCAGATCGGTCTGGGGCTCAAAGATCATGCCGTTATCAGCCAGCTCGTAGCAGCGATGCTCGAAGGTTGAGAGTACATGGACTTCACAACCGGGTTTGGTCAGACGGGTATCGGTGAGGCGGGACCAGAGAATCGGATGCATCTCCGCCATGTTGGCGCCCCAGAGCACGAATACATCGGCGTGTTCCAGATCGTCATAGCAGCCCATCGGCTCATCGATACCGAAAGCGCGCATGAAAGCGCCCACGGCAGAAGCCATACAGTGGCGTGCATTGGGTTCCAGACTGTTGGAGCGGAATCCTGCCTTCAGCAGTTTCTGTGCGGCATAGCCTTCCCATACGGTCCACTGACCTGAGCCGAACATGCCCACACCCTTGGGCCCTTTGGCCTTACGTGCGGCAACCCATTTATCAGCCATGGTCTGGAAAGCCTCTTCCCAGCTGACGGCCTCAAACTTGCCGTTTTTGTCATATTTGCCGTTGGTCTTTCTCAGCAACGGTTTGGTCAGACGATCCTCTCCGTAGAGGATCTTCGGCAGAAAGTAACCCTTGATACAGTTCAGGCCCTTGTTGACCGGTGCATCCGGATCGCCCTGACTGGCGACGACCTTACCGTCTTTGACTCCCATCAAAACACTGCAACCGGTACCGCAGTAGCGGCAGGCCGCTTTGTCCCAACGGATGCCATCATCTGCATCGGCAGCAACGGCGCTGGACACAGGAAGGGTGACGCCGGCCACGGATGCGGCGGCTGCTACAGCATTGCTTTTTATAAAATCTCTTCTAGTTAATTTCACGGTTCATTTCCTCCATCGACTCTTCACCGCCATAGTGATAAATCAAAGTTGTGCTCACCACGCCATCCACATTGCGCAGTTCATTCATAGTGTCTGAAACCGGTGACATGGATTCACCCTCGTCTTCCACGGTAACAATCAGTTTGTCCTCTATCATTCCACCGTGGACTTCCACACCTTGGTATTGCGTTAGACGTTTGGAGACCTGTGGGCCATGGTCGGGTTTCGTATAGACAATCAGGCTGCATATATTCATGTATGGCTTATTCCTCGCATTGGTCTGTCAGGCCGCTTGGGTCTGTGTGCCTGGCAAAATGGAAATGGAATGACTGGGGCAAACTGAAATACAGGCTCCACAGCTATTACACTTTTGCTGATCAACCTGTGGCAGGGAACGCCCCCTGGTAGCAAGCTTGAAGCAGATGGCAGCCTCTTCGCAGATATCGCCACAGCTTCTGCAGACCACGCCGTTTTGCGACAGGCAGCTCTTTTCGATACTCAGTTCGAGGTGCCAGGGTGCCATGTTCGGATCGCTGTCAAAGCCCAGAGCCTGGTGTTTGCAGGCCTTTACGCAATCGCCGCAAAATGTGCACTGGGCGACAGAGAAATCGATTTTTGGAAAACCGGCAGAACCCAGCGTAATGATCTTCTGGGGGCAGGCTCCAATGCAGTCGTTGCAGCGTTCGCAAAGTTCAGTAAAGCTGCTTTCAGATTGCGACCAGGGTGGTCGTATCTCGCTTTGTCGACCGCGCAAGTCACCACGTAAAAACTGTGATCTGTCGATGTTTCTTGACAACAGTCGCGACCTCGGTTGATAGAGTTCAGTCGAATTTGATTGGCCTTTATGAGGCGCAATGTTTTTGCTTCTGAAAGTGTTTCACCAGGCCCTTAATACTGCTTTGATTCGGATCAAGAAACAATACGAAATCTTAAGAAAAAAATAATAAAAAACAGTAACTTACCAATATATTGGTAGGAATGAATACCTCAATGTGAGTAGCCGCTAATTCGTTATGGGTAATAACTGGCGGTAGGGATGGAATATCGATTGCGGGGATCGCGTTTGATTTGAACAAGCCCTGGAGAGAGGTTCAGCTGGAAGGTTTTTTTCCCTGGTTGAGGGCCCAAACGGCCGCCTCGGTTCTGGAGTGGAGATTGAGCTTTTTCAGCAGATGTTTGACATGCACTTTGACAGTGCCTTCTGAGATGGCAAGGTTGGTAGCGATCTGTTTATTGCTCAGTCCCTGGGCAATGTGCTGAAGAATCTCCTTTTCCCTTGAGGTGAGATCCGGCATGGTGGATTGAGTATCCAGTCTATCGTCCTCACGCAGCGCTTTTGCCAGCAGTTGGGTCAAATGGTCGCTGATGACCACGGTGCCCTCAACCGCCTTGCGGATCGATTTGAGAATATCTTCCGGCTCCATATCCTTCAACAGATAGCCATCTGCGCCATTTTTCAGTGCCGCGAGCACATCCTCTTCATTATCTGAGACAGTGAGCATCAGAATACGGGAATCGAGTTGAAAGCTCTTGATCGCCTTCAGGGTTTCAAGGCCGTTGGTGCCCTTCATATTGATGTCGAGCAGTATCAGGTCCGGATTGAACTCCCGCGCCAGCACCAGGCCGTCCTCGCCGTTGGCCGCTTCACCGATCAGTTCAAGACTTGGATCCATATCGATCAGATCGGAGACACCTTTTCTGAAAAGTGGGTGATCGTCAATTGCCAGCAGGGTGTAGTGTTGTTCAGGCATCTTTCAATTGCTCGGTAAAAAGGCGTTGTGATTCCCGGTTTGAGATATCAGCAATCGTGAAAACAAGATTGATCTGTGTTCCGCCTATCGGTGACTCATTGATGCGTAGTTCGCCACCCAAATGTTCCGCCCGCTCTTTCATGATCGGCAGTCCATAGTGTTGCATCATATCACCTTCACCATCTATGCCAATGCCGTTGTCCTCGATGTTGACTGTCACCAGACCCTGATGGTCGCAATCCATACTCACTCTTGCTTCGGTGGCATTCGCATGGCGTATCACGTTGGAGAGCGCTTCTCGAATGATTTGAATGATATGTATCTCGGCATTTGGTGTAAATTGGCAGTTACCCAGGGTATTGATGAATTCAATCGGAATACCGGAGCGATTGGTAAACTCATCCACGGTCTGATTGATCAGTCTGCCGAGATTGGCATCGGTAACCCTGAGTCGGAAGGTGGTGAGCAGCTCTCTCAGCTGTCGATAGGCGCCATTCAGTGCCGACCTCAATACGGAACTGATCTGCAGTACATCCTCTTTCGGCAGGTCATCATTCAGGGCTTTTTCGAGGCGCGCCACCTGAATCTTCAGATAGGAGAGTGATTGGGCGATCGAATCGTGCAGTTCTCTGGCTATGACGCTGCGTTCTTCCATCAGGGACATTTTACGGTTTTGGATATCCTGCTGAGTGACCGAGATCGCCAGGCCGATGTGACTGGCAACGGTTTCCAGCAGGCGTGCCTGCCAATCCTCGAGCTCCTGTGATGTCTGCAGTTCGACCATCAGAATACCGTAGTACTGGGCTTTATCCCGAATCGGGGTTGAAAAGATGTTGATCCGCTTTCCGGTGGTTGGATCACAGGTCTGAAATCTGTGGGTTTCCCCATCCCCAAGACACATCGCGCATTGGCCATCCTTGTGGTCGTTGAGCAGGATATCCTGATTCCTGGTCGAGGCGTACCGATAGGCCTGGTGGTCTCCGGGCTGACCCAGGCAGATCGTCCCGTTGCTGACTCCGAGCAGGGCTTCGATATCGTGAATCACGGCAATCAGAACCTGCTCGTTGAGGGATGAATCACTCAATCGTTTGGTTGTCGAGTAGAGCAGTTCGAGGGTGCGATTACTCTGTTCCAGATCCTGGGTTTTCTCTTCCACGCGGTCTTCCAGATCTGAATAGATCACAGACAGGTTGTCTGCCATCAGATTGAAAGCATGGCTTAGCTGACCCAGTTCATCTTCGCTTAAAAAGCGGCTTCTTACTGAAAAATCACCGTGACGCACCGCCTTGGCACAGGCGAGTAGATTGCGCAGGGGATTCAGAACGGAAATTTTTGTCAGGTAGAGACTTACCAGGGCAACCAGAAAAGTGAAGCTCAGCAGTATGATCTGGATCAGACGGAGCTGCTCGTTTTTCTGTTCCGCTTCAATCTCCAAGGCTTCAACGAAACTGTGTATGTCATCCACGAAACCGTCTACCAGCGAGAGATAGGTCTGTCGACTGATCTCGATTTTTTTAGTCACCCGGGCCGTGGAATCCAATGTTTCAGTCATCATCAGGTAGTTGTTGAGATTGGGTAACATCAGCCGTCGCCACTGACTCTCAACGCGATGGTAGGTGTTGTTGACCTCATCTCCCGCACCTTTGGCCAGGACATCGTGAATACGCGGGCTGTGAATACGCTGATTGTACTCATCCACCAGCAGTCTGGACCTGTTGTCTGGGCGATTGCCGTTTGGATTGCCGTGTACCAGACTGCTGGCAATGCGGTATGACTGCATGCGTAAGGTGCCAGCCTGATTGATTGCGGCCGCATAGCCTTCAGCTGTCTCTGCAATAATCATCGAACTGATCATCCCGGAGAGCGCCAGGATGAACAGTATGGTGATGACAGTTCCAAAGCGGAGTAGCAATGAGTGTTTCACTTCATGGTCTCCTACCGGGCGAATTCATAGCCTTCCCGGTCACAATATCTATCGTTCGATAGGGTAATTCTAAACGCTGATTGAAAATGTGTTGGAAGCAGGGTATCAGAGTTTGATGGTCTGCGAATTGATCTGGAATTGGTGTCGGGTCTATGGACTATTGAATAGTCAGCTTCAATGGTTGCATCTCTTTATACATGATGATCAGAGGCTTCTGAGTGGAAAATGTAAGGATGCGGGTCTTGGATGGATAGATCAGGTGATTGCACAGAAACATGTGCATCTCATCCCCGTTCAGCAGAAACTCTTTGAACTTCTGGATGTTGTGCAGATCGATCTGATCCTGCAGGGAGAAGTCGAAGCTGTTGAAGGCAACCGATTGGTCGCTTAGTAAAAGCTCTGGAATCGACTGGTGGCCGAGTAGTTCATGCTGTGCACGTTTAAGCAGATTGGTCGAGAGAATCAATCCCATCCGCTGCTCACCAAACAGCCAGCTGATATCCCGCACATCATCGTAATCCGCTGTATGTTCACCAAACGCCAGGCACCAGCCTTTGTAGTAAGCATTATAGCGTTTGATGACTCGAGTATCTGACATGTGCCGTTGCGGTGCTCTGCAATAAAACTAAAACTCTCACAATAGAGTCTACCATGACCGGCTGATTTCTATGCTGCGAGATTCTACGATACAGGAGATTCTTCGATACAGGAGATTGTAAGATACTTGTTAATTGAGACGCCGCAATACTACTTTAATTCTTGTGCGGCAACAAATCCGGCCTTGATTTGATTGTTGTTTAATTTTTCATCAGGAGAGGCTGGCCTGACTTGGTGACAATTTGCTGCAACCTTCGATTATCCAGGTTGTGGAACGTCCCTGCACAGGGAAAGTGTTTGCCAGCTCCAATCTTTGGATGATCAAAAGAGAGAACGCAGTGAGCCGTCCTGCAGCCTGTTTGGTAGCTTGCTGTAGGACGGCCGTTGCGCTGAATAAGATGCCGGTAAATGGAATCGCCGTTTTAGAAAACCAGGTTCATCACCAACATCATGACCGTCAGGAAGAGTACGGTCATGATACCGCCGGCACGCATAAAATCCGCGACCCGATAACCCGCCGGACCCATGATCAGGGCATTCACCTGATGGGTGGGAATGAGAAATGAGTTGGAGGTCGCAATTGCCACGGTAAGTGCAAAAACAGCCGGATTGGCGCCGGCGCCGATGGCGATGTTAACCGCCAGGGGAACCAGCAGTACGGTCGCTCCCACATTGGACATTACCAGGGTGAAGAAAGTAGCCAGGATGGCGACGGCGAGCTGTATCACCCAGATCGGCATATCCCCAACCACAAACAGCACCTGCTCAGCGATCCATTTTGCGGTTCCCGTGGTTTCCACCGCCAGACCCAGCGGAATCAACGAGGCGAGGAGGAAAACGGTTTTCCAGCTGACCGCCTCGTAGGCCTCTTCGATATTGAGTACCCCGGAGAGCACCATGCCCATGGCGCCGGTCAGCAGGGCGACGGAGAGACGGATGTCGGTAAACAGAACCATCGACAGGGCAATACCGAAAAACAGCATCGCCCATCCGATCTTGTGCGGACGCAACTCTTCATGGGGATATTCCGTGGTTACCACGACAAAGTTCTTATCTTTTTCGATTCTTGGCAGTACATCCCAGGGGGTGTGGACCACCAGGGTGTCACCTGCCATGAAAGGCATGTTGCGGATATCCTCGCCTTCCCGCATGGTTTCGCCATTGCGGTGCAGACCGATCATCGCCAAACCGTAGGTTTTACGCATCCAGACATCCCGGGCGCTTTTACCGATCAGCGAGGAGCTGGGAGGAATGACTACCTCGGCGATACCGGCCTTGTTGGCAGAGAGATCACCGGAGAAAGTACGCAGCGTGTCGCGCTTCTTCAGATTGAAGGTAGAGACAAAGTTGTTCAGAGATTCCGGATCGGCAACCACACCCAGTACCATGCCCGACTGGATCGCTACATCACGGGCCAGGGCGCCCGGGCCGATCCGATTGGCTTCGCCGGAGATCTTGGTGGCAATGATCCGCACCCGGTAGAGGGTCTCCACTTCATCGAGTTCTTTACCGATCAGACTGCTCTCATCGGTGACCACCATTTCGGAGAGATGGTAGGAGAGTCCATAGACATCCTGAAAGTACTGCATTGGGTCAGTACCGCTGGTACTGCTTTCACTCTTGGTTTTAGGCAGCACAAAACGACCGGCGATGACGAAATAGAGGATCCCGGTGAGGATCAGGGCGACGCCGATCGGGGTCACGGAGAAGAGTCCCCAGGTCTCCATCTGTTGGGATTCAGGCAGCGCCTTGTTGGAAGTCAGAATCAGATCATTCAACAGAATCAGCGGACTGGAGCCAACCATGGTCATGGTGCCGCCCAAGATGGCGGTGAAACCCATCGGCATCAGCAGGCGAGACATGGGCAGTCCCGAGCGGGCGGAGATCCGGGAGACTACCGGCAGAAACAGGGCGGCCGCACCGACGTTCTGCATGAACGAAGAGATAAATCCGACGGTGGCGGAGATGATCGGAATGATGCGACTCTCGGTGGTGCCGCCGATCTTCAGAATGAAAGCGGCGACGCTGCCCATGATACCGGTCTTGTCCAGTCCGGCGCCGATGATCATGACTGCGATGATCGAGATCACGGCATTGGAGGAGAAACCGTCGAACAGGTGCTGATTGTTCACCAGTCCCTGCTCAAGCCCCATAAAGGGTGCCAGAAGACTGGTCAGGCCGAGCACTACCATGATACTGGCGGCTGCCACATCCACGGCGACAACTTCAAACGCAAACAGGTAGATGGTAAGCAGCAGAATTACACTGACCCAGGCGATCTCGATGGTCGGCACCAGGTTTGTCAGCACCAGGGCGATCACCAGGAAGATGCCTCCGGCAACCAGCTGTTTGATCGATAGGCGGTTCCTTTCCGGGGTCAGTTGCAGGGTATTCGGCAACGCGTTCACTTGATAATACTCCATGAGATTGGTCGTTTGTCAGCCGGCTGAAATAGCGATACAACAGACAGCCTGTTGCCGTTCTGTTGGTTCGGTTCATTCCTGATTGGAAATTTTACTGCAAAGACAAAGAAGTCCCGGGGCAGGTCTATTCGCTATACCAGCCAGCGAAAGTGGGGGCATATTGCCTTTTTCGAGCAATCTATACAAATAAATAAAAATGTTTTAATATTCCAATATGGAATATATAAGCCTGCCTGACATGAATAGCCTGGCTACCCTGAAAGAGGTGGTTGAGCGGGGTGGTGTCTCACCGGCCGCTCAAGTCCTGCATGTGGGGCAACCTGCGGTGACCAAGCGGCTGCGCAGTTTGGATACCTGCTATGGGGTGGCCCTGATGCATCGTGAAGGGAGACGCCTGGAGCTGACCCCGGCAGGTGAAAAAGTCTATGAGTATGCCTGTCTGGTACTCGATCACCAGTTCAGTCTGCTGGATGATCTCAACTCCCTCTCCAGCGGGCAGAACCGCTTGCGTCTTGAAGTGAACTTTGCCATCGGTGAGCATATGCTGCCCGATCTTTTGCTCAGGTTCGCCGAACTCTATCCCCAATACAACATCGAGAGTCGCATGGGCTATTCGCGACGGATTCAGCGACGCCTGGCAACCGGATTGTCCGATCTTGCGCTGCTGGAACAGGCTCCGGATCATCCTGACATCCTGGTACAGAAGTGGCTTGACGATGAGTTGGTACTGGTCTGCGGCCCTGACCATCCCCTCTGGGATTGTGGATTGCTGCCGGTGACCGATCTGGAAAAACTTCACTATGTGCTCAGGGAGGCTCGCTCTTCAATGCGTCTGACCCTGGATAAGGCGCTCAAGGATATTGGAGTCGGTAGTCTTCCGGTGACCATGGAGGTGGGTTCCACCGATACAATCGTTGAGATGCTGCAACACGGTCGGCATGTCAGTTTCCTGCCAAGATTCACCGTTGATGACGGGTTGCGGAACGGCTCGCTCTACCACATCAAGATCCAGGGTCTGAGGATCAAGCGGACACTGTGGATTGCCCGTACAAGATCCAATCTGAACAACGATGTGGCTGAAGCGTTCATCTCTCTGTTGCGCGGAAGTTAAACCATCGTTCAAGGCGACAGAATTCTCTGCCCATATTTCCGCTGAATTTGAAGTGCGGGTCATGGCCTGTTGATCGCCACACTTCTCGATTGAGCCTGATGACTGCTTCTCGGGATTGGCTCGTTGGTCGCTCTGATCCGTTTTCCCTATGCGTGACATTTTGTCATTTCGATATGCATTGTTGTCATTATTTGTCGTTATTTTCCCCGCTATTTGGTGCTTGCGATTCTCGCTCTGAAAATAGTTGTAGAAAAAATATTTCCCAACTACTCTAGGAAAAAACAAGCAGTTAAATACACAGAAAAATAAGATTTCAAAACTACTGTGTATGTACTTTTTTTCATGTCAATCCATATTCGGCTGCGGGGATATTTGTGCCCGTCCAGTCAATATTATCTTCGCTAAAAAGCAATCGGTGATGCCGGCTGTTTTTGTATCAATTTGAGACTCAACCTGAAATGCTGTGCCTGTCCAAAGCGGGTATGCCATGAAGGAAGGAGAATAAAAGCATGCAGAGATCCCTGCTTATTGACGCGGATAAGTGCACAGGATGTGTTCAATGTGAAATGGCCTGTTCCTATGAGAATGAGGGAATCTTCAATCCCTCGAAATCGAGGATACGGGTCTTTACCTTTCATCATGAAGGTCGTTTTGTGCCTTACACCTGTACACAGTGTGCTGAAGCCTGGTGTATGCAGGCCTGCCCGGTCGATGCTATTTCACTGGATGTGAATAGCGGTGCAAAAGTGGTCAGCGACTCATTGTGTGTTGGCTGCAAGGTCTGCACCATCGCCTGTCCTTTCGGTACGGTCAACTACAACACCGGTACCGGCAAGGTAACCAAGTGCGATCTGTGTGGTGGTGATCCGGCCTGTGCCAAGGCCTGCCCGACAGGGGCCATCACCTATGTGGATTCGGATCAGACCGGATTTGAAAAAATGCGCCAATGGGCAGGTAAAACTGACGCTGGCTCGACAGCTACAGCGTAATCGGAGGGTACTCAATATGTCTTGGTCTGGAAAATTACTTCGGGTAAACCTCACAAACGGCACTTGCACTTCGGAAGCGTTGAACATGGAATGGGCGCAGGAGTATCTGGGCCAGCGCGGCCTGGCAAGCAAATATCTTGTTGAAGAGATCGATCCACAAGTCGATCCACTGAGTCCTGAAAACAAGATGATCATGACCACCGGTCCGCTGACCGGCACCATGGCGGCCACCGGAGGAAGATACTCTGTGGTCACCAAAGGTCCTTTGACCAACTGCATCGCCTGTTCCAACTCCGGTGGATTCATCGGTGCTGAGATGCATAATGCCGGCTGGGATATGATCATCTTCGAGGGCCGCTCAGCCAATCCTGTCTATCTCTATCTGCTCAACGACAAGGCGGAGCTGCGTTCTGCCGACGAGATCTGGGGCAAGAGCGTCTGGGAGACCGACGAATGGCTGCATGCAAAGCATCAAGACCCGATGTTGCGTATTGCTGCGGTAGGTCGTTCTGCTGAAGAGGGCTGTCTCTATGCGGCGATTGTGAACGATCTGCATCGCGCTGCCGGTCGTTCCGGTGTGGGTACCGTGATGGCATCGAAAAACCTCAAAGCGGTTGCCATACGCGGCACCCTCGGGGTTGGTAATATCAAAGATCCTGCGAAGTTCATGCAGGCGGTCAGTGCCGGTAAGCAGGTGCTTGCAGACAATGCTGTCACCGGGCAGGGTTTACCGACCTACGGTACCCAGGTACTGATGAATGTGATCAATGAGATTGGTGCTCTGCCTACCCGTAACATGAAAGAAGTTCAGTTCGAAGGGGCGCAGAATGTTTCCGGTGAGGCGATGCACGAGAATCGACCCACTGACGGCAAACCCAATCTCACCACAAACGCGGGCTGCTTCGGTTGTACCATTGCCTGCGGTCGAATCTCCACCATCGACAAGGGCCATTTCTCGGTTGAGAACAAGCCTCAGTACTGGGGCAATTCCGGTGGTCTCGAGTATGAAGCCGCCTGGGCGCTGGGTCCGGATACCGGTGTCGATGATCTGGATGCACTGACCTATGTGAACTTCATCTGTAATGAGGATGGTTTCGATCCCATCTCATTCGGCTCCACGGTAGCGGCAGCGATGGAGCTCTATAAAATCGGCGCCATCAGCACCGCGGAGACCGGTGGCCATGAGCTCAAGTTCGGCTCCGCTGAGAGTCTGGTCTGGGCGGTTGAGGTACTGGTCAGCGGTGAAGGCTTTGGCAAGGATCTCGGGCTGGGATCAAAACGGCTTTGTGAAAAGTATGGTCATCCCGAACTCTCCATGACCGTCAAGGGTCAGGAGTTCCCGGCATACGATCCACGGGGTATCCAGGGTATGGGATTGGCTTACGCCACCTCCAATCGCGGGGCCTGTCATCTGCGGGGTTACACCGTTGCCTCAGAGGTGCTGGGTATCCCTGAGAAGACCGATCCATTGGCAACCGAGGGTAAGGCCGGTCTGGTGAAGGCCTTTCAGGATGCCACGGCGGCAGTCGACTCCAGCGGTCTCTGTCTGTTTACCACCTTTGCCTGGTCCCTGGAGGATATCGCACCTCAGGTGGATGGCGCCTGTGAGGGTGAGTGGACCGCCGAGCGGATGGCAGAGCTGGGTGAGCGGGTCTGGAACATGGAGCGGGAGTTCAATCTGAAGGCGGGATTGACCGCTGCAGACGACACTCTGCCGAAACGCCTGCTCAAGGAAGCGGCGAATGTAGGACCTGCCCAGGGTCGGGTCAACGACCTGGATCAGATGCTGCCCGAGTACTATGAGCTACGCGGTTGGAGCACTGATGGGGTGCCGACAGACGAGACTCGAAAACGTCTCGGTCTGGGTTAATCAATCGCTGAAGATTGCTCATGGTCGTGCCCCCACTCCAAGGGGGCACGGTTTTAGGAGGTTAGTGAATGCATTATGTTGTCATCGGCGCGGGTCCGGCTGGCGTTACCGCCTGCGATACCCTGCGTGAAGAAGATTCCCAATGCCGTATTACGCTGATCGGTGGCGAACCGGAGCCACCCTATTCGCGGATGGCGATCCCCTATCTGATGGTTGAGAAGATCGAAGAGCATGGTACCTATCTGAGGCAGAACGACAGTCACTATGCTGAACGCCAGATCGAGTTGGTCGATGGACCGGTGAGCCGGGTTGATCCACAGAATAGACGGATTGTGCTGGAGAACGGCTCTGATTTGGAATATGACCGTTTGCTGATTGCCACGGGAGCAACCCCATTGAAGCCGCCGATACCGGGTATCGATCTGCCCGGGGTGCACAACTGCTGGACCATGGCGGATACCCGGGCAATTGTGGAGCGGGCCAAGCCTGGTAGCTCCGTGGTGCTGATTGGCGCCGGTTTCATCGGTTGCATCATCCTGGAAGCCCTGGTGATGCGGCAGGTCAAACTGACTGTAGTGGAAAAGGCGCCGCGGATGGTGGCGAGAATGATGGACCAAGTGGCCAGTGAGCTGCTGCAGGGCTGGTGTGAAAGCAAAGGGGTGGATGTGCATACCGATGCCGGGGTTACCAGCATCACTCAACAGGGTGATGGGTTACAGCTCTCCGTGGATAACGGAGAGCGCTTGAGCGCAGATCTGGTGATCACCGCGATGGGGGTACGGGCCAATACCCAGTTTCTCGAAGGCTCGGGTATTGAGATCAATGACGGTATCGTGGTCAACTCCCACTTTCAGAGCAACTTTCCGGACATCTATGCGGCCGGTGATGTGGCCCAGGGGCTGGACTTTTCCACTGGCCTGAACCAGGTGCAGGCGATTCAACCCACTTCGGTCGAGCATGGCCGGATGGCGGCGATCAACATGGTGAGTGACGCTGCCGTCGAGCATCGCGGCAGTCTGAACATGAATGTGCTCGATACCCTGGGGTTGATCTCATCCTCCTTCGGACAGTGGATGGGGGTGGATAATGGTGAACAGTCTGTGCTGCTCGATCGGGAGAACTACCGCTATCTGCGGCTTGAGTTCGATGGGGACTACCTGGTCGGTGCCAGCAGCCTGGGGCATACCCAGCATATCGGTGTGCTGCGCGGGCTGATCCGTAGCCGGGTGCCACTGGGGGAGTGGAAAGCACGTTTGATGAAGGATCCAACCCGGTTGATGGAGGCCTATCTTGGGTGTGTGGTGTCACCGTGATTCAGGTGGAATTTAAGCTGTTTGCCAGCTTGATGAGCTATCTGCCGGCAGGCGCCAAGGATCATGCGGTTCGGGTTGAAATGCCTGAAGGGTCTACGGTCTACGATCTGATGGATAAGTATCAGGTACCCAGGGAGCAGGCCCATCTGGTGGTATGCAACGGACTCTTCGTGCCGCCTTCAAAAAGAGATAACCACAGCCTCAAGGATGGCGACAGTATTGCTCTCTGGCCCCCGGTTGCGGGGGGTTGAGACGGGCGGTGGATCATCAGGAATGCCGCTTGATGGCGATCAGCCATGGTGAATTTCTGCGCAGTCTTCAGCCTATGAAGCGTGACTACCGGATAAGGGTGGAGGATCAGGGAAGACGGTTTTTGATCACCAGGGACGGTCTTGATATGGAAATTCTGCTCGCCGAGGAGCAGATCATCAGAATGGGCGCTCTGTCGATGCCCCGTACTCAAGTCGATTTTATCTTCCATGGCGCCTCACCACAGCAGGTAAGCGATTTTTTTTCCAGATTTGAGCTAAGCTTCAGGCGGGGAGGCGGATGAGTCACTGGCCTTTCAAGCGAATCCCCTCAGCCCCTAGGGAACATCCGTAGCCTGTTGCCATCAAACTCTCTGTTTGCATGCAGCGTTTCGGCTTATAAATAAAAAAGGGGATGACATTGATAAAGCGGAATTTCGCCGCTCCAGCGGTATTTCTGGTTGTCGCTTTACTGCTTGCACCGGGATTGGCCAGTGCCGCTAAACCCTTCGAACGTCTGGTGATATTTGGTGACAGCCTCTCCGATCCGGGTAACGCTTTTCATCTGACCGGTATCGCACTCAAACCTCCCTACAGCACACTGGATCAGTTTCTGGTACCGAATGCGCCCTATGCCAGGGGCGGCAACCATTTCAGTAACGGTAAGACCTGGGTGGAGTGGTTTGCCGAAAAACTCGATCTGCAGGAGAGCGCAGGACCAGCCTTCAAAGGGGAGAATGAGGATGAGTTGAAGATGACCAACTATGCGGTTGGCGGTGCCCGGGCCAGGGACTTCGGTCAGGGTGTCAATCTGGCAAGTCAGCTGGGCATGTTCCAGGCTGATGCCCAGGGTCAGGTTGCCGATCGCGCACTCTATGTGCTGGCACTTGGCGGCAACGATGTTCGGGATGCGGTGTCGGCCCTGGCACAGGATAGTAGCGGGTTACTGAGTGCGGAGATTATTGCCAATGCGCTGAGTGCCATTTCAGATGCGGTGATCGCTCTCTACAGTGGGGGGGCAACGACCCTGATGGTTGCCAATGTACCCGATATCTCCATAACGCCCGCAGTCAACAGATTGGATGCCATACTGCCCGGGGCAGCAATCAGCGCGGCAATACTCTCCGCCAAATTCAACAGTGAGTTGGCAGGCCTGCTCGATGTGCTTGAGCAGAGCTCTCCAGGCTTGAAAATCATCCGCATCGATTTTGCTGGCAGCACACGGCGGATGGTAGACGACCCCGAAGCGTTTCAAATGACCAATATGGAGGATGCCTGTGTGATGCCGGATCAGCAGCCCTCAAGCTGCAAACAACCCAATCGGTATCTGTTTTGGGATGGTATTCATCCAACCGCAAAGGCGCATCGAGTCATTGGTGGAATGGCATTTAAAAGCTATCAGTCATTCATGCGGGCATCAGAAGTGTATTGTCATCCAGGCAGAAAACAGAGGGATGTGGCCTGTCGGTCCGTGCTTTGGTTATAGTTTGACATTGTGCTGGATGTGGCACACTCTGGCGAGAGTCAGACCCTAAGAGTTGCCTCCAAATAAAGAATAACCCATGTCCATCCCACTGATCAGAAAAACCAAGATCGTCGCAACCATCGGTCCAGCCTCGGATAGTGTGAAGACCCTCGAAGCGATGATCCGCGCCGGGATGAGTGTGGCAAGATTGAATCTGTCACACGGCAGTTATCAAGAGCACAAACAGCGTATCGCACGGATCAGACAGGCATCGGAGAACCTGCGGATACCGGTAGCCATCATGATCGATACCCGTGGTGTCGAGATCCGCACCGGTCAACTTCAACAGGGTATTGTGGAGCTGCACTCCGGTGGTCACTTTTCACTCTATACAGATGAACGAATCGGTGATGAGCAAGGTGTCTCGGTAACCTATGATCGGCTCAGTAAGGAGGTAGGGCCGGGCGATGTGATCCTGCTCGATGATGGCGCGATGGAGCTGACTGTCGACAAGGTGGTGGGTGATGAGATCAGCTGTACGGTGGTGCTGGGTGGCATGTTGAAGGAGAACAAAGGGGTCAATCTGCCCAATACCCAGCTGTCGATGACCGCTGTCGAGACCGCTCAACGTGATGATATTCTGCAGGAGCTCGCTTTCGCCGCTGAGAACGAGGTGGACTACATTGCCGCTTCCTTCATTCAGCAGGCGGTGGAAATTGAACGGATGAGAGAGATCCTGGCTGAACGGGAGAGTAAGATTCCGATCATTGCCAAGATCGAGAATCGGGCCGGTATCGAGAACCTGGAATCGATTGTCAGCGCCGCTGACGGCATTATGGTTGCCCGGGGTGACATGGGTGTGGAGTTGCCGCTGGCGGATGTGCCCAGTATGCAGAAGAAGATCATCCGTATCACCGTCAGCAACGGCAAGCCGGTGATTACCGCCACTCAGATGCTCGCCTCGATGGAGCAGAATCCCAAGCCGACCCGGGCAGAAGCCAGTGATGTGGCAAATGCCATTCTGGATGGCTCTTCCGCGTTGATGCTCTCCGGTGAGACCGCCATGGGAGACTATCCGGTCGAATCGGTCAGCACCATGGAGCGACTGGCGGTGCGTACGGAGGCTTCGCTACGTGAATACGGTTATCTGCAACACATACTCCCCCATGCCTCCAATGTGGTCACCGAAGCGGTCAGCCGTTCCGCGGTCACCATGGCTGATCAGCTGCATGCGGCTGCAATCATCAGCCTCACCGAGAGTGGCTTCACCTCGCGTCTGATCTCCAAACATCGTCCGGAGTGTCCGATCCTGGCGGTAACCCACTCACCCCGGGTTACCCGGCGATTGTGTATGAACTGGGGGGTGATACCCATGCTCGATGCCGAAGAGCATAACGATGATGCGAAGGTGGACTACTGCATCGAACAGGCGAAACATCGAGGTCTGTTGACGGTTGGTGATGTGGTGATTGCAACCAGTGGTTCCACTCAGTCGACCGGTGGTACCAATCTGATCAAGGTGATGTCGGTCGACTGAAGGCAGATTCTCCTCCCTGAGAATCTGCCGATCATCTGACCGGTTAGCTTACAGGCCTTTGCAGTTGGCGTAGAAGGTTACGGTTGCCGGCCAGTCGGAGAAGATACCTTTGATACCCACATCCTGGGCCAACACATCCAGCAGTACCAGCATGTCACCATCGTTATCAGTGACATCACTGATGCTCTGGTAGTACCAGCCGCCACCACTCGCCAGCAGCCCGGAACGCTCCAGTGTCCAGGTGATCAGGTCGATGCCATGGGCTCTTGCCGCAATCGCGTATTCGGAAGGTACGATTTCACCATTTTCCGCTGTTACCAGGGCCCACATGGCAGGCGCCAGATAATTCACACCCTGTTCCGCAAGGTAGGACATCATGTCGATGGTCTGCTTGGCCTGGTCAGGATCGTTACTGCCATCCAGATAGACGGCCTGTTTGCCGAAGCGTGGCTCATGGTTGATCCAGTAGAGTACGTCGTCCAGGTTGAATGACTGGGCGAACACATGCTTGGGTTTTACCCCGGCATCCTTGTACTCATCGATCATCTGTTGAGCATAGTCCTGTTGGGTGTAGTCACCCTGATAAGGCATATCGACGCTGGGTGACTTCAGTTCCGGTGTCATCTTGGCACCAAGCTGTTTGAACAGCACGATGCTCTCCGCATGGGTCATCAGAGTACCGTTACCCATATAGAGGTCCGTACGCCAGCTTGGTGTGGCATCCAGATACTCTTCGACGGTGGTTGCCGCCCGGTTGCCCGCATCCATTTTACCCTGCAGGGTTTTGAACTCCTCCAGGGTGATGTCACTGGTGCAGCAGCGTGCCGAGGCCGGGGTGATCACCTCACCGGTGTTTGGGTCGATCTCAGCCGGGACAAAGGGCTGGGAACATTTTGCCGCCAGTGGGGTAGCCAGGATGTTGGTGGTGGTGTGCAGATCGCATTGTGAGTGACGGCAGACCAGTTCCCGGTCCTTGGTGAAGGTGACGTCACACTCGAGTATACCGGCACCCATGCGTGCCGCGGCTACATAGGACTCCTTGGTATGTTCCGGAAACTGCATCGCAGCGCCCCGGTGGCCGATGGAGAAGTCACTCTTTTTAAACTTCTTCTTTTGGCTGCACTCCTGCAGTTCCTGCTTAAGTTCACCTTCATCCATGTCGTCGACCAGGTAGAAAGGACGGGGGCCCAGTTGGGTGGTCAGACGAATCCGCTCAACCTCGCGCTCGTCATCCTCTCGATTATCTTGAATACCGGCAAAACAACCGCTCACCATAATGGTGGTTGTCGTGATGATTACCAGTGTCTGCAGCATCTTTTTCACTCGCATACTCGATTCCTCAGATTATTATGGTGCTTGATTTGGATTCCATGAATACCGGTTGCCACCATAAAAGGGCTTTATTTCCTGCTGATGCCGAAGCTGTGACACTTTCGAGAAGATAGCGGTGTTGAAATGAAGCGGGTTTGCGAAGAAGGTATTTCGCGAGGGAGGAGTGTGTGATTGATATTGGTCTGATTGATCTCCCGACACAATCGTGTGTCGGGAGACATCGGGATCAGCTCATGTTGTCGGCAACAAAATCCCAGTTGACCACCTTCCAGAAGGCTTCAAGATAGGCAGGACGGGCATTGCGATAATCGATGTAGTAGGCGTGTTCCCAGACATCGGCGGTGAGCAGTGCCTTTTTACCGGAGGTCATCGGGCATCCGGCATTGGAGGTGTTGAAGATCTCCAGACTGCCGTCTGCATTCTGTACCAGCCAGGTCCAGCCGGAACCGAAGTTGGTGGCACCGGAGGTGGCGAACTGTTTCTTGAACTCGTCGAATGAACCGAATGTGTTGTTGATGGCATCAGCCAGTGCACCACTGGGAGCGTTGTCATCGCTTGGGCTGCGCAGGCAGTTCCAGTAGAAAGTGTGGTTCCAGATCTGAGCCGCATTGTTGAATACGCCAGCGGAGGATTTCATGATGATATCTTCCAGAGAAGCGCTTTCAAATTCGGTTCCCGGTATCAGGTTGTTCAGATTGGTCACATAGGTGTTATGGTGCTTACCGTGGTGGAACTCCAGGGTCTCTTTGGAGATCACCGGCTCCAGGGCATCAATTGCATAGGGCAGGGCAGGTAGTTCATGTGCCATGAGTTAATACTCCTTTGTTGTCGTGTTATTGAATTCTTGACCCTCCCATGCGCTCAGGGAGGCGATAAAAACCTAGTAGAATGGTCAGCTATTCTATCCATGCCATGGCGGGGATGCAACTGGGTAGCTTGTGAGGGAAAATAGTAACCAGGCGACCTAGGTCCGTTAACACGAATCCAGTCCCGGCAGGACGTACTGGATTCGTGTTAATGGACCCTAGCGTAGACTGACAGTCGCCGGGTTAATACTAGCATCTCTGATTGACTGATTGATGACGACTTTGAAATGGATCCTATTGAACTGAGTATATTTTCATCCCGGCTCGAGGCGGTATGCGATGAGATGGGTGCGGTGTTGCGCAATGCCGCCTTCTCTCCCAATATCCGTGATCGGTTGGATTTCTCCTGTGCCGTGTTCGATGCGGCCGGTGAACTCTCTGCCCAGGCGGCCCATATCCCGGTGCATCTCGGCAGCATGGCCTATGCGATGGCGGATATTGTCGCCCAAATCGAGTGGCAGGATGGGGATATGGTGGTACTCAACGATCCTTTCATGGGAGGAACCCATCTGCCGGATGTCACGCTGATCGCGCCGCTCTTTTGTGACGGCCTGTTAAGCGCATTTTTGGTCAATCGGGCTCACCATGCGGATATCGGGGCTGATTCTCCAGGCTCAATGCCGGTCTCGGATCATCTGCACCAGGAAGGGCGGATCATACCCCCAGCAAAGTTGATTGAGGCGGGGCGATTGGATGAGGCCTTCCTGGTAGAACTCACGGCTGAGAATCGTAATCCGGTTGAGTCGAGAGGTGACTTTGCCGCCCAGATCAGCGCCAACCGGAACGGTCTGAAACGCCTGCAGGGACTGATCAGTGAGTGGGGCAGGGCAGGTTTTCTGGATGGGCTCACTGCCCTCAATGCCTATGCGGAGCGATTGGCTGGCGATGCCCTGAGGCGATTGCCGCCAGGCGAGTACCGATTCGAGGATCTGATGGATGATGATGGGCAGGGCAGTCAGGATATTCCAATCCGTGTCAGGATCCGTGTGGAAGCTGATCGATTGGTTGTGGATTTTACAGGTACCGCCCCGCAGGTGCCCGGTAACATCAACTGTCCTTTACCGGTTGCCGCGGCCGCAGTCTACTACTGTTTTCGCTGCCTGATGCCTGAGCAGACTCCAGCCTGTGCTGGTAGTTTCAATGCAATTCAGTTGATTGTGCCTGAGGGTTGCCTGCTCAATGCCCGTCGCCCGGCTGCCGTAGCGGCGGGTAACGTGGAGACCAGCACTCGAGTGGTCGATGTGGTACTTGGTGCCTTGGCACAGGCGATCCCTGATGAGATTCCTGCAGCGAGCCAGGGGAGTATGAATAACCTGGCGATGGGCAGTGATCATGAGAGGGGTCGCTGGGACTACTATGAAACCATCGGTGGTGGTATGGGCGCTGGGCGCCTGGGCGGTGGTTTAAGCGGTATGCAGACTCACATGACCAATACCTTAAACACACCGGTGGAGGTGATCGAGAGTCGCTTTCCCTTGCGTATCGAGCGTTATGCCTTGAGAAATGGCTCAGCCGGACACGGCAGGCGTCAGGGTGGAGAGGGGCTGGTGCGAAGTTTCCGATTCCTCGCGCCAACCCAGGTGACGCTGTTGACTGAACGCAGACGTAACAAGCCCTGGGGTATGGATGGTGGCGGCCCAGGCGGCCATGGTGTGAATCGGCATAATGGACAACGGCTCGCTGGCAAGGTGAATCTGGATGTGGAGCGTGGTGACCTGTTGACCATCGAAACACCTGGCGGCGGTGGCTGGGGTGATGTCGAGAGCGGTTAATTGAAGCGGTCAACATCCAGGAACGATACGGAAACTCATGGAAATAATTTATGTATGCCGTCATCTTTAAAGCTGTGATAGCCGACCTCGATTCCAGCTACTACGAAACAGCTTCACAGCTGAGGTCCCGCGCGATGGAGTTGTATGGTTGTAGTTCGTTTGAATCTTACCAGGAGGGGGATCGAGAAATTTCGATCTCCTATTGGCGAGACGAGGAACAGTTTGTTAAGTGGAAGCGTGATCAGGTCCATTTAAAGGCGCAGCGGATGGGGCGTGAAAAATGGTATCGTTCGTACCAGGTCGAGGTGGTCAAACTGGTTAAACAGTATGAGCAGGGCGTATTGGATTAGTGTCAACAGGCCCTAAGGTGTAGAAATCTAGATTAGATCTGGCATCTATTAAGATCGGTTCGGATGCCATCTGACAGCGGATAAAGCCTGCCCAGGTTTAACTACTTCAATGCAGTCCGAATACAAAGCCTGCTGCATCGGCAGGGAACGGCCAGTAGAGGACATAAATTTATGAGGGTAGTATGGCTGCTATCCTCATGAAAGAAGACTAAAAAGGGTATAGGCTAGTGTGGTGCGTCCTACTAGTAATCTGAGTCATTCATATTTTAATAATAATGGTGTGATCTCGATTCTTGCCTCTTCAGTGTGACTTTCGAGCAAATACCTGAACCACAGCGCCAGCCCGATTGTGAAATTCACCCTCAATCACCTCACGCACACGCTCCTGCAAGTGGAAAAATTCCAGCCCTGTAAGTTCAGTCGTTAAAGATGGTACATCCATCATCATCTCAACCGCTGAAGGACCACCTGTTTTGTATTCCAGTTGCAGGGGGGCATAGGCTTCAAGAAGGAATGCACCGCCTGGGCGCAGGCCTTCTACACAGCGGCGGTGAATATCATGGCGTAAATCTGGTGGTAGGTGACAAAAGATAGAGACAATGGCATCCCATTCTCCGTTTTCAATCTCAAAGTCAGCAAGGTTTGAATGAACTGTGGTGATCGTGACACCGCGTGATTTAGCGAGTTTATTTGCTTTTTTCAGGCCTATCTCAGATATGTCCACGGCTGTTACGCTATTCTCCTGTTCTGCCAGCCATACCGCATTTCGCCCTTCTCCCTCTCCAATACAAAGTATCTTGCCTGATGGCAGTTTGTCATACATTGCAGTGAGGAATGTATTGGGGTTAATACCGTAAGCATAAGTTTCATTGTTGTATCGTTCATTCCACATGGGTAGCTCCAGTAATGAGTTTAATGGTGGAAAGACGCTGGATTATCCAGCGCCTTTTATGAATATGGGCTCTTCCTACCAGGCCATGTGAAAGTAGGCCCAGATACGCTCGATATTCATCGGCAACCATGCTTCATATGAGCGCCACTCTTTATATTTGGGTAATTTTACAACTTGACGGAGCTTGTCCGGATTATGAATCCCTTTGTCCCATTCAACTTTTACGGCAGCGATAAGGTCTTCCAGGTAGTTACGCTGCTCCGCGACAACTGATGCCGGATCGATAGCAGGTTCGTTTGCCGGGCCATGGGCAGAGATAACGTAGTCAAAATCCATCTGCTCAATTTCCTTCAACGAGCGAATCCATTCGTCAGGCCAGAAATCAGGCATGGTTCTGAAAGCAACCCTTCGCGGTGTTACGATATCCACGATAAACAGGGCATTCTCTTTAGGAAGTCGCATCACCACCATACTGTCACCATGGTTCGGTCCGAAGTATTTCAGTTCGAGCTCCCTACCGCCCAGTTTTACGGTATAGCTATCCTCGAATGTGATATCGGGCAGTGGTGTAAGAGGGTGGGGGTGATCACCCAACTCTTTCAGAACATTCTTATGTCCAATAAATTTTGCGCCCTCTTCTTTAAATATGCTTCCGCCGGAAATATGGTCATGATGATTATGGCTATAGACCACATACTTTACAGGTTTATCAGTGGCCTTGCGGATCTCTTTATGTAACAACTTGGCCGCCTTGGGGTTCAATGGATCGGCAACAATGACTCCCTCATCGGTAACAAGAAAGAAAGTGCGATATACCCACCAGCGGAATACATACAATCCATCGCCGATGTTTTTAACGCTGGTGCCAAAGGCTTGACCACCCATCGGTTCGTGAGTTGGCATATTCGCCGCCATGGTGATGGATGAAAATAACATTCCAAAAACAACCATCGATTTAAGTAATAGGTTCTTCATTCTTTTTATCCTCTCAAATAATTATTGATTAAGGCGTAATGATGTTTACGCACCAACGGTCATCTGTTTCAGCACGTTGTCCTTTTTTATGTAATGGTGATTTAAAGCTGCTCCGACATGACCCATCACCGCCACGACCAGCAAAATCCACACAGTGCCATGCATGGCACGGAAAAATTCTGCGGCCCCTTTTGATTGCTCGAGAAATAGAGGAAATTCAAATAGTCCAAAAAAGCTCACTGGATGCCCTCCAGCTTGTGACATCAGCATCCCGGACAGGGGCTGAGCAAACATCAAAGCATAGAGTGCCCAGTGCATACCATTGGCCAGCAAAGATTCAACTGCCGTCGTTCCGTCGGGAAGTTTTGGTGTCACATTGATAAGTCTCCACAGAAGGCGCAGCATAATCAGCATCATTAGCACCGCACCGAATGATTTGTGCATCCCTGCTGCCTGAAGCTTTTCAGTTCCCTTGGGCATAGAAGCAAGGAAGTTTCCTGCCACGATGGAGAAGCTAAGCATCAGGAACATTAGCCAGTGGAACCCCTTGGCAACGACTCCATAGCTATTTTCACTATTTTTCATTTTGTATTTCTCCTCAAGTAATTGTGTATTTGCCATGTGATTCGATTCACCTTGAAAACAAGCTTATAATCTTTCTGGAGTAAGATAATCGTGGTATAAAGAAAATTATTGTTTCTTAATATGTACTAATATGAGTGTTCTACCCTATTTCGAGACCTTTGCAGCCGTTGTTGAGAAGGGCAGTTTCACTGCTGCTGCCGAGGTACTGGGTGTTTCTAAATCTGTGGTCAGCAAGCAGATTTCTCATCTAGAGAGACACCTGGGGGTACAGCTCTTGCAGCGCACAACCAGGCGCTTACATCTCACCCAGGCGGGAGAGGTGTTTTCGAGCTATACACAAAGAATCATGTCGGAGGTGCGGGAGGCCGAGCAATCCGTTCTGCCCTTGCAAAGCGAGCCTCAAGGAAGGCTACGGATATCGGCCCCCGAGAGCCTTGCAATGTCCCTGCTTCCTGAGGTACTACTGGACTTCCAGCAACGCTTTCCCCTGCTTGAACTCGAAATCCACATCACAGGGCGCTTCATTGATCTGGTGGAGGAGGGCATTGATGTGGCGCTTCGGGTGGGTGAGTTGGAAGATTCCAGCCTCGTTGCTCGATTGCTTATGCCATGCGGCTTTCATGCCTGCGCCTCACCTGAATACTTAAAGAAACATGGATCTCCTGCGCATCCTGATGAACTCAGTAAACATAACTGTCTTATCTACTCACAAGGACCGCAATCAGGGGGCTGGTTTTTCAAAGATAAGAAGGGGAAGGGAATCCATACAAAAGTTGAAGGTAACCTTCGATCAGATACTGGCAATCTATTGATGAGCGCGGCGCTAAACGGTAACGGTATATTCATTGCGCCGACTTATATGGTAGCAAGTGCGCTAAAAGAGGGGCGATTAGAAACCATATTGGATGACTACGCCCCCACTACTACCGGCTTATACGCCGTCTATCCATACAGCAAGCTTGTTTCAACAAAGGTACGCGCCTTTGTTGATTATCTTGTTGAAGCATGGGGTGATTGAATTCAGCTTTTCCTGACATCATGCCAAGTTGCTGCCAGGAAATAGTCAGGGTGATGGATCAGACGTTACTCTGAAAGAAATTATTCTGCTTTTATCTATAGCTGAAGTCTGCCGGATAGCACCCTATCTTCCGCTTTGGTCGCGTAGCAGGCGTCTAAGCTGAAAACTCCCTATGTCTGCTTTTGCCCGGACGGAGGCTATGACTGCCAGATGACATTTAAACTAGACTTTTAATCTGACAGATCATGTTCATACTTTTACACCTAAGGTAACCAGAGAGAGAAACTGCCACCCCCCAATCGTTGGTTGTTTGCCAGTTTGATAAATCCCTCGCGTTCACCATTGCTGTGCATGTGAGCCACCAGGGAGGCAAAATAGTGGCCAAGCTGGGTCTCTCCCTGTTCCGGTTTTTTTTGCTGCTGCGCCGATTGGGCTTCGATCATGCTCTGAGGAAATCCATTGCCGTCATCATCGATACTCAGCACCAGGTAGTCATCTCTAAATTCAGCATGCAGGAGGATTTGAGAAGCGCTGTATCTCAAGCCATTGCCGATCAGGCTGTTGATAACACCCCGCATCAACCATTCGTCAAAATAGCCGACCAAACCCTCTTCACTTTCATAACTGATGGTAATACCCATGTTGTTGGCCGTGGCTTGATTATCTACGGAAATCTCATAAAGAAACTGTTCGACATCGATCTCCTCGATATTGGTGGTGAGCTGCCCTTTATCGATTTTATAGAGGGATAGCAGGGTAATCAGATTGCTGTTGAGACGTCTGGCTTCATGCTGAAGGGTACCCAGCTTTGGGTTCTCCTGAACATGCAACTCTTCACCAAGGTCATCGATCGTATTGATCACCAGGCCGAGGGAGTTTTTCATGTCATGAATGAGGGAAGCCAGAATGTCGGGAAAATTCATCTTTTATCTCTGCTCTGTTCAGATTAGTCCGCTGTTTTGGCCATCATGATCTTAAGCCGGCCATAGAGCTTTTGCAGGGTGCTGTTGTTCGGATCAGCTTTTGCTACCCGTGCAAGATAGCCTTTGATCTCATCGATCATGTTTGGGTTGGCACCCTCTCTCTCCATACTCATCAACAGCACAAGTGCAATATTCAGGTTTACCGTTCTGTTGGCAGGCATCCGTGTTGAAGTCTCCTTCAGCAGTTTTGCAGCTTCGTCGAGCTGACCACTCTTGGCCAATTCAACACCTTTTCGATTCAGTGTGAGCACTTCCTCGCGAATGGAATCGATGGTGCCAAGCGTCTGCTCGTCCATCTCCAGTGAGGAGATCGTCAGTTTGATCTCATCCATCAGCTCTTCATCGGTATGATTGTTGAGGATTGCTCCCTTCAGCAGCTCAACACTCTCCTCCTCCATACCGAAGTTCTTGTAGGTTTTAGCCAGCTCGATGGCACAATCCGAATCCTCACTCTGGTCAAATGATTTCTGCAGCTCCGCCGCCTTGCCCAGCGATGCCCTTGCGAGATCGGAGTTTCCCATCGCCTCATGGATCAGACTTTCGGCACTGGCCTGATAGAAGTCGGCTTTGGGATCATTGTTGAAATCCAGATCAATCTGCTTCAACACCAGAAGCGCTGACGCGCCGTCATGATTGTCTGCCGTTACTCTGGCCAGATTGGCGTAGTTGGAAGGGTGTTTGTAGACAGAGTGTCTGCCGTGTTGAACCGCTTTGGTGAAAGCAGATTCAGCAATCTCCTGATGCTGGTTGACCAGTGCAATCTCCCCCAGCAACTGCTGTCTGGGAACCGCCTTGGGCGAGATGGATACCGCTTGTTTGAGGATATTCTCAGCTTCGCTTAACTGATTGGCTCGCTTATGGCTTTTGGCCAGCCAGTCATAGGCCGGGGTATAGTTGGGATTTTGGCTCTTGATGCGTTGGAATTCATCGATTGCCTGTTGATAATTCTGTATCAGGTAGTCGCATTTGCCCAGCCCCAGCCGCGCCCAGGGAAGCTCGCGGATCGCCAGGACCTCCTGGTAGAGTGCCCTGGCTTCGGTCAGCTTGCCACTGTTGACCAGGATATTGCCTTTTATTTTTCTCAGCTCATTGCAGTTGGGTGGTTTGGCAGCGATCTTCTCATCGAGAATCGCTACCGCCTTGCTGTAGTTTCGCTTCTCCACAGCTTCCTCGATTACCAGCAGATTGTGCTTCTTGGCAATCAGCTTTTCCAGCCGTGTCTTGAGAAAATCCTTATTGAAGGGTTTGGTCAGGTAGGAGTCAGGTTCATACTCCACAGCGCCCATCACCATGTCCCGGGTGTTTTCCGCTGTGACCATGACAAAGACACTGCCAAGACCCAGCAGGTGTCGATACTTGGCCTCTTCAAGCACCTGCTGTCCATCTCTCCCGGTGCCGAGGTTATAGTCGCAAAGCACCACGTCAAAGCGTTCCTGTTCCATCTGCTCAATGGCTTCACTGCCATTTCTGGCAAGCTTGATATCTCTGACACCACAGGCCATCAGCATATTCTTGATCATGCTGCGCATATCCCCGAAATCATCGACGACCAGGTAGAGTCTGTTTTCGAGAGGTCCTGGTTTGAAGAACACAAAATTCTCCTTGAGCTTGCGCGTCTGCAATGAGTGCTTACCGCTTGGTTTCTGAGGCAACAGGATACACAGGCAGGAATATGATCGCTATCTTCAAACAGAGCGGCGAGATCAGGGGAAACTGTAGTCGACAGGGAGCCTGGCCCCGGACAATCACAGGGTCAGTGGAAGTGGAGGGGTGGGTTAGTGAGCCGTTGTTGGTTTAGGCCTGGGCCCGCCTTGCCGGTGCGATGATCATATCCATGGTCTCTTCACTCCGGATGATCATCTCGGTGACCAGGGCTGAAACATCCTGATGACTGAATCCGGTGGTATCCCAGGCTGAGGGATCGATTGCCCAGAGCATCTCGTCGACCGAGAGTCCAACCATGTGACCGTTTGCCACCGCTTTGGCGATGTGTACCAGTGCGACTTCCAATCGGTACTCTTTCGCATTCGCCGGCGCATTGTGGAAACCGGCAACCTCGATAAAACTCTCTGGAAGGTGCCAGGATCTCATCAGCTCAGCACCAACATCGAGATGGTTGAAGCCAAGAATCTCCTGTTCCGTGTCAGCCAGAATCCAGGTGTCTCCACCGGTGATATGCAGAATATCCCTTGATTCATCCGGAAGTGACAGATAGATCACCAGACGACCGAGATCGTGCAGAACACCCATCACCAGCAAACGCTCACTGTGCAGCACATTGCTCTGTTCAGCCAGAGTCTTCGCCATCACGCCGGTGGTGACTGAGTGGCGCCAGAAATCGGTCATGTTGACCATCTCTTCAGGGATTCCGGTGAAAGTTCGCTGCGCCGCCGTGGCCATCACCAGGTTGCGAAGTTCGTTGGCGCCGATCAGCGTGACCGCACGGGAGAGGGTCTCGACCTTGGCTCGCTGACCGAACAGAGGACTGTTGACCAGCCTCAGCAGGCGGGCGGAGATGTCCGCATCCTGAGTGATGATGTCGGCCACCTCAACCACGGAATAGTCCGAGGTTCCCAGGAGTTGGTTGACCTTGATGCATACATCGGGGAGGGAGACAAGACGGTCGAGATTCTGCACAAGACTTTTAGGATCCATGATCTTTCCTAACAGACGTGATTGTTATTGCTTAAAGTGTGAATGTAATTCATTACAAAAAATAGTGTTATTTTAAACAGAGAAATGAGAACTGGTTTTGAGTGTTTGGGAATATAAATCATATTCCTTTGCAAACAAAGGGTTGCGCCTGACTATCTCCGGGCGAGTATTGGTTCCGTTCTGGCAAGTTTCAGCCTGTGTCTGCGTTCAGTGCCGCTTGTATACAGCGTAGCTCACCATAGTCAAAGTTACCTTCCAGTGCTTCAAAGACCGGTTTCAGCCGGCCATCCAGACCAACTGTTTCGAAGGCGTAGCGAACGCTTTTGAGATGCTCAGAGGAGAGCGGCAATACCTCGGTTAACGGCAGCCCCCGGTGTTCAATGGCCGTGGCGAGGTGATTGTAGACCGTGGCCAGCGTCAGTTGTCGCTGTTCCGCGATGTTTTCGATGCTGCAGCCCTCCTTCAGTAGATCCACGGTCAAGGATACTGTGTCCCCCTGATCCTCCGGTTGATTCGTGTGGCTGTTGATGCAATCGAGGAATTGGACTCCGTACGACGCCAGTTTGCGTTCGCCGACACCGGAGACCTGGGCCAGCTGGTCTAAGGTTTGAGGACGCCTTTCCATCATCTCCATCAATGTGGCGTCGTGAAAAATCATATAGGCCGGCACTCCCTGCTCTTCAGCCAGAGTGAGCCTCAATGACCGCAGTGCCTCCCAGATCTGCTGGTCGATCCCATTGGTCGACTCTCCAGCAGCCGCTTTACGCGCTTGGGTTTTTGATGCTTTGCGGAGTTTGCGAAGCCGTAGTTTCGTTTCACCCCGCAATACCGGACGGCTCTTCTCTGTCAGATGCAGGCCGCCATGCCCCTGCAGATCCACCGCCAGCAGACCATGGGCGATCAGCTGTCGATAGATACCCCGCCATTCGCCCGCTTTGAACTCAGTGCCGATACCGTAGGTGCTGACCTGATGGTGGGTGAATCGTCTGATCCGATCGTTCTCTTTGCCGAGTAGTACATCGATTAAATAGTTGACCCCAAACCGCTGTCCGGTTCGGTGGACACATGAGAGGGCTTTCTGTGCCGCCTCGGTGGCATCCCAGGTTTGCGGTGGCTGCAGGCAGGTATCGCAATTACCACAGGGAGTATCCAAAGGGTCCGAAAAGTAATCCAGCAGGGCCTGACGGCGACATGCGGTTATTTCACACAGTGCCAGCATCGCATCGAGCTTATGTCTTTCGATCCGTTTGTGCGCCTCATCGGCTTCTGAGGATGCCTGCATCTGTCGCAGGGTGATGACATCCTGCAATCCATACACCATCCAGGCGTCTGCGGGTTGGCCATCCCGTCCGGCGCGACCGGTCTCCTGGTAATAGGCTTCGATACTTTTCGGCAGATTGAGATGGGCGACAAATCGCACATCCGGCTTGTCGATTCCCATGCCGAAGGCGATGGTGGCTACGATGACGATGCCGTCTTCCCGTAAAAACCGGTTCTGGTTCTGTTGCCGGGTCTGGCTGTCCAATCCCGCATGATAGGGCAGAGCGTTGATGTATTTGGACTGCAGCCAGTTGGCGATATCATCGACCCGTTTACGGGAGAGACAATAGACGATTCCCGCCTCCCCGGGGTGTTCGTTCTCGATGAAGTTCAACAGACGCTGTCGACTGTTGCCGTCGTTCTCCATGATCTGGTAGCGAATATTGGGACGATCGAAACCGACAATGAATTTTTCAGCGTTCTGCAGACCGAGTCGTTCAACAATCTCATCCCGGGTCGCCTTATCCGCGGTGGCGGTCAGGGCGATACGGGGCACCGTGGGAAAATGGTGGGTCAGTTGATTGAGCTGGATGTACTCGGGACGGAAGTCGTGACCCCACTGGGAAACACAGTGGGCCTCATCGATGGCAAACAGGGCCAGTTGGATCTGTTGCAGCAGTTCGAGGGTACGTGGCGTGAGGAGTCTCTCCGGTGCAACATAGAGCATCTCCAGTTCACCGGCCAACAGTTGAGCCTCGATCCGCTGGACCTGATCCGGGGCCAGTGTTGAGTTCAGGTAGGCAGCGCTGATGCCCAGTTGGTTGAGGCTGTCGACCTGGTCCTTCATCAATGCAATCAGGGGGGATACCACGATACCGACCCCAGACCTGATCATCGATGGGATCTGGAAGCAGAGGGATTTACCGCCGCCAGTGGGCATGATCACCAGGGCATCGCCGCCGCCCAGCAGCTGTTCGATAATCTGTTCCTGAGGGGCGCGGAATTGGTGATAGCCAAAGCTGTTCTGCAGAACGGCTCTGGCGCGGCTCAGTTCAGGTGTTGTGTGAGAGGGGTCTGTCATCCGTGACATTATCCTGTCCTTTTTTGATCTTGTCAGTGGGGATGATAACCCAGGTTGAAAATCAGGTGGTGCATTTGTTAACAAACCGGGCTGATTCTCCAGGTTGCGAGCAGACCGGTTAGATCTCTATCTTGAAGTCATCTGCCGGGTTAATATGAAAGTCCTCAAGGCTTTGTCAGCAAACGGATAACTGGAAAGATTTATGTGTGGATTTTGTGGTGAACTGCGTTTTGATGGCGGCCATGCTGAGTTGGCAACGATCGATCTGATGAATCATCAGATTCGGCGGCGTGGACCTGACCATGGCGGCAGTTACAGCGATGGGCCATTGGCGCTGGGGCATCGTCGTCTGGCGATCATCGACCTGTCGGTGCATGCCAATCAGCCGATGGTGGATCAGCAGTTGAACCTTGCACTGGTCTTCAACGGCACCATCTACAACTATAAAGAGCTGCGTGAAACCCTGAAGGGGCTTGGTTACAGCTTCTTCTCCAATGGGGATACCGAGGTCATTCTCAAGGCCTATCATGCCTGGGGGGAGGATTGTGTCGAGCATCTGTCAGGTATGTTCGCCTTCGCCGTCTGGGATGCGCAAAAGCAGAGCCTGTTCATGGCCAGGGACAGGTTCGGTATAAAGCCGCTCTACTACGCAGTGAATGGCAAGGCACTGCGTTTTGCCTCCAACACCCAGGCGCTGCTCGCGGCGGGCGGGGTGGACACAACCCTGGATCCGCTCGCGCTGCATTATCAGTTCACGCTGCATGGGGTGGTACCTGCGCCACACACGATTTTCAAAGGTATCCGCAAACTGCCACCCGGTCACACCATGACCATTGAGGCCAACGGCACTCAACGATTGAGTCGTTACTGGCGTTACAGCGCAACCCGAACGGATCGTCCGATGTCAGATCGGGACTGGCTGGAGGCGATACATGATGAATTGAGGGAGGCGGTTCGCAAACGAAATGAGATTGCCGATGTCCCGGTAGGTGTGCTGCTCTCCGGAGGCCTCGATTCCAGTCTGCTGGTGGCTCTGCTGGCCGAAGCCGGAGTCAAGGATCTGCGTACCTTTTCGGTTGGCTTTGAGGATCAGCCGGAAGAGAAGGGCAATGAGTTCGAATATTCCGATCCGGTAGCCGAACGCTATCAGACCCGGCACCATAAATTTCTGGTACCCAACGGAGAGGTGCTCAAGCGCATGCCGGAGGCGGTGGATCAGATGTCGGAACCGATGTTTGGACAGGATGCGGTTGCCTTCTTTCTGCTCGGTGAACAGGTGTCGCAGCAGATCAAGGTCGTACAGTCCGGTCAGGGTGCCGATGAGGTCTTTGGTGGCTACTTCTGGTATTCAAGGATCATGCAGGAGAAGCAGGGGGAAGCCGTCGACCGTTTCGCCAAACACTATTTTGACCGGGATCATGATGAGTATCTGCGAATGGTCACGGATCGGTATGGCGCCGGTGATCATACCCGCGAACTGATTGCCAACCGACTGCAGGAGAGTGATGCCGAAACCCTGATCGATGCGGTTCTCTATCTGGATCAGACCATGCTGATTGTCGATGACCCGGTAAAACGGGTCGATAATATGACCATGGCCTGGGGATTGGAGGCCCGGGTTCCCTTTCTCGATCACCATCTGGTTGAGTTGGCAGCCCGTTGTCCACCGGAGTTGAAGTTGCGGGACGGGGGTAAGTATCCGTTGAAAGCGATGGCCAGAGGGATCGTGCCTGATGCGGTCATCGACCGGCCGAAGGGCTATTTTCCGATGCCGGCACTGAAATATGTGCGCGGTGAATTTCTTGAGTTTATGCAGGATATTCTGAGCAGTCAGGCGGCTCGGGAGAGAGGCGTGTTTCGCCAATCCTATATCGATATGCTGTTGGCGGCGCCTGAAATGCATCACACCCGGATCCGAGGCAGCAAGCTTTGGCACATTGCACTATTTGAGTTCTGGCTGCAGAGGCACTTGGCGGTGTACTGATTGGCCGACGGATCAAGTGCAGGTCTGGTTGTTCAGGTGTTGTTTTGAACAGAGTTCTAATATCGCTTGCACAGCCTTCGGGCAGAACTGTTTACCACTCTCCCGGCTGATAATATCGAGTGCCTGCTTAGTCTCGACCTGGCTCCGGTAACTGCGGGTTGTGGTCATGGCATCGTAGGCGTCAACCACCGCAATGATTCGGGAGATTGTCGGGATCTCATCGCCCCGTAGTCCGTCAGGGTAGCCCTTGCCGTCCCATTGCTCATGGTGGTGCAGCACACAGAGAGCTACCTCATCAAGCACCGGGTTGCCCAGGCTTCTGAGCATGTTTGCTCCGATGATGGGGTGCTGCTTGATATCATTGTACTCATCCCCTGAGAGCTTCCCCGGCTTCAACAGAACCTGATCAGCAATACCGATCTTGCCGATATCGTGAAATCCGGCGGCTAATGAGAGGATATCCATCTGCTGTTCATTCAATCCCATTTGATGGCCAATCTGCTCAGCCAGCAAGACCACCCGCTCGGAATGCTCGAGGGTATAGCTGTCTCTGATCTTGAGAGCCTGTTTCAGGATGGTATCCAGCTTGAAGCCCACATGGCTTTCCAGCAGGGAGAGACGGCGTTTGATTTCTGGATTGCTGTCCTTGATCACGTGGCTATGTTCAGTTGTTCGATTGGGGGGCTGGGAGAATGAATGATTACGAATAATCCGTTGAATTTGTCTGTTTTTAACTTCCAGGGTGCAACTTTGTCAAATCAATTGGGATCTGAAAACTATTGGAATATTGACGGAATTGCTCATATTTCAATGGCGGGAATCCACCTTGCTTCGAGTGATCTGCTTAATAATCGATCCTCTCAGGTGTAACATTACCATGATTGAATTATGGATTTAGGCATGGCGATGTATTTTGGTCATGAGTAAGCATTGTCGATTCGAGGTTTTTTCTTAACTGCCAAAGCGTTAGAATTTCCTTATTGGAACCGTGCTTGAAAATGCCAGGAAGGACACCAAATAAGCACGATAAACGACTATTCGAGGTGTAAACGATGGAAGTATTGGATCGAATCAAAGAGCAGGTCGAGAGTAATCCGATCGTGATCTATATGAAAGGCACGCCCCAGTTTCCCATGTGTGGCTTCTCCTCCCGGGCAGCCGCCGCACTCCAGGATTGCGGTATTCCCTTTGCCTATGTCAATGTGCTGGCCGATCCGGAAATTTTTGAGAATCTCCCTCGATTTGCTGATTGGCCGACTTTTCCGCAAATCTATATTGATGGTGATTTGATCGGTGGCTGTGATATCACTCTGGAGATGCACCAGAGCGGCGAGTTGAAAAGCATGATGGAAGAGGCTGCGGCAAAAGCGGCTCCCACCGGTGAGAGTTAAGCCTGATTAAGACTGGCCAGGTCACCCCTGTTGTCCATGAATTGCGCGCCAGAGATGGCGTGAGGAGAGAAGTTTGGTTGTTCCATTAACAGGTCCTGTTTCGGATGACTAAGTGGGATACCCGGTTTCTGGGGCTAGCCGCCTATATCTCTGCCTGGAGCAAGGATCCCTCCTCTCAGGTCGGTGCGGTGATTACCGATGGCAATCGGATCATCTCGCTGGGCTACAATGGCTTTGCCGCCGGGGTTGAGGATAAGCCGGAGCGACTGACGAATCGTAACTGCAAGCTCAACCTGACCATCCATGCCGAAGAGAATGCGATGATCTTCGCCAAAAGGGGGCTGAATGGCTGTACTGTCTATGTCACCCATCCTCCCTGTCCCAGATGCGCCTCGAAACTGATCCAGGAAGAGGTGGGCCGGATTGTCTATGTCACACCCAGTGAGGACTTTCTTTCCCGCTGGGAGGACGACATCAAGTTATCCACAGAGATGTATCGTGAGGCGGGGGTCGAAGTGACCCAGTACGATCTGGAGGAGCTGAATCATGACAATGCCTCGATCACCATCGCCCCGGGAGGGCTGTTCAAGAATGTCATGAATCTGCTCCTGCAGGAGTAGCGGTTGGCCGCAGCAGGAGTCGATCCTCAACCGGCCTGGGTGGATGCAGAACTTCTCTCGGCACTCGGATCAGGAGCTGGTTTCGACAGCAACAGCTCCCTCTGGGCTATGCAACTCGTCCAGCATCATCCGGTAGAGCTTACCGCTTTGGCTGCGCTCGATCTTTATCGGCAGGTAATCCAACTCCCTGGCAAACCAGATGGTGTAGTCTGATGCCCCGTCCCCTTTACTGCGCTCTACCCGCAGACAGTGGTAGCTGTGGTTGGAGGACGCCACTGTCTCCTCTCCAACCACCTGGAAATGATAGGTTTTTACTTTTCCACCATCGGCTACCTGATAGCTGACCTGCTGATTGCCCTGAGCCAGATGGAGCCTCACCTGTAACTGTTGGCTGAGTTTATCCTGCGTGGCATCCCCGATCGGCTGGGACCAGGTGACACCCTGACTGGTTGTGGCGGCATGGGCGGATTGCCAGTCGAAACTGACCTCATTGTTTTCAGACTGCTGATCTTTGTCCTGGTAGGTGTAGCGGTGGGGAACGACTCTCCCCTCCAGGTATCTCCCCCGGCTCTCTTCGATCACTTCATTGCGGCTGAAGAGATTCGCCAGCAGGCTGGGCTGGCTGTGGGCGGTGTAGATATAGGATCCGTCCGGTTTCAGCTCAAGGCTTAACGTCAGTCGCCCAAGGGGCAGGATGTTTCTGTGTACGGTGAATTCTGCGGAAAACGGTTTCAAAAGATCCTCGGCAGCGGCATTCAGGCTGATGAAACAGCTCAGAAACACCCCCAGCAGCCTGATTTGGAAGGCGGCATGCCGGGCCATGATTGGCTTAGCGGATCGGGTCCTGAGGTGCGAAGACCACAGGTTGAAGAAGTTTTTCATTATCCAGAATGACCTCTCCGGATTGGTTGAGATGCAGCCGCTTTTGCGCGTACCAGCCGACCACCAGTGGATAGAGCTGATGCTCTTTTTCCAGCACCCGTACAGCCAGGCTCTGTGGATCATCCTCCGGCAGCACAGACACCTGGGCCTGAGCAATCAGTGGGCCTCCATCCAGCTCTTCTGTGACAAAGTGTACACTCACCCCATGCAGTTGCTCACCCGCCTCCAGCGCCCGCTTATGGGTATGCAGACCTGTGTATTTGGGCAGCAGGGAGGGGTGTACGTTCAGCAGTCGCCCGGCATAGTGGCGCACGAAGGGGGTTGTCAGGATACGCATAAATCCGGCAAGTACCACCAGCTCCGGTTGGTATCTGTCGATCAGTTCGATCAGGGCCTGGTCATAGCTTGTCCGATCGGCAAAGGCCTGGTGGTCAAGCACAGCGGTTTCGATGTCCGCTGATGAGGCCCGCTGCAGACCGTGCACGTCTGGACGGTTGCTGATAACCGCTGCAATCTCGATCGGCAGGTCGTGCTGGCTGGCATCGATGATCGCCTGCAGATTGGAGCCATTGCCGGAGATCAGCACCACAACCTTCGGGTGCTGAATGCTGTTCATGCGAGTGGTCCGCTGATCACCACACCCTGCTGCTGGGTGGTAGCGGGCTCGATGCTACCCAGTTGCCAGGCCTCTTCCCCCAGCTCATTGAGCAGCACCAGAGTGGTTTCCGCATCGTCTGCCGAGACACAGACCACCATCCCCACGCCGCTGTTGAAGGTTCGCAGCATCTCATCAGAGGCCAGATTGCCCTGCTGACGCAGCCAATCGAAGACAGGGGGCAGGGTCCAGCTGCTGCTGTCGATGACGGCACAGCAATCTGCCGGGAGCACCCGGGGCAGGTTTTCAGGCAGACCGCCACCGGTAATATGGGCCAGGGCATGAATTTCAACCTTTTGCATCAGCGCCAGCAGGGATTTGACGTAGATTCTGGTCGGTTCCAGCAACGCCTCACCCAGGGTGGTTCCAGCCAAAGGCTGATCCAGGCTGGCCTCACTGACCTCAAGAATCTTGCGAATCAGCGAATAGCCATTGGAATGGGGGCCGGATGAGGCAAGGCCGATCAGCACATCCCCAGCCTTGACCCGGTCGGGTACGATCAACTGGCTCTTCTCCGCGATACCCACACAGAAGCCGGCCAGGTCGTAGTCGCCACGGTCATAGATGCCGGGCATCTCAGCAGTCTCACCCCCCGTCAGGGCGGCACCAGCCAGTTCACACCCCCTGGCGATTCCCTTGACCACATCGGTGGCAACCTCGATCTCGAGTTTCCCGGTGGCGTAATAGTCGAGGAAAAACAGTGGTTCAGCACCGGCGACCACAATATCATTGACACACATCGCCACCAGATCGATGCCGATGGTGTCATGTTTGTTCAACTCCAGGGCAAGTTTCAATTTGGTGCCGACCCCGTCTGTTCCCGATACCAGTACCGGTTCCCGGTATTTGTCCAGCGGCAGTTCAAACAGTGCTCCGAATCCCCCCAGTCCGCTGAGTACGCCAGGACGGAAGGTCTGTTTGACAATGGGTTTGATGCGTTCGACCAGTTCATTCCCGGCATCGATGTCCACACCGGCATCCCGGTAACTGAGTGAGGTTGGCTGGCTTGGCTTGGACTCATGGGCCACGAGACGATACTCCCGATTGTCAAAAAATTCAGATCGGGATTCTATCAGAAGATCATTGAGCAGGTAGCTTTGTGATGGCTGAATTTTCATCTTTTTTCCAGGCGCGTTAATATGCCGGGTTGTTAAGGGTTGATCCTGTTTGTATTCTCAGGGAATGTGTGATCTGAAATGAGTCGATTTCCTCTACCGCGTATCTGTAACTGGTTGTTCCTGGCCTGGCTGCTGGGGAGTTACTCTGTTGTCCATGCGGAGGCCGTAACCAATCTCTATGAGGCTGAGGTGGCGGTCTTCGGGCAGAGCGGTGAGGCCCGTTCGAAAGGCATCCGGGAGGCATTTGCCGGTGTGTTGGTCAAGATCAGCGGTGACAGCGGCCTGCTTGATGATCCACAGGTGGAGCAGCTGCTCAACCGGGGTTCCAGACTGGTTCAGCAGTATCGTTACAAACCACTGCCCAACCCACCTGAAGGGGTTGAGGAAGGGGCACCGGATCGACTTCTCTGGGCGAGATTCGACGCCCGTGCGGTCAACCGTCTGCTACGCGAGAGCGGTGTTCCCGTGTGGGGGGAGACCCGTCCCTCGATGCTGCTCTGGCTGGGGCAGGAAGAGGGGGCGCGACGGTCACTGATCTCCCCCGACAGAGCGACCTCCTTGAAGCAGCAGCTTACACAGACCGCCGATGCCCGGGGCTTGCCCCTGGTCTGGCCACTGATGGATATTGAGGATCAAAGGGCGGTTCAGGTCAGTGATCTGTGGGGTGGCTTTGAAGAGAATATCCGACGTGCCTCCGATCGTTATCTGCCGGATGTGATTCTGGTCGGTCGACTCTCCTACCGTGGTCAGGGTAGTTGGCGAGGAGAGTGGATTCTCTATCTGCCCGATAAAATCAACCGCTGGCAGAGCTATGCCGAAACCAGAGCTGCAGTGGCGAAAGAGGGGATGGAACAGGCAGTTGATGCCCTGGCGCTCAGATTTGCACCGCAACAGGTGAGTCAGGGTATATCCAGTCTCAGATTGAGGGTCCATGGCCTCACCCAGCTTGCCGATTATGCCCTGGTTCAGGACTATCTGCGCTCGTTGGCAATGATCGACAACGTTGATCTGTTGGCGGCAGATCCGGAGCAGGTGAGCTTTCTGCTCAGGGTGCACGGGGGACGCGATGCCCTGGTGAGGGGGATTCAGCTGGGTTCAGTGCTCGAACCGATGGTCATGCGGGTCAGTCCGGACCCGGATCAACCGGAGATCAGTGAAGAGTCTGTGGATGGTGAGGGGCTGGATTACCGGCTGCGCTAACCACTGAATCAATCGCCATGCAGCTTCGAGATATACCCAATCTAATCAGTATTCTGCGAATCCTGCTGACCTTGCCGATTGTCTGGCTGCTGCTGGAGCAGCAGTTTTCCCATGCCCTGATCCTGTTTGCGGTCGCCGGTTTTTCCGATGGTCTGGATGGCTATCTGGCCAAACGTTTTGGTTGGCAGAGCTATTTGGGTGGATTATTGGACCCGCTTGCCGATAAAGCACTACTGATGAGCTCTTTCCTGGTACTTGGCGGGCAGGGGCTGATCCCGATCTGGCTGGTGCTGCTGGTGATCTTTCGTGACCTGACCATTGTCGGTGGTGCGCTCTACTATAACTTCAGTGTGGAAGAGGTAGACGCGGATCCGAGTCTGATCAGCAAGCTGAATACCCTGCTGCAGATCATGCTGGTGTTGCTGGTGGTTACCGATGCCGGGCCATTTCCACTACCCGACCTGCTCATCGAGTGGTTGATCTGGGGAACCGGCCTGACGACCTTGATCAGCGGTGCCGCCTATGTCTGGATTTGGAGCAATAAGGCGCGAAAAAAAGGTTGGCGGATATGAAATCTGGACAATATTTAGTTAATCAGAGTTTATTTCCTATTGTGGGCTGTTAATCCGACCGATTTCGCAGTTTAAAGAGCATGGCGCTTGTGATGCCGAACAGCTAGACTATAGTTGGAAAAAATAAGTATCTATGTGACTTATGGAGAAAAGTTAATGAGAGTTACCAGTTTTATTGTTGCCATTGGCTTGCTGATCTCGTCCGCCCTCGCACAGGCGGAAATATTTGCTGATGGCTCAGGTATTGAAGGAAACAACTACTTTGGGGTGATTGTCGCTTCCCCTCAGTATAAGGAAGATGACTCCAATACCGACTTCCGGGGCACCGGCCTGATCGCCAGGGGTGGCCGCGAGTTTTTCAAATATGCCGCGGTTGAGGGCCATTTCGGTATCTTCAGTGGTGATACGGTTGATGATACCACCTACCAGATCGACTACATGGCCAGTCTGTTCGCCAGGGGCAATCTGTTTCTGTTCGATGACCGTGCCCGCGCCTACATGTTGGTGGGTCTCACCTATTTCGCGGGTGATGTGCCGAGATTCAAGGGCGATGACGATGTGGCGCCAGCCTTTGGTCTGGGATTGGAACTGTACGGTAATGAGCGCAATGCGATCACCTTTGAAGCGATGCGCTATGCCGACGGGGATCTGCACAATGTGGATTACAAGATTGATTCAATCAATCTGGGATATCAGCACCGCTTCTGATTCTACGCTCTTCTGCTGACCACCGGGGGGTTTCCACCCCCGCGGTTGCAGATTCCAGTGGCATCACGCTTTTGATCTCTTCAGTTGAACACGCTTGCCGCTTCAAAAACCGGTCCATCGACACAGACTCTCTTCATCGCCGGCCCATCGGCTGTCTGTACTTCCACCACACAACCGGCGCAGCCGCCAATACCACAAGCCATAAACTCCTCCAGGGAGACCTGGCAGGGGACCTGCCACTCACTGGCCATGGCAGCAACGGCTTCCAGCATCGGGTGAGGACCACAGGCAAAGATCTCAACTTGAGAACGGGTCTCCCTGTCGAGGTTTCTGAACCATAAATCAGCCAGTTCGGTGACATAACCCTGAAAGCATCCATTGAACTCCTGCTGGCTCGCCAATCGGTTACCGATACCCCAGTCATCCAGTAGAGGCATGCTGGCGATCACCCCCTCAGGGATACCGGGTATCATGATCTTCGATGGGGTCGGCTTGAACGGGAACGGGACTTCAGAGCCGAGGATGACAAATGGCTGTTTATCGCTCTCCTGTCGCATGCTTTCAGCAAGGAAAATCATCGGCGGCATGCCCACCCCACCACCGATCAACAATGGACGGCTGTGTCCCGGAGTCGCTTTGAAGGGTGTGCCGATCGGTCCAAGAATGCTGATCTTCTCACCGGGCTGGCGCTGTGCGAGCAGCGTGGTGCCTTTTCCCACTCTTTTATACAACAGGTCGATCCAGCCCTCATTGTATGAGCTGCGCATGATTGAAATAGGTCGCCTCATCGGCAGTTGTGGGTCACAGGTCAAGTGGACAAAACTGCCGGGCTCGGCTTTGGCGGCGCAGTGCGGGGCTAGCAGGCGCATGATGAACTGATCCCCATCGAAGGCCTGATGGCTGATGATCTCAGCCTCTTCAAGAAATACTGAATTGTGATGTGGTTTGGTCATAGTGTCTCTTCACGGAAGACCAGTCGGCCTTTCAGCAGTGTATGGGTGACCCGGCCGGGCATTTCCCAGCCGGTGAATGGTGTGTTTTTGCCGGCACTATGGATCTGCTCAGCTGATACATGCCACTGCCTGTTGGGGTCATAGATGCAGATATCGGCAGCGTACCCTGGGGTCAGGCGGCCCAACGGCAGACCGAGAATATCGGCGGGGCCACAGGTGAGGCGGGCAATCGCACTGCTTAAATCCATGACTTCCTGTTCAACCAGTTTCAGGGTCAGGGGCAGCAGGGTGTCCAGACCGGAGATGCCTGGCTCGGTATCGGGCAAGGGGGAGGACTTGGCATCCGCTTCATGGGGTTGATGGTCGGAACAGATCGCCTGGATGACGTTCTCCGCCACCGCCTTGCGCAGACCGTCCCGGTCGCTGTCGGTACGCAGTGGCGGTCTGACATGACGATTGCTGTCAAAACCCTCCAGGTCGAGTTCGGTCAGGTGCAGCTGGTGGATGGCTACATCGGCGCTGACCTTGCGACCTTCCCGCTTTGCCCAGGCCATGGTGCGTGCCGCGCTGGCACTGGAGAGGGCATGAAAATGGATCACCGCACCCGTGGTCTCGGCCAATGCCAGATCCCGGGCGACGGCAACGGTTTCCGCCGCTTCCGGTATCCCCGGCAGTCCAAGCCGGTCTGCGACCTTGCCTTCGTGAGCGCAACCGTTGTTGCACAGGTACTGATCCTCCGGGCGAATGATGGTCAACAGATTGAAGGTGGAGGCATACTCCATGGCGCGTCGCTGAACCAGGGTGTTGGCCAGCGGGGTATAGCAGTTGGTGACTGCGATACATCCGGCGGCCTTGAGGGCGGCCATTTCACTCAGATGGGTACCATCAAGATTCTTCGTCAGTGCTCCCTGGGGCAGCAGTCTGCAATATCCGGCCTTGCGGGCCTTGTGGCGTATCTGCCCGACCACGGCCGGTGTGTCGATCACCGGTAGGGTGTCGGGTGTGCAGCAAAGGGTGGTGATGCCATTGCGGGCGGCACAGGCGGTTTCGCTGGCGATGGTGGCTTTGTGCTCATTACCCGGCTCCCGCAGATTGACTGTCAAGTCGATCAGGCCGGGACAGACGATCTGATCGGTGGCGTCGATCTCGAGCAGCGGCTGGAAGTTCTCCGGTGTCTGACCCAGGGCGAGAATCTTGCCGGCTGAGAGATGCAGATCGGTAACCTCGTCGATGCCGTTGCCGGGATCCACCACCCGGCCATTGCGTATCGTGATATCTTTTTTCTTCTTTTTCATACTGCCGCCTCCTGGGTACGCAGGTTTTGCGTACCGATCACCATGGAGATGATCGCCATACGAATCGCAATGCCGTAACTGACCTGCTGCAGGATAACCGATTTTGAACCGTCGGCTACCTTGGAATCCATCTCAACACCCCGGTTGATCGGTCCCGGATGCATGACGATGGCATCGGGTTTGGCCAGCGCCAGACGCCTTTCGGTGAGGCCGTAGAGGCTGAAATATTCATGTTCCGAGGGGAGCAGAGCGCCGCGCATCCGCTCTTTCTGCAGGCGCAGCATGATGATCACGTCAACATCCCGGATGCCTTCATCGAAATCGTGGTAGACATGCACACCCAGGCTGCGGGCATCGGAGGGCAGCAGGGTTTGCGGTGCGACAACCCGAACTTCGGAGACTCCCAGGGTGTTCAGGGCCAGGATCTGGGAACGGGCCACCCGGGAGTGAAGGATATCCCCCACGATGGCCACCCGAAGTCCGACGAACTCCCCTTTATGGCGACGGATGGTGAACATGTCCAGCATCGCCTGGGTGGGATGGGCGTGACGTCCGTCCCCCGCATTGATCACCCCCACGCCAGGGTCGGCGTGCTGGGCGATGAAGTGGGCTGCACCGCTGGTGGCGTGGCGGACAATAAACATATCCACATGCATCGCTTCCAGATTGCGCAGGGTATCCAGCAGGGTCTCCCCTTTGGAGGTGGCCGAGGCGCTGATATTGAGATTGAGTACATCGGCGGAGAGTCTTTTTGCCGCCAGTTCGAAGGTGGTGCGGGTGCGGGTACTGTTCTCGAAAAACAGGTTGGCCACCACCTTGCCTCGACAGAGCGGCACCTTTTTTATGGTTCGCTCGGAGACACCGGTAAATCCCTCTGCCGTATCCAGTATTTCAGTCAGGATCGATCTGTCGAGTCCATCGATCGTGAGGAAATGGAGCAGTCGTTGCTCATCATCGAGTTGTAGTGCTTTGTTGCTCAGACTCATACGTCCTTGCCCTGCTCATCGCCTCGGGAGCTGCGGTTGGTTTTTGCACCGAGAATCAGACCCAGCGGATCGGGACCGATCAGGGTGATGTGTTGATCCGGGTCCAGGCTGGGGTGTAGCCCGGTCACATCCGGTTGGATCGGCAGCTCCCGGCCGCTCCGGTCGACCAGGGTGGCGAGGGTGATCGAGGCGGGTCGACCATAGTCGAAGATCTCGTTCAGTGCCGCTCTGATGGTGCGACCGGTGTGCAGTACATCGTCGACCAGTATGATGTGCCGGTCATCCACCGGGATCGGCAGGTCCGATGGGTGAACCTCCGGATTCATGCCGATACGGGTGAAGTCGTCCCGATAAAAGGAGATGTCGAGTGTGCCCAGGGGATCCCGCAATCCCAATTCCTGATGAAGTCGTTCCGCCAACCAGACGCCGCCGGTTCGAATCCCGACCATCAGCGGGTCGGATATTCCTTTGTCATTGATTAGCGTCCAGATTTTGCCAGCCATGACGTCGATCAGGGATTCCACGCCGTCGGCTTGCATGAAGGTTGTGTTATCGCTCATTAAACCAGGTTTCCAATATCAGTTTTGCCGCTACGGCATCATAATCCTCGAGCCGCTTGGCCCGATGTCCCAACCTGTCCCTGGCCTCGAAGGAAGTGAAGCGTTCATCTGCCAGATGTACAGTCAGGTGGAAACGACCTTCGAGCTGTCGTGAAAAGCGCAATGCGGGTTGTGTGGCATCGGTTTCACTATCATCCACATCGAGGGGCAGACCAACCACCAGAGCCTGAGGCTGCCACTCATTGATTAACTGTTCAATACGTACCCAATCAGGTTTGTGGTTGACCAACTCCAGGGTTTCAAGCGGCGTTGCCGTACCTGTGAGGGTCTGACCTACCGCCACACCGATTTTACGCGTACCGAAATCGAAACCCAGCAGAGTACCTGAGGTTCTCTCTGGATCAGGCGTGTCCGGCATCGCTGCTCAGCAGGTTCAAGTCTACACCAAGCAGATCAGCTGCCGCCTGCCAACGCTCGTTGCTGGCTCGTTTGAATATGATGTCGCTTTCGGCGGGGCCGCTCAGCCAGGCATTCTGTGCCAGTTCACTCTCCAGTTGGCCTGCTCCCCAACTGGCATATCCAAGTGCCACCAGATTCTGTTCCGGGCCCTTGCCGGCGGCAATGGCCTCAAGGATATCCAGGGATGTGGTGACGCAGATCTGCGGGGTGACTCTCAGAGTGGAGGCCCACTCTGAATTACTGTCGTGCAGAACGAATCCACGATCACTCTGAACCGGGCCACCGATATAGACTGATTGTTCAGAAACTTTCTCGGTGGCGATGGGGATCTTCAGCTGTTCAAAAATGTCAGCCAGATGAAGTTCCATGGGGCGATTGATGACAATGCCCATGGCGCCATCGCTGGAGTGCTCGCAGATGTAGGTCACCGTATGGAAAAAATTCGGATCCTCAAGCTGCGGCATGGCGATGAGAAAGTGGTTGGTCAGATTAGAAGACATAGTGCTAGTATCCAATCGCTGGCTTAATGCTGCAACTGTTATTCTGCGTTGAGTTTGCCACTGCGAAGAAATTGCCAGGTTCGGGTGATGTCCAGGATATCAGTCTCTTTGCGGATTTCATTGGGAAAGGGTGAAAACGGTGCTGCCAGACGGACGATGCGGATTGCCGAATCATCAAGAATCTTATGTCCCGATGAGTGCAGTACACGAATTTGATCAACGCTGCCGTCCGCTTTGACGGCAACATGCAGCACCAGATTGCCGTATAAGCGGTCCCGCTTCGCCTGATCCGGGTAGTTGAGGTTGCCGATTCGCTCGACCTTGCGTCGCCAGGCATCGAGATAAGAGGCATATTTATACTCTTTGGTACTGGCGCTGATCGCCTTGCGCTTGGGGAGTTTGGCGTAGGCCTCAGACTTTCTCTCCAGCTCAGCGGTGAGTCTGGCGATCTCCATGTTCTTACTGTTCAACAGTTGGCTGGCTGTGGGCAGGGGTTGTCGCTCCACGATCTGGTTGTCGACCGGTGCCTGCTGTTCGGATTGTTCTGCAGTCAATGGCTGGGACTGGTCCACCGGTTGCTGGAATGCGGGAGGTGTCTGAGCAGCCTGGGGAGGTGCCGGGGGTTCAGGCGTTTGTGGCTTTTCCTGCTCCCTTAGTTCTCCGCCACCACTTTGTGTAACCTGTGCCAGGTAGTCTGCCTGCTCATCCTCTTCCGGCTGCTGCTTGGGTTGCCGGACCACCATGACCTCAAGGCTTTGTTGTTGGTATTCGGGTTTGCTCGGGTCAAAAGGTTTGAAGGTGATGCCGAGTATGACAAAGGCGTGCAGCGCCGTGGCGACAAACAGACCGATGCCCAGAATGTCATTGTGATTATGGGTCGAGATCATTTATTCAGTCTAGCCGCTATCGCATCCATCAGGTCTGAGGCGATATCCAGATCGTATATCTTGTCCAGTTCCCGGATACAGGTGGGACTGGTGACATTGATTTCTGTCAGGTAGTCCCCGATCACATCCAGTCCGGCAAACAGAATGCCCCGCTGTTTGAGTTGCGGTGCAACCTGACCTGCAATCCAGAAGTCCCGTTCAGACAGGGGCACCCCTTCACCCCGGCCGCCAGCGGCCAGGTTACCCCTTGTCTCACCGGCAGCAGGGATTCTGGCCAATGCATAAGGAACCGGTTCACCATCGATCATCAGGATACGTTTATCGCCTTTGCTGATCTCAGGGATAAAGCGTTGGGCCATGGCGAACTGGCTGCCGTGCTGTGTCAGGGTCTCGATAATCACCCCGAGATTGGGGTCCTGCTCAGTGATTCGGAAGATGGAGGCGCCACCCATGCCGCCCAGGGGTTTAACGATGATGTCCTTGTGCTGACGATGAAACTCCCTGATCTCCGATTCTTTGCGGCTGACCAGCGTGGCTGGTGTGCATTCGGGGAAATAGGCGGTAAACAGCTTCTCATTGGCGTCCCTCAAGCTGCTTGGCCGGTTGACCACCAGGCAGCCATTTGACTCGGCCTGCTCCAGCAGATAGGTGGTGTAGATGTATTCCATGTCGAAGGGGGGATCCTTACGCATCAGTACTACATCCAGCTGATGCAGGGGGAGTTGCTGACGCTGGCCAAATTCAAACCAGTTTTCAGCATTGTCAGTGACTTGCAACTGTCTGGACTCTGCCCAACAGACCCCTTCCCGAAGCGAGAGGTCCTGCTGTTGCAGGTAGTGGATCTGCCAGCTGCGACGTTGGGCTGCCAGTAACATGGCGAAGGTGCTGTCTTTCTGTATCTTGATGGTCTCTATGGGGTCCATCACCACGCCGAGTTGAATCGTCATCTGTGTCTACTGGTCCGCTGCAAAAGTGTATTTCGCATTATTTGCTGGGGGGGATTGTTAATCAAGCTCCTTAAGTTTTTCAATGGTTTGCCGCTAGAAGGACTTACATGTTGTGAGGAACAGCTAAATTCAACCCCTAAGTTCATGAATTGGGAAGTATATTCTTGATGCAAATAGGTTGTCTTGCTATTTTGTGGGTTAGATTTAGCGTAGTGTTCGATGCTGTTTGACGATTTCAGTATGACGACCTGAGACGGTGTTGTATTCAGGTCCGGGATAGAGCTTGTTCCGATTGGCTGGGGGGCATGCAGGCCGCAGTTGAAGTTGATCGGAACGGATTGTGAGAATTGTCGACAGGATCGAGTGCTACTTAAGGTTACGGATTTGACCGAAAGGGAGGAGAGCCACTGCACATAAGATCAAACCAAAAACTTGCGCAGTGTTGTCAATCATTGCTGATTATTAGAGAGGTGTGTTGCCATGGCGACACAAACCACCGGTTTCGGAAATATGAACTGCGCAAGCTTGAGTTATCCGGCGATTTTTCTGTCTATACTCGGCTTGCTGGTGCAACCCGCAGTCGCCCAGGACGACGATTATCTGTCGGAGATATCTGCAGAGGCCAGTAAGATTGATTCCAAATTACCGACAGAGGGAGAGGCGAAACAAAACCAGGACGGCTTAACGGACGAGAGTGCAGCACAAGTTGCATTCGAAGAGGATTTGAAATCGCGTTATCTGGGTAGCTACACCTTTTATAAAAAACTCCCCAGGCGGGCCAGGGAAGAGGTCTACGAGGAGTATAAAGGCGGTGCCTCGATCGATGAGATCAGACAGAAAATTATGAATCGATTTTTAAATCAATAGCTATGCAACCGGCTCGGAAAACTTTGCAAGAGTCACCACATGTCCCCAATTTCCGATCAATTTTAGCCTGAAGGTAACGTGATGAATCGCTGTGTTAACCTGATATGTCGAATACTCCTGATGATATCACCGCTGGTGGCGGTTGCCGAAGAGACGGCAGAAGCCAAACAGGGAGACGAACTTTCAGTCAAGCTGTCGTCTGAGAAACCATACACTTTTGTTATACATGAAGGTCGATCCATTCGGGTTCAGCGGATACAGGATCCCGATTATCAGCTCAAAGGCTACTATGCCAAAACGGCACGCAAGTGCCCGCCGTTTTGCTTACAACCGATGCAGGTTGATCCACGGGTCGACACCATCGGTGAGATAGAGCTGTTTGATTTCATGGAAGGAGATCTGAGAGATAAAACCGGTCTGTTGATTGATGCCCGCACTGCTGAGTGGTTTAATCGTGGCACGATACCCGGCTCGATCAATATTCCCTTTACACACTTGAGCAAGCCGGGGACAGCTGAAATGGAACAAGCACTACTCTTGTTCGGTGTGCGGCCAAGAGTCGATGTGGGTGCGATTTCCCTGAAACTGGAAGAGCTTGGTCTGCTGGGAGATGGAGATAAAACCGAGAAATGGGATTTCAGCAATGCCAAGAAACTGGTTCTCTGGTGTAATGGCCCTGAGTGTGGTCAATCCCCCCGGGCGATCAAAGGTTTGTTAAAAGTAGGTTATCCAGCGGATAGGATTGTCTATTACCGGGGTGGTATGCAGTTGTGGCAGCTTTGGGGACTGACGACTGTCGTACCAGGAGAGTGATTGTTTGTTATGTATATGTCCGTGACATGAGGATTTCAACGTGAGTGGTGATGAAACTGAAAAGGACATCTCTGGTGTCAGAGTCATGGTCATCGATGATAGTAAGACGATTCGGCGTACCGCCGAAAGTCTATTGAAAAAGGCGGGCTGTGAGGTATCCACGGCGACGGACGGTTTTGAAGCATTGGCGATGATCGCCGACCACCATCCGGATGTGATTTTCGTCGATATCATGATGCCGCGTCTTGATGGCTATCAGACCTGTGCACTCATTAAACATAATGATGTGTATAAGAATATTCCTGTGATCATGCTATCCAGTAAGGATGGCCTGTTCGACCGTGCGCGGGGCAGGATTGTGGGTTCAGAGCAATATCTGACTAAGCCGTTCACCAAGGATGAGCTGTTAGGCGCAATTCGTCGATATGTGAATACTGCGGCCTAGTTTTAACAAGTCCTAATATACTGATTGGTGCGATTTGGTTTGAGATGGCTGAAAACTGCAAGGATGTAGGGTTATTTAAAGACATTCCGGTGTCAGCCGCTAAGGACTAGAACCAACGGGCAGAGAGATTCGATGATCAAAAATATTTTTCGCAAGGGTCGCGAGCAGGAAGAAGAGAGCAATCACCCGGTTAGCGGAGAGGCTAAGGGTCGGATTCTCGTGGTCGATGATTCGCCCACCGAAGTAGTTGTTTTCAAAAAAATTCTAACTAAGCAGGGATATCAGATACTGGTTGCCAGTGACGGACAGGAAGGGGTGGAGATGGCGAAAAAGGAGCTGCCTGACCTGATTTTAATGGATGTGGTAATGCCGGTGCTGAATGGATTTCAGGCAACCCGGCAGTTAAAGAATGACGAATCCACGGCCAATATTCCTGTGATCATGGTGACCACCAAAGATCAACAGACAGATATCAATTGGGGAATGCGCCAGGGTGCCACTGAATACATGGTGAAGCCGGTCTCTCCTGCAGAACTTCTCCATAAGATCAAGGCGCTGATCAATGCCTGATGACGCCATGCAACAGAGCGTTATAGATTCGCCCCAGGGGGTTGTCCAGTTACTGGCTAATCTGGAACAGCGCAGTCGGAACAATGCAAAAGGTCTACCCCAGCAGGAGCTGATACAGAGTTACTGGGAAGGGGTGATGTTCTATGTGGGCGACAGCCGCTTTATTGCACCTTTGAGCAGCGTCAAAGAGATTCTCAATTATCCCTCTGCACTGACACCGGTACCCGGTTCAAAACCCTGGATGATGGGAGTGGCCAATGTGCGTGGCACCCTGATACCGGTAATCGATCTACAACTGTTTCTGATTGGTGAGAAGACCCGGCGAACCCGCCGGAGCCGAGTGCTGGTATTTACCATTGGAAGCGGTTTGAGTGGGGTGCTGGTGGGCGAGATGGTCGGTATGCGCCACTTCACCAGGGAGACTGCAAAAGAAGTGCAGATGGTTAGCGAATATTTTTCAAAATATGTTCAGTTTGAATTTGATCAGGACGGCATGGCATGGCCGGTCTTCAGTCTGCAGGCGCTGGCCGATGACCCGGTTTTTCAGATCGCGGCAACCTGATGCCATGAGAGTTACTGAACTTAGGATTTGGGCTTAAGCTTTCGGGAGAAAGAAGAATGAAAGGCAAACGCGTGGGTGGTACTCTGCCCTCAAATAAGGTCATCACCATTTTAGCTGTTTTGGTGCTGGTGTCTCTTATCTTGGCACTCGTGACCTTCTTGCATACAACCCAGCAGGAGTCCTATGACGAACAGTATCTGATCCGTGCTGCGGAACAGCAGGTTCTGTCACAGCGAATTGCCAAATACGCCCTGTCAGCCGCTCGAGGTGAACTTGAATCATTCAAGCCGCTGCAAAAGAGTCGTGATCGGTTTGAGAACATCATGTGGGAGCTGAAGAACGGTGGTGGTGCCGCCAGTGATCTGCCTGGATCCCCGGATGAAGTGAATACTGAACTGAACGATCTTGAGAATAAGTGGCTGGCACTGCGCAGCAATATCGATGAGATTCTCAAAGCCCAGGAGAACATCCTGGCAATCGATGAGTTTTCCGCCATTATTTCCGAATTCGTTCCCCAGCTTCAGGAGCTGTCGGAAGAGCTGGCCGAAGTGCTGATCAACAGTAATGCTCCCAGACGTCAGGTCTATATCGCCACCGAGCAGGAGATGTTGATCCAGCGTATCAACTCCAATGTCAATCAGGTCCTCGACGGGGGCCAGAAAACCGCCGCCGCGATCGACCAATTCAGCCGTGATGCCGATCTGTTCGGCCGAATCCTTGAGGGTTTGAAAAACGGTGATTCGGAGATGGGTATCTCCAAGGTTAAGGATAAGATCGCCTCGCAGCGACTGGATGATGTAGCCACCCTGTTTACCACCATCCAGGATAATGCCACTGAGATTATTCAGAACATCCCGGATGTGCTGCCGGCACTGGAAGCTGCCTCCATGGTCAGTGCCTCATCGGATCAGGCGAGTGACGCGGCTGAGACCCTGATTGGTGCTTATGGTAAGTCACCTGGGCGTTTTTCCGTCCTCGGCATCAAAGCGGGGCCCGGCATGATCGCTGTGTTCGGTGGTGCCGCCTTACTCTTCCTGGTACTGCTCGGTATGCAGCTGGTTGTCGATGCGCAGCGTCGTGAGCTGGCGAGTAAACAGCAGAATGAGAACAACCAGAAGGCGATCCTGCAGCTGCTGGATGAGATGGGTGACCTGGCGGACGGCGACCTGACCGTAACCGCCAGTGTGACCGAAGACATCACCGGCGCCATCGCCGACTCGATCAACTACGCCATCGAGGCGCTGCGTGAACTGGTTACCACCATCAACCAGACCTCGGAACAGGTCTCCAGTGCAACCCAGGAGAGTCGGGCGACCGCGATGCATCTTGCTGAGGCGAGTGAGCATCAGGCGGAACAGATCACCCAGGCGAATGATTCCATCGGTGATATGACTGGTGCGATCGATCAGATGTCCCAGGATGCGACCGAGTCGGCGGAAGTTGCCAAACGTTCGGTTGAGATCGCCAGCACCGGTGCGGAGACCGTGCGCAACACCATCGCCGGTATGGATAACATCCGTGAACAGATTCAGGAGACCTCGAAACGAATCAAACGACTCGGTGAGAGTTCCCAGGAGATCGGTGACATCGTTGAGCTGATCGACGACATCGCGGACCAGACCAATATTCTCGCCTTGAACGCGGCCATGCAGGCGGCCATGGCGGGTGAAGCCGGGCGCGGATTTGCGGTGGTTGCGGACGAAGTACAGCGTCTCGCGGAGCGTTCTATCAACGCCACCAAACAGATCGAAGCGCTGGTAAAAACCATTCAGGCAGATACCAACGAAGCGGTGACCTCCATGGAGGCCAGTACTTCAGGTGTGGTCAAGGGGGCGACTCTGGCGGAAGACGCTGGTGAAGCCCTGAAAGAGATCGAGAGCGTATCTCAGTATATCGCTGATCTCACCGGCAAGATCGCCACCTCCGCCCAGACCCAGTCTGATCAGGCGGTAAATGTAAAAGATACCATGAGTGTCATTCAGGAGATCACCAATCAGACCTCCGAGGGTACGCATCAGACCGCGAACTCCATCGGGGCCTTGGCCGATCTCTCGGATCAGCTGCAAAAGTCGGTTGCCGGTTTCCGTCTGCCAGCCTGATCAACTGAAGGCAAGCCATTGGGCGTGATGACAAGCATGATCGAGAGCCGACGCGGTTTCCAGACAGGAGTGCAACGCATATGAGTAATGCGCAAGACTTTGGCGCCCTGAATTGGGTAAAAGACGAATTGGATGTTTCGATTCGTCATGCGCGCCAAGCGCTGGAATCCTATGTGGAATCTCCTGGCGACAACGAATCACTCGCTACCTGCGGTGATCACCTGCATCAGATAGCCCGGGTCCTGCAGATGGTCCAGGTCTACGGTCCCAGTATGCTCGCAGAGGAGATGGAGCTGGTGGTGCGGGACATGTCGGAGGGCATCGTCCGGCAGGAGGAGGATGCCGCCGAGGCATTGATGCTGGCCTTGATTCAGCTGCCCGATTATCTCGAGAAGCTGCAGGGCGGGGATGCGGATATTCCGCTGATCATTCTGCCGTTGCTCAACGATCTGCGGGCGGTGCGGGATGCGCCATTGCTCTCTGAAGCGGCTTTGTTCAAACCGGAAATCGAAACCGAATCCACCACCGATGAAGTCAACAAAGATCTTCCAGCGCTGGTGCGACAGGTCAGGCAGAAGTTCCATCTGGGGCTGCTGAGCTGGTATCGCAAACGGGATACCGTACATGGCTGGCCACTGCTGCGGGACGTTTTCACCACCATCCATAAGAGTGCGGGCACCGAGTCGGTGCAGCATCTGTTCTGGGTGGCAGAGGGACTGATGCATGGCTTGATCGACAATACCATTGCGCCTGGTATTGCCGTGAAGCAGCTGTTCAGTCGACTCGACCGGAAGATGAAGATTATCATCGACAGTGGTGAGCAGAGTTTGGTGGATGAGCCGCCGTCGGCGCTGTTGAAAAACCTGCTCTATTACATTGCCAGGGCGAACTCGCAAAACCCTGTCATTCTGGAGATCAAACAGGCCTACAATCTCGATGCGGTGATGCCTTCCGAAGATCAGCTCAATCAGGGCCGGCTCGGACTGACAGGTTCGAATGCGGAACTGGCGGAATCGATCAAGGATGCGGTGAGCAGTGAGCTGACCCGGATCAAGGATATTCTCGATCTGTTCATGCGCGACGAAAAGGCGGATATGGAGATGCTTGGTCATCTCGAAGCGCCAACGCGCAAACTCGCGGATACCCTTGGCATGATCGGTCAGGGTGCCTTGCGATCCCGACTCAATCGGCAGGCGGACAAGGTCAAGACCTTCGTCGAACAGGGCGTTTTACCGGAAGAGTTCGAGTTAATGGAGATGGCGGGGGATATCCTCTATGTGGAGTCCTCGCTCAGCACCCTGCATACCTTTCAGCCAGGTGCGGCGGAAACCATTGATGAGAACACACTGGGAGACAGCCTGCCTGAAGGTGAGTACCAGAATCTGATCAAGCAGACCGTGCGTGAAACCAAGGTTGAGATTGCGCGGGCGAAAGAGACCATCATCAGTTTCACTGAAGCAACTGACGATACCTCAGTTTTGGAGCCGGTACGTCAGGGATTCCGGCGTGTTGAAGGCGCGCTGCAGATGCTCAATCTGAGGGAAGCGGCGGAATTGATGTCGCAAACCGGCGCGATCATTAAAAATCAATTGATCGAAGCCACCGCACCGCCGAGCAGACAGCAGCTGAACTCCCTCGCTGATGTGGTCAGTAGTATCGAGTACTACCTGGAAACATTGGTGGATGGCGCTGGTGATCGTCGTGAGATTCTCGCCATCGCGCAAGCCTCGCTGAATGATCTGATGAGCGATGGCGTGGCAGAAGTGAGTGAATATGTGGAGCCGGTAGAGCCCATCCAGCTGGATGAGTCTGCCGATCATGCTGAAGGATATGATCTTGAAGAGGAAGAGGTATCCGATCTCGAATTTGGTGCCAGCAGCCTGCAGATCGAGCCACCTCAACCGGAAGTGGAAATTCTCGCTTCGGCGGAAGATACAACAGCGTCTGAATCACAACCTGAACCCGAACCAGTGCAGGATGAAGAGATTGCGGCTGCAGACAAGCCGATGCTGGAGGATATCGATCCGGAAATTCTGGAGATCTTCATCGAAGAGGCCAGAGAAGAGCTTGAAAACATTCAGACCTATCTGCCCCGCTGGCAACATGATCAGTCCGATCGTGATGCACTGACCATTTTTCGTCGCTCATTCCATACCCTGAAGGGGAGTGGCCGGCTTGTCGGTGCCAAAGTGATTGGTGAGCTTGCCTGGTCTGTGGAGAATATGCTGAACCGGCTGATCGATGAAACGATCAAGGTTTCACCTGAGATGATGGAGCTGCTCAATCAGGTGACAGAAGCCTTGCCGGTACTGATCGATTCCCAGGAACAGGGTATCAGTCCCGCGGTAGATGTGGAGCTGCTCCAGAGCCATGCTCATGCTCTGTCTGAGGGGCGCCCCATCGAACAACCGGCGGAACCGGTTGTAAGCGAAGCGGAACAGCAGCCGACTGAGTCAGATGGGAGTATCGAGGTTGAAGCCTTCGAAGAAGCTGCTGACGAAATTGAAATCCAAGCCGAGGATTTGCCAGACGAAACGGCGGAAATCGAGGTTGCGGAAGAGGATGCGCCGGCGCTCGAAGAGCTGGAGGTGGCCTCACTGGATGAGCCCGAGCTTGAGCCGCTCTCTGAAATCAGTGACGAAGAAGTCGCCGCCCTCGGTGAGGTGATGCTTGAGGGGACTTCTGTCGAAGAGGCGGAAGGTGAGTTTACCGATTCGGATCTTGAGATCGAAATCGACACCGAACTCCTGGAGGTTTTCGCTGAAGAGTCAGAGGATCACCTACAGGAGATAGAAGTATTTCTCAAACAGGCCAGGGGCATCACTCCGCCCATGTTGGTACCTGAAGAGGTAGTTCGGGCCTGCCACACTTTACATGGCAGTGCACACATGGCCGGCATCACACCAATCGCGACACTCAGTGAAGCGATGGAGGACTATGTCAGAGCCGTTCATGAAAACCAGATGCCGGCTGAGGCGAAAGTGGTTGATCTGGTGGACGGCAGTGTTGGCTATATCCGTCAACTGCTGAAGTTGCTGCCGGATGAGAATCTGCCTGAACCGAATGTTGAGATCTTTCTGCAGGGCCTGAATGAAGCGCTGCAGGAGATTGAAGCGAGTGAAAAGGACGTAGAAGAAGTCATAGCGGAAGCCGAACCTTTAATGGCTGATGAGAGCATCAGCGAAGAAGAGGTTATCTCCCTGGATGAAGCATCGGCACTGGATGAAGAGCTCCAGATCGAGGCAATCGAAGAGATCGGACTGGCTGATGATGAATCGATCGAGCTTGCTTCCGATCTGATTTTGGAAGAGCTCGAGGCGAACGAGATCGATTCCGGTCTGTTGGCCGCAGAGGAGGGTGAGGATAGCGGTTTTTACGAGTCAGCCAGCTATCTGCAATCCACAGACTATTTTGATGTGGAAGGCGACGAAGAGCTGCTGGAGATCTTCATTGAAGAGGGCCGTGAGTTACTCGAGGCGCTTGAGCAGGGTTATAACGACTGGCAGAACTCACTCAATGATGAGACTGTGGTCGACGGCATCAAACGTACGCTTCATACCCTGAAAGGCAGCTCCAGGCTTGCCGGCATCAATCCCATCGGTGATCTCAGTCATGCCCTTGAGGATCTTTTCGAGAAGTTGTTGAGGGATGGCGAAACCGCAAATCAACGGCTACAGGATCTGGTTCGACAGGCGTTCGATTTCCTCGCGACTCAGGTTGAAGATGCGGCCAGCGTTGGCAGAGTACCTGTTTCAACACAGTTACTCTCCGATCTTGAGTATCCATCTGCCTCAGTAGAGACCCGTGACGCTGAAGAGGAACCGGAAGCGTTGCACGATGAGGAACTCGAGGCAGAGCTGCAACTCGCCGATGAGGCCTTTCCTGATGCTGAACTCGAAATCGAGCAGGCCGATCAGGAAGAGGATGAGCATCTTCAGGAGCTTGAACTGCAGAGTGCCCTGGAAGAGGTGGCAGAAGAGCAGGAGCAGATCGAACCGGAAAGCAGCGAAGAGCTCGATGCGAGCAGTTACTACGCAGAACCGATGAGCTTTCTCCACGAGGGTGATCTGTTCGAAGTCAGTGAAGACCGCGAACTGGTTGATATCTTTGTGGAGGAGTCGAAAGAGCTGCTCGAAACCCTCGAAGATCAGTTCCGGAAATGGCAGGATGAACCCTCGGATCATCAATATCTGGATGCCATTCTGCGTGCCTTGCATACGGTAAAGGGCAGCTCCCGTCTGGCGGGTATCGAACCGGTTGGTGATCTCAGTCATGCAATGGAGTCATTGCTGAATGGGGTTATCAGGGGGCATATCCCTGCGGATGAAGAGGTGATGGGCCTCTCCCGTTCCGCCCTCGATCTGCTGGCCACCCAAACCGATGATGCCGAGACCTCGAATCAGATACATCGGGCAGATTCTCTGATCGCTGATATCCAGACACTGATCGATAAGGGTATCGAAGAGGAAGATGAGGTTGAGGATCTGATCGATCCCGATCTTAAGGAAGAGCTTGAGGAGCTTGAAGAGCTCAAGCAGCAGCATGCGGAAGAGGCCGTTGAGACCGAGTCCGAATCCGTGCCGCAGCAGGCTGTTGAAGATTTGGACGATATTCAGATCGATGCCTCCGAGTTGGATGTCAAAGTGGAAGATGTTTCTGAGGAAGCGCTGCGGCAACCGGATGAATCCTTCCTCATGATGCATGATGAAGTCCTGCTGGATGTGGGAGAAGATGAGGAGCTGATTCAGATCTTCATCGAAGAGGCTAAAGAGTTTATGGAGCAGGTCGAAGCCCGCTTCCTGCAGTGGCTCGATAAACTGGATGATCAGGAAGCGATCGATGGCATGCAGCGAAATCTGCATACCCTGAAAGGCAGTGCCCGACTCGCCGGTATCATGCCGATCGGCGATCTGAGTCATGCAGTGGAATCGGTGATGACCGCCTTGGCGGAAGGTGAGATCGATCCGTTGGAAACAGTCACCGAGGCCCTGCGTCACAGTATTGACCACTTGGCATTCCAGGTCGACACCATTGCCAAGACCGGCAAAGTGCCCGCCGCCGATTTACAGGTCGAACAGCTGCACAACTTGCTGGGTGGGGAGATGACACCCGCCCATGGTGACATGGTTGAGACCATACAGGAGGTTTCCGAGAGCAGCATGCTGGCGGAAGAGCCCCAAGCGGAGCAGCCGACCGCTCAGGTACTGCCATTCAACGAAGAGATTGCCAAACTGCTCAATCCGGAGCAGGACCAGGAAACAGAGAAAGCCGGATTTAAACCAAATAAAGAGCAGGTCCGGGTCAATGCCGACCTGATGGACCGGCTGGTCAACCATGCGGGTGAGGTGAGTATCTATCGCGCCCGTCTGGAACAGCAGAACAGTGTATTGGGCTTCAACCTCTCTGAGCTTGAACAGACCGTCTCCCGTCTCTACACACAATTGCGAAATCTGGAGATCGAAACGGAGGCGCAGATACTCTATCGCTGGGAGCGGGAAACCGAAAAAGAGGATCAGGGCCGGACCGAATTCGATCCCCTGGAGCTTGATCGCTTCTCCACCATGCAGCAGCTCTCCAGAGCTCTGGTGGAGACAGTCAATGATCTGGGTAATATCAATGAGTCACTGCGTGATCTGCAACGTGAGACCGATACCCTGCTGTTACAGCAGTCCAGAATATCCACCGATCTGCAGGATGGCCTGTTGCGTACCCGGATGGTGCCTTTTGCAACACTGGTCCCCAGGATGCAGCGGCTTGTCAGGCAGACCGCAGGGCAGTTGAATAAAAAAGCCAATCTGGAGTGCTTTGGTATTGAGGGTGAGTTGGATCGCAGTATCCTGAACCGCATGGTGCCGGTACTGGAGCATCTACTGCGTAACTCCGTTTCCCATGGTATCGAGCCACCGGACCAGCGTCTTGCCGATGGCAAGCAGGGTACCGGCCGGATCTCCCTCTATCTCGACCGTGAGGCGACCGATGTCCTGATTACCCTCTCCGATGATGGTAAAGGTCTGGACATCGAAGCAATTCGTAAACGGGCGCTTGAGCAGGGCATGATCAATGCCGATGCGGAGATCAGTGATGACGATCTGATCCAGTGTGTGCTGCTACCAGGTTTCAGTACCGCCAAAGAAGTCACCCAGATCTCCGGACGCGGTGTGGGCCTCGACGTGGTAACCAGCGAGGTGAAACAGCTCGGTGGTTCCCTGGAGATCGATTCACAACCCGGAAGGGGCACCAGTTTCATCATCCGCCTACCTCTGACCCTGGCGATTACCGATGCCCTGTTGATCCGTGTTGGTGAAGAGATCTATGCCATCCCTCATGGGAGTATCAGTGGCGTGGTTCGAATCCGGCGTGATGAGATTCTGCGCTGCTATGAAGGTAAACAGGATAGTTTCGATTACGGTGGCAAGCAGTATAAGGTGAGCTATCTTGGCCGGATGATGGGTGCAGGACAGCATGAGATACATGAAGGCATGCGTTGGTTGCCACTTTTATTGTTGCAAACCGGTGAACATCAGGTAGCTCTGCAGGTTGATGATCTGATGGGTAGCCGACAGGTGGTTGTGAAAAGCCTGGGTAAACAGGTTGGCAGTGTCCGCTGGATAACAGGCGGTACGATTCTCGCCGATGGCCGAGTTGCCCTGATCCTCGATCTGGCTGCTCTGGTGCGTATGGATGCGACCCATGCGGCACCGGTCATGAAGCCCGATTCTGAACAGAAAAAACTGGAAGAGCGTCTTCGGGTCATGGTAGTGGATGACTCCATTACAGTACGTAAAGTCACCAGCCGCTTGCTGGAACGCCACGATATGGATGTGGTTACCGCAAAGGATGGAGTTGAAGCGGTGGCGCTGTTGCAGGAGCAGGTGCCGGATATCATGCTGCTCGATATCGAGATGCCACGTATGGATGGCTTTGAGCTGGCGAGACACATCAACAACTCTGTGGACTATTACGGATTGCCGATCATCATGATCTCCTCAAGGGTGGGTGACAAACACAGGCAGCGGGCAATGGATCTGGGGGTCAAACGCTGTCTCGGTAAACCCTATCAGGAGAGTGAGTTGTTGGAGAATATCAACGAAGTTCTGACGGAAAATAGACAATGAGCCATGCGGTAGTCAAAGAGGTCAGAAGCGTTCTTATACCTCTGCATGAGCGTCAGATTCTGCTGCCGAATGCGACAGTCGCTGAGGTTATGGGCTATCAGCAGCCCGAGTATGCCGGTGACGAGTTGCCTGATTGGTTTCTCGGTCATCTGGCCTGGCGTGGAGTTATGATTCCGGTAGTCTCCTATGAAGGGCTGCTGGGTGAGCCCGTGGTGGAGCCTGGTTTCCGGGGCAGGATCCTGATCCTTAATGCCCTTGGCGAGCATGAACGAATCTCACATATCGGTATGGCCGTTCATGCCATACCATCACTGGTCAGGGTCAGCGCCGACAATGTGGTACCGGTCAATCCGGAACTGGATGAGCCTCAACCGTTGATCAGACAGCATGTGGAACTGGATATGAGTCCGGCTGTCATTCCCGATATGGATGAAATTGAGCGACAGGTGCTCTCGGTAATTGAAGAGCTGTAGCACCCGACTTCAAGCCCCGCTCTTCCACTCGCCATAACAATCGCCCTGTTCAGGACATCGAGCATCCCCTGGAAGTACACCCATTGAATACCGGGTTAATAGTATAAGACCTTTTACTCGTGTATCCTGGCTGCCATTCGATTTCCGTCTCACCTGTCTGCATTCATCGTTGTAGCGGCATAATTCACTACAGGTTGCTATCTCACTTGTCTCTACTCAACCACTATCAGCAACAACTTCAGCTTAATGGCTATCAGCGGGATCCTCATCAGGAGCAGGTTCTATCTGCCTTCGAACGCCTGGCTGAAGCGCTGCAGCAGCCGAGAAAAGCGAAGGGTTGGCTGTGGAAGAAAAGTATCGAAACGATACCAGGAGTCTATCTCTGGGGTGGTGTGGGGCGGGGTAAAACCTGGTTGATGGATATGTTTCATCAACGGCATCAACAACTGGGTATAGAGCGTCACCATTTTCACAGTTTCATGCGCTACATTCATCAGCGGCTTACTGAACATGGTGGAGAGAAGGAGCCCATGTTGCAGATTGCCAATGAGATGGCCAGTCGAATGCAGGTGCTCTGCCTGGATGAATTCAATGTCATCGATATCGGTGATGCGATGTTGATGCGGGTGTTACTCGAGAGTTTGCAGAAAGTGGGTATCGTCCTGGTGACTACATCGAATCAGCCGCCGGACAGACTCTACTGGCAGGGGTTGCAGAGAGAGCAGTTTCTGCCGGCAATCGATCTGCTGAACAGCAATAATGAAGTGTTGGAGCTGGCCGGTAACAAAGACTACCGGCTACAACTGTTTGAGGCCTCTTCCGTCTACCACACCCCGTTGAGCGACGAGTCGATGGTCAATCTGAGCAAGGAGTTCGATCGATTGGTCAGTGGCAGCGTTGAAGAGACAGGGCGTTTTGAAGTACCGGGAAGGGCGGTGAGGTTCGTCAAGCGGAGTAGTGGTGTGATCTGGTGTGACTTCAACGCCCTATGCGGTCCACCCAGATGGCAGAACGACTATCTGGAACTGGCCCGCTGTCACCATACGGTGTTTATCTCGGATATACCCAAACTGGACGGTACCTGGGATGATCGAAGCCGTCGTTTTATCAATCTGATCGATGTCTTTTATGACCGCAAAGTCAAAGTGGTGATCAGTGCCGACGCGGAACCGGATCAGCTCTACAGCGGTATCCGTCTGGCATTCGAATTCAATCGTACGGTGAGTCGCTTGAAAGAGATGCAATCAACCGCCTACCTGGAAACGCCCCATAAAGGCTGAGCGTATAGGTCGGCTAAGTGGTGTGTCATCAACTGATCGCAGTTGAGATGATTGCTGACATCAGTATCACCAGAGAGTACGCACAATACTGCCATAACCACTGGTTAGATGGTCAGGTAGTTGGTTTGTCAATGGTCTGAACTAGCCCATTCCCAGTATTGAATTTGTTTGGTTACGTCTATAAAAATAATTACAGATGTAAAAGGAGATAGATCATGTTAAGAGTCATTGCGCTTTTTTGGGTTGTTTTGATATGCAGTACGCCACTTCATGCGGAACAGATATTGAGAACAGAAAAACTGGCTCACAATGTCTATGCGTTGATTGGACCACTGACGAATCGTAACCCTGAAAACCTGGGTAACAATGCCAACTTTGGTGTCATCATAACGGGTGATGGCGTTGTGCTGATTGATTCGGGTGCCACAAACGAGGGCGCGCGGATGATACACGCAGCGGTTAAGAGAATTACCGATAAACCTGTGAAATGGGTCATTAATAGCGGTGGCCAGGACCATCGTTGGATGGGTAATGGTTATTTTAAAAAGCCGGGTGTAACGATCATTGCCAGCGAGAAAGCGGTCGTTGATCAAAAGGCTCGTAAGGAAGCTCAACTGGACAGGCTTTGGAGTTTGGTAGGAAAAAAAGGTATCGAAGGAACAAGTTACATTCATGCCGATGCAACATTTTCCCAGCAAAAAATATTGGAGGTTGGCAATACAAGAATTGAAATCTATCACGCAGGCCACGCTCATACTCCTGGAGACAGCTATATCTGGCTGCCAGAGCACAAAGTCATGTTCAGCGGGGATATCGTTTATACAGACCGACTGTTAGGCGTTGGTTCAATGTCTGCACACAAAAGCTGGATCGCCACATTCGAAGCAATGGCTGCAAAACAACCTGAAATCGTTGTTGGGGGACATGGTAATCCTGCTTCTCTCTCAAAAGCCAAAGCGGATACCTACGACTATCTGGTATTTCTACGAGAGGCCGTTTTGAAGTTTATTGATGAAGGAAACAGCCTGGAGGATATCGGCAAAATTGACCAGTCCCGATTCAGTTACCTGGAAAATTTCGATTCACTGAAGGGCCGAAATGCGCAACGAGTCTATGAAGAGCTGGAGTGGGAGTAAGCAACAGCAACACTCAGCTATCGGATGTTACGGGACTCACACATCTTCATCCCCATTGCCGTCATCGATTGCACCGGAAAGTTGGCCATGCACTGCCACTCCATGGTGGTGCCGTCCATCACCAGTTGTGGTGCCAGCACGACTCGCTTGCCTGTACCGAAGTGTTCGTTCAATGAAGCAACGATAGCACCCTGGTCGCCAAACAACACCTCTTTGATATCCACACTCTTGAGGTTTTCCTGATTCAGGCCTAAGTCCTGGGGCTTTTCCGGCCACTGCCCATTCATCATATAGAATTGCTGCATCTGCATTTTGATTGGTGTCAGCAGCGCAATCACATTACTGAGTCTGCTTTGAAACATCATCTTGCCTGCAATCGCCGGCTCATTACCCTCAGGGATGTATTCACCTTCACCCATCAGTTTGGACCCCAGCTGGGAATGATGTTTCGGTGGTGTGAAGACGTTTACCGTCTCCTGGCTGATATTGGAGTCACAAGCCACTTGCTGATAGACAAGTTCACCCTCTGCGTTGGTGCATTTGTAGAACTTCTTGGCCAGTGCCGGGCTGCTGGTAAACAGCAGCGCCAGGCTCAGGAGGGCAATCTTGGATTTTAGAATCGGATATTGCATGGTGCGTCACTGCGTTTTTTGTACAGCATAATCCTAGCAGGAATCCCTGAAACAGACATCTTGAGTCACTCAGCTTTCGTGCAACTATTTGCACTCTGTATCGTTATCGCCCCATGAATTGTTGTTTTACTCTATTGCATAATCCTGCAGTAGTGGGGAGCGGTCCAGCAGACTTGGTACGTATCAGAAAGGGTGGTTAGGTTATCCGTCATTGAAGTCGCCCCAGAGGGTTTGCACGGCAGCGAGGGCGGCCAATGGGGCAGTCTCCGTTCTCAACACCCTCGGACCGAGGCGTATGCCGGTGAATCCATGTTGTATTGCCACTTCCCGCTCATCCGGGGTCAAGCCCCCCTCAGGGCCTACCAGGATTGATACGCCGTTTTCCGGCTGGGGAATGTGCGCCAGGCTCTGTTTACCCTGTAGATCGAGCAACAGTCCCAGCTCCGGTTTCAGCTGGGCGAGGGCCGTCGTTATCTCCAACGGTTCGTCCAGCTGTGGCAGACGGCAGCGGTCAGACTGTTCGCAGGCACTGACCATCACCCGTTGCCAGTGTGTCATCCGGTTCCGACGCTTTTTTTCATCCAGCTTGACCACGCAGCGATTGGTCATCAGTGGCGTGACTCGGTTGACCCCCAGTTCTGTAGCCTTCTGGATTGCCAGATCCATACGCTCGCCACGGGAGATGCCGATCAGCAGATGGATGCTGAGTGGCGTTTCTGTTTCGTGGCGAAGCCGTTCCGTCAGCAGGGCTTTGACTTCCTGTTTGCTGACCTGCTCCAGGTTGGCCGCATACTCATCGCCGCTGTTATCGAACAGGATGATCGGATTACCCGGGCGCAGTCGCAACACCTGTCGCAGGTGGTGCGCCGGCTCCTCTTCAAGGCTGATCAGAGTGCCCTGTTTCAGCGGTTGACTGGTATAGCAGCGTGGAACTCTCATGTATGGCAGACAACTCCCGGTGTGTGGCCAGGCTGGCTATCCCGTTGCTCCGGTAGCCTCTTCAACATAACCGCTACTGGCGGCCTGGCGTTCGGCGAGACGTTTGTCGATCAGATTCTTAACCATGATCAACAGACCGAGGCCAATGAATGCTCCGGGTGGCAGAATGGCGATCAGCATGCCGGGGAAATCCTCGATCCTCAAAGTCATGCCTTTGGCTGCCTCACCAAACATCAGATGGGCCTGATCGAACAGGGTGCCCTGGCCAACCAACTCGCGAAAGCCACCGAGCACGATCAGCACCAGGGTAAAACCGATGCCGACACTCAGGCCGTCGACCAGTGACCGCCAAAGGTTGTTCTTCGAGGCGAACGCCTCGGCTCGACCGATAATGGTGCAGTTGGTGACAATCAGTGGAATGAAGATGCCGAGTATTTTGTGCAGTTCATGAAAGTAGGCATTCATGCCAAGTTCAATGGCGGTGACAAACGAGGCGATCACCATCACAAACACCGGCAGGCGAACCTCCGGACGGACAAAGTTGCGAATCAAAGAGACCGTACTGTTGGAAGCAACCAGAACAGCGGTAGTCGCCAATCCCAGGCCCAGGCCGTTGATCGCAGTATTGCTCACTGCGAGCAGTGGGCAGAGCCCAAGCAGAGCCACCAGGGCCTGATTGTTGTGCCAGAGGCCATCCATGATAAGGGTGCGTGTGCTGTTGTCTGACATGGTGCTGTCCCGATTACCCGGCCCCGGGTGCGGAGGCTTGCCGATCATACAAGGCATCCTTGTGGTCCCGCACATAGAGCAGTGTGTTTTTCACCGAATTGACGATGGTTCTGGGCGTTATGGTGGCTCCGGTAAACTGGTCGAAATAGCCGCCGTCCCGTTTCACACCCCACTTTTCCAGCGGGGGATCGCCCAGGGATCTATCGTTGAAACTGTAGACCCAATCCGATCGGTTCTCTTCAACCTTGTCTCCCAGTCCGGGAGTCTCTTTATGGCTGATGATGCGCACCCCGCCCAGGGTGCCGTCATAGCGGACCGCCACCAGCAGCTTGATCGGACCGCTGTAACCATTGGGAACCACGGAAGTGAGTACCGTTGCCACCGGTTGCTCCAGTTTTCGACCACGATAGACCGTGGTCTGTTCACTGCCCAGCAGGTCGGGAGCCTGGATCTGTATGGTGTCGGTCACCATATCGTTGTCCACACTCTCGGCAGGCACCAGGGCATACAGTGAATCTAACAGCGCCTGTCGCTCATTCTCTGCGATGCGGTCCTTGGTCGCCACGTGGGTAAAGGAGACCAGAGAGGTGCCGGCCACAGCAAAGGTACCGAGGATCAGCGCGGCAATCAGAATCGAGAGTCGGCTGTTCATGATTTCATCTCGCCGTGACCATAGGTGCGTGGTCGGGTGTAGTAGTCGATGGTCGGTGCCGCCATGTTCATCAGCAGTACGGCAAAGGCCACTGCATCCGGATAACCACCCCAGGTGCGGATCACATAGACCAGGATGCCGATGGTTGCACCGTAGATCAGTTGTCCGGTTCGAGTGGTGCTGGCGGTGACCGGGTCGGTGGCGATGAAAAAGGCACCGAGTATCGCCCCGCCACTGAAGAGATGAAACAGGGGAAATGGGAAGCTCTCTGAATCGAACAACCAAAACAGGGTGGCCATGCCCACCAGACCGGTGAGAAAGGCCAATGGAATCTGCCAGGTGATGGTCCGTTTGTAGACCATCCAGATGCCGCCCATCAGAAACCAGTTGCCGACCCACTCCCAGCCGAGTCCACCGAAATCGCCCCACAAGGGATTGGTGCGTATCTCACTGATCATCATGTTGAGATCGAGATTGGTACGCATCACATCAAGCGGCGTCGCCATGGTGATCGCATCCAGGGTGTAATCGTCAGGCAGCGCTCCGGTAAATTTGAAGAGTGCAATCTCGCGCAGACTGATATGGTGTTCGGCGAGTACCGATGGCGGCAGCCAGGCGGTCATCTCCACCGGGTAGGAGATCAACAGCAGTACATAGGCTGCCATGGCCGGGTTGAAGGGGTTGTATCCCAATCCGCCATACATCTGCTTGACCATGATGATGCCAAAGGCCATACCCAATACCACCATCCACCAGGGCAACAGGGGCGGAATGGCCACCGCAAACAGCATCGCGGTGACTACGGCACTGAGATCCATCAGCACCGGTGTTACCGGTCGTTTGCGTAACTTCATCACCAGCGCTTCAAAGGCAACCGCAGAGCCAATCGCCAGCAGCAGGTTCACCAGAACGCCGTAGCCGAAATAGAAGGTCAGCGCCAGCGTGCCCGGGATCAGTGCCAGCACCACCTGGAGCATGACTTTGTCTACCCGGTTGGGACGTCCGATATGGGGTGAACTGTGGGTTGGAAATTCCATCAGGCTGGGGGCTCCGAATGATTCTCACGCACTTTGGTTGCTGTTTTCCGGCGCTCATCGACCGCTTCGATTTGAGCCTGTTGGGCGGCGGTCAGATTCTCCGTGTTTTTGGGGGTCTGACTCTGTTTCGCCTTCTTTTCCGCAGCCCGTTTCATCGCGGCCTGTATGGCCGCCTGTTTCGACTCTTTGTCATCCTTTGTAGGGGTTTTTTTTGCGGCAGGTTTCGCTTTCAGATTCTCTTTTTTCTTGCGCAACCGGGCTTTACGCTCGGCTTCCAGGCGCTCCAGACGGGCGATGCGGAAATCGTGACGCTGTTTGGCATGCTCCGACTCCCGGCGCTCCTGCTCCAGCGCCCAGCTCTCCGCCTTGGCGTAGCGGAAGTAGTGGACCAGTGGGATGTGAGAGGGGCAGACATGGGAGCAGCAGCCGCACTCGATGCAGTCGAACAGATTGTAGTCCTGCACCTTTTCCAGATCCTTGGCGCGACTGTGCCAGTACATCTGTTGTGGCAACAGGTGGGCCGGACAGACATCGGCGCAACGGCCGCAGCGGATACAGGCCTGGGCCGGTTCCGGTCTTGGTGCCTCTTCCGCCGTGGGGCAGAGAATGCAATTTGAGCCTTTGGTGATCGGCACCCGGTCTGTGGAGAGATCGAAGCCCATCATCGGCCCCCCCAGGATCAACTGCTGCGGATTGTTCTGATAACCGCCGGCCTGTTCGATCAGGTCACTCGCCAGCATACCGATGGGCACTTCATAGTTACCCGGGTTTTTGATCCCCTCTCCGGTGACGGTAACCAGACGCGACACCAGTGGACGCCCTTGCAGAACCGCATCGGCGATCGCCGCGGTGGTGGCCACGTTGTGGCAGATGGTGCCGATCTGCGCCGGCAGCCCGGAGGTGGGGACCTCCTGACCGGTCAGAATATGGATCAGCTGCTTCTCACCGCCGCTCGGGTAGACGGTCGGGATACGCACCACCTCGATGTTCTCTTCCTGACGCAGCTCATCAAACATCGCCAGAATCGCTTCCGGTTTGTTGTCTTCGATGGCGATCAGGCAGACCTCGCTCTGCAGCAGATGTTGCAGTATGCGGGCCCCATCCATCACCTTCGCCGCTTGGTCTCTCATCAGACGGTCGTCACAGGTGATATAGGGCTCGCACTCGGCACCATTGATGATCAGGGTTTTGATCGGTTTGCCCGGATTGAGTTTGATGGCGGATGGAAAGGTCGCGCCACCCATGCCCACGATGCCGGACTCCCGGATACGTTGCCGCAGGGTGTCTGCGGATTCCTGTCGATAGTCGCTGATGGGGGGTGGCAGCTCGACCCAGCTATCCTCACCATCCGGTTCGATCACGATGCAGTGACCACTGAGACCGGACGGGTGAGGTATGGCGTGCTCCACAATCTCGATCACGCTCCCCGAGGTGGGGGCGTGCAGCGGTGCGGTTACCGGTGCTGCAGAGTCGGCGATCAGCTGGCCTTTCAACACCCGTTCGCCGGGTTTGACGCAGGCCTGGGCCGTTACACCGATGTGCTGCTGTAGCGGGACCACCAGTCGTTTCGGCAGTGTGACCGACAGCAGCGGAGAGTGCAGGGAGACCTCCTTGTGGTCGGGCAGATGGAGTCCGCCATGGAAACTCCATAACTCCCGTGTCTTACCTTTTTTCGATTCCACATACATGCTAATGGCCTGCGATCTCTTCAGTGCCGCTCTGCGGGAAAGGCCAGCGCCAGTTGTCCGCCTTCTGCGGGATCGGCTCCATGATGATGCAATCCACCGGGCAGGGGGGCAGGCAGCGCTCACAGCCGGTACACTCCGCTTCGATCACCACATGCATCTGCTTCGCTGCACCGATGATCGCATCCACCGGACAGGCCTGGATGCAGAGGGTGCAACCGATGCACTCCTGCTCCTTTATGATGGCGATTGCTTTGGGTTTCTCCTCGGCCGTTTCCATTTCCAGGGGCACCGGATCCCGTCCCAACAGATCGGCCAGAGCGATCATCGTGCCTTCGCCGCCCGGCGGGCATAGATTGATCTCCGCCTCACCGTTGGCAATCGCCTCGGCGTAGGGGCGGCATCCGGCAAATCCGCATTGACCGCACTGGGTCTGAGGCAGCACCTTTTCGACCTGATCCGTGATCGGGTCCCCCTCCACGTGGAAGCGGATATTGGCATAGCCCAACAGCAGTCCAAACAGGGTGGCCAGGCTGGTAATGGTGAGGATCGCAATCAACATCTGGGCATCGTCCTACACGGAAACCAGACCGGCGAAACCCATGAAGGCCAGGGACATCAGCCCCGCCGTGATCATGGCGATGGCATTGCCCTGCAGCGGCTCCGGAACATCGGCAACGGTGACCCGTTCACGGATTCCGGCAAACAGCACCAGCACCAGCGAGAAACCGGCGGCGGCGCCAAAACCGTACAGCGCGGACTCGATAAAGCCATGCTGCTCCTGGGTGTTGAGCAGGGCGACCCCGAGTACCGCACAATTGGTGGTGATCAGCGGCAGGAAAATGCCCAGCACCTGGTAGAGCATCGGGCTGGTCTTATGCATCACCATTTCAGTGAATTGCACCACTACCGCAATCACCAGGATGAAGGCGATGGTACGCAGGAACTCCAGGCCAAGGGGGATCAGCAGATACTCATTGATCAGATAGGAACAGATAGCGGAGAGGGTGAGCACGAAAGTGGTGGCCAGCCCCATGCCGGTGGCGGTCTCCAGTTTCCGTGAAACGCCCATAAAGGGGCACAGGCCGAGAAACTTCACTAACACGAAGTTATTCACCAGCACGGTGCTAATCAGAATCAGGGCGTACTCTTGCATGGAAAGACCAAATCTCAATTAATGGCGTTAGGATAAGCGTCCATCTGACTGGTTACAACTTGTCTCTAATGGGTATTTGCTCGCTACTATGCTGATTTACCCGGAGTAATTCATTGATAAGCCGCAAACGGTACTGGTCTCGGCGGGATAAATCCATAACAATAGGTCTGGCTTGCCGGTTTTGCCTTAAAATGGAGTTAAATCCCGTGATTTGATGGGTTATAAGGCCAGTAACGAAAATTTCACACCGGACTGACAAAAAAATGGTCATACAGTCGTGCAAGATGACCGCTGAAAAAATAAAAAGGGCTGATTGCAGTTCAGCCTGAACCAAGAGAGAGGATGAGAAGAGACATGAAACTAGAATCCCTTGCGCTGCATGCGGGCTACGATTCCGAACCCACCACCAAAGCGGCCGCGGTACCGATCTACCAGACCACCTCCTATACCTTTGACGACACCCAGCACGGTGCGGATCTGTTCGATCTCAAAGTGGTGGGGAATATTTATACCCGGATCATGAATCCCACCACCGCGGTACTCGAGCAACGGATGACTGAGATGGAAGGAGGGGTGGGCGCCCTGGCCCTGGCATCCGGCATGGCGGCGATCACCTATGCAATTCAGTGTATCGCCAGCAGTGGCGACAATATCGTCAGTACCAGTCAGCTGTATGGCGGTACCTACAATCTGTTTGCCCACACCTTTCCCCGTCAGGGAATCGATGTGCGGATGGCCTCATTCGATGATTATGCGAAGCTGGAGAGTCTGATCGACGACAAGACCCGGGCCCTGTTCTGCGAGTCCATCGGAAACCCGGCCGGGAATATCGTGGATCTGGAGCGGCTGGCGGAGATCGCTCATCGCCATGGGGTGCCGCTGATCGTGGATAACACGGTCGCCACCCCCTACCTCTGTCGGGCCTTCGATCATGGCGCCGATATCATCATCCATTCACTGACCAAATATATCGGTGGCCACGGCACCACGGTTGGGGGTGTGATCATCGACTCCGGCAAGTTCGACTGGGCCGGTAACAAAGCGCGTTTTCCGATGTTGAACGAGCCGGATCCCTCCTACCACGGCGTGGTCTATACCGAAGCCCTGGGTCCAGCCGCTTTCATCGGCCGCTGCCGGGTGGTGCCATTGAGAAACACCGGCGCCGCACTCTCACCTCACAGCGCCTTCCTGATCATGCAGGGTCTGGAGACCCTGGGTCTGCGCATGGAGCGGCATTGTGAAAACAGTCTCGCGGTGGCCGAATTTCTCAAGCAGCAACCCCAGGTGAAGTGGGTTAACTACGCGGCGTTACCGGAGAGCCCGCACTACGAACGCTGCCAGAAGATCACCAAGGGGCAGGCTTCGGGGATTCTCAGCTTCGGTATCGAAGGGGGCCGGGAAGCGGGGGCCCGCTTTATCGATGCCCTGCAGATGATTCTGAGGCTGGTGAATATCGGTGATGCCAAATCCCTGGCCTGTCATCCAGCCACCACCACCCATCGTCAATTGAATGAAGATGAGCTGGCGACCGCCGGGGTGAGTGGGGATATGGTTCGTCTGTCGATCGGTATCGAGCATGTGGACGATATCATCGCCGACATCACTCAGGCGCTGGAAGCGGCCAAGGGTTGATTTTAATCGCAAGCCAGGCAACGAACGTTAATAGAAACGTTTGACTGGAGTATCGGGTGGGGACTGGCTCCACCCGAACGGATTTTCACCGCTCTACAGGGATTGAACAGGCCCTAACTGTTCAATCCCTGTATCGGCTCTTTTTCAATTTTGAAGTTTTGTATCTTTATTGGCGATCGAGGCGATTGCCTCTGAAAGTTCCCTTGAGGCATCCATGGTCAGCCTCTTCGGATCTATCTCTGAATGCGATTTCAAAAGAGCGAGGCCTATCTCTTAGGCTCGTGAGGCAGTGTCTTTACAGTTTGTTTCAAGACGGCCCGCTTGATCAGCATGGCCCAGTTTCGCCAGCCACCTGCTTGCAGCTCTGTCGTGGTTGATTTCAGTTGGTTACCAACCATCACCGCTTCTGGTACACGCTTGCGGATTGCGAGTGCCACTTCTCTGCAGAGCCCCGGTTCAGGCAGAACCGTTACCCAGATGACATTGAGTTTCAGATTGATGTCGGTGAACACGATCTTTTCATCAAACTCTTTCAGCACCTCTTCGAGCATACTCTGCAAATGGTTGATCTGTACTTCAGAGTAGTGTTTCAGTCGCGGGATCAGCATCATCAGATCGGCCAGCGGGGCACCATCGGCCTGTTTGTTCGGTGCACGCTGCCACAGCGGAGCAGAGGGCTGCCAGCGCGATGTGGAGGGTGAGGTCGTTTTTGGTATATCCATACAGAAGATCTGTGTTTGATGATCATCGATTACTGGTCGCAGCGTTGCTCTGTTTCTGTGGATCAGAATCCAAACAACATTTTAGGCAGTATAGACCAGTTAAAAATGGCTTATGAAATGTGTTGAGTGAGTTTATTGGCCGCAAAGAACCGCAAAAACTCGCAAACATCAGATGGCCTTTAGAGAGACCTGCAATGATGTGGTTAAATAAAACACTCTTAGATATCCAACAAATCCCCCATATCCGGCACCGAAGCCTTAAACCCCAACGCCGATTCAATGTGATCACGCAAATCACTCTTCGATTCAGGTTCACCATGCACCACATGCACATGAGGCGAGCTTTTTCGGTAGCTGCTCAGCCAACGGGTCAGGTCATCCACATCCCCATGGGCCGAGAGACCACCGACGGTATGCACCTTCGCCTTCACCCGGTACTCATCGCCATGGATGCGCACAGTGGGTTTACCCTCCACCAGGGCCCGACCCATGGTGCCATTGGCCTGGTAACCGACAATCATCACATGGGAACCGCTGCGGGAGATGTTGTGCTTCAGATGGTGGATGATCCGGCCGCCGGTCATCATGCCGCTGGCGGAGATGATGATGGCGCCGCTCTTGATCCGGTTGATCCCCATCGACTCCTGGGGCGATGCGGTCAGTTTGAGATTCTGCAGATGGGGCATCTCATGGATCTTCTTGCGCAGCTTGGTCGCCTCCTCGTCGTAGAGGTGAGGGTAGTCCCAATAGACCTTGCTGGCGCGGATCGCCATCGGGCTGTCGAGAAACACCTGCCAGCGGTTCAGTCCCCACTCATCGTAATACTTGCCCAGGTAGTAGAGGATCTCCTGACTACGACCAATGGAGAAGGCGGGAATCAACAGATTACCCTTTTGATGGGTCGCTTCGCTGATGATCTCGCCGATCTCCTCGATGGTTTTCTGCCGATCCCGGTGGCGGCGGTTGCCGTAGGTGCTTTCGATGATCACATGGTCAGCCTCTTCGATCGCGGCCGGATCGTTGATGATGGGCGTGTCGTACTGCCCAAGATCGCCGCTGAAGACAATCTTGCGCTGCTTGCCGTTCTCCGTCAGCCAGACCTCCACACTGGAGGAGCCCAGGATGTGTCCCGCATCCTGAAAGCGGATCGAGATCCCCGGCAGGATCTCCTTTTTCTCCCGGTACTTCAGGCCGACCATATTCTCCAGCGCCTCCTGGGCATCCGCCACTGTATAGAGCGGATCGATGAAGGGCTTGCCTTTGCGCTTACGCCATTTGTTCTCATACTGGGCATCCTTCTCCTGCAGAAAGGCGGAGTCCTGCAACATGATGTCGCACAACTCCATGGTGGCGTTCTGCGCATAGATTGGTCCCTGGTAGCCCTGTTTCACCAGCAGCGGGATCCGCCCGGAGTGGTCTATGTGACCGTGGCTCAGCACCACCGCACTGATCTCATCCGGGGAGAAGGGGAAAGGGCGTCGATTCTTCTCCATCTCCTCGCGACGCCCCTGGATCAGCCCGCAATCGAGCAGGATGGTCTCACCATTGGCGCGGAGAATATGGCAGGAACCGGTGATACCACTGGTTGCACCGTAGAATTCAATCTGCATAGTCACTGTCCTTTAGAGGATCTTTTTGGTTAGTCATCGAAGGCCTATCTGCAGCATAGCATGAAGCCGGGTAAAACAGCCGTCGCAAGCGGAGATGGCCACAAAAATAAACATTCACAGTCTCTTCAAAGAGATATAATCATTGAATGAGCCTGTCGGCAACGTCTTGGATCGAAAACGGAGTGGCCATCATGACAACAGAAATCGAACAACTCGAGGCACCGGAGAAGAAAAAAGGGCTTCGTGGTATCCATATCCTGTGGATCGTGTTGGCAACCATCCTGGTAACCGCCGCCGTCACCTACTGGGTGGTGCGCACCTACATCTACGCCAAGGATTTCACCCCGGTGCAACTCTCACAGACCGAGCAACAGGTGCTGAATGAAAAGCTGGAGAGCCTGGGATACCAACCCGCACCAGCCACCGCCCCGAATAGGCAGCCCGCTGAAAAGGAGACCGATGAGGCCTGGCTGAGAGCGGAGCGATACAGTGAGAAAAACGCGCGACGGGAAGTCTTCTTCACCGAGCGGGAGCTCAACGGCATGGTGGCCAACAATCCGGAGATGGCAAAGAAACTCGCCATCGATCTCAGCGACGACCTGGTCAGTGCCAGAATCCTGGTGCCGGTGGATCCGGATTTTCCGATCCTTGGTGGAAAGACTCTGCGGGTATCAACTGGAATGGAGCTGGCATTCCGGGATGCCAGACCGGTAGTGATCCTAAAGGGTGTCAGCATCATGGGCGTACCCATCCCCAACGCCTGGCTGGGTGGCCTGAAGAACATCGATCTGGTCAGTGAGTTCGGCGATGAGCAGGGCTTCTGGGCCGGTTTTGCAGAAGGTGTCGAGCATATTCGGGTGGTAGAGGGTGAACTGAAGATCAAGCTCAAGGAGTAGGGCGGCGATTCCAACCAGCTATGACGTCACGTCAGTCAGTTTAGATGAGCGTTAGGGAGGCTGGCCGACTGCAATAGAAAACTGCTACGAACATAGTAAGAGCCAGGTTGAAAACCACGCTTTCGGATTTAAGTGACTAGACAGGAATATTTAACAGGTTTAAGTTTAACCTCATTGATACTTAGGATTTAAACTTAAGTTACAGGGAGGTGCTTATCAGTAATGGAATCCCTCCTCAAACTTCAAGCAATGACCTGTAATGAGAAACGGCGCCCTGTATGTGGTGGATCGTTATTTCTATTTAAACGGATTTTATTTAGTGAGCATTGCAATTGACAACCATTCTGCATGCAAGATATCGCAATATCAGCGCGAGCAATATATTCCAATATCAGCGGCGGTAAGATAATCAGCTGTTAGCTAAAAAAAGAAACTGAATGGGAGTAATTCATAGCTATTGGATTGCACTAACAATAAGTGCTGTATTTTTCATGTTATACATGTTTGCTCCATGGGCGTACTGGATGCTAGAACCAGGAATGTAAAGTTTACCATCCTATGGTGGATACGGCGCGTTATTTGAATTACCAGAATGGATATTTTGGTTTCAAGTGGTGATTGCTTTCGTTGGCTATATCGGTATGGTGCTATTTAGAAAATCATTTAGACTGATCATTGTGTTATCTACAGTTTTTTCATTGCTACTATCACCTATTTATGGTGTATCTGTCATCACAGGCATCGAAGTGTTTATTATAGATATATCTACGCTTTTAGCTGGTTTTGCAATCGCGCTGTTATTCTATACGCGTTTAAATGAAAAATTTTACTAATCAGACAGCTAACAAGCAGAGTAAGTCGGGCCCCGGCGCTAACGTGCTTTCGCCGGTTCGCTGAACGTTATGTGTATCTCAAACTCTGACTAGTCCAAGATGCTCAACGAAAGGTTTAAAATCTTTATCTGAAAAAAGGAGAGGGAGTTTCTGGTCAATGCAAAATGTTGCGATGATGACATCGGCTGTCTTTCGAATCGTAAGCCCTTTTTTTCGAAGTGCTCTAAAATTCTCTGCGCTTCGAATCGCCATAGCTTGGCCAAGCATATCCAAAACCGTTACGTCCTCAAATAGCTTACGGGCTGCAGTATAGTCTTTATCATGCCTAAATCCCTGCAGTACCTCAGTCAATATCAAATCACCTATAGCAACCGGTTTAATGCCGAGGATTTCATCGAGCTTATCAGTTTGGGCATTTTCAATCCCAGAGAAATAGTCTATCCATACGCTGGAGTCCACTACGATCATGAGTTAGATCTCATGTCATCCAGGTCACCAACCCATTTCAACTTACCACGAAAATTTCGTATATTTTCTTGTTTTTTTAACCTAATCAGAGTCTTAAGACCAAGCTCTACGGCGTCCTTCTTGGTTCTTAGGCCAGTTGCCTTCAAGACGTCATCCATTAGCTTGTCGTCGATATCAATGTTGGTTCGCATGTTTTCCCTCACTATGTGCAGTTACCAAGTGTGTATAAATTATCTACTATATACACATAACAATCAACTTCACACGGAAAATTTGTTCCGCTACACACCGGGAAGTCCAGGTGAGTTGGGGTGTTAGTGACAGAATGACAAATATCTTACTTATATCTCTGGCTGCAACTGTGATTTTGGCGGCTATCTCTTCTTGGAGATACTCTTTTGTGGGTTATTTGGGAATAGTGGCTTCTACATTTGTATTTCTAGGTGCACTCTTATTTGAATCTATTTTAGAGGCATTACATGATTTAGATTTTGTTCAATTTTTCATGGAATTGGGACTGTTATATATAGCGTGTGGTTTTTTCTGGTTTTTCTTTACTATGAAATATATAACAGAGAGTTCCCTATTCGATCTTACATATCAAAGCATGCCTAAGTTCAAAGAATTTGTTGATAGGAAGGGGTATAGGACAGCCTTGGAGTCGTTTACCATCACTGCGGGGTATGTTTTGTTTTTATCAGCAATGTTGTTTTATGCATTTTATATATATAGGGCGCTAACCCGGCAATTATAGTCAACACAATCACTACCATACCTGTACCAATGAAGGCTACATCAGCTAAAAAAGGACTTACAGAATGAGAAACGTAATATTTATACTCTTCCTAACATGGTCAAGTCATGCATTCTGCTTGAATTTGGAACCAGCTAAATCCGTTCTGGGCGTGCCTTGGAATAGTTCCGAAGCGGAGGCGATGAAAATATTGGGATCGCCTAATGGGTACTTCCAGGCAACAAAGCACAAAAAGCTAGTCTTCTACGGTAAATCTGTTGTGCTACTCTTTAAGCGTGGCAAGTTAAAGGGTTTCAGGTATTACGAGGCTTGTTGCAGAGCACTGTATCAAATGTCTGTTTCAATCAATTCTAAATACTCTAAAGAACCAATATTGCTCGACGGTGTAAAGCTGTCAGGTAGCTCTTTCCAAAATTTAAATAGGTCTCTTTCATACGAACTTGGGTCCCCTGACTATCGTGCAGAAATAGCAACCGATGAAGTCACGATAGAACTCGGATTTACAGGCAGTGGCTACCCAGGCAAAGCTGAAGAATTCCACTTTAGCAGTATCGAGGTAGACTATGATTTATAAGCCTAGTGCGTATTGGATTCGCGTTAACAGGTCCTAGACATAAAGATGCTTTTGCAGCGGTTGCACTCATCATTATTTTACTCTTTAGCAGAATGTTAATTCATGAAGATCTTCAAATTCACTTGAGGTATAAGATTCTTGATTTATCCGCACGCCGACCTAACGCTCCACTCACTAAATTAGTCTTATCCCAATGTTGGTGTTTATCAAAAGCGCATGGTCCGGTAAGGAAAAACTCTCTCTGGTATTTTGGGGCTACTACATATCTGGACAGCTTGGTCTTGCACTATTGGTTGGTACTCTATTGATATTGATACCAAGTGAAACTGCGCAGATTATCGCAGCAGTTTTACTCCTTTTGCCCTATCTAATCTGGGCAAGCTGGTCAGTCTGGACGTGTGCCTACAATGTAGGGCAGAAATACTGGGGCCATGCCGCCAGGGCTGTTGTGGTGATTTCGGTGATGAGTGCGATTCGCAATTTGAACGTGATATTGGAATGATTTTAGGCACTTAACAGTCAGTAATGAGCCGTTTTCCGGGCAATGATTGTAATCACCATTCTATTGATTTTTCCTTGTAAGTGTTTGCTTTTTAGCCGATAAAAGGGTAATTTTGCAGTTCCGCATAGTCTTAATAATATCTCGAATCCTGCTTTTCGATGTTTCCTCAATCGTTACACCGAAATCTAATTTCAAAGAGTTCATCAAGATTTGTGGTGATTCTACCTCCTAAGAGGTAATCTTTTTTTTATTATTGAGGTATTCATACCATGTCAGAAAGACAAACAGGAACCGTTAAATGGTTCGACAGCGGCAAAGGTTACGGTTTTATTGAGCGCCCTAACGGTAAAGATCTCTTTGTCCATTTCCGGTCAATCGAAGGCGAAGGGCATCGTTCACTGGTCGACGGTCAAAAAGTTGAATTTACTGAAGTGGCTGGTCAGAAAGGCCCTCAGGCTGACAAAGTCGTCCCGCTCTAAGCAAGCCAGATTGTCATTTGGGCTCAGGGAATGAGCCCGATCCATCAAGCTGTTGCCTGTACAGGACAGCTGGGAAATACCATTTTCTTTTTCCTTTCCGCACTTCTGTAGATGCCGATCAATTAGTTTTATTTGGGACTGATTTAACGCGTTGTCACTATCCGCTTCACCACTAAAATCTTCCACTGATTCAACAGGGTTCAATACGTTAAGTTATCTCTGCATGGGAAAGACAAACTAAACAGCGCGATATTGATTTAAGACCCACCATTGCAGCTTCTTTACAGACTGATTAAGGCTCAACCAATACAGCGTCATTGCGTGGAAGAGTTCCTTGCAAACAGGACCTGGATGTCGATATTCTTTACAGATCTCAGGAGCATAAAAACTTGCTACCGATTAATTGTGTAAAAAACAATGAGATACAGTTATGGCATAATTATTGCCATAATTGAGCCGGATTTAGAATAACCAGGGATGCCATAATGAATAACAGTCACACAGGATTCAGAACGCTTAATAAATCTATCATCGCAGCTTTGGGAGTCGGTTTTTGTTCAAGTGCCTTTTCAGCCAGCTGGCTATGCACGAACACGGATGATTGGAACAACAGTGCCTGCTGGTCCACTCCCTCCATTCCCGGTGCTACGGAAACGGCACTGATCCAGGCAGCCCCCGCCACCGATATTGTCATCAACTACAATAATTCAACCACGCCGAACGAGATGCTGGATGAAATCGTACTTGATGCAGAAGCCACCGGCACAGCTACCCTGATTCGGAATGACAATTTCGATTTGAACAGTTTAAATGTCTTCATCGGTCAACGGGGTGCCGGGGTCTCGTCGGTTATACAGAATTCAGGGAGCAGTGATTTTGATATTGGCTCCCTTGGCGTCAGCGCCGGGTCAACCGGTTACTACGAACTCAATGGCACGGCCAGTCTGCAATGGCGGATCCTTCAGCTGGGTGGCTTCGGAAGCGGTGAGTTCGTACAGTCGGGTGGCAACCATGTGATCAACGGCGACTTCCAGATCGGTGGCGCCGGAATTCCAAGCCATTCCGCAACCAGTTCAGGTCGCTATACCCTTAATGGAGGCACCCTGACCGCCAACGGGGTCGAGGATGTGGGCCGCTGGGGAAGTGGCGTATTCACTCAGAATGGGGGCACCCACAACGTCAGGCTGCTGCATATCTCTCGCAAAGCGGGCGATGGTCTGTATGAGATGAATGATGGGGTTCTCTCGGTTACCGAGCGGCTTGAGGTTGGCACCATCCCGGCAAGCAATGGCGTGTTTGTACAAAATGGCGGTAGTGTCACGGTTGGTGGGTCGACGATCATCTCCGCCAACGGCCATGCGGCTGGCAGTTATCAGCTGAATGGAGGAACGCTTCAGACCACCGACGTTCGCAACAAACGCACTTTCATACATACCGGCGGTCAACTGATTGGCGATCTGGATAACTATGATCAGGTGGTGTTTTCCGGTGCTGGTACCAGGCTCATTCAGGGTAGTGTGACAAATCAAGGTGAATCCCATTTTGACCAACCCCCATTTGGCATTCGTACCGCCAACAGCTCGATCACCTTGTCGGAAGGCACAACCCTTCAGATCACCGATAATCTGACCCTAAACGATCTCGGCAGTTTCACCCTGGAGCTGGGTGGCGACTCTTTCGGTCTGGATAATTTTGTTCAGGTGGGTGGTCTGGCCAGCTTGGGCGGCACGCTGGAGTTGGATATCTTCAGTGACTTCCTGGCAGAGGATGGTGACAGCTGGACTCTGTTCTCAGCCAGCAACATTTCCGGTTTCTTCAGTGAAGCTCTGTTGAACGAGAACTTCGTTGATCTGCAGTTCTCACTGAGCTACAGCGCGACCAGTGTCGACCTGATCGCGAGTTCCGTTGCCCCGGTCCCTGTGCCCGCCGCGGTATGGCTATTCGGTACCGGCCTGGCCGGCATCGTGACCGTATCCCGACGTGGTAGAAAAGCAGCTTCAAAGGCTTGATTGGTTGAGTCTTTGCAGTTTCTTGGGGATCCACTGATATAATCCGTTTCCGTCAACCCGGCATGCGCCGGGTTGATCCCTGGATGCATTGAAAAGCGGCTGGGTTTAGGCCGCTTTTTTTTATGCCGGTTGTCTGCTCTGAACAGAGTGGCATGATTGGACGTAGTGGGGGAGTTACTTAACCCGCATTCCGGGCTCAGCCCCATCATCCGGATTGAGGATGAACAGATCCTTACCCCCAGGCCCGGCGGCCAGCACCATACCCTCGGATAGCCCGAAACGCATCTTACGTGGCGCCAGATTGGCGACCATCACCGTAAGCTTGCCTTGCAGATCCTCCGGTGCATAGGCGGATTTGATACCGGCGAAGACGTTGCGGGTCTCGCCACCCAGATCGAGGGTGAGCTGAAGCAGCTTGTCGGCGCCGTCCACATGCTCCGCCTTGGCGATTCTGGCAATACGCAGATCGAGTTTGGCGAAATCGTCGAACTGGATGGTGTCGGCGATCGGATCCTTTGTCAGGGGTGAGTCGGCCGCCGGCTTTGTCGGTGCAGTCTGCTGCTGTGCGGCCAGATCCTCTTTGGAGTGTTCCAGCATGGCTTCGATATGTTTCGGATCGACCCGGGTCATCAGCGGCTTGAACTTGCTGATGGTGTGGCCGCACAGCGGAGTGGCCAGCTGCTCCCAGGTGAGGCGGTCGATCTGCAGGAAGGATTCGGCCATCTCGGCGGTACCGGGTAGTATTGGGCGCAGGTAGCCGATCAACAGGCGGAACAGGTTGAGGCCGTCGCTGCAGATCGCCTGCAACTCCGCTTGCTTGCCCTCCTCCTTGGCAACCACCCAGGGCTTCTGTTCATCGATGTACTGATTGGCCCGGTCGGCCAGGGCCATGATCTCACGCACGGTGCGGCTGAACTCCCGCTTCTCGTAGTGTTGGGCGATGGCATCGCCGGCGCTGACGAACTCATCGAACAGGGCCTGTTCGCTCACTTGATCGGCCAGTTTGCCTTCAAAGCGTTTGCTGATGAATCCGGCGCAGCGGCTGGCGATGTTGACCACCTTGCCGACCAGGTCGCTGTTGACCCGCTGGGCGAAGTCTTCCAGGTTGAGGTCGATGTCGTCGACCCCGGAGCCCAGTTTGGCAGCGAAGTAGTAGCGCAGGTATTCCGGATTGAGATGGTCCAGGTAGGTGCGCGCCTTGATGAAGGTGCCGCGGGATTTGGACATCTTCGCGCCGTCCACGGTAAGAAAGCCGTGGGCATAGACCGCATTGGGTGTACGGAAGCCCGCACCGTGGAGCATCGCCGGCCAGAACAGGGTATGGAAGTAGATGATGTCCTTGCCGATAAAGTGGTAGAGCTCGGTGTCGCTGCCTTCCGCCCAGTAGCTGTCGAAGTCGAGGCCTTCGGTCTTGTCGCAGAGGTTGCGGAAGCTGGCCATGTAGCCGATCGGCGCGTCGAGCCAGACATAGAAATATTTACCCGGGTGGTCGGGGATCTCGAAGCCGAAGTAGGGGGCGTCTCTGGAGATGTCCCACTCCTGCAGACCCGCCTCGAACCACTCATCCAGTTTGTTGGAGACTTCACTCTGTACATGGCCGCCGCCGGTCCACTCTTTCAGCATGGTCTCGAAATCCGCCAGCTTGAAGAAGTAGTGGTCCGACTCCCGCTGCTCCGGGATAGCACCGGAAACGGCAGAGACCGGGTTCTTCAGTTCCGCCGGGGAGTAGCTGGCGCCGCAGACTTCGCAGTTGTCCCCATACTGATCCTCTGAACCGCATTTGGGGCAGGTGCCCTTGATGAAGCGGTCGGGCAGGAACATCTTCTCCACCGGGTCGTAGGCCTGGGTGATGGTGCGTTTGGCGATGTGGCCCCCATCCCGATTGCGCTCGTAGATGGTGTTGGCGCAGGCCTGATTCTCCGGCGAGTGGGTGGAGTGGTAGTTGTCAAAGTCGATGCGGAACTCGGCGAAATCCGCAGTATGCTCTTCGGCCACCCGGTTGATCAGGGTTTCGGGTTCGATCCCCTCCTGGCGGGCCCTGAGCATGATCGGGGTGCCATGGGCATCATCGGCACAGACGTAGTAGCACTCGTGGCCCCGCATCTTCTGAAAACGCACCCAGATGTCGGTCTGTATGTATTCCACCAGATGTCCGATATGGATCGGCCCGTTGGCATAGGGCAGGGCGCTGGTGACGAGTATCTTTCGCGGTGTGTTGTTCATGTCGTATCTGTTTTCAGGTTGCAGCAGGGCGTTTGCCAGGAAAAACCGGGATTATCACATATCGGTCCGGAAATGGGTAAACCACCGCTTGGTTTCAACGCAAAGCCGGTTTCACAGGATGGTCATCTTGACGCAATCTAATCCTAATCCTGGTGAAAACCACCTGTCATGCTGCTCATCTAAGCTCTGCCTGTTTTATTTGCAGGAGCCCGCATGTGCTGAATGTTGAACAGGTCTTGACCAATCGTTTTCCGGGATTTTTCGAAAAGCAGCCCTCGCTGCTGACCAAACCCATGTTGAAAGCCTTGCGGATGCTGTTTCGTGAGCGGGAGATCAACCGGTTTCTGGAAGAGCATCATGCGTTGCGTGGCCTCGAGTTGATCGAGAAGGTCCTCGAGTATTTCGATATGGACTATCTGGTGTCGAACAAGGATCTGGAAAACATTCCCTCCAGCGGTCGGGTCATCGTGGTGGCCAACCACCCCCTGGGGGCGCTGGACGCCCTCAGCCTGATCCTGATGATCAGCCGGGTGCGCCGGGATATCCGGGTGGTGGCCAACGATCTGCTCGCCTCCATCGAACCGCTGAAGGAGCTGCTGTTGCCGGTGGACAACATGGGTGGTGGCTCGAGTCGCCGGGGTGTCAAACAGATCCATGCCGCTCTGCAACGGGAAGAGCTGGTGATTATCTTCCCGGCCGGTGAGGTCTCCAGATTACGCCCCAACGGGGTTCGGGATGTGCGCTGGAAAAGCGGCTTCATGCAGTTTGCCCGGCGCACCGGGTCGCCGCTGCTGCCGATCTATATCGATGCCCGCAATTCGCCCCTGTTCTATGGCGTCTCCATGCTCTACAAACCGATCGCCGCGCTGCTGCTGGTACAGGAGATGTTCATGCAGCGCTCCAACACCATCGCCTTCCGGGTGGGTGAACTGATCCCTTTTACCCATCTGAATGTGGAAGGGATCAGACTCAAGGCCCGTGTGAAGATGGTACGCAAGCACCTCTATCGGATCTCTCAGCGCAAACCGGGTGTGTTCACCACCGAGAAGAGTATTGCCCATCCGGAATCCCGTCAGGCGCTGAAAAAGGAGCTGAGCAAAGGGGAGATTCTCGGTCAGACCCGGGACGGCAAACAGATCCTGCTGATGGACTGGGAGCCGGGCAGCGTGCTGATGCGGGAGATCGGTCGGCTGCGGGAATTGAGCTTTCGCAAGGTTGGAGAGGGCACCGGCAAGCGACGGGATACGGATAACTACGACCTGCACTACCGTCATCTGGTGTTGTGGGATGAGGCTGAGCTGGAGGTGGTCGGCTCCTACCGTATCGGTGAGGTGGGCTCGATCCTGGTCAACCAGGGCAGTGAAGGTCTCTACACCAACTCATTGTTCAAGTTCGATGAGCATTTTGATCGCTATGCCCGTCAGTCGATCGAACTGGGGCGCAGCTTCGTACAGCCCCGCTACTGGGGCAGCCGGGCCCTGGATTACCTGTGGCAGGGCGTTGGGGCCTATCTGAAGCACCACCCCGAGATCAAATATATGTATGGCCCTGTGAGCATCAGTGCCCACTACCCGAAATCGGCCAGGGACCTGATGGTGGATTTCTATCAGCGCTATTACGCCAGCAAATCGTATCTGGGGCAGGCCCGGGTGCCTTATCAGATCAGCCAGTCCACCTGGGATGAGTTTGGCCAGGTGTTCCATGGTGATGACTATGAGGCCGATCTGCAGGAGCTGAAGAACCAGCTCGCGCTGTTTGACCTCTCCATTCCCACTCTGTTCAAACAGTACACCGACCTGTGTGAGCCCGGTGGGGTGCAGTTTCTCGATTTCGGTGTCGATCCGGAGTTTGCCGGCTGCACCGATGGCATGATCCTGGTTGAAATCGCCAAGGTGAAAGCCACCAAACGTAAGCGTTACATGGGAAGTTAGAAAGCCGCCGAGAAGAAAGCGTCAGGCGGAGGTTGATCGTCTATGGTGAGTGGACAGGGGGGTGGCTCTCCATAGCCCGGGTTATCCTTAACCCCCTGTTGATTGAATCGCCCGCCATCCATCTTCACTCAGGATGGATGGGGGAGGATCTGAACTATCTCAAACGCACCGGAACCACTTCGGTATCACAATCTGCGCCGTTGCAGGCCTCGATGATGACATAGAGATCTTCGGGAAGGCTGTCGATCAACTCGTCCACATCATATTCGTAGTTGTCGTCGTCTTCACAGACCATCTCCAGATTGTTGTCGAACCAGCAATCCTCTTCATTGCGGTCGTCATGATCGCAGCGACCATACTCACCACACCAGACATAGTAGAAACGAATGTCGTTGTCTTCGTCCAGGTTGCTGTTTACGCTGAGCCAGAAATAGGCGTTGTAGCCGCTGGCATTGTCATCGTCGACTTCCCAGACCAGCTCGAACTCACCGTTGTTGATCGCAGAGTCGATGGTTACCCGGCCATCTTCCAGTTCAGATGAAGAGCCGTTGATTCTGAACTCTTCGACCTCCACATCATCACCGCCTCCGTTACAGCCGGCAACGAGGAGTGTGAATGTGGCCATTGAGGCAAGAATCAGATTTTTGAGCATAGTGTTTTCCTCCTTCCGTGGTTAGCAATGACAAAAATAGCGTTATATCAAACTATCCCACTCAGTGATTGTGGGCGTCAAGCTGCATATTGTATCGATTTGTAGCAGCTGTCCTTAAAATCACTTTCGAATTCTGCGACTTACCTGTCATGATTTGCAGAATGACATCGGCGCTGATGGTTCCGTTCCCGTACCATAGAGTGACAAGCTGAGCGCGGATTTTCTGTCACAGCATAAACAGCAGAATCAAGCCACCCAGTATGAAGCGATAGATGACGAACGGCGTCATACCGATATTCTCGATGAAGCGCAGAAAGTAGTGGATACAGAGGTAGGCGGTGATGAACGCCAGACCGGCGCCGAGGCTGATTGAGAGCCAGTCCACCTCCGCCTCGCTCTGCAGTAGATCGAGTCCCAGCAGTCCGCCGGACATCAGGATGGTTGGTATGGAGATCAGAAAAGAGAAGCGGGATGCCGCTTCACGGGTCAGTCCGAGGAACAGCCCGGCGGTCATGGTGGAGCCGGAGCGGGAGGTACCCGGAATGATCGCCACGGCCTGGAACAGGCCGATCACCAGGGCGTCGCTCCAGCGCAGGGAGTACTCGTCCCGGTGGCGTTTGCCGAACTGGTCCGCCAGCAGCAGTAACACGCCAAAGCCGATGGTGGTGATGGCGATGACCAGCGGAGAGCGCAGATCAGTCTCCACCAGGGATTTCATCAGCAAACCGAACAGCCCAACCGGAATGGTGGCGATGACGATCATCCAGCCAAGCCGTGACTCCCTGGAGCGGGCGGACGGGTTGATCCAGGAGCGGAAAAAATCCCGGGTTATGGAGATCACCTGGTGACGGAAATAGCCGATTACCGCCGCCAGGGTTCCCACATGCACGGCCACGTCGAAGGCCAGTCCCTGGTCGGCATAGCCGGCCACCCTGGGCGCCAGGATCAGATGGGCCGAACTGGAGATCGGCAGAAATTCGGTCAGCCCCTGAACCGCGGCCAGGATGATGATTTGTAGGAGTTCCATGTCGATCGGTCCTGCTTATCGACGCCTAGGGGCAGCTGACTGTGAACACGAATCGAACCGGCACTAGTTGGACCAGGGATCGTTGAGCTGTTTCCGCTCCCATTCCAGTGCGGAGCTGGCGATTACGGAAAGATCGTCATATTTGGGTGACCAGCCGAGTACCTCTCGCACCTTCTCGGCGCCGGCAACAAGCTCCGGCGGATCACCGGCACGCCGCTCTGCCTCGATGATATTGAGTGGTGAACCGTTGGCCGCCTCCACCGATTTCAGCAGTTCCCGGACCGAGAAGCCGTGACCGTATCCGCAGTTGAGAATGGCGGAATCACCACCATTGCGCAGATAGTCCAGGGCCTTGACGTGGGCGGTGGCCAGGTCTTCCACATGGATGTAGTCGCGTACACCGGTACCGTCCGCTGTGGGGTAGTCGGTACCGAAGATATAGACCGCATCCCGTTTGCCCACCGCAGCCTCGCAGGCGACCTTGGTCAGCAGGGTGGCCTTCGGGGTCGACTGGCCGATTCGGCCCTCCAGATCGCAACCGGCCACATTGAAATAGCGCAGGGCGATATAGTTCATCTCGGTGGCCTGTGACAGATCGTGCAGCATCATCTCCGACATCAGCTTGGAGGTTCCGTAGGGGTTGATCGGGCTGGTGGGGGTGTCCTCATAGGCAACCCCTTTCTCCGGGATGCCATAGACCGCCGCGGTGGAGGAGAAGACAAAGTTCTTTACTCCCGCTTCAGCGCAGCACTGCAGCAGACTGCGGGTGTTGCAGGTGTTATTGGCGTAGTACTTGAGGGGATTCTCCACCGATTCCGGGACGATGGTGTGGGCGGCAAAGTGCATCACCGTATCGATCTCATGCTCCTCCAGGATGCGGCTGACCAGCTCCCGGTCGCCGGTATCACCCACCACCAGATCACCATACAGGACCGCCTGGCGGAAACCGGTGCAGAGGTTGTCCAGGGTTACCAGCCGTTCGCCCGCTTTGCCAAGTTGACGAGCGGTGTGACTGCCAATGTAGCCGGCGCCGCCGGTAACCAGAATTCCTTTTTTCGACATCAATGATTCCCCATGTTCAAGTGGTGTTCTGCTGATCACAAATCCGATGACATCGACAACCTGAAGCGTCGTTTGGTGTCATTCCATGCGGGCAGTTTTTTGTTGGGGTACATGATAACGATGGATGGAGCGTGAGTCATGCCCAGTTTGGGGGATGGGTGGATCCACTCGTTATTGGCCTCTTGTCGGAAAGTCCCTGTTTCGCCCTCCTGGGCGAGTCACTTTTCTTTTCTCGCCAAAAGAAAAGTAACCAAAAGAAACGGCGCCCGGCCGTCACGCCCCTTCGGGTCCGCTGCGATGCTCGGCAAAAACCGGCGTGCCTGAAACTCGCTGCGCTCAAACAGTCAGGCCCGCTGATCGGTTTTTGCCTGCGCTTCTCGCTCGTGCCGGAACGGGATTAAGAGGCGGTGGATTCTGGCTTGGGAGCCTGTGGAGGTTTGTGTTGTTTTAGTCCTCAAATGAACGCAAATAAGAGGCGCAAATTGTAGTAGCGTTTTTTGGGTTGGATTGGCGCCTTACAGTGAGTTGCGCTAGGAGCATTTTGCGGCCATCGGCGGTGATTGGCGTCCATTAGCGGCTTCTTTTAGTCTCATTTTTTACACGCTAGGGCCACACACAGGTGTAGGGTGGGGCCATGCCCCACCAAATAGGGTTGAGATGACGTCTTACAGTGATATGCACTAAGAACAATTTGCGGCCATTGGCGGTGATTGGCATCCATTCGCGGCCTATTTAATTCTCATTGTTTACACATTTGGGCCGCACAACTGCACTGGGACAAGCTCTGTTACTGGAGCCTGAACAGCTGCTGGGTATTGAGCCGGGTTTGTGCGGCGATCTCTTGGGCGGGCTGACTGCGCAGTTGGCTGAACAGTTCAAGAATCAGTGGCAGATAGGCGGGCTCGTTGCGTTCGCCTCGGTGCTGTGTGTCGGGTTGATCCGGTGAGTCGGTCTCGATCAGCAGGGACTCCAGAGGCAAGGATTTCACCAGATGTCTCAGACGTTTTGCCCGCTCATAGGTTACCGGTCCACCGAAGCTGAGGTAGAACCCCATCTCGATCAGTCGATGGGCCTGTTGCTCACTACCCGAGTAGCTGTGCAGCATGCCGCGCAGGCCCGGGAAGCGTCGCAGGGTATTGATCACCTCCTCCACGGAGCGGCGGGCGTGGATGATCACCGGCAGGTCGTATCGTCCGGCCAGTTCCAGCTGGGCTTCGAACAGCCTTTGCTGGCGCTCGGGTTGGGGATCCTCGATGTAGAAATCGAGTCCGCATTCGCCTACTGCTACCGGCTGTTCGGCGGCCAGCCACTCACTCAGTTGATCGATATGTTCATCCTGATGATCGGTCAGAAACATCGGATGCAGACCGTAGCTGGGATGGAGTCCCGGGTGGTCCAGGCAGAGTTGTTTGATTCGCGGCCACCAGGCCGCTTTGATTGCCGGGATGATCTGTTGTGTTACCCCGGCCTGCTCGGCGCGGCTCAGGGCTTGCTGCCGATCGACGTCGAAACTGGCGTCGTCGAAGTGGCAGTGGGCGTCGATCAGCTGCGGGTGAAGACCCATTGATCGTCCTTCGAGAGCTTTTTGTTGAAGCGGTAGCCATCCACATCGAAACCCTTGATATCCTCCGGATCGCTGAGTTGATTGTCGATGATGTAACGGCTCATCAAGCCCCGGGCCTTTTTCGCGAATACACCGATCATGCGGTAGCTGCCGTTCTTTCTCTCCTTGAACTGGGGGGTGATGATGCGGCCGTTCACCAGTTTGGGTTTGATCGATTTGAAATATTCGTTGGAGGCCAGGTTGACCAGGATGTCGTCCCCCTGAGCCTTCAGGTCCTTGTTGATCGATTTGGTGATCTGCTCGCCCCAGAAAGCGTACAGATCCTTGCCCTCCTCATTGGGCAGTTTGGTGCCCATCTCCAGCCGGTATGGCTGCATCAGATCGAGGGGTTTGAGTACCCCGTAGAGGCCTGAGAGTATGCGCAGGTGGCGTTGCGCGAATTCGAAGCCCTGTTCGTCCAGGGTCTCCGCATCGAGACCGGTATAGACATCCCCTTTCATCGCCAGTGCCGCCTGTTTGGCGTTCTTCATGTTGAAGGGGGTTTTCCAGTCGTGGTAACGATCGAAATTGAGCTCCGAGAGTTTGATGCTCAGATTCATCAGCTCCGCCAGATCCAGGGCCGAGTAGTTGCGCAGGTTGTCGATCAGCGCTTTTGACTGCTTGAGAAAGCGGGGCTTGGTATGGGTTTTGGTGACCGGTGGTGTCTCGTAATCAAGGGTTTTGGCGGGTGAAATTGCAATCAACATCTCTGAATCTCTTTAAGCTGCACGGGTTCCAGTCGGCTGGTGTGGATATCGGATCAATCATCGCCATACCCTGGGGGAATTACAACCGTTTCTGAGCAGGTTTATTCCTTAATCTTGCCTGCCGCCCATGATAGGCTTCGATCTCTTTCCAGCCGAATGGCTCATACTATGACTCAGAAAAACCAGGATCTGCTCGGACGACTGCTGCAGCTGGCGCAGGATCTGTATGCGGAAACCGCAGAGCTCTCGGAAACCGAGAGTGAGCTGCAGCTCTGGTACAACCGGGGTTACGCGGACGGCATGATCCGTCGGATCAGTGATCTGGGTTATGCCAGGCAGGTGGCTGAGGCTCTGGGCCCGGTGGGAGAGACTATCGGCGAAGAGCAGCGCTTGCTGCCCTGGGGCAAGGCCTATCGGCACGGCTTCGAGGTGGGTGAGCGGGAGACAATTGAGGTTCTGGGGGAGAAAAACGGGTGAAGATCGTCTCATTCAATACCAACGGCATACGTGCCAGAGAGCACCAACTGACGCAACTGAAGGCCAACTACGATCCGGATGTGATCGGGATTCAGGAGTCCAAGGTACAGGATGCCGATTTCCCACATGGGATGATCGATGCCCTCGACTATCAGGCGGCCTATCATGGCCAGAAGACCCACTATGGGGTGGCTCTGCTCTCCAAGTCGGCTCCCCTGGAGGTCAGCAAGGGGTTCCCCGGCGACGAAGAGGATGCGCAACGGCGCATGATCATCGGCCGATACGACTCTCCCAAGGGGCAGAGTTTCACCCTGCTCAACGGCTATTTTCCCCAGGGCGAGAGCCGCGATCATGAGCTGAAGTTTCCGGCCAAGCGGAAGTTTTACGCCGATCTGCTCGACTATCTGAACAACCAGCATGATCCATCCGAACCTTTGATGGTGATCGGTGACATGAATGTGGCGCCGCTGGATCTGGATATCGGGATCGGGCCGGACAATGCCAAACGCTGGCTGAAGACCGGCAAGTGCAGCTTTCTGCCGGAAGAGCGTGAATGGTTACAGGCACTTCTCGACTGGGGACTGGTGGACAGCTATCGCCAACTCAAACCGGAGGTGGATGACCGCTTCAGCTGGTTCGATTACCGCAGTCGGGGATTCGACCGGGAGCCAAAGCGCGGCTTGCGTATCGACCTGATGCTGGTGACCCAACCGCTGATGGCGTGTTGTACCGACGTGGGTATCGCCTACGACATCCGTGGCATGGAGAAACCCTCCGACCACTGTCCGGTGTGGGCCGAGTTCGACTTCTAGTGCCGACCGTCACGCTGCGATTCTATGAGGAGCTGAACGACTTTTTACCCAGCCCTCTGCGCAAGCGTGATATCGAGCGGGAGATCCAGCCCGGGGAGAGTCTGAAGCATCTGATCGAATCGATGGGGGTGCCCCATACGGAGATTGAGGTGGTGTTGGTGAACGGGATCTCGGTGGACCTTGGCCCACAACTTCAGGGCGGGGAGAGGATCAGTGTCTATCCCCAGTTCGAGTCCCTGGATGTCACCCCATTGCTGCGCCTGAGGGAGCGGCCGTTACGAACGACCAGGTTCGTCACCGATGCCCACCTGGGGAGACTGGCCCGCTATCTGAGGCTGTTGGGTTTCGATACCCTGTTCTTCAATGATATCGGCGATCAGAGGCTGGTGGAGATTTCAGTTTCGGAGAGACGGATCCTGCTGACCCGGGACCGGGCGCTGCTGATGCGCCGAACGATCACCCATGGTTGCTATGTGCATGCCATCGAGCCCTGGCTGCAGCTGGCCGAAGTGGTGGAGCGTTTGGATCTTACGGGTCAGATCCGGCCTTTCAGCCGCTGCATGGTCTGTAACGGCGCCATCGTTGCCATCCGCAAGGAGCACATCGAAGAGCCGCTGCCCGATCAGGTTATTCGCCAACATGATCAATTCTGGCGCTGCCGGGACTGCCGGAAAATCTACTGGCAGGGTAGTCACTACAGTAATCTGTTGAAATTGATTGCCGGGCTGGTTGCAGATAACGGGTCGTCTGGCGATGTGGTGTCATAACAGTGTGATTGATCTCCGGCACTCAGCTGTTTGACCGCTGTCAAAATTTATATCTCCGAGCGCATATTACTGCAGTAATAATCTGCACTCTCCACGCTTCTACGGCTATTATGTTTGTGGATGCAGGAACTTTAGGGAGCAAGAATCATGAACTTCGTGGCCAATAGATGGATCCCTTTGTTTGTGCTCACATTTACCCTGCTGGCCTGTGGTGGGAATGACGCTAACACCGATAGCAACGGCGGAGATACCACCAGCTCCTCCCTGAACTACAGCGGTGAGACCAAACAGGCTTCGATGACCAGTGAAAATATCAATCAGCTGGCGACAGCCGCCGCGTCCGGATCGAAACAGGCGATCAGCACCGACAGTGTTCCGGTGGTGAGCCAGCGCCCGGATTCACCGGTCAGCCAGGACCAGATCAATCAAGCCATGGCCCGGTTGGTGGGGAATCTGCTGAGCCGCGGACCTCTGCTGGCGGGTCGGGGTGAACCGGCGGCGAGAATCGAAGATCTCTCCAGCTCAGTCTGCAACAGCGGCTCGGTTGTGGTCGATTTCCCGGACTTCAGCTTGGAAGGGGATTGGCGTATTGTTTTCACCCAATGCAGCCGCGATACCACTTACGATGACGGTAGCTACTCAACCGTGTTTCACGGCACGGTGGAAGGGACTTACACCAAAGTCGGTATCGGCTATCGACTGACCCTCAACTACATACACTTCAGTGTCTCCATCAACCACCCGGGAGGCAGTTACAGTGACACCTTCAACATGCAGATGAGCTGTACCGCCGCCAACCAGGACGGTTCGGATGTTAGCTGCGAATACTACTCCGACTACCAGGGCTACGATAACCGGACCTATCGGGTGACTGAAGTCAGCGTCTCTGGCAATGGATCGTCAGGTTATCTGGTATCGGTGCGGGTCTACGATCCCGAACATGGTTATATCCATGTGACCACTGTAGTGCCCATGACCTTCGATTGCGAAACAGGACGTCCCAGTGCTGGCCGCATCCAGATTGAGGCAGCCAACGGAGTCACTGCCGTAATCGAATTCATCAGTTGCACTCAGTATGTCGTGACCTTCAATGGGGTGGCTGAGACGTATCATTGGCCTTAGGGATATGGATGGCACAGGGATAAACTTTTAATTTTGTTGAGATCACTGCTTTTCCATTGACTTCGAACTTAATGGTGATGAATGGCTGGTTACAGTTGATATCTCAGCCGATTTGGATTTGAGAGATGGAAAAGCCTTGTGCATCAAATGATGAGGGTCAGCAAAGCACACACCATCAACCTGTCAAATCGGCAGAGAGAGTAGCTCCCCTCTCCCCTTGCGGGAGAGGGGTCGGGGGAGAGGGGCTATCCCGGTAGCTGTGAACTCGTGTTCATTGATGGATTGCAATTGTTAAAAAACCAGTTCTAGACAACAGATCCAACCAGGGCACTGCCATCGTCAGTTAGGGCGGTGAGTTTCACCGGTACGATCCGGTTGACCAGTTCGCTGTCGGTCGCTGAGTCGATCTCCACGCGCAGGTAGTTAGGGGTGTATCCACCGAAACCCCGTTCCACTGAACCCTCCACCAGGATCGGCAGGGTCTTGCCCAGATAATCCTCCAGGGTTTGGCGTTTCATCTTTTCACCAAGCTGATGCAGGGCTTCGCTGCGCTGGCGCTTGAGTTCGCGGCTGACTGGGTCGGGCAGACCGGCGGCTTTGGTTCCCTGACGGGGGGAGTAGGCGAATATGTGGAGATGACCGAAGCCGATCTCTTCGACAAACTCCAGGGTCTGCTGCCACTCCGCTTCGCTCTCGCCGGGGAAACCGACAATGATGTCGGTGGTGACATTGAACGCTTCAAGTTTCTCCCTGGCCTGGATGATCAGTGCACGATACTCATCGCTGCGGCAGCGCCTCGCCATGCGTCTCAGGACAGAGTCGGCGCCGCTCTGTAGGGGAAGATGGAGGTGGGGCATCAGGCGTGGGTTTTCGAACAGGTCCCAGAATCCCGCTTGCAGATCCCAGGGCTCGATGGAGCCGAAGCGCAGTCGGGGGATTTCAGTATCTGCCAGTATCGCTTCAATCAACTGGACCAGATTGGTGTCGATGTCTGCACCGTATCCGCCGATGTGAACCCCGGTAATCACGACCTCCTGGATACCTTCGCCTTGCAGGCGATTGATCTCATCGACGATGTCCTCGATCGGGCGGCTGCGTTCTTCGCCCCTGGCCAGGGTCACGATGCAGAAGGTGCAGCGGTAGCGACAGCCGTCCTGCACCTTGATGAAGGCGCGTTGGCGTCCCCGCGCCAGGATGCCGCCGGCTTCCGCCTCCATGGCGGCTTCCGGCATCAGCTTCAGATCGAGTTTGTCGCTGACGATCTCCACCAGCCGGGCCTTGTCCCGGTTGTCCACCAGCAGATCGACCCCTTCCATCTTCATCGCCTGGTCCGGCTCCAGGGAGGCATAGCAGCCACTCACCACCAGCCGGGCATTGGGATTCAGCCGGCCGCTGCGACTCATCAGTTTCCTCGATTTACGCACCGCCTCCTGGGTCACCGCGCAGGTGTTCACCACCAGCAGATCCGCCTCTTCGGCCTGACCGGTGATGCGAAAGCCCCGAGCCTGAAACTCCCGGCTCCAGGTTTCGAGCTCCGCCTCGTTGAGACGGCAGCCCAGTGTTTTGAGATGAATGCGCATGATCAACTGGATTCTTTGAACGATGGGCAAAGGTAATGAGGATGGTGGGGTATTGCAACTCCAATCCGTCATAAAAGTTGCTTTGAGACTCGCGTTTTGAGTCTCAGTATCGGTTATAGTTCGGTCATGGAATGGTTTACACAGATATCTTCACCGCTTCAGGTACTGTTGATTCTCGGCTTGTCAGGGCTGCTGTTGCTCGGCTGGGTGCTCTACTGGCTGGCCCGGCTACTCGATACCCAGCAGCGGGAGCAGCAGGTCCGGGTCCACCACCAGCAGCAGCTTCAGGAGCAGTTGCATGAGATGGAGCGGCGTAATGCCAAGGAGCAGAGTGAACTGCGCGAGCTGCTGTCGGAACGGATCGCCAAGGGCATGTTGGCCCAGCAGAGGTTGATTCACGGCATGCAGCAGACCCAGCTCGAGCGTGCGGATAAGCTCAGCCAGCTGCTCGACCGGCGATTTGCCGATATCAAGGAGCATCTGGGGGGTGATGCGGGACGTCTGCGACTGGATCTGCTGGCCCAGTTTGAAAACCTGAAGAAGGTAGTGACCGACAATCTGGCCGACGGCCGCCTGCAGCAGCAGGAGAAGCTTGCCGAGCTGCGGGAGTCGATGACCCGCTCACTGGCTCATCAGCGTGAGGCTTTCGACGAGCGTCAGACCCAGAGCATGAGCAAACAGCATGAGACTCTGCAGTCGGGCATGGGGGAGGTGCGTAAGCAGGTTGCTGAAGCACTGACCCAGCATGCGGACAACCTGGGCAAGCGGGTCGAGGGGCTGACCGAGACCACCGATCAGCGCCTGAAGGAGATCAGTGGCCAGGTCGAGAAGCGTCTCAGTGAGGGTTTCGAGAAGACCACCGAGACCTTCAATCAGGTGCTCACCCATCTGACCCGCATCGACGAGGCGCAGAAGAAGATCACCGAGCTCTCCACCAATGTGGTCTCACTGCAGGAGGTGCTCTCGGACAAGCGTTCCAGAGGAGCCTTTGGTGAGGTGCAGTTGAGTGCGCTGGTGCGCAATGTGATGCCGGAGAGCGGCTTCTCGCTGCAACATACCCTGAGCAACGGTCGTCGCGCCGATTGTGTGCTGTTTCTGCCCGATCCCACCGGTAATGTGGCGATCGATGCGAAGTTTCCCCTGGAGTCCTATCAGAGAATGCTCGACGACCAGCTGCCCGAGTCGGATCGTAATCAGGCACAGCGGCAGTTCCGCATCGATATCCGCAAGCACATGGAGGATATCGCCTCGCGTTATATCATTCCGGGTGAAACCTCCGACGGTGCAGTGATGTTCATCCCGGCCGAGGCGGTGTTCGCTGAGATCCACGCCCGTTTCCCGGACCTGGTGGAAGAGGCGTTCCGCAAACGGGTCTGGCTGGTCTCGCCAACCACCATGATGGCGATACTGACCACGGCCAGGGCGGTGATGAAGGATGCAGCCACCCGCGAGCAGGTGCATATCATTCAGGATCATCTGCGCGCCCTGTCGAAGGATTTCGGCCGCTTCCAGAACCGTATGGACAATCTGGCCCGGCATATCGGACAGGCTCATCAGGATGTCAGTGATGTGAATATCTCCGCGCGTAAGATCAGCAACCGCTTCGAAAAGATCGAAAAGGTGGAGCTGGATGAAGAGGAGAGCCCCGACCTGCCGGTATTCCGCAAGGCTTCGTTACCATCGTCTGAGGAAGAGTGAATGATCTTTGTTCGCACATCAACACAAATAAGATTTGCGAATCAGTCGTTATTGCTGCGGCAGGGTGCAGTGCTGAGAGAAAATCACGTTGTTTGCACTGATTGACGTCCATTGACAGTTTGAATTTTATGGTCTAGATCATTGCGAACCCATTATCTTTCAGTCTAACCCGCACAAATCTTAAAGCCCCTCTCCCTTTACGGGAGAGGGGTTGGGGAGAGGGTGTACGCGAAGCGTTTCATGTGAGAGAAAGATAAAGCCGCTTTTACCCTTCATTCATTATCATATCGATTCATGGTGAAATGATGCGGTTGATTCTCCCCCTCTCCCCCGGCCCCTCTCCCGCAAGGGGAGAGGGGAGCTGTTCACCCCACTGGTCTGACTCACTGATGATATGTGACTCTGTCCAGCTTTAATTCCCTGCTGCACGATGCATTTCATGTCTCAACTCGCAATCTGCAAGAGAAACTAAGGACAACTCATTAACACAAATAAGATTTGCGAATCAGTCGTTATTGCTGCGGCAGGGTGCAGTGCTGAGAGAAAATCACGTTGTTTGCACTGATTGACGTCCATTGACAGTTTGAATTTTATGGTCTAGATCATTGCGAACCCATTATCTTTCAGTCTAACCCGCACAAATCTTAAAGCCCCTCTCCCTTTACGGGAGAGGGGTTGGGGAGAGGGTGTACGCGAAGCGTTTCATGTGAGAGAAAGATAAAGCCGCTTTTACCCTTCATTCATTATCATATCGATTCATGGTGAAATGATGCGGTTGATTCTCCCCCTCTCCCCCGGCCCCTCTCCCGCAAGGGGAGAGGGGAGCTGTTCACCCCACTGGTCTGACTCGCTGATGATATGTGACTCTGTCCAGCTTTAATCCCCTGCTGCACGATGCATTTCATGTCTCAACTCCCAATCTGCTAGAGAAACTAAAGACAACTCATCCGTTAGCTGCATATTCTTCGTATTTAACGGAGCAGCTGTGTGTCTATATATAGAATTCAGAGTTACTGCTAGTTGTTATTGTGCCTCTTTTCTGAAAATCCCTGTTTCGTCCTACTGGGCGAGTCACTTTTTTACGCCAACAGCAAAGTCACAAAATGAAAGGACGCCCGGCCGTCACGTTCCTGCGCTTCTCGCTCGTACCGGGACGGGGTTCAGAGGGAGTGGATTCTGGCTTGTGAGAATTTTTGTTGTTTGTCCGTTAGGGAATGCAAAAGTTGTGGATGATATTGAATGATCAGCCAGGCTCTGCTGAGTTATTTAGGGTGATTGGCGTCCATTGGCGGTGTGGTCATGTCGTGCAAGACCGTGCCAATACACAACAACCATTCGTGTTCATTCGCGGACTTAAATACAAACAAGCATTGGTTTATACTGCTTTCGCTGGTTTGTCAGCATCCTGCTTGCGGAAAGGGCTGAGCCCGACAAACGATCTCGATTAATTGAACGATTTCCTTGTGCCTATCTGCAAGCCAGGCCTGTCAACAAGGAGTTCGTTATGATCCAGTCACTCCCGGCGTTGCGTCGCCAGTTTGATTCTGAGCAGAAGCAGTTTCACGATTTTCCTGCGGATGACCCCCGCTGCCTGCAACCGCTCTCTCTTGATCAGTGTAAAAAGCAGGCCAAGCAACTGTTAAAAGCCCTCAATCAGGGCCAAGCCTGGTCACGAACCGCATCCCACCCCAAGGCGGAAAGTCTGCAGGCGGATCAGCTTAAACTGGCCGATGCTCAACTGATCATAGCCCGCGAGCAGGGCTTTCCATCCTGGCCCAAACTGAAACACCATGTGGAAGCAAGCGAAATGGCCGCCCGGGCGATCCAGAGTGGCCGCCCGGATCCCTTGGACGGTCAGCTGCGGACACTGCATATCCGCTGTGGCACCGATGTGATGTACAAGCTGGCTGTGGCGGGCTTCCGTGGTGACTTTCTCTGTTTTGCCGATCCCTATATCCAGGGGCCTGTGCCGGCTGAAACGGACCGGCAAAGGTTCATCGACATTCGCAGTAGCTTCATTGCGAACAGCAACTGGCGTCTGAAGCCCCAGGCGGTCAAGGATCTGACCGCCGATTATGATGCCCTGGAACAGATCGGGGATTACCAGCGGGTCTGCTTTTGGTTCGAGCACGATGCCTACGATGTCCTGGTCTTTAGCAAACTCCTGCATTTTCTACAGGATCGAACCAAGCGCCCTGAGCAGATGGCATTCATCTGCGTGGATCACTATCCCGGTGTGGCGCGGTTCAACGGGATCGGGCAGCTGCCGGTCGAAACCATGCCGCTGCTGTGGCAGCAGTTTACCCCCCTTGAGGAGCACCATATCGAGTTCGGCCGCCAGTGCTGGGAGGCCTATACCGCCCCAACCCCGGAGGCCTTGAGCCAAATCGTCAATCTGCAGGCTCCGGCTTTTCCGCAGATCCTGCCCGCCTTGAAACGGCACATCAAGGAGCTGCCTTGGCGTGCCGACGGTCTGTCGCTCTCAGAACGTCTGACGCTGCAGATTCTGCATGAGCAGGGCCCCCAGGATGGGGCAAAACTCTTCTATCATTGGTACACCTCCGTCTATGAACCCCTGGCCTTCATGGGTGACAGCAGTTACTGGAAGGTGTTGTCACATCTGGTTGAGGCCCGGCGCCCGGCTATCGAGCTGGTGAAGGGTTCTTCCAAACCAATTGACTGGCAGGTCTCACTGACCGGATTTGGGCGGAAACTGCTGGCTGGTGAGGGGCACTGGCAATCCCACAATGACTATGACGTCTGGTTTGGCGGGGTGCACAATCGTACCCCTGGCAAACTTTGGTACTGGGATGACGAAATTGGCCGGGTCATACAGGCGTAGCGCCGGGTGGTAATATTTCTCTGGTAACTGTCTGAAAACTGATTATGCTTCTGTGGAAGGAATAATAATCCGCAGCGCCAGGATGGAGCGCGTTCGCAACAAGAGAATAACTATCGATGGAATTGCTCAATGCCACCGGAATGCAAGCCGGCTATACCATGGGAACTCGTCCTGATGGGCGAGAGTTGCTGGTGGTGGCTGTCAAAGGCACTTTCAATATTCCACCGATTCGTCAGCAGGTAACTCTGGCAGATGAGCAGAAGGTCTTGATCGAAGCGGACAGCTTCACAGGTGAGCCCGGCTTTTCCGCACCGCTGTATGAAGTCGATTTCGCACCGGTGAAACCTATGTGTGATGTGCTGTTGAATGGCAGCGCCTATGCGCCTGGTGGTAAAGCTGTTACACGGGTGGAAGTGACACTCAGAGTCGGATCGATGTTCAAGTCGTTTGCCGTTACCGGCAACAGGACATGGGAGGCCGGTAAACTGGCCATCAGCCCAGGTTACCCCGGTTTGTTTGAAACGATGCCGATCAGCTATGACTGCGCCTTTGGCGGGGTGGACAACTTTCATGAAAATGAACGCAAGCACTCAGCCTGGATGGCCAACCCAGTAGGTTGTGGATACCACAAGCAACTGGCTCAGGAACTGGTCGACGGCTCACCGATGCCCAATACAGAAGAGTTGAGGCGTCCGATTACCATGCCTAACGGTACCTATGCGCCGATGGCTTTCGGTCCTCTGGGGCGAGGCTGGGATCCAAGAATGCAGCTTGCCGGCACCTACGATCAGGAGTGGATCGATACGAACTTTCCCTTCCTGCCACCGGATTTCAAAGAGGCTTACTATCAGGCTGCTCCGGTTGATCAGCAGATCCCCTATCTGCGGGGTGGTGAACGGGTATTTCTTGAGAATCTGACGCCTGAGGGGCAGACCTCATTCGATCTGCCGCAAATTGAAATGCCAGTGGTCTTTTTCTACAAAAATGGAGAGCAGTTGCAGCAACGTGCCGTCATCGACACGCTTGTGCTGGAGCCGGATGAAGGGGTGTTCACACTGACTTGGCGGGCTGCACTGCCGCTTAAGAAGAGTATGTTTGAGATCAGTCAGGTTTTGGCCGGCAGAAAACCCCGTGGATGGTGGCGTGCCCGGAGACTGGGTAAAACCTATTACCCGTCACTCGCCGATCTGGTTGCCGATAAACAGGCGACAGGGGAAGCATGATGGGGTTGCCGTTAGCGATTACTGCCACAGGCTTGGTCACAGGGGTGGGGCTGAATGCGGCTGCTAGCTGTGCGGCGATTCGTTGTGCAATCGACAATTTTCAAGAGACAGGTTTCATGGATCGCGGCGGAGAAACGATTCTCGGCTGTGAGGTGCCGCTTGAAAAGCCCTGGCGTGGAAAAACCAAGCTGATCAAGATGGCGGCTGCCGCAATCAACGAAATCATTCGGGCTAAACCTGAAGTGAATTTGGCAGAGACGCCACTGCTGCTTTGCCTTGCTGAACACAGCAGGCCCGGTCGTCTTATCGATAACGATGCTCAGTTTTTTCTCAATCTTCAACAGGAGTTGGGGATTGAGTTCAGTGATCAATCCCTGGTGATCGCGGCAGGTCACGTGTCAGTCGCCGTTGCCTTCAAGCATGCCCGGGAAATGATATACCAACAGGGTGTGAAACAGGTTCTGGTGGCAGCCAGTGATACGATGCTGGTTGCAAAATCTCTGGCTCATTACGAAGCACAGCAGCGATTGTTGACCAGTGAAAACTCAAATGGCTTTCTGCCTGGTGAGGCTGGTGCTGCATTGCTGATTGAATCTGCCCGGAATCATCCTGGCGGTGTACTCAAATGTGAAGGGCTTGGGTTCGCTGTGGAGTCAGCTCATGTGGACTCTGAAGAGCCATTGAGGGCTGAGGGATTGACTGCCGCAATCAAGGCTTCATTGAGCGATGCCGGGTGTGAAATGGGTGATCTGGATTTCCGTATCACCGATGTTTCCGGTGAACAGTACTATTTCAAAGAGGCAAGCTTGGCGCTGAGTCGTACATTGCGCAGCCGTAAGGATAAATTTGATATCTGGCATCCGGCAGACTGTATTGGTGAGGTCGGGGCCGCTCAAGGCTTGATCATGTTGTCTGTTCTGAAGGCTGCCTGTGAAAAGGAGTATTCGCTGGGAGACCGGATGTTTGCGCAAATGAGTAACGATGACGGAAAACGTTCATCGATGGTCTTTGCCTGGTCTAAGGAGAGTTAAGCGAATGGCTAATGAAGTGTTTGCCAACGGGCGTGAAATATCATGTAAAGCAGGGGATGCAAAGTCGATTTGTGAGTTTCCCGATGTCTGCTTCACTCCACCGCAAACACCTGCAACGCCACCCGGTGTTCCCATCCCCTATCCGAATACAGGGATGTCCAAGGACACCACAAAAGGGACCAAAAAGGTCAAAATCTCCAAGAAGGAGATTATGCTTAAAAACAAGTCGTACTATAAGAAGTCGATGGGTGATGAGGCTGGGTGTGCACCTAAAAAAGGCATAATCTCCAGCACCAACCGAGGTAAGGTTTATTTCATATCCTGGTCATTCGATGTGAAGTTCGAAGGTAAGAACGTAGATCGACAACTGGATATGACAACCCATAACCATAATCCAGCCGTGGGCACCGGGAGTGTGCCGACTGTGGATGTGGATGGCATGGCTGTTGCGGCGCCTGCTGCTGATGAGAAGTGTACATTAAAGCCATACAAGGATGGTTGTGATGGGGGCAAAACACCGCACCATTGTGTTCCTGATCACTGTTTCAAGGAGAAGGGGAAAAAGGGTGAATATTATCCCGGGGCCGTGAAACACTCTGAGGGACTCTGTATCTGTGTATCCGGATCGACCAAATCCACGACACCATCCGGTGGTACAACCAGGAAAAAGGATCACGCCAGTGAAGATAAGTTTGTGGCCGCGCTGGCTGAGCATGGCCGGATTCACCATAAGTTTGATAAATTGGAGAGAGAGCTGGGGAATAAGGGAGATCCCAAAAATACGGCAACGATCGGTGACCTTGAGGATAAGGCGGCTGAGGTTATCGCAGAGGTAACCGGTTGCGACAAAGACAATCTTAAAAAGCAGATGCGGGATTATCATGAAGGCAAGGGCGTCGGCGACTCAACCAAGTTGCGGGCGGATCCGTTTGGCAGACGTAAGAATCCGCCGAAAAATGTGATGGGTACAGGTGTTACACCTGCCACTAGTATCGGTCGATAATTATTAAATAGAGTTAACAGGGTATGTCTGAATTAAAACCTGAACCTGTATATTTCGTGGATGGATGTGTTATCGAGCATGATCTTATCTATTGTGCAGCAAAACTGAAAAGTGTTGACCCCAATGAATATGATTTCTCAAGGGTGTTCTACCAAGATCGTGAAAACTGGATTCACCATGATTTGAACTGGGATGTTGTTTCCTGTTGTCTACTGCCAGAGAGTGGTGGAGTGAGAAGGAAATACTGCGCGCTTTCCATGCAGGGTGATGTGGAACTGGATTACCCAGGTGGGCCGGATGTTGAGAAGATCGAAGGTGCGGGTACCTATGAAGGCGTGGGCGCTGTCAAGCAGATCAAGGAGATTGCTGGAACCCTCTATGTCTGCGGTGACCAGGGGCAGGTGTATAAGAGGAGTGCACCTGACAAGTGGGTGCATATGGATGATGGTTTGCTGGATACCAACATATCGGCAACCGCCCTCGACTTGAACGGTATCGATGGTAACCATGAACATGATGTCTACGTGGTTGGCTATCATGGCAGAATTTTTCATCGCAATGCCGCTGGCTGGAGTGAGCTTGATTCACCGACCAATCTGCATCTGGAGCGTGTCTGCTGTGTCTCCGAGGAGGAGGTCTACATCTGTGGAAATGAGGGGACGTTGCTGAAGGGTAATGTGGATGGATTTTCAGTTCACCGGCTGGATGACTTTAAAGAGCACTTCTGGGATGTCGAATGGTTTGATGGCAAACTGTATATTGCCTCCCTGGTTGGATTGTTTGTGTTTGACGGTGAGGAGATCGTAGCGGTCGAGACCGGTTTGGATCCGGACATTGGTGGTTACAGGCTGGATGCCAGAGATGGAGTATTGTGGTCATTCGGCGTCGATGATCTGGCCTTCTTTGACGGTAAAAAGTGGCATCGGGTTGTTCATCCGGATAATCAGTAGAGACTAATCCTGATTGTTCATCACTCTCTCCCAGAAGCTGCCCCAGAAACCCTTCTGCTCCTCGATGCGATCCAGGCGTCGCTCTATGGCGTTCATTCTGTCGTGAATCTCGGTGTCGAGCTGTAGCAACTGACCGGCGGTTGCCGTGCCGTGTTGCTGCAAGACCAGCTGCTCCAGATATTGGGCAATCGACAGACCTTCCCGTTCGGCTCCGGCAACGATCGCGGCTTTCACATCATCCGACATCCCTTCCAGATGCCAGGGATTGTCCGCTTTTTTCTTTGCGCTGGGTTTCGCTTTCTGCTGCACTGCTGGTGCTTTGGGTTTCTGTTTTTTCACCGTCGGTTTCTTCTTCTGTTTGTGTTTCAGGGTGATCGGTTTCTGCGGCAGCGCCGAGTAGTCCCGTTTCGGGCGCTTAGGGGGTTTGCTGGGTATGCTGGAGGAGGAGCTGGTGTTGTCGGGTGTTGTGTCTGTCATGGTCTTGACTGCGCCGCAGAATCGGTGGTGATTAATTCCATTCGGTTCCCATTCAATGGCGCTGGGTGAGAGAGGCCATTCCGCCGGGGTTGGCTGAAGTTTAGCGGAAACTGGAGCAGGGGGGCTAAAAAATTATCGCTGAGTTGTCAGATATCCAGGTTCAGGATTCAGCTTTGACTGACCGACTGGCGCAGTCGTCACCTCAACAGCAGACCTGAGTGGAGAGAATTTGGATGGCTCAGAGGGTCACAGATTGGTGCTGACAAACGGCTTTGTTTGGCACCGCTTCCGTGTCCGTTGACTCCTCAGGTGACCAGCTTGATCAGGACGGAAACCATCCAGATTCCGGCGATGGCCAGGATCAGTGTGTCAATGGAGAGAATGTCGCGAATTGGCGTTTTCATGGTGTTACCTCTATTACTGCTATCGGTATACCGGTACTGGGTTGTGTCAGAACCTGTGATTTCTTGAGTTAAAATCGACTCTGTTGGTTCCCTGTTTCAAAACACCCTGGCGAGCTGTCCTTAGGAGTCCGGGGATCGGCCGTCAATTTCAGCATGACGCTTACCCTCTGTATCGGCAAGATATAGAGCTCATTAATCTCTGGCATTGAAAAATATCAATTGAGCGCTCTTTAGAATCGGCTCAGCCTATGTGGCCCAGATTTTGTGGGACTTGTCACAGTGGGGATAAGAATTTAAAGTGGAGCAGGGAGTTGGCCAGACAGTCGCTGGATACCGCTCGCGGTAGACAGAGGAAAGTCCGGGCTCCGGCGGGCAGGGTGCCAGGTAACGCCTGGGAGGCGGAAGCCTACGGAAAGTGCCACAGAAAATATACCGCCAGCGGTTCTGCTGCTGGTAAGGGTGAAATGGTGCGGTAAGAGCGCACCGCATCCCTGGCAACAGGGGTGGCAGGGTAAACCCCACCCGGAGCAAGACCAAATAGAGGAACAGGCCGGTCTTTGACTGAGCCAAGCGCGCCCCCGCTGTTCCTGGGTAGGTTGCTTGAGGTGTGCGGCGACGCACATCCCAGATGAATGGCTGTCCTTGACAGAACCCGGCTTATCGGCCGACTCCCTCCACTTTGCACCACACGCCCCGTTCCTGGGGCTATATTTCTTAACATTTTACTTTAGGTTTGCTGGGCAGGCTTCTGTATTTCCAGTGGATATTTTTTGCTTTCAATCCACTTTGCTTGGTGTATGTAAACCACTGACCCTAAACGAATTTTTACACTATTCACCTTGACAGAGGGTGAGGGTGGGTCCTAATATGGAGAAAGGTGGATTAATGTGGGAAAAAAGGGAAATAACGCCGGCAGAGGGGCAACGATTTGTTTCGAGGGATTTCATCGCTCAATTTGGATACGAAAGGGCGGCTTGCGATACCAACCCGGTATCGGGAGCAACTCGTGGATGTGTGCGCCTCCGAATTAGTGATAACCGCCGATATGGATCACTGTCTGCTGATCTACCCCAAACCCACATGGCTTGAAATCGAAAAGAAGCTGGTGGCCATGCCGACCTTCGATGCGGCTGCGCGAAATATGCAGCGTCTCTATATCGGTAGTGCTGCTGAATTGGACATGGATGGACAGGGCCGGATTCTTCTGCCCCCGGCATTGCGCAAGTTTGCCGGGCTCGACAAGAAGGTCGCCCTGGTCGGTCAGATGAATAAATTTGAGTTATGGGATGAAGAGACCTGGATGTCCAAGCAGGAGGACTGGCTGAAGAGCGTGGATCTGACGGATCTCAATTTACCGCCAGAGTTCAAGTCCCTTTCAATCTGATGGCGCAGGAACATCTTTCGGTACTGTTGCAGGCCTCCGTTGAGGCGCTGAAGGTTGAGCCGATGGGCATCTATATCGATGCCACATTCGGGCGGGGTGGCCATAGTCGGCTGATCCTCGATGGATTGGGTGAGCAGGGGCGATTGATCGGGATCGACAGGGATCCTCAGGCCGTGGCTCATGGTGAGCAATTGTTTGCACAAGATGACCGCTTTCAAATGGTACAGGAGAACTTTGCCATGCTTGCGGAGGTCGCTGAACAACAGGGTGTCGCGGGACAGGTGAATGGGATCTTACTCGATCTCGGGGTCTCCTCACCCCAGTTGGATCAGGCGCAGCGCGGCTTCAGTTTCATCCAGGATGGTCCTTTGGATATGCGAATGGATCCGAGTCGTGGGGTATCGGCGGCGGAGTGGCTGGCGAAAGCTGAGAGTCGGGAGATTGCTCAGGTGCTGAAAACCTATGGTGAGGAGCGCCATGCCAAGCGCATCGCCCGTGCCCTTGTCGAGGCAAGGGTGGAGCAGCCGATCGAGACCACCGGTCGCCTGGCGGAGCTGGTGAGCCAGGCCAATCCTGCCTGGGAGAAAGGCAAGCATCCGGCAACCCGGAGTTTTCAGGCGATCCGTATTTTTATTAATGGTGAACTCGACGCATTGAGGGAGACCCTTGATGGTGTCATTGATGTATTGGCCCCGGGGGGCAGGTTGGCAGTGATCAGTTTTCACTCTTTGGAGGACCGCATCGTCAAGCGGTTCATGAGGGACCAGGCCAAAGGCGACCCATTTCCTCCGGGTGTGCCGGTGACTGACGATCAGCGGCAGCCCAGATTGCGTCTGGTGGGCAAGGCGATAACTCCTGATGAAGCTGAGACCGGCGCCAATCCAAGGGCGCGCAGTGCAGTATTGCGTGTTGCGGAGAGGTGTCTGTGAGCGTCAGTGGAAAAGTGCTCTTTTCACTGCTGCTGCTGGCAGTGCTGATATCGGCAATCGGGGTTGTCTATAGCAAGTATCTCAGCAGAAAACACTTTGTCGCCTTGCAGGAGTTGCAGGCGGAACAGGAGCGCATTGGTGTTGAGTGGGGCAGATTGCAGCTAGAGGAGAGCACCCTGGCAACCCACTCGGTGGTTGAACGCAAAGCGCGTGACGGTTTGAAGATGCATCTGCCCGACTTTACCGAAATCGTAGTCATCAAACATTGAACATGGCCAACCGGAAGAAAAAAAAGGCACAGCAGGCGGAGATCATCCGGCAACCGAGCTATCGGGCCCGGCGCTATACTGTGCTTGCAGTGATGGCTCTGGCCTATGTCTCGCTGATCTGGCAGTCGGTGGATCGGCAGGTCTTCGAGACCGCTTTTCTTCAGGAGCAGGGAGAGCGTCGCTATCTGCGTACCATGAAGGTCAGCGCCAGTCGGGGCATGATCACCGATCGCAACGGTGAGCCGCTGTCGATCAGTACACCGGTCAAGAGTGTGGTGGCCAATCCACGGGTGGTGAAGAGCGATAACCAGACCATCGGTGCGCTCGCCTCAATTCTCGATCTGAATCCGGACCGTCTGCGTCGTCAGCTCTCCAGTGATCGCAGCTTCGTCTATCTGAAACGTCGCATCAATCCGGATCAGGCTGAAAAGGTCGCAGCGCTTGAGATCAAGGGTCTGGATCTGCTGTCAGAGTATCGTCGCTTCTATCCCAGCGGTGAAGTGATGTCGCACATCGTCGGTTTCACCAATATCGATGATCAGGGCCAGGAGGGGATGGAGTTGGCCTATGACCAGTGGCTCAGTGGTACCCCGGGGGCCAAGCGGGTGATCAAGGATGGCAGTGGTCGGGTGGTCAATCAGGTGGAGAATATCCAGAGCCCCGCTCCAGGTAAGGATCTGACCCTGAGTATCGATCGCCGACTGCAGTTCCTCGCCTATCGGGAGCTCAAGGCGGCGGTGGCCAAACATCGCGCCCGATCCGGTTCTGTGGTGATCCTCGATGCGCAGAATGGTGAGATTCTGGCGATGGTCAACAGCCCCGCCTACAATCCCAATGACCTGCAGGATCGCCGTTCAAGCAAGCTGCGCAATCGCTCGGTGACCGATGTCTTCGAACCAGGCTCCACGATTAAGCCTTTTGCGGTGGCTGCGGCAATGGAGCAGGGTAAATTCAGGCCGACCACACCGATCGATGTCTCGCCCGGTTATATGAAGGTGGGTCGTTATCTGGTGCGGGATCATCGTAACTACGGGATGATCGATGTGGCCACGGTGCTGCGTAAATCAAGTAACGTGGGCGCCAGCAAGATTGCCCTGTCGATGCCGCCGGAAACCCTCTGGCAGCTCTATACCAAGCTGGGATTTGGCTCCAGTCCTGAGTCGCTGTTTCCGGGAGAGTCGAGCGGACGTCTGCCCCATTTTTCCGATTGGTCTTCGTTTGAGCAGGCCACCCTTTCCTTTGGTTATGGCCTCTCGGTCACTCCGTTGCAGCTGGCCCGAGCCTATGCAGTGCTGGCCAATCACGGTGAGCGGTTGCCGGTCTCTCTGCTCAAGCAGGATCAACAGCCCGTCGGTGAGCGGGTATTGCGCCAGAGTACCGCAAGAAGTGTGGTCGCGATGCTGGAATCGGTGGTCAGCCGTGACGGATCGGCCCCGCTGGCGGCGGTGCCCGGCTACCGGGTTGCCGGTAAAACCGGTACCGCCAAGAAATCGGTCGCCGGTGGCTATGCGGAAGATAAGTATCTCTCCCTGTTTGTCGGTATGGCTCCGGCCACCCGGCCACGCCTGGTGATGGCGGTGTTTATCGACGAACCCGGGGGCGAGGAGTATTACGGAGGTGTGGTTGCCGGTCCGGTCTTTTCCAAAGTGATGAGCGGTGCTCTGCGGTTGATGAATATCCCGCCGGACAAGCCCTGGCATGACGATAAGCTGATGGCCCGACTCGGAGAGCAGGAATGATGACGGCCAGAGAGATTACTGAGACGCACTGGCTCTCCGCATTGCTGACTGGTCTAGCGGATCTGCCGTCGCAGCAGGATCGGCAGATCGGCGGGCTCTGTCTGGACAGCCGCAAACTGGTTGAGGGGGATCTGTTCCTGGCTTGTGCCGGAACCCGTCAGCATGGTCTGGTGTATGCCGAGCAGGCGATCGCCAAGGGTGCCGAAGCGATTGTTTGGGAACCGGATGGTGGTGAGGGTGATCGCCTGGCCGGAGAGTTGCAGAATCCCTCTCTGCCGCTGATCGAGGTTGCCAATCTTACCCGCTCTCTCAGCGAGATCGCCGGTCGTTTTTATGACCACCCCAGCCGGGCAATGAGCCTCTACGGAATAACCGGTACCAACGGCAAGACCAGCATCTGTCAGCTGCTGGCGCAGGCGCTGGAAAGCGAACACCCCTGTGGCATGGTGGGTACCCTGGGTGCCGGCCTGCCCGGACAGCTGGAAACCACCGGTATGACAACTCCGGATGCGGTGAGTGTGCAGCAGATCCTCTTCCGGCTTCTGGGGCAGGGTGCCAAATCGGTGGCGATGGAGGTCTCATCCCACGCGCTGGACCAGTACCGGGTGGATGGGGTGGTCTTCGATTGTGCCATCTTCACCAACCTCAGTCGCGACCATTTTGACTATCACGGCAGCCTGGAGAACTACGGCAATGCCAAGCGCCGGCTGTTTCAACTGCCCGGGCTCGGTGGTGCAGTAATCAATCTGGATGACCCCTTCGGTCGCCAGCTGGCTGAATCCCTCTGCCAGAGGATGCCTGTCTATGGATACAGCATCGAACCCGACACTGCTCTGCCGGACGGAGTACAGGGCTGGGTTCGGGCAACCAGTCTGCGGGCTACCGGTGGTGGCTTGAGTCTCTCGGTTTCAACCCCGGCTGGGGAGAGTCGCTTTGAGAGTGGCCTGTTGGGGCGCTTCAATGGCGCCAATCTGCTGGCTGTGTTGAGTGTGCTGTTGATCAATGGCTGGACGCTTGAGCGGGCGGTTGAGGTATTGGCGAAGCTCTCCACCGTGCCCGGCCGTATGGAGCGCTTTGGCGATTCCGGCAGACCAACCGTGGTGGTCGATTATGCGCATACTCCGGATGCCCTGGAGAAGGCTCTTCAGTCACTGCGGTTGCACTGCACCGGTCGCTTGATTGTCGTCTTCGGCTGCGGCGGTGACAGGGACCACGGCAAGCGTCCGATGATGGGTGAAGTGGCCGCAAGGGAAGCTGACCTCTGTTATCTGACCGATGACAATCCACGCAGTGAATCGAGCGCCGAGATCATCAAGCAGATTCTTGCCGGCATGCCCAATGCGGATGAAGTTGAGGTGGAAGCCGATCGGGGTAAGGCGATCCGACAGGCGGTCTCCGCCGCCAGACCCGGTGACCTGGTGCTGGTGGCGGGCAAGGGGCATGAGGATTATCAGTTGGTGGCGGACCAGATTTTGCACTTCGACGATCGGGAAGTGGTCCAGGCGGCCCTTGCCGGGTGGCAGGAGGGGGCGATATGAACAGTCTCAGCCTTGCTGAAGTGGCGCAGGAACTGGAAGCCGTGCATCAGGGTGCCAATGTGCATTTTCATTCGGTCAGCACCGATACCAGGACGATTCAGCCTGGCGATCTGTTTGTCGCCTTGAGCGGCCCCAATTTCGATGGCCACCGGTTTATCGGTCAGGCGATGGAGAAGGGGGCGGTGGCTGCCATGGTCAGCGAGCTGCAGGCTGGTGAGTTTCCGCAGCTACAGGTGACCGATACCCGCATTGGCCTGGGACGTCTGGCCGCTTTCTGGCGTGACCGAGTCGAGGTGCCGATTGTCGCCATCACCGGCAGTAACGGTAAAACCACCGTCAAAGAGCTGCTCGCTTCCATTCTTGGGATCCGGGGTAGTGTGCTGGCCACCCGAGGCAACCTGAACAATGAGATCGGGCTGCCTTTGACCTTGTTACGGCTGCAGGATGAGCAGTGTGCGGTAATCGAGATGGGCGCCAACCACCCCGGCGAGATCGGTTATCTGAGTCAGATCACCCGTCCCGATGTGGCGTTGATCAACAACGCGGGGGCAGCCCATCTTGAAGGTTTCGGGGATCTGAACGGCGTGGCTCACGCCAAAGGTGAGATCCTCAGTGGTTTGAGACCCACAGGTATCGGGGTGCTGAATGCGGATGATCGCTTTTTTCCGCTCTGGCGGGAGCTGTGCGGTGAGCGCCAGATGATCTCTTTCGGTACTTCGCCCAAGGCGGATGTGCAGAGCGATCTGAGTCAGGCCGGGATGCGCTGGTCAGAGCAGGGATTCCAGAATCATATGCAGGTCAGTTATCGGGGTGAGCAGTTTTCGGTGCAGCTCTCACTGGCCGGTCGGCATAACCTGATGAATGCTCTGGCGGCGATCGCTGGGGCATTGGCGATGGAGTGTGACATCGAACAGATTCAGATGGGATTGGCCGGGGTACAGGCCGTGGCAGGGCGTCTGCGCCTGCACCACACCGCCGCCGGCTATCGATTGATCGATGACAGTTATAACGCCAATCCGGACTCTGTCGATGCGGCGATCGAAGTGCTGAGTGGCGCCACGGGTACCCGCTATCTGGTGCTCGGGGACCTGGCAGAGCTGGGTGATGAAGCCGAGGCCTTGCATGCCGGTATCGGTGAGCGGGCCAGACAAGCGGGTCTGGAGCATCTCTTCTCCCTGGGTGAGTTGAGTCGCGGGGCGGTGCAGAGTTTCGGTGATGGAGGGAAGGCCTTTACCGAACTGGATCAGTTGGTGGATGCATTGCATGCAGCAGCCCGAAGTGGGGATGCGGTGCTGGTCAAGGGGTCTCGTAGTGCGGGCATGGACCGGGTGGTTGAGCGTTTGATGTCCGAGGGGAGGGGCTGACTGTGTTGTTATATCTGACTGAGTGGCTAGTGCAATTCGATGGGGGATTTCGGGTATTTCAGTATCTGACCCTGAGAACCATCCTTGGTGTGCTGACTGCTCTGCTGATCTCCCTGGCGCTGGGACCGATGATGATCCGTCGTTTGAGTTTTCATCAGATCGGCCAGACGGTAAGGGACGATGGGCCGGAGACCCATTTTTCCAAAGCCGGCACACCCACCATGGGTGGCGCCCTGATCCTGGTGGCGATTGCCATTGCCACCCTGCTGTGGGCCGACCTGGACAACCGCTATGTCTGGATCGTACTGATTGTGACCCTGATCTTCGGTCTGATCGGCCTGGTGGATGATTACAAAAAGCTGGTGCTGAATGATCCAAAGGGCTTGGCGGCGCGCTGGAAATACTTCTGGCAGTCGGTGGCCGGTCTGGGTGCTTCGGTAGTCTTCTTTACCACCGCAACCTCACCGACAGAGACGGCACTGCTGATCCCCTATCTGAAAGATGTCTCGTTGGACCTGGGACCGTTGTTCATTCTGTTCAGCTATCTGGTCATCGTCGGCTCATCGAATGCGGTCAATCTGACCGACGGTCTGGATGGTCTGGCAATCCTGCCCACCGTGATGGTCGGGGGAGCGCTGGGCGTTATCGCCTATGCAACCGGGCATGCGGATTTTGCCACCTATCTGAAGATTCCCTACCTCCCTGGGGTGGGTGAGTTGATTGTGTTCTGTGCCGCCCTGGTCGGCGCCGGTCTGGGCTTTCTCTGGTTCAACACCTATCCCGCCCAGGTCTTCATGGGGGATGTGGGTGCGCTGGCGCTGGGCGCCGCGCTGGGTGTGGTCGCGGTGGCTGTACGTCAGGAGATCGTACTCTTCATCATGGGTGGGGTGTTTGTCATCGAGACCGTGTCGGTGATGCTGCAGGTGGCCTCTTTCAAGTTGACCGGCAAACGCATATTCCGAATGGCACCACTGCATCACCATTTTGAACTTAAGGGTTGGCCCGAGCCTCGGGTAATCGTTCGTTTCTGGATCATCACCGTCATTCTGGTGCTGGTCGGTTTGGCGAGTTTGAAGATACGTTAATGTCAGAGCAATCGAAACTGCAGGGTAAGACGCTGATTGTGGGTCTGGGAAAGACCGGGCTCTCCTGTGCCCGTTACCTGGCGGCACAGGGAGTTTCGCTGGCGATGACCGACAGTCGTGAGAATCCCCCCGGGCTGGAGTCCCTGCGTCAGGAGTTGCCGGACATGGCTCTGTTTCTGGGCGGTTTCCAGGAAGAGGTGTTTGCGGCGGCCAGTCGTCTGGTGGTGAGTCCCGGCGTGGCGCTGGATCAACCACTGATTCAGGCGGCCAAGCAGCGCGGTGTTGAAGTGCTGGGGGATGTGGAGCTGTTCGCCAGAGCGGTCAAGGCCCCGGTGATCGCGATTACCGGATCAAACGGCAAGAGTACCGTTACCACCCTGCTCGGTGAGATGGCCCACATGGCGGGTGTGAAGGTTGCCGTGGGCGGTAATCTCGGCGAGCCGGCGCTGGATCTGCTGGATGATGAGGTAGCGCTCTATATTCTTGAACTCTCCAGTTTTCAATTGGAGAGCACCTGGTCATTGAAGCCAATGTCGGCGGTGGTGCTGAATGTTTCGGCCGATCACTTGGACCGCTATCGGGATCTGCAGGATTATGCGGATACCAAAGCCAAGGTCTACCATCAGGCCGAGATCTCGGTGGTCAATCGGGATGATCCAATGGTGGCGGCAATGGTGGATGAGTCTTGCGAATCCCTGGGTTTTACCCTGCTGGCGCCGCAAGCCAGTGACTTCGGCCTGCATGAGCAGGATGGGGCAAGCTGGCTGAGCGAGGGGCATGTGCCACTGGTACCGGTGAGTGAATTGAGAATTCCCGGTCGCCACAACCAGGCCAATGCCCTTGCGGCTTTGGCCCTTGGCAGTGCCGCCGGTTTGCCGCAGAACGATATGCTGGCTGCCCTGCGCAGCTATACCGGCCTGCCCCATCGCACTCAGTGGGTGTCGGATAAGGCCGGGCTTCGCTGGTACAACGACTCAAAAGGCACCAATGTGGGTGCAACCATCTCCGCATTGAATGGATTGCACCCGGATCAGGGTGAGAGCCGCACTGTGCTGATCGCCGGTGGTGACTGTAAGGGTGCGGATTTCAGTGAGCTGGTTGATGTGGTGGTGAAGACGACCCGAGGCGTGGTGCTGATCGGTCGGGATGCGCCAGCCATTCAGGCTGTGCTGGAGGGTCAGGTGGAGCTGGTCAATGCGCAGAATATGGATCAGGCGGTTGCTTCAGCCTATCGCCTGGCGCAATCCGGGGATCGGGTGCTGCTGTCACCGGCTTGTGCCAGTTTCGATATGTTCCAAAATTTTGAGCAGCGTGGTGATGCCTTCATCGCAGCGGTGGAGGCGTTCGAAGCATGAACAACCCACGACCTCAGGCGATGGATGCCCGTGCTGCCAAACCTCTGGAGCCGACCATTGACTGGTGGCTGTTGGGTGCTTCGGTACTGCTGCTCGGTTTTGGTCTGGTGATGGTGGCTTCCTCTTCGATGACGGTCGGTGATCGGCTTGCCGGTTCCCCCTTCTTCTATGTCTATCGCCATCTGTTCGCCATGTTTCTCGGTCTGATCGGTGCCGCACTGTTTTTCGGTATCCCCATGGAGCAGTGGCGCAAGGCTGGCCCGATGCTGGTCTTTCTGGGTATGTTCCTGCTCCTCATCGTACTGATTCCCGGTGTCGGCAAGACCGTCAACGGCGCCACCCGATGGGTACCCCTGGGAGTCTTCAATCTGCAGAGCTCCGAGTTCATGAAGCTCTTCATGGTGCTCTATATCGCTGGCTATCTGGTACGCCGTCAGGATGAGGTCGCCCGCTCGTTCTGGGGTTTTGCCAAACCGATGCTGCTGCTGATCATCACCAGTGCGATGATACTGCTGCAGCCCGATTTCGGTACCACCGTGGTGCTGTTTGCCACCGCACTGGGGATGCTGTTTCTCGGCGGTGTAGTGCTCTATCAGTTCGTCACCCTGATTCTGTTCTCCATGGTAGCCGGTTTTGCGTTGATCTTTTTCACCCCCTATCGCTGGCAGCGCTTCACCACCTTTCTCAACCCCTGGGACGATCCCTTCAATACCGACTTTCAGCTCTCTCAGGCGCTGATCGCATTCGGCCGGGGTGAGTTCACCGGGGTGGGGCTCGGTAACGGCATCCAGAAACAGTTCTATCTGCCGGAGGCTCATACCGATTTCATCATGGCCGTGGTGGGCGAGGAGTTCGGGCTGCTCGGTACCCTGGGCATCATCCTGCTGTTTGCCTTTATCACCTGGCGAGCGTTTCAGATCGGTGTCCGGGCGGAAGCAGCGGGGCATCGATTCTCCACCTATACCGCCTATGGTCTGGGGCTGTGGCTCGGTATGCAGGCGTTTATCAACATCGGCGTCAATGTCGGCATGTTGCCGACCAAGGGTTTGACTCTGCCGTTCATGAGCTATGGGGGCAACAGCATCATCGTCGTCTGCCTGATGATCGCGCTGCTGTTGCGCATCGACTATGAGTCCCGCAAATCGCCGGACCGTGACAAGAAAGGGAGGCGATCATGGAGCCTCATGTGATGGTCATGGCCGGTGGCACCGGTGGGCACCTGTTTCCCGCACTGGCGGTAGCCCAGTGGCTGCAGAATCATAACTGCCGGATTACCTGGCTCGGCAGCAGTGGCGGTATGGAGAATCGACTGATACCGGAATATGGTTTTCCGATCCGAACCCTTGAAGTGAAGGGATTGCGCGGCAGCGGTCTGAAACGTCGCATCATGGCCCCTTGGGTGGTCAGTCGATCACTGCTGCAGGCCTATCGCACACTGGGTCAGGTGCAACCCAATCTGGTACTGGGCATGGGTGGCTTCGTCACCGGGCCTGGCGGTGTTGCTGCCAGGTTGATGAAGATTCCACTGGTGATTCAGGAGCAGAATGCCATCCCCGGTTTGACCAACCGGATTCTGGCCCGCTTCGCCAACAAAGTTTTCGAGGCCTTTCCCGGCAGTTTCGGTGCCGAGGCCCAGGCTGAGACGGTGGGTAACCCTGTGCGTCAGGAGATCATCGATCTACTCCCACCGGAAGCCCGTTTCAGCCAGCGCAGCGGACCGATCAGGTTGCTTGTGCTGGGTGGATCCCTGGGTGCCCGGGCGCTCAATCAGACCCTGCCCGAGGCACTGGCACTGCTCTCCCGGGAGGAGCGTCCACTGGTCCGGCATCAGGCTGGTGAGAAGCTGTTGCAGGAGACCATCGAGTCCTATCGTCAACAGGGTGTGGAGGCGGAGATCAAGGCCTTTGAACGGGACATGGCGGAGGCCTATGGCTGGGCCGATCTGGTGCTCTGCCGAGCGGGTGCTCTGACCGTCACCGAACTCGCCACGGCCGGCCTGGGCTCGATTCTTGTGCCCTATCCCCACGCGGTGGATGACCATCAGACCCATAACGCTCAGTTTCTGGTTGAGGCCGGTGCTGCGCAGCTGGTGCAGCAGTCCGACCTGAATGCCGCCGATCTGGCCGGTCGGTTGAAGAGCCTGTGTGCCAGTCGTGAGTCGCTGTTGCAGATGGCCAGGGCTGCCCGTGAGCAGTCCCGTGCCGATGCCACGGCCAATCTGGGGCGCTACTGCCTGGAGACCATTGGATCATGAATGAGCAACTGCGAAGCCGCCACAATCCGAACAGCATGGGCCGCATGCGGCGGATCCATTTTGTCGGTATCGGCGGTGCGGGCATGAGTGGTATTGCCGAGGTGATGATCAATCTGGGCTATCAGGTATCGGGTTCGGATCAGCGGCAGAGCCAGGTAACCAGGCGACTTGTGGATCTGGGTGCCAAGGTCTTTCAAGGGCACCGGGCTGAGCACGTCGAAGGTGTGGATGCGGTAGTCATCTCAAGTGCGGTGAAAGAGGATAATCCGGAAGTTATGGCCGCCCGCCAGGATCGGATTCCCGTGGTTCCAAGGGCCGAGATGCTGGCCGAAATCATGCGCTTCCGATATGGCATCGCGGTTGCCGGTACCCATGGCAAAACCACCACCACCAGTCTGGTGGCGAGTGTGTTGGCCGAGGCCGGGCTCGATCCAACCTTCGTGATCGGCGGGCTGCTGAACAGTGCCGGGGCCAATGCCCGTTTGGGTGAAGGGGAGTATCTGGTGGCTGAGGCGGATGAGAGTGATGCCTCGTTCCTCTATCTGCAGCCGATGCTGGCAGTCGTGACCAACATCGATGCGGACCACATGTCCACCTATGGGGGTGACTTCAACCGCCTGCGGGGTACCTTCCTGGAGTTTCTCCACCATCTGCCTTTCTATGGACAGGCGGTGATGTGCATTGATGATCCGGTGGTCAGGGAGCTGCTGCCTGAGGTGACCCGTCCGATCACAACTTACGGATTCAGCTCGGATGCGGATGTACAGGCAACCGATGTCCACAGCGAAGGGCTGCAGACCCATTTCAGACTGCATGTCAAAGCCCAGGAGCTGAGCTTTGACGTCACTCTGAATCTGCCCGGGCGACACAATGTGCTGAATGCCCTGGCGGCCGCCTGTGTGGCGCTTGAACTCAACACGGATCCCCGACACATCCAGTCTGCGTTGAAGATGTTTGCCGGTATCGGCCGGCGCTTTCAAACCCGTGGAGACTGCCTGGTGGATGGTAAGCATGTGATGCTGGTGGACGACTACGCCCACCACCCACGGGAGATTCAGGCGACCCTGGAAGCGGTACGGGACGGTTGGCCGGAACGGCGGCTGGTGGTCGCTTTTCAGCCCCATCGTTATACCCGGACCCAGGAGCAGTTCGAAGATTTTGTTCAGGTACTTTCCAAATCGGATCTGTTGATCCTGACTGAGGTCTATGCGGCGGGAGAGGAGCCAATTCAGGGCGCCACCGGACGTGATCTGAGTCGGGCGATACGGGTACGTGGTCAAGTCGATCCGATCTTCATGGAGCCCGTGACTGAGTTACCAGAGTTGTTGCGCGGGCTGCTGCAGGATGGGGATATGGTACTGACAATCGGGGCAGGCAGTATCGGCGCTATTGCGGCGGAATTGCCCACACAACTATGTGAGGAGGCCCAGTGATGGCGCAGATCTTTGATATGAAACGGTTGCATCAGGGGTGCGGAGAGTCACTGCAGTGTGAGTTGCTTGTGGTGGCAAAGGCTGGCAGACGTCAGAGCTCAATCAACCGGGAAGCACAGAAGCAGCGGTTGAAGAGTGCTCATCAGATGCATAAACGGGAGAGGTTTTTGGGATGATGCCGGTGATGAAGTCACAACCACTGCGCGGTGAGATGCGATTGGACGAACCTCTGTCCAAGCATACCACCTGGCGTGTGGGTGGACCGGCGAAACACTTTTATCGGCCGGCTGACCGGGATGATCTGGTGAATTTTCTGGCTCAGCTGGATGAAGATGAACCACTCTTCTGGCTCGGGTTGGGGAGTAATCTACTGGTACGGGATGGTGGTTTCGACGGTACCGTGATCGCCACTCAGGGATCGTTGAAGGAGTGCGCTTTGCTGGGCGACCAGCGGATCTATGCCGAGGCCGGTGTCTCTTGTGCGAAGGTTGCCCGTGTTGCTGCCAGAGCCGGACGCTGCGGGGTTGAGTTCCTGGCCGGTATTCCCGGCACCATGGGAGGCGCCCTGGCGATGAACGCAGGTGCATTCGGTGGCGAAACCTGGCAGAGGGTGGAGCAGGTCGAAACCATCGATCGCTACGGTGTGGTCCGGCAAAGAGAGACCACCGACTTCCAGGTCGGTTATCGCCATGTGAGCAGACCCGAAGGTGAGTGGTTTCTCTCCGCCCAACTCTCACTGCTGGCTGGTGATGTGGCGGCGGCCCAGGAAAAGATCAGAGCGCTGCTGGCAAAACGTTCGGCCACCCAGCCCACCACCCAGCCCAGTTGTGGTTCGGTCTTCCGCAATCCACCTGGGGACCATGCGGCGAGGCTGATCGAGTCAATTGGATTGAAGGGCCGGCAGTTGGGCGGTGCCCAGGTGTCCGAAAAGCACGCCAACTTCATCGTCAATACGGGAGACGCTACGGCCGCGGATATCGAAACTTTGATCGAGACAGTACAGCGCGAAGTGAAAGCGGCCACCGGTATCGATCTGATCACTGAAGTCCACCGACTGGGAGGGCCGAAGTAGATGTCTGTTTCAGCTGACAGCTTTGGCAAGGTGGCGGTGTTGATGGGAGGTCGTTCCGCGGAGCGTGAGATCTCGCTGAGAAGTGGTGACGCCGTTCTCTCTGCACTGCTGCGCAGCGGTGTCGATGCGGTTGGCATAGATACCGGTGAGGGGGTGTTCAATCAGCTCGACGGGGCAGGCTTCGAACGGGCCTTCATCATTCTCCACGGACGCGGCGGCGAGGACGGCACCATGCAGGGTGCCCTGCAGACTCTGGGTCTGCCCTATACCGGCAGTGGTGTGCTTGGATCGTCGTTGGCGATGGAGAAGCACCGTACCAAAGTGTTGTGGCGGGGATTGTCACTGCCCACACCTGACGCGGTGTTGCTCGAGACGGAGGAAGACCTCAACCAGGCCGATGCGTTGGGTTATCCGCTGATCATCAAACCCAGTGCCGAGGGTTCGAGTATCGGTATGAGCAAAGTCGAAAACCGAGAGCAGCTGCAGCAGGCCTGGCAGATCGCCAGTGAGTATGACAGCCGGGTTCTGGCGGAACGCTGGGTGGTCGGTGCGGAGTATACCGCAGGGTTTCTGCAGGGGGAGATGCTGCCGCTGATCCGGCTCGAGACACCCCATCAGTTTTACGACTATCAGGCCAAGTACAGTGCGGATACCACCCGGTACCTCTGTCCCTGTGGTCTGCCCGAGGCGGAGGAAGCGCAACTTCAATCACTCTGCCGGAAGGCCTACGAAACGGTGGGTGCCAGTGGTTGGGGGCGAGTCGACCTGATGCTCGATGAGCAGCACCAGCCCTGGTTGATTGAAGTCAACACGGTACCGGGAATGACCGATCACAGTCTGGTGCCGATGGCGGCGAAGGCGGCCGGGATCGGTTTTGATGAGCTGGTGATGCGAATACTGCAAACCAGTCATGAGCAGCAGGTGGCGTCATGAGCAACAGACGTCAGAGTGCAAAACAGCCGCAGAAACCGCTACTGCCTGAGAACAGTCTGCTGTGGCTGAAGCTGGCGCTGTTCTGCCTGGTAATGATCTCCGCACTCTATTGGGTGGGGAGGATGCTGGGGGATCCCGCCGTGATGCCGGTTCGTACCGTGGGTGTTGACGGTGAGATGCGATTTGTTAAGCGGGAGCGCCTGGAACAGGTCGTTGCGGAAGCGGTCAATGGCAGCTTTTTCAGTATTGATTTGAAGCGGATGCGCGAGCAGATCGAAGCCATGCCCTGGGTAAAGCAGGCCAGTATACGACGGGTCTGGCCCGACAAGCTGAGAGTGCAGGTAACGGAACATCAGCCACTGGCCTACTGGGGTGAAGAGGCGATGGTCAGTCAGTTGGCCGAGGTCTTTGAGCCGGAGAACCTGCCGCAGCTGCCGGGGCTGGTGACCCTGGTTGGCGATGCTCAACAGGCGAAGACCATCACCCGGGAGTATCAGCGTATGCAGACCCTGCTCGATACCGCAGGTTTGAGTCTGACCCGGATCTGGGTGGATGCGCGACAGGCCTGGCGGATCAAAACCGAGCGTGGCCTGTTACTCCAGTTGGGGCGGCGGGATGTGATGCAGAGGCTGACCCGCTTTGTGCGTCTCTATCCCGATCTGATGGCGCAGCATGATCGTCAGCTGGTGAGTGTTGATTTGAGATATACCAATGGCTTTTCCGTGCAGTGGCGGACCAATGAGGAAGCGACTGCCGAAGCTGGCCAGGCGTTGGGGTTTTATAGGGATGGGGCTCGGATGAGCCGCGCAGATTCCGAAAATAATTTGAGGAAAACGGGCAAAAGTCCCGGGTAGATGCATGACTAAACGAAGTGAGAAAAACCTGATCATCGGGCTCGATATCGGTACCTCGAAGGTGGTGGCCATTGTTGGCGAGATCAAAGCGGACAATGGCATTGAGATTATCGGTATCGGTTCCCATCCTTCACGCGGATTGAAGAAGGGAGTCGTGGTGAATATCGAGTCCACGGTGCAGTCGATTCAGCGTGCGGTTGAAGAGGCGGAGCTGATGGCGGGTTGTGAGATCCATTCAGTCTTTGCCGGGATTGCCGGCAGCCATATCCGCAGCCTCAATTCCCACGGTATTGTTGCAATCAAGGACAAAGAGGTCAGTCAGAGCGATGTTGAACGGGTGATCGATGCCGCCCGGGCGGTTGCCATACCGGCCGACCAGAAGATTCTGCACATCCTGCCTCAAGAGTTCATCATCGATGAACAGGAAGGTATTCGCGATCCGGTGGGTATGTCAGGTGTGCGTCTCGAAGCCCGGGTTCATATGGTCACCGGTGCGGTGAGTGCGGCACAGAACATTGTTAAGTGTGTGCGTCGCTGCGGGTTGGACGTGGATGACCTGATTCTGGAGCAGTTGGCCTCCAGTTATTCCGTGTTGAGCGATGACGAAAAAGAGCTGGGTGTCTGCCTGGTGGACATCGGTGGCGGCACCACCGATATCGCGGTATTCACCGGTGGTTCGATCCGCCATACCGCGGTGATCCCCATTGCCGGAGATCAGGTGACCAACGATATCGCGGTCGCCCTGCGTACCCCGACCCAGCATGCGGAAGAGATCAAGATCAAATATGCCTGCGCTTTGACCCAGCTGGCGACCAGCGATGAGACCATCGAGGTGCCCAGTATCGGCGAGCGGCCACCGCGCAGGCTCTCCCGCCAGACCCTGGCGGAGGTGGTCGAGCCACGTTACGAAGAGTTGATGACGCTGATCCAGGCGGAGTTGAGACGAAGTGGTTTTGAAGATGTGATTGCCGGTGGTGTGGTGCTGACCGGTGGCAGTTCGAAGATCGAGGGAGTTATCGATCTGGCGGAAGAGGTATTTCACATGCCGGTGCGATTAGGTGTGCCCCAGTATGTCAGCGGTCTGGCTGACGTGGTGCGCAATCCGATCTATTCCACTGGAGTGGGATTGTTACTGTTTGGTCAACGAAATCGCGCCCAGGGTGGGCGGGAGTTGGCCAATGATGGTGGCCTGAAAGCGATATGGGAAAGAATGAAGCATTGGTTTCAGGGCAATTTTTAATTTTATTTTTTGACATCTGTTAGGCGCAACAGACGCGGAGGTAGAACATGTTTGAATTAATGGATACACACAGTCAGAATGCTGTGATCAAAGTGATCGGTGTCGGCGGCGGTGGCGGCAATGCGGTCAATCATATGCTGACCGGAGAGATTGAAGGGGTCGACTTCATCTGTGCCAACACCGATGCCCAGGCACTGCGTAACAGTGAGGTGCGTACCCTGCTGCAGCTCGGTTCCGATATCACCAAGGGATTGGGCGCGGGTGCCGATCCTGAGATCGGTCGCCAGGCGGCGCTTGAGGATCGTGACCGTATCGAAGAGGCACTCGACGGTGCGGATATGATCTTCATCACCGCTGGAATGGGTGGCGGAACCGGTACCGGCGCCGCACCTGTGGTAGCACAGGTCGCCAAGGATCTGGGTATTCTGACCGTGGCGGTGGTCACCAAACCGTTTGGTTTTGAGGGGGGCAAACGGATGAAGATCGCTGAACAGGGTATGGAAGACCTGGGAAAACATGTGGATTCCCTGATCACCATCCCCAATGAAAAGTTGTTGGCGGTACTCGGCAAGGAGATGAGTCTGCTGAATGCCTTCAAATCGGCCAATGATGTGCTGCTGCATGCGGTTCAGGGCATTGCCGAGCTGATCACCCGGCCCGGGCTGATCAACGTGGACTTCGCCGACGTCAAAACCGTGATGTCGGAGATGGGTGCTGCGATGATGGGCTCCGGTGAGGCGAATGGTGACAATCGAGCCCGCGAAGCGGCGGAACGGGCGATTCGCAGTCCACTGCTTGAAGATGTCAATCTGGCCGGCGCGAAGGGTATTCTTGTAAATATCACGGCCGGACTCAATCTGGCGATCGGTGAGTTTGACGAAGTCGGCACCACGATTCGTGAATTTGCCGATGAAGATGCCACCGTGGTGGTCGGTACTGTCATCGATCCCGACATGCAGAACGATATGCGGGTTACCGTGGTGGCTACCGGTCTGGGTGAACGGCTCAAGGCCGAGCTGCCGAAACCGACCAAAGTCGAGGATCTGCCACCGGTTAAACTGGTCGATAGCCAGGAACCGCAGCGGGTTCCGGAGGACTATCGGGAGTTGGATCGCCCCACAGTGTTGCGAAATAGCAACAGTGACCGCAGTGCTGCAGTGGCAACCGCCGATGGCAACCTGGATTACCTGGATATACCAGCTTTTTTACGTCGCCAGGCAGACTAATGTAGAATTCCCAGTTACAATGTGATGACAAGTTTTGTATGCTTGTTACAACAATGCTGGGAATATAACTGTTTTTACAGATGAACCAGCTGTGATAGCATGCGCGCCTTTTGTGGTGCCAATGGCCATTTTCAGTATGGGAGCTGCGAGTCGATGATTTGGCAACGTACGTTGAAGAACGTGATACGCGCTACCGGTGTGGGACTGCACACCGGTGAGAAGGTCTACCTGACCCTGCGACCGGCCGCTCCGGATACGGGAATCATTTTCAGACGGGTCGATCTCGATCCGCCGGTTGAGATTCGCGCCTGCGCGGAAAATGTCGGAGATACAAGGCTTTCCAGTACTCTGGTACAGGATGGGGTGCGGGTCTCCACGGTCGAGCATCTGCTCTCCGCTTTGGCTGGCCTGGGTATCGACAACGCCTATGTGGATGTGAGTGCAGCGGAAGTGCCGATCATGGACGGCAGTGCCGGTCCTTTCGTGTTTCTGTTGCAGTCCGCCGGGGTTGAGGAGCAGAACAAGGCCAAGCGGTTCATTCGTATCAAGCGAAAAGTTGAAGTGGTTGAGGGTGACAAACGCGCCAGTTTCGAACCCTTTGATGGTTTCAAGGTCTCTTTCTCGATCGATTTTGACCATCCCGCCTTCAAGGAGCGATCCCAGTTCGCCACGATTGATTTCTCATCTACCTCTTTTGTCAGAGAGGTCAGTCGGGCGAGAACCTTCGGCTTTTTGCGTGATATCGAGATGTTACGACAGAAAGAGCTGGCACTTGGCGGCAGTCTCGACAACGCGGTTGTGGTCGATGACTACCGGGTGATGAATGTGGATGGCCTGCGCTACGAAGATGAATTCGTCAAGCACAAAATCCTCGACGCCATCGGTGACCTCTATCTTCTGGGACACAGTCTGGTTGGCGCCTTCAATGGTCATAAATCTGGACATGCCTTGAACAACCGGCTGCTGCTTGAGCTGATCAGTCAGGAGGATGCCTGGGAGGAGATTACCTTCGAAGAGCCGGAGGACGCGCCGATCTCCTACATGCAGCCTGCTCATCTTACGGTCTCTTAGAACCTGTAAACATTCATAACCCCCCTGCTTCACTCAGGGGGGTTATTTTCCCTCTTCGCCATGCCGGCTCAATTTCAACAGCGCCTCACTGAGGTCCGGATCACGGATCGCGGCGGCTGTTTGACGCAATATTTCACCGTTATGTTTGCTCAAGGAGAGGGTTTTGTGCTTCAGGGAAGAGGGTTTTATTCCAGCTTCTAGCAGGATACGGGTGCGTATCCGCTCAACTCCCAATCCGTGCTGCTGCAGTTGCTCAAGCAATTGGGGAGCAGCGTAGCGCAGCCGGCTGGCCCACACCGGGGAAGAGACGAACAGACTGAGCACGCCCGCTTGCAGTACGGTGGCCTTCAGCTGCTGGTCGAGAGGGGCTGGCAGGTTGGACCTGACCATCTTGCAGAGTGCTTCGTAGTCAGCCACTCTTTTGCCCAGTTTTGCTGGAGTTGAGTTGCTGCCAACAATGTTCCTGACCGATTTCATAGCGCGAGCTTAGAGCAGTTTTAAAGAAAAAACATCACATTTTGCCCGGAAAGTGGTAAAGTTCGAGAGTTTTTGACCGAAGAAATGTATTGACAGGGTCAGTTCTTTAAGTATTTTTTGCTATGAAATTCATATACTTACGCGGTGCTGTACAAGATTACGATCTCGCCTCCAGGTGGCTGATGCCGGGGGTTTTTCTGCTATTGGGTCTGCTGTTTGGTGTGGCCATGTTGTGGACGGGCTACCAAATGGGCGTCAGTGATACGGAGTTTCCAGAACACCAGCTGGTGACCAGTCTGGAGAACAGCTTTGCCAAGGAGCGTCAGACCCTGCAGGATATGAAAATCGATACCCAAAGTGGCATCGATGCCCTGGCGATTCGTGTCGGCCAGATTCAGTCCCAACTGTTGCGTCTCGATGCACTGGGTGAGCGACTGGTCACGATCGGTGGATTGGATAAAGGGGAGTTCAGTTTTGAAGCACTTCCTGCCCTGGGTGGTCCGAATGGGATCTCATCCGTGAGCGAGGCATCGGCGCTGCCTGATCTGTTGCACGAGATGGAGCAGCTTGAAGCGATGATCGAGCATCGTCATCAGCAACTCAATCTGGTGGAAGACCTGATCATGAACTCAAATCTGGAGAATTCCGTTCATCCGGCGGGTCGTCCGGTGAAAAAAGGCTGGATCTCCTCCTACTTCGGTATGCGCAATGATCCGTTTACCGGTAAACGTGCGATGCACAAAGGTATGGATTTCGCCGGCAAATCGGGATCCGATGTGGTTGCGGTGGCTGCCGGAGTAGTGACCTGGGCCGATGATCGTTATGGTTACGGTAAACTGGTCGAGATCAACCATGGCAAAGGCTACGTCACCCGATACGGGCACAATGCAGAGATCCTGGTTGAGATTGGCGATCGGGTGAAGCAGGGAGAGGTGGTTGCCAAAATGGGCTCTACCGGCCGCTCCACAGGGCCTCATGTCCATTTCGAGGTGGTACGAAACGGCAAGATTGTCGACCCCACGAAATATATCCTGTCGAAACGCGATAAGGGCTGAAGATCCGCTTGCTTGATTTTCCCTGTCGACATCCACTGATGTCACATTCTGTTTCCGCTTAAGACTTTGAGCTGTCTGCAATCCTCTCTGCCGATGGATTGTTTATCGCTGTGGTTGAATTTGTGAGCGCCAATCCCCACATAGGGGACGCAGGCTGAACGCGATCCAGCCTGAGATGATCAGCTTATCCTTCTGCATCGCTACGGCATGCTGTATGATCGCAAACATTTCGCATTCTCACGGAAACCAGGATTCATGGTTAGTAAAATCTTTACAAAGATCTTTGGCAGCCGTAATGACCGGCTGGTAAAACGAATGACAAAAACGGTCGCCCAGATTACCAATCTGGAGTCCGAAATCGAACAGCTCTCAGACGATGCCTTAAAGCAGAAAACGGTGGATTTCCGTGCACGGTTGGATGCAGGTGAGAATCTGGACGGCCTGATGCAGGAAGCCTTCGCCGTGGTACGCGAAGCCGGGCGACGGACCATGCAGATGCGCCACTTCGATGTGCAGATGATTGGCGGCATGGTACTCCATCAAGGCAAAATTGCCGAGATGCGTACCGGTGAGGGTAAGACCCTGGTGGCTACCCTGGCCGCCTATCTCAACGCCCTGCCGGCGAAAGGGGTTCATGTGGTCACGGTGAATGACTATCTGGCCCGACGTGATGCGGCCTGGATGGGGCGCATCTACCATTTTCTTGGTCTCAGCACCGGGGTGATCAACTCATCCGGTGGTGCAGGGCCGGACAGTACATCCTATCTCTACGATCCCGAATATGATGGCGCCAAGGGAGGCTATCTGCATCTGCGTCCGGTCTCCCGCAAGGAGGCCTACGCCGCCGATATCACCTACGGCACCAACAATGAATATGGCTTCGACTATCTGCGCGACAACATGGCCTTCAGCAGCGACCAGCGGGTGCAGCGTCCGCCGTTTTTTGCCATCGTCGATGAGGTCGATTCGATCCTGATCGATGAGGCCCGTACGCCGCTGATCATCTCCGGGCCGACCGACGACTCCTCCGAACTCTACATGGCTGTGAATAAGATCATTCCAAGCCTGACCCGCCAGGATCCGATCACCAATGAAGAGGGTAAGCCCGATTTTGGTCCGGGTGACTACTCGGTGGATGAAAAGGCCAAGCAGGTCTACTTCAGTGAAGAGGGCCACCAGCATGTGGAGGAGATGCTGACCGAGGCCGGATTGCTGGAGGAGGGTGCCAGTCTCTACGACAGCGCCAATATCATCCTCATGCATCATGCCAATGCGGCACTGCGCGCTCATGCGCTGTTTCAGCGTAATGTGGATTACATTGTCAAGGATGGTCAGATCGTCATCGTTGATGAGTTTACCGGTCGTACCATGCCGGGGCGTCGCTGGTCCGACGGACAGCATCAGGCGGTGGAAGCCAAAGAGGGGGTGGAGATTCAGAAAGAGAATCAGACCCTGGCTTCGATCACCTTCCAGAACTACTTCCGGCTGTATGACAAACTCTCCGGTATGACCGGTACAGCGGATACCGAGGCGTTTGAATTTCAACAGATCTACGGTCTCGAAGTGGTGGTGATCCCGACCAACCAGGCAATGGTGCGGGACGATATGGGTGACCTTGTCTACCTCACCCCGGAAGAGAAATATGATGCCATCCTGGAAGATGTCCAGGATTGTGTGAAACGGGGCCAGCCGGTGCTGGTCGGTACCGCTTCCATCGAGACCTCCGAGTTGGTCTCCGGGTTGCTGGAGAAAGCCAAGGTGCCGCACAAGGTGTTGAATGCCAAGCACCATGAACAGGAGGCGGCAATCGTTGCCCAGGCGGGTGTGCCAGGAGCCGTTACCATCGCCACCAACATGGCGGGTCGTGGTACCGATATCGTACTCGGCGGTAATCTGGATACTGAGTTGGAAACACTCGGGGATAACCCTGATCCCGCGACGGTGGAAGACTATAAAGCGCAGTGGAAAAAGGTTCACAAACAGGTATTGGAGGCCGGCGGCCTGCATGTGATCGGTACCGAGCGTCACGAGTCACGACGCATCGACAACCAGCTACGTGGACGTTCCGGCCGTCAGGGTGATCCGGGTTCGAGTCGTTTCTATCTCTCTCTGCAAGACAGCCTGATGCGTATCTTCGCCTCCGACAAGGTTGGCGGACTGATGCAGAAGATGGGTATGGAAAAAGGCGAGGCGATTGAACACCCCTGGGTCTCCCGTGCGATCGAGAATGCCCAGCGCAAGGTCGAAGGGCGTAACTTCGATATTCGTAAGCAACTGCTCGAATATGATGATGTGGCCAACGATCAGCGTAAGGTGGTCTACGAGCAGCGTAACGATCTGATGGATACCTCGGATGTCTCCAGTTCCATCTCGGCGCTGCGTGAAGATGTGCTGGATGAAGTCTTTCATGCCCACATTCCCCGGGACTCCATCGAAGAGCAGTGGGATGTGCCTGGATTGAGTGAAGCCCTGGCCGAAACATTCAGTGGTGAATGGCCGCTACAGCAGTGGCTGGATGATGACAGTGATCTGCATGAAGAGACCTTGAAGGCGAAGATCCTCGATAGGCTCTCCTCCAGCTACCAGGAGAAACAGACCCTGGTGGGTGACGAGAACATGCGCCAGTTTGAAAAGGCGATGATGTTGCAGACCCTGGATAGTCACTGGAAAGAGCATCTGGCTGCCATGGACTATCTGCGACAGGGCATTCACCTGCGTGGTTATGCGCAGAAAAACCCCAAGCAGGAGTATAAGCGGGAAGCCTTCTCCATGTTCTCCGGCATGCTGGAGAGTATCAAGCAGGAGGTGGTCAGCCTGCTTTCGAAAGTTCAGGTTCAGATGCCGGAAGAGCTGGCGCTGCAGGAGCAACAGCCCCAGGTCAATGAGTTTGAGTTCAAACATGAGACATTTGAAGGGCTGGCCGGCGAGTCGGAAGCTGAACAGCCGGCGCCTGAGCAGGAGGAGGCACATCAACCGTTTGTCCGGGATGGGCGTAAGATCGGGCGCAATGAACCCTGCCCCTGTGGTTCCGGGAAAAAGTATAAGCAGTGCCACGGCCGCTTGAATTGAGATGAGTGATTCCGTCCACACGATTGCTGGCGTAAGACTGGGTGTTGCCGCGGCGGGGATATCCTATGCCGACCGGGATGACCTGCTGGTGATGGAGTTGGCGGAAGGTGCGCAATGTGCTGCGGTGTTTACCCGCAATGCCTTTTGTGCCGCTCCCGTGCACCTGGCCAAGCAGCATCTTCGTCAGGGGAGTCCGAGACTGCTGCTGATCAATTCCGGCAATGCCAATGCCGGTACTGGAGAGCAGGGGATGGATGACGCCGTCAACTGCTGCCGTGGACTGGCCGATCTGGCCGCTTGTGAGCCCCATCAGGTGTTGCCTTTCTCCACCGGCGTGATCGGTGAGACACTGCCGGTTGAACGGATGCAGCTGGCTTTCCCCAAAGCCCTGGCGGCACTCACGGAGGCTGGCTGGGAGTCTGCGTCGCGGGCGATCATGACCACCGACACCCGACCGAAACTGGCTTCCCGCAGTTTTCAGGTGGATGGAGTGACCGTCCGGGTTACCGGTATGGCCAAAGGCTCGGGCATGATCCGGCCCGATATGGCAACCATGCTGGCCTATCTTGCAACTGACCTGGCGGTATCCCGGGAGTTGCTGCAAAGCTGCCTCGATCGGGCTGTGAAGCCCTCCTTCAACAGTATTACGGTCGATGGGGATACCTCGACCAATGATGCCTGTGTATTGATTGCCACCGGTGCTTCTTCCCTGCCACCACTCAGCGATGCCGATTCACCCCTCTATCAGCAGCTGGCGGATGCGGTGCTCGACCTCTGTATGGAACTTGCCCGAGCGATCGTGGCCGATGGGGAGGGAGCAACCAAGCTGGTGGATGTGGAGGTCAACGGGGCCGCCAGCGAATCAGAGGCACGAGAGGTAGCCTATACCATCGCTCATTCGCCACTGGTCAAGACGGCGCTGTTCGCATCGGATCCAAACTGGGGGCGAATTCTGGCCGCAGTGGGCCGTGCCGGCATCGAGGATCTGGTGATCGACACGATTGAGATCTGGCTGGGTGATGTCTGCATCGTGCGTCAGGGAGGCCGGGCGGACGACTACACGGAAGCGGCTGGCCAGGCCGTGATGCAGCAGAGTGAGATCACCATTCGGGTCGAGTTGGGTCGCGGCAGCGCCACGACCAAAGTGGTGACCTGCGATCTCTCCTACGACTACGTGAAGATCAACGCCGAATACCGCAGTTAAAAGCCCCGGTGTTGGATCCAAACTTTCAACGGGCTAACACTCATGAAGATCCATGTCGCAGCCGCTGCAATCCTCGATCAGTCTGGCCGGGTATTGATCAGCCAACGGGCTGAAAATACCCACCAGGGTGGTTTGTGGGAGTTTCCCGGCGGTAAGCTTGAGGCAGGGGAGACAGCCGCTGCAGCGCTCTCCCGGGAGCTTGAAGAGGAGCTGGGGATTGTGCCGCTGGCGACTGAACCACTGATCAGGATCCGGCATGACTACGAGGATCGTCATGTGGTGCTCGATTTCTATCGGGTCAGCGCCTATCGGGGTGAGGCCAGGGGTCTTGAAGGTCAGCCTCTGCAATGGCTTTCACCTGCTGATATGCAGCCTGAGTCTTTTCCAGCGGCCGATCGACCGGTGATCACCGCCCTGAAGCTGCCGCAACGTTACATGATTACCGGGGCAGATGCTGAACGGCCCGAAGAATTTCTGAAACACCTCTCCATGGCGATCGAGGGTGGTATAGAGCTGGTTCAGCTGAGAGCTCATCCTTTATCCGATAGCGCTTATCGGCAGCTGCTGGCCAAGCTGCTTCCTGTGTGTCGTGCCAGAGGTGTCAAGCTGCTTGTCAATCGCCCTCAAGGGGTGTTGGGCTGGCAGTCTGAAGCTGACGGTCTGCATCTTACAGCCAACCAGCTGGCGTCACTCTCCCGGCGACCTGATGGGGCCAAGTTGATTGGTGCCTCCTGTCATCATCTGCATGAGTTGCAGATGGCGGAGCGTGCCGGTCTGGACTATGTGCTGCTTTCGCCAGTGCAGAAGACCACAACTCATCCCCAGGCTGCCAGCCTGGGTTGGTCTCGTTTCGCCGACCTGGTGGACCAGGTCAACCTGCCGGTATACGCCCTCGGTGGTCTGTCGGCAGATGATCTGCCGAATGCCATTCTCAAGGGTGCCCAAGGAGTCGCGGCAATCTCTGCATTCTGGTCACCAGTCAATTAATCGCTGAAGCCATACTCCTCGATCAGTTGCTGCAACCTTTCGATTTTTTCGGCGGACTGATCAACGAATTCACAACCCGAATCGTAGAATGCGGTGTTGATATCTTTTGAACTCCATCTGCATATGGCTTTGAAATTCAAGAACTTGATCTCTTCTTCACCATCAGGAAGATGAATTTTCAAATTCAGTTCCTCACCGGTTGGAATCGGTTTTTCACCGATCAGCATCAACCCCTGGGAATTGATATCAACCACCTGTCCCAAGGGCGTATTATCTTCGGTTCGCCAGACTCTCAGGTAGTAGATCAGATGGCGGCGCTTCACGGATCTCCGCTCTTCAGGTTTGAGGCTGTTCTCGTGGATGTGTTCTGCGGGGCTCTTAATGTACATCTTGGAAACCTAAATTTAGTATTTATTTTAAGGGGTTAATGTTGACTGGAAGCTGATTTGAGGAGAAAGTCCATACTTTTCCCAGGGCAGGACCGGTGGATAACTCCCAGTAAGATGATAGTTGCTGGCTGTGAATGCGCAATTCCCTGTGCCATGGGTTAGCCGGGTATGGGCCTGGTAACTCACTGAGTTTTCGCATCGGGATCGGAAAAACCATAAAATTGATCTTCTGCAAAAAACGGGAATATCCTATAAACAGGGGATAGACTGATGGATTTGTGAGTATTTATCCACAAAGTGGATAAATAAAGTGCATTTAATTCTTGTCCGGATTAAAAAATGTGCGAAATATGTAGAACGGAGTTTGAAGGGATGGTTGTGATCTGCAAAGTGGATCCGGGGTATCTGAAGCTGGAATGGCACAACAAACCGTGTCGCTTTGGTCTGCATCCAGGGATACTATTTGATGCTTAAGAGATTCTTCGAGTCAAGGCTGTTAGCCAATTCGGAGTACCAGCAAGCGCTCGTACGGCTGGGAATTTGGCTTTTCTGTTTCCTTTCGATGTGGTTTGCGATCCAAACCAACTACTACTCTGTCGATTTGCAGCTGTTCGTTACCCTCTACACCTCCTACTTCACCTACTTCGTTCTGCTCCTGGTCAGCATCGTCATCTGGCCGAAGGTGCCCTACCGGGTTGAGATCGATCTGATTATCGATATCAGTGCAACCAGCCTGGCGATACTCCTGACCTCGGATGCTTTCAGTCCGTTCTATCTGATCTATCACTGGATCTACATCTCCTACGGAATCAGGTATGGCGCCAGGCCGTTGATGATTGCGTCGATCTTGAGTTTTCTCTCCTACGCTATGGTTCTGACCTATCTGCAACAGTGGCAGGTCCATATCTTCGAAGCCTTCGTGTTTGTACTGCTGCTGTTGGTTATCCCCGCTTATCAGTACATCCTGCTCAGGCAGTTACACAAGGCCAGACGGGAGGCGATGTTGGCCAAGCAGGCCAGGGGTAACTTTCTCGCCACCATGACCCACGAACTGCGTACTCCGCTGGTTGGCGTGATGGGCATGGCCAGGTTACTGCAGAACACCCCACTGGATGCAGAGCAGAAGGAGTATGTGCAATCGATCAATGATTCTGTCCGCTTGCTCAGATCGATGATCAGTGATGTGCTGGATCTTTCCAAGATTGACGCCAACAAACTGGAGTTGACCAGTGACTGGTTCGATCTGCATGAACTGGTGAAAAACATCTCCTCGAGTCTGGCCTCAGAGGCCCAGGGTAAAAAGCTGGAGATGTATTGCTGGGTAGATCCGGAGATTCCGCAGAAGCTCTATGGTGATCGTCTCAGAGTTACCCAGATCCTGTTCAATATGGTGGGCAATGCGATCAAGTTCACCGATCATGGGTATGTCTGCTTGCGGGTAACGCTGGCAGAGGCGGATGCCAATGTACCGACCAGACACATTCTGTTTGAAGTCGAGGACAGTGGTATCGGCATACCGGAGGATAAACTCGCCGAGATATTCAATGCCTACTGGCAGTCAGAGAGTGCCAGTCAGCAGCGGCGTTATGAGGGATCCGGGCTCGGTACATCGGTGATCCGTGATCTGACAGGATTGATGAAGGGGCGGGTGAATGTGGTCAGCAGGCTGGGGGAGGGAACCAAGTTCAGCGTCCAGCTGCCGTTGCTTGGTGAGGAGGTCGATAGCCCGCCACAACCGGTCGTACCGATGACCCGGAGGTACCCTTTGCTGAAGGGTAAGAAGGTGCTGATTTACGATCAGGACCCAAATGCGCTGCAGTTGCATCTGCAATTTGCCGATGAGCTTGAAATGGAGACATTGGCGGCGATGGAATTGAACGCTTTCTGCCGGCAATTGAGTGGTGATGTCAATCTGGTGCTGGTGTGTGACTCCTTCAGTGACAGCTCGATTAAGCAGGTGATCCGTTGCGTCAATACGATTGAGCCCTCGATACCCATGGTGTTGGCTGTCTATCGCACCCAGAACCTGAGTTATACCTCGATCAATACACCGTTACTGATCAAGCCGTTTCTCTGCACTGAGTTTGCCAAGGTGGTGATGGAACTATTGGTGCCACATCAGGAACAGAACCAGGAGGCTGAAGCGCTACTGGAAAAAACCAGTAACAACCGCTCGATCAATGTGCTGCTCGCGGATGACAATGCGATCGCTTCAAAGGTGATGGCCACACTACTGAAGCAGCGCGGGCACCGTGTCAAAGTGACCAAAAGCGGCAAAGAGGCTTTGCAGGCGTTAAACGAGAAAGAGTATGAGTTGGCCTTTGTCGATCTCTGTATGCCCGATGTGGATGGTATCGAATTCACCCGCCTCTATCGGGAGAGAGAGTCGCAGAGTCGCTATATGCCGATCTATGCACTGACGGCGAACAGTGTTGAGGATATGATGGAGCACTGCATCCGGGTCGGTATGGATGGATTTCTGACCAAGCCGGTGGAGCCTGAAGAGCTTGATGGTATCATCGAACGACATCTCAGCGGACGACTCAACTCCAAGCATTGGTTGCCTGTACCGAGCTGAGGCGGTTAGTTCCCCAGACTCAGTATAAATATTGTTCACTTGCCACAGTCTGGTGGATAATGCCAGTCGATCTATCGTGAAAGTGAAATTGTTACTAGCGCTTTCCCGATGATGCACGGTAGTTTCAGATGAATTAATCTCCTGTTGTAGCCAAATGAACGATCGAAATTCTGTTGTTAGAAGTCTCAGAAGTTATAGCTTCTGAAAGATCAGGGATAGATTTTGAATTACCGTAAAGAAATCGATGGCTTAAGAGCAATTGCCGTCATTCCCGTGATTTTCTTTCATGCCGGGTATGAGCTGTTCAGCGGCGGCTACGTTGGCGTCGATGTATTCTTTGTGATCAGCGGTTATCTGATCACATCAATCATCCTCAATGATCTGCAGGCCGGCCGGTTCAGTATCAAGACCTTCTATGTACGACGCTCAAAGCGTATCCTGCCTGCGCTGATCCTGGTAACCCTCTGCAGCCTGCCTTTCGCCTGGGTGATGCTGACCCCCAGCCATTTCGACTCGTATGCCAACAGCCTGTTGGGCGTGGCAACCTTCTCATCCAATATCCTGTTTTGGCTTGAAAGCGGCTATTTCGATACCGCCTCTGAGCTTAAACCGTTGTTGCATACCTGGAGTCTGGCGGTTGAGGAGCAGTACTACATCCTCTTCCCGCTGTTTTTGATGGCCGTCTGGCCCTATGGCAGAAAGCCACTCTTGGTCAGCCTGGCGGTAATGTGTGTGATCAGCCTGGGGATTGCCCAATGGGGTGCCTATAACGCAACGGGAGCGGCTTTCTTTCTGTTGCCCGCACGAGGCTGGGAATTGCTGTTCGGGGTGTTCTGTGCCTTCTACTTGAACCACAAAACAGAGCCATCCTCGCCTCACCTTGAACAGAGTATGAGTCTGCTGGGTTTGTTGCTCATCAGCTACGCGGTTTTCAGTTTTGATGCGACCACACCGACGCCCAGTTTTTATACCATGATCCCGGTGATCGGTACGGTTCTGCTGATACTGTTTGCAAACAGCGGCACGCTGGCGAAGCGGATGCTTGGTTTGGCGCCGGTTGTCGGTATCGGGTTGATCTCATACAGTGCCTATTTATGGCATCAGCCGATCATCGCTTTTTTGAAATACAGCTATCTGTTTGAGGCTGAACCCTTCCGCCTGCTGACGGTGTTACTGGTTTTCCCCCTCTCATACCTCTCCTGGAAGTATGTCGAAAGGCCGTTCAGGACTTCAAATCTAAAAGCGGAAAGGGTGTTGGGTGTCAGCGCCATGGCCTTGTCGGCGCTTTTCGTTGTCGGCTTGTTCGGGCGTTTGGAGTTGTATCCCAGTTACCTGCAGATCGCCCATCCGGAGTGGAGCAATGAGTATATCAGGGAGCCCGCATCGCCACTGGTGGATTGCGAAGGTTTTGAGGTTATACAGGGCGATACCAGCTGTAAACGAATCGGTGACGGCGCCTATAAGATTGTGATCTGGGGAGACTCACACTCGCATATGCTGCGCACCACGACCCCCGACATTGAAGGCGCAACGATCATCAACATTACCCATGGTGGTTGTCCGCCGTTGCTCGGGGTAAAACGTTTTGATGATTTGACCAACTCCGTGAACTGTAACAACACGAAGATCATGTCGTCGTATCTTGACTACATCAATGGCATTGAGCCTGACCTGGTGGTGTTGGTCGGCCGCTGGACGCTCTATCTCAAAGGTTGGATCCGGGATGGTGAAAACCAGCCCGCTCATCACTTGATCGTTGATGATCATACTGTCGAAGAAGAGGTGGTCGGTTCAGTGAAGACGCGAATGCGTATTCTGAAAGAGGCCTTTGAAAGGACGATTGATGGAATTTCCAGCAACAGTGAGGTTCTGGTTGTTTCACAGATACCGGATTATGGCTGGTTCAGCTACAGAAACCTGTTCAAAAGTGATGCCGTGTCGAAGTCCAAGATCAGTGCCTGGCATATCGAGGAGGAGACGCTGATGGATCTGTTGAAGGGTGATGAATACAGTCTGCTGGATGCAAAATCCCTGTTTTGTACAGATGTGGTCTGTGCGACCCGGATCGATGGCGCACTGATCTACAGCGATGACAATCACCTCAATGACAAGGGTGCTGAAATGCTCTGGGCATCCATTCTGAAGCCGTTTATCAACCATGGCGTCAGTTATCAATAGGCTGTTCTCGGATGGCGTAATCCGGGGGCAGTGATTGAGACACGCCGCATCAGTACTACCGGTTGAAACCCGCGATGAGGTCTCAACCGGGTAGCGGAGTCATCGGCGTAGGTAATCAGCCAGACTCCGGTAGTGGTGATCTACAATCCCAACGCCTGCCAGATCTGCTGACATTGGGCGGAGCGATTCATGGTGTAGAAATGGAGTCCGGGCGCCCCACCGGCCAGCAGGCGTTGACACAGGTCGCTGACGACCTCGATGCCATAATTGCGGATCGAGTCCAGATCATCGCCGTAACTCTCCAGCCGTTTTCTCAACCAGCGGGGGATTTCGGTCCCGCAACTGTCCGAGAATCTTGCCAGCTGTGCAAAATTGGTGATCGGCATGATGCCCGGCACAATGGGAATCTCGATGGCCAGACGCTGGCACTCATCGATAAACCTGAAATAGGCATCCGCGTTGTAGAAATACTGGGTGATGGCACTGCTAGCCCCGGCTTCCACCTTACGTTTGAAGTTCTGCAGATCCTGTTGCGGGGTGGCTGCCTGGGGATGGAACTCGGGATAGGCGGCCACCTCAATGTGAAAATAGTCACCAAACTGTTGGCGAATCAGCGAGACCAGCTGATTGGCGTGATTGAGTTCACCCAGACCGCCGAGCCCGGTGCCGGAGGGCAGGTCGCCACGCAGCGCCACCAGCCGATTGATCCCCTGGGCTTTGTAACGGGCCAGTATCTCCAGGATCTCATCCTCATCCGCACCGATGCAGGAGAGGTGAGGGGCGGTGTCGATCCGTTGCTCAACCAGCCAGTCGACCGTATCGAAGGTACGCTGTTGGGTCGAGCCGCCTGCACCATAGGTGACCGAAAAGAATGCAGGATTCAGCTCCTGCAGCTGTTGTACATTGGTTTTTAGGTTCTCCATCCCCTTCTCCGTCTTCGGCGGAAAGAGTTCGAAGCTGAAAATCTGTTGTTTTGTTTGTTCGTTCATGACAAGCAGTTACCGTATGAGGGTTATACGCATGAGCAGTGGAGCGGCCGAGAGGATTGCTCCTCTTCACCGGTCCCTTAAAGGCCAGTGTGCTCAATAGCGATAGTGGTCCGGCTTATAGGGGCCTTCAACGGGCACGCCGATATAGTCAGCCTGATCCTGGGAGAGGGTCGTCAGTTTCGCGCCGATCTTGGTGAGATGGAGCCTGGCAACCTCTTCGTCGAGCTTCTTGGGCAACACATAGACCTTGTTCTCATACTCACCTGAGCGGGTGAAGAACTCGATCTGCGCCAAAACCTGATTGGAGAAGGAGTTGGACATCACAAAGCTGGGATGTCCGGTGGCGCAGCCCAGGTTGACCAGTCGTCCTTCCGCCAGCAGGATGATCCGCTTGCCATCGGGAAAGATGACGTGATGCACCTGGGGTTTGATCTCTTCCCACTGGTAGTCACGGATACCGGCAATATCGATCTCATTGTCGAAGTGGCCGATATTGCAGACGATCGACTGGTCCTTCATGGCAGCCATGTGATCATGGGTGATGATATTGAAGTTACCGGTGGTGGTGACGAAGATATCCGCCTGTGGTGCAGCCTCTTCCATGGTGACCACACGATAACCCTCCATCGCCGCCTGTAAGGCGCATATCGGATCGATCTCCGTGACCCAGACCGTCGCCCCCAGACCACGCAGAGACTGGGCACAGCCCTTGCCTACATCCCCATAGCCGGCTACCAGTGCGATCTTTCCGGCAATCATCACATCGGTTGCCCGTTTGATGCCGTCCACCAGAGACTCACGGCAGCCATAGAGGTTGTCGAATTTCGACTTGGTCACCGAATCGTTGACGTTCATGGCGGGAAACAGCAGGGTACCCTGTTCCATCATCTGGTAGAGGCGATGCACGCCGGTGGTGGTCTCTTCGGTAACGCCTTTGATCGATTCAGCCATCCGGTGATAGCGCTTGGGGTCCTCCTCCAGGCTGCGTTTGAGCACGCCGAGGATCACCTGCCACTCTTCCGCATCGTCCGCCTTGGGTTCGGGTACGGCGCCCGCGTCGGCGTATTCGACTCCTTTGTGTACCAGCAGGGTGGCGTCGCCGCCATCATCGAGGATCATGTTCGGCGATTCGCCGTCCGGCCAGTTGAGTACCTGTTCGGTACACCACCAGTACTCTTCCAGGGATTCGCCTTTCCAGGCGTAGACCGGAATGCCCTGGGCGGCGATTGCCGCCGCCGCATGGTCCTGGGTGGAGAAGATGTTGCAGGAACACCAACGCACCTGGGCGCCCAACGCAACCAGGGTTTCGATCAGCACAGCGGTCTGTATGGTCATGTGCAGGGAGCCGGTAATGCGCGCGCCTTTGAGGGGTTGTTCGGCGGCATACTTTTCGCGGATTGCCATCAGACCGGGCATCTCTGTCTCGGCAATGGCAATCTCCCGGCGGCCGAAATCGGCCAGTGAAATATCAGCTACTTTGTAGTCGGTGAACTCACTCATGGTAGTCATCTCCTGAATATCGTGAGTGAGCGCGGTTTGTCATGTTGTTTCAACCTTCATGCCGAGCCTGGCGGAATCGAATCCGTTGCAGCGCTCCTCGGCATGGAAGCTCTAAAGTCTACTCTCTGGTTAGAGTTTTGCGTCCGCTCGCAGCGCTTCCGCCTTATCGGTGTTCTCCCAGGTAAAACCTTCATCCTCACGGCCGAAGTGGCCGTAGGCGGCGGTTTTGCGGTATTTGATCGTGTCGCTGTTCAACAGATCGAGCATTTTCAGAATACCGTAAGGTCTGAGGTCGAAATGTTGACGCACCAGAGCGGAGATCGCCTCATCCGCTATCTTGCCGGTACCGAAGGTCTCGACCATGATCGAGGTGGGTTCTGCCACACCGATCGCATAGGAGATCTGGATTTCACAGCGCTCGGCCAGTCCGGCGGCGACGATGTTCTTGGCCACATAGCGGCCCGCATAGGCGGCAGAGCGGTCGACTTTTGAGGGATCCTTGCCGGAGAAGGCGCCGCCGCCGTGTCTGGCGGCACCACCATAGGTATCGACGATGATCTTACGCCCGGTGAGGCCACAGTCGCCCACCGGACCACCGATCACGAAGCTGCCGGTCGGGTTGATGTGGATCTTCTCCTGAGGGCATCTGTCGAGCCACTCCTTGGGCAGCACAGGCTGGATGATGTTCTCCATCACCGCTTCCTGCAGCTGTTTGTAGTCGATATCCGGATCGTGCTGGGTTGAGAGCACCACCGCACCGATACCGCTGACTTTGCCATCTTCATACTGCAGGGTCACTTGGCTTTTGGCATCGGGGCGCAACCAGGGGAGTATGCCCGACTTACGGATCTGCGACTGCCGTTTCACCAGCCGCTGGGCATAGGTGATGGGGGCGGGCATCAAGACATCGGTCTCATTGGTGGCATAGCCGAACATCATTCCCTGGTCACCGGCACCCTGTTCTTCCGGTGCAGCCCGGTCGACGCCCTGGGCAATGTTGGCCGACTGTTTGCCGATGAGAGACATAACGGCACAGGTTGAACCATCAAAACCCACATCGGAACTGGTGTAACCGATATCACAAACCACCTCTCTGACCAGGTCGTCCAGGTCGATCCACGCCTCGGTGGTAATCTCTCCGGCAACGATAACCGCACCGGTCTTGATCAGTGTTTCACAGGCCACACGAGCTCGATCCGGATGGGGATCCTGGGCCAGGATCGCATCCAGCATGGCGTCCGATATCTGATCAGCAACCTTGTCCGGGTGTCCTTCAGAGACAGATTCCGAGGTGAAAATAAACTCTTTACTCATGGTATTCCTGATAATTTGTATGTCATAGGTACCACCGACTTGATGATACATCTATAGATTGACGGCCAACGCTCAGCGAAACGGGATTTTACACACCAGCTCGCTTTTTGCATAATGCCCCACCCCGATTCAATTCAATGTATTGTGTGAAATAATAATGGTATCCCTACAGACGCCGATTTGTGACTTTGATGCTGAGGCCCCGGATTTCCAACTCCCCGGAGTTGATGGCAAGACCTGGTCCCTGCAACAATGCGCCGGAGAGAAAGGACTGCTGGTGATGTTTATCTGTAACCACTGCCCCTATGTGAAGGCGGTGATCGACAGAATTATCAGGGATACCAAGGAGTTGGCAGCGCTGGGTGTGAACGCTGTGGCAATTATGTCGAACGATCCCACCGATTATGCGGAAGACTCATTCGAGAACATGCGCCTGGTCTCGGAGCGGTTGGGTTTTCCCTTTCCCTACCTGATTGACGAAACTCAGCAGGTTGCCAAGGCCTATGGTGCGGTATGTACCCCCGATTTCTTTGGCTACAACGCCGACCTGAAACTGCAATATCGGGGCAGACTGGATGAAAGTAAGAAGGAAGCGGCAGACCCAAATGTGCGTCGTGACCTCTTTGAAGCGATGAAGCAGGTTGCCGAGTCGGGCCGAGGACCTCAGGATCAGATACCCAGTATGGGCTGTTCCATTAAGTGGTGTGAAGAGCCAACTTCATGAATTTACTTGAAAATTGAAGGTGTAGCCCATTCCATCAAGCCAGCTTATCGGCCATTAAAGCAAGCTGCTTTGCTCTGTGGTTGCTGCTTGGGTCAGAATAGCGAACCTTTGCCCGAGCGGGTTAACCATTGCCGTATGCGAAAAGGGGACGGCATAACCAGGTACGCAAGGGTTGATAAACAAAGAATTTAGCGGATTTCCGCCTAGTTAAGTCGTAAAGGACTTAGAAACAGATTAACAAATCATTAATAAATCAGGAGGGGTCAATGTCCTCACGCAGAGAACTCGCCAATGCCATTCGTGCCCTGAGTATGGATGCTGTGCAACAAGCCAATTCAGGTCATCCAGGTGCGCCCATGGGTATGGCCGATATTGCCGAAGTACTGTGGAACAGCCACCTGAAACACAATCCGGCCAATCCGGATTGGGCTGATCGCGACCGTTTCATTCTGTCGAACGGCCATGGTTCGATGCTGATCTATTCGCTGCTGCACCTCACAGGTTACGAGCTGAGCATCGATGATCTTAAGAATTTCCGTCAGTTGCATTCGAAAACACCCGGTCATCCGGAGTATGGCTACGCACCTGGCGTGGAGACCACCACCGGTCCGCTGGGACAGGGCATCACCAACGGTGTTGGTATGGCTCTGGCCGAGAAGACTCTGGCGGCACAGTTCAACAAGCCCGGACATGATATCGTCGACCACTTCACCTACGTGTTCCTGGGCGACGGTTGCATGATGGAAGGCATCTCGCACGAGTCCTGCTCATTGGCCGGTACCCTCGGTCTGGGCAAACTGGTCGCTTTCTGGGACGACAACGGTATCAGTATCGATGGTGAGACCGAAGGTTGGTTCACCGACGATACACCGGCACGATTCGAGTCTTACGGCTGGCAGGTGATCCGTGATGTGGACGGCCATGATGCGGACGCCATCAACCAGGCCATCGAAGCGGCCAAGGCTGAAGGTGACAAGCCAAGCCTGATCTGCTGCAAGACCACCATCGGTTTCGGTTCACCCAACCTGGCTGGCAGTCACGACTGTCACGGCGCCCCATTGGGTGCTGACGAGATTGTCGCTACCCGGGAGAAGCTTGGATGGGCACACGATGCCTTCGTGATTCCTGAGGATATCTATGCCGATTGGAGTGCAAAGAGCTCCGGTGCGGAAGCTGAGTCTGGCTGGAACGACAAGTTTACCGCCTATCAGGCTGCTTTTCCCGAGCTGGCTGCTGAATTCAAGCGTCGTATGAGCGGTGATCTGCCGGACAACTGGGAAGCCGAGGCGGCCAAGTTCATCGCTGAGGTGAATGGCAAGGCGGAATCCCCGGCGACACGTAAAGCCTCGCAGAACGCCCTCAACGGCTATGGTCCTCTGCTGCCGGAATTCCTCGGTGGTTCAGCTGACCTGACGCCTTCGAACCTGACCGCCTGGTCCGGCTCCAAGTCGATTACCGACGGCAATGTGGATGGTAACTACCTCTCTTACGGTGTACGTGAGTTCGGTATGTCGGCAATCATGAACGGTGTGGCGCTGCATGGTGGTTTCATCCCTTACGGCGGCACCTTCCTGATGTTCTCCGAGTATGCCCGTAACGCCCTGCGTATGGCGGCGCTGATGAAGATCCAGTCGATCTTTGTCTATACTCACGACTCCATCGGTCTGGGTGAGGATGGACCTACCCATCAGCCGGTCGAACAGATCCCAACCCTGCGTATGGTGCCGAACATGGACCTCTGGCGTCCTTGTGACGCGGTGGAAACCGCTGTGGCCTGGAAAGCGGCCGTAGAGAAAAGCACTGGTCCTACCTGCCTGATCTTCTCGCGTCAGGGTCTGGCCCATCAGGATCGTACCGATGCGCAGATCGCGGATATCGCCAAGGGCGGGTATGTGATCGCCGATTGTGACGGTACACCGGACGCAATCGTCATCGCCACCGGCTCTGAAGTTGATCTTGCGGTCAAGGCGGCAGCCGAGTCCGACAAGCAGGTTCGGGTTGTTTCCATGCCCAATACCAAAGCCTTCGATGAGCAGGATGCAGCCTACAAAGAGTCTGTTCTGCCTGCGGCGGTAACCGCGCGTGTGGCAGTGGAAGCTGCTGTGACCGATGCCTGGTACAAATATGTTGGTATCAATGGCAAGGTTATTGGAATCGATCACTTCGGTGAGTCGGCACCTGCGGGCGAACTGTTCAAAGAGTTCGGTTTCACAGCTGAGAATGTGCTCGCTGCGATCAACGAAGTGACCGCTTAATGATTGATGGCTGGGAGGCGCCTGATAGGCGCCTCCCAGCAACACTGACAAATGACAATTCTATATATGTATAACGGAGAATCGCTATGACTATCAAAGTAGGTATCAACGGTTTTGGCCGCATCGGCCGTATGGCATTCCGTGCTATCGCAAAAGACTTCCCTGGTATTGAAGTCGTCGGCATCAACGACCTGCTGGAACCTGATTATCTGGCCTACATGCTGAAGTACGATTCAGTCCATGGCAATTTCGATGGTGATATTTCTGTCGATGGCAGTAACATGGTTGTAAACGGCAAAAAGATTCGCCTCACCGCTGAGCGCGATCCAGCTGATCTGAAATGGGATGAGATCGGTGCTGATCTGGTCATCGAGTGTACCGGTTTCTTCCTCACTGGTGAGACCTGTCAGAAGCACATCGACGCGGGCGCCAAAAAAGTCGTACAGAGTGCGCCTTCCAAAGATGACACCCCGATGTTCGTGTATGGCGTAAATCACAACAACTACGATGGACAGGCGATTGTTTCAGCCGCCTCTTGTACCACCAACTGTCTGGCGCCTGTGGCTAAAGTGCTGAATGACAAGTGGGGCATCAAGCGTGGCCTGATGTCTACCGTACATGCAGCAACTGCTACCCAGAAGACTGTTGACGGTCCTTCCATGAAAGACTGGCGCGGTGGTCGCGGTATCCTGGAAAATATCATTCCTTCCTCTACCGGTGCTGCCAAAGCGGTTGGTAAGGTACTGCCTGAGCTGAACGGTAAACTGACCGGCATGGCATTCCGCGTACCGACCTCCGATGTCTCTGTTGTCGACCTGACTGTCGAACTGAACAGTGGCGCCAGCTACGATGACATCTGTGCTGCCATGAAAGCGGCTTCCGAGTCTGGTGATCTGGCCGGTGTGCTGGCTTACACCGAAGATAAAGTTGTTTCCACCGATTTCCGTGGTTGCTCCAATCCTTCAATCTTCGATTCCGGCGCCGGTATCGCACTGGATGATACTTTCGTCAAAGTTGTCTCCTGGTACGACAACGAGTATGGCTACACCTGCAACATGCTGCGCATGGTTGAGCACGTCTCTAAGTAAGTGCTGATCTTCACAGGGCAGGTTCAATCCTGCCCTGTGACTCCACTGCGTGAGTCATGAGTTATGTATTTTTTTGCAGCTTTGTAATCTGCAACAACAAAATCCATAACTCAGAATTCACATTTTAAAATTACAATCGAAGCAGGAGTCTGTTATGTCATTTATCAAGCTGACCGATCTTGATCTTGCCGGCAAGCGCGTATTGATCCGCGCTGATCTCAATGTGCCAGTTAAAGACGGTAAGGTAACTTCGGATGCACGTATCACGGCTTCCATGCCGACCATCGAACACTGCGCCAAAGCCGGTGCGAAAGTGATGGTGATGTCACATCGTGGCAGGCCGGAAGAGGGCGTCTATTCAGAAGAGAACTCGATGGCGCCGATTGCCGATGACATGTCTGCAAAACTGGGTGGCACAGTTCGTCTGATCAAAGAGTATCTGGATGGTGGTTTCGACGTGGCGGAAGGTGAGGTTGTGCTGCTCGAGAACGTCCGTTTCAATGCCGGTGAGAAGAAGGATAACGAAGCGCTGGCACAGAAATATGCCGCCCTGTGTGATGTCTATGTCATGGATGCATTCGGTACCGCCCATCGCGCCCAGGCCTCTACCCATGGTGCTGGCAAGTTTGCCCCGGTTGCCTGTGCCGGGCTGTTGCTCGCCGATGAGCTGGACAATCTGGCGAAGGCGCTGGCCAATCCGGCCCGTCCGATGGTGGCAATCGTCGGTGGATCCAAGGTTTCAACCAAGCTGACCGTGCTGGAAGCGCTGTCAGAAAAGGTCGATCAGCTGGTAGTGGGTGGCGGTATCGCCAATACCTTCCTCAAGGCCACCGGACACAATGTGGGTAAGTCCCTGTGTGAAGATGATCTGGTACCCACCGCTCAGGCTCTGATCGAAAAGATGAAAGAGCGTGGCGCCATTATACCAATCGCAACTGATGTGGTGGTCGGCAAAAACTTTGCCGAAGAGGAGCCTGCAGTACTCAAGCCTGCCGGTGAGGTTGCTGATGATGAAATGATTTTCGATATCGGTCCTGACAGTGCCAATGAGCTGGCTGAGATCATCAAACAGGCTGGAACCATTGTCTGGAATGGTCCTGTCGGGGTATTCGAATTCGATCAATTCGGTGAAGGCACCAAGACCGTCTCCATGGCGATCGCGGATTCCGATGGCTTCTCCCTGGCGGGCGGCGGCGACACCATCGCAGCTATTCAGAAATACGACATCTATAACAAAGTCTCCTACATCTCAACCGCTGGTGGCGCCTTCCTCGAGTATCTGGAAGGTAAAACCCTGCCTGCGGTGGCGATGCTGGAAGCTTGCGCGGCCAAGTGATCTATGTCCACTGACCAGAGGTCGGACAGGGGTCCGGCCCAAGACAACGTGCAGCAAGCATGTAATTGGATAGGTATGCCTAGAAGAACCAAAATTGTAGCAACCCTGGGTCCGGCAACGGATGACCCAAAGGTTCTCGACAAGCTCATACACGCCGGGGTGGATATCGTTCGCCTCAACCTTTCACACGATGCTCACGACTCGCAAAGACAACGTGCGGAACGGATTCGTAACCGGGCCCGTGCCTGTGGTCGTCAAATCGGTGTGTTGGCGGATCTTCAGGGGCCGAAAATCCGTATCGGCAAATTCAAGAACGGCTATACCGAACTGGAAGAGAACGGCCAATTCATCCTCGATGCGTCGCTGCCGCTGGATGCGGGTGATGACGAACGGGTGGGGCTGACCTATCCGGAACTGATCAATGATGTCTCCCGTGGTGATACCCTGTTGCTCGACGACGGTGCTGTTGAGCTCTGGGTCTCTGAGGTTACCGACAAAGAGGTCCATTGCAAAGTGGTGGTTGGCGGCAAGCTCTCCAACAACAAAGGGATCAACAAACAAGGCGGTGGACTTTCAGCACCCGCACTGACCGACAAGGATCGGGCGGATATCCTGTTTGCCGCTGAGATCGACGTGGATTATCTCGCTGTCTCTTTCGTTCGTAATGCGGATGATGTGATTGAGGCGCGCCGCCTTCTGGAGGAGGCGGGTGGTAATGGCGGTATCGTAGCCAAGGTTGAGCGCGCTGAGGCGCTGGACTGCATTGAAGAGATTATCCAGGCTTCGGATGTGATCATGGTTGCCCGTGGTGACCTGGGTGTTGAGATCGGTGATGCCGAACTGCCAGCTGTGCAGAAAGAGATGATCAAAAAGGCCCGGGAGATGAACTCGGTGGTGATCACAGCGACGCAGATGATGCAGTCGATGATCGAGAATCCGATCCCCACCCGTGCTGAAGTGTTTGATGTTGCCAACGCAGTGATCGATGGCACAGATGCAGTTATGCTCTCCGCCGAAACCTCGGTCGGCAAGTATCCACATAAAGTGATCAAGGCAATGGACCGGGTGTGTGTCGAAGCTGAGAAGCACCAGCTTGCACGGCGCTCAAGTCACAGACTCGACAGCGTCTTCGGCCGGGTGGATGAGGCCATCGCCATGTCCACCATGTACACCGCCAATCACCTTGGGGTGAAAGCGATTGCCGCACTGACCGAATCCGGCTCGACAGTAAAATGGATGTCCAGAATCAGTTCCGACATTCCGATCTATGCATTGACCCGACATGTACGTACCCGACGTAAAGTGACACTCTATCGCGGTGTCTATCCGGTCAGCTTCGATGTGGCCAGCACTGACATTGCCCAGGTCAATGAAGAGGTGATCGACGAGTTGCTGCGCCGTGGAGAGGTCAGAGAGAATGATCTTGTGATCATCACCAAGGGCGACCGCTCCGGTGTGGAAGGCCAAACCAATATCATGAAAGTAATGCGTGTCGGCGAGCATGTGCTGGCCGACAAAAATAAAGATTGAAGTCACCACCAATGGGTGGTGATTAAGTTGTAACGAGTATATATAAACAAACCAAGGAGGCTATCATGGCTCTGATTTCCCTGCGCCAACTACTCGACCATGCCGCGGAGCACGGCTATGGTCTGCCTGCGTTCAATGTTAATAACATGGAGCAGGTGCATGCCATCATGCAGGCAGCTGATGCCGTCAACAGTCCGGTCATTCTGCAAGGTTCTGCGGGCGCCCGGTCTTACGCAGGTGAACCCTTCCTGCGTCATCTGATCATTGCTGCAACCGAAATGTATCCTCACATTCCTGTTTGTATGCATCAGGATCACGGTACCTCACCATCCGTCTGTCTGCGTTCGATTCAGTCAGGCTTCTCATCGGTGATGATGGACGGCTCCCTGATGACCGACGGTAAGACCCCTTCCAGCTACGAATACAATGTGGATACCACAGCCAAGGTGGTCGATATTGCCCACGCCGGCGGTGTTTCCGTTGAGGGTGAGCTGGGTTGTCTCGGTTCCCTGGAAACCGGTCAGGCCGGTGAAGAGGATGGTATCGGTGCGGAAGGTACCCTGGACCACAGTCAGCTGCTGACTGATCCTGATGAAGCGGCGGATTTCGTCAAGAAGACCGGTGTGGATGCCCTGGCAATCGCAATCGGTACTTCCCACGGCGCCTACAAGTTCACCCGTCCGCCAACAGGGGATATCCTGGCCATCGATCGGGTCAAAGAGATCCACGCACGTATTCCGGATACCCATCTGGTAATGCATGGCTCCTCATCTGTACCGCAGGACTGGCTGGCCATCATCAATGAGTATGGTGGTGATATGGGTGAGACCTATGGTGTGCCGGTTGAAGAGATCGTCGAAGGTATCAAGCATGGTGTGCGTAAGGTCAACATCGACACCGACCTGCGTATGGCCTCTACCGGCTCGATTCGTAAGCACCTCAATGACAACAAGTCCAACTTCGATCCACGCAAGTTCCTGAAAGAGGCCACCAAGGCGATGTCGGATATCTGTAAGGCACGTTATGAAGCCTTCGGTTCTGCCGGGATGGCGGAGAAGATCACTCCGATCTCTCTCGAGAACATGCAGGTTCGCTACGAAAGTGGTGAACTCGATCCGAAAATCAACTGATTTGGTTTTCGGTTAGCCGTTGATTCGGTAGATGATAAAGGGGCCATTCGGCCCCTTTATTTTTTCTGCCGGAATCATCACCAGGGGATGGCCCGGTTGTGCGGCCTACATCAGTCCTTCAAGTTCCAGTGCTTTTTTCAGTCGATTGGGATTGAATCCCTCGAATTTTTGATTGCCGACCAGGATCAGCGGTACGCTTTTACCACCGATCTCAAAAAACTTTTTCTGGATCTTGCCGGGTTTGGCCACATTGAAGTCTAGAAAGGGTACGTTGTTTCGTTTCAGCCAACGCTTTAAATGGAGACAATGGGGGCACCTCAACGTAGTGTAGATCACTACCCGGGCTGCTTTGTTATAATCTTTTGTCATATCCTCAGAAGTGTATAAGCTCAATCTGGTCTTGCCTAATATTATTTTCGACTGAAGTATTCTATCTGTCCTGGTCGATCATTCATCGACTGGAATCAGTGGCACAGTGTGTGCGACTGAACTGATGAGAAGGTATAAGATTGATCAATGAATCGCCGTGGTCAATACAATACGGCATATCAAAATTGAGTCGCTTCATATAGCTGCAGTAATCCGCTCTGAACCTGTCAGAGTGCTCATGGTTAAAGCTCATATCTTAGCTTAAATTATAGATCCAAAATACGAATTGGATTCTTGAAGCGTAGTCTTTGATTGATAAGTCTCAACTCTTTCTCAGGATAACAGCCTTGTAGCGTTACATGGCTGCCTACAGTCTGATAACTCTGCGGCATCTAGACTGACCCGGGTAGTTCGTGTAGCGGATTGGTCGGGTGATATCCGCAGTTATCAAAGCCAGGCGATTGTCGGCTGAATCCAAATCTATTTACCGGTCAGGCGTGTTTCTGCCTCACGGTACTTTTCAGCGGTTTTGTCGATGACCTCCTGGGGCAGTTCAGGGCCCGGCGGGGTCTTATCCCAATCCAGGGTCTCCAGGTAATCTCTGACAAACTGTTTATCGAAGCTGACCGGACTGGTTCCGGGGCGATAGCTGTCTGCCGGCCAGAATCTCGATGAATCCGGTGTCAGTGCCTCATCGATCAAATGCAACTGTCCATCATCATCCAGACCGAACTCAAATTTGGTATCGGCAATGATGATGCCTTTGCTCAACGCGTAGTCGGCCGCCTGGGTATAGATGCTCAGACTGGTCTCCTTCACTTGTGCCGCCAGCTCACGGCCAAGCAGATTTTCAGTCTGGCTGAAATCGATGTTTTCATCGTGATCCCCCACATCCGCTTTTGTGGATGGGGTGAAGATGGCTTCGGGTAGACGGTCCGCCTGCTGCAGACCGGTGGGCAGGGGGATGCCGCAGACCGATTGATTGAGTTGGTAATCCTTCCAACCGGAGCCGATCAGGTAACCCCGTACGATCGCTTCGATCGGCAGCGGCTTGAGCTTGCGCACGATCATGTATCTGTCACCCAGACTGTTGCGCTGATCCGGGTTTGCCAGGATGTCAGAAAGCTGCAGTTTCGCCAGATGGTTTGGAATCAATGACTCGGTTCGCTGAAACCAGAAATTAGCCACCCGGGTGAGGACCTCGCCTTTGCCGGGGATGGGTTGTGGCAGGACCACATCGAATGCTGATAGACGGTCACTGGTGACGATCAACAGATGCTGATCATCCACCTCATAGATATCACGTACTTTGCCACGATTGAGCAGCTTCAGGTCCAGGTTTGATTCGAAAAGGGTATGGCTATCAGTCGTCATGGGTTGTAACCGGCAGAGGCAAAGGGCCATTATACCCATGATCGGACAGGAAACTCATGCTGGTAATACCGGTGCGGGCCTCCCCGTGGGTAAGATACCTGGCCATCGTCCGCTTTGATGCGGAGTTTCCATTCTCTTAGTGGTGTGGTGATGAACGAACAGGATAATTTTTTAAAGGCCTTCAAAGGCAGTTTCACTTCCGCGTTGCGTTGGCATCAGCTGGATACTCTTTGGCAGGTGTTGAGAGACGATGCCGCCGGGGGTTGGTATGTCTATGCGGTTGGCGAACCGCCACCCGAGGTTCCCTCTGATGAATCGAGGTTGCTGACATTCGTCGAAAGCATCGATGAGTTGTTGCGACGTGAGCATAATGAGGAGTACTGCGGTATCGTCTATGCGGATGATCTGCAACAACCGTCATTCATCAAGATCTATGATCCGAACAATCTCGGCGTCTCATGCGGCTACAGTGACAATCCACCTCTGCCTGGCTGGGTGTTGAGCAAGATCCGGCCGGTCGATCTGCCGGCGGTGGCGATGCCCAACAACCGCAAACGCTGGTGGCATTCGTTATGGAAGAGCGAGGCTTGAATGGAATTCTGAATTACCTTGGTTTCCCTTGGGTTTTAACCGGATCAATCGTGTTAGACTGACAAAAACCAAGTTAAATAGTAGGTAATAGCCGACATGAGTGAAACCACCCAACAGAATAGCGCTGTTTCAATCGATGACCGTCTAGCAATCACCCGGGGGGTGATGAATCTGTTCGACAACTGGGGGCTGCATAGTGAAGAGATGATGTCGCTCCTGGATATCAACGGCAAGGCGCGCCAGATGGCGCAATATCGACATAACAAGGCCTTTCCCGAAAGCCCGGAAATGATGAAGCGGATCGACTATCTGGTCAGAATCAATGATGCGTTGCGTACCACCTATCCGACCAATCCGAGCATGGGCAAGCGCTGGTTGCGTCAACGCAACCATCTGTTCAATCAGCGTACGCCATTATCCATGATGATGGGGGATGGAGAGCAGGGGATGGTCTATGTACTGTCGAGACTGGATTGTACATTTGCCTGGGATCAGAGTGGATCTACGCCCAGTTGATGTTTTTGTTGAAGTCCGCAAATGAAAGCAAATAAGTGTCGCAAATTGTCATCGTGTTTGGGGTTGTATTAGCCCTACAAATAAACATGCCCTGTGATTATTTTGAGGCTATTGGCGGTTCCTGGCGTTAATTTACGGACTTTACAATTACCCCGCTGCCGCCTCTTCCCGGCGTGCCAGCCAGACCTCGATGCCCTGGGCGTCCAGGTCCAGATCCATGGCCATCAGCTCAAGGCTTTTGTCAGCTGCGAGGGTGTTGCCATTCTGCTCTAGCTTTTGCAGCAACCACTTCTGTAGCGCGCGCTCTATCTCACTTTTTCTTTGCTCTCCCGGTTCCTCTACTGCGGCCAGCGCAATGGTGGTGAACTCCTGCAGATGCTGACGCAGTTGTCCGACCAGTTTCTCTGGTTCACTGACTTCACCGAAGTGGGTGAGGTAGAGTTTTTCTGGCTTCAGCTCCATCAATCGGTCCAGGGTCTCATACCAGGCGTCCGGATCGAGTTGGATTGGTGTGGTGGTGGGTACGATAAAGGGACCCTGTGTGCCGCTGAGTTCGGGATAGGAGAGCCCGAAGGTGTCACCGGTGAACAGGCCGCGGCTCTGTTCATCGAAAATGCAGATGTGGTGACGCGCGTGTCCCGGGGTGTCGAGACAGAGCAGTTCCCGATTGCCGAAGTGGCAACGAAAGCCATCCGGCGCCTGGATGACCCGCTCTTCCGGGATCGGGATCAATTGACCGAACTGCTTTTCGAACGCTTCTTCACCGTAGACGGCTGTTGCGCCGGCGATCAACTTCGAGGGATCGATCAGATGCTTGGCCCCGTAAGGATGAATCACCAGAGAGGCATTCGGCAGTTGGCTCATCAGACTACCCGCTCCCCCGGCATGGTCCAGATGCACATGGGTGGGGATCACATATCGGACCTGTGAAGGGGAGATCCCTTTCTGTTCCAGCACCGCCATCAATTGGGGCACACTGTTACTGGTGCCGGTGTCGATGAAGGCCGCTTCCCCTTCGGATTCGAGCAGATAGCAGGCAGCCAGCCCCTGGCGCTGGTAGAAGGTATCGATGCAGGTGATCTGTTGGGCGTATTCCAGGGTGCGCGGATTCGGCATTAGTTGTCACTCTCACTGATCTTATCTTCGGCACCGGAGATAAGATTGGTTATGTTGGAACGGTGGCGCCAAAACAGGATGACGCTGATCAGGATTTGCATCACTATCAGCTCTGGGGCAGGCCAGATCAACCATACGATAAATGGTGCCAATGCCATCGAGATCAGGGCGGATAGTGAGGAGATGTTGACCACCTTGGCGATAAACAGCCAGACCAGAGCAACCGCCAGGCCCACTCCCCAGTGCAGTCCAAACTGGACACCAAGTGCGGTGGCAACCCCCTTACCCCCTTTGAAGCTGAAAAACACCGGGTAGAGGTGGCCGAGAAATGCGGCCAATCCGGTCAGTGCGAGGAACAGGGGTGGGGCATCGAACAGATGGGCAATCAGCATCGGGATCAATCCCTTGATCATATCCCCGAAGAGGGTGATGGCGGCTGCCTTTTTGCCACCGATTCGCAGCACATTGGTGGCCCCTGGATTATTGGAACCCTGGCTGCGGGGATCGGGCAGACCCATTAGGCGACAAACGATGATGGCACTGGAGATCGAACCGAGCAGATAGGCGATAACAACGATAGTAGAGTGGATAATCATGGGTGCATTGGAACCTCTGGCAGCGGGTCAGGTCAAGCCGGGGGTTTGTTCTTGATCAATACTCATCTACTATGACTGTTTTCAAAATAGTGGTTGTTGAGTTATGGATATCGTCTTCATTCGTGATCTTCGCATTGAAACCGTCATCGGTATCTACGACTGGGAAAGGGAGATCACCCAAACGGTGGTATTTGACCTGGAGATGGGGGCCGATATCAAAAGGGCAGCGGAGTCGGATGCCATTGAGGATGCGTTGGATTACAAAGCGGTCAGCAAGCGTCTGGTCTCCTTTGTACGGGAGAGTAAGTTCCAGCTGGTCGAGACTCTGGCAGAGCGTTGTGCCGACATCGTCCTCGACGAATTCAACGTGCCTTGGGTGAGGTTGACCCTGAACAAGATCGGTGCCGTGAGTATGGCCCGGGATGTGGGTGTGATCATCGAGAGAAGCCGGAGTGACTGACACCGCTCGGGTCAGGGCCTGGCTAAGTCTTGGTAGCAATCAGTCACCACGCAGATACCTTCCCAGTGCCATAGCTGATTTGCGCGAGAGTTTTGGCAATCTGACCATTTCAACCGTGTATGAGAGTGAGGCGGTGGGATTTACCGGAGAGAACTTCCTCAACCTGGTGGTCGGCATCCACACCAGCTTATCGGTAGAGGCTGTGAATCGCCGATTGAAAGAGATTGAAACCCGTCATGGTCGGGTGCGCAATGAAGAGCGGTTTGCGGCCAGGACTTTGGATATCGACCTGCTGACCTATGGCGATCAGATTATTGAGGGTGATGGCATCCGTTTGCCCAGAGATGAGATTTTACGTTATGCCTTCGTTTTGCTGCCCCTCTCGGAAGTGGCCAGTGATGAGATTCACCCTGAGGAGGGTAAGAGCTATCAGCAGCTGTGGCAGGGTTTTGATCGCTCCGCACAGGCATTGTGGCCGGTAGTGCTGGAACTGGAGAGAGAGGATCGGGCACCAGGGGGATAAACGCCTCAGCCTAAGCGACAGGGCTGGTTGATATGGGAAAGTCGGGGAGTTTTCTCTCCCCCAATAAAAAAACCCCGGCACCCGCTCCTTGGGCACCAGGATCTTGTGTCGCACTGATTGGTTGGCAAATGGTATCAGTCCAATACATCCGTGTTCATGTGCACCAATCCGTGGCATCCTTCTCTGCGACGGTTAAAGTCTAAGTGAATAACCCTGGTTAAGATGCAGGTTTGTTCTCATTTTAAGGTAGGATTTTTCTGACATCGATTGAGTCTCTCTCTTGATTCCCCCTTATCTATTTTGAAACAATCCCCCCCTCGCATACCACTTGGGCCAGAGTGTGCCCTACAGACCATGAGGAAAAACCCATGCCGCTGATCAGAGCTTTTCCCGGACTTCGTCCTGCCGAGGGTCGTGCCGCCGATGTTGCCGCACCGCCATATGATGTCATGAACGAGGCGGAAGCTCGGCAGATGGCAGAGGGTCGGGAGTGGAGCTTCCTGCATATCTCCAGGCCTGAGATCGACCTGCCACAGGGGACAGATCCGTATGCACCTGAGGTCTATCAAAAAGCGGCCGAGAATCTTGCCAGGATGCAGCAGGATGGGGTTCTGATCCGCGATACCAAGCCCTGTTACTATGTCTATCGCCTGACCATGGGGGAGCATGTTCAGACCGGACTCGCTGCAGCGGCCTCGGTCGCCGCCTATGACCAGAACCGGATCAAGAAGCATGAGTTCACCCGTCCGGCGAAAGAGGATGACCGGGTGCGTCAGGTGGATGCACTGAATGCTCAGACCGGGCCGGTGTTTCTTGTCTACCCAAGTGCCCCTGAGGTCGACCAGATACTGAGTCAGGTTTCCCAGGCCCAGCCGGCAATGGATGTCACCGCTGCGGATCAGGTTCGTCACGAGATCTGGGTGTTGGATGATGATGCGACAGTGGCCCGTCTGACCGAGCTGTTCGATGCCATGGATGCCCTCTATGTGGCAGATGGGCACCACCGTTCGGCCGCAGGTTCGAGGGTTGGCGCATCGCGCAAAGAGGCCAACCCAAACCACAGTGGTGATGAGTCATACAACTACTTTCTGAGTGTCATCTTTCCCCACAATCAGATGCAGATTCTGGACTACAACCGGGTGGTCAAGGATCTCAATGGACTCGATAAAGAGACATTTCTCGCCAGTCTTGAGAGCGATTTTCAAGTCGTGCCAAGCGAGCAGCCGGTGAAGCCGGCACAACCGGCCGAGTTCGGTATGTACCTGGATAAACAGTGGTACCGGCTGACGCTCAATCCGGACAAGGTGCCGACGGATGATCCGGTGGCCCGGCTCGATGTCAGCCTGCTGGCCAGCTACCTGATCGAACCGGTGCTCGGCATCAGCGATCCCCGACGGGATGCGCGGATCGATTTCGTCGGCGGTATCCGCGGCCTGGCCGGGCTGGAGAAACGGGTCGACTCCGGAGAGATGGCCGTCGCTTTCTCTCTCTACCCCACCCGAATGGAAGATCTGATGGCTGTCGCCGATGCCGATGAAGTGATGCCGCCCAAGTCGACCTGGTTCGAACCCAAGCTGGCGGATGGCCTGGTCAGTCATGTGCTCGACTGAAATCCAACAGAGTTGATAGGCCCTAGCGACAGAGATGGTCACCACCAACAGCAGTCTGCCTGAAGGCGAGTCAATCGATAATCCGGCCATTGATCGTTGGCTGGAGATGCTGCCTGATGAGTTCGACGCAGATGACCGGGACTACTTCCGGGGGGCTGCCGAGATCGCTCTACAGGTTCAATCGAACCTTCAGGCTGTCGGCGAGCGCCAGCTACGTCACTCCCTGAGTGTGGCGGAGATTCTCGCTCAACTGCACATGGACCGGGAGACTGTTGCCGCGGCCATGTTGCTTGGGGTGTTGAATGATCCACAACTCAGCCTTGATAAGTTAGAGCGGAAAGTCGGCATCAGCACCGCGAAGATGGTTGACGATCTGGGGCGAATCGGTGCTCTGACCGATAGCTCCCGTGAGATTACCAAGGAAGAGGAGCAGCAACATGCAGAAAATCTGCGTCGTCTGCTGCTGGGCATCGCTGAGGATGTACGGGTCATCCTGGTGGTGGTTGCAGAGCAGCTGCAACTGATGCGCACCGCCCGGAATCTCGCCCCAGAACAGCGCCGGCGAGTGGCCAAAGAGACCCAGGATATCTACGCTCCGTTGGCCAACCGGCTGGGTATCTGGCAGGTCAAATGGGAGCTGGAGGATCTGGCGCTGCGTTTTCTCCACCCCGACGATTACAAGCGTATCGCCAGCCAGCTGGATGGGCGCCGCAGCGATCGTGAACAGTTCATCAAAGAGGTCATGGAGCTGCTCAAGGAGAAGTTTCTTGCAGCCGGTGTTCATGCGGAAATCAGTGGTCGTCCGAAACATATCTTCAGTATCTGGAAAAAGATGCAACGCAAGGCGGTCGATATCGAACAGATTTTCGATCTGCGGGCGGTGCGGGTACTGGTGGATGACATAGCCCAATGCTATGCGGCGCTGGGTGTGGTGCATGGGCTGTGGAAACATATCCCCGGTGAGTTCGATGACTACATCGCCACACCGAAGGCCAATCTCTACCGTTCGATTCACACCGCAGTGATCGGTCCGGAAGAGAAGACTCTCGAAGTTCAGATCCGAACCCGGGACATGCACCACCATGCGGAGTTGGGGGTCGCGGCCCACTGGCGTTACAAGGAGGATGCCAAGCAGGATAAGGATTTTGAACGGCGCATCGTCTGGATGCGGCAGTGGCTGGAGAAGAAGGATTTTGGCGAGCAGACCGACGGACTGCAGGACGCCTTCGATCAGGAGATGGAAGCGACCCGCATCTATGTATTGACGCCGATGGGCAAGGTGGTCGAGCTGCCGAAGAACTCGACACCGCTCGATTTTGCCTATGCGATCCACACCGACATCGGCCATACCTGTCGCGGTGCCAGGGTCGACGGCCATATCGTACAGCTGAACCGGGCGCTGCGCAGTGGCGAGACGGTTGAGGTCCTGACAGCTAAGAATGGCACGCCAAGCCGTGACTGGATCAATCCGCATCTGGGTTATCTGCACAGCTCAAAGGCGAGAAACCGGGTCAAGCAGTGGTTCAAACAGCTCGACTACGAACACCATGTGGAGCTGGGGCGCTCAGCGCTGGAGCGGGAGATGACCCGGCTCTCGATCAGTGAAAAACCGGATCTGGAGAAGGTGGCCGCGAAATATAACCTGCAGCATGGTGAGGATGTCTATGCGGCCATCGGCCGCGGTGATCTGTCGCCAATCCAGGTCGCTGGTTTTGGTGGCCGGGAGAAGCCGGCGCCCCGTTCCAGGGCGATTCCCGATTCGAGCAAGTCATCGGGGGTGGCCAAGGGGGAAGTGGTGGTTGCCGGGGTAGACGACCTGATGACCACGATCGCCCGCTGCTGCAAACCCGTCCCCTACGATGCCATCATCGGCTATGTCACCCGTGGGCGCGGGGTTACCGTTCACCGTCGCGATTGTCCCAATGTGCGGGCGATGCCTGAGGATGAACAGGACCGGCTGGTGGCGGTGCACTGGAGCGATGAACAGCAGGAGACTCAGTATGCGGTGGACTTCATGGTCACCGCGAGTGACAGAAAAGGATTGCTCAGGGATATCTCAGCGGTCCTCACCAATGAGAATATCGATGTGATTGGCGTCAATACCAACAGTGACCGAAAGACCGATACTGCAACCATGCGTTTCACCATAGAGGTCAAGGATATGAATCAGTTGAGCCGGGTATTGTCCAAGATCGAGCAGTTGCAGGATATCAACCTGGTTAAACGATTGCTGTGAGCTCTGACCTGGAAATCCGGTGTGGTGTCTCATACTGATCATGCACAATTGCCAGTCCGCTCCAGCAGGTCTAAACTAACGCACTGTAATTTTATGTGTTTTCCTCGAAACCGGTATCACCATACCCTATTGCGAACCACCAGATTTGACTAACCAAGTGACAAAAACCAATCTTTTGAATCTCGATCTGCAAGAGATGGAGCGTTTTTTTATGGCGCTCGGCTCGAAGGCATTTCATGGTCGCAATGTATTCAAATGGATCCATAAGCATGGTGTTGTGGATTTCAATGCCATGACCGATATCTCGAAACGTCTGCGGGAACAGTTGCAGCAGGTGGCGGAGATCACGATCCCCCGGTTGGCACTGGAACAGCCGGCACAGGACGGTACCCGCAAATGGCTGCTCGAACTGGAGGACGGTCAGCGCATCGAAACCGTCTATATACCGGATAATGGACGCAGCACCATCTGTGTCTCCTCCCAGGTCGGCTGTGCCCTGGATTGCTCCTTCTGCTCCACCGCCAGACAGGGGTTCAATCGCAACCTTACAGTGGCTGAAATCATCGGCCAGGTCTGGGTGGCGGCCCGTGAACTGGGTGAGCCGCCAAGCAATATCGTGATGATGGGCATGGGTGAGCCGCTGGCCAACCTGGAAGCGGTGATCACCGCCATGAATATCATGCAGGATGATCTGGCCTATATGGTCTCCAAATACCGGGTGACCGTCAGTACCTCCGGCATCGTACCCGGTCTGAAACGTCTCAGGGAGGTCTGTGACATCAGTCTGGCGGTCTCCCTGCATGCACCGGACAATGCCTTGCGCGATCAGCTGGTACCGATCAACCGCAAGTATCCCCTGGAGGAGTTGATCCCGGCCTGTCGTGAATTCGTGCGTGGGGATAAGCGGCGCAAGGTGACCTGGGAGTATGTCATGCTGGATGGGGTGAATGACTCCCTGGCCCATGCCAAGGCCTTGATCCGGCTGCTGGAAGGGACCCCCTCCAAAGTCAACCTGATTCCATTCAATCCATTCCCGGGTACCGAATACCAGGTCTCGCCTGCAGATCGTGTTGAAGCCTTCCGGATGCGTCTGAAACGTTCCGGTATTATCGCCACAACCCGTAAAACCCGGGGTGATGATATCGATGCGGCCTGTGGACAGTTGGTCGGTAAGGTCAAGGACCGCAGCAGTCGACAGTTGCGTTTTGAGCGGCTGGATAGTCTCAAACAAGGTGTTTCATGAAATCAATCTCTGCTTGCCAGGTGATCTTTACCTCCCTCCTTGTATTGCTGCTGTCAGGTTGCGCCACACAACAGAAGAGTGCAGATACCACCGGCAGTCTGGGGCGGGAGAAGCGTAACAGCCCGGCCAAGATCTATGTGGATATGGGTATCGAATATATGCGTGACGGCCAATCCGCGGTGGCTTTGAAAAAGCTCAAGAAAGCGATCAAGGTCGATGATGATTATCCCCAGGCACACAACGTGATCGCCATTCTCTATGAGCGACTGGGCAATCAACAGCTGGCCGGAGTTCACTATGAAGAGGCGATCAAGCTGGATGGTCAAGATCCCTATATCCGCAATGCCCGGGGCAGTTTCTACTGTAAGCAGGGCAGATTGAAGGATGCGGAGTTCGATTTTCAGCAGGCTCTGGCCAATCCGCTCTATCCCACACCCTGGGTGGCGCTGACCAATGCGGGGCTCTGTCGGGAACGTGCCGGTGACCAGTCGAAGGCGGAAAACTACTATCGTCGGGCATTGACGGTCAATCCGAAATACGCCACAGCCCTTTATCAGATGGCGGAGCTGTCACTGGAACAGAAAAAGGACCTGTCCGCTCGTGCTTATCTGGAGCGCTACCACGGTGAGACCAGACCCTCTGCTGCCTCTCTTTTGCTCGGTATAAAGATTGAGAAGAGACTCAAGGATTTGGCCAAAGCTGACGAATACAAAGGCAAGTTATTCGCCGAATTTCCTGATGCGCCAGAGATACAGATGCTCTACCAAGCTGAAGAAGTGCAATGAACCAAGCCGAGAATGACGATCAGGATAAAGCTGTATCTGCTTCCGAGCAGGGACCTGGTTCACTACTGAAAAAGGCCCGCGAGCGACAGAGCATGAGTGCCGCGTCCGTGGCAGCCCAACTCCATCTCCAATCCAATATCGTTGATGCCCTCGAGCGGGACGATTACGACAGCCTGCCAGGGCCTGTGTTCGTGCAAGGCTATCTCAGGAACTATGCCCGCTTGGTCGGTCTGCAAGAGGATGCTGTTGTCGCTGCCTATCAGCGACTCTTTCCGGAGATCGAGGAGCAGACGATCCTGAACAAACCTGAGCGTGGTGAGAGCAAAGCCATGCACAGCAGTCATGGATTGATGCGTCTGGTAACCTGGGGCATTGTCATCGTTCTGGGGGCGTTGCTCTTTTTCTGGTGGCAGACAAGGGCCGAACTGGAACCGCCTGAACCTTTTCCGGTCACTGAGGAGAGTCAGCCGCAGGATATGCCAATGGCGGAGCAGCCGGCTGATATCGATAGGCAGCTCGATTCGGTGGATGGACAACAAGATGAGCCGCTTCCCCTGGAGGAGCCCCTGCCTGAGGATGAGGAGATGGCTGCCTCCCCGCAGAACGAACTCTTGCAGGAGCCGGTAGCTGCCGATCTTCTACCCCAACAATCGACCCCGACGCCAGAATCGGATGAGTCCCAATCTGAACCTGAGGTGGTGGAACCGGAAGCCGCACGGATTGAGCCTGTCGCTGTTGTTGAAGAGACGCCTGCTCCACTCGAGAGCCGCTCAAAGTCACTGCTGTTCAGCTTCGAGGGCCCCTGCTGGACTGAGGTCAGAAGCCTGGATGGGAAAGCCCGGATCATTGGTGAGATGCGGAGTGGCTCCAAACGACGGCTGAGCAGCGAATATGGTCCGTTCAATGTCGTGTTGGGGGATGCCGCGGCAGTGACCCTGACGATTGACGGACAGCCCTTCGATCTCACCCCGTTCACTCGCGGCAAAGTGGCCCGCTTCACCCTGGATCCCGATCAGCTGTAGCCGTTTATGCGGATAACCCTCTGCGACGGTTTCACTGAGTGGCGCAGATTCGATGAGTCGCTCAGCTGGCGACCGATGGTTTGCTGCCCCACAGATTTCACGCATTAGTATGAGACAGTACACCAGGCCAAGATAACATGTTAATCTTGCCTGCTTTTATCCATATTTTTGAGTAGAAATGGCAAAGCAGATCCAGGCCATCCGCGGGATGAAGGACATCCTGCCCCAGCAGACCCCTGTCTGGCAGTTTCTCGAAGATCGGGTGCGCTCGGTATTGAACCGCTATGGGTATGCGGAAATCCGTATGCCGATTGTCGAGATGACCGACCTTTTCAAGCGCTCCATCGGTGAGGTGACCGATATCGTGGAGAAGGAGATGTATACCTTCGAGGACCGCAATGGGGACAGTCTTACCCTGCGTCCGGAGGGCACGGCCGGATGTGTGCGCGCCGGGCTGGAGCATGGCCTGATCTTCAATCAGACCCAGAGACTCTGGTATCAGGGTCCGATGTTTCGACATGAACGCCCGCAGAAGGGGCGTTATCGCCAGTTTCATCAGATCGGGGTTGAGAGCTTCGGTATGAGTGGGCCGGATATCGATCTTGAGCTGATTCTGATCACCGCCAGGATCTGGCGTGAGCTGGGTCTGCAGGATCTTCAGCTGCAGATCAACACCCTGGGAACATCGGCTGAACGGGCAGCGTATCGGGATCAGCTGGTCGACTACTTCAAACAGCATCTGGAACTACTGGATGAGGACAGCAATCGCAGGCTGGAGAGCAATCCGTTGCGGATTCTCGACAGTAAAAACCCCGCCATGACGGAGCTGATCGCCCAGGCGCCAACCCTGATGCAGCACCTGGGGGATGATTCGCTTGCCCACTATCAGGCGATCTGCCAGGGACTGGATGATGCCGGAGTGACGTATGTGGAAAACCCCCGGCTGGTACGCGGCCTGGATTACTACAGCCGCACCGTGTTCGAATGGATCACCGACGCCTTGGGCGCCCAGGGTACGGTATGCGCCGGCGGTCGCTATGATGGTCTGGTGAAACAGCTGGGAGGCAGAGAGACCCCGGCGGTGGGATTTGCGATGGGGCTGGAGCGGCTGATCGCGTTGCTGGAAGAGACCGATGTGATGGAACGTCTGGCGGTTCCTGACGTCTATCTGGTGACCCTTGGGCAGGCTCCTGAACGGGAGGGTGTCAAGCTGGCGGAACAGCTGCGGGATCGTCTGCCCACACTGCGACTGATCAGTCATTGCGGTGGTGGCGGTTTCAAGAGTCAGCTGAAAAAGGCGGATAAGAGTCAGGCCCGTTTTGCCCTGATTCTGGGCGAGGATGAGCTGCAGAAGCAGCAGATCATTTTGAAGCCGCTACGCGGTGGTGAACAGAGCCAGATTGGAATATCAGAACTTGAGTCGACCCTTGCTGAGTTACTTGCCCGGTAATCAGTAAGCGCGACATATAATCATTAATCAAATGACTTTAATGGGTTAGAGCATTATGAGTACATATCAGACCGAAGAAGAACAGGTCGAGGCCATAAAACGCTGGTGGAAAGAGAATGGCACCTCGGTAATCGCCGGCTTGGTGATTGGGCTGGGTGGCGTGTTCGGCTGGCAGGCCTGGGGTACCTACCAGGATCGTGTCGGTGCCGAGGCCTCCACGGCATTCAGCCAGCTGGTTGGTGCGGTACAGCGTGGCGACAGTCAGTCGGCAAGCAAACAGGCTGAACTGCTGAAAGAGAATTTTGAAGGCAGCAGCTACGCCACTTTTGCCGCGCTTTCGGAAGCTCGGTTGCATATGGAAGCCGGGGAGAGCGATCTGGCAAAGCAGAAGCTGAATGGAATTATTCAGCAGGGTAAAGTGCCCGCGCTGACCCAGATGGCACAACTCAGTCTGGCGAGAATCCTGCTGAATGAGGGTGATCTGGCCGGTGCCGAACAGCAGGTGGATGTTACCAGCGGCAGTTTCGCTGGAGAATTCGCCGTGGTACGCGGGGATATCGCCCATGCAAAAGGAGATCTCGAAGGGGCTGCAGCGGCCTATACCGAAGCGATGACCCATGAGGTCAATGATCGTTCACTGCTGCAGATGAAGCTCGACGATCTGGCCGTTGCCAAACCCTGAAATGACCATGCATCGTGTTCTGATCTGGCTGCCTTTGCTGCTGCTGACCGGTTGCAGCCTTTTTACCGGTACCGACAATACGGATCCCCCCTCTGAGCTGGTTGAGCTGGAGCCGGAGCTGCGCATCGAAACCCTTTGGGATGAAGATTTTGAAGGGGGTGATGGGGCACAGCTCAAACTGCCGCCAGCCTACCAGACTGGGGTGATCTATCTTGCCGAGCCTTCCGGTGAAGTCTATGCCCTGGACGCCAAGACCGGTGATGAGCTCTGGTCGTTGGATACCGAGAGTCCGCTGAGTGGTGGTCCCGGTCTGGCAGAGGGTCTGCTGGCTGTGGGTACCATGGAAGCGGAATTGATCGTACTCGATAGCGAAACAGGAGAGTTGCGCTGGCGCAAACGGGTCGGTAGCGAAGTGTTGTCGGTGCCTGCCATCGGTGGTGGCTCCGTGGTCTGCAGAACCGGTGATGGCGGTGTTGCCGCTTTTGCCGCCGACAGTGGTGAGCCGCGTTGGCTCTACGATCGCAGCGTTCCTGTATTATCCCTGCGTGGTGACAGCTCTCCGATGATCAGTGATTCGCTGGTGGTCTCCGGATTTGCCGGTGGCAAGTTGATCGGTCTGACCCTGGATGCGGGACTGGTGGCCTGGGAGGCGTCGATCTCCACCCCCAAGGGGCGGACTGAACTGGAGCGGGTGGTCGATATCGATTCCGATCCGAAACTGGTGGAAGGGACAGCCTATGTGGCCGCCTTTCAGGGTGAGGTCGCCGCTGTCTCCGAATCGAGCGGTGTGGTGCTTTGGCGACGGGAGATCTCATCCCATGCGGGTCTGGATGCTTCCTGGCGACAACTGTTTGTGACCGATGACCAGGACCATATCTGGTCGCTGGATGCCACCAATGGCGCCACCCTGTGGCAACAAAAGGCGATGCATGCCCGACGTCTGACCGCACCGGCGATGGTGGGTGACTATCTGGTGGTTGGTGATCTGGACGGTTATGTCCATTGGCTCTCCCAGGAGGATGGACATCAGATGGCTCGGATCAAAGTGGGTAGCGATGAGATACGTTACCAGCCCCTGGTGATCGATGGCCTGGTCTATGTCCTGGATGAGGGGGGAACCCTGACCGTACTGAAGGCCCACCCCTTGAATGCCGAGAACCCCTGATGTTACCGGTGATCGCTCTGGTTGGACGCCCCAATGTGGGTAAGTCCACACTCTTCAACCGCTTGACCCGCAGTCGTGATGCGCTGGTTGCCGACCAGCCCGGATTGACCCGTGACCGCAAGTACGGCACCGGCAAGCTGGGCAAGCACCCCTATGTGGTGGTGGATACCGGTGGGATCAGCGGTGATCAGTTGGGTATAGATCAACTGATGGAACAGCAGGTGCATCAGGCGATTGGCGAAGCGGACCATATTCTGTTTCTGCTGGATGGCCGTGAGGGATGCACCGGCGGGGATGAGATCATCGCCCAGCAGCTGCGCAAGACCGGCAAGCCGGTCAGCGTCGCGGTGAACAAGAGCGAAGGGCTGGATGAGACCCTCGCCGCCAGCGATTTCTATCGTCTGGGACTGGGTGATCCAATTGCCATCGCCGCAGTTCATGGACGTGGTGTTCGAACCCTGATTGATGGCATTCTGAGCCAGTTTCCACCCGCGGAAGAGGCGGACGCCGATGAGGAGAAGGGGATACAGATTGCTGTGGTGGGCCGCCCCAACGTCGGCAAGTCAACCCTGGTCAATCGACTGTTGGGTGAAGAGCGGGTGGTGGCCTACGATCAGCCCGGTACCACCAGGGACAGCATCTATATTCCGATCACCCGCAATGACAAACGCTATACACTGATCGATACCGCCGGTGTGAGACGCCGAGCCCGGATCAAGGAAGCGATCGAAAAATTCAGCATCATCAAGACACTGCAATCGATGCAGGAGGCCAATGTGGTGCTGCTGGTACTGGATGCCCAGCAGGAGATCGGTGAGCAGGACGCCACCCTGGCCGGTCATGTGCTGGAGAGCGGCCGGGCATTGATTCTGGTGATCAACAAATGGGATGGCCTGTCACAGGATCAGCGGGAGTGGATCAAAGCCGAAATCGAACGCAAACTGCCGTTTCTGAGTTTTGCCCGGCATCACTATATCTCTGCCCTGCATGGTTCCGGTGTTGGCGATCTATTCGGCCTGGTGGATCAGGTCTACAAAAGCGCCATGCGGGATCTGGCCACCCCTGAGCTGACGCGGATTCTGGAAGCCCTGGTGGAAGAGCATCAACCACCGCTGGTCCACGGTCGGCGGATCAAGTTGCGCTATGCCCATCAGGGAGGCAAGAATCCACCGCTGATCGTGATTCATGGCAATCAGACAGAGCGGGTTCCGGACGGCTATAAACGCTATCTGATCTCCCGCTTCCGCTCGATTCTAAAACTGCGGGGTACCCCGGTACGCATTGAGTTCCGTTCCGGCGACAATCCCTTCCAGGGCAAGCAGAACAAACTCACCAAGCGCCAGATCCAGAAACGCCAACGACTGAAGAAGTTTGTTTCACGCAAGCGGTGAGGCGTCTAGGCATGACCCACTCCTCAGCCGAACAGGCACGAGTCACCACGCTGCTCAAGCAGGCCGGCATCGAGCGTCTGGCCCCGACCCAGCAGCAATTTATCGAACAACAGGCAAACCGTCACCGCTTCACCCAACAGGAGCTGAGGCAGCTGTGTGACATGGCTGCCGATCTGGCGATGTGGGGTGAGGGCGAGCTGGCGCAATACTGGACAGGGGATGTTCCTCTCGAACTGGCCCCCAAACAGCGGCGCAAGCTGTTGCTGGATCACCTGCGGGCAGCCTGGCAGGAGTTGCGCGAAAAGCCCAACCACTACCCGGCCATTCCACTGACGCCGGCACGGGCGGAGCAGCGGATCCGCCGGATCGAGGTTGAGAAGCAGAAACTGGGACTGGGGCCCTGTCCGGTGGCATCCCCCCGTACCCGTTGCTGCAATCTGCTGACCCTGGATGCGGTGGAGAACTGTGGCTTCGATTGCAGTTACTGCAGCATTCAGTCTTTCTATCATGGTGATGAAGTACGCTTCGACAGCCGCTTTCCGGAAAAACTGGCGCAACTGGAGATCGACCCGGATCGCTTCTATCACATCGGTACCGGACAATCCTCCGACTCCCTGATGTGGGGCAATCAGGGCGGCATACTCGATGCCCTGCTGGAGTTCGCCTGGCAGCACCCGAATGTGATTCTGGAGTTGAAGAGCAAATCGAAAAACATCCAGCATCTGCTGAAGCGGGATCTGCCAGGCAATCTCCTCTGCACCTGGTCACTCAATACCCCCACCCTGATCGCCCATGAAGAGCATCTGACCGCTTCCCTGGATGAGCGCCTGAAATGCGCACGACGGATAGCCGACCATGGTGCGCTGATCGGATTCCATCTCCACCCGATGATTCACTACGACAACTGGCGTGAGGAGTACGCCGCGCTCTTCCTGCGCCTGCTGGATGAGTTCACTGCCGAGGAGGTGGTGCTGCTCTCTCTGGGTACCCTCACCTATATCAAGCCGGTGATCAAAAAGCTGCGCGCGCGCAAAGGTTTTCAGAGCAAGATACTGCAGATGCCCTGGGTGGAGAGCGACGGCAAACTCTCCTATCCGAAGGCGATCAAGCAGGAGATGTTCTCATTTGCCTATCAGTCGTTGCAGCCCTGGCATAAGGATGTGTTTTTCTATCTGTGCATGGAAAACCACGATCTGTGGCAGCCGGTATTCGGGTATGAGTATCCCACCAACCAGGCCTTTGAAACGGCGATGAAGTCGGCCTATCTGGGGAAGATAAAACAACGGCAAAAAAGGAGTGAAGCGTGAGCCAGCAACTGATGGTCGGCTTGAGTTTTGTTCTCTATCTCCTGGTGGTACTGGGAATCGGCGTGGTTGCCTGGCGACGCACCCGCAATCTCTCCGACTTCGTGCTTGGTGGCCGGCGGCTGGGCAGCTGGGTTGCTGCACTGAGTGCCAGTGCCTCGGATATGAGCGGCTGGCTGCTGCTGGGCCTGCCCGGCTACGCCTATCTGGCCGGGCTCGAGGCGATCTGGATCGCACTCGGCCTGTTGTTGGGAACCTGGCTCAACTGGCGGCTGGTGGCCGCCCGGCTGCGCACCGCCTCCGAAGCGGCCGGCAATGCTCTGACCCTGCCGGAGTATCTCTCCAACCGGTTTGAGGATAACAGTGGATTGATCCGGGTGGTCTCTTCGATCTTTGTACTGCTGTTCTTTCTTTTCTACACCAGTTCCGGGTTGGTGGCGGGAGGCAAGCTGTTCGAAGCGGTGTTCGGACTGCCCTATATCTGGGCTGTGGCCAGTGGGGTGCTGGTGATCATTCTCTATACCGCATTCGGTGGCTTTCTTGCGGTCTCCTGGACCGATCTGTTCCAAGGCCTGCTGATGCTGTTGGCGCTGGTCGCCATCCCCCTGTTTGCCCTGCAGGGATTCGGTGGCGTTGAACCGATGAGCGACCTGATTGGGCAACAGAATCCGGCTCTGCTCGATCCGATGACCGACAGTAAGGGTGAGCCGCTGGGATGGATTGCGATCCTCTCACTGCTGGCCTGGGGCTTGGGTTATTTCGGCCAGCCCCATATCCTGGCCAGATTCAAAGCGATTCAGCAGGTCAGCTTCGTCCCCAGGGCCAGACAGATTGCCGTCAGCTGGGTATTTATCACTCTGGCCGCCGCCTGTCTGGTCGGTATGGCGGGTATCCCTATCTTCGAAACGCCCCTTGAGGATGCGGAAAAGGTCTTCATCCGGCTGGTCGATATGATGTTCCACCCGCTGCTGGCGGGGATCTGTCTGGCCGCCATACTGGCCGCCATCATGAGTACTGCGGATTCACAGCTGCTGGTCTCTTCCAGCACCTTTACCGGTGATCTCTATCGACTGATTCGAAAACAGGCCACAGAGAGGGAGTTGGTTGTGGTTGGACGCCTGGCTGTGGTTACCATTGCGCTGGTCGCTTTCCTGCTGGCCCTGGACAGAGAGAGCAAGGTGCTCGATCTGGTGGCCTATGCCTGGGCCGGATTCGGTGCCGCGTTCGGGCCCGCGGTACTGCTCTCGCTCTACTGGCGGGGTATGAACCGCTGGGGGGCGTTGGCCGGTATCATTACCGGTGGATTGACGGTGGTGGTGTGGAAGCCCATGTCGGGTGGTCTGTTCGATCTGTATGAGATCGTCCCCGGATTTGTCCTCTCACTGCTGATGATTCTGATCGTCAGTCGAACCACGGCTGTTCGTGACAGGGATTCCGCTTAGAGGCTGCTGTATGAACTCCAGGCAGGTTTGCAGGCAGCTCTGATCCCTGAGGATCTTCTTGTGTCCCAGGCCATTGGTGGTATGCAGTCTCGCCTGCCTGGCAACAGCAAGGAGGTTTTCAGCATGATGGTAGGGGACTTCGAGATCCTGCCTGTCATGCAACAGCAGAATCTCATGTTCGATGGTTTGAATGGTCTTCAGAGGTGACAGATCACGCCATTGCCAGGTTTTGCCAAGTAGCTTGGCATATCGGCGCTGGGCCTCATCCCGCATTGCGCCAATCACCCGTTGATTCATGGCAAACGCTTCGCCGAACTGATCGGTTACCCAATAGATATCATCAAAACAGCTGAACAGGATCAGTTTTTCAGCTTCTATCTGAAAACGGTTCATCGCCAGCAGGGCAATGCCCGACCCAAATGAGTGACCGATGACAGCCTTGAGGGGGCCCAGCGATCCGGCCAAGGCGACCAGGGTAGTGGTCACCTCCAGCATGTTGGTGCGTTTTCCACTCGACTGGCCGTGGGCCGGGGCATCGAAGGTAACCGCCTGGTAACCCGCCTCAACGATGATTTCGACCAGGGCATGGAAATGACTGCCCCGTCCCCCCCAGCCATGGCTGAACAGTATTGGTTCGCCTTCACCCCATCGATAGACTGCGATGCGCTGGCCGTTGATCTGCTGAAACTGATGATCACTGTTCTGCTCTGCAACGCTTTCCCGACGGCGTGCAGGAAACCTGGGTGGCGTCATGAACAGCCTCAGAGCCAGCTTCCCCGTCAGCATCGGCGCAACCCTGCCGAGGATCCCGAAAAATGTCCGCGCTGTGGCGAAAAAGAGCCGTACCCTGAGCGGGTATTTGTGGCTTTTGAACGGGTTGCCTGATCGATTGCGGTTCATTGCAGCGTTCGTCCCATCTGCCGAATTCCGGCCAGATGAAGTGAGCCGATGAGAAAACTGATGATTGAGGTGATGATCAGAAAGTCATCCACCTGCTCGGGTGAGAGCAACATCATCGGCAACAGACCGACACCCCGTAGCAGATAGATCAGGGTGATGATGATCAAAACCGGCTTCAGCCAAGGCAGGCGGCGCAATAATCCGGCGGCTGAAAAGGCATACAAGGCCCAACCGAAAAACACCAGGGCGATGCCCAGAGTGATCACGCCCGGATAGATTGAGCCTTGTCTGGAGAGCTCCACCATCGTCTCGCCTGCACCAAAAAAACGGTACCACTCGGTTCCACCGATGATGATGATCAGGTGCAGCAGGGACGTGGTCAGACTGCAGATACCTGCGATGATCAGTGCTTTATTTAGATTAACCATTGATGCTCCATGTTCACTTCGGCCTCCATGCGTTCGAATATCTGATAGAGACCGAATAGGGTGCGATCGAAATAGATGAATTCGTTGGCGATCGTGTCGATTTTCTTTATCTGGCTGAGTTTTGCGAAGATCTCCACTCCCTCTTTCATATAGGCGGAGTCACGCTTGGCAAAATTGAATCTGCCGGCTTTGAACGGTTTGGTTAGCCAATCGCCGAACGGTTTCAGCAACGCTTCATAAAAGTCCTGTTGCTGGCCGGCATCGAGACCTTCGACTACCATCCCCAGTTTTTTGTAATAGTGAAGAACAGCACTGGCATCCTGTTCCAGATAGGCGTTCAGCAGCTGTGGCATCAGTGCCACGAAATCCGCGGAAAAATGTCTTACGCAGCCGAAGTCGATCAGACCGAGAGTGCCATCCTCTGCAAACAGGTAGTTGCCGGGATTGGGATCGGCATGCAGCGCATTCAGGCCATAGAACGAGTTCACGAACAGGTCATAGAGGATCTGTGCAAAATGGTTTCGTTCCGCCTGGCTGGGATTGCAGGAGAGCCACTGATCCATATGCTCACCTACTAGGCGGGTGGTGGTGATGATGCGTTTGCTGGAGTAGTCACGGCGTACCTCGGGAATCCTGATCGGGGCGAGCTGTAGTGCCGAGCTGAACCACTCTGTATTGTCCGCTTCCTGATGATAATCGACCTCCTCATTAAGGCGCTGGCTGATCTCATCCAATGAGGAGAGCAACAAATCGGCATGGGCTGTCCGTTTGACCAGCATCCGCATGATCTGCAGATCACTGTCGATCGTGATATCGATTCCAGGGTACTGCAGTTTCACTGCCAGCTCTTCGCCCTCACGGCTCTTCGCCCGGTGGACCTGACCCAGGCTTGCTGCGGCAAAGGCCTGAGTGTCGAACTCGGTAAATATCTTCTCCGGCGCCCTGTTAAACTCCTGCAGAAACAGCTTTCTGATCAGCGGACGCCCCAAGGGTGTTACCTGGTGGCAGGACCAGGCGAGCTGTTTACGCATCGGCTCAGGTAGGTAGTGGCTGTCCATGCTCAACATCTGGGCCAGCTTGAGCGCTGTACCTCTGAGTTGGGAGAGGGCGTTGAAGAGAATCTCTGCTGTCTGTTGATCGAGCAGCGTTTTCTCCTCCATGCAGCTCTCACTGCTCATGAAAGGTCGGCGGGCGATATGGGAAAGATGTTTGCCACCAGCCTTGAGCACTGCACCACTGGCCAGGCGGGAGCGGGCCAACTTCCCTGTCGGTACCGATTTAGCCATCGTGGCTGGCCATGAACTGCCGCTTGGCTTTTTTCCAGGGGCGTGTGTAGTCACCGAAGCTGTTGAGGGTTCGGCTGATGTGGGTACGAAACAGAAAAGAGACCAGCTCCATGGTTTTACCGATCACACCGGTCTGCAGCACGATTGTGATCAGCTCGACACTCTGGTCAACCAGTCGGGTGGTGTTGGCAAAGCCTTCTGAGTCGTCACGCAACCAGTATGCTAGCACTGCAGTCGTATAGTCCCAGTAGAGGGGGGCCAGCAGGGATTGGTAGGGCTGTTCCGGTATCTCACCCGCCTCTACCGCATTGTTGATGATCTCATCCACCATCAGATTGAACAGCCGCCGGGTTTCTGCCAGGTTTACCAGGCTGGCGGCGGGTGAGTAGAAGGTCGTATCGAACACTTCCCCAAGAAACTCCCGGTCGGGCAGCCACAGGGTCAGCTCTGTTTCGATCAACTGATGCAGCTGCTCCTGGATGGTGTACTGGTCGAAGCCGTCGAGCTCACGCAGTGCCTGAGCCACTTCGTGCTGGCGGTTTTCACAGTAGCCATACAGCAGTTTTTCCTTGCTGGGAAAATAGTTGTAGATCGTAGCGTCACCCACTTCAGCGCGACGGGCGATTTCGCGCATGGAGGCGGCTTTAAAACCCCGTTCCGCAATCACTTCGGAAGCGGCAACCAGGATTTTGCTACGGGTGGCCGCCTTCTCCTGTTTGCTGATTTTCATGTCCACCTCTTAAAGTGAAAATACACTTTATTAAAATTAATATTAATGAGATTATAGTATAGTAATTATTTTTATCAAATCATGATAAGTTCTGATCTCCTGCTATTCTTAATACGTGTTGAAAAATCACTCATCTTTCTTCCACCGTGTGCGACAGATCACTGTGTGAAGATAAAAAATGGTGTGATATTGCTCTGACCCTTGTTTGATAGGGAAGGTCGAAGTTCTTAAAACAGTTAAACACAATGAACGTGTTGAAACGGGAGACAACATGGGAAGACGGGGAGAACACAGCAAGTCAGAAATCGAGAATATGGCACTCGTGGCAGCTGAAGAATTAATAGAAACCCAGGGCTACGAGGGACTATCAGCCCGCAAGGTTGCTTCTGCTATCGGCTATACAGTCGGAAGCCTCTATTTCGTATTCAAAAATCTTGATGAACTGGTGCAGAGGGTCAACGGGAGAACTCTGGATCAGCTCTATATGGTGCTCAGTGAGCGGTTGACCGAATGTCGGCATCCACAGGATTGCCTCTATACATTGGGATCAGCCTATCTCGACTTTGCTTCAAAGCACGCCCATCGCTGGCGCATGGTGTTCGAACACCAACCGCAGACAGAAGGATTGCTGATGGAGATTCATGAAGACAAGCTGGATCGTCTTTATGAACTGGTTGAGCGTCAAATTGCCGCACTGACCATGAATAAAATGCCACAAAATGAGATCGCACTGGCTGCCAGAGCGATCTGGAACGGCATACATGGTATCGCCATCATGCGCACCACCAACCAGCTCCAGGTTTCTGGGCAGGGTTCCGTAGCGTCACTGGTTGAACATCTGATAGAGCGCTATCTGGCCGGTCTCAATGCACTTCAGTCAACGGATAGAGCGATTCCGCATCAAGAAGTCATCTGATCCGGCCCGAAGCGGATAGGAAGACTCTCAGCGGCTCAATCCGTGAGATCAGGACACGCCTTCAGTCTACTGAAGGCGTGTGATTTGCTGTGCATCAGTCAAAACCCAGGAAAATGCTTGGTATCTTGTCTTGATTTTCGTGTAGAATCCCCCGCCATGAAGTTTTCAGTAATATTGACGGGCCAAACCCATGTGTCCGCTTGCAGGAGTAACTGACGATGTCTGAATTGACACAAGATGCTGTGAAAGAGGCAATCAAAGGCTATATCGAGCCGAATCTGGAAAAGGATTTGGTAACAGCCAAGGCGGTAAAGGCTGTGGAACTGGATGGTGGCAGCGTCAAAGTCGCCATTGAGTTGGGATTTCCAGCCAATGGTTGTCATAGTGATATTGAGTCGGCGGTCACTGAGCAGGTCAAAACAGTCTCCGGTGTGGAATCGGTTGAGGTTTCCATTACTACCAAGATCGTGGCCCATTCGGTGCAAAAGGCACTGAAACCGATCGACAACATCAAGAACATCATTGCCGTCGCTTCCGGTAAAGGGGGCGTCGGAAAATCCACCACGGCGGTCAACATCGCCCTTGCCCTGGCGGAAGAGGGAGCCAAGGTCGGGGTTCTGGATGCCGATATCTACGGTCCCTCACAGCCTCGTATGCTGGGCATCAACGGCAAGCCCGATTCCAAAGACGGCAAGAGCCTCGAGCCGATGGAAGGTTACGGTCTGCAGGCGATGTCGATCGGTTTTCTGATTGATGAAGAGACGCCGATGATCTGGCGTGGCCCGATGGTCACTCAGGCTTTGGAACAGCTGCTCAATGACACCAACTGGGACAGTCTGGACTATCTGGTCGTGGATCTGCCGCCGGGTACCGGTGATACCCAGTTGACTCTGGCGCAGAAGGTGCCGGTCTCCGGAGCGGTGATCGTCACCACACCTCAGGACATCGCCCTGCTGGATGCCCGCAAAGGCCTCAAGATGTTCGAAAAGGTTGAGGTGCCTGTATTGGGTATCGTTGAGAACATGAGTACCCATATCTGCTCCAAGTGTGGTCATGAAGAGCACATCTTCGGTCAGGGTGGCGGCTCCTCCATGGCTAATCAGTACCATGTGGATCTGCTTGGCGCCCTGCCTCTGGATATCCGCATCCGGGAAGAGACCGACGGTGGTAAACCGACCGTGGTTGCCGAGCCGGAGGCGCGCATCTCTCAGATCTATCGGGAGATCGCCCGTAAGACAGCCGCCAAGCTCTCCTTGCAGGCCAAGGACTATGCGGCGAAATTCCCCAACATTGTGATTCAGAACAACTGATCTGGATCGATCCGGAAACCCTCCCCCCTATCCATCGGTAGTGGGGAGGGTTGGCGTCTCTTCCGCGTTCATTGGCGGACCTTAGAATCTTCCGATTAGCATTGAGGGCAAGGGCCCGAATCCGGTTCTACTCGAGTGGTGCCGGTGTGCCGCATGCCTGCTGCCACTGATTGATGATGGTGCAGAACAGCCTGGCCGTCTGTTCGGTGTCGTAGATGGCTGAATGGGCCTGGGCGCTGTCCCAATCCAGTCCCGCCGCTTTGGCGGCTTTGGCCAGCACGGTCTGGCCATAGGCCATGCCGGCCAGTGAGACGGTGTCGAAGGTGCTGAATGGGTGAAAGGGGTTTCGCTTGATGCCACAGCGTGCCACCGCGGCATTGAGAAAGCCGAGATCGAAAAAGGCGTTGTGTCCCACCAGAATGGCTCTTTTGCAGCCGCTTGCCTTGATCGCTTTACGAATCGGTGCAAACAGCTGCTTCAATCCGTCGGACTCCGTGAGGGCTTCACGGAATGGGTGGTCAGGGTCAATGCCATTGAACTCCAAGGCTTTTGGGTCGATATTCGCCCCTTCGAATGGAGCAATATGGTGGGCAAAGGTCTCCGCAGGATGGAGCAATCCCTGCTCGTCCATGGCCAGGGTGGTGGCCGCGATCTCCAGCAGGGCATCCTTGCTGGCATCGAAACCGCCGGTCTCTACGTCGACGACAACCGGCAGATAGCCCCTGAAGCGATGTGCAATCGCACTGTTATAAATCGTGTCACTCATCCGGCCAAGGATAAAGAAAACAGAATTCTATTTCGAGATTATTTAGTTTTTTTTTCTTTAGGGTTTACAATCCCCCTGGCAACTGGTGTTGTGTGTGGTCTGCACCAGATCTTAATTCTCAATTGGGCCGTTCGTCGTGATAAAAAGGATTCCTGCGATAATATTGATTCTGCTGTTCCTTTCGGGGTGTTCCAGCTTCCAGAGCCGGCATCCGGCAGATCCACTTGAGTCGTTCAACAGAAAATCGGATCAGTTCAATCAGGACTTCGATCGGGCCGTGGCCAAACCGGTTGCCCAGGGTTATCGCTATGTGACCCCTTCGGTGATCGATCTTGGGGTTACCAATTTTTTCAGAAATCTGGCCGACATCCCGTCTGCGGCGAACAACCTGTTGCAACTGAAACCTGGACGGGCCCTGTCGGATCTCGGACGTGTCTGCATCAACTCCACGCTGGGGATTTTCGGTCTGTTCGATGTGGCCAGTGATATGGGGATTCCCAGTTACAAGGAGGATATGGGGCAGACTCTGGGTTATTGGGGAATGGGCGATACACCCTATATCGTGGTTCCGTTCCTCGGGCCGTCCACCTTACGGGATCTGTTGGGTAGGGTTGGGGATACACTGATAAACCCGATCAGCTACCCCTCCCAGTCAGCCTATTTGGCCTTGAGTACACTGCAACTTGTGGATATCCGGGCCGATTTGTTGGAAGCCGGCAATGTACTCGATGAGGCGGCCGTCGACCGCTACGCCTTTCTGCGGGAGTTCTATCTGCAGCAGCGGCAGACAGCGATCAAAGACGGCCCGAATCATATGGACGATGACGAGTTGTTCGACGAAAGCCTGTTTGACGATGAAGCGCAGTTCAACGAAAACGCTGAGTAACCGAATCAGCCACCCTGCTCGGTGATCAGTTGCCAATGGACTGTCTGACCGGCCTTTAAAGGCACAACCATGTCCTTGCCGAATCGATAGCTCTCCGCTACCTGCCAGTCACGTTTCTGCAGTGTGATCCGCTCGGTGTTACGCGGCATGCCGTAGAAGTCGGGGCCATGGTGGCTGGCAAACCCCTCCAGTTTATCCAGAGCATTTTCAGCTTCAAAGATCTCCGTATAGAGTTCGATGGCGGCATGGGCGGTATAACAACCTGCGCATCCGCAGGCACACTCCTTGGCATGCTGTGGATGTGGCGCACTGTCGGTCCCGAGAAAGAATCGGGAGTTGCCACTGGTCGCGGCTTCGATCAATGCCTCCTGATGAGTCTCCCGTTTGAGGATGGGCAGACAGTAGTAGTGGGGTCTGATGCCGCCGGCCAGCATATGGTTCCTGTTGTACATCAGGTGTTGCACCGTAATCGTCGCCCCGATGGGGCCATTGCTCTCGCGCACAAAGTCAACGGCATCGCGGGTGGTTACATGCTCGAAGACGATGGCCAGCTCTGGAAACTCCTGTCTCAGCTTGGTCATGTGGCGATCGATGAATACCCGTTCACGATCGAAGATGTCGATCTCAGGTTCGGTCACCTCGGCATGCACCAGAAGCGGCATCGATTCCCGCTGCATGGTCTCCAGCACCGGATAGAGTTTGCGGATGTCGGTGACACCCGCATCGGAATTGGTGGTGGCACCTGCCGGATAGAGTTTGATGCCATGGACAAAGCCGCTCTGTTTTGCCCGGATCACCTCGTCCGAGGTAAGGAGGTCTGTCATATAAAGTGTCATCAGCGGGGTGAATCCGCTGTTCTCGGGCAGGGCGTCCAGAATCCGCTGACGATAGTCTGCCGCCAGTTGGGTGTTGGCTACCGGAGGTTTCAGGTTCGGCATGACGATCGCTCTGGCGAAACGTTCGGCGGTGTGGGCAACCACGGAGGTCATCGCCTCGTCATCGCGTAAATGGAGGTGCCAGTCATCAGGTTTCGTCAGGGTGATCTTCATGTTGTGCCGTCGCTGGATTACTTAATCGCATTCACCATTGTCGCATAGTCGTAGGGGATCATAAATCGAGGTGTGAACGGAGACGGTAACCGATGAATTGGCTTGTCGGCTGGGATAATCATCGATGCGACTCTTGCCTCATGCTGAACCGAGAGTGGGGGAATGAGTTTCCTAAGCGATGTTTCCTTAGGTTTTTGCTATTTGAAACAATTTAACAATTGAAATTTGTTATTTGTTAATTTAAGTAATTTCTAATATTCTATACCTCGAAAGCTGCGCAGTATCTGCTTTCTTAACAAAATTCGAAGACGACATTCTATCTTGAGGAGAGTGAAATGAAAAAGACTGTTCAAGCTGCTGCCGCTGCTGCACTTATCGTTGCTTCCGCTTCTGCATCTGCATGGTGGGGTGGCCCTGGTTACAACCGTGGATGGGGTAACGATGGTTGGGGCGACGGCTGGGGTGATGGCTCCGGTGACTTCAGTTTCGGAATGAGTGGTAGTGCACGTGGTTCTGGTTATGGTCGTGGCAACAACTACTACCGTGGATACAACGGCTATGGTCCTTACGGCTATGGCGCACCTTACGGTTACGGTTATGCCCCTTATGGCTATCCTGCACCTGCAGCTCCTGCTGCACCTGCAGCGCCTGCCGCTCCTGCTAAATAAGCAGTTTATATAAAAGGATCCATTTGCACAGGGATGTGCCTAGATAGACATGCGTAGTTTTCAAAACACAGATTTTTTGGGTACTTTACAATGAAAAAGATTTCAATCATTGCCGCTGCGATTGCCTTGGCAGCCAGCTCCGCAACTGTTAACGCCTGGTGGGGTGACAGCTGGAGTGACGACTTTTTTGGTGATGGCTTCGGCGCCGGAGACTTCGACTTCTCATTCAACATGCGTGCACGTGGTAACGGCTACGGCCGTGGTTATGGCCGTGGTTACGGTTATGATCATCCTTACTACTATGGTTACGCACCTCACTATGCACCCGCTCTGACCGAAGAGCAGCAGAGTGCCATGGCTGAGCAGCAGAAAGCATTTGCTGAACAGCAGAAAGCTTTCGCCGAGCAGCAGCAGAAAGCATTCGAGCAGGCTGTCGCCGCACAGCGTCAGTACGCTGAGCAGTTCAGTAACTCTGATCCTTTCGCCGCTATGGAAGCTGACATGAAAGCCAGACAGGAGCAGCAGGAAGCTTACCGCAAAGAGATGATGGCCCGTTTTGAGCAGACCGCTCCGAAGCGTCCTGAAATGCCGGAAGCTGTTGCCAAGCGTATGGAAGAGTCCAAAGCCCGTCGCGACGAAATCGTTAAAGAGATGGAAGCCCGTCGTGCTGAAGCAATGAAGCAGATGGAAGAGCGTCGTAAGGTTGCCATGGAGCGCAAGCCTTTCGAAATGCCTTCGATCGAAGCTCGCAAAGAGATCTGATTTAACTAAGATCCATTGCAGAAAAGGCGCATCCAGAGCAATCTGGATGCGCCTTTTTTTATGTTTTCAGGGTATTTTCCAGGGTGTTTCTTTTAGCTTCAACAAAATTCAGCATAAATCCTAATTCAATTGTAAAAACAGTGGATTAGGTCATCAAAAATTACTATCAGATAACGCTGAAATCCTTCTCATCTTGTTGTATATTACCGAGATCAATCCAAATTATTGGTAATCCAAATAGTTTTCATTCTAACTCTGACGGTTTTACCCGGCAGAGGTGAATGGAGTTGCATCAGCTTAATCCCTGACGCCAAACCGAACAGCTAGAGAATAACAATGCCAAGTAGACCCGATATCGACCCCATTGAGACACAGGAGTGGCTGGACGCCCTGGAGGCCGTACTCGAGAATGAGGGGGTGGAGCGTGCCCATTTTTTGATCGAACGCCTGGTTGACAAGGCCCGTCGCTCCGGCGCTTATCTGCCATTCAGCGCCAACACCGCCTATGTCAATACCATCCCGGTAACCAAACAGCAGCGATTTCCGGGCGACCGGGCGATGGAGCGTCGTATTCGCTCCTTCATTCGCTGGAATGCGATGGCGATGGTGGTACAGGCAAACCGAATCTCCACCGAACTTGGTGGTCATATCTCGAGTTTTGCCTCCGGCGCGACCCTGTTCGATGTGGGCTTCAACCATTTTTTTCATGCCCCGACCAAAGAGCGGGATGGGGATCTGATCTTTTTCCAGGGCCATTCCGCACCAGGTGTCTATGCCAGGGCCTACCTGGAGGGAAGACTGAGTGAAGAGCAGCTCTATAGCTTCCGTCAGGAGGTGGATGGCCATGGGCTCTCCTCCTATCCTCACCCCTGGCTGATGCCGGGATTCTGGCAATTCCCCACCGTTTCCATGGGGCTTGGTCCACTGATGGCGATCTATCAGGCCCGCTTCATGCGCTATCTGCATGATCGGGGAATGGTCAACACGGAACAGCGTAAGGTGTGGGCCTTCTGTGGGGATGGCGAGATGGATGAACCGGAAGCATTGGGTGCGATTTCCCTGGCGGGCAGAGAGCGTCTCGACAATCTTGTCTTTGTTATCAACTGTAACCTGCAGCGACTGGATGGTCCGGTGCGCGGTAACGGCAAGATCATTCAGGAGCTGGAAGGGGTCTTCCGGGGTGCCGGCTGGAATGTGCTCAAGGTCATCTGGGGCGGCTACTGGGATCCGCTTTTTGCCCGGGACAAAAACGGTATCCTGGTGAAACGCATGGAAGAGTGTGTGGATGGTGATTACCAGGCCTATAAGGCGAAAGGTGGCGCCTACACCCGTGAACACTTTTTCGGTAAATATCCCGAGCTGGATGAGATGGTCGCGAATATGACCGACGAGGACATCTGGCGCCTCAATCGTGGTGGGCATGATCCCCATAAGGTGTTCGCCGCCTATGCCGAAGCGACCGCCCACAAAGGTCAGCCAACCGTGATTCTGGCGAAAACCGTGAAAGGTTACGGTATGGGTGTGGCCGGTGAAGGGCAGAACATCACTCATTCACAGAAGAAGATGGGTGAAGCGGCGCTGAAGGCCTTCAGGGATCGTTTCAACATTCCGATTTCCGATGATCAGATCGGTGCGGCGCCTTTCTATAAGCCTCCGGCAGACAGTCCGGAGATGAAATACATGCATGAGCAACGTAGCAAGCTGGGAGGCTTTCTACCTCAGCGGCGCACCAAGGTTGAAGCCATGACAGTGCCTCCGCTGGAGAGTTTCAAAGCGCTGCTTGAGGGTAGTAGTGATCGGGAGCAATCCACCACCATGGCCTTTGTTCGACTGTTGAATATGCTGATACGGGATAAACAGCTTGGAAAGCAGATCGTACCGATTGTTCCTGACGAGGCCCGGACATTCGGTATGGAGGGTATGTTCAGGCAGTTGGGTATCTACTCATCGGTAGGGCAGCTCTACGAGCCGGTGGATGCGGACCAGGTGATGTTCTATCGGGAGGATAAGAAAGGCCAGATTCTGCAGGAGGGTATCAATGAGGCGGGCGCCATGTCCTCCTGGATTGCGGCCGCTACCTCCTATAGCAACCACGGGGTCAGCATGATCCCCTTCTATATCTACTACTCCATGTTCGGCTTCCAGCGTATTGGCGATCTGGCCTGGGCGGCCGGTGACATGCAGGCACGCGGATTCCTGATCGGCGGCACCGCAGGCAGAACAACCCTGGCTGGTGAGGGATTGCAGCACCAGGATGGCCATAGCCATCTGGTGGCGGCGACCATTCCCAACTGTGTCTCCTATGATCCGGCATTTGCCTATGAACTGACGGTGATCGTGCTGGATGGCATGCGGCGCATGTATCAGCAGCAGGAAAATGTTTTCTACTACATCACCGTGATGAATGAGAATTATCTCCAGCCGGCCATGCCCGAGGGTGTGGAAGAGGGCATTGTGCAGGGTATGTACCTGCTGAAAAAGGGCGGTAAGCAGAAAAAGCGTGTGCAACTGCTGGGCAGTGGCACGATTCTTCGTGAAGTGATCGCCGCCGCCGAGCTGCTGGAAAAAGATTTCAATGTCACCGCGGATATCTGGAGTGTAACCAGCTTCAACGAACTGCGCCGGGAGGGTCTGGACGTTGAGCGCTGGAATACCCTCCACCCGGAAGAGGATCAACGACAGAGCTATGTGGCCCGGCAACTTACCGGTCAACAGGGTCCGGTGATTGCGGCAACAGACTATATCCGCAGCTATGCCGATCAAATTCGTCCTTTTGTGCCCGGCGCTTACAGTGTGTTGGGCACCGACGGTTATGGTCGCAGTGACATGCGAAGTCAGTTAAGGAAGTTCTTTGAAGTCAATCGCTACTATGTGGCACTTGCCGCCTTGAAGTCATTGGCAGATCAGGGTGATCTGAAAGATGAAGTGGTCACTCAGGCGATCAAGAAATATAAAATCGATCCGGATAAGCCCAACCCCTGCACTGTATAGATGGTTGGTTATTAACTTGTGCGGCATGTCCGGACGTTAAGAAACAGAGTGCCGGAATGGCAATAAAGAGGATGAGACGTGGGTAAAACGACAGATGTACTGTTACCTGATATTGGTGATTTCGAATCGGTGGAAGTCATTGAGATCCTGGTTTCTGAAGGTGACGAAGTCTCCGTTGAAGAGTCTCTGCTGACCCTGGAAAGCGATAAAGCCACCATGGAGATCCCCTCTCCACATGGCGGGAAGGTCAAGCAGTTGAAGGTTAAAGTTGGGGACCGGATCAGTGAGGGGGATGTGATCCTTACAATCGAAGCGGTTGAAAGTGAATCGGCTGCTGCGGATGAGTCGGCAGCCGGATCCGCTCCGGCACCTGCAGCCGAAGAGGTGGAGACCGTACAGGCGCCTGCGCCGACACCAAATGAAGAGGCTGGCGATGATCTGGCGGCAGGTCGTCGCCCGGGGGATAAAGAGGCTCGCATCCCACCGGTGCCGGAGAGTCCGATAATCAGCGGCGAACCACACAAACCCCATGCCAGCCCTTCAGTCAGACGCCTTGCCCGTGAGTTGGGGGTGGACCTCTCTCTGGTGAAAGGTCATGGTCCCAAACAGCGGATATTGAAAGAGGATGTACAGAATTTCGTCAAACAATCGTTACGCCGGGGTGAAGCGAGTGGCTCTGGTCGTGGCAGTTTTGAAATGCCGAGTGGACCGGATGTGGACTACAGCCGCTTTGGTGAGGTTGAATCCAAGCCAATGGGGCGGATCAAGAAGATCAGTGCCGCCCATCTGCACCGCTGCTGGCTGACCGTACCCCATGTAACCCAGTTTGATGAGGCGGATATCACTGAACTGGAGGCCTTTCGAAAGGCACAGAAAGCGGTCGCAGAGCAGCGGGATGTTCGACTCACGCTGATGCCGTTCCTGATGAAGTCGGTTGCCGCCGCGCTGGCGGAGATGCCGGCGTTCAATGCCTCCCTGGATAGTGACGCCGAAGCGCTGATCTATCGACACTACGTCAATATCGGTGTGGCGGTGGATACGCCCAATGGTCTGGTTGTGCCGGTAATCCGTGACGTGGACAAGAAAAGTGTCTTCGAACTGGCGGCGGAACTGATGGCTGTCAGCGAGCGGGCCAGAGCCGGCAAGCTGGCACCGGCAGATCTGCAGGGAGGCTGCTTCTCAATCTCAAGCCTGGGCGGTATTGGTGGGACGGCCTTTACCCCGATCGTGAATGCGCCGGAGGTGGCGATTCTTGGCGTCTCACGCAGCAGCATGCAGCCGGTATGGGATGGGGCGAACTTCCAACCCCGGCTGATGCTACCCCTCTCCCTCTCCTATGATCATCGGGTGATTGACGGTGCAGAAGGTGTCAGATTTACCCGACTGCTTGCATCGTTGCTGGAGGATATTCGCCGCTTGCTGCTGTAGTGGTCGATGAGGTCTGTTTCTATCACAAAGCAGATCCGGGGAATTTATAAATTAAAGTCTGAATCCTTATGCAAATTAATAAGTTGTGGCTTGTTGTATGGTTGCATGACAACAACTAAACTTTAGTTATTAGAGTTTCCTTTCGAACGGATTCTCATCAGCTCAGTTGCAGGCACAATCAGCCGTACTCCGCAGATACAGTTGTGATTTAGGGGCAGGGATGCAACCTGTGCCTCTTCAACTCGTGGAATCTCCAATTTTCTGACGGAAAGCAATTCCTTAGGCTTTAAAGTAATTTCAGGCTTGTCCGATAAAGGATTAAAGGTTGGCTTGAACTTGGATTGGAATAAACAAATACGTATCGAATCTGAATCAAAGGCTGTTGTCGTGGTGCAGCAGTTGGCTGGTTTAGGTTCGGTGTCTGGCTGATATGCATAAGACGCTGTTATTACTGATATTCTTTCTTTCTTATGTGCCATATCTTTGGGCTGATGAGATAAAGAATGAGCCCATCCGACCCCTTGAAGTGAGTTTTGAAGTCGACCCGAAACTGGTTGCGCTGGGTGATCAGCTGTTTCACGATCGACGCCTCTCCCGGGACAACTCTTTGAGTTGCGCCAGTTGTCATCTGCTCTCAACCGGTGGGACAGACCGAAAGCCTCGTTCCGCCGGGGTAGGGGGTGTATTGGGGGGAATCAAGGCGCCAACCGTTTACAACAGCAGTTTCAATCTTGCCCAGTTCTGGGATGGACGGGCGGAGAGTCTTGAGATTCAGGCTGCGGGTCCGGTGCACAATCCTGTTGAGATGAACTCATCCTGGCCTGAAGTGATCTCCAAGTTGAGTCAGGATGCCTCCATGGTTGAGGTTTTCGGTCAGCTCTTCAGTGACGGCATTACCGGTGAGAACATTGCAATCGCCATCGCCGCCTTCGAAAAAACGCTGGTGACTGAGGGCTCCCGTTTCGATCGTTGGCTGAGCGGCGAGCAGACCCTGAGTGAGCGGGAGTTGCGCGGCTATCGACTGTTCAAAAGCTACGGCTGCATCAGTTGCCACCAGGGGGCCAATGTGGGCGGCAACTTGTATGCCTATATGGGAGCCAAGGGTGACTATTTCAAAGACAGAAATACAGAAATCACCGAGGCAGACTATGGCCGATACAATGTAACCGGAGAGGAGGACGACAAGCACTATTTCAAAGTTCCCAGCCTACGACTGGCCGCGGTCAACTCACCCTACTTTCATGATGGTTCCGTATCGACCCTGGATGAAGCGATTCGGGTGATGGGGCGTTATCAGTTGGGTCGTGAGATACCCGATGAGGATATACGGGATATCGTTGCTTTTCTGCATACTTTGGTTGGCAAGCATAGTCGATTCAAGCCATGATTAAGTTTCTTAGATCAATCGGCACCAAACGCGGCGCATTGCTGATCGGCTTGAGCCTGGCATTTGCCTTGTTGCTCGGGCTGTTCTGGGATGATGAGTCCAGTGAGTATGCAGAGATCTCACACAACATGCTGCAATTGAAGAAGCTGGATGCCCGCCTCGATCGGGATATGCTGAGAATCTCCTCATTTCTGATGGTTCAGTACGACCCATTGGTAATGACGACCAACGATCTGCGTGAGATGAAAGCAAAGATCAATCTGCTGATCGATGAGCATGATCAGCAACTCAAGGATCTTTTTTCCACCTATTGGCAAGGGATGGATGAAAAGCTCACCCTGCTGGAAAAGATCAAATTTCAGGCCGCACTGGTGCGTAATGGCATTCACTACCTGCCCATCATAGCGAATGAGCTGAAAGTGAGTGAGCCGAGACTCTACGAAGATATACTGGTACTGATCAATCAACTCTATACCTACCATCTGTTCTCTGCGGATTCACAGTTCACCGAAGTTGAACGCAATCTGGAACAGCTCAAGCAGTATAAGGTGGAAATCACCGGGAATCAGTCACTATTGGAGCAGGTGCTGTTTCATATCGACTCTGATCTGCATGGTCTTGCCAAACTGGGTCTATTGAAGCGACGCTATCTGGAGATTTCGAGCCAGGAATATTTCGAGGCGATTCATGCCAGGCATGAAGCCAATCGGATAGCAGAGACCAGCACCAAACGGGAGCTGATCATGCTGCTGATGGTTGCGGTGTTCATTCTGCTGCTCGGTCTGTGGCAACTGATCAGGAGTCTGCATAATGCCCATCAGGAGGTAAATCGTGCCTGGTATCGTCTGCATGATGCGGTGAACAACCTCTCCGAGGCGTTTGCCCTGTTCGATGCGGACGGTCGTCTGGTATTGTTTAATCGCTGCTTCGAGGATTTCTATCCCTGGCTTAAAGAGCGAGATATGGAGTCTCTCACCTTAAAGGAGCTGCAGGCTGTTGCTGCTAGCCGGGTGAAAAATCTGAACCTTGAGGGCGATGCGATTCTCGATCTCTTGCCTCAGGGTCAGTATCTGGAAAAGCTGGATAGCGGCGCCTGGTATCTCAGCAGTAACAACCGCACCACTGAGGGTGGGCTGGTCTGCGTCAGAAGTGATATCACAGAGTCAAAACAGGCCGAGTCGGATCTGCGTAAGCTGGGTCGGGTACTGGAGCAGAGTCCTGCGTCAGTGATCATCACCAATACGGAAGGGATTATCGAGTATGTGAATCCGAGATTTGAAAAGGTCTCGGGTTACACGGCAGCAGAAGCGATTGGGCAAAATCCAAGGTTCCTCAAGAGTGGAGACAAGACCAAACAGGAATACAATGATATGTGGAGCAGCCTGCTCGCAGGTAAAGAGTGGCGTGGTATGTTCCACAACAAGCGCAAAGACGGTTCCATTTATTGGGAGTCCGCGTCGATCTCACCGCTGCGGGATGAACGAGGCAAGATAACCAACTTCATCGCTGTCAAAGAGGACGTCACAGCACAGAAGCGGGCCGAAGATCAGTTGAGAATGAATGCCACAGTATTTGACACCACGGCGGAAGGGATCATGGTGACTGATGAGGAGAACCGGATTAAAACGGTCAATCCGGCCTTTTCAAGAATCACCGGTTACAGTCAGGAAGAGGTTTTAGGGCGTACACCCAATATTCTCAGTTCCGGTCGCCACAGCAAATCCTTCTATGAGGACTTGTGGGAGTCTGTGCTGCATAAAGGCTACTGGTCAGGTGAGATCTGGAATCGGCGTAAGGATGGCAGTGTGTTTCCGGAATGGCTGTCGATCTCTGCAATCAAAGGTGAACACGGCATCGCAAAAGAGTTTGTCGCCGTCTTTTCCGATATTACCAAGCACAAAGAGAACGAAGAACAGATCCGTTATCAGGCCAACTATGATGCCCTGACCGGGCTGCCCAACCGTTCACTGTTATCCGACCGATTGAATCAGGCCATCGCTGCTGCCCATCGTGAAAACTGGATGCTTGCGGTGCTGTTTATCGATCTCGATCACTTCAAGGTAGTGAATGATACGTTCGGCCATGTGGTGGGGGATGAGCTGTTGCAGCTGGTATCTGCACGGATCAAAGCCTGTCTGCGTGAATCGGATACGGTAGCCAGGTTTGGTGGGGATGAGTTCATCATTCTGTTGCAGGATGTTACGGAGATGGATTCTGTGGCGAATGTGGCCACGAACATCATCGATCATATAACCCGAGTTTTCTCTCTGTATGGGCGTGAGATCTATATCGGTGCCAGTATCGGCATCACGGTCTATCCGGATGATGCGGTGAATGCGGACTCCCTGCTGCGAAATGCGGATATGGCCATGTACCAGGCGAAGGAGCGGGGCCGAAATACCTACCAGTTCTTTACCGCATCGATGCAGCAGCACACCTTGGAGCGCCGACAGCTGGAGCTGGATCTGCGGCAGGCGATCAAACGGGATGAACTTGAGATCTACTACCAGCCGGTCATCAATCCGACTCTGAACAAGGTGGTGAGTGTCGAGGCTCTGTTACGCTGGCATCACCCCCATCGGGGTACCGTCTCTCCGGCAATCTTCATCCCGGTTGCAGAAGACAGCGGACAGATTGGCCCCATTGGTGAGTGGGTATTGAAGAAATCCTGTGAGCAGTTGAAGCGGTGGCACAATGCCGGCTTCAGTGATCTCAAACTGGCGGTGAATCTCTCCAGCAGACAACGGGAGCTTGGTCTTGAGGCCAGCTTTTTACTGGGGGTATTGGCGGAGACCGATCTCTCTCCCGATTATATTACCCTTGAGATCACCGAGAGTCTGTTGATGCGTGATACCGATGAGGCGATGACCTGGTTGTCTGATTTCAAGGCACTCGGCGTTTCTCTGTCAGTGGATGATTTTGGTACCGGTTATTCATCACTCAGCTATCTGAAGCGGTTCCCGGTTGATACGATGAAGATCGATCGCTCATTTGTCAGCGATCTACCGGATGACATTGAAGATGTAACCCTGGTGCGAACCATTGTTGCGATGGCACAGAGCCTCAATCTGTCCCTGATTGCGGAAGGGGTGGAGACCCTAGAGCAGGCTGAATTCCTGGTCGATACCGGTTGTGACAATCTACAGGGCTTCTACTACGCCAAACCGATGTCAGCGAAAGAGTTGACACTCTGGCTCAGTTCCGATGTGCTTGAGACAGGTACCACATAGGGGCTGTCAATCCGTATTCTATCGGCCATGGACTGCTGAGCACCATTTTAAGATTGCCGTTATCAAATCTGAGCGCCCGATCCAAACCCAAATAATTGCACGCTGTTTTTTGGTCAATACCGGTGCCCCTGTCACAACCTCAATCCCCGATTGGTTATATAAAACCGCTGCTGAAGGAGACTCCAACGCTGTTATGGATTGAGGTGGCTCTGATGCTCGATGGTGATTCAGAGAGTTTACTGATCTGTCGGCTGACTGGAGAAGTGGTTGCAACCTGATTGACGGAAGTTGTACCACTCAAACTGATTACTAGGACAAATTTGCAATATTGAGGGATTTAATTATGAAAAAACTGACTACCGTTGCCTTGTTAAGCCTGACCCTTACACTGGTTGCCTGTAGCGACTCAAGTGGCCCGGATAGCAGCACCAAAGCCGATACCGCATCACCGATGACTGAACCGGCAGAGCCTGCAGTGAGCGGTCAGGGTATGGAGCAGGGTGATCAGGCAGCATTTGAAGCTGGTGTCGATGCAGCCAATCAGGCCGCCGCTGAGAAACAGTAGTGGTGACAGGGGGGTGACCCTGACTTTTATAAGTTCTCCCGGCCTACCTCACCAAACCGCGTTATATCCAACTCATAGGCAACATAAATCTTGCCATTGAGCTGTGTGGTTGCTGCTACTGTAGAAACCCCACTCTGTTGTTGAAGTGGCAGAGTGGGGCACCGGGTTTTATCCGGCTATGAGCCGGGTTAAGGGCTATTCATGCCTGATTGTTCGTTCTCAGCGGCAGAAATGCTATAAAGGGTTATTATTAATCCGGCTGTACTCAACATACTGAGTCGCCGGGTTAAGTAATATACTATCCTGTGTTCAATATCGAATTACCCTGGTGGTGATCGATGCCTATTGCATACAAGCCTATTTAAGAAAATTAATACTGTGAGGAGCCTACATGAGCGGCATTGTCGAAGTGACCCTTCCCGATATCGGTGATTTCGAGCAGGTGGATATCATTGAAATTCTGGTATCTCCAGGCGACCGGGTCGATGCGGAAGATTCGATTATTACCCTGGAGAGTGATAAGGCGACAATGGACATTCCCTCCCCGTACAACGGCACGGTCAAGGAGCTGATGGTCAAGGTCGGGGATAAGATCTCCATGGGTGGGGTGATCCTGAAACTGGAACTCGCCGCCGGGGAGAAGGCGGAAATCCCGACGGCAACCAGTAAAGCGCCGGTATCCGAGGCGGTCAAAGGTGCCGCAGACAAGCAGGCTGATGTGGTGGTGCTCGGGGCGGGACCTGGTGGTTATACCGCAGCTTTCCGGGCAGCGGATCTGGGTAGGAAAGTCATTTTGATCGAGCGCTACGAGGCACTCGGTGGGGTCTGTCTGAATGTTGGCTGTATCCCGTCGAAAGCCCTGCTGCATGCCGCGGATGTGATCAATGAAGCGGCTGAAATGGAGGAGATGGGGATCAGCTTCGGTAAGCCGAAGGTTGATCTCGACAAGCTTCGCGCCGGCAAGGACAAAGTGGTGCAGAAACTCACCGGTGGCTTAAAGGCGTTGGCCAAGCAGCGTAAGGTTGAGGTGGTTCACGGCCTGGCCCGTTTCGAGTCACCAAAGCGAATTGCGGTGAATGGCGCTGAGGGTAGCACCTCGATCGATTTTACCGATGCCATCATCGCTTGTGGCTCCACCCCAGTAGAGATTCCCGGATTTCCCAATGACGACCCCAGGCTGATCAACTCAACCGGGGCATTGGAACTGGCTGACGTTCCGAAACGCATGCTGGTCGTGGGTGGCGGAATCATCGGGCTTGAAATGGCCACGGTCTACAGCACATTGGGCAGCAAGATCGATGTGGTGGAACTGCAGGACAATCTGATCCCCGGGTGCGACCCGGATCTGGTCAGACCGCTGCAGAAACGGATCAAAAAGCGCTATAACGCCATCATGCTGGCTACCAAGGTGACCGATATTCAGGCTCAGAAGAGTGGTCTGAAGGTCAGTTTCGAAGGCAAGCAGGCACCGGACAAACCGCAAACCTACGATCGGGTACTGGTCTCTGTAGGTCGGGTACCGAACGGCAAGAAGATCAATGCTGAGGCGGCGGGGATCAATGTGGATGAACGTGGTTTCATTCCGGTTGACCAGCACATGCGGACCAATGTGCCTAACATCTATGCCATTGGTGATGTGGTTGGGCAGCCGATGTTGGCCCACAAGGCCACCCATGAGGCAAAAGTGGCTGCCGAAGTGATTGCGGGGCTGCCATCCAGCTTTGATCCGATGACCATTCCGTCAGTGGCCTATACCGACCCGGAAGTGGCCTGGATGGGACTGACTGAGACTGAGGCCAAGGCACAGGGTATCGAGTATGAGAAGGGAGCGTTTCCCTGGGCTGCCAGTGGCAGAGCTCTGGGTATCGGCCGTGATGAAGGGGTGACCAAGCTGCTGTTTGATCCAAAATCGAAGCGGATTCTCGGGGCCGGTATCACCGGGCCGAATGCCGGTGAGTTGATCGGTGAAACCGTACTGGCACTGGAGATGGGTGCCGATGCGGAGGATATCGGCTTGACCATACACCCCCATCCAACCCTCAATGAGACCATCTGCTTTGCCGCAGAGATGGCGGAAGGCAGCATCACCGACCTGATGCCACCGAGAAAGCGCTGAGCCGGGCTGGTTGAGATCCAGGATAAAACAAGTTGGACCGGGTGACTGCTGCTGTGCGGGCCTTTTATGAGGCCTACCCCTATCCGCCGGGTAACAGGCCCGATTGCGATGCCTACCATGGACGGTTACTGCTCAGTTACATCGAACGACCCGAAGGCATGCCCAAGCAGCTTCAGTTGCTTGAGGCGGGTTGTGGACGGGGAATCAACCTGATCGCAGCCGCGGCACTGCAGCCAGATGATCAGTTCACCGGCATCGATATCAACCGGGTGGCGATCGACGAAGCATCGGCGAATATCCGCACAGAAGCACTCGCCAACCTCAGTTTTCAGCTTGCCGATCTGCTCAATCCGGCCTCTCTGCCAGGGGTGAGTCGGGGCTATGATGTGATTCTCTCCTATGGGGTGATACACCATCTGAGTGACCCGCTCAAAGGCCTGCAGCAGCTGACCCAACAACTGGCGCCCCATGGAGTGATGTCATTGATGGTCGATGGTCGGTATGGCCGGCAGCCTCTGGATCGGTTTCTACAGGCTCTGGAGATGATTTCACCATCGGCTGGCCCAGATGAGCAAAGGGCGGCGACGGCCAGGGCTCTGGCCCGGGTCGCCGAGAGGGGGCTATTCCAAGGCAACTGCTGGCAGGGTACCTCGTCGGTGGATGAGGTGGAGTTCGCCGACCGATGTCTGCATGTGCATGAGCAGAGTTATGACATCGAGGGCTTGTGGCAGTTACTGGATATGGCCGGTTTGAAGTTTATTCGTTGGCATCAGCCGGATGATTGGTCGCTAAAGAAGATCTTTGATGATGAGGCGCTGATCGAGCAACTGCAGGCAATTGAACCCTCGATGGCCTATCAACTGATCGAACGCCTGACCTACCGACCCAAACTGACCCTGGTGGTGGCAAGAAAGGAGGAGCAGCCCCGACTACCCCTGACCAGGGAGGCGTTCCTGTCAAAACGTTTTTGCCTGAGTCCTCAGTTAAAACGGGTAACCGATGAGTCAGGCAACACAGAGTGGTTGCTGCGTGGGCGCAAGCTGTCGATTGCTGCGCAAGGGTTGCCACATCAACTGCTCACTGCTGCGTCACAAAGTGACAGCGGATTTACCGCTTCGCAGCTGCTTCAACAGCTTAGCGGGGAGTCCAATAACCCGCAGCAGGGCCTGAATCTGTTCATGCAACTCTATGATCTTGAGTGTCTCTATGCCCCCCATGAAACAGACAGGACACTGTGATGATTGATACTCCGCCGCTCTATTTCAGAGATCAGGGTGACCCGCAAAAGCCGGTCCTCTGTCTGATGCATGGACTGTTCGGTTCGTCCAGTAATTGGATGGGGATAGTCCGGCTGCTTCAGGATCAGTTCAGAATCATCAATCTCGATCTGCGCAACCATGGCCGATCTCCACACTACCGTGAGATGAGCTATCCGCTGATGGTGGATGACCTGCTGGCGCTGTGTGACCATCTCGAGCTGCAGACAGTCTCTCTGCTGGGACACAGCATGGGTGGTAAAGTGGCCATGCTGACCGCTCTCACAAACCCGGAGCGGGTGGAGAAGCTGGTGGTGGCGGATATTGCGCCGGTCGCTTACGAGAACCGTTTTGCATCCATATTCAAGGGGCTGCAGACTATGCCCCTGGAGCAGCTTGAGAGTCGTGATGCGGCCGATCTCCATCTGTCCGGCTATGTTGCCGAGCCAGGGGTTCGTCAATATCTGCTGCAGAATCTACTAAAACAGGGAGAGCGTTGGGGATGGCGCTTCAATCTGCAGAGCTTGATTGAAGCCATGCCGCTGCTGACAGACTTTCCTGAGGTAGCGGGTAACACTTTTCCCGGGGATGCCCTGTTCATTCATGGTGAACTGTCGGACTATGTGAACCAGCAGGCGATCAGGAGCATCGACGACTGCTTCCCGCACAATCGCAGAAGGATGATCCACGCTGCGGGCCACTGGCTGTATGCGGAACAACCTGCCCCTTTTGCTCAGGCGGTGGCCAGTTTTTTGAAGTGACTTCCGTGGCGTGTAGCAATTCCCACAGAGGAAGCCGGTCTGAACAGCGGTCGAACAGAATTAGAATTCAAAGATCAAAAATATAACGGAGGAGGTAATCGATGAAAAAATTATTCGGGATATGTCTTTTGATGCTGCCATTGATCGGTGTCAGTGCCGAACAGCAGTTTATCAGCATTGGAACCGGTGGCCTTACCGGGGTCTACTACCCGACCGGTGGTGCCATCTGCCGGCTGTTGAACAAGGGCAGAAAGGAGCATGGAATACGCTGCTCTGTGGAATCCACCGGCGGGTCCATCTTCAATCTCAATACCATCGCCGCAAAAGAGCTCGATTTCGGTGTGGCCCAATCGGATTGGCAGTATCATGCCTATCAGGGCAGTTCAAAGTTTTCCAAGCAGGGCGCCAACAAGAGCCTGCGGGCGGTCTTCTCCATCCACAGTGAACCGTTTACCGTAATGGCCCGTACAGAGAGCGGCATCAAAGCTTTTGCCGATTTGAAAGGTAAACGGGTGAATATCGGAAATCCAGGCTCAGGTCAGCGGGGCACCATGGAGGTCATGATGGAGAAGCATGGCTGGAGTAAGCAGGATTTCAAACTGGCTTCGGAGTTGAAGGCGACTGAACAGGCCAGAGCCCTGTGCGACAACAAGATCGATGCCATGGTCTATGTGGTGGGACACCCCAATGCTTCGATCAAAGAGGCGGCCACCGCCTGTGATACCCACCTGGTCGCGGTAGCCGGGGATCTGGTTGAAAAACTGATCGAGACAACTCCCTATTATGCACCGGCGACTGTCGCTGGAGGTGTCTATCGTGGCAGTGACGCCGACACACCCACCTTCGGCGTCAAGGCGACTCTGGTCACTGCCGAGCATGTTGACGAAGAGGTTGTCTATCAGCTGGTCAAAACCGTGTTCAACAATCTGGATAAGTTCCGCCAATTGCATCCTGCTTTCGCCCATCTTCAGGCTGCGGCCATGCTGGAGGGCAATACCGCGCCATTTCACAAAGGAGCGATGCGCTACTACAAAGAGAAGGGCTGGCTGTAGTTTATTCCAGGCAACTTCTGCAAGCTGTGGCCAATCCCGATTGGCTGCAGCTTTTTCTGCATTCCAGGTCTGTTACTCCACGATTCTCAGAAGCTGACTTTTTAGATCAACTGGTTACGAACTATTGAGGACACTTCATAGTAAAAAAAAGAGTAAAAACGATTGCGTCTATTCGTGGATTGGGTGTTCATTAAGCCATGTCAGGAAATGGAGCGCTCAGAATCAGGCTCTTCAGATCTGCCACAGCAGTGAGAGGTTATAGTTGAAGTCGTTGTTCTCTTGCTCTTCACTGACATCGGAGTCGTATTCGTTTCTCAATCCGAGTTTGATGGCCAGGTTACGGGTTTCGGCCATTTTGATCGACCAGTTAACAGCCGTCAGATTGCGGTACTCCCCGGTTTCGTCCAGATCCGGATAGAAGGCTGTGGTGAACTCGAATCGCTCAAACTCTGAGATGATCCAGCCCAGATCGAGTGCCAGTACCAGTTCCGGGGTTTTGATATCTTCATCATCACCCCGGCTGATCGATCCACCCAGACCGATCCGGCTGGCGATATCCCAGCTGTCGTTCTTCAGATGCTGGTAACCGCTACCGCCGGCGGCTGAGAGACGATCGTCCCAATCCTTGAACTCGTCCCAGTCATAGCGTCCCTGGAGGAATGAGAACCAGGGATTCTGCGGCCAGATCCACTCTCGTTTCAGGTCGGCGAAGAAGCGGTTTGCGGAGATATCGCCATCACTTTTCGAACGATCGTAGGCGGATGAGAATTTCCAGGTTTTCAGCGGATCGGCATAATCGGTGTTGAAACCCAGATGAAGGTTTATCGTCTCACTGTTGCCGGAGGCTCCATTCAATCCCAGTTCGAGCTGGTGGCGCCAGGATGCCTCAATCCCATCATCCGCAAAAGCGGGTAGGATCGATACTGTACAGATCAACAGTGATAGAGTAGCTGACAGAGATTTAAAACTCATGGCTCGCGTAGCAGGTTGTGAACAGATGGTGCAGAAGAATAACGTAAATCAGTTGGAAATGGTGGAGACGGTTGAGTATGGTGGGAGGCGTCCCACAGGTTTGACCAAAAGTTTTCTGATGGCTACCGCGCTCTGCTGGGCGCTGTTTCAGCTGTGGGCGGCCTCACCACTGCCTTTTACCTTCGGCATTGGTGTCTTCAACGATACTGAGATCCGTTCAATCCACCTGGCGTTTGCCATCTTTCTGGCCTATCTGTTTTTTCCCTTCAGAAGACGCATCAGCCATCAGATCCCCTTGATTGATTGGTTGCTGGCAGCAACCGCCGCCTTCTGCGCGGCCTATCTGTTTCTCTTTTATGAAGCGCTGGCTGAGCGGGCAGGGGCTCCCTCTGGGTTCGACGTGGGGGTGGCGGTAGCCGGTGTGTTGTTACTCTTGGAAGCAACCCGAAGGGCGCTGGGCTGGCCGCTGATGCTGATTGGCGCCTGCTTTCTCGGCTATACCTTTGCCGGTCCCATATTGCCCGACCTGCTGGCCCACAAAGGGGCTTCCCTGGAACGGGTTGCCTCACACCAGTGGCTCTCCACCGAGGGTGTATTCGGTGTGGCGGTGGGGGTCTCCGCCGGATTTGTGTTTCTGTTTGTGCTGTTCGGCAGCCTGTTGGAGCAGGCCGGTGGGGGACACTATTTCATCCGCGTCGCCTATGCTCTGGTGGGCCATCGCCGGGGTGGGCCAGCCAAGGCGGCGGTACTGGCATCGGGATTGACCGGTATGGTCTCCGGCTCCTCCATCGCCAATGTGGTCACCACCGGTACCTTCACCATCCCGCTGATGAAGAAGATCGGATTCTCTTCAGAGAAGTCCGGCGCGATCGAAGTGGCGGCTTCGACCAATGGTCAGATCATGCCGCCGGTGATGGGGGCGGCGGCGTTCCTCATGGTGGAGTATCTCAACCTCTCCTATCTGCAGGTGATCACACACGCCTTTCTGCCGGCACTGCTGAGTTACATTGCACTGCTCTATCTGGTCCACCTGGAGGCGGTCAAGGCGGGTATGCCTGCGGCACACCGCAGTCATGTGGCCACACTCTGGTCCCGTCTGCTGCGATGGGGATTGACCCTCTCAGGAGTGGCACTGTTTTTTCTGCTGGCTTATTGGCTGGTGGGGTTGGTCGATCAATTGCTGGGGGAGTACAGCTTCTGGGGAAATGCGCTGTTGATCCTGGCGCTCTACGGATTGTTGATCTACGGTGAGGTCCGATATGGATTGCGCCAGCAGGATGAGAATATCCTGGAAGGAGTGACCCCGGGCCAGGCTCTGTTGGGTGGGCTGCATTTTCTGTTGCCCATTTTGGTGCTGGTCTGGTGTCTGATGCTGTTGCGCCTCTCTCCGGCCACTTCGGTCTTCTATGCGATCTGTCTGATGATGGTGATACAGCTGACTCAGGAGGCGCTGCGGGCGCTCTATAGCGGAAATCGATTGACTGAAGGGTTTGTCAATGGATTCAGGTCCCTGGTCACCGGTCTGGAGAATGGCGCCAGAAACATGATCGGCATCGGTGTCGCCACCGCTACCGCCGGTATCGTGGTGGGGACCGTCAGCCTGACCGGTATCGGCCAGGTGCTGGGTGAGCTGGTGGAGGTACTCTCCATGGGGTCCGTCGTGCTGATGCTGCTGCTGACCGCCCTGATCTGTATGATCCTGGGAATGGGTCTGCCCACCACCGCGAACTACATCGTGGTATCGACTCTGATGGCCCCGGTGATCGTTCAGCTCTCCGCTTCCCACGGACTCGACATCCCACTGGTTGCGGTGCATATGTTTGTCTTCTATTTCGGCATCCTGGCCGATGACACACCACCGGTAGGTCTGGCCGCCTATGCCGCTGCGGGTATCTCCGGTGGGGATCCGATCCATACCGGCCTGCGATCATTTTTTTATGATATCCGTACCGCCATTCTGCCGTTTATGTTTATCTTCAATACCGAACTGCTGATGATCGGTGTCTCCGGTGTGGGGGATTTTCTGTTGATCGCACTGCAGGGTCTTGCGGCGATGCTGCTGTTTGTTTCCGCTACCCAGGGTTGGCTGATCGTTCGCAACCGTTTATGGGAGAGTGCCGCACTGCTGCTGGTCGTGTTCTCCCTGTTCCGCCCCGATTTCTGGCAGCAGCAGATCTTCCCATCCATGGCCTGGCAGCCGCCACAGCAGATTGATGCCTATCTTGCTAAGCTCCAGTCTGGTGACAAGCTGCGCCTACAAGTGGAGGTGGAGGAGGAGAGTGGTGAGTTCAGGAAGAAGGATGTGCTGCTGCAGGCGTCGACACTGGAGGGTGAGCTCTCCCTGGCGTCGTTTGGCTTGTTGACCGAAGCGGATAGTGAAGGGCTGAGAGTGGTTGATGTGGTGTTTATGAGCGCCGCGGAAGGGGCGGGACTGGAAGCGGGTTTTACCCACCGGGTCCACGGCTACTATCTGCCTCAACAGCAACCGGATAAAAACTGGTTTCTGATACTGCCGCTGGCACTGTTGGCCTTGATTCTGTTTATGCAGCAGCGGCGCAGAGAGATAACCGATTCCGGTTGAGATCCGGGCTTGGTCAGTGGTTTGACCAGCCTTACAGAGATCCAGACAGACGATAACGATGGTTGAAATATAACGATGGCTTTCAGTTTCTATTGGCACGATTATGAAACCTGGGGTGCGGATCCCCGTCGCGACAGGGCTTCACAGTTTGCCGGTGTGCGAACCGACGAGGAGCTCAATCCTGTGGGTGAGCCGCTGGTCATCTACTGCAAACCGAGTGATGACATGCTGCCCCAGCCGGTTGCCTGCATGATTACCGGAATAACCCCTCAGTATGCCCAGCAGCATGGCCTGGTGGAGGCCGAGTTCATTCGTGCCATCCATCAGCAGCTGGCAGCGCCGGGTACCTGTGGTGTGGGCTACAACAGCCTGCGTTTCGATGATGAAGTCACCCGTAACACCCTCTATCGAAATCTCTACGATCCCTATGCCAGAGAGTGGCAGAACGGTTCATCCCGCTGGGATATCATCGATATGGTTCGGCTGACCCACGCGCTGCGACCTGAGGGGATCGAATGGCCGAAAAACGATCAGGGTGTGACCAGCTTTCGGTTGGAGGAGTTGAGTGTGGCGAATGGCATAGAGCACGCCGCCGCTCATGATGCCCTGTCGGATGTCCACGCCACCATCGGCATGGCCAGACTGGTCAAGCAGCGCCAGCCGAAGCTGTATGACTATCTGTTCAACAGCCGTGCCAAGCAGGTGATTGCATCACGTCTGAATCTGCAGAAGCGTGAGGCGGTGCTGCATGTATCCGCCATGTATCCGGCGGTACAGGGATGTATCGCCATGGTGATGCCATTGATCAAACACCCGGCAAATCCTAACGGCATTGTGGTTTACGACTTACGTTACGATCCGGAGCCACTGTTCTCGCTTGATGTGGAGACGCTGCATCAACGTCTGTTCACACCCAAAGATCAACTCCCGGAAGATGTGGAACGGCTGCCGATCAAAACGATACACATCAATAAATGCCCGGTGGTGGTGCCGATGAACACCCTGGACCCGCAGTCTGCGGAGCGTTGGCAGATCGATCTTGCTCAGGGGGAGCGGCACCGGTCGGCACTGCTGGAGGCGGACCGGTTCATGGCTGACATAGAGCAGGTCCACCGGCAGCGTGAGTTCGAGCCGGTAAGCGATCCCGATCTGGCGATCTACTCCGGAGGCTTCTTTTCAAGCAGTGATCGACAGCGAATGAATCAGATCGTTGAGTCGGAGCCTGAGACCCTGTGCGATTTTCCACCGGTATTCGATGATCCAAGACTGGTGGAGATGCTGTTCCGATACCGGGCCAGAAACTGGCCGGAAACCCTCAACCAGGAGGAGCGGCAGCGCTGGGAGGAGTATCGCAGTGAACGCCTGTTGATGGAGGAGGGGGGTGGCAGCATCAACCTGGATCTCTACCTGCAGACCCTGGATCAGCTGGAGGCCGATCCCGGGCTGAGTGAACAGGAGCGTACATTGATTGCGGACTTACTCGCCTGGGCCGAGCAGGTGGCGCCGTTATAGCGGATGAACTTTGGAATGGCCGCGAATCACCACGAATGCTCAACAGTATCAAATCTGGACGGATGTTTTCATTCGTCGTACACCCGGCATTGGCCGGGTTAATCGTCTGTGGTTGCCTGGCTGGGCTGTCGGACTACTCTTCTGACCACTTCTGCAAGGCATCGATAATGCCTTTCGCCTGATCCTTGCTGGAGATGTTGAATTTACTCTTCTGCATGTATTCGCCATTACGCTTCTGATAGCGACGAATGGTGTACTTGTCGGCACCGTATTGCTGCTTGGCGCGATCCCAATCCTGAAAACGGAAGATGATTGTGGTCCAGGCCCCTTTGGAGAGAACAACCTTGTCCAGTTCCTTGACCACATCGATGCCGTCTTCCGTATAGTTGACTGTCAGCTCGTCAGGTGTTGATGCCATAGTGTTAAGTAAATCCCATAGGTTGATAAAACAGTGTTAACGATCTTCGGAAGCACCGAATTGTATCAGCATCCGGATGATATCCTGATTGCCTTTCTGTTTGGCCAGGCTCAGTGGAGACAGCCCCTCCTGATTGGCAATATCCAGGCTTGCGCCACGATTGATCAGGTACTTTGCTGAGACTCGTTGATCGTTGAGAATCGCCGAGTGGAGCGGAGTATTGCCTTTCTCGTCCTGGTTGTCGAGTTTTGCCCCCTGTCTGATGAGAAAACCGACCACATCCCGGTCGGCACTACCCAGTGCTGCAGTCTCATGCAGGGCGCTGTTCGGCTCGATTTTCGCTCCCTTCTCCACCAGATATTCGGCAATGATCGGGTTTCGTGCAATCAGGGCCTTGAGCAGGGGAGTGTGTCCCTGAGGATCGACCGCTTCCAGGTCGGCCTGGTTTTTCACCAGGATCCTACTCATCACCAGGCTGCCTTTCTGGGCCGCCACATGGAGTGGTGTCAAACCGCTGGTATCCGCTTTGTTGACGTCGGCGCCCCAGTGCAGATTACGCTCCAGCTGGTCGATGTCACCGATCTGTACCGCACGGGAGAGGGTGATGGTGGGTTCCGCCTGCTTGCTGCAGGCCGATAATACGATGAAACACAGGCTTATGATGATTGCGATTCGATATAACATAGGGGGATAGTAAATCCATCACTACTCAGGCTGCAAGGCCCTAGCTGCAGGTTGTTTGAGAATCTTCTTATGCTGTCAGGGATTATTCCAGCAGATGTTTAAAACTAGATTCATGTTCATGCAAACCATCGGCTGCAGTTGCGATGATTCACCAGTTAACCGGTTTACCTCGTCCAACCTGTACTCTGTCTATCTATTCCTTTAGGATGCGGACAGGCTGAGATTGTTCCGTAGACGGAATTTTCACTGAACACACGAATATTGTGTGAATGGCTATCTCTAACACTAGGGCCTGTTAACACGAATCCAATTGGCCCTGTTGCCCCTGAAAAAGCGCCAATCAAGGCGCGAGGAGAGAGGTTTGGTTATTCCAAATGAACGACGAGCAACGCCGAGTGGCGCTTTTTCAGGGGCAACCCGAAGGGCTGAGGCTATTTCTCCGCCCAGCGGCGTTATCATTCGCTCATGTGGAGTGACGACACTTCGCTCAATCTGCCTTGCTGGGCGAAAAAATAGTCACGGCAGGGCCAATTGGATTCGTGTTAACAGGCCCTAGGCAGAGCATAAGACTCCCGATCGTGATAAGCAAAATACTCCTGACAATGGCTGTTATCGGCGTGGCCTGGCTGGTCATTCGTCATCGCCAGCAGTCTCTCAATGAACCTGCACGGATCGCCCGGCCGGTTGCCAAAGAGAAAAGCTCAAACCGATCGATCAAGTGGCTCAGTTACGCTCTGTTGGTGCTGATGATTTCGGCCAGCCTGATCTATCTGGGTTGGCAGGTGGAGCAGGGCTATCGACTGGTTACGGTACGTGTGGTGGATGCTCAGACAGGCCGCAGTGTCAGCTACATCGCAAGAAGAATGGATGTGGATGATCGCCACTTCGTCACCCAGGATGGTCGGGAGATCATTGTGGCCGATGGTGAGCGCATCGAACTCTCAGCCTACAATCCGCAACAGCTCCCCTGAGCCTATTCGCCCGGCGATCAAATAGTTCACTTCCAGGGTTTCAAGCAGACCCTTGATCAAGGCATGGTTCACTGCGGCTGAAAGTGAACTATTTGGTCGCCGGATTGGTATTTATTGCAGCTCCAGGATTTTACTTCTCTGCCGATATAACCGGTTAACAGTGTGATCAACCCGGTGGTGGGCTCATCCTGCGTCATGTCATTTGCGCAAAAAATCATCAAAACTTGTTACACCCTGGAGGGTTCCACCCGCTATAAGGGTTTGAAGGGTGCAGTCTACAATCTGCTGCAGAATCCCCGTGCGCCGATTCGTCCCTACTTCGATATCTTCATGATCCTGCTGGTGCTGCTCAGTGTCTGGCTGCTGATCTATGAAGTGAAACACGATCTTGGATTGTGGGGCGATCTGATTGAGGTGGGGGCGGTGACCATCTTCATCATTGAGTATCTGTTGCGTTTCTGGCTCTACAACGACAGTCACAAAGTCATCATCGAACGCTACGAGCGGGCCGAGTTCATCAATGAGACTTTTCGCCTCGGTCCCGCACTCTCCAGTGCAATACTCGGTAAGCTCAGGTATGCGATCCAACCCCTGGCGATCATCGATCTGCTGGCGATCATTCCAAGCTATCGTCCGTTAAGGTTCCTGCGAATTTTTCTGCTCTTCAGACTGTTCAAGCTGTTCCGCTATACCCGCAGCATCAGTGAATTCGTCAAGGTGCTGTCTGAAAAGCGTATTGAGTTGGTCACCCTGTTCATCTTCATGGCGTTTATCACCTTTACCGCCGCCACGGCGATCTTTTTCTTCGAGGCGGAACATGACGAGGGGCAGATCGACGGCTTTTTCGACAGCGTCTATTGGGCCCTGGTCACCATGTCGACAGTCGGTTATGGGGATATCACTCCGCAGACCACTGAGGGCCGGGTGATCAGTCTGGTGTTGATCATCGCCGGATTGGGTGTGATCTCGTTCTTCACCTCGATCATCGTCTCCGCCTTTGGAGAGAAGATTCATGAGATACGCGCCCACCGGGTCTTTTCCGAGGTTGAGCGCAAGCAGGTCGATACCCTGGTCTGTGGTTTTGGCCGGGTCGGACAGGTGGTGGCGGATCGTCTCTCCGAGGATAAGCGTTCGTTTGTGGTGGTGGATCCTCTCGAAGAGAACATCAGGCTGGCGAAACAGCGCGGTTATCTGGCGGTGATGGGCAATGGTGAGGATAACTCGCTGCTGATGAGTATGGGGATAGAGACCCGCATCAAGCGGCTGCTCTGTTTGACCGGTGACGATGTGGTAAATGTCTACATCACTCTGATTGCACGGCAGATGAATCCCGATATTGAGATCATCTCACGGGCCAACCACCGGGAGAATGTCAACAAGCTCCATCGGGCCGGGGCAAGCCACTGTGTGGCACCCTATGAGGTATTTGGCCTGATCGCTGCCGAGTATGCGGGTCAGCCGGTGGCCTTTGAAGCGGTTTACGGCCTGCTCACCCGGCAGACCAGCGAAGGCATCGAAGCGGTGCGTATCAAACGTGACAGCTCTCTGGCGGGCAAGCAGATGGGAGAGATCGATTTTCTCGCCAGGAAACTGATCCCCTTCGGTATCATCAGGGATGGCTGCTGTGATCCAGGCATCGATAACAGCTGCTTCAACCTGAACGAGCGCTGTTTCTACTTCAATCCGGGAGAGAAATTCACGCTGCAGGCAGACGACCTGCTGGTGCTGATCGGTCATGAGTACAGTGTCATCCATCTGCGAGACTGTCTGGAACGGGGGGAACTCTAGTGGCACGGCGGGATAACTTGATCTTCGGTTGTGGCGCACTGGGTCATGAGGTGGCCATGCAACTGTCTGAGCGCGGCATCCAGGTCTATCTCTACAGCAACAACTTCGATGAGGTGGGGGGGCTGCTGGCGAAGGGGCTTCAGGCTGCGGTCATCGACTATACTGACGATGAAAAACTGTTGGGGATCGGTATTGGAAACTGGGTCAAGACGATATTCTGTCTCTTTTCCGAAGAACCGAAAAACCTCTTTTTGACCCTCTCGGCCCGGGCCTTGGATCCGAATCTGAAGATTGTCTGTGTCGCGGAATCGATTGAATCCAGCGAACGGCTGCTCGCCGCCGGAGCCACCAAAGTCATCGATCCCTATGAGATCAGTGGTCAGCGGGTGCATGAGATGATTGCCCGTCCCTATCTGGTGGAGATGCTTGAAAACACGGTTTTCGGTAAGCATATCGATATTGCCGAGATAGAGATCCCCGATTCATCGGTGCTGGCCGGTATGTCCTTGAGCGATCTCGAGCTGAACAAAAAATATGACCTGATCGTGCTTGGGGTGGTGGATCTTGAGCTGGGCAACCAGCTGATCTTCACAAACAGCGGCGTCGACCACCATCTCGATGCCGGGGATATTCTGGTGGTGATCGGTTGCAAGCAGGAGATTGAACGACTCAAGCAGGGCGTCTCAGCGGATGCCGGGGAACCCTGAAGGGATAAAAACCATCCAACGGAATTAGATAGGCCAGCAGCCCGCTGATCCGACTCATCGATCAGCGGGCTGCTGGTTGATCGCTATGATCTTACTGGCTCAGTTATGCCGGTGCGCTCTCCAACAGATTGGCCAAAGGTTTGGAAACCTGAGCCATCTGTGCCTGGGCCGCCGACTCAGGAGAGCTGGAGATCTGCTGCAACAGGGAATCCAGCATCGAACGGGCCTGTTGGGGGGTGCTGATCGGGTCAGTCTGGCCGCTGCGGGTAGTCTCCATCTGGTAGAGATGACGTGCGTTATCCACATCCAGTGTCGGGCGCTCTTCAACCGTTGCCTGGGCCTGCTCTACGGCGCTGCCTCGGGGCTGCTCGGTCTTACCGCTGGCCTGGGACTGGCCGGACTTGTCTGTTGTGGTTTGTACGGTTTTGTCGCTGTTGACCGGATTTATCATGGTTTTAAACCTCTAGAGACAAAAAATTGACGCTCTATGCTGCGAATTAATAGGTTATGCACTATTCTGCGAGAAACGTGCCAACAGTGTTTTGCCGAGTATAGCCAATGAGTGGTGTTGAAACCCGTCGATGGGTGATTCTGCGAATAGAAGCCCTATTTCTGCTGTGGTGGGGATTCACGACCCTGTCAGCTGCGGCCAGCCAGCCGGTATTGGGGGAGCAACTGGAGTACACCCTCAAGTTCCGCGGCCTGATTACCGGTTATGTGGAGCTGGATATCGCCAAAGTGACTCTCAATGTGGAAGAGAGCATGGGGCAGGTTTTGACCATGCCTGCCTACATCACCAATCTGCATCTGACCACGGCGCCTTATACAAAAGCGGAGCTGCTCTATCCGGTGCGGCTCAGTTACCGAAGCTGGCTGGATGCCCGGGAGCTGCACCCCTTGATCGCCTTCAAGAGATTGAAATTCCGCAAGCAGCGGGAAGAGTTCTTCTGGTTCGACCGGGAGACGGGTTATGCCCATCACTATCAGACCGGTGAGCAGGCTGAAGAGACCTCCCCATCACCGCCTCCCAGTCTGCAATCCGTAGCTGCATTGAGTAATGATCAATGGACCGCCCTGAATCAGACCAAAACCCTGCAGATGAATGGATCCCAGGCGTTGGACTATATGGGATTGATACACCGTCTGCGCAGCATGCCGATCGAGAGTGGCAGCCCGATCGAGTTCTCCACCTTCAACGGCAAGGAGATCGAGTGGTTTCGTATCGATGTGAGTCGGGAGCGCTTGACCCGCGCCGGGTGGGACAGGCCATCGTTCAGGTTGAAACTGCGAGAGATCGATCCGGAGAATGGGGCGTTGGGTGAAACGGTCCACATCTGGATGAGCGACGATGATCAGCGACTGCTGTTGCGCTTCTATGCTGAGCGCACCTTTGGCGCCATGGAGGGGATCCTCGAGACGGGGCGGCCGATTGATCAACAACACAAGGAGGGGCTTTCAGAGGCGACCCAATCCTCCATGGAGACCTACCTCGACTTCTGATGCGCCGGAGTCTGCTCTGAAATGTCAGTCAGGGATTGTTGTACGTTTCACTCAATCATCCGACAGCTTGAACTTTGCCTTTTCCCCGCTCGGTTTCTGCTCAGCCCCTTCAACAATCTTCAGATGATCAAGATTTGGGATGGCGGCTGGTTCAACCTCCTCCTGACAATCTTCCAAAGTGCCCTGTTTGGCTGGTGAGAGGGAGAGGGAGCCGGTATCGATATTGGGTGTTGGCGGTGGACGCTGCTCTTCCAGGTCGTGTTCTGAAGTATCAAAGTCGAGCGCGGAAGTATCGATGTGCAGGGGTTCGGGCTCCTCTGTCTGATCCAGTTTCGAGTCCTCTTTGGAGAAGTCGAGATCGCTGATATCAGGGATCACCTGGGGTGTCACCTCGGGTGTGCAGTCCGATAGATCGAAGCCATCTTTCGACAGCGAGAAGTCCGGCGCCACGATCTCCCGATGGGGCGGCTCCGGTGGGGGTTCCATGGGCCCGTCAGCCAGGGTCAGGGTTTCAGTCGGCTTCGCCGGTTTGGCTTGCTGTGGAGGCACCCCCTGTTCAGGGCGTTCCGCTGGTGGTGGTTTGGGTGTCGGTGGTGGGTCTCCGGCGGGTACGATGTCCACAAGGCCACCGGCGTCTCGAAAGGCTACCCGGTATTTGATCGCCCGATCCATATCGATACCCCGTTTGATCGGGATGGGTTTGCCACTGAACAGGCGTTCCAGACGCTCGCCTTCCAGTTTGAACATGGCGCCGACTTTTCGTTTTACCTTTTCAGGGTCACTGTCTTTTATCAGTGCGCCGGAAAAATAGACGTCGTAGTTCTCGATGTTCAAAGGTTGTCTCCTTGACCCGGCCAGGTGCGATCTTGAACATTATAATCGTCTCCACCCTGGGTATTCTTTAGAAACGGGATTTTCAGCAACCCGTTCAGCTTCGTCGTCAACTGCGGATCCTGCAGCGAGTTGACGCCGATCTGCATCCCGATATGGCCAAGTTTCGGTGCCGCCCTGTAGGTGCCCATCAGGCGGTCCCAGATCGACAGATTGAAGCCGAAGTTGCTGTTGGTCTCCCCGGGAATGACCGAGTGGTGTACCCGATGCATATCCGGTGTCACCACCAACCAGCGCATTAGCCGGTCGAGGGGCTTTGGCAGGGAGACATTGCCATGGTTGAACATTGCCATGCCGTTGAGTATCACCTCGAAGATCAATACCGCGATGACCGGTGGACCCAAAGCCGCAATGGTGGCGATTTTGATCAGCATGGAGAGCAGAATCTCGATCGGATGGAAGCGGGCGCCGGTGGTCAGGTCGTAGTCCGGATCGGCATGATGTACCCGATGCAGACGCCACAGTGCGGGGACCGCGTGAACCATCACATGCTGCAGATAGATAACCATATCCATCAGTGTCACGGCGATGATCACGCTGAGCCAGAAGGGCAGTTGTATCTCGTTGAGCAGCCCCCAGCCCTTCGCTTCGGCGAATGCAGCAAATCCCACTGCAGCTGTGGGAAACAGCAAACGCAACAGCAGGGTATTGAGCAGGGTGATTCCCAGGTTGGCAAACCAGCGCTGACTTCTGGTAAAGCGTTGCTGACGACAGGGTTGTACCGCTTCCCAGCCTGCCATCACGGCAAAAATAGAGAAAAACGCGATCAGGCGGATGGTCAGTTCATAGTCGAGAATAATGTCTGTCATGAAGGATCCGATTCTCCTTAAGCTGGAGTCACTCGATTAATCTCGAGCTTATGTTACTCCATCTGAACAGGCCCTAACATGGAAAGAGAGTTTTTACATTCGCTCATGTCATATCTGAAGTTTAGACAACGTCAGAGATAGCAATCACCATTTTGTCAGAGTCTTCCGGATCAGGCATTTCCCTTGTTGCGCATGCCTATACCCTGATGGGCTGCAAAATCGAGCATCCGCTGGATCGGAATCACCGCCTGTTCACGTATCCCCGGGTCGATCTCGATCTGATTGGCGCCAGACTCAAGAACCTGGTTGAGATTCTGCAGCGCATTCATCCCCATCCAGGGACAGTGGGCGCAGCTGACACAGGTAGCCCCTTCGCCGGCGGTCGGTGCCTCGATCAGGGTCTTCTCCGGGGCCATCTGCTGCATCTTATAGAAGATGCCTCCATCGGTAGCGACGATGAACTCCTGATTGTCCATGTTGGCAACCGCTTTGATCAGTGCGGTGGTGGAGCCGATGACATCGGCCTGCTGGATGACATTTTCCGGTGACTCCGGGTGGACCAGCACGGCTGCATCCGGATGCAGACGGCGAATTCTTTCAAGGGCCACGGCTTTGAACTCCTCATGCACCACACAGGAGCCTGGCCACATCAGCATATCCGCGCCGGTGACACGCTGCACATAGCTGCCCAGATGGCGATCGGGTCCCCACAGAATCTTCTCACCTTTGGCTGCAAGATGTTCGACGATGGGCATAGCGATCCCGGAGGTGACCACCCAGTCGGAGCGGGCTTTCACCTCAGCACTGGTGTTGGCGTAGACCACCACCGTATGCTCAGGGTGGGCATCACAGAAAGTGCTGAACAGATCGGCCGGGCAGCCCTCGTCGAGTGAGCAGGTGGCATTCAGGTCGGGCATGATGACCCGTTTCTCCGGATTGAGAATTTTCGAGGTTTCGCCCATGAAACGAACCCCGCAAACCACCAGGGTCTGCGCCTCCTGCTGAGTTCCGAATCTGGCCATCTCCAGGGAGTCCGCTACGCAACCACCAGTCTCTTCCGCCAGGGCCTGTAGTTCTGGATCGGTATAGTAGTGGGCAACGATCACCGCCTTCTGTTGGTGTAACTTGTCGCGGATCTGCTGCTTCAGCTGTTGCTTCTCCTGCTCCGAAAGCGTTGGCCATCGGGGGTGTTCAGGGACTTTAATCTCGGGCAGTTTCAAAGATTCGATGTTCATGAATGTCTCGTTGACTATTTGATGATCTCAACCTGTCTCGGATTGAGGACCTGGTAGATTTTTGCAGGACGGTGATTGCCGTGTCTGGCAGTTTCACCGGTCTCGCGAATGATGTTACGGGCCAGAATCGCCTTGCGGAAATTTCGCTTGTCCAAAGCTTCGTTGAGCAGGACTTCGTAGACAGATTGCAACTGACTCAGGGTAAATGTCTCGGGCAGCATCTGAAAGGCGATGGTGCTGTAGCCCAGTTTGGCGATCAGCCGTTGCCTTGCCAGGCTGATGATCTGAGCATGGTCGAAGGCCAACTCCGGCAACTCATTGATCGGGAACCAGGCTGCCTCTGCGGCATCGCTCGAAGCCCTGGGGCAGAGATGGTCCGAAGGGCTCAAGGCAAAATAGGTGACACTGATCACCCGCTCCCGTGGATCTCTTTGCGGTGCACCGAAGGTGCCGAGCTGTTCAAGATAGATGCCTTTGATTCCGGTCTCTTCCTGCAACTCTCTTTTGGCACAGGATTCCAGGTCTTCCGCAATGTCGAGAAAGCCTCCCGGTAGTGCCCACATGCCCTGAAAAGGGGGATTTTTACGCTCAATCAGAAGTACGGACAGAGTATCCATCTGGATGGTAAACAGCACCACATCGGTGGTCACAGCAGGGTGAGGATAGGGATAAATGTAGCGCTGTGAGTTCATTTGAGTGTTGGTCAATCGATGTGAGCACGGCTGATGCCTGCCCGCTAAACAGGTTGATAAAGTCGATATGCCATAGTTGAGGCCATACTACACTGGTTAGTGTAGTAAGTACACCATCCTGAAAAATCAAATCCTGAGTTAAATGGGAGGTTAAAGATCAACCTGTTGATGCCGCTAAGGGTGTAAGGAAGTAATACCATTTATCCCTAATCAAAATATAACGATGCAAACGGCCAGACAAGCGAAAGACCAGGTGCTCAAACTGCAGCACCTACCCCCACTTTCAACAACCGCAACCCGACTGCTTGCGCTGTTGACCGAAGAGGACCTGGCACTTAACAAACTGGCTGAAGCGATCGATCAGGATCCTGGATTGAGTGCACGGATTCTGGGATTGGCCAATTCGGCATACTTTGGGCAGCAGAATCCGGTGCTCAGGGTTGAGGATGCAATTATTCGTGTATTGGGTCTGAATATGGTGAAAAGCCTGGCCTTCAGTATTGCGGTCAGCGGCGCTTTCGATATTTCAAACTGCCATCAGTTCGATATCAAACAGTATTGGCTTGAATCCCTCTCCACTGCGATTCTGGCCAGACATCTCAGCGTTCGCAGCACCACCTCAGAGCCACCGGATCCGGATGCGGTCTATCTGGCCGGATTGTTGATGAAGATCGGTGTCCTGGTTCTGGTGCATCTGTTTCCGGAAGATTATGACAAGGTGCTTGTGCAGAAGCGCCAGCAGGGAAGTGATGCGGATATTCTGACGCTGGAAACAGAGATGCTCGGTATCAATCACCGGCAGGCCGGGGCCTGGCTTGCGGATCGATGGCACCTGCCGGAGCTGGTGGTATCAGCCATTGCCCAAGCCAATCAGCCTGGCGATTCCCAGCATACCAAAGAGGTAACTCTGGTTGGTGCAGTCTCCTGCTGGCTCTCTGAGGCTGAACAGGAGCAGCAACCGGTTATGGATTGCACATCGGAGCTTTCGGACTGTTGTGGTTTGTCGGCTGAGACCATCGCGGTGGTGAAGAGCGGTTTTATCGACGAAGAAGAGGAGATCAAGGTCATTGCCAATATGTTGGCAAGTTGACAGGAGTGTCCCATGGATCTTTCGTTTAACCAGACATCGATGGACTTAAGAGAACGCTTTTTCAATCTACTTGACTCCCTGTCCGCTCTTCGGGCGCTCTCTCAAATCAATCTTGAGCGGGTTACCGAAGCGGAACTGCTGGCCGAAGCGTTGGATGAACTGGTGCGCTATCAGAATATCGATCACTGCTCTGTGTTTCGTATGGAAGCGGGCGTATTGCGATGTGTATCAGGCCGTAGCATGGCAGAGTCCCATGCGGAGATCACCGGTACGCCAAGCGCAAGAGCCACAGCAGACAGTATGGCGTTCAAGCCCGGGGAAGGTATCGTGGGTATCGCCTACAGTTCCGCACAGCTGCAGTACTGTCGGGATTGCAGTCAGAGCAGTGAATTCAAACCTCACGACTCAACTGTCTCCGATATGCCCGGGTCGTTGATCAGTGCGCCGATAAAAATGGGCGATAAGGTCCTTGGCGTACTCAATGCCTCACACCCCATGGCGGAGTATTTCGAGCCCTGGCAACAGCATACCTTAAGCCTTTTCAGCAGCTGCCTGGGACAGATTCTCTACAATCATCAGATGCTTCATGAGTTGGAAATTCTGATCGATCAACGAACCGAAGAACTGGGTAAATCCCTGGAAGAGGCAAATCGTTTGCGCAAACGCTATGAACAGCTCTCGATGGTGGATGAGCTGACCGGTTTGCACAATCGCCGCTTCTTCTTCAATGAGGCGGAGGCGCATATATCCCGTGCGATCCGCTCCAAACAGCCTTGCAGCCTGATGCTGGTCGATGTCGACCATTTCAAGCGGGTCAACGATCAATGGGGCCACCTGGTGGGAGATCAGGTCCTGGCCGCGATATCCCGAATACTGATGGACGAAGCACGGGGTGGTGATCTGGTAGCCCGGGTTGGTGGGGAAGAGTTTGTGATCCTGTTGCCTGAAGCCGGAATCGAAGGTGCTGATCTGATGGCGCAACGGATCCAGGAACGTTTGACCAACATCAACATGGGCAACAGCCATCCCGGTATCAAACTGACAGTCAGTATCGGCATGACTGAATTGACTAAAAATTCCGATCAGAAACTGACCCCGAGCCAGCTGGTCGATCAGCTCTACTCACAGGCTGATCAGGCGATGTATGAGTGCAAACGGGAAGGCCGCAACCGGCGTATACGCTTTAAAGAGCCGGTAGACGATTGAGTCTGGTTTCTCGGGCCTATTGGATTCGTGTTAACAGGCCCTAAAACCGATAGCCGCAAATACACCTCATTCACCGTATAAATATCGCAAACAGCTGTAGTTCTATTTGCGGCTAATCACTCGCTTTGATGAAGAGCAATACTATTGCTGTTGAATGGCACTGGAAAGGGAACCGAAAATGATCCCCTCACTGGTGTCATAGTGACTCTCAGTCGGCCCCAGGAAGAGAATCCAGGTTGCGCCTTTATCGGTTCCGCCATTGTCATCAAAGGGTGCGCCAACTGCCAGATCCTGATGCTCATCCTCATTCAGGTCGCCGATACCGGCCAAGGAACTGCCAAATTGATCGTTGTCATTCAGGCTGCCGTCAAAATCCCCTTCTGTATCGGATATCTTGGAGGCTGAGATGATTTCACCATCACCCTGCATGAACAGAACCCAGGTGGCCCCCCGGTTGCTGCCGCCATCGTCACTCCCCGGTGCGCCGACCATCAGATCATCGTTGCCGTCGTTGTTGAGGTCACCCAGATTGGCCAGAGCACTACCGAAGCGGTCTCCATCACTGAGCTGATCCTCCAGCCCGCCCCGGTTGTGTGAAATTCGCTTCAGGCCATCCACCGTGCCGTCGCTGTTCAGGAACAGCACCCACACCGCACCGCGATCAGTACCCCCATCGTCATCTCCACTGGTACCCACTGCAATATCGATCACTCCGTCATCGTCCAGGTCGCCGACGGCGGTTACCGAGCTGCCAAACCGATCTCCATCATTCGGTTTGCGCTCCAGGCCGCCCTTTTCGGAGGAGATTTTCTGCCGCGCGCTGACCGTGCCGTCACTGTTCATGAAGAGAATCCAGACGGCGCCCCGATCGGTACCGCCATCATCATCGTTGGGCATACCAACCGCCAGATCGGTAATGCCATCGTTGTTGAGGTCGCCGATATTCGCCACGGCATGGCCGAACTGGTCATCCGCATCGAGGTTTTCATTCAACTCACCGGACTCTTCAGAGATCTTCTGGTATGACTCCACCGTCCCGTCGTCCTTGAGAAACAGGACCCAGAGCGCCCCATGATCGGTGCCGCCGTCATCATCCATTGGCGCACTGACCACGATATCCCTGAAACCATCACCATTCAGGTCATCCAGCGGGGCGAGGGCGCTGCCGAACAGATCCCCGTCATCCAGGTCACCATCGAACGACCCCTTACTGTCAGAGATCTTCTGCTGGGTGTCGACCTGGCCATCGTCATCCAGGAAGAGTACCCAGACGGCACCACGGTCCTCACCGTTGTCATCATCGTAAGGGGAGCCGACTGCCAGGTCGATGACGCCGTCTCCCTCAAGGTCGCCGATATTGGCCAGTGCCGCACCAAACCGGTCTCCGTCATCCAGGTCACCGGAGAACTGTCCGCGGCTGTCTGAGATCTTCTGATCCTCATCGACCTCCTTGGTATAGGTCTCCTCGCAACCACTGATGAGCAGACCTAATAGAACGCTCAATGCGAACAGTGCAGGCAGTTGATTGGGTTTCATATCGATCGAGACCTTATCAGTTCCATTGTGATGCTACTCATAGACTCTATTATGGCCTGACTGGTTCGTATTCAAAGCGTGGATCTGTGTTTTTGTTCACGATTGATCCAAATGAACGGAATAATCCCTATTCTCTGTCTGTGTCTCTGCTCAACAGGCCATGACTAAAGCAACCTTCGGTCTATCCACGGTACACCCCTGTCTTCAGTGATGGGGTCTAATAACCGCTCAATCGTTTCTTCTGATCGCAATGATTGTCTACCGACGTTGCTCTCTTTGATGACTTGAGGCTGCCCCATGAGGCAGCCTCAAGTCACCTTGGCTGGGAGGGTGTCAGCTGCTGACCACTGGGGATTCATCAGCGGTTTCCGTTGCTGCGGGAGCTGTGGCCGGGGTTTCCGCGGCAAGCAGTTTCTCACTGCCTGAAGGATTGGTGAATTGATCGTTCAGGGTCTGGATGTAGGTGTCGGTGGACTGCACTACATCGGTCAGCTGTTTACGGGATTTACGCCCCCAGCCGGCCGGTTTTTTTCTGAAGATGGAGCGCCAGGGTTTGGTGCTGCGAATGAACGAGCCTACCGGATTGCTCTTCAGGCCCATCTCTTTGGCTTTTTTCCGAAGACCTTTCAACAGTGTGCGTGCGGCCAGCCCTCTCACGGTAAAATGAATCGCGGTCAGCAGAATGATGACAAGCAGCAGTGCGATCCAGGGTATCAGGCTGTTGGCGTCGGCCGCCAGCCAGGGTGGCTGAAAACTGAATCCTTGCCAATATCCCGCATTGATCGAGTAGATCAGCAACCCAAGCAGTGTGATACCCATCAGCACTGCGTCCCCGATCAGGACCCGTTTGCGCCATTTTTCCAAGGTACTGGATACCAGGGGCACACAGCGCTCTTCAATATCCCGGGCGGTCTTTTCCAGAGCGCCGACAATACGATAGGCCCGTTCGATCTCCACCTCTTCCATGCGGCTGTGAATTTCGCTCAAGTCGAGATCCCGTTTGGTTTCATAACGCTGACGCAGGGCTTCATCCTCGATCGGTACAGCGGCATCAGGATTGTAGATGGCATAGAAGCGTCCGGCGGTGAGCCCTCTCTCCCCCAGGGCCCGTTGCCAGGCGGCAATCACGTCTTCCGGGTTGTTCTCCCGGGCGGTGGTGTCGATCTGATTGAGAATGTAGAGGAACTTGCCGGTATCGTTGCGATGGATGGTACGTTCGATTAGGTGGCTCAGGGTATCCTGCATCGCCCCGGGTTCCGGGTGGCGGGCATCGAAAAAGACCAGCACCAGATCGGACAGGTCGATGATGTGGTCGGTAATGCGCAGGGTGGAGGTGCGTTGTGCATCCGCATCGAATCCGGGGGAGTCGATCAATATTTTACCCCGCAGCTGCTGGCTTGGGCACGTCTTCAGTTGCAGATAGGCGTCGATTCTGTCGCCTTCCCCTTTGGCGACCTTTTCGATCTCATCCGACATCTGGTAGAACGGGAATCTTGGATCAGAATCGAGTGCCACACCTGGCAGGGCGTGGGCTGTAGCCTCTTTGCTATAACAGATGACGGTAAACTTGTCGTCGACCGCCTGGTTGCCGGAGCGCTGAATCTTGTCACCGATATAGTGGTTGATGAAGGTCGATTTGCCCGCTGAGAAGGTGCCTAGAATCGAGATCAGCGGCCACCAGGGGATTTGGGTGGCGAATGAACTGTCACCCTCCAGCAGTCCCATGCGAAAGGCTACCGAGTCGAGTACACGAAAGCTTTGAACTGTGCTGAGGAGTATGGGGTTTTCCTGTTCCAGGTGGGTTTCAAGGTGTTGAAGGCGTGCCTCTATGACCTGTCCTGCTGGATGCATATCGATTTTGCTCCTCTAATAATGAATAATTTGTTGTTCGTGTTATCAGGCCCTTATCTGCCGTAGGCATTGATCCCAATCCACGGCGGTGCCTGTCTAAATAGTATCAGAATGAGAATGGCATCAAGAGTTCATATTCCTGTGAGCTATCTTAATGACTGTCTTCGGTGGATGCATGATTTTTTTCGTCCGGGCCACGCAAACTCGTCATTGTCCTGGATCCTGCTGCGAAAATGGTCGACTTGAAGGTTGCAGACCATGCCCGTATCGGGTCATCTACTGCGATTCATGCTTGGAATCGGTCTGTTTTTATCGGCGATCGGTACGCTGCAGAGATCTTCAGAGGTGGCATGGAAATCCACAGATTCAACTAATCCACTGACTGTAATTAATAATAGTGAAAAAGAGTGTTATTAAAATAGTATCATTTGTTGCAATTTCAGGCCCTTGAATGTCAGGATATCTTGTTGATTTAAAATGGTATATAATGAAGTTCTAATATATTTAACTATCTGATAACCAAATGATATATGGGGCTTTCTTAACAAATTCCTCGGTTGCATTAAACCGTCCCTTTAGGGATACTGGGAAGTTCTCAAATAGGGTTAGCTTTCGCCCCTAATACAAAAAAATAAGTCAGAGAAATACGTGGAGGTTGAGATGGCTGAATTGTTTTCGGATAGTTGGATGAGTGAGTTTGCAACGCACTGGAATGCTGAGCCGGAATTGTCCGATGCCCTATCCCAGATCGGTTTCAACAGTGTGATCGGCTATGGATTGGATGGTGATGATGCACCGAAGGGTGTTCTGACAGTCGAGAATGGCAAGGCCGTCTCTGGTGAGGCTTTCAGCGGTCAGACCTTGAACTGGGATATCCGCGCTTCCGAGGATCAGTGGCGCAAGTGGATGGCAAAGCCTCCCGGCATGATGGGGCTCGGTATGGCCTTCACCTCGCGTAAAATGAAATTCGTCGTCGGTGACTATTCGTCAATGATCAAAGATCCAAGAATGGCCGGACCTTTCATCAAGAGCTTCTCTGTGATGGGACGGGTCTGAACAATCCTCATCCGGTGATTATTTCTCCTAAATACGTGTCATTACACTAGGTAGTAGCAAAATATGGGTTCACAATTCAAAGCAATGTTAATCACAGCGGGTTTGGCTGCTTCCTTGGCTGCCGGGAGTGTCCATTCCCAGCCGAATATGGCTGACAGTGCTTATTTTGTCGTGCAGCAGACACAAGGCGTACCCCATGTCTCTCTGGGGGGAACCGTGGTTCCCTACAAAGAGGTTACCCTGTCAGCGCAGTTGCCGGGGCGGGTAAACTACCTGGCCGGTATCGAAGGGGATACCTTCAAGGAGTCTGATCGCCTGGTTGAGCTGGATGACAGTGAATTGATGGCCAAACGGCAGGCGGCGATGGCTCAGCTGGCCAATGCGGATGCCCAACTGCGAAATGCCGGTGTGCAGTACAACCGGGAACTCTGGTCACCCAAGTCGAAATCGGCAATGGGTGGCATGGGGATGCCCAATCTGTTCGATCAGATGTTCACCCGACCGATGGAGGATGCCTTTGGCGATCGGGATCAGGGCGCTGAAAGGACAGCCGATATCTTCTCCTCGCGAACCAATATTCAGCAGGCGCAAAACACCATCTACCGTGTACAGGCCGAAATTCGGGCCATCGATGCCAAGCTGAGGGATGCCAAGAGTCTTGCCCCATTTCAGGGGGTGATCATGAAAAAATTCGTTGAGGTGGGCGATACCGTGCAACCCGGCCAACCCCTCCTGAAGTATGCGGATGTGGAGTACCTGCAGATCGTGGTGGATGTGCCGGGCCGGTTACGCCCCGGTCTGAATGAGGGGATGATGCTGAGGGCTGAGCTCGATGTCGGTGACCGTGAGGTTCCGGTACGTGTGGCACAGATCTTCCCCATGGCCGATGCCCAACGACACACTGTGACGATCAAGTTTGATCTGCCACAGGGTGTCTCTGCACCCGGTATGTACGCCAAGGTGCTGGTACCCGATTTCAATGCCCCCGCCAGATCCAATCCAATTATTCCCAACAGTGCGATTCGCTATAACGGCAGTCTCCCCGGGGTCTATGTGGAGGGAGAGGATGGCAAGCCCACGCTGCGTCTGATTCGTGTCGGTGAGAAGCTGCCGGGTGGTGGTTTTACCACGGTACTCTCCGGATTGCAGGCTGGGGAGCGGATATTACGCAATCCTCCGGTGGACATCAGCACAGGCTGGACAACACCGCAGCAATAAAATAATTCCGGAAGTGCCGACAGGTAGTAGTCAAGTTAATCTGGTGCTTCCATATCCATCTTATATCTTTAGGGTAGGGCCTGACGGCCCAACACTACAGTTTCGGGATCAAATATGAGCCAGAACGACGACAAACTCGATCAGCTCCATTCAATGGACCCCAATTATGAGGCTCATCTGGGGATAGCCGGCAGGACCGCAAGGTTCTTCATTCAGTCCCCACTCTCGCCGCTCTTCTTCATGGCCATGATGCTGATGGGGCTGTTGGGCCTGATCATTACACCGCGCCAGGAAGATCCCCAGATCTCAGTACCGATGGTGGATATCTTCGTCCAGTATCCCGGTGCTGCCGCGGATCAGGTGTCGGCGCTGGCGATCGAGCCGCTTGAGCGGATCATGTCCGAGATCCCCGATATCAAACATGTCTACTCCGCCTCTCAACGGGGTGGTGGCGTGGTGACCCTTGAGTTTGAAGTGGGTGAGGAGATGGGACCCTCACTGGTCAAGGTCAACGACAAGATCGACTCCAACATGGATTTGATTCCACCCGGGGTAATGCCGCCGCTGGTCAAGGCGAAAGGTATCGATGATGTCCCGGTGGTCACCCTGACGCTCTGGTCCAAGGATCTGGATCGGGACGGTATGCCCGATGTGGACGATGGCCAGCTGCGGATGTTGGGGCACGATGTCCTACAGACGCTGAAAGAGCTGCCCGATACCGGTAACGGCTTTGTGGTTGGCGGGCGCCGGGAGCAGGTGACCATCGAGGTCTTTCCTGAACGGCTGGCGGGATATGGCATCAGTCTGGATCAGGTGGCCAATACCATCCGCACCGCCAATGCTGAGCAGATGGCTGGCGGGGTCGAGGCGGGCAGTACCCACTTCTCCGTGGTGACCGGCTCTTTTCTCAAGCATGCGGAAGATATCAATCGTCTGGTGGTGGGTACACACAAGGATGTCCCGGTCTATGTGCACGATATCGCCCGGGTCAAACAGGGTCCGGAGGATGCCAAGCAGCTGGTGGGCTTCTACACCGGTGCCGCCAGCAGCCTGGATATCAAGGCGGATGGCGTGCCTGCGATCACCCTGGCGATCGCCAAGAAAGAGGGCTCCAATGGCGTCACCGTGGCCAACTCCATCAAGGAGCGGGTCGAACACATCAAAGGTTCTCTGATTCCTGAGAATGTGGAAGTCAGTGTCACCCGAAACTACGGTCAGACGGCAGATGACAAGGTCAGTGAACTGATCTTCAAGCTGTTTGTGGCCACCGGTTTTGTATTCCTGCTGGTTTTGGCGGCATTCCGCGCCTTCAGGCCGGCGATCGTGGTGGTACTGGTTATTCCGGTGGTACTGTTGATGACCATCTTCAGTGCCTGGGTGATGGGTTATACCATCGACCGGGTGAGTCTGTTTGCCCTGATCTTCTCCATCGGCATATTGGTGGATGATGCGATCGTGGTGGTGGAAAATATCTATCGGCGATGGCTGGAGGAGAACTCCACCGATATTGTCACCGCGGTGGATGCGGTGCGTGAGGTGGGTAACCCCACCATTCTGGCAACCTTCACGGTTATCGCGGCACTGCTGCCGATGGGATTCGTCTCCGGCATGATGGGGCCCTACATGGAGCCGATCCCGGCGCTCGGTTCGGTAGCGATGCTGATCTCCCTTTTCGCTGCGTTTGTCTTTACCCCTTATCTGACCGTCTCCCACTGGTTGAGACCCTCCATGCACTACCTGAAGGTGGCTGGAGATCGTGAGCATAAGGAGGCTGAATGGCTGGAAGGTCTGTTCAAGGGCATTCTGATGCCGATGATCGAGAGCCCGCGTAAGGCGAGGATTTTCAAGCTGGTGATGTGGGGCACCTTCCTGATTACCTGCTCATTTTTCTATTTCAAATGGGTGGCGGTGAAGATGCTGCCGCTGGATAACAAGCCGGAGTTTGCGGTGGTGGTCGATATGCCGGAGGGCACCGCACTGCCGGTAACCGCCAATCTGGCCCATCAGATGGCCGAGAAGATTCGGGTGATGCCGGAAGTGACGGCGGTACAGGTCTATGCGGGCACGGCCAGACCCTTCGACTTCAACGGTATGGTCAGGCACTACTATCTGCGTAAGGATCCCTGGCATGCGGAAGTTCAGGTGCAGTTGCTGGACAAGACGGAGCGTTCCAGGACCAGCCATGAGATTGCGGTTGAAACCCGCGCCATGCTTAGCAAGCTGAGCGAGGGTACCGGTGCCAAGGTTGCTGTGGTTGAGATGCCGCCTGGACCTCCAGTGTTGCAATCCGTGGTCGCTGAAGTGCATGGCCCAAGCCCGGAAGTCCGGCGCCAGGTTGCACAGGATCTCACCAAGATCTTCGAACAAACCGAAAGTCTGCGGGATGTGGATAACTACATGCGTGATCCATACCAGTACTGGCGCTTTACCGTGGATACAGAAAAAGCGGTGCGTCGCGGCATTTCGGTGGATACTATCAATCGTAACCTGGGTATGTCTCTGGGTGGTTCACCTCTCGGGGATGTCAAACAGCGTGCCGGTCATGAGCCGATCAATATCATGATGCAGGTGCCACTGGCTGAACGTTCCGAAATCACTCGTCTGGGTGATCTTCCGATTCAGTCCAGTAAAGGGGTGACTGTTCCACTGCGAGAGCTGGGACGTTTTGAGCAGGTCTATGAAGATCCAATCATCTACCACAAGGATCTGCGTGATGTGGAGTATGTTGTCGCTGAAGTTGGCGGCAAACTGGCTGCGCCGGTCTACGGCATGTTCCAGGTGCAGGATCTTCTCAATGGATTGGGAGATGCTGATCCTTATGTGGCGCCGGACAATGTGCCGATCGATGCGCACTGGCTGGGCGCGCCAAAGAATGACTCATCAACAGCAATTGAGTGGGCCGGTGAATGGACGGTAACGTTTGAGACCTTCCGTGACATGGGGGCCGCTTTTGCTGTGGCACTGGTGCTGATCTATATCCTGGTGGTGTGGGAGTTTGGCAACTTCAGGATCCCGGCACTGATCATGGCACCGATTCCGCTGACGCTGCTCGGTATCATTCCGGCCCATTTTCTCTTCTTCCAGGCAGGCTGGGGGGGTGAGTTCACCGCGACCTCGATGATCGGATGGATTGCATTGGCCGGTATCATTGTGCGTAACTCCATCCTGTTGGTGGACTTCTCAATTCATCAGGTTCAACAGGGTGTCTCTGTGGTCGATTCGGTGATCATGGCCTGTAAGACCAGAACCCGACCGATCATGATCACCGCATTCGCCCTGGTGTGCGGTTCATCGGTAATCTTCTTTGATCCCATATTCCAGGGTATGGCAATCTCCCTGGCTTCCGGTGTCATGGTCTCCACCATATTGACCCTGATCGTTATTCCGCTGGGCTGTATCAAAGCGAGTAAGGATATTCTGGAGGTTGCTGCGGCAACGGCACCGGCCGGTAGCGAGCACCTGATAGCGCAGCTGGAAGAGCCAGCCGAAAAGCAGGCCGAGGTGGCCGCTGAAGCGGCTGTGGATAACCTTCAGTCTGAGCAGAAAAGTTCCATCGGCATGCTGATCTGGACTAAGATTATTGCCCTCTTCAGCCTGGTATTCTATCTGTTCAAAGGTATCTTTCTGCTGATTGGTCAGTTGTTTAAAGGTCGGGCTGGAAAATCGAATCAGGCCTCTCCCCCAGTAGAGAAGAAGCCTGATATGAGCAGCCCCGGTGGGGGGAGCAGCAGCTCCGGAAGTCCGACGCCAACGGCTGGCGGCTCGACTCCAGAGGATTCTGAACCACCTGTTGCAGCGGCACCTGTTAAACAGCAGCGAGCTCAGGTTGCAGCATCAGCGGAGACAGCCCGCGGTGATGCGAAAATGCGGGATGAGGTGAAATCCGAACCGGAACCTGTTGAGTCTCCTGCTGTAGAATCTGAACCCATGAGCAAGGCTGCGACTGAAGCGCCAGAAGCACAAGAAGCGGTTGAGATTGAGAGCAAAGAGGTTGCACAAACTGAGAAGAGACCGGTCAAATCAAAACAGCAAACCCCGGCCAAACCGAAAAAACGCCCATCGACCTTGAAGAAGCAGGTTGCTAAGAAAAAGGCAGGCAGTGCCGCAAAGAAAGGGAATGGTGAGAATAAGGTCAAGCAGTCCACCGAGCCGAAGAGGAAAGCCGCTTCAAATGTTGCGAGTTTTCCGGTTCGTAAGAAGGCTGCTCGACGGGGAATTCGCCTTAAGTAGGCGGGAGATGGATGGTCATGGGCCAGCTTCGGGCCCGTCGATCAAACCGGTTTCCTGCTGATTGATCATAGTCTGTTGCAGCCTGAAGCTGCACCAGGCTTACTGCGGAGTATGCGTGTTTGCACATCAACATCTATCTGCTGTTGTTATGGTCGGTCTGCCTGTTGGCACCTGTACAGCTGTTTGCCGAACGCTACGCCTATCCTCTCAATGACTCCAGATCTTTCGGATCCCGCTCAAACAGCGGGGTCTATGGACAGTATCAGTGGCGTCCACTAAATAAGCATCAGGAGATGGCATCCCAGACAGAGCGTGAATGGAAGCGTTCAGCTGATCAGTCGACCCAACCCTATCGAGACTACACCGATACTCCTTTTGGCTTGCCTGAAGGTACCTATCGGCCAGTACCCCAGCGGCATGAGATAACACCATACCATCAGGGCTATCGATTTCGTCCCCTCAATCCGTCAGAGCAGGAGCGGATCAAGCAACGAAATCTGACCAACCGGGAGACTCGCCAACCCGTTGGAGAGCTCCGCTTTCGTCCCCAGCAGTCAACTTCCGAAACTGGTCGGTTTGGATACTCTCAGGGCAATCAGTACCGGTTTCGTCCCGATGAGCGTCTGGATCGTGGATTCCCTTCGGACACAACGCCCTTCTATACCTCTGAGCCTCAACTCATGGCGCCCTGAATGAGGCAGTCGACCAGCTCGCAGGTCGGGAAAGTGGAAAAAAACGTTAAAACAGTTTTGCACTCGGCTATTTACCGCTAAACTGTCGAGTATTTAATCAATAAAAGAATCTGCTTGAGAGAGCAATACTGAGCAAGGCTGCTGAGTCGGGTCGCGGTTGATAACGAAACGATCCCATTGCCGCCTGGAACAGAGCGATAGTCAAGATGATTCATGCATTATCCGGTTGGGTGACACAACCCAATCTTACAAGCTGATAACAAGGAAACAGGTAACCCTGATGAAAATCGCAGCGTTTGCATTACTGCTTTCTGGTGTCTTTACCGCAACCATGATTCCCACTGCTGAACTGAAGGCTGAGGGTGGTTATGGTGCAGCGAAATATCCATTTCAGATGCCTGCCGGCAATGGCTCCCCCGGTTATGGACAAAACTGGCAGCAGGGGCAACCCAACTACGCCGGTTACCGATTCCCTGCCAGAGCATCGGCCTATCGCTTCAGACCCTGGTCAGGGGAGAGACAACGGACAGTGCAACGTGCTGCTCCACGCTATGCCGCCTACAATCAGATGCAGCAATCCCATCAGGGCTATCGCTTCAGACCGATGAAGCCGGTGCAAGCCTCCCCACAGACCGTAGCGACACCGGCGGTAGCCTACCGCCCGGCGAATATCACCATACCGGACAACTATATCTATCGCCCACTGAGTCCAGTGAAAAAGGCGAAACCCAGCTCCTATGCAGACAACAGCCCCCGGATCTATCCGCAAATGCCCCGATATGGGTATGGCGCTTATCAACCGCTCCCCGTCATGCAGTCTGCCTACCAGGGAAATCACAGAATGATCAACAGACCATCGCCGACATCGCGCTATGTCTATGGCAATGGCCGCTATTCAGGACATAAATTCAGGCCGGATCATAGAGTTTACGCTCCTGCGGCGTATGGCGGCTATGGCCGACCGATGATGCCGATGAATCGGATGCCTGGTTACGTCAATCGTGGTTGGCCTCAACCACTCAGATTCAGACCGGCTCCTCAATTGCGTATGCCGCAACCCGCTTATGCCTATCTACCCCCCAATCGATATCCGGGGATGGTCCAGCACTATCCGGCAGGGGTGGCACCATGGGGGCGCTATGCGGCACCGATGCCACAAGCCTACCCAAGCTGGCAGATGCATCCCGAGCGCCATGCCGGCCGGGATCACAAACGGGTCGACTGGTATGATGGCCATTCAGATGGCGAGGGTGCCTGGTATAAACTGACACAACAGCAAAACTGGCCTCAGGTTTCGCAAAACTGGGCTGGGCAGAATAGTGTCTACTCACAAGGCCCCAGATAAATGGTACTGACAGTTTAACGGCAATCCTTTCAGCAGGTACCTGATCAGTCTAATAACGGGGCGAATCACAATAATAAAGGGGAGTGTATGATAACTGTAATCGGTAGTCTGAAAGGAGGGTCCGGAAAGAGTACGGTTACCTTCAATCTGGCTGTCTGGTTGGAAATGGCTGAGGCTGATGTACTGGTCATCGATGCAGATCCACAGGCAACACTGAGTGATGTTTCCGAAGTCCGCAATGAAGAGGGTTTTGAACCCTTTCTGAAGATAAAAAGCGGCTCAGCTCTGAGCCGTAAAAAACTTGCCGGCTACGATGAGGTATTGATCGATGTGGGGGCGTCCGATATCGAGTCGATGAAGCTGGCACTGGCGCTGGCAGATCGGGTGGTGATACCGGTGCCACCCTCCCAGGCCGATATCTGGTCGACTCAACGCTTTATTAATTTCCTCGATGAGGCGGTGGATGGGGAGCGCCCCGAATTGCTGACTTTCATCAATCGTGCCGATACACACCACGCGATACGGGAATCCGATGAGGCTGCCGCAGCCCTGGTCTCCCTGCCGGATGTTCGTTTTGTAAAACATCGCCTCTGTCAGAGAACGGTGTTCCGGCGCTCATTCAGTGAGGGATTGGCAGTCTACGAGCTCGATCCCAGGGGCAAGGGTAGTAAAGAGTTTTATGCTTTAACGGCAGCCCTCTACCCGAAATATGTCTCACAATAGCCGATTTCTCAATCAATTCATTGGGGTCTGTTATCATTTGTAAGGCATAATTGATAGATCGCCTATCAGCGTGTGTCGTGCTGGGCATACAACTACCGGTAACAACACAGAAGGTCTCACGGTTATCTGTCCCCATGGGACGGGATCGAATTTAGAAATATAATTTGTTTGTTGGAGAGAGAGATGGGGATGTTAAGAAATTTATTGGCTTTGATTGGACTGCTGGCGGTAATCGGCGCTGCGGCCCTGTATGCAAAATTCAATAACGCGCTCGATGGCTTTGATCCAGGAGCCGGGAATGTTTTCAAAGAGTTTGGCGAGGCATTGGTGGAGAGCAAAAGCGCTGCCGAAGCGAGCATCTGGAAGGTGCAGGTGGAAGAGGGACTGAGTGCAGAGGATGTGGAAGAGACCATGAAGTTCGTCGCCAACGAACACAACATGTCCAATGTGGGTGAACTGCCCCTGTCGCTTGATATCGAGGCCAAATCCGGTAGCGACTATCGGTTTGTAAAGATCTATCTATTCTGTAACTCCCTGATCGCAGCTGAGATGCTCGATTACTCCGATGCCTATTCAGCCTATCTGCCCTGCCGGATCACCCTGATCGAGGACAAGCAGGGCAAGTTGTGGTTGATGACCTTGAACATGGACATGATGATCTATGGTGGAGAGCCACTGCCTCCGGCGCTAAAAGAGAAGGCTATTCAGGTTAAAGAGTACATTCTGGATATCATGAATCGCGGTGCAGCCGGCGATTTCTGACGACCAAGAGTTGATCGGGAGGATCCGTTTGCTATTCCCACGCAATATTTGTGGTAATGTAGCGGATCTCCCATCGTCTATCCCCTGATCACGAACAATCCACTGATTTTTCACCAAATCTGATTTGCGGTGAGCGTATGGGGGTGCTTGCTGATAATTAACCCTTTGTTTTGAAAGGAATCTTGGTGGAACGGCTAAAATCAATATTTTTTCATGATTTCGCTTCGTCCGATCACTCCAGCCGACACTGGCTGCCAGCTCTCCCCTGATAAGTGCCCCGATGCCGATTCAGTCTATCAGCATATAAAGAGACTTTTATTGTGATAAATAATTGTTATGCTAATATTTTCCAACTAAGTAACGAGAAGGTAACAGTCAGGTTCTGCGAAGCATGACAGATAAATATGACGATAAAGCCCTAAACGACCCTTCCGGAAAAGCTGATATTGACCGGGAGGTGGGCGAAAACCAGTCCTCGATGGACCGTCTTTCCCTAGCGTTTGAGACCAGTGCCAGGCGTTGGGAGCTGATTGTCTACCCATCTCTTTTCGCTTTCATCCTACTGGCCGCCTACGGTTTCTACCTGATATTCAGTTTGGCCAAGGATGTTCATTTTCTGGCATTGAGCGTTGACTCCAACATGAATGTCATGTCGAGTAATCTGATGACCATGACAGACAGTGTTGGCCAGCTCTCTGCGAATGTACGCACCATGGCAGTGAGTGTCGATTCCATGGCTCAGGATGTCAGGGCACTGGAGCCGATGTTGACCAGTATGAACTCCATGAACGAATCGATGAAAAATATCACCCACTCCACCTACAGCATTCAACGGGGAATGCACAGCATGAATCACAATATTCATGATGTCTCCCGGCCGATGACTTTTTGGAACAATTTTATGCCCTGGTGAAGCAGTGGTATGACCAGGCATAGTTTTGAGGAAGGCGCTGAGGCGCCTTTTTTATTGGCGGCGCACGCTCACAGACTCAGTCGCTATTGAAGTCGTAGTCGATGGAGTCGGATGGCTCCTGGATGAAGTATCCCCGAATGTAGTTGATACCGATCGACCAGAGTATCGCCAGACTGCCAGCTTCCTCCACCCCGGAGGCGATGGTCTTGATATCCTCCGCCTGAACCAGTTCGTTCAGATGATTCAGCTTGTCCTGTTTATCCTGATTTTCAGACAGATCACTCAGAAACGAGGTGTGGAACTGGACGAAATCGAGGGGAAAGCTACTGAGAATCGCTTCGGGTTTTTTCGCCAGGCCGAAATGGTCGATACAGGTTTTGCATTTGATCTTTTTCAATCCTTCTGCGAATTTCTTCAGCTTCTGCAGATGGCTCCTCGCCTCGCTGTCATCAAACTGAAAGGTGACCCAGGAGCCCTTGGCTTCATAGTCTCTCAGGCAATCGCAGACGAACAGCAGCAAGGTCTCATCATCCAGCGAACTGCCGGAGATATTGATCAGAAAATTGATCTTCTTACCCTGCTTGCGCTGTTTCGCCAGTTCGTCAATGGCATTTTTGATGACCCACCTGTCCAGCTCATGCATACGCCCCATCTCCTGGATCTGACTCAGGAAGTGGTCCGGTTGGATCTCCTCCTGTTGTTCATCGAGAAGACGCAGGGTGACCGCATAGTTTTCCCGGGTGTCGCCATGCAGGCTGACGATGGGTTGAAAGGCCAGCTGAAATTTATCGTTGTCGAAGGCAAAACGAATCAATGCGGAGAGATCGGCCTCTCCTGAGGTGCCGCTGTCAGTAGCCGGAATCGGCTCTTCGGCAATATAGTAGCTGTTACCACCTTTCGAACGAGCCATTTCACAGGCTTGATAGGCATGGGTGATGAAATCGTTGCCTGTGGAGAACTCTTCAGAGCAGAAGACCACGCCAATACTGCATGTGGCCTGGATTTCCTGATCTGACTGTTTGTTACTCTCTATTGCATCGCAGACCTTTTTCGCAATCTGTTCGGCACTTTTTGGTTCAGTCTCTTGAGATAGTATGGTGAAAGTGTGATCGCCGAACCTGGCCAGCACCTGTTGGCTTCCGACGGTTTTACGCAGTAGTCCGGCAATCTCCAAAAGCAGCGTGTCGCTGGCTTTGATGCCTGTCTTGCTGCGAATTTCAGTAAAATTGTTCAGGGTGACGTAGAACAGTGTATTCCCTTTGCTGCCGGAGGGTTTGTTGCGTCTGACCTCCTCTTCGAGCTGATTGAGGAAGTATTGGCGATTGTAGAGTCCTGTCTGAACATCCTGGGTACTCAGCAGGCGCAGTTTCTCTTCCACCTCCCGAGTAATCGATTGATCTCGAAATACCACCTGTGTGCAGGGCTCTCCATCGATGCTTGCCGGTGTAAAGTGGAGTTCCGCGCTGAACTCTGCACCATCACTGCGCAGACAGGTGGTTTTCATTTCACTGGAGTGTTCGCTGTCAGCACTCAGCTTTCGCAGCAGTTTCTTGAATCCGGCGTGCTCAGAGGGGGCGATCATATCCATGATTGGAAGCCCTTCGATCTCCTCCTCACTGGCCAATCCGAACAGCTCAAGATAGGCACGATTGGCGGTGACATGCATGCCTTCGTGGACGTAGGCGATCGCATCCCTGGAGCTTTCGGTCAGAGCGTCGCAGCGCTCCTCAGCCTCTTCCAGTTGGTGTTCAATCAACTGCAGTCGCCGTGCGATATTGAGATTCTTATACTCTCGGAGGATGACCTGAACCAGGTGATCGAAATTTTTACGTTCAACCAGGTCCGCTATGCCCTGTTTCATCAGTGAGATGCGCAGCTCGTCATCGGCTTCGTCACTGACGCCGATCACCGGGGTGGCAGAGCTGGTGACACCCAGTAGTGCAAGCAGTTGGTTGATCTCCAGAGCGTCGGCTTCGACCGTATAGATCAGCAGATCCAGAGGGCGTTTTTTCTTCAGTTGTTCGGCCAGTTGATCAGCATCATGATCGATTCGAATCGCATGAGCCGGTGTGCCACTGTTACGCAGGGAGTCCAGACAGGTTTCTACTTCAGGGGTTGTATTTCCTAAAACCAGTAACTCAATCGCTTCTTCGGGCATGCCGTACTATCCTGATACCATTGCGTTTATCTGTTTCATAGCTGCTATGATTACCGCCAGTCAACTCCATTCTTAAGTCAGTGCCACGCCGACTGTTGCAGACTATCCCCTGATTTTATGTGGCCTTGCTGCTCTGTCGTCTCTGCCTGATCGCTTCAGCCAGTGTGTTGAGAAGTGGCACACTGTCATCCCAACCGATGCAGGCGTCGGTAATACTTTGGCCATAGGTCAGGGTTTCCCCTTCAACTCTATCTTGTCGACCGGCAGTCAGGAAACTTTCAATCATTGCACCCATGATGCGATTGTCGCCACGGGCGATCTGGCTTGCCACATCACGTCCGACCAGCAGCTGGCGGGGGTGCTGTTTACGGCTGTTCGCATGGCTGAAATCGACCATCAGCCGGGGTTTCAAGCCATTACTCTCCATCTCATCCGCAGCGATGTTGATGCTCTCCGAGTCATAGTTCGGGCGGCTGCCGCCTCTCAGGATTACATGACAATCGGGATTGCCGTGGGTGGAGAAGATGGCGGAATTTCCCTCTTTGGTCACCGAGAGAAAGTGATGCGGGCGGGATGAAGAGCGAATCGCATCCATCGCCACCCGCATGCTGCCGTTGGTCGCATTCTTGAAGCCGACCGGGCAGGAGAGGCCTGACGCCAGCTCTCTGTGCGCCTGGCTCTCCGTGGTGCGCGCACCGATCGCTCCCCAACTGATCAGATCGGCGATATATTGGGGGCTGATCAGATCCAGATACTCGGTTCCGGCCGGAACTCCCAGGTCATTGATATCCAGCAGCAGTTTTCTGGCCAAGCGCAGTCCGGCATTGATTTCAAAGCGGTCATCCAGGGTCGGATCGTTGATCAGTCCCTTCCATCCCACGGTTGTGCGTGGTTTTTCGAAATAGACCCGCATCACGATCTCCAGGTCATCCTTCAGGGATTCCCGCAGCGGCTGCAGTCTGCTGGCATAATCGAGGGCAGCCTCAGGATCGTGAACCGAGCAGGGGCCGATGATCACCAGCAGGCGGTCATCCTCACCATGCAGAATCCGGTGTATCCCCCGACGGGCATCAAATACGGTATTTGAGGCCTTTTCTGTGATGGGCAGTTCCTGGTGTATCTGAGCCGGAGGATTGAGTTCCTTGATGGCTTTGATGCGGAGATCGTCAGTTTGTTTCATGCGCTGGAAGCCGATTGTTCAATGGTCCAAAAAACAGCTGATTATACATGCATCCACTGAATCAGCGATAAGAGTTTGTGCCAAGCTGCCGACAGTTAATCATGTTCCTAACAACTAAACCCCATTCATATTGGGGGTGGTGCAGGACGCCAAGGGTCGAAATGCCGGGCGATTGTCCGGAGGGTCCACTGTATAGACAGTTTAGGCAGCTGGTTCGACGGTTGCTCAATCTGCTCAGTCAATGGGGTGGTGAAGCCTTTGATGCTGCGTTGCAATGGGTTGAACTTGTCACTCTGCCAGAGTGGGGCCTTGGTCAGCTGAGATAAAGTAACTTGTTGTAAATATGGAAATTAGTATTGAATGGTTCAGTCGAGTGTCTGGTGGGGCTGGGGCCTGGAGAGTCGGGGCTGCAGCTGAAATGGATCAGTCGCCGAGGGGTAATATTTCATATTCTGAAACACTCTAAAGGATTATAAAAGCGCTACCGATAATGCTAGGGTATAGGTTGTTAACCCGGCGGCTGAGTATGTCGTGCTAATGGTGAATCGTGATATTGCGCGATCGGGATTACAAAGGTGGTTCTGTTCAACGAAGTCCTGCACGAGTCATGAACCGACATCATGCTGCCAAATCAGATCGCTTCTGGTTTTGGCGCCATGCAGTGACGGGGCGCTTGCTGTGATCAGCTCCTAGAATAGTGCGACTACTTTTCGGCCCAGATTTTTGGACCAATTGGATTCGTGATAACAGGCCCTGGTGTAGACCGGCCCAAACAAGGCTCTTAAAGTATAAGCCAAGACAATATGCGACTGATCAAGAATGCCATAAAGACCTTTATTGCCTACGCACTCCACTATTCCGGTCTGTTGTCACTGATTAAGAACAACCGGCTTCGTGATCGTGTCTGCGTGCTGGCCTACCACCGTATTCTGCCTGATGCACAGGCGGCAAAAACAAACTCGGCTGATGCGATCATCACAGAGAGTGCGCTGTTCCGTAAGCATCTGAGATGGTTGAAGGATGAGTTTCACATCATCGATATGGAGGAGTTACAGGCAATCCTGCTGGATAACCAACCAATGGCCGGCAACAGTCTACTGGTCACTTTTGATGATGGCTGGCGGGATAATTTTGAGCATGCCAGGTCGGCGTTGACCGCGGAGGGTGTGCCGGCAACCATCTTTCTGCCCTATAACTATATCGGCAGTGGTGAGGTGTTTTGGCAGGAGGAGATGCTCGCCAGACTGACACAGTTGAATGAGAGTGAAGCGGAAGCCGATCAATCGTTACTGATGGAACTCGCTGCTATTGAAGCTGGCGCCGGCAAAGAGCTGCTGCGCCGTGCGGTAACCCAACTGAAGACCAAGCCCTATGCGGAGATCTACCAGACCCTGGAGAGATTGAGAGCACATCAACCGCAGAGTGCCATCGACATGAAGTTGGATGCATACATGGATTGGCAGCAGGTCAATCAGCTGGGCAAAGAGCGTATCAGCTTTGGCTCACATGCTTTGAGTCACAGGATTCTCACCCAGATAGAGTTGGATGAAGCCAGGCATGAGATTGTTGAATCCAGAAGCCTGATTAAGGAGAAGACCGGTAAGGAGATCGATACCATCGCCTATCCGAATGGCAACTGCAATCCAGCCATCGAAAAAATTGTCGATGAGTCGGGATTCCGGCTTGGATTCACAATCAGCAGAGGCTATGTTGCCAAGGATTCAAACCCAATGGCGCTACCCAGATTTAATATCCATACCAATAATTCGAGCAGTAAACCCCTGTTTCTCTGTACGGTCCTGAATATTTTTTAATTGGTGTAAACACTCCCTCACTATGAAGGTTTTTGTTACTGACGGATACGCAAGAGCTGCATTGGCGGTAACCCGCTCGCTTGGCTCAAAAGGGCACCAGGTTTTTGTCGGATCCGAATCCAAGAGATCTCTGGCGTCCTCCTCAAAGTATTGTCACCTTGGCGTAAGCTATCCCAATCCTGCCGAGGAGCCGGAGGCTTTTGTCGATTTTCTCATCGATACCGTTGAGCGGTATGGGATTGAGGTATTGATGCCTGTCACCGATGTCTGTCTGTTACTGGTTTCTAAACACAGGGCGAGATTTCCAACCACTTGCACTCTGCCGATTGCGGATGATGCGGCGATCAATGCGGCTGCGGACAAGAATCACATCCTGGAGCTGGCAAAGTCGATCGGTATGCCTGTGCCTCAATCGTTGGTGATCAACTCCAGTGACGGTGTGGAGCAGGGCCTGAGCGGTGCCGGGCTCAAATATCCGGTTGTCTTGAAGCCGGTCAGGTCCAGAGTCAAGTCTTCGAGTGGCTGGATCTCCACGGCGGTCGACTATGCTGCAGATCGTAGTGAGTTGCTTGAGAAATTGGAAGCGTATGTTCCTGAAGTCTATCCGGTCATTCTACAGCAGCGTATAAGCGGGGTGGGCTCCGGAGCCTTCTACTGCTTCAACGATGGTAAATGTATTGCCAAATTTGCCCACTCACGATTACGTGAAAAGCCCCCTTCAGGGGGTGTCAGCGTACTCCGGGAGAGCCGCTTGATCGATCCAAAGGTCGATGAGTACAGTCAGAAGCTGTTGACTGCCCTGGGATGGCATGGGGTGGCAATGGTTGAGTTCAAGATCGATGAGGCGACGGGTGATGCCTACATCATGGAGATAAACGGACGCTACTGGGGCTCCCTGCAGCTGGCCATCGATGCGGGTGTGGATTTTCCCGAGATACTGCTCTCCATGGTTTCCGCAGACGATCCGAAACATCCACCGGAGTATAAGACCGGTGTCAAAACCCGTTGGTTCTGGGGAGATATGGATCTGCTGTTGATGTATCTGCTGAAGAAGAGCGAAGCACTGAAACTGCCTGAACAACATCCGGGCAGATTGAGGGCCATTCTCTCCATACTGCTCCCCTGGAGCCGTGGCCAGCGTTTTGAAGTGTTGCGATTCAAAGATATGGGGCCCTGGTTTTACGAGACCAAAAAGTGGATAAACACCAATCTGCTCAATAGATTGGATTAACGTCAACAGAGCCTGGACAGCCCGGCGGGGAAGAGACCACTGACTGCAATGGCAGGTGGTCGATTTGGATTCAGCGAAGTTGTTTGAGACTAGAAATTGTTTAGCGTCTGTTGTGTGATTTCATTGTAAAATGCCAGCACAGCGTATTTTTATCGGATCAGGTGAAATGTCGGATATTCAGCGATTATCGATTACATCGAAGAGCAGGGAGTTATGGAATCACTATCTTGGTGATGCTGCCGATGCGAATTTCTACCAGCGGTTCGAGTGGCAGGAGTTGAATGAAAGTCACTTTGGTCATCTGGTCTATCCGATCGTCTCCAGGCAGGAGGAGCGGATCAACGGTGTTTTACCCATCGTATTAATCAACAGCAGACTGTTTGGCAGGATCATGTGCTCGATGCCGTTCGTCAACTTCGGCGGCGCCTGTGCCGATAGCATCGAGATAGAGAAGGATCTGGTGAAGTATGCGATTGAACTGGCAAACGAGTCTAAAGTGGACTATCTGGAGTTACGGGCTGGTAAGAGTTCACCGCTGGGGCTCGAGGAGTCGACCAAAAAAGTCTCGTTGGTGATCAAGCTTGAAGATGACCATGAAAAGATCTGGTCCGGATACAAGTCAAAACATCGCACCAATATTCGACGGGTCTACAAGAATGATATTGAAGTTCGTTCCGGTCATGCAGAACTGCTCGATGATTTTTATCATGTCATGAGCCACTCCTGGCGGGATCTGGGGACGCCATTCTACAAAAAAAGTTACTTTCAATCGCTGCTTCAGCGCTTTTCACCACAGGACCTGAAGATATTTGCGATATACATGGATGGTCAGCCGATCAGTGTGGCAATGAATGGTTACTACAAACAGACTGTCGAAGGGATGTGGATGGGTACTGTCAAGGAGTATCGCAGGCTTCAGCCAACCTATGCTCTCTATTGGGAGATGATCAAAGACAGCTGCGAAGGGGGATATCGTAATTTTCATCTTGGTCGATCAACCGCCGACTCAACCGGTGAGTCATTCAAGAAGAAATGGAATGCAGAGACCAAACAGCTCTATTGGCAGTATTACATGCCGGATGGAGCTGATATGCCACAATTGAATGTAGACAACGTGAAGTTCAAATTGGCGATCGATGTCTGGAAAAAACTGCCACTGCCGATAGTCGGATTGATCGGGCCTTTGATATCCAAGAGTATACCTTAGGTATGATGAGACATCTTTCTCCAACTGGCTCGCCAATCAAATTTGCGGAATTAGCCGTTTGGTTGGCAAATATTGTTTCCGGTAAGAACCACAACGAGGTGTTGCTGCAACTCGCAAAAGGGTTGCTTGGGATGGATGCTGGATTCCTCTTTTCCACAGGGCGGGGAGCCATGACAGCGCTACTGGCGGCTGTAAAGCTTCAAAACAGTGACAACGATCGTAATGAGGTAATCGTTCCCGCCTACACCTGTTACTCAGTAGCCAGTTCTGTAATCAATGCAGGGCTCAAAATCCGACTCTGTGATATCGACCCCAGAACGCTCTCCTATGATGAACAGCAGCTTCGCCAGATCGACTTCTCCCGGGTTGCTGCCATCATCAGCGCCAATCTATACGGCTTGCCAAATGACCTGCCGATGTTGGAAAAGTTGTCAAAAAGCGAAGGTTTTCTGTTAATCGATGATGCGGCTCAATCACTCAATGCAAAAATTGATGGACGCTATCTGGGCAGTTTTGGTGATGCGGGTATTTTGAGTCTCGACAAAGGTAAAAACGTAACATCCATACAGGGTGGATTGGCAGTAACAAACCATCCTGGTCTGGCAGAATTGTTATCCCAGAATGTGGAAAGACTCGATCCTCTGAGCTTTAAGCGCCAGGCCATCGAGTTCATAAAAGTAGTGATCTACTATTTTTTTCTCAACCCTTACGCCTATAAACTGCCCGCCAATATCAGTTTTTCAGGATTGGGAGAGACCCGCTTTGAGACTGATGTCGAGGTCAGCAAGTATCCAGCCTTTCTCTCATCTTTAGCAACTGCTCAGTTCAACAGGATCGATCAGATCACCCAGTCAAGAACTCAGCGTGGCTTCTACTATGATGAGGCACTGCAATCCAATCAGTCGATAACCAAGATCGATCGGCTGGTGCAAACGGAACCGGCCTATCTGAGGTACCCCCTGCTGGTCCATGATGCGAATCAACGCAGTGAGTTGCTTGATGAATATCGTGAATATGGCATCTCAGCCTCATATCCAAAGTCATTGAACTGTGTTGACGAGATAGCGGGCCATCTGGTCGGGGAGAGGGCATGCCCCGCTGCGGAGGTCATTGCAAGGCAGATTGTGACACTACCCACACACGCCTATGTGCGTGAAACCGACATGAATCAGATCATTGAAATTCTGGCGGGTTTATAAGAGCCGAATGGTATAGAGTCATCAGGCTTTGGTGAGGAGTTTGGCATGTTAGGTTGCTGTATAAATCGATTGAGTGTTAACAGGTCCTGAAAATGGAAAAAAACAGAATAATAAGAAATCTCTTCTCGAATTGGACTGGCCTGTTGGTTTCCATTGTCGTATCTTTTTTTCTTGCCCCATTTGTAGTGCACAGTCTGGGTAATGAGCTGTATGGTGTATGGACCATTATCAATCAGTTTACAGGCTACATGTATCTGTTTGATCTCGGTGTTCGCGAGTCGGTTATCAGATCCACATCCCACTCCCTTGCCAAGAAAGATCCGAAAGCGCTTGAAGAGGTGTTGAGTGCTTCATTCATAATCTATTTCTTTATCTCTGTTGTTACCGTTCTGATCTCGATTGTGCTCGCACTCTATTTCTCCTCGATCTTCGGGGTCGAAGAGGAGGTGGCTAAAGCGGCATCGGTTAGCGTTCTTCTAGTTGGTGTGACCATAGCGCAGTTCTTCATTTTCAACATATTTTCCGGCGTTTTAATGGGACTGCAGCGCTATGACATTTTTAATATTGTCAATATTCTGACCACCTTGCTTAAGGCGGCGGCGTTTGTGATTCTGCTGAGTAATGGTTATACAATCGTCGCAATGGCTGCCAGTCAGATGCTGCTCAGTTTTCTTGGTGGCCTCTATCTAATGCATGCCGCAAAGAAGATTGCAGCAACTCATGACGTCAGATTTAAAGTCAGACTGAAAATCGATGCGGCCTTTCGCAAAGTGACAAGAAAGATCGTCAACTACAGTGCTTTTGTATTGATCAATAATCTGGGGCAGAAAATTGTATTTATGACAGATGCCATCGTGATAGGTATTTTCATGCCTGTCGCCTCGGTAACCTTCTACGCCATAGCCGGGACTCTGGCTGAGTACCTGAGGCAACTCGTGGTGGTCACGGCCAGAGTGCTGATGCCGATGGTGGCACGCTACAGCGCTTTGGATGATCATCATCGAATCAATAAAACAGTGATTGATGGTTCGAAACTTACACTGTTCATCTCCTATCCTGTGGTGTTGGTGTTCATACTCCTTGGCGGAGAGTTTATCGCACTATGGATGGGAGAGGAGTTTCGTGAGCTGTCAGGTTTGGTGCTGTTGATTCTGGCGGTAACGCAGATCTTTTCGGCACCTCACCAAACACTCACCAGCGTGTTATATGGTCTGGATAAACACAAAATGCTCGCTTTCTTCCGGATCGGCGAAGCGATAACCAATCTCGGATTGAGTATCGTTTTACTCCACTATTATGGAGTGGCTGGTGTGGCTCTGGGTACCGCAATTCCACATATTATTCTGACAGCGGTTATTCTGCCTATCTATACAACCAGAGTGATCGGTATGAATTTAATGAAGTACTATCTGTCGAGCTATTTGCGGCCGACATTGGCTGCGGTACCATTTCTGTTGATGGTGTTGTATATCAGTCACTCTATGACAATCGGAAGTATGACGCAGTTTTTTGGTTTGGTGATTGCTGCTTCAACGGTCTATCTCACAATCTCATTTTGGATTATCTTCAATGCCAGTGAACGCCAACAGATATATCAAAAGATTAAGCCTATATTGGCAAAGAGATCAAACTAATTTTAACCGGCCCTATGTCATCTACAGTCGAGTAGTGGGTTTGGTGATATGAGTAGGGGGATGGATGTGGATGAGAGAAAAGATAAGCTGGTAATCCTCGATATTCGGGACTCTCCCTGGTATGACGGCCCTGGGCGTACGATTATCGAGGTTGCTGCCGGGCTCCGACAACAGAATATTGAAATCAAAATCGCCACTTTCAGGTCTGAAGAAAAGAGTGACTCTGATTACCTCACAAAGGCAAAACAGAGAGGCTTGGACTGTTTTGAGATCATTGAAAGCAAGACCCTCGATTTCTCAATCATCGGACAGATCCTGGAATATAACGAAACCACCCCCATTGATGTTATTCACACACACGATCTTCGATCTAACCTGTTTGGGCTTATTGCAGCACGAAAATTAAAAGTTCCGATCGTATCCACCGCCCATGGTTGGGTGGCAAACAGCTTGAAAAGGAAGTTGCTGTTGTTTATCGATAAACTTTTGCTGGCCTACTTGTTCGATCTTGTTATCACTGTTTCCGATAAAACGCAGTCCAGACTAAAGAAGATAAACCCATTTTCTAAACACCTTGTTACGGTACGCAATGCACTCGATACGCAACACTATCATATCGAGGAGAGGGACAATCTGCGGCAGAGTCTGGGTGTCTCCAAAGATACCGTTCTGATTGGAAAAATAGGTAGGTTGAGTCCAGAGAAACGTCAGGATCAGTTGCTTCGCTCAATCAAGCCGCTGGTAGATGAAGGCTATAAACTGAAACTGCTTTTGATCGGGATCGGTCCGGAGGAGGAGAACCTTCGTCATCTGACAGAAAGTCTCGGCCTGCAGGATGTGGTTGAATTTGTCGGTTTCATTAAGGATATGCAACCGGTCTATAACGAACTTGACCTTGTCATTCAGGCATCATCAACGGAAGGCATGCCGAATGTGGTGCTCGAGTCGATGTTGATGCGGGTACCGATTATCGCCACAGATGTTGGCGGTACTTCAGAGATCATCGATAGCGACCAGGTTGGTACGCTCATTGAAGCGGATAATCGACAACAGTTGATCGATTCGATCCGATCCTTTCTCGATTCTCCCCAACAATACCTCGATAAGACTGGCAAAGCGGAGCAGAGGATCAGAGAGGAGTTCGATTCAAATATTCGTCTGGCCAGAATGGCTGAGGTCTATAACAGTATTCTATAGTGGGCTTTAGCCACTATTGTTCGGGCCTACCTGGTCGCCGGGTTAACAAAGCCTGAACAGGCACTTAAGGATCGAAATGCTTCTGCCAAGATAGTAGAAGTAGAAAATCCCACTATTGACTGCGATCAACAGAATGTTGGTCCCATATTTGTAGAGTGCCGATGAAATCAACAGCAATACAATCATCAGGGCAGAGAGCTGGGTAATTGAATGGGCCTGTAACACAAGTGCAATAAAAAGCACCAGGTGTAGAATCAGAAAAATATTTGTGGCCAGTTGAATATTGGAACAGCAGATGACATCGAGGAATCGGCTGGTTCTGGTGCCATGCCAGGCTTCCCGTTTTACAAAGGTAAACAGATCGTTCGGGTAACCGTGGTGCAGGACCTTCAGTTTCGGGTTGTTGACGATAGAAGCGTTATGCTCTGTTTTAGCCCGAACCGAGAGATCTGTGTCTTCACCGGTAACAAGTTCCGGATCGAAGCCTTCTAACTTGGAAAACAGCGCCTTATGAATGATAAGGTGACCGCTGTTGACATAGTTGCTGGATTGTCCTGCGCTATCGGCAAACCAGTATTTCTCCAAATAGTTATCCTGATTGGCGATGCTGCATTTTGATCCGGTCAAAATGTTGCTGTTCTCCTCCAGCAGTTTGCGTGTTTTGGGAAACTCCTCAGCCCAGGCTTCGGTCAGTTCGATATCCCCATCAAGAAATATGTAGATCGTGCCTCGACTGGCTGCTACACCGGCGTTTCGCAAGGCAGAGACATTCAGTTCAGGCTCCAGCAGGACAATGGCTCCTTTGCTCTCGGCGATTGACCGCGTTTGATCTTCAGAACCGTTGTCCACCACAATGATTTCATAGGTGTCTTGTTGGTTGTGCCGCTGAATGGAGTCGATCAATCTCCCAATATTGTCGGCTTCATTCATTGTCGGGATAATGAATGAGAGAGCAATTTCCGGATTTTTGGTGTCTGATGTCGATTCCATCGGTGCTATTCACTCAAGCTTAGCGATCACTTTCAAAAAACGGTGCGGAGATTATACGGCAATATATCGTATGCGGCCGGCAGATTCCAAACCAGTGACCGCTGGTGGCGTCTCAGTGTGGATCCATCCACTTGGTCTGGCCGCCACGCACGCTTTTCAGCTCTGACTGGAGGCCTCTGAACAGTGGCGCTTCCCGGGCAACAAAGAGCCTGTTCAACCGGCTATCAGTGTCACCACTCGCTCGCTCTGATTTACCGCCGGTGTGCTGTGATTAGCGTGCCGGCAAGCCGGTCCTGTGGTTCAGTCCACTATTACAAAATCGTGTTGAAAATGGCATAATTGCCCGCAATTTCGAGATAGTATTACCACACTTCACCTGCAGAGATACTATGGAATTTGTGCTTTGGGGCTCATTCTTGCTGGTCTTTTATGCCTATTTCGGCTATCCGTTTCTGTTGATGGTCATCAACAGAGTCAGCCGTGGCATCGACTATAAATCCCTCCAATACCCAGAGAATCTATCAGTTACTCTCATTATTCCGGTACACAATGAAGCGGCGGTGATTGAGCGCAAGCTCGACAATACAAAAGCGCTGAATTTTTCCGGGAACCTGCAGGTTCTGATCGTCTCCGATGGCTCTTCGGACAATACCGTACAGATCGTAAAGGAGTATCAGGGAATTGATAACCTGACCTTGATCGAACTTGAGGAGCGAAAAGGCAAGGCCAATGCCCTGAATGCGGGGCTGCAGGCTGCCAGCGGCGATATCATCGTCTTCTCGGATGCCTCGATCATGTTCGATGCTGAGGCAATCACTGAGATTGTTCGACCATTTGCCTTGCCGGAGATGGGCTGCGTGTCAGGTGAGGACCTTATCGAGGGTGGGAGTGGTGAGGGGTTGTATGGAAAGTATGAACTCTTCTTACGCAAACAGGAGTCGGTAACCGGTTCGATCGTCGGCGCGAGTGGCTCACTCTATGCGCAGAGAAAAGAGATTGTCACCCCATTCATTGAGGGTGTTGCCCCCGACTTTTACTCGGTTCTGAATACCGTAGAGCAGGGTTATCGGGCGATATCGATCTCCGAGTCGTTTGGCTATATGAAAGCGGCTGAATCCCACAAGGATGAGTTCAACCGAAAAGTGCGTACCTTGATTCGTGGCATTACCGCGCTGTTCAAGAAAGCCAAGCTGTTAAATCCGTTCAGCTATCCACGCTTCTCTCTCTATTTGATCTCTCACAAGCTTGCCAGATGGTTGGTGCCTTTTTTCCTCATCTCCCTGCTGGTCAGCAATCTGTTTCTGCTGGATAGTCCCTTCTACCAGGTGCTTCTGCTGCTGCAACTGCTGTTCTACGGTGTTGCTGCCGTGGCGGCCTTCAGCGAACCGCTGCAGAGAGCACTGCCACTGGTGAAACTGCCGCTGTTCTTCGTATCGGTGAATGTGTCGATTCTGAAAGCCTGGCTGAAATACCTTTCTGGAACACGGCAGGAGATTTGGACTCCAACCAAACGCTCCAAATGAGTGGTGACCTATCAGCGTGGATCAAACCCATGGGGTTGAATGAGACGGGCGGCGGGTCGCCAGCCATGGATACCTTTTCTCCTTTTGGACTTTTATCTGTAGGGCATTGATATGAAGTATGTAGGTGCACATGTGAGTGCCTCCGGAGGGGTTCAGAATGCCCCGCTCAACGCGAACGAAATTGGCGCCAAAGCTTTCGCTCTGTTTACCAAGAACCAGCGTCAATGGCATGCAAAACCGCTGACTGAGGATGCCATCGAAATGTTTCAGACCAACCTCAGAGAGGTTGGCATTGAGAGTCGGCATGTACTGCCTCATGACAGCTATCTGATCAATCTGGGCCATCCCGAAAGCGAGGGCCTGGATAAATCAAGAAAAGCCTTTCTTGATGAATTGCAGCGCTGTGAACAGCTGGGCCTGTCTCTGTTGAATTTCCACCCTGGAGCGACGCTGAGAAAAATTGATGAGAGCAAGAGTCTTCAGCGTGTAGCCGATTCGATCAACTGGTGTCTGGATCAGACACAGGGGGTGACCGCTGTGATCGAAAACACCGCAGGACAGGGAAGTACCCTGGGTTACACATTTGAGCATTTGGCTCAGATCATCGATCAGGTTGAGGACAAGAGCCGTATCGGAGTCTGTCTCGATACCTGCCATACCTTTGTTGCCGGTTACGATATGCGGACTACCTCAGCCTGTGACAAGACCTTTGCGGAATTCGATCAGGTAGTGGGTTTTCAATATCTACGGGGTATGCACCTGAATGACAGTAAACCTGAGCTGGGCGCACGTGTCGATCGTCACCATAGCCTGGGGCAGGGTAAGCTGGGTTGGGAGGTGTTTCGTTATATCATGCAGGATCAGCGGTTTAGTGAAATTCCACTGATTCTTGAGACGATTGATGACACTCTCTGGGCTGAGGAGATCGCCAGTCTGTATGGATTTCAGAAGTAAATTATTTGGCCGCCGGAGCATTAATAGATAAACTTGCCCGCTTGGAATCTCTAGGAAGCTACAGGATGTTGCGATGTCTCTGTTGGAAAATCTGAAACAGGAAGCCCGTAAACGACAACAGGACGATCGTGCTGATTGTGAGGCGACCAGGCTGGAATCCCTATACCAGTCGCAATTCAAACCCTCGATGCAGTCAATTCTGAAGTATCTATCCGAGTTGACTGATCAGCTGAAAATTCTCGATCATGAAGTTCACCATCAGTATGATATGCCGGGACTGGGTCCAGTAGCCGGACTGCGCCATACCGATTATGTGGTCAATGCGGACAGTTCAGAGAACACACGGGTTGTCCGCTTGCGCTTCCAGTGTGTTTCAGACAGTGAACAGACCTTTGCCATTACCCCCAAGACCAATGCGGATGAGGCCTGTGCCTTCCTCGACAGTCAGACCATGCGCTACACCGAGTGGCCGATTCGGGATCATCAACAGCAGGTGGTCGGGCTGAACCTTCAGTTGCCGGTCGTGGTCAAGGTGAATTTTCTTTTTCAGGCCGATCCGGAGCTGGGTTCGATTCGGATATTCATCACCAATTTCAGAGGCTTCAAGGTTGAAAAGAGCCTGATCCAGCCACACAAGGTGGATGATGCCTGGCTCGACAATCTGGGGCACTATATCCTGCGCAATCGTGCTGATCTGTACGATCTGCAGATCGATGATTCGGCCAGGCATGCGATTCGCCAGCGTCTCCAGGAGGCCAAAAGGCAGCGCGAGCTCGAGTTGCAGGAGGCACTTGCCCGTGAGCAGCTGGAACGGCAGCAGCAATCCAGCAAGTCCCTGCTGGGAAAGTTGAAATCTCTGACCGACAGGCTCTAAAGACGCACTACACTCTGTTGGCATTTTACTCTTCACCCGACACCCTCTTGATCTTCTCAGGCTTCCCCTGGCAACTTGTCAGCTAGCGCTTTTTCACATAGGCTCAGGGAATGGTCAATTCCGGTGAATCATTACGCTGGTGGGGTGTTGCTGGGCTGTTGTTGCTGCAGTTTCTATTCCCATCACTGCTGTATGCCGATATGGTACGTATCGGTGTCTTGAGTCATCGTGGAGACCAGGCAACACTGAGGAATTGGGGACCAACTGCAGAGTACCTCCACAGCAGCATTCCCGCTCACGATTTCATCATCCGGCCATTGAAATTCGATGATGTGAATCCCGCTGTCTCTGCCGGCGAAGTCGATTTTGTGCTGGTCAATCCGGGAATCTATGTCAACCTGGAGGTGAAATACCGGGTCTCACGGATTGCCACACTCTATAATCGACGCAACGATGTCCCTTACAAAATCTTTGGTGGAGTCATCTTCACCCGCCAGGATCACGCCGAGATAAACACCCTGGCGGATCTTCGTGGTCATACCATGATGGCGGTCTACGACACCTCACTGGGTGGTTTCCAGATGGCCATGCGGGAGATGGTCGATCAGGGCATAGACCCTTACACCGATCTGAAGGCGCTGCGTTGGGGTGGTATCCATGATCATGTGGTGATGGCGGTGCTGAATGGTGAAGTCGACGTTGGTACGGTGCGTACTGATATTCTCGAGCGCATGGCATCCGTGGGTACCATCGAACTGAAAGATTTCCGGATCATCAATCCACAGCAGGTCGAAGAGTTTCCATTCGCACTCAGTACCCGGCTCTATCCTGAATGGCCCTTCAGTAAAGTCGCCCACACAGCCGATACACTTGCCCAGCAGGTTGCGGTCGCCCTGTTGAATATGCCGCATGATCACCATGCGGCACTGGCGGGAAAATATGCGGGCTGGACCATCCCGCTCGATTATCAGCCGGTACATGACCTGTTCATGACGCTCAAGCTGCCTCCCTATCAGTATCTGGGCAAAATTACCCTGGTCGATGCAATCAGCCGTTACCGCTACTGGCTGTTGGGTGGCTTACTGATGCTGCTTTTCATGGTGGTGATGACCCTCAAGGTAATGCGCCTCAACCAGGAGCTGAAAAAAGCCAAGGATCGTCTCGAACTTCAGCATGAGTTGATTCTCGATTCGGTGGCGGACGGTATCTATGGCGTGGACATGAATGGACGCTCCACTTTTTTCAATAAGGCCGCAGAGAGGATTACCGGTTGGGAGGCGGAAGATGTGATTGGCCATAATCAGCATGAGATCCTGCATCACTCCCATGAAGACGGCTCACCGCATCGGGCGGTTGACTGCCCGGTCTACCAGACCTTTCGTGATGATCAGCCACGCTATATCTCTGACGATGTATTCTGGCGAAAGGACAGTACCAGTTTCCCGGTGGAGTACAGCAGTACCCCGATCAAGGATGAAGGGGGCAAGACCATCGGTAGTGTGGTGGTGTTTCGGGATATCACGATGCGTAAACGGGCCGAGGAGGAGGCGCGTCAACATCAGCTCGAGCTGGCGCGGGCCGGCAGGCTCAGTACCCTTGGCGAGATGGCATCAGGCATCGCCCACGAGTTGAACCAGCCATTGACGGCAATCTCGACCAATGCCCAGGCGAGTATGCGAATCCTGGAGTCCGATCCATCCAATACCACTGTCTGTGTGGATGTGATGGAACGGATTGCCGCCCAGGCCGATCGGGCCGGTGAGATTATTCGTCAATTGCGGCGGTTTGTACGCAAAGAGCCCCTGGAGAGCTCTCTGGTGGACGTCAATGTTCTGGTGAATGCGGTCGCGGTATTGATTCGTCCCGATATCACTCGTGCCGATGTACGGCTCATACTGGATATGGAACAGCCGCTGCCAACGGTACTGGTGCAACCGATTCAGATCGAACAGGTGATACTCAACCTGGCGCGGAATGCGATCGAGGCCCTCTCTGAATTGGATGACCAGGAACGGGTGCTGCATATCGGAACCCGGCAGCAACCTGGTGGAATAATCCATCTCTGGGTGAGGGACAATGGACCCGGCATTAAGCCGGAGCTGGAAACAACCCTGTTCGATCCCTTCGTGACAGGTAAGTCGGACGGTATGGGACTGGGGCTCTCAATCAGTTACGGGATCATCGAGGCACACGGTGGTAAACTGTCGATTAACCCTGACTATCGGGACGGTGCCGAGTTCAGTTTCAATTTGCCAATCGGGGAGGTTGCGTAAAAGCCATGGATCAGACCACGCCAACAGTCTATGTAGTGGATGATGACGAAGAGGTGCGTAGCGCTCTGAAGCTGTTATTCGAATCGGTTGGCCTGCCGGTGATCTGTTTTGCCTCTGCACTGGAGTATCTCGATCGCTTCGATGAGTCCCTGCCGGGTTGTCTGGTGGTGGATATCCGTATGCCGGGTATGAGCGGTCTGGATATGCAGGAGAAGTTGAACGAGCTGCCGCTGCATCCTCCGGTGATCATCATTACCGGGCATGGTGATGTGCCAATGGCAGTGCGTGCAGTTCAGGCAGGTGCTGTGGATTTTATCGAAAAACCGTTTCGCGACCAGATTCTGCTCGACAGTGTCCACCGGGCGATCGAGATGGATGCGGAGAAGCGGGGTGAAGCCTCCAGGCTGTCTGAGATCCGTGACCATCTGAATCAGCTGACACCCAGGGAGCGGGAAGTACTCGACCTGGTTATCAGCGGGATGCGGAATAAGAATATCTCTGAGCAGCTGGGGATTACCCTGTCGACCGTGGAAGCCCATCGCTCCCGGGTGATGGAGAAGATGCAGGCCGACTCACTCTCTCATCTGATGCGGATGATGCTAACCCTGGAGAATGAGTAGTTATTCTTGCGCTGGTTTAATGGGCTCTCAACCGCCCCAGTATTGAAGCGGATAAAGTCACCGGCTATGGTATCGGTAGAGTTCGGGGGTGGGGTGTAGTGGCGAAAATCCAGCCGTACCCGTAGCGATCTACCAGGCGAACTGAGGCTTCTGAATATCAGGGTTGTGGAAAACCACAACCACCGGTCGCGTATCTTGGAATTTTAACAGCACTTAAAGGGCTGGATAATAGCGTCTCCCCATTTACGTCCGGAGCGAATCTCGGGGAGATCATCGCCAGTTGGATGGCTGGAAGGCAGGTATAGACAGGCGCCTTCCGGTGATTCAACTGGTTTTTTTAAATCCGGCAACCTAATCGATCCGATGCCACGACAGTAACGCGTCCGATCCATTAGCTTGCCGGACAAGCTGTAGAAAACTCAAAAAACAGGGTGAGTCAGCGTGTTTGCCGGGGAACCGGTGATGCCAGGTTTTTCAAACGCTGAACGGGTTGCACCCCAAAGCGGCAGATCAATGACCGCCGGGTAGACCATCCCTAGGGCCTGTAAACAGGCGTCAATAACCGGAGGATGATACAAGAATGAGTATTTCACGACGTGAATTCCTACGTATGATGGGTTTTGCCGGTGCTGCCGGTATGATGCCTTCGTCCGTGTTCGCCGCGGCCAAGCAGCCTGCGGATCTCTATGAGGTACCGAAGTTCGGTAACGTATCCCTGCTTCACATTACCGATACCCATGCACAACTCAATCCCATCTACTTTCGTGAGCCGAATGTCAATCTTGGTATAGGTTACGCCTTCAACAAGGCCCCGCATCTGGTGGGCGATAATCTGCTCAAACATTTTGGCGTCACTCCCGGGACGATTGAATCCCACGCCTTCAGTTATCTCGATTTCGATAGTGCTGCAGGCAAATTCGGTAAAGTCGGTGGTTTTGCCCACCTGAAAACCCTGGTGCAGCAAATTCGTGACGATCGTGGTCCGGGTAACAGCCTGTTGATGGATGGTGGGGATACCTGGCAGGGTTCAGGTACCGCCTACTGGACACGCGGACAGGATATGGTCGGCGCCTGTAACCGACTGGGGGTCGATGTGATGACAGGGCATTGGGAATTCACCTATCTCGATAAAGAGGTGATAGACAATGTCAATGCCTTCAAAGGTGACTTCGTTGCACAGAATGTACTGGTCAGAGACGAGGCCTTGTTCGACTACAATTTTGCCGACTTCGAAGGCTTTGACGAGGATTCCGGTAACGCCTTCAAGCCCTATGTGATGAAGCAGGTCGGTGGTGCCCGTGTGGCGGTCATCGGTCAGGCGTTTCCCTACACACCGATCGCCAATCCCCAGCGCTTTATCCCCGACTGGACATTCGGTATCCAGGATGACCTGATGCAGGGCGTGGTCGACATGGTGCGGGAGAATGAAAAACCGGATGTGGTGGTGGTGCTCTCCCACAATGGTATGGATGTGGATCTGAAGATGGCATCCCGGGTCTCCGGTATCGATGTGATCTTTGGTGGTCACACCCACGACGGTATGCCGGCACCCACGGTGGTGAAAAACTCCGGTGGAAAGACCCTGGTGACCAATGCGGGTTCCAACGGAAAATTCCTCGGTGTCATGGATCTGGATGTGAAAGGTGGCAAGGTACGCGACTTCCGCTATCGTCTGTTGCCGGTCTTCTCCAATATGCTGCCGGCAGACAAAGCGATGCAGGCCTACATCGATGAGGTGCGTGCACCCTATGCCAAACAGCTCAATGAGGAGCTGGCCGTGGCGGAAGAGACGCTCTACCGCCGGGGTAACTTCAACGGTACCTTCGATCAGGTCATCTGTGATGCCCTGACCACGGTGAATGATGCTCAGATATCCCTCTCCCCCGGTTTCCGTTGGGGTACCAGTGTTCTGCCTGGGCAGAAGATCACCATGGACAATGTGATGGATCAGACCTGTATCACCTATCCCGAAACCTATCGCAGAGAGATGAAGGGCTCAGAGATCAAGGCGATCCTGGAGGATGTCTGCGACAACCTGTTCAATAAGGACCCCTACTATCAGCAGGGTGGCGATATGGTGCGTGTGGGCGGTCTCGATTACGTTTGCGAACCGGGTGCCGGGTTTGGTAAGCGAATTACCGATATGGCGCTCAACGACGGCACCAAGGTCGAGGCCAATAAGAGCTATACCGTTTCCGGTTGGGCAACGGTTGGGTCGAAAGCCCCTGGGGAGCCAATCTGGGATGTGGTGGCCAAATATCTGCGTGATCAGAAGACCGTCAAGATCAACAAACTCAACACGCCGAAGCTGGTTGGTGTAAAGGATAATCCAGGGTTGGCCGACTATCCTTACTGATGGGTAGAGGGTGCGGCTTTGCCGCACTCTGTTTTGTTTTTTTGTCCGAAATGAACGCAAATAGTGCGGACGAGTGAATATTCAATCAGGCTCTACTGATTCATTGGCGAGTTTTGACATCTTGATCCGTTGAGCTCAACAAAACTCCACTTCTGAATAGGTGCCGAGATAACCCATTCGGTTGAACCTCAGGCAGCGCTGTCGACGCCAACTTGTGATGATGTGCTGTTCCGCCTTGCGGTGTGTGTCATCAAGCAGTATCAGGCAGTTGCTTGAGAGCTGCTTGCCCATGATCGGTAAGAGTCCATATCGTCCGCCGGGAATCGAGCCTGGTGGACCGTCACAGATAACCAGTTCGAAGGGGGGTTGGTGTTTCAGTGCTGGGGGGCTGTACCAGCGAAAATCACCATAGTCGATCAGTGGTGCATGGATCAGTTTTACCTGCTCAAATCCGAGTCGTTTGAGGATCATTTGCAGGTGCTTGTACCACTCAAGGTTGTGTTCGAAGATAACAAAATCCCGCTGCTCATTCTGGGTCAGCATGGCGATCAGCAGGGTGGTGGCGCCAGATCCGCACTCCAGGATGGGGCCTTTAGACTTGATCACCCTTTCGCCAACGTGACGTAGATAGGAGATACCGGCGGCATAGCCGATGTTGCCCCAGGCGATCGCCAGTAGAATGATATCGAAGCGACTGATTCTGCCCCGCTGTGACGCCGTTTTCAATCGTCCGCTGATCACGGAGAGTAGCCAGCCCTTGAAGGCTAAACGCTGTTGTTTAAATCTGATCATAACCACTATTGATCCAACACCTTTCAATAGTCAGCCTAACCGGTTTGCCGGGCATGCCCGCAATGACGATCGGTGTGCCTTTGGAGGTTGTGCGGATCTTCAGCTGAATCCTACTTCAATTTGTAAACAGATCTTAACCCAAGGCTGTTACATTAGTGTTAATCACCGAATCCAAACAGGTTAACAATGGTCGAGTGGGAATCCCTGGAGCGGGATCAACAGATTAAACTCAGAGAGGAGTTTGGTTACTATCTCGATAGTCTGCCGCCAACCTGCTCTCTGGATATGAAGATTGCCCGTTTCAAAGAGTGGCTGAGAGAGCGGGGCGTCACCATTGAATTGGAAGTGGATTAATCTTCACAACCTCTGTTTTACTTAGCCGCGTGATGATTGAGGGGCAGTTCCATGCTGAAGCTCACTCCATCCGGCAGATTTTCCGCCCATACCCTGCCTCGATGGAATTCCGCAATCAAACGAACCAGATAGAGTCCGAGACCAAGATGTGGTTGCTGATCGCTGGATGAAGCGCGACGGCTATAGATGGATTTGAACAGGTTTTGTTGTGTACTCTCATCCATCGGCGCTCCCCGGTTGATGACACTGATGCGGACACTCTCTTCCCCCTGGCGTTGCAGTTCGAGACGTATCGGGGTTTCCAACTGATGGAAATCCACCGCGTTACTGATCAGTTTGTCCAGTGCCTGACTGATCAGTTCTGCTGAGACCAGGCTGATGGTCGGTTGATCGGGCAGTTGGGTTTCGAATCTGATCGATTGATGGCTGTCTGCATATCCCTGTGAGAGTCCCTGCAGCAACATCGTCAGATCGGTCTCCACCACTTCGGTTTGCTGCAGGGAGTGCTCCAGGCGTGTGGCTTCCCGCAAACGGGTCAATATCTGGTTCAGTCTGTGGGTCCCCTCCTGGGCACGCTTTGCATAAACCAATGCGGCTTGTCCATCGCTTTGCGGATTCGACTCTACCTCTGCCTCCAGGTTTTCCAGAGAGGATCGAATCACACTCAGCGGGGTACGAAACTCGTGTGCCAATCGTGAGGCCATGGATTCAAGATAGTGGCTGTACTCCTTGGTGCGTTTCAATACTGCACTCAGGCTGGCATCAAGTTGACCCAACTCATCCTTCTGTCGAGAGGCGGTTATCGGTTTGAGCAGGCGGCCATCCGGACTGACAGCCTGCTGGTATTTACCACTGAGGCGGGTGATACGTCTGGTAATCGATGTGGCCAGCAGTAGCAGGCTGCCTCCGGTCACAATGAACAATCCCAGGCTGATCAGTAGCAGGTCCTCAATTGCGCTCTGCTGGAGTATCAATATCTCCTGGCTGCTCTGTTCGACCACCAAAGCACCCATGATTTCACCCTCCACTCGGATCGGATAGGCGCTGGATAGCATCGTCAGATTGGTACCCGCTGCCTGGTAGCGATAGACAGCACCTTCGCCAGAGAGAGCCTGTCGAATCTCCGGGCCATCCAGGCGGCCCAATCGCTCACGCTCGCTGAAGGGTTCAGCTTGCTCCTCGGAAAGGATCAGAGAGATCAGTCGCTGCGGCAGACTCTCCAGCTTGTGGCTGGCCGTATGGACTGCCCCATGACGTCCAATCACCTGGCGATGAGGGTTGAGCAGTGTATAGCGATGACTGTTGTCGGCCAGGCCGTGGAGCAATCTCTCCACCTCTGGTTTGGGCAGGGTGAGATAGGCTAGCCCCGTGTTGTACTGCAGGCCTGAGGTGGCAAGTTTTACCGCGGGCTTTTGCGCCGTCTGGTCATAATCGATCACCGCTACCGAGATTCTTCCTGCCGTCAGCTCGCGGGGCAGTTGCAGCTCGACTCGATAACCCGCGTCTGTCTCCTGCCACTCACCGGCCAATCCCGGAATTGGCCGGGCGTTGTCCTGCTCCTGGACATGCACCCAGCCTGGTGCAGGTGTGCCGAGCCGCAGTTGTCTGGTGTTACTCCCGTCACCGGGTAGTGCAACGATCAAATGATCGCCTGCGGCCAGGTTCTGCTCATTGGAAGGGTAGGTCAGTTGCTGATCCCTGACCTCGAGCAGCAGATAGAGGTTGTTGCCATGGAAACCGGCCAGCCAATCAAAGCCTAGCCTCCTGTTCAGGGCGCCAGCTGTGTTGAAACTTTCTGCCTGAGGCTTGAGGCTGAGCCACTCATCCGCATAGCCATCGATCACGGGAGGGTTGTTCAGCGGGAAGACGTAGAGTGAGGGGGTGATATCTGCATTGACCGGTTTCTGCGAAAGCCATTTCACCGATTGCACCGCCAGCAGATTGGCGATGATTTCGGCTCGGTTCATCAACAATCGTTGTTGCGCCTCTCTCAATGTCTGCTCCATCCCCTGCAGATATTGGTAACCGGCCCAGGGAATCAGCAACAGGGTGAGTGAGGCCAGTAGCAGTTTGAAGCGTAGGGAGCGAAGGAAGCCGGGAGCCGTCTGCACTGTTTAGGGTTTCCAGCGGTATCCCGCACCGTAGACCGTATCGATATGAGCAAACTCAGGATCGATTTCGAGGAATTTTCGTCGAATGCGTTTGATGTGGGTTGAGACACTGCTGCTGTCGACGTAGATATGAGCCTCCTCCATCAGCTTGTCCCGGCTGCGGACATGGCCCGGATGGCGAACCAGGGCATGCAGCATCCAGAATTCGGTAACCGTCAGCTGGAGAGAGGATCCCCGCCACTCAGCCATGAGTCGATCCACATCAATACGAAGATCATTGCGTTGCAGTGGTTGCTGCGGCTTCTGCGGCTCCTGCATCGCCTCGATACGGCGAAACAGGGCGGCTATGCGTGCCACCAGCTGGGGCAGGCTGGTCTCCTTACTGATGTAGTCATCAGCACCAAGGCGCAGCCCGGCGACGCTATCGAAATCGCTGTCCCTGGCGGTTAGAAAGATGATCGGCAGCGTGCTGGAGCGACTGCGCAGCTCCCGACAGAGCTCAAATCCCCCATCCACATCGTCCGCCAGGCCGATGTCCAGAATCACCAGGTCAGGCAGCTTGCCGACAAAGGCGGAAAGAGCCTCTGCACGGCTGGCAAAACCCTTTACGCTGTATCCCCGGCGGGTCAGAAAGTCGATCGTGTTGTCCCGGATCGCCTGCTCGTCCTCGATGATGGCAATTTCTCTTTTGGCCACAGTACAGTCTGGTTATCTGTTGGATTTGGGTGGATCTTTCGACCCTTGGTCGGGTTTGGATGTTTGATTATACCCGCAGAGCGGGTTTCTAACTATTGCTTAACCTGTTGCGACTGCTGGTATCCATTCGCAGTAAAAAACGGAGCAGCTTTAGCTTTGCAGGGTCTCCGCCTGCCGTTTCTGTATGGGCAGGTTCTTAATCGGAATTTCCGGTGAGGGTCTGCCGATATAGTATCCCTGTGCATAGATCACGCCGATCTCTTTCAGCAGTGTCAGAGTCGCTTCGTCTTCGACAAATTCGGCGACCGTATCCTTGCCCAGTGCGGTGGCCATTTCTGTCAGTGCCTTGACGAAAACCTGATCCATGGAGTTGGTGGGTAGCTGCCTGATGAAGGAGCCGTCGATCTTGACGATGTCCAACGGCAGTTCACGCAGATAGTAGAAGGATGAGAAACCGACGCCAAAATCATCCAGTGCAAAGCGGCAGCCAATCGCTTGCAGCTCTTTCATCAGCCGCTCGGCGGCATTCACATCGGCCAATGCGGCGGTCTCGGTCAACTCGAATACCAGTCTGGTCGGGTCGATGCCGCTACTGTTGACCAGGTGGGTCAGTTGGGGCAGCAGTTCCGGGTCATCGATCACCCGGCCCGAGAGGTTGATCGACAGGGTGATATCGATATCCTGTTGGTTCAGACTGGCCAGCTTGGCGACTGATGCCCGCAACACATAGCGATTGATCTGGTGGATCAGTCCTGTTCGCTCGGCAACCGGGATGAACTCGCCGGGCATCGCAATCGACCCATCCTTCTCCACCATTCTGATCAGCACTTCGTAGTGGGAGATGATGCCGCTGCTGATCTCCAGGATCGGTTGGAAGTAGAGTATGAAGCCATTCTCGGAGAGGGCCCGTTCGATCTTGTCTTTCCAGGTAGCCCGGGCACTCATCTGTTCACGAGCCTGTTCACTGCTGGAGAAGAGATGCCACTGGTCACGGCCAGACTCTTTGGCCTGATACATGGCGAGATCCGCATTCGAGAGCAGTTCGTTGGCATTGCTGCCATGGTTTGGGTAGGCAACGATACCGATGCTGGCAGAGACCCGATGGCTGTGCCCCTTCAGCGGAATGGTGATCTTCTTCAGCTCGCTGAGAATTTTGTCCGCATAGCGGGTGGCTGCAGGTATATCGGCTTCGGGTATGACAATCGCAAACTCATCTCCCCCAAGTCGTGCGATGAGGTCGGTTGAGCGGGTGATCTCACGCAGTTTACGGGCTACGATCTGCAACATGGCGTCACCGGTGTGGTGTCCGCTGGAATCGTTGATGTACTTGAACTGATCCAGGTCGAAAAACAGCAGTGCGCTGGAGTGGTTGTAGCGTTCAGCCAGCGTGATGATCTTTTCAAACTCTGTCTGGAAATAACGACGGTTATTGAGTTCGGTGAGTGGGTCGTGATTGGCCAGCCAGGCCAGCCGCTGTTCCGCCAGTTCCCGGTCGGTGATATCGAGCCCGATTGAGAGCACAGCCGGTATACCGGCTATCGGCTTTTCGACCAGGTTGGAGTGGACCCAGGATATGGTTTTATTCTGCCCATCCGATGAGAAGGCCGAAGCATCATGCTGGTAGACATGGATCATACCCTGCCTCAATCCATTCATCACCGGTAACATCTCATTGGCGACCTCGGCATTCATATAGAGATCGCTGAAGTAGCCGCTACCCCGGCGATAATCATTGATACCGATAAACTTACACCCCTCGGTATTCATGGTCAGAATGGCACCATCCATATCCTGAGTGAGAATGATCACCTGAGCGCTGTTCATGATGGTGCTGAGGAAATCTCGCTCCCGTGCCAGCTCTTCACTGCGTTTGATCAAGCTGTTGGTATTGTGGGCGATCTCTTCGTTGAGACTCTCCAGTGTGTAGGTCAATTCAATGGCGGAGTCACTGGCGACGTCTATCTCATCCTGATACCAGTCATGGTGTTTCAGACTGAGTTTTTGGCGGACCTGTTCGAAGGCGTTTTTTGCCAGCAGGGGCAGGCTGTCAGAGATCATCAGCAGACGTTTCATCGGATTCCAGAGCACGGCCGCCAACATCAGTTCTGAGAGGATGAAGCCGAGGATGCCGATCAATACCGACTGGGTGGTTGCCTGTCGGATCTGCTGTACCACCGGTGTGATATTACTTACCAGAATGAAATCCGCAGAAATCACTGAGGCATCACTGCTGGCCGGAACCAGATTGAAGGTGTACTCCTTGCCGTTGAAACTGGCTGTGTGTCCCTCATTGATCAGGGTGTTCAAATCAACTTGTTCAGCCGTATCCTGGAACAGAGGCAACAGCCTTTTCAGGTTGCTTGAGGCGCTGATGTAGCGCTGCCAATTGCCTAAAAAACGGGAGTGGTGGTCAAATCGGGAGGCCTGATCGATATGGCTGATGACCGCAATATCGGTCTTTGCCAGTTCATTGAATTCGATTATCACGTCGGCGATGGATCGTCCCACCAGGATGACACCGGCATGCTTACCCTTATACAGCAGAGGCGTGGCCACATACTGGCTGCAGCGGATATTACATTGCAGCATGGTCAGAGGCGTCTCCAGCCTGTTGACCGAGTTGACCAGCTCTATGAAGGGGGCGTCGAGACTACCGGTCTGCCAATTAAACTCTAATATGTTTTCATTACTGTAGTAGGCCGCCTCTTCAAGCCCCCACTCCATCTCCAGGGTGACGGCGCTGTGCAGGAAGAAGGTCTGCAGTTTTTTGCTCAACGGAATGGAGCTGTCCTGGCTGGCCGCTTCTGCCAGGGAGGGAATCATCAGTGCAATCTGTTCCAGACGGTAGAAGCTGGTATCCAGTAACGACTTGACCTGCCTGTTCTGCTGTTGATGGATCTGTTGTTGATAGGTATCGAACAACTTCAGCTGCTGGAGATAACCCATGCCTGCCAGGCCGGCATTCATGATCAGCACCACCAGACTGAACAGCAGCATGACCTTCCACTTCAGACTGAGGAAGTAGGGCTGTTTCTCTGCCTGGTGTTCTTCAATTATGCCATTCAGATTCTGTTGCGGCATCGATCTGCTCAAAAACTGTAGGAGACGAGCAATGAGAAGAGGTTCCAGTTACGTGACCGTTCATCAGGCGGTGGATTTTCCAGGTTGGAGAGAAAAATCGTACCATCCACCTGACTGAATTCACTCCGAACGATCAAGCCTTCCGTTACCTCCCAGAGTAGACCCAGAGTGGAGACCCGGCTATAGAAATTGTGCGCTTCAAAGCCCAGACGCTGAGCTGTCTTTTCACCTCGTTTATCCTCCTTGTCGTAGTGGCTCTCCTCATATCGGGCAAACAGTTCCAGATCATCCCGTAAACGATAGGTGCCTTGCAGGTAGTAGCCATCCAGGGTGGTGTCGCCGGCATCCATCAATCCGCCAAAACCGGAGTAGTTCAATGGCTCCTGCATATACTCTAGGGTCAGACTCCAGCTGCCGCTGTTGTATTGCGCTGATAGGACCTGGTAATCGATCTCTACCTCACCATCCGGCAACAGGCTGGTCTCGGCATCGAGGGTTAAATGGGCGCTGCTGTAGGCAAGATTGAAGCGCCCTCCATCCCACTCGTAGAGCAGACGGCCACCCAGGGTCAGCCCATCCTGTTCCATTTCAGGGTCGAGCAGGGGATTGAGATAGGACTTTTCAACATTTTCGTCGATCGGGGTTTTTCCTCCAATCAAACGGATGGAAATACGGTGCTCATCAACCTGCATGTCACCAAACAGCTGAGCGCCGTCATTCGAAAGTACCATGTTTCTCACCCGGTCCCAGTAGATCGCTTGGGGCATGAATATGCCAGGGCGGGTTGCTGCCACATCCCGGGTGTCGTTATAGAGACCGAAAGGGTTCTTGTAACGACCTAGGATGATGCCGACGCGATTGGCATCCGCTATATAGAGGGTGGAGTCGAACTGCGCATAATCGAGGTCCAGGGAGCCGTCGTACATCTCTCCTGCGCGGCGGGAGAGGAGTTGGACTGATGCCATGGTGCTCGGTGTGAACCGATAGGAGCTGTTGATCCCCAGCTCCCGAAAATCCCAACTGCCATCCTGGCTGTCACCGAAAAAGCTGTTCTCTGTTGTCTTCACGTAGGCCTGGGTCAGGAAACCATGTACCTGTAGTGCCCCATCCAACGGGTCGATTTCAGACGCTGATAATCCATTTGCAGATAACAGCAGTAGTGCCAGCAGCCTCATGGCCCAGCACTTATTCAACGGAGAGCTTCCGTACACGCTCATTGATATAGTCCTCGGTAAGATAGCCGATAGCGCCAGGTGTATTTTCAATCTGTTCCAGCATCTCTGCTTCAGTATTGACCTTCATGGGGGCCTGTCCCATTCCGGAGTAGATCTGCCGATTCCAGGCTCGCCGCAGCTGGTGGGGAAAAACCCCAAGTACATGTTTACTGAAGTCGGCGTGTTGTGAAGTTTTATCCCCCATAACGAAGACACGTATCGGCTTGCCATTCGGCCACTGGGTCATACGCATACTAAAAATGGAACGCAGGGTATTGCGGGAAAGACTCTCGTAATCGATGTCCCGATTGATCACCAGGTCGACGGAATTTGCTGAGCTCGATAGGCAGAGCAGCAAACCGACTGCAAATGCGCGATAGTTGGTTGTCATTTTTTAAGGGCAGTTCCTTGCAGATGCTATTCCGTGTCGGCATTCTCCATCAGTAACTTTAGTCCATAATTAGATTATGGTTTTTTAAACAGCTAATGGAACTGCCACTCCGTCACAGCTTTCAGGAAGCGCAGTTCCATGCCATCTCCTCAGACGTCCTAGGTGCGCGTCGACCTCCCCGTATTCCCTTGAATCGACTCACAGCTCCGCTGTCTATTGTAGGCAAGGTTTTGACTGCTGCCATATTTCTGCCACATTTCGCCACTCATTCGCCACCATTTTGCTCCATGCAGGCCATTTCTCTGGCGTGTAATTACTCCCGCAAAGCAAAGAATTCCGGCGCCGGCACGGAGTGCCTATAAACACCATGGATGGTGCGCTGGTTCAACATCCAGGAGTAATCAAAATGAAAAAACATCTTATCATCGTATCCCTTGCCGGTCTGCTGCTGCAGACGCCTGCGTTTGCCCAGGAGCAAGTTGAAACAGCACCAAAAGAGGGCTTCTACGGTTCGCTGCTCGGTATGCTGGCCGGTGGCCTGCTGGGTGGACCGCCGGGAGCGGTACTCGGTTTTACCAGCGGAGCGGTAATCGGCGATCTTCATGCCGAGAATGAGAAGTTGGAGTTGGCCGCGAAAGCCCCGCCAAAATCCCAGTCTGAGTCGGATTTCCTTCTCACTCAGGCCCATGCCCATCAGCAGCAGTTCGAGCAACAGCAGCAGGATGGCTCGCTGCTGGCACTGCAGGAGGGATTCAGTTTCTGTCTGGGGTTTCGTACCGGCAGCAGTCAAATTGAACCGAAGATGGTTGAGCAGCTGAACTCCCTGGCGGAGATGCTCAAAGCCTTTCCCCAGTTTCAGCTGCTGGTCGAAGCCGGAGCCGACCAGCGTGGTACAGAGGCGTTCAATCATCACTTGAGTCGTAAGCGCGCTGAGGCAGTGGCAACCATGCTGATCGATGCAGGTCTCTCATCAGAACGCATCAAGCTGCGTTATCAGGGAGAGTCGGCCGCTATCTACCCGTTGACCGATGTGGAAGGACTCGCTTTTGACCGTATGGTGCAACTCACCCTGTTGCATGGAGATGCTTCATGAAAGGGAGGCTTCAGCCGATCAGCGAAGCCTTTGTCTACGGCTCGCCGGAACAGATCCTCAGCTTCAGCTATCGCCGGGTTGCAACTGCCCCCCGGCGGGCCGTGAAGGGGAAAAAAGTGCAACTGGGAGGTCGCAATGGGTGTAAGCACAGAAACTGATCTTAAAACACCACTCAAGGTTCAATTCAGCAGGGCCTTTATCGTCGATATGCTGTTTACCCTGCTGGCAGCGGTAATGACCGGGCTGTCCGCTGGCGTGTTGCTGATCCTGCTGGTTTTCGGCTGGAGTAGTGCACAGGCGGATCCAGCCGGTGAAACCGCGGCGGGGCTGCAGCTGATAAGCCTGGATGGTCGTCAGATCGAGATGGCACCACTGCTCAACACCCGAGTCGAGATCGATGTGGCCGGTATGCTGGCCTGGGTGAAAGTGGAGCAGGTATTTACCAATCCCAGCCAGCTCTGGATGGAGGGTAACTACCAGTTTCCACTGGCCGAAGGGAGTGCAGTGGAACGGATGAGGATGCAGATCGGCAAGCGGCGTATTGAAGGGGTGATCGAGGAGAAGGCGGCCGCCAAACGGATCTTCAGGCAGGCCAGAGAGGCGGGCAAAAAGGCCAGTCTGCTGTCTCAGCAGAGGCCGAATATTTTTACCCTTTCGGCAACCAATATTGCACCGGGTGAGCAGGTGCGGGTAACGATCGAATTTCAGCAGACCGTAGACTACTCCGGAGAGGAGTTTGAACTGCGCTTCCCTATGGTGGTTGCACCCCGCTATATCCCGAAACAGTTGTCGCTGGATGAGGCCGCTTCCATATCACCACCGGTGATTGCTGAAGGCGCCGGCCTGATCAATCCCCTGGCGATGGAGGTTCGGATCGATGCCGGTATGCCACTGTCACAGGTGGTCAGCCGTTATCACCGGATGGTGGAAGAGCGGAAAGAGCCGGGTGTGGTCCATCTTCGATTGGCGGATGGTGAGGTGCAGGCAGATCGGGATATTGTCATCAACTGGCGACCTGAGATCGGTGCAGAGCCGCAACTGGCCCTGTTTCGTGAACAGTGGCAGGGTCAGGACTACGCCCTGCTGATGCTGATGCCACCGGCGTCAGCAACAGCAGCGGAGGTGCTCTCCAGGGAGCTGGTGTTCATTATCGATCGTTCCGGTTCGATGAGCGGTCCTTCCATGGCGCAGGCCAAAGCCGCCCTGAGACTGGCGGTCAGCCGTCTGCAGCCGGATGACCGTTTCAATCTGATCGCCTTCAACAACCGCAGTCAATCCCTGTTCTCCAATCCCCAGTCCGCAACCGCCACCAATCAGCAGCGGGCATTGGGTTTTATCGATCGGCTGCGTGCCGATGGTGGAACCGAGATGAGGCCGGCCCTCGAGCTGGCACTGAACCAGCAGGCCCAGGTGGAGCGCCTACGCCAGATCGTCTTTCTCACTGATGGCAGTGTGGGCAATGAGCAGCAACTGTTCACTCTGATCCAGGATAAGCTGGGCGACAGCCGGCTCTTTACGGTCGGTATCGGATCAGCGCCGAACAGCCACTTCATGCAACGCGCCGCCGACTTTGGCCGTGGTTCGTTCAGCTACATTGGGGACTTATCCGAGGTCTCTAGTGCCATGCAGGTACTGTTTACTAAGCTTGAGCACCCCAGCATGAGAGATATTCGGCTCGACTGGCAGGGTCGGGGAGAGTTGGATGTGGAGCCGGGACGTCTACCCGATCTCTATCTTGGCGAACCGCTGCTCTTGGCCCTTAAAGGGAGTGACCTCGATGGTGAACTGCAGGTCGTGGGTGAGCGGGATGGTGCGGCCTGGAGTCGGCTGGTCGACCTCGGCCGGGGAGAGACTCAGCGTGCGGGAGTTCATGCTCTCTGGGCCAGGGAGCGAATCAGATCGATCATGGCCTCGACCGGTACGACCACGCCTCAACAGCGGCGCCAAGCTGTCCTGAAAATCGCCTTGGAGCATCAACTGATCTCACCCTTTACCAGTCTGGTGGCAGTTGAGAAGACCCCGGTGCGTCCTCAGAATGAGTCGCTTCACGGTGGCGATCTGCCGGTCAGTCTGCCGGCCGGCTGGTCTGTACAGGCGGTATTTGGACAGCTCCCCGGAACGGCTACCTGGGCGCCGCTCAATCTGTTACTCGGTATCGGTCTGTTGGGCCTGGCCTGGATAACCCTGCGATTCGCTCCGAGGGTCACTGGCCGATGGGTTTGAGATTGGCTCAGACAATGGTCTTGCTGATGGCGTTGTTCGGCAGCGGCATGGTGGTAAACGGGCTATGGATCGAAGCCAAGGCCTGGCTCGCCGAGGGGTTGATCAATCTTGCCTGGCAGCGGACGCTGAACGGCCAGCGGCAGGTCACACCCTGGCCCTGGGCCGACACCTGGCCGGTAGCCCGGATCGAATCACCCCGGCTTGGGGTGAGTCGTCTGGTACTGAGTGGCGACAGTGGCTCAACGCTGGCCTTTGCGCCGGGCTGGGCGGAACAGAGCACCCCACCCGGCGGGGTGGGTCGCAGTTTCATCTCCGGTCATCGGGATACCCATTTTCGCTTTCTCAAAGATCTGCAGATCGGTGATACTCTCAAGCTTCAGGAAGGTGATGGCAGAGAGCTGGACTATCGAGTGGTCGAGCATCTGGTGGTGGATCATCGGGCCGGTTGGCAGATTCCCCTGACAGGCCCTCAGGAGCTGGTACTGATCACCTGCTTCCCTTTTGATGCCCTGATGCCTGGGGGACCTCTTCGATACATCGTGCGGGCTGAAATAACCGGTTGAATCCACATTTGTGACAGTTTCAGGTTAGAATCAATTACCCGTCACCATCAGGGCAGTCATACGCCCCGATGGCGTCGCACTGGAATCGTCAAATATTTAAAAAAACCGTAGATGAAGCCGATCCGAATCTTCCGTCATATGGTCTGCAAACCTCCGGGATATCTGGGAGACTATCTGCAGAAACGATCCATACCCTGGGAAATGGTCTGTGTGGACGAGGCCAATCCGGTTCCACAGAGAACCGATGATGTCTCCGCACTGGTGTTTATGGGGGCTGGTGTGAGTGTCAATGATCAACTCTCCTGGATGGAGGGTGAACTGGCACTGATACGCAAGGCGATCGATGAGGATCTGCCGATCCTGGGTATCTGTTTCGGCGCCCAGATGATGAGTCGGGCCCTTGGCGGAGAGGTCACCCGGGGGGATGACATGGAGATCGGCTGGCATCCGGTGCGGGGGATTCAGCAGCATGACCAGGGGGGATGGCTGCAGGGCTTGCCGGAGCAGTTCATGGCGTTTCACTGGCATGCGGACACCTTCACTTTACCTGCTGGCAGCCGATGGATAATGGAGAGTGACTGTTACCCCCACCAGGGATTTGCGCTGGGGGATCATCTGGGTCTGCAGTTTCACCTGGAGATGACACAGTCGATGATCAGGAACTGGATCGAACGGTATGGCAGCGATCTGCAGACACACACATCCTGTCGCCAATCTGTCGAGACCATCTTGCAGAATCTGGATCTGCAGATTGCCCGGCTGCATGAGATCTCCGCTATTATCTACGGTAACTGGTTGAACAGAGTGCTATGCAGGGTATGAGGTTTTTGATTTTACTACTGGTTTCTGGCTGGGCGCTGGCTGCTCAGGCCTCGCCCAATGGGTCGCTTGAGGCTGTCATGGAGCGGTTGGATGAGGATGCCGGAGAGCGTATCGCCGCTCGTTTCGAACAGGCCGGCGTCGATTATCCACCCCAGCGGGTGCAGCTGATTGCACTGAAAGAGAGCCGTCGTTTGGAGCTGTGGGCCTATTCACGACAACGATGGTGGTTCATCCACGACTACGCGATCTTTGCCGCCAGTGGCGAGGCTGGACCCAAGCTGCGGGAGGGTGACAAACAGGTGCCGGAAGGTTTCTACCGCATCGTCGGCCTCAATCCCAACAGCCATTTTCATCTGTCGATGAGGCTCAACTACCCCAACGCTTTCGATTGGGTTCAGGCCGGTCGTGAGGATCGCCATTCACCCGGATCCAACATCTACATCCACGGCAGTGCCTGGTCAGCCGGTTGCCTGGCCATCGGCAATCACTATATCGAGGAACTTTTCTACCTGGTGGCCAGGCTGGGTGTGGAGAAGGCTGCTGTGCTGATCGTCCCCTACGATTTCCGCAGCCGGGCAGTCACCACTGCAGAAGAGCCTGTCTGGCTGGATGAACTCTACCGCTATCTGAAACTGCGCCTGGCGAAGTTTCCGTTGTCAGAGAAGCGGTTAGGCTGTGGTCTGGGTTGCGCCAGGGTCGGTTATGGGGCGCAATTGGCACCAAATTGAGCCTCCCCGGCGATTGTTGTAAAAACTCATTGCAGACGACTTTAAGCTGGCTGAATGGCAGGGCTGCAGATTACTTCAAATTGGCCAGATAGGTCGCCACAGCCTCCATCTCCTGGTCATTCAGGCGGATGGCAACGCCAGTCATCCAGACATTGGTCCGTTTGCCGGTACGATCCCTGAACTCTTTCAGCATCTTCACCACGTAGTCGTAGCGTTGACCGGCCAATCGTGCATAGCCCTCCTGACCCCGGCCATTCTCTCCATGACACTCCACACAGACCTCTTTGTAGATCTGCTGGCCTTCCTGCATCAGCTCCGGTTTACCACCGCCAGAGAGCTTCATATCCATCTCTGCGTAGTAGATGGCAATCTTGATTTTATCCTCAAGGGTGAAGGTTTTGGCCAGATTGCTCATCAGATAGTCGTTGCGACGACCATCACCGAAACGTTGGAACTGATCGACGAGATAGACTGGATTCTGGCCTGCCAGATTGGGCGTCAAAGGCTGTGTGGCCATACCGTCCGCGCCATGGCAGGTATTGCACAGTACCGTCCTGTTGCGACCCTCTTTGGCCATACTCTTCTTCAGTTTTTCATTGCCGGCGATCTCCGCAATGCGCTTTTCGAGCATGTTTCTCAGCTGCATCGCCTGATCGGCATCCACCTCTGCGGTCACCGCCGGTTGCGCCGACAACAGCAGCAACAGAAGGGGTATAGATAGTAACGGCTTAAAATAGCTAGACATCGCTTGCATACTTTTTCCTAACGCTGTTCAGTGTCCATGCCTGTATTTAGCGACCGTCGTTTTTGAGACTTGATTCACGAATTTGAATTTTAGGCATTAATTGCCTGAAATCATCGATTTAATCCATTTTTGCATACTCATATATGGGAACTGCCGGGCTCTTTTGCCTTTCGGCTGGGGTATCATGCCGCCTGGAAAGCGTGCAGAGTGGAAAACCTTCCAGCAGCGACAGATAGACTGAGTATTTACGGAATCCTGATTAACCATGGCGAAGCCCCGAAAAAAAACCGTTCGTAAACAGCGCAAGCCGAAACGGGGTGTGTCATGGCGCCGTTGGCTGTGGCTGATGGTGATCACCCTGATGCTGGCCATGTTGTTGTACACCCTCTACCTGGACCGGGTGGTTCAGGCCCGCTTTGAGGGACAGCGCTGGTCTCTACCTGCCAAGGTCTATGGTCGCTCACTCGCGCTCTACCCTGGTGCGCCGGTGACTCTGGAGCACTTGGAACAGACCCTGTTGGGACTGGGGTATCGTCAGGTCAAACACCCGGATCGGCCCGGTGAATACTCCAGCTTCCGGAGTCGGGTCCTGCTGCGCACCCGGGCATTCCGCTTTCCCGATATCGATCGTCCCAGCGACTATATGGAAGTCACTTTGGACAGCCAGGGGGTTGAGTCCCTGAAACGGGCATCGAGTGGTGATCCGGTTGGCCACTATCGCATAGAGCCCAGGCTGATCGGCAGTCTCAGGTCCGCCCATGGCGAGGATCGTATCCTGACCAGCCGGGAAGAGCTGCCTGAACTGTTGGTTAATGCCCTGATCGCAGTGGAGGATCGGAATTTCTATCACCACTTCGGTGTCGATCCCATCGCCATCGCCAGAGCCCTGTGGGCCAACCTGAGAGCCAAACGGGTGGTGCAGGGGGGAAGTACCCTGACCCAGCAACTGGTGAAGAACTTTTTTCTCAATCCGGAGCGCAGTCTGTGGCGTAAATTCAATGAGGCGTTGATGGCGGTGATTCTCGATTGGCGCTACAGCAAGGATGAGATTCTGCAGGCCTACGCCAATGAGATCTATCTGGGGCAGCAGGGTGGTCGTGCGATCCACGGTTTTGCCCTGGCCAGCCGTTTCTACTTCAATCGGCCGCTCGAAGAGCTCGATCTGCCCCGTTTGGCGATGCTGGTGACGCTGGTGCGTGGACCCTCGGCCTACGACCCCAGACGCCACCCCAAACAGGCCAAACAGCGACGCCATCTGGTGTTGCAGCTGATGCGCGATCAGGGCGTGATCGATGCCCAGCAGGCCGCCAAGGCTCAACAGGCACCATTGGGTGTTGAGCAGGGTAACCTGCACAGCTCCGGCAGCCCGGCATTCATGGATCTGGTCAAGCGCCAGTTACGTCGGGACTACAAGGAGGCGGATCTGAATGCGGGTGGCTTAAGGGTCTTTTCAACCCTCGATCCCTGGCTTCAGGAGCGTGCGGAACTGGCGATGTCAAAGCAGCTCAAGGCGCTGGAAAAGGCTCGGGGGCTGGCCATAGGCACTCTGCAGGGGGCAGTCACCCTGGCCGATGTGGAGACAGGGGAAGTGACAGCTCTGGTCGGCGATCGAAATCCCCGCTATGCAGGATTCAACCGGGCACTCGACGCGGTACGGCCGGTTGGTTCGCTGATCAAGCCGGCAGTCTATCTCAGTGCCCTGGATCAGCCCGGACGCTATCAGTTGTTTACACCCTTGGTAGACAAACCGATCCGCATCAAGGGGGCCAATGGAGAGATCTGGGCACCGGATAATTACGACAATCTGATCCATGAGGATGTCAATCTGCAGCAGGCTCTGGTGGAGTCGCTGAATCTGGCGACAGTGCATCTGGGACTCTCGGTCGGCTTGAAATCGGTGCTCGACAGCCTCTACCAGTTGGGAATCAGACGGCCGATCTCCGCCTATCCATCACTGCTGCTGGGTGCGGTGTCACTGTCACCTCTGGAGATGACCCAGATGTACCAGACGCTGGCAAACGGGGGCTTCTCAGCAACACTGAAGTCGATTCGAGAGGTTACCGACAGCCAGGGGGAGCCGCTCTCCCGCTACCCTTTGGAGATCGAGTCCAGAGCCGATAGCAAAGCGGTCTATCTGTTGCGACAGGCGCTCCAGGAGGTAACCCGCAGCGGTACCGGTAAGGCGTTACAGTGGTTGTTGCCGGATCGTACCGCCGTCGCCGGGAAGACCGGTACCACCGATAAGTTACGCGACAGCTGGTTTGCCGGCTTTGACCGCCGGCGGGTCTCGGTGGCCTGGATCGGTCGTGATGACAATACGCCAACCGGACTGACTGGCTCATCCGGTGCGATGCGGGTCTGGGCTGAATTGATGAACAGCATCGGCATCCAATCACTGGTGGAGGATCTGCCAAGGGGCGTTGAGATGGTGACCATAGATCCGGTTTCCGGGCTGCGCGGTGAAGGGTGTCGGGATGCGGTAGACTATCCTGTAATCAGTGGGTCGATAACACTGGATAGCGCCCCCTGTGCCAATAGCCATTCACTCATGGATGATGGGGTGAAGTGGTTGCAGGGTCTGTTCAGATAGTCAAGCCTGTGGGTTGTCCGGCAGTCAATTGTAGTGGGTTAATCATACAATCTGTCACCCATAGGTTTTATTCTATTGGCGGATATAACGATGCGAAAGCAGTGGAAGATAGGCTACAATCCCGCCTGGACCTCAATCTCAGTTCCGGGAGTTAAGGCTTGAGCGTATACGAAGCCGACAAGTTGATCAGCCAGGCCAGGGTATTGGCCGCCGAGTATCGGCGTACCATGGGTAAGCCGCTGCCTGGCATCAGCAATGAAATTGCCGAATTCGATGCGATCAAAATATTGCAGCTGGAGCCCAACAACACGCCGGAGGGGGGCTTTAACGCCATTGATCCTGAGCGTGACGGTAAACGCGTCCAGATAAAATCCCGCACCATTTTCGATGAGAGCAAATCGGGACAGCGCATTGGTCAGCTGAAGCTGGATAAGAGCTGGGACAGCGTGGTGCTGGTACTCATGGATGAAGATTATGAACCCTATGAGATCTATGAAGCGGAACGGGAAGAGATTCTCGAATATATCGAGGAGAGCAGTAGCAACCGGGCCAAACGGGGGGCCATGTCAGTGGCCCGTTTCAAAATCATCGGAAGACTCGCCTGGACCAGAGAGAGTGGTCTTGAAGAGGAAGTCTGGGATAACCAGTCAGACTGAGGTCTCTCACCCGGCAGGTCGACACATTTTACCGCAGTACCCAGCTTTTCAATCCAATGCATCCTCCGGCCACTGAATCATGAAAGAGATTGCCGAGATCTTCGCCCCAGAAGGCTGGCTTGCGAGTCGTATCGAGGGTTTCTCCTATCGGCCGCAGCAGCAGGAGATGGCACAGCAGGTGGCCGAGATCATGCAGCAGGGCGGGGTGCTGATCTGTGAAGCGGGAACCGGGACCGGCAAGACCTTCGCCTATCTGGTACCGGCACTGATGTCCGGGCGCAAGGTGATCATCTCCACCGGTACAAAAAATCTTCAGGATCAGCTCTATCACCGGGATCTGCCGAAGGTGCGTCAGAGCCTCTCCAGTCCGGTCAGTACTGCCTTGTTGAAAGGGCGCTCCAACTATCTCTGCATCCATCGGCTGGAAAACACCCTGGTGGAAGAGATACGCCTGACCAAACAACAGCTCGGACAGTTGCAGGAGATCCGTGAATGGTCCACGACGACCAAAAGCGGTGATATCGGTGACATGTCGGAGATTCCGGAGGATGCCTCGATCTGGCCGGTGGTCACCTCCACCACGGACAACTGTCTGGGACAGGAGTGCAGCGCCTATAGCAAATGCTACCTGGTAGAGGCAAGAAAACGGGCCCAGGAGGCGGATCTGGTGGTCATCAACCACCACCTGCTGTGCGCAGATCTGGCGCTCAAAGAGGAGGGCTTTGGTGAACTGCTGCCCAGCGCCGACTGTTTTATTCTCGATGAGGCCCATCAGCTGCCGGAGGTGGCCGGCAACTTTTTCGGTGTCACCCTCAGCGGTCGTCAGCTGAATGAACTGGCCAAGGATTGCATCACCGAGTATCACAAGGAGGCCAAGGATACCCCGCAACTGATGGATCGTGCGGAGGTGCTCAAACGGGCCTCCCAGGATCTGCGGCTGGCCTTTGGCCTGGAGGTGCGACGTGGCGCCTGGTCCGAACTCTCCGATAACCCATCGGTCAATGTGCAGTTGGAAAATCTACAGCAGGCGCTGGATGATCTGCTTGAAGCACTGACTGCCATCGAAGGTCGGGGCAAGGGGCTGGACAGTATCAAGGAGCGTTGTGAAGTTCAGATCCAGCGGTTACAGGGGCTGTTGGATGATCAGGCCGAGGAGTCGATCCGCTGGTATGAGACCCAGCGTCAGAGCTTTCGCTTGAATCGCACCCCATTGGATATCGCGAATATCTTTCGAGGTGTGATGCAGGCCCACCACGCGGCCTGGATCTTTACCTCGGCGACCCTGGCGGTTGGTGACAGCTTTGATCACTTCGCCAACCAGCTGGGTCTGCAGGATGCGAAGACCCACTGTTGGGACAGTCCCTTCGACTATCCAAGGCAGGCTGTCTGGTATGTTCCTCAGGGTCTGCCGGAGCCCTCGGATGCCAACTTCAACCGGACCGTCTCGGATCTCTCTCTGCCGATCCTCAAAGCGAGTAATGGGCGGGCGTTTCTGCTCTATACCAGCCACCGGGCTCTGCAGGAGGCGGCGGAGTATCTGCAGGATAGACTCGACTATCCGATGCTGGTGCAGGGTACGGCGCCACGCACCGAGCTGGTGGAGCAGTTTCGTGAACTGGGGAATGCGGTGTTGTTGGGGACATCCAGTTTCTGGGAAGGGATCGATGTGCGCGGTGAGGCACTCTCCTGTGTCATTATCGACAAGCTGCCCTTCGCCTCTCCCGGCGATCCGGTATTGCAGGCCCGCATCGATGCGCTGCGTCAGCAGGGCGGGAATCCCTTCATGACCTTTCAACTGCCCCAGGCGGCAATTGCCCTGAAGCAGGGAGCGGGTCGTCTGATCCGTGATGAGACTGATCGTGGGGTGCTTGTGATCTGTGATCCGAGATTGCTGAACAAGCCCTACGGTAAAGTCTTCATCCGCAGTCTGCCGCCGATGACCAAGACCCGGGATCTGAGTGTTGTGCAGCGGTTTTTCTCATTGATGGGTGTACTGCAAAAACAGGCAGAGTAATGATTAGATCACCGGGTTAACAGACGTTGGTAAACGTCGACCGCGATCAGTTGTCTATAAGCTCAATCCACATTGATCGATGATCATGAAGCTGCTCGATGACAAATTTCTGCTGTTACTGGCCGCCCTGCTGGGTATTACGTTGGCCGCCTTTCTGTACGGGATTTTTCCCTATCCCTTTGGGCTGATAGTTCTGTCGATAATGATCTTTGCCAGGTTACTGTCTCTGCGGGGCTGAGAGCTCATCCGCTTCAATTCATACTGTGACTATTGCGCATCAGTAGATCCATTCTTTGCAACAGTTGCTGTTTCTTGTCACGTATCTTCGCCAGACCATCTGTCAGATCCTCATCGTTACCCTGTTGTTTCTGTTGATAGAGCTGCTTCGCCTGCTCATGCATCTGCTGATGCAGGGCAACAATCTGCTGATAGGCCGTAAGATGGTCATATCGTTGTCCGTCACTGTAGAGCCAGTCGCCGAAGCGGCATTGGTGATGATCCAGTTCCGGAAACTCAATCTCCTCACTACGCAGGGCCTCCTCCAGTGTGTTGATCCAGGCGCGGTGCTCGCTGGCTGCAAACAGTAGCGACAGGTCATCGCGACTCAATCTTTGCTGATGCTGCCAGGTTTCGAAGGGACGCCACTCTTTAACCCAAGCGGGAAACTCAGCGGCCGGCATAGGTTTGGCAATTCCATAACCCTGAGCGTGATCGCATCCCAGTTTGAGTAGCAGCTCTCCATGCTCAGGGGTTTCCACGCCCTCGGCAATGACGTTGCGACGAAATGCTGTGGCCATGCCAAGAATGCCCTCCAGAATCGCCAGATCATCCGGATCGATCAGCATATCCCGCACAAACGACCGGTCGATCTTGATTGTGGTGGCGGGCAGGTGCTTCAGATAGGAGAGCGAGGAGTAGCCAGTGCCAAAATCATCGAGCGCGAAACTGACGCCGAATTCGAGACATTCATGAATGATCTTGGAAACATGATTCATGTCGTCCAGTGCACTGGTTTCAAGTATTTCAAGCTGTAACCGATCGGATGCGATTGCGGGATAGCGCTGCACGATCATTTTCAGTTGATCAACAAAGTCAGTTCTCTGCAGCTGTCTGGCGCCGATGTTGACGCTGACAGAAGTCTTCAATCCAAGGTCATCCCATTGGCTTAGCTGGGCAAGTGCATTTTCCAATACCCACTCGCCCATCTCCACGGCGATATCATGATCCTCAATGACCGGTAGAAAACTGATCGGCATCAGTAGCCCCTGTTGCGGGTGCAGCCAGCGTATCAGTGCTTCCACACCAATCACCTGACCGCTCCTCATACTGACCTTCGGTTGGTAGTAGAGCTCGAACTCATTGTCGAACAGACCTTTTCTTATCCGCTGCAGGTCCTCCTTCTTGCCTCTCAGGCTCCTGTCATACTCAGTATCAAAGAAGCTGTAGCGGTTTTTACCCGCCAGTTTTGCCTGATACATGGCCTGGTCCGCCTGTCGTAACAGCTGATCCCCACCCACCTCTTCATCCTGGGGGTAGAGGGTTACTCCGATGCTGGCACTGACCTGTATCAGCTGGTTCTGTTGCTGGATTGGCCGGATGGCGGCTTCCATCAGACGGCGCAACATGGGATAGCAGGCTTCCCGGCTTTCGATATCACTGAGTACGGCGACAAACTCATCACCGCCGAATCTGGCGATGGTATCCCCTTGCCGCAGAGCACTCTCGAACCGCTTCGACATGCCGATCAGTACCAGGTCGCCTACATCATGCCCGTATCGGTCATTGATCTCCTTGAATCCATCCAGGTCGATATAGATCACGGCCAGTCTTTGTTCCCGGCGCTTCTCCTGATGCATCGCCTGGGTCAGACGGTCACTCAACAGCGCTCGGTTTGGTAGTCCGGTCAGCAGATCGTGGTTGGCGTGGTGTTCCAGTTGCAGCTGGTGCTCTTTCTGCAGGGTGATATCGGTACAGACGCCGACCCAACGATAGGGTCTGTTATCTTGGTCGAGTAACGGCAGGGCATGATCCTTCCAATAGCGATAGCTGCCATCGGCATGCCGAATACGGTACTCGTACCTGATCTCCTTGGTCGAGTTGCGGTGTAACTCGACACTGTTCTGCATCAGCTGCAGATCCTCCGGGTGGATCAGTTGCAGCCAGCTTTGAATGTCGTCAGACAAAAAGCCTTCTTTGTATCCAAGAATCTGATCCACATCCCCATACCACTTCAGTTCATCAGTCTCGATGTTCCACTCATAAATCAGATCGAAGGCCGCCTGACCCGCAATCCTGAAGCGCTGTTCACTCTCCTTCAATGCATCTTCAGCCCGTTTCTGCTCAGTAATGTCCAGTGAGATGCCGCAGAGCGCGTAGGTGGTGCCATCATCATGCCTGAGCGGCAGTTTGATAGATTGATAGACTGCGGTCTGACCGGTTTGTGGTACCGTGTTGGTTTCAACGGCGCGTATCGTCTCACCCTGCCGCAAAACTTTTTTGTCATTAATGCGTATGGCTGAGGCGCTGTACTCATCAAAGAACTTCTCATCGCCGTAGCCGATAATCTCATCCATCTCAGCATGCCAGAGGTCACGCACCTGCCGATTGGCAAACAGATAGTTACCATCCATGTCTTTGAGATAGATGAAGGCGTCCACATTGTCGAGTATCGTGCGCATCTCCTGTTCGCTTTTGATCAGCTGCTCACGGACTCTTTCGATATCTGTCAGGTCCCGGGCGATTGCGATCAGGTATTTGACGCTGTCCTGTACGACCAGCTGAGCATTGACCTCCATCGGGATCAGGTCACCGTTTTGATGTCGGTAGTTGCTCTCATAGACAGAGGTTTTAGTCGCTTCAAGCTGACGAATCATTTCATGCCACTGCTTTTTATCATCGATTTTTCCGTCAATCTCCCAGACACGCATCTGATGCAGATCTATGAGCCGATAACCGAGACTGCTGTAGGCGGCAGAATTGACATCCAGGAAAGTGCCATCTTCGGCATTGATGATATAGATACCATCATTGGATTGATCGAGTAGTTTCCGAAAGCGCTCCAGCTTTTGTTCGGCGTTTTTCCTGTCGCTGATGTCCTTGATATACTCGATGATATTGATCACTTGACCTGAATCGTCCTTGACCGGATAGACCGAGAACTCGATCCATCCTCTCTCTCCACTGATCAGGGTTACCGGTATAACATCCGTTTTTGGCAAACCGCTTTTGATGACTTGATGGCTTGGGCAACTATCGCAGAGCTCATCCCTGTCACGAAGAATCTGGTAGCATTTGCGGCCCGCCAAAGGCATAAGATGTCTGTAGTGCTCCTCCATCCAGCGATTGGTTCTGATGATATTGAAGTCGGTGTCCAGCACGATGATGCCATCCTGAATGGCATGGAAAACATCCTGCAGAAAAGTTTCACTGTCGCGTAGTGCAAGTTCGGTCTGCTTGCGTTCGGTTATATCCTGGACGATACCGGAAAGCCTTTCCGGATTGCCTTTATCATCCAGTACCCGTTCGGCTTTACAGTAGAGCCAGAGCTCATGGCTTCCAGGTAGTTGACTCTTGACGCGATACTCTATCTCGTGTTTTTGGCCACTGTCGATGGCTTTTCTCAGTGAGTCGGATACCGCTGGCCAATCTTCAGGATTGACAATCGTCGAGAGGAATTCGGGGCCCACCTCCTGCTCAGGATTGAGACCGAGCATGTTGTAGATATCGTCAGACCAGAAGGCCTTGCCTGACTTGATATCTATCTGCCAATAGCCGAGATGGGCTGTCTCCTGCGCCTCCTTGTAGGCGCGACGACTCTCTTTCAGTGCGGTCGCCATATGGTGCTGGTCGGTGTTGTCAAAAATGACACCAGCCAGTTTGATCGGTTTGCCGGCTTTGTTCTTAACGACTCTGACCAGGTCCAAAACCCAGATAACGTCCCCGTTCTGTTTACGCATTCGATATTCAAATGTGTGGTCCCGGCCTGCATCGGTTTCCGCGGAACAGAAAGCTCTGGCAAATTCCTGATCCTCATCGACCACCATGTTGAGCCAGGACTGCATATTGCGCCAATCACTCAGGGGGTATCCCAATATGCGTTTTGCATTGGGAGAGACATAGTTGAACTGGCCTGTGCTCAACTCCAACTCCCAGCTGATGGCATTCACGTTCTCCAGCAGGGAGAGATAGATACGGTTCTGATTGCGGAGTGCGTTTTCGGCCTGTTGGCGTGCGGTACTGTTGCGGAAGACGGCGTGAACATAGTTTCCATCAGGTTCGTGTATGATGGTTGATGTCACTTCACCGATGAGGATTTCACCACTGGAGGTGACAAATTCATTCTCAAACTTGATCTCAGTATCCCGGGCAATGGTCTTGAATGCAGCCCGGCTCTTTTCCATAACCTCAGGTTTGTCGGGGTGTAGTTGTGAAACATGCAGCTGGCAGAACTGCTCCGGTGAGTAGCCGAACAGTTTGCAGACGGCGGGATTGACGTCGAGGATCTTTCCCTTCAGATCATGGACAATGATACCGTCACCCGCCTGCTCGAACAGATTGCGGTACTTATCGTTGCGTTTGAGGTCTTTGAGATTGGCTCTGTTGGTGTGGAAAAACCAGAGGTAGATGACCAGCCCCAGCAAGATGAACAGGACAATTAGGAGTAGTGTCTGTACCGATGGGAAATAGAGATCAGTCATTAAATCAGAGCGCTGAGTGGTTAAGCCCGTGCAAAATGCTGAAATCCGTTTCAAAACTGGAAATTTCGCCTATGTCCTAATCATAGCGTCTGCTGCAGAGAATTCTGAAAGATTGATTATACTTAGAAATATCAGAATGTTGCGAACTTCTTAACTTGACCTGCAGCGCGGGTGCTAAGGGTGCATCTGGTCTGTCCGGATGTAGGCGTTACAGGCAGATGTTTGTTGAAGTCAGTGGTAGGAACCGGTAACGATCTGTCCCACTGCGTTGTAAGCAGAGTTGGAGCTGTCAGTGATGGGTAGAGCGTTTCAATTTCGCGTCCACACGCTTCATCTGCTTCATGATCACTTTGTCTCAGTCAGGTAAGGATTCAATAAAATACCCTGGGTGGGGGGTCCCCCAGGGTATAAGAACGATAAAACAAGGATTATCCTGATTCACTGTATGACTGAATCACAGAATTATTCGCTCTATGTCAGTCTCTATTTGTCATGCTGTTCAGTTATCCCAACGCATCTTATCGTAATCAGTTGCTCAAAGCGGCGCTGTAACTTCTGTCAATCACAGGAATATGGTGGTCCAGCCAGTTCTTGATAAACACCATGGTTCCATCTTCTATTTCCGTTTCGCCGGCGTGAAACTTTTTCTGTAGATCAGCACAGGTTTGTACCAACTGTTTATGCTCCTCCTTATGGGCATCAAGCCCTTTGTAGCCTCGCTCCTCCATTAAACGTTCTTCAGTTTCAAAGTGCACCACAACATAATCGATCAGGTTGTCCAGCGTGGTGCCAATATCCTGACGTGCACCGGTGGAGACAGCATCGTTCAAGGCGTTTACACGATTGAAAAGCTCCTTGTGCTGTGTATCACAAACATCCACTTTGGTGCTGTATTTTTCATCTATCCATTGCATTAAAGCCATGCTTTATTTCCTCTTTAGGTTATTTCCATATGGTTGATTCATCAACTGAACATCTCTGTCATGATTGCAGTCGGCTTTGTGCGGGTGGCTTCATTTGTAGAATAGTATTCAGAAGCCAAGCCTTTCCGTGTTTCAAAAAAACAGCAAAGCGATTCACTCATGTTAATTGTTATTTAGAGTGTCACGACTACCAGGCGCTTTGCTGGTCAGTTTATTCAGAGTGACAATTAATGATTGGTTGCAGTCGCGTTGAGTGAAACTGGAGCGTCCGCGCAATCTCTAGGATTGCGACACTGGAATAACGGGAATAGTTAGATTGGGTTTCCATTTTCAAAATAACAATCCATGAAGTAATCAGCGTACGATTAAAACAACGATAACTTTAATATCCAATCCGCTATCGCGATGGGAAAGAGATTCTTATATAAAATTCTGCGCATGTAAAGCAGTTAAATTTTACACTGTAGCAAGTTGTTAAGCAGGGCTGAAAATCCCTTGTTTTAAACACCGATATCGATGTAGGAGCGGGCTAGTTTCTGTAGTGCAATGATATAGGCAGATGTTCGATAGTCCTCAATTTCAGGCATCCGTTTTCGAACATCGATGATCTCCTGTAAGGCGAGTCGCATGCTGTCATCAAGGCCTGAACGTACCAGATCAAGTTCATCGGCCCCTCTGGATAGGTTGTCGCTGATCCAGTCAGGTACTTTCTCCCCACTGGTATGTTCCAGGGCGGCAAGAATGTGTCGTCCCCGGGATTCATCGAGTCGTCGTTCAATACGCCCGAACCGCATGTGACTCAGATTGCGAATCCACTCGAAGTAGGAGACCACCACACCGCCTGCATTCACATAGGCGTCGGGCAGGATGGTGATTCCGCGACTGCGAAGGATTCGATCTGCTTCGAACGTGATCGGACCGTTTGCCGCTTCCGCAATCAGATTGGTATGGATATTGGGCGCATTGCTCTCGGTGATCGCCGACTCCATGGCGGCCGGTATCAGGATGTCGCACTCGTGTTCCAGTACCGAGGCGCCGTCTTCGATAAACTGACCACCGGCAAAACCCTTCAGACCGCCATGGGAACAGCGGTGATAGTAGGCTTCTTCAACATGTATGCCTTCTTCATTGACGATGGCACCGTCACGCACGATGATACCGATGATCTTTGCACCATCCTCTTCGGATAGGAATTTCGCCGCGTGATAACCCACATTGCCCAGGCCCTGGATGATGATCCGTTTGCCTTCCAGTTCCCCCTCTAGACCACAGGCTCGCAACTCCTCTTTGTGGCGGAAAAACTCCTGCAGGGAGTATTGGACCCCACGTCCTGTTGCCTCGGTACGCCCGTTTACGCCCCCGTGAGCGACCGGTTTGCCGGTGACGCAGGCGAGTGCATTGATATCTTCCGGGTTCAGATGTTTATAGGTGTCGGCAATCCAGGCCATCTCCCGTTGACCCGTACCCATGTCCGGTGCCGGTACATTGGTGGAGGGGCTGAGGAAACCGGCACTTGCCAACTCACGGGCAAAACGCCGGGTGATCAGTTTCAATTCAGTTCGACTGTAGTTTTCCGGATTGATATAGAGGCCACCTTTGGAGCCACCAAAAGGTACATCCACAATGGCGCACTTATAGGTCATCAGGGCAGCCAGTGCCTCAACCTCCTGCTGATCAACCGACTCCGAATAGCGCAATCCCCCCTTAGCCGGTAACCGATGGATGCTGTGGACCGCACGCCAGCCGGTGAATACCTCCACCTTGCCACGGATCTCCACCGGAAAGCTGACCTGTAACACGGAGGTACAGCTCTTGATGGCATTGGCGATACCCGGCTCCAGATCCATATAGGCAAGGGCTCTGTCCACCATATGGTCGACACTCTGTCTGAAAGTCAGTCCTGTGGTCGGCTCATTCATCGATAGCTCTCCAGTATTTTTATTGTTGTAGCGTACGGCCGCCATCAACTGGGATGATCTGGCCGGTGATGTAGGGTGCATCCCGATGCAGGAACAGCAGGGTATTGACGATGTCCGACTCACTGCCGGGACGTTTCAGTGCGGTACGCTCCAGAATGGTCTGACGCGCTGCCTCACTCAATCCCTGTTCCGGCCAGAGAATCGCCCCCGGGGCGATGCCGTTGACTCTCACATCCGGTCCTAATTCCCGGGCCAGTGACTTGATCAGCATGGCATTGCCCGCCTTCGCCACCGAATAGATCGGATGGGCTTTGAGGGGTCTCAGGGCGTGAATATCGACCAGATTGACAATCGAGCCCTGTTGCTCGCGCAACAGTGGCGCTGCAGCCTGAGAGAGAAAGAAGGGGGCTTTCAGATTGCTGCCGATCAGATCATCCCAATCGGTCTCTGTGGCCTCATCCAACGGTGTTGGGTAGAAACTGGAGGCGTTGTTGACCAGCAGATCGAGACGGTTGTTGATCTGTCTGGCCTGATCGACCAGCCTGCCCAAACTTGCGGTGTCATTCAGGTCGGCCTGGGCCAGCCGTACCGAATCGGGTCGTTGCTGTTCCAGCTGCTGTTTGAGTTTTTCCGCTCCGGTTTTTGAATTTCTGTAGTGCAGCAGAATATTCATACCCTGATTATGCAGCTCGGTTGCAATGGCTGCACCGATCCGGTGTGCCGCACCGGTGATCAAGGCGGTTTGACCCGACAGAGAGGAATGACTTTGCGTCATTTGGTGACTCCATGTTTGAATGGTGTCCTCTACTCTAACGGATTCATATAGGTTTCTGAACTATGCCGGACTGTCTCAGCGCTCAAGCAGGAAATTCACCGCGGACACTACCCATGCCGGATACCAAAGCGCAGGCTGTCAGTGAGCGTCTGATGCGACAGATCGTTCGTGCCATTGAGCAGTCCGGTGGTGCGATACCGTTTGATATGTTCATGGACATGGCCCTTTATGCACCTGGCCTGGGATACTACGTGGCGGGCAGCCGAAAATTCGGTGATCAGGGGGACTTCATCACCGCGCCAGAGGTCTCACCCCTGTTTGCCCAGTGTCTGGCCCGTCAGTTGGCGCCGATTCTCGATCAACTGCCCTCTGCCGACATACTCGAGTTTGGTGCTGGCTCAGGCGTCTTGGCTGCCGACCTGCTGGAGGCGCTTGCCGCGCTTGATCAACTTCCGGATCGCTACCAGATTCTGGAGGTCAGCCCGGAGTTGAAGAGCCGCCAGAAATCCACCCTTGAGGCCAGGGTGCCTGATCTGCTGGAGCGGGTTGTCTGGCTGGAACACATGCCTGAGCAGTTCTCAGGTTGTGTGGTGGCCAATGAGCTGCTGGATGCACTTCCCGTTAGCCGATTTCGGATTGCGAATGGCACGATACAGGAGTGTTTTGTCATACATGATGGGGAGCAACTGAAGGCCGATTATCGTGAGCCGGTCACGCCGGGGCTTGAGTCAGCGGTGAAACAACTGCAGGCTCAGTACGGTCCTTTCAAGTCCATCTATCACTCTGAGGTGAATCTGCGTCAAAGTGCCTGGATAAAGAGTCTCGCCCAGGCGATCAGTCAGGGCGTGGTGTTGTTGATCGATTATGGCTACAGCAGTGCCGAGTATTACCATCCGCAACGGGATCAGGGCACGCTGATGTGCCATTACCGGCATCGTGCCCACAGCGACCCATTCCGTTGGGTCGGTATTCAGGACATTACCTGCCAGGTCGATTTTACCGCTGCCGCCAAAGTGGCGGTTGAATCCGGGTTCAGCCTCGGGGGTTATACAACCCAGGCACATTTTCTGCTGGCCAACGGACTCGATAGTCTGTTGGCCGATTCCGATCCTGAGGATGTGGCCCGGCACATGTCTCTGATGCAGGGGGTCAAACGGCTGACACTGCCGGCTGAAATGGGCGAACGTTTCAAAGTGCTGGGCCTGTTGAAAGGTATCCAGCTCAATCTGCAGGGCTTCTCCATGCGGGATATGTGCGAGCGTCTGTAGTCTCAGGCTGCTTGGTTATCACAGCGTTCATTTGCGGACTTAAAAAAAAACAACAAAGCAATTTAACCCCACTCTCGATTTCTTTGCGTTAGCCCTAATGAAACTCAACTCATTCGGGAGCAAACAATGAAATCACGACAATTGAGCCTAACTCTCGCTGCGGCCCTGTTGAGCGGGCTGCTGGCCGCCTGTGGTTCAGCGCCGGAGGCGGAGAGGGATCGGATTACCGACACCTCTGTGAAGCGGCATCAGCAGACACTGAATGAAGCGGTACAGAGTCCTGTGCCAGTTCAATCCATGCAGCAGGAGCAAGCCGAGATGGCTTCACAGGCCCCGGCCCGTTTGTCCCTCACCAGAGAGGCTTACACCAAGCAAAAAATCGCAGCTCTGCCACAGCTGCACAGGCCAACCGCCGAAGTTGACCGGGAACGCTACGGTGAACTGGCTGAAAATGGCATTCATTCGGTGGCCGAGTCACCGGTTTCCACCTTCAGCGTCGACGTGGATAGTGGCGCCTATGCGCTGGTCAGGCGGTTTCTCAACCAGGGGCGGATGCCGCCCAGAGACCTGGTTCGAGCGGAAGAGCTGATCAACTATTTCAACTATCACTATCCCTATCCTCACTCGGGACAGCACCCTTTCAGTCTGACAACCGAGGTGGGACCAACCCCCTGGAACAGGGATACCCGCCTGGTCCATATCGGTATTCAGGGGGTCGCCACGGCAGCCGATCTGCGACCGGCAGCCAATCTGGTGTTTCTGGTCGATGTCTCCGGTTCGATGAGTGATCAGAACAAACTCCCATTGCTCAAATCCGCCTTCAAACTTCTGCTGCAACAGCTCACTGGGGAAGACCGGGTCACTCTGGTGGTCTATGCCGGTGCATCCGGCGTGGTGTTGGAACCGACGGCCGGAGATCAGCGGGGCAAGATCGTTTCAGCACTGGCGCAGTTGGAGGCCGGTGGTTCGACCCATGGCTCGGCCGGTATCCAGCTTGCTTATGAGATGGCGGAGCAGGCCCATATCGAGGGTGGTATCAACCGGGTGATTCTGGCAACTGATGGAGATTTCAATGTGGGCACGGTCAATCACCGGCGCCTTGTGGAGATGATCGAACAGCAACGGCAACGGGGCATCTCATTGACCACATTGGGCTTTGGCCAGGGTAACTACAATGACCATCTGATGGAGCAGCTGGCGGACAAAGGTAATGGTAACTACGCCTATATCGACAACATCAACGAGGCCAGAAAAGTCCTGGTGGAGGAGTTGAGTGCGACCCTTGAAACCATTGCCAAGGATGTGAAAATCGAGGTTGAATGGAATCCGGCGCTGGTGGCTGAATATCGCCTGATCGGATATGAGAACCGATTATTGGCTGCTGAGGATTTCAATAACGATAAGGTTGATGCGGGAGATATCGGTGCCGGCCATACCGTGACAGCTCTGTATGAGATCGCACTGCATGAGAGTGAGGGGCAGCGTCTCTCACCACGACGCTACCGTTCGGCTACTGCCACAAGTCATCAGAAGGCGGGTGAACTCGCCTTTTTAAGACTGCGCTACAAACAGCCCGATCAGGATCGGTCACAACTGATCACCCAGCCAATCCTGTTGTCCGATCGAGAACAACTGTCAACGACCAGTGAAGCCTATCGCTTCAGTGCCGCGGTTGCCGGGTTTGCCCAACTGCTCAGGGGGGGACGCTATACGGAAGCGTTCGACTTTGATGATGCGGTGGAGTTGGCCAATACGGCCCGGGGTAAGGATCGGTTTGGCTATCGCGGTGAGTTTATCCGATTGGTCAGACTGGCAAGTTCGCTTGCCGCACCACTGACCCTAAATGAGTGAAGGTTTGATATGAGTCCGCAAATGAATGCTGATGAACACAAGTTTGGTTTCGACTGATATGATCCAGAGCTGCTCGGTGGCCAATGCCATATCCTTGAAACCCTGCAGTGAAGGATTTGCATTTGTTAGCACTCATCAGCGGACTATATTCTATAAATTAATAAACCAATGAATCGGGTCTCAACGGCATGAGTGACAAGGAGCAGAGTGATGAAGCGCTGTATCGACTGTTCCGTAAGGGGGATGACAGGGCTTTCGAAACCCTCTATCAGCGCTATCGTCAAACGCTTTATCTGTTTTTGTTACGCAGCAGCCACTGCACGGGTGATGCGGATGAGCTCTATCAGGATGTCTGGTCCAGAATCATCTCTGCCGGCAAACCGTTTGATGGCGGCTCATTCAAGGCCTATGCGTTCCGTATCGCCCGAAACCTGATCATCGATCGATATCGTCGTGCACATCTTACCTTGGTCACAGACCAGGAATCGTTGCATGAGTCGGTCCAGCCGGGTAAGTCTGTGGAAGAGCAGATGCATGATGAGGAGTGTAGTGAACGCTTGAAACGTTATATTGGACAGCTCCCGGTTGAGCAACGGGAAGTGTTTCTGCTGAAAGAGGAGGCGGGTTTAACGCTGGCCCAGATTGCGGCAATGATCGATACAGGTCGAGAGACGGTTAAAAGCAGAATGCGATATGCCCTGAAACAGTTACGCCAACGGCTGGAGGAGTGCTTGTGAGCGCATCAGACAAGCTCCCGGAGGATTCGGGACTCAACAGACTCTATCGGGCCGGGCGTCATGAAGCGCCAAGTGAAGCACTTGATCAGGCCGTTTTGAGCCGGGCGCGCAAAGCTACCGCAAAGTATAGGAACCGCTGGATAGTACCGCTCTCATCAGCAGCGCTGCTGTTGATAGGGATCGGTTTGTCTCTGCCGTTGATCGATCTGCGTCATGACGTTTACGATCAACCACAGCATCAACCAGCTCCGGCACCCCAGGCGGAATCACTCTCTGAAAGCGATCAGTCTTTGCAAAAGCCCGCTAAGGCACCTGCCAGTCGCGTAATCGAGCGGCAAAACCGGGCTGAGCCGGTTCCTCAGGCCGATATGGCTGCACCACCTCTGATGGAACAACGCGCCAAGACAAAAGTCCGCCAAGGCGCAGCTGAAAGAAAACAGCTTCAGGAAGCGCCAGAAACCATGATGCGGTCGATTGATTCTGAGAAAACCCACAGTACGCCGGAACGCTGGCTGACGGAGATTGAAGCGTTGATCGAATCCGGTCAGGATCAGGCGGCGAGGCGATCACTGAGTGCTTTTAGGGCGAGCTATCCTGACTATCCGTTGCCAAAATCCCTGCAGAGCTGGCAATCCACTCGATAGTAGTGGGGTGCAGTTGCTACGGTCAGATGTCGGTGAGCTTTTTAGCGGCGGTTTCCGCCGCGTTGAGGATATAGAACAGCAGGTAATCCATGGTGTTGATGCCGAGTATCCGCTCTGCCGCCTCTTCCCCGTGATTGTCGAGAAACAGCAGGGTAGGGGTGACAAATACGCTGTATCGTTGTGAAAAATCCGATGCAGCGACACGATTTCCCTGAAAGTCGTTGACCATTTCGCCCTCATCGATCAGCAGCTCTCGCACCAGGGCTGTCTGTTCAAAGTCTCCGCTGATACTCATCGGGTAGAGCACCTCCTGTTTCATCCGGTCGCAATATCCGCAGTGATATTGAGAGATCAGTAACACGATGGGTAGCTTCTTTTCCGTGGCCTCTGTGGCGAGTTCTTGTAAATCGTGGACCAGCGGAATAGCGCCCTGATCCGCATAGGCGGGGCTGAGGAGCAATAAACAGAGCAGGAGTGTGACCGGCAAAGGCAAATTGGATCGGATTGGCATGGATTGAATAACTGCTGGGCATAAAACAGCCCCAACAGGGTGCACTGGATTCGTGTTAACAGGCCCTGGTCAGTCGAGGGCTTCGTAGGATAACAGCAGAGATTTCTGCAACAGTCTCTCGTACTCTTCCTGGGAATTATAACCGACAATCGGGTCGGCGAGCAGGTTTCCTTCCGGATCCAGAATCAGCAGAGTGGGTACCGCAAATACCTGATAACGATCCTTGAATTGGCGGCTGCGAATGAGATCGCCATTGAAGTCGGTGATTTTCCCCCCCGCATAGATATCAATCTCTTTGATCACCGGAGGATTTTGTTCGGTTGAATCGGAAAAAGGTTTGAGAACCTCCTGCTTCAACCTGACGCAATAGCCGCAATCCTCGGACTCGAACACCACCATGATAACGGTGTGGTTTTGTCGTGCCAGAGCTGAGGCATCCGCCCAATTGGTATTGGAGTTGAGGGATTCGGCAACACTCAGTCCGCTGCCGAAGAGAAGAAACATCGAGATCAAATACTTCTTTATCATCAGGATTTAACTACATGAATGATGACTTGGAAATGTAGTATATACAAAATTTCTAATATTGCAATCTATATGGTTTATATATACTCAGTATTGATTCTGTATGTGAAAGATTTCACTTTTATCAGAGTATCGGCGTAGAAAAAATAGCAATATGCTATATTTGATGAGCGTCGTGTTAAAACTTGTGCAGGTATCCACTGGAATCCCTGAAATGTGCGAGTCCGGCCCGGCTGTCACGCCTGATTCACTCAACAACCTTCCGGTAACGGTCGAAACGCTTTCGGTAGCCCTGGTCGGCCAGGTAGCGAGGAACATGACTCTGGATGGATTGGGGTGTGATGCCCAAGGTCAGCAGGCCGTTGTTTGTACAGACACTGTCAGTCTGCAGTGAGAGGTAGTTGTCCATGGTAAAGGGCTTGCCGGGCAGCAGGCCAAGCAGCCTGGCCTGCAGGCGCGAGAGGCTTGGATTGAGCGGTACAATCAAACGGTGGATCCCCAGCTGACTGGCACAATACCTGACCAACTCTTTCAAGCTGTAGACCTCCGGACCGCAGAGGTCATAATGGGCCCCGGCAGTCGATGAGTCCTCAAGTGCGCGGGCGAAGGCTTCCGCGACATCCCCTACATAGACAGGGGCGAAACGACTGTCAGGGGAGGCGAGTGGAAATAATCCGGGTGAAAGGCTTAACAGAGAGGCAAAGCGGTTGAAAAGTCCGTCTCCCGGGCCAAAGATCACAGACGGTCTAAAGCTGGTTACTGTCAGTGCTGAGCCACCATGGGTATGAGCACGATTTTCACCCTCGCCCTTACTCCGCAAATATTCACTGGAACCCTTGCCTGCATCGGCGTGGAGTGCACTCATATGCAGCAGTCGGGTTGCTCCGCTTTTGATTGCAGCTTCAACGATCTGATCCACCAGTGCCACATGAGTCGACATGAAACTGGCTTTTTTTGTCTCGTTGAGGATGCCTATTAGATTGATAATGCTCTGACAGCCAGCAAAGTGTTGCTGCAGGCTGGGGGAGTCAAATTGACTGACTTTCACCAGCTCCACACCCGGGTAGACTTTCAATTCGGCATGGCGTTGTGGATGGCGGGAAAGCAAGCGGCATGGGTAACCCCGCTTACTCAATACCGATACCAGTCGGTGACCGACAAATCCACTACCACCAAGTATACAAATTCGATTCATAGTCTGTTCCCTGTCATCGGTATAGCGGGTTGATTATCCAGAGCCTGATCTCTTTTCTGTGCCTGGGAAGGCTTTGCAGCTTTGCAAATACTTTTACAGGCTGGACAAGGCAATCTGTGCTTGGCTGCGAAATATTAACCAGATCGATGAAGATGGCAATACCCAGGCGGCCATTTAACCCGGTTGAAATCAATCTATTCGCGAGCCTGGGTAGTTGACTGACAAGTTATTCTTCCATCGGATAGGTGGGCTCTTCCACCGGATCCGGGTCACTGAGCGGTTCGGTTTGTGGTTGGGGGCTCGGTATCAGGGTTTGCGGCGGAATCGGAATAGGCAGCTGTTTGAACAGCAGTAATACACCCTCCCGGTTACGCATGATCATCCGGCCGCTATCGAGTGCATACTGATAGGTCTGGGACATACCATTCGACAGGTCGTGCATGTGTAGAAGATCCCCTTCGATCTGATAGCGCCCGTCACGGTATGTCTCCGTATCGGCATAGACACGAAAATAGCCATACATCACCAGTACGATCTCTCCACCCTGACCAATCCAGATACCATCGACTTCAGAGCGAGGCTGGGTTGTGTAATGGGGGGGCATAGGGTAAGGCCCGGAAGGCTGTGCTGGCGGATAGTACTCCGGATAGGTTGGTGGGGACCCGTAGGGGTAGGGATTCGGGTTGATCCGGTAGCTGTCGTTATACCAGTTGTCTCCCCGTTTATAGCGATGAGCCAGATCACCCATGGTGTCCATCATGGCAAGCATGGCGCTACTCATGATCTGGGATGCGGAATTTGCCGCATGGCTTTGGGATAAGCCCAGCGGAAGCAGCAGCATCAAGCAGATCAAGCTTTTCCTGAGCCAACCCATAGCAGACTGTTTGCGTTTCAAATTGTATCGCTTGAAGTTGTACAAGCCATGCAATTGCCCGCTACTGGTGAGGTTTGCAGGCAACAAACAATCTTTTTTTTCAACAGGGTGATGGTCCATGACTTGTTCACAGGTTCCTTAAACAAGATCCAGGTTGGTGGTGATGGAAGGCATGTTTTGAGATTCCAATATTCCGCGATGAAATCGATCGATTTTGCTGGATTGTAACTCGTCTACCTTGCACCTGTATTAAGCTCTGCAGGAGTTCAGTTCGATTGCAGCTTAATCGTGTTACGCCAATCATTTCATGCCGATGTGCAAGTGGCACTCTAAACATACTATGGCTGTGGATTGATAATTGCAATTTATCGGCCGGGTTATTCGCTTGGGATTGTTAACATCTATCCGATCGGTCCAGTTGGGGCTGTTTAGTGACCATCAAGGCGGGATGTGTGTGGTCAAGCCCGGCCGGATGAGCAAACCATAATCCAGCTGGGTCTGTTGGATTTGTCTTAACTTGACCAATAACGGTCGCCACACTGCAAAAATGCATGATATCATCGGATTATACTTTACAGTTCGTGACATACATTAATCGTGATTGTTGTGATATTGTAATTTCTTTCAGAGCCTGTTCCTGACTTTTTAGACTGATTCTACGGGTTTTGGTTTTATGTGAAGTGTCACCATCGGTGCATGATGCGCTTTACAATTGAATGTTCACTCTGACCGGCGGTTGTTTTAGCATCTTGCCGAATTGAGATTACTAGAAATATTATGCCGTTACGGAGGGTTTGATGAGTTCTCAAGGGGGAGCAGCAGAAGAGCGCAGAACCGTCACTCGAGATCTGATTGACAAGCTCTTAAAAGAGCGACAAGAGATGTTGGTCTTGTTTTGTGAAGTGGCAGGTCTGGAGCCATACCACCGGTCTGCTTCATTGGATCAGCAGTTACAGACCTTTTGTCAGGTTCTGATCGACTACATCGCATTTGGCCACTTTGAAGTCTTCGGTCATGTGAGTAACGGCAATGAGCGACGCAGCGGCGTACTGCAGGTCGCCGAAAAAATCTATCCAGAGTTCGTCAGGGCGAGTGAAATCGCAGTCAGTTTCAATGACCGCTACGATCTGTCTGACCATGAGTTACAGCTGGACCACTTATCGGAAGATCTTTGTCAACTTGGTGAAGAGCTGGCTGTGCGAATCGAACTGGAAGATCAGCTACTGGCAACCATGCTTGACCGATAGTCCGGATTGACCAGGCAATGGTGTAACCCAGTGTTTATACCAAAAGTGATCTGCCCTACTTAAGATCATCGACATAACATTACTGCCACTAATCCATCTGATTCCTCCCCAAGAGCGATTGGGCTGACGGCAAAAACATGCAGTCGGATCAATTATTGATCGCTGTAATATTAAAACGGTGTTCACATTTCTGTTCTGATGTGAATAAATCTCATTTTGTAACGTTTAATTCTTGACCCTCATCATCTAGACTCACACAATGTAACTTGCTGAGTTTCATGATAGTTTTACGGTGGCCTGGTTGGATGCAAAGTTCATGTCAGCTGAACTTTCAGGAGGGCCCACCGAACCATCAATCCACCAATACATTGAGGATTTGTATCACCTTGGGCGTTCAACCGAATGTTGCAGAATTTCTTGCGCCGCTACGACGCTGTCCCTCATGGCAGGTCAGTCTGGAGCAGTTTCAAATCGGCATAGACAATCGACGTATCGATGTGGCGATCAGCCATCAATTCCGTAGTTCACTGTTATCCCTGGTTGACAAGATTGTCCACGAAGATCTGGCTAAACATGGTTGGGCCCATACCGGACAGTTCTCGTCCGGTGCGGATATCGAGAGTTTTAAATCAAACTATCGCAGTATTCTGCAGGGTGCGCTGGAACAGATTCATGCCAATGCGGCAGTCAAAGAACTGCTGCAATTGCTGCATCTGGTGTTACTCAAGTTGATGTTGGATGCACCACAGAGTGCGCTAACGAGGCTGCGGGGACAGTTACAGCAGGATGTCGAATCCACTGCCGATCTGCACAGTGGCAGAGCCATGGAGATGCACGAACGGCTGGTCAGTCTGGCCCGCCTCGAACCGGGGATTCGTTACCGTACCTTGAGTCGCCTGTTCAAGATCGTACAGCGCCTTGAATCGAAGGAGCTGCGCAAAATGCGTAAATCCGTTGTTGGCAACTCCTGGGTAGTCTCGAAGCAGATCTTGTTCAATCCGTTACTGCATCTTCCGGATCTTACCAGTGAAGAGTATCTGCTGAATCACTATCCGTTGCTTTGTGTCGATCGGGAAGGCGGCAACTACTTTGATCTGGCTAATCGCTATATCACCACAACCTACAGCAACTATCTCCCTGAATGGGCGAAGCCTCAAGCGCCTGAAGTCGATAGCCCGAAATCGGGAGATACGACTCAGTTTCAAATCACCCAGCGAGAGCGTCATAGCGGATTTTCAGATTTTCTTGAGGGTCAACGATTGTTGGAACGCAATCTTTCTGCTCAAGAGTTCAAGGAGATTTATGTCAGTTGGTTGGATGACCCGAGAAATATGGAGATGCTGCTTAAGCAGAGTGGTGACGCCAAGAGTGGTTGGTTTTCCCGTGCTCCTGTTAAACACAACAAGGGGCTCTGGGATGATCCCGAGTTCAATCAAGTACAGCAGCAGTTGAAATCGAACCTGCTGAAACAGTTTGATCGATCCGGACTGACGCGTCGTGCAATTGCGGCTTATCGTACAGAAAAACTCTATCGGCAGTTTAACGGTTTGCTCTCAAATCGGGATATTTATCACTACCTGGTGGATGCGCTTCCGAAAAGAACTCTACTGAAAAAACTCTCATCAACAGCCGACAAAGGTGCATCGGTTGTCAAGGCGCTTGATGTTGTCCATGGATATATCCGCCGCATGCCGGCAAACAAGCAACAGAGCTATGCGATACGCTATCTGAAGGATTTTCTAACCTTCCGCAGAGATCTGAAGCTGGCCTACTACACCTATCAACAGATGAGCCAATTGAATATTTTGCAGGACAGCGAAAGCATTCAGTTGTCGCGGGATAACGGCAGTCTGTATGAGTTCCGTCTCAGTCAGGATGCTGATGCACAGGAAGGCAAGATCAAAGCTCATGCAATTCTCAAAGCGGATGTCAGAGGTTCTACTGAAATCACCAGTCAACTGGTTGAGAAACGGCTCAACCCGGCCACCCATTTCAGCATGAACTTTTTTGGACCGATCACCAAGCTGCTGAATCGCTTTGGTGCCAAGAAGGTGTTTGTTGAGGGGGATGCTCTGATCCTCAGTGTTCTGGAGACAGGCGCTATGACCACTCAGGGGATGACGGTCGCCAATGCCTGTGGTCTGGCGAGAAAGATTCTGCTGGTCATGGAAGCACAAAACAACCAGAACAGTGCACATAATCTGCCTAAACTGGAGTTGGGCCTGGGTATTGCGTTCAGTAGTGAGGCACCGGCCTATCTGAATGATGAGCAGCGTAAAATCATGATTTCACCCGCCATCAACGAAGCAGACAGATTATCGTCCTGTTCCTCTGAGTTACGCTATGACACCAGTTGGCGTAAAAGCCAACGTCATCGTGTTGAGGTTTTTTCCGATGATGGCGGTAGTGATAAAAAAAGTGCCAGACGACTGCGTTACAATGTCAACGGAATTGAGTTAGCTCCTCCCGCATTCAAAAAGCTTAAATCGGAAATGGTACTGCACAAGATGAAAGTGCATAGCCGTTCCGGTGAAGGGGATACCTATCATGTAGGCAGGTTTGTCGACCGCAGGGGCAGTGCTCACTGGCTGGTCATCAGAGAGGCTGTGATCAAGACCTGGCAGCGTGAGAATAATATGCCCAGTGCGGTACTGGCCGATGCCAGTTTCTATGAAGTAGTGACCGATCCGGAACTGATCAGTAAGGTTAAAAAACGCCTTAACGCAAAACGCGCACCGAATCAGATGGATGGTCAGCAGACAGAGGAGGTTATTCCTCTCAGCCTGGAGTCAGACTCCTGAAGCCCGGTTTTTGGCCTCGATTGGAGCCAACCACTTTTTAGGGACCACTTTGGACTGTTCACCGAGACGGTAGTTATAGATCACCGTATAGGCCAGTACCCGCTTCAGATACTCCCTGGTCTCGTGGAAGGGGATCGTCTCAATCCAGATATCGGTGGCCTGAGTTTGATCTGGCAACCAGCTTTTCACTCGATGTGGGCCTGCATTATAGGCCGCTGTCGCCAATACCGGATTCTCCTGTAACTGTCGGTAAATCTTATTCAAATAACCGGTACCCAGCCTGATATTCACTTCCGGCCGAAACAGATCGTCCAGTTTGAGCGGCGTATGTTTAAGCTCCTTCGCTACCTGCTTGGCGGTTTTTGGCATCAGCTGCATCAGGCCCCTTGCCCCGGCTGAGGATCTGGCATCACTGATAAAAGCGCTCTCCTGGCGCAGTATGGCATAGACCCAGGCTCGATCGATGCCGTGCCCCCGGGCCTGCCCGGTGATGGTCTCCTGGTGCGCCAGGGGAAAGCGCAACTCCAGATCGTTCCAGTGGCGTAGTTTCGCCAGGGTGATGATGCTTTGTGATGGCCAGTTCCAGTTTTGCGCCAGGTGTGCTGCCGCCTTCAACTCATCTGGTGTGGCATTTTTCAGTGCCAGGTTCCACTCCCTGCGGGCTGACATGGGGCGCTTCAGGGTGTGCAGTTCACGGGCTCTTTGCAGACCTGGGTTCAAGGCCATTACGGCTGTGATCGCCTGATCTGACTGCAGTGCGATATGCTCCAGTTTCGGCGGTATTCCCAATTGGTTCGCCGCCATGAAGCCATAGTAACTGCGCTCCTGGGAAAGGCGCCTGAGAATTGCTCTTGCTTCATTTTCCCGATCCAGCTTGGTCAGGGCACGGGCATGCCAGTATTGCCATTGGGCCTGCTGTTTTTCCGTTGCAGAGAGGGATTCCACGAGCTGCAGTACCCAAACCCAGTCATTAACCTGGAGCGCGGCCTGCAGGGTTTTCTCCGAAACTCTACTATCCAGTTTCAGCTGTTCCGGCAGGAGCTGGTTGAAACGCTGAGTAAGCTGCTTGTCCGGTTCTCTTGCCAGTCCACCGGCCAATGCATAGATCGCCTTTTGTTGCTGTTTGTCTGAGAATACCCCCATGGGTTGGAGTTTTTCCCATGCCCCGAATGCCGCTTCCACATCGCGCCAAGCCAGTTTTTGGATGATCTGGATGGCCATCTCATCCTTCATCGGGTGATCGATGCCATACAGCTTCGCAACTTTACGGGGTTGGCGATAGAGTTTCAGCCAGAGGTCTGCGATCTGCTGCTCCGGTTTACTCAGATAGCGTTTCAGATAGTTGGCCAACCTGGTCTGACGCTGGGACATCGCCATATTGAATCGTTGCCAAACCTGCTGTTCAGTGAGATGACCTGCATCGATCCAGCTTTTGAATACCGGGTCGCATACCTTGGGTTGGGATCTGCCGCTGAGCCACAATCCGGGAACCTCGGAGTAGGCCTGTTCAGTCTGTCCGGTTTCTAGCATGGCCTGGAGTCTGCGACACTGCTGTCTGACACTGCCTCCGGGCTTGGAGAATTGCAGATAGGTCTGCCAAAGATTGTGTTTCGACAGAAACCTGAGCCACTGATTGTTGAGCATACTCTGCAGTGGTGTCCCTTCGAGGCGAGAGAGTCTGTTGCTGATGCTTTGAACTGATTGCTGGTCGATATGTTTCACCGTCTCCTGGTAATCCAGGTAGACCAGTAGCGGGTAGCCAATCAACTCCTCTCTTAAGGCCTGGTAGGTTGCCAGGTCACCTTTTGAGAGTGCTGTCTCAGCTTGCAGGAAGCGTTCTCTTTGTAACGCCAGATTCTCTTCATTCAGATTGACCTCAACTGCCAGGCTAGTGATGGGCAGCAGACTGATCAACAATCCGAAGCAGAGCGATTTGGCAAAAACAGATGTCATGGTCATTTAGGTCATCCGTTGCAGGTATTCTACCAACGGGATGCTCTGCTGATATCAGATCACCCCAGTTAACTGCGTTGGTGTTTTGTTGTTTTTATGAATCCGGAATCAGGATCGGCCCAACGCGTAGGCTTACACAATATTTCTAGGCGAGTATAAGCTGAAAAAGTACGACTTATAATGCCTGAATTGTAAAAAAATTGTCCTGCGAGGAAACTCTCAGGAACGATGTGTGATAATTGTTTTATCGGCCGGACACATATCAGCTTTAACTCGGTTTGCGATTGGTGTAATTAGACATTGTTAAGGAATAATCGAAAATAGAGGATCAGAGTTGCAGCAGGGGATCGCATTCCTGTTCGCTGTGACTGATAACCAGACGGTGAAACCTGGTTACCGGCTTGCTGATTTTTCAGTTGGAGCTTGTAAGTGGCTGGGAGAGAGCAGCTCGATCCAATGCACAACCGGTGTGCTGTCCGGTGCGGTTTTGCTGATATGGCTCAGGCAACCGATATTGGCAGTTGCGATCAGTTCCGGTTGCCCCTTCATCAGAGCCTCGGTTTTACGCTCACCCAGTTGGTTTGAGAGTTCCGGTTGCAGGATCGAATAGGTGCCCGCTGAACCACAGCAGAGATGGGCTTCGGCAACCGGGGTCAGTTGATAGCCGATACGGCTCAGAATCGTCTCTACCACCCCGCTGATCTGCTGTCCATGCTGCAGCGTGCAGGAGGCGTGAAAAGCGATCCTGGGGGGATTGCTCATCGACTGCCTCAGGGGGTCGATATCTTCCTGCTGAATGATCTCAGCGATGTCCTTGCAATGGTTGACAAGCTGTCTGGCCTTGTCGGCATATTGCGGATCATCAGCCAGTAATCTGTCGTACTCCTTCACCATCTGAGTACAGCCGCTGGCTGTGATCACCAGGGCCTCGGCCTGATCCTGGAGCAGGGGCAACCACTGGTCAATGTTGCGTCTTGCGGCCTGGCGTGACGCCTCATGATCATCCAGATGGTGTTCGACTGCGCCGCAGCAGCCGGCTTTGGGAGTGGTGATCACTGAGATGCCGAGCCGGTCCAGTACCTGGGCAGTCGCCAGATTGATATTTGGCGCCAGGGCTGGTTGAACGCAGCCATCCAGGATGAGCATTTTCCGGCTGTGCCGGAGTGGCGGCCATTCGCTCTCACCGATCGACACTTTTTTTGGAATCACACGGCTCAGGGTTGATGGCAGCAGCGGTTTGAACAGCCTGCCCAGATTCAGCAGGGTGGCAAACAGATCACTGCGGGGAATCACTTTGCGCAGCAGCCATCTAACTGATCTGTCGGGTAGAGTGCGGGATTGCCGCTGATGCAGATGTTGTCGTCCGATCTCAAGCAACCGACTGTAGTCAACCCCGGATGGACAGGTGGTTTCACAGGCACGGCACAACAGGCAGCGATCGAGATGCTGCTGTACCGCGGCACTGGGACTGGCCCCCTCAAGTAACTGTTTCACCTGATAGATTCGACCACGGGGGCTGTCCAGTTCACTGCCGAGCAGCTGATAGGTCGGACAGGTAGCGGTGCAGAATCCACAATGCACGCAGTTGCGCAGAATGGCTTCCGCTTCCTGGCCGTGTTCAGATGATAGAATGTCGGAGGTTAATTGAGTCTGCATAATCTTCGGCGGGTTACTAGGGCCTAATCAGGCACTGGTATTGTGAGGTGTTTTCGGTGGAAAACCAAGATATTCCATAAGATCCCGAAGGGAGTTGTGGTGCTTGCCGGTGGTATAACTTTTCAAGGCGCAACAGGGCGCATTGGATTCGTGTTAACAGGCCCTAACAGGCACAGGGATCGAGGCAGGGTATGTCCGACAGTGACAACAAGCTGATACTGGCCGAACATCTGGAACGCTTTCCCCCCTTTCAGAGCCTTGGTGTGAAGCTATTGTCGATCAGTGAGGATTGGGGAAAAGTAAACCTGCTTCTGCCGTTGAACCGCTCTACCAGGAACCCGGGTGGCAGTATGTTTGGTGGTAGTATTGCCGCATTGGCGGATCCGGTACCGGCTTTGGCCTGCAATCATCGGTTTCCGGACTATGATGTCTGGACTAAAGAGTTGGGTGTGGATTTCCGCAGGCCTGGGTTGAGCGATCTGGAGTTACGCTTTGAGTTCCCGGATCGGACATCGGAGCAGATTGCCCACGAGTTGGCTGAGAAGCATCGAAGTACGCCGACTTTCGAATTTGGAATCTATGATGCGGGTGGCGAGCTGGTCGCCTGGATAAAAAATCGGGTGGCGATCCGACCGGCTGGCCACAACCTGTAGAGTATGAGTTTAGTGAAACAGTGAGAAGGTTAAAATGACTGATTCAAACAGTGATATGGATTTTGAGTTAAGCAGTGCCATTGCAGCATTTGAAGGTAAAAACTTCTCTCGTGCCGCATTACTGCTCTCGCCGCTGGCCGAGCAGGGCAGTGTCGAAGCCCAGTATCGAATGGCCATTATGTCCCAGGGCGGACTGGGAATCACTGTCAACGAGCTAATGGCCTACAAGTACATGAAGGCGGCCGCCGAATCCGGTCATGCCATGGCTCAGCATGGGCTGGGGTTCATGTATCTGGAAGGCGAATGTGTGGAGCAGAATCTGGAAAGAGCCGTTGACTGGTTCAAGAAGGCGGCGGAGCAGGGGCTGGCCGGATCTCAAACCACCCTGGCGATGCTCTATGAAGAGGGGCGCGGAGTGGAGAAAGATCCTGAAGAGGCCAAGCGCTGGTACAAGCTGGCCGGATTCTGAATTGCCGGGATGAGTGTTAACTGGCCCTAGATCAAAGTTGACCAGAGGCTCTCATAATCGGAGTCGTCATCCAGATCGTTCTGATCCTCTTTCATTTTTGCAGCGGCGTTTTCATCCAGGTGAACAAACTGGTATTGCGAGATGGAGCCGCTCGATTCCAGCAGTCTGGTGAGTTTGATCTCCTGGGCGTTTTCCCCATCATTGATCAGCAAAGTCTTACCGAGACTGAATGGGTATGAAGGACAGATCAGACTGGTGGGTTGGCCGGATGTGCCGACCTCCGGCAGAAGCAGACACTTCTCCTGCTGACTAACGTTCTGGTCCGTGAGTTGGGCGGTAACCGCCATCGCGTTAGGTGCAATCATCTGCACCCCAACCTGCATCGATTCATCATCGGAATTTCGCATCCAGCGTACCATGCCAACGCCGAACTGAGCTGCAGACATGGCAGACTGAACGCCAATCAGTTCACCAACCTGAATCTTGGGAATCTCTTTTCCACGCCAGTCGAGGCAATATCCACCGGCACTCTCATTGATGGTGGTGAACAGACAGGTCGCCTTGTCCATCTGCTGCTCCTTGTCATCCTGCCAGATTTCGAGTTTGGACTCTTCGGTGATCTCGCTGATATCCGTGGAGTTAGGGCCAAACTCCTCGAAATTACCCCGACGAGGGTTGTAGGAGGCGATATCCATTGGCTGCAGGGAGAATCTGGCTTCCACATGCATATCCTGGCCATGGGCAAATTGAGCATCGATCCAGGTGGCCTCTTTCTCCTCTTCTGTTTCAGGCGCTGGATCCGGAACGTCACCCAGTGTAATCAGCTTATGTACCGAGCGAAGACCTACGGCGATGCGCAGATCAAAGTTCAGCTTGGTGCGAACAAATGCGCGTTTCTGCGCTTTCGACCAGAGCATGATCAGCTGGCGGATGACCCCTTTGTCCAGCTCGGTGATACCGGATAGAGTCGGTTTCGACTCCTGATCATCGGTGAAGTGATCCCGCATTTGCGACAGCAGTCCGGAAACCTCCAGAATCAACAGATATTTGGTTGCGATACTGGCCGATTTGTTCTCATGGCTGGGAGCCATGTCGCTATCCTGATGGATGGTGATGGAACTCTCTTCCGGGGCATCGTCATAACTGTAAAGATTGGTGTATTGACTCCAGTCCAGCAGTATATCGAAGAGCTGTAGGTTCTCTTTCTGGCGCATTTTGTAAGGGGATGCCAGGGAGAACAGCAGGCAGCGGGTGTAGTTCTGATCAATGGTCGACTGTTGTTCCGATGGTTCGTAGGGATCATTGACCTTATCGGATCCGATACCATAGCGGTTGGCCAGCCTGTGGCAGACGTGGAGTTCCTGCCAGGTGCGCTTTGGGCAGGGGTCATAGACAATTACCGAGAGCAGTATCACTTTTGACAGATAGGTGATGCATCGATGGATTGCCAGGGTCAGTTGGGCCCGGTCCACACCCTCCTGTGCATGGGTCAACAGGTCGACGATGACCGCCTTATAGGCGGTCGCCATACCGCTGTGAAGCTCACGATTCAGGTTGGCGATCTTGTGCGACTTCTCACTGAGTGGAAAACGGGTACCGAGATAGTGCTTGTTCAGATTGGTGGCAACATAGGATAAGGGTTCGCGAAAATTTTCGATGCTTCGCAGTCGTTGCGTGGCATCCAGGCTGGTACGGTTGAAGGCACGCAGGGATTGGAAGATCTGTCTTGAAGTCTCACCGATATTAGCCATTGGCAGCTCCTTCGCCCACGCAGCGACCTGTTTATCATTCAGATAAAAGGGTACGCCTGACGGGGAGGATTGCTCTGGAATTCTCAAGCCGATCGGATTGCTGGTTGCCATATTAGTTTTGCCGCCGAAATTCACTGTTGCTCATATAGGTTTAGATTAGTCACTTTTTCCATCAAATTCACAGATATGTCTCTATGATCCGATTCTGCAATAACTGTTCAGGTTAGACGCCGAGGACCATGCAAAACAGCTACCCTGCTGACAACCAGCTGAGGATTGACGAGCTGATCTCTCCGAGGGGATAGGTCTGTGGGACGGAATACGTGTGCACCCAGGTCATCCGTGAGCAGGTAATTCAGTATCTTGAATAGGTAGGAAAAATACAGATTTTGTAAACGTTTGTAAATAACCCTGTAAACTCTGGGTGTAGTCCTTTCCATTGCCTTTAATATTCCCTGGTAATTATAGTCAAGCTGTTGATATTAATGAATTTATGCATGTCAAGCCGCTTGCCATTTCATCAATATAAGCCGAGCTTTGACAGATTGCAATAGTGCCTTAAATTCCTCAGTTCTATCAAAAGCTTATGTCTAATGTCATGAAACAGTCATCAATCTGCTCAAGAACAATGGACCTAGCCAGCAGGCGGTACACCGTTTACCTCTGGGGAAATCACTGATCAACTGCAGATCTGGCACAATCGAGCAAGAGCGCCTGGTTGTCGGAGAACCGTTCACTCACGCACCTGTGAAGATCCATCCGGAGTCGTGAAAATCGGCTGAATCGCTCATGCCGGACAGGCTATGATGCGTGGATAGTGATGATTCAATAAGGTGGGTGATATGGAACTGAAACTGGTCAGCTTTGCAATCTGTCCATTTGTACAGCGTTCTGTGATTCTATTGCGGGAGAAGCAGATCGACCATGAGATTGAGTATATCGACCTGAACGACCCTCCGGATTGGTTTCTGCAGCTATCCCCGACTGGAAAGGTCCCGCTGCTGTTGGTTGATGGCGCCACGCTGTTTGAGTCCTCAGTTATCCTGACTTTTCTGGATGAGTCATTCCCTCCCGGCTTCCAGCCTGCAGATACCCTCAGACGAGCCCGGCATAGATCCTGGATCGAATATGGATCGACTCTGCTGATGGCGCAACATGCCATGGCAACCGCCAGTGATGAAGATACGTTTATAGAGAAAAAGCACTTACTTGAAGAGGATATTGCGCGACTCTCCGAGCCGTTGAGTGAAGGATTGTTCGCCAATCCGGATGAGTTTTCGCTGGTCGATGCCGCCATTGCACCACTTTTTATGCGTCTGCAGCATCTGGCTGATATCAATCAGCAGGCGGTTGTGAAAATACCGGATCCGGTGCGTCACTGGTCAGAGCGGCTGTTGCAGCGTGCTGCGGTCGAGCAGTCGGTGGTGACGGATTTTGCGGATCGATACAGGGCTTTCCTGGTGTCGAATAAGAGCTGGCTCTGTGTCGCTGATGGTTCTGGTAATTGAAAGTTGGCGGCAAGATAACCCATTGATCTCGCATGGATAAATAGGCTCCTTGCTATGCTAGTTTAGCCCCATGGTGTTGTCGAATAGTTACACGGAGCTGGGTGGGGCCTTCTATCAGAGTATCCCCCCCGAGCCGGTGAAAGAGCCGAAACTGTTTCTCTGGAACAGTCCCCTCGCTGAGACGCTTCAACTGGAGCGGATATTGGAGCGTGACGGACCGTCGCGGGCGCAGATTTTTTCCGGCAACCGGCTTCTACCCGGCGCCAATCCCATGGCACTCGCCTATGCCGGCCATCAATTTGGGCACTTTGTGGCTCAGCTGGGTGATGGCAGAGCCCATCTGCTGGGTGAATTGACCGACCGTTTCGGAGAGCTGAAAGAGATTCAACTGAAGGGATCCGGTCCGACTCCCTACTCCAGAAGCGGGGATGGACGATATGCATTGGGCCCGGCGGTTCGCGAGTTCATCATGGGCGAGGCCCTGCATGCCATGGGCATCCCCACAACCCGCAGCCTGGCTGTGATCACGACCGGTGAAACAGTCTATCGGGAGACACCCAATCAGGGCGCGGTATTGACCCGTATTGCGGCAAGTCATCTGCGGGTGGGCAGCTTTGAATATTTTGCTGCGCAAAAGAATCATCAGGCCCTGCAGCAACTTGCAGATTTTGCCATCGGTCGCCACTATCCGGAACTGCAGAGCGAGGGAGAGGAGCGGTTTACGCTACTGCTCGAACAGGTGATCAAGCGACAGGTCGATCTGGTAGTGGAGTGGCTGCGGGTCGGTTTCATCCATGGCGTGATGAATACCGACAACACCACCATTTCCGGTGAAACCATCGATTATGGACCCTGTGCAATGATGGGGGTTTACAGTCCGGATACGGTCTTCAGCTCAATCGACAAGGCTGGGCGCTATGCGTTTGGCAACCAACCTGCAATTGCCCAGTGGAACATGGCCCGTTTTGCCGAGACACTGTTGCCATTGATCCATCCTGAGGAGAAGCGGGCAGTAGAGATCGCCAGCCGCAGCCTGGAAGTGTTCGGCGATCTTTTCAATGATCGGTATCAGCGGATGATGGCGTGCAAGATCGGTATCACCCAGGCAGAATCCTCAGATGCAAAACTGATATCGGAGCTTTTGCACTGCCTGCAACAGAAGCGTCTGGATTACACCGAGAGCTTTGACCGATTGACCCGCAGTCTCACTTCTCCAGCCCTGGCTCATGAGTTGAGCAGGGAGCTGGGCGATTGGTATCAGCAGTGGCAGACCCGCTTGAGCGCTGTCGGAGAGCTTGAACAGGCACAACAGGTCATGCGGCCGATGAATCCTCTGGTGATTCCCAGAAATCAGCAGATGGAGCAGGTGATTCAGATTTCCACGCAACAGGGTGATGCCAGTGCCGCGGAACAGTTCCTCGAGGTTTTACGCTCACCCTATACCCTGACAGATAAAACAGAACCCTATCAGCGCACTGCGCCCGATGCGGATCAAGGTTATCGTACCTTTTGCGGCACTTGATCGGTGCTGGGTTGATCATTGACACCCAATGATGGAGTCTCGTGGGTGGTTGGCTAAAATGGTGGCTATGGGGAGAGAGAGTCTCTTGTCTGAAAAGAGGTTTCCTTAACAACCTTACCATTGCTGGGTCCCAGGGACCTTCAGCAGAAGAATAAAACGGGTAGCTCATGATTAAACCAAGCCACAAACCATTTGTCATTTCTCAGGGGATGACATCGCTCACCGTCGCCGCCTTTTCGGTCGGGGCCACGCTTTTTTCAAGCGGTATTGAAGCGGCTACCGGGGTACCGGACATCTACACCATCGATGCCAATGATCGTTCGGAAACCATCGTGGTAACGGTGAATGATCGGCTGGAGATCTCCACCCTGGAAGCGATCAATGCCATCGAAATCGTCTCGATCAGCAGTCTCTCCAATGCCGCTGCGGGTTCCGTGCAGATCGATCCGGATGACAACTTCTCGATCAATGTGTTTCCCAATCCGGGATTCTCCGGCAGCGTCACTTTCACCTATCGGGTCAGCGACATCCGAGGCACCAGCGATGACACCCTGGTGACCTTGAACATCGTCTCCTCCACCTCAACCCTGGAGACCGTCAACGATCACTATCTCAGCAGTGGCGGTGCAATCAACCTTTTTCCCCAGGAGAACGACATCCATCCGGGTATCGGATTCCGTGTCGAGATTCTCTCCCAGCCCAGTCAGGGAACACTTTCCACAACCGATGTTACCGGTCTCTATCTCTATACGCCTCCAACGGATCTCAGTGACCCGACCTCGGTCAGTTTCGACTATCGCCTGGTGGCTGACAGTGGTGAGGCCAGTGCTCCGGCCAGCGTCACCATAACCCTCGATCCCAGCCTGGACCCCATTGCCAATGGTGGCGCGGATGAGGCGCAGAGCAGTCTGGCCAGGGTGATGCAGGTGGCCTGTGACGCCAACTCCGCCGCTGCTGGATCACAGACCGATGAGGCGCTGGCTACCACCTGTAGCGCGCTCTCGTCTCTGAGTGGTTCAGAGCTCGATAGTGCGTTGGAAGAGGTGCTTTTGAGACAGGTGGGCGCCCAGGCGAGCTCGATGAAGGGGGTTGCTGCAAACCAGATCAAGAATGTAGCTGGTCGTCTGCAGGAGATACGCACTGGTCTGCCCGGTGTCAGCCTGGCCGGATTGCGGGCCATCCTGAATGATCAGCAGCTCAATCTTGGGCGCCTGCTGACCGGCCTGCAGCAGGGGGGAAGTGCCGGCGATGGCATCGCCAATGAGCGTCTGGGTGGATTTATAACCGGAACGATCAATATCGGCGATGGGGAGTCGCGTAACCGGGAGAACGCCTTTGAGATCGATAATCAGGAGTTGCTGGCCGGTCTCGACTACCGTTTCAACAACGATCTGGTGATGGGAACGGCACTCGGCTACAGCCGCTCTGAGACCAGTGAAAACGGTGGTGATACCGGTGTCGATGTGGATGGTTGGAACCTCTCGATCTACGGTAACTACTACCCGGCCAGAGATTGGTATGTGGATTGGTTGCTCGGTTATGGCGAGTCATCCATCGATACCAGTCGCTCAATCGATATCGGGGGCGTTGCCTCTCAGGCCAAAGCTGAGACAGATGCGGATATCTTCAGTGCCGTGGTTGGTACTGGATACAGCTACAACGTACAGGCCTGGAGGATTGACGGTTATACATCACTTGAGTATCGCAATAGTGAAATAGACGCCTACCGGGAGCGTAACGATGCCGGATTGGATATGAATATCTATAAGACCTCCACCGATGTTCTCTCCGGTCGACTCGGTGTGCGGGCCAGTAACGCACTCAGCTTCAGCTTTGGTGTACTGGTGCCGCAGTTCGAACTTGAGTTGGTCAAGGACTTCAAGAATGAAGCGCCTGAGATCGAAGCGGAATTCGCACTGGTACCGGAAGCGGGAAGCTTTACACTGACCAATGAGGATCCGGATGACAGCTATGTCAATGCGGGGATCTCACTCAGCGGCCAATTCAAAAACGGTATCACAGGCTTTGTCCGATACAGCACCATGCTGGCCAGGGATGATCTGGATCTGGATACCTGGCAGCTCGGCGCGCGCATGCCGTTCGGTGGTCCGGCAGAGGATATCCATCTGCTGCAGGCGGGTGAGGATCAGCATGTTGCAGCGGGCCTGTTCATCGGTACCACCGGTCCCGGTCTGGCTCTGACCCTGCCCGTGCGTGGAGAGAGCCTCAATTTTCGAACCCTGCTGGCAAACATGCCCTATGACACGGATGAGGAGCTCGATGATATCGAGTATGACATAGACCTGGATCTCTTCACTTGGGGCGCACTGCTGGATTGGCATCCGATGAATGGTGGATTCAGAGTGAGTGGCGGACTCTACGCCCTGCAGTCGAATATCACAGCATCCGCTCAACCCACCGAGCCCGTGGAGATCGGTAGCACTACATTCACTCCTGACCAGGTGGGTACCCTGGAGGCGGAGGTCGATTACAGCCGCAATCTGGCACCCTACCTTGGTATCGGTTGGGGTAATGCGGTGAAGCCGGGATCCAAGTTCAGCTTCAGTGTCGATTTCGGTATTCTGTTTACCGACAATCCGACGATCTCACTCGAAGCGGACAGTGCCCTGGCTGATGCCAATCCGGCGCTGAAAGCCCAACTGGAGTCGGAGTTGGCGGTTGAGGAGAACCGGATCAACAGTGAGGATCTGGATGACATCCGATACTGGCCGGTGATCAATGTTGGTGTGGCCTATCATTTCTGATACGGGATGCGACCGTGATGGGGCTGGCCCATGCTGTTGTTATTCGGTTGAGGTTTGAGATCAAAGGCAGAGAGCGGATGCTCTCTACCTGTCTGAAGCGTGTCGTGAAAGCTCGGGTTTAATCGTCTGTGACCAACCCGGCGACTCTGCTTCGGGCTTACTGGGCCGGTTTTACGTTCTCACCGGCAACCAGCTGGCTGACGATTTCGAACATTTTGCTGTAGGAGCCGGCCCGGCTACCACTGGTCAGATATTTACCATTGACCGCGATGGCGGGTACTCCGTCCAGTTGGTACCGCTGCCCCAGCTTCTTCGCATTCTGAACCTTGACGTAGACACCGAAGGAGTTCCAGGCTTCCGTAAACTTCTCTTTGTCCACACCCTGTTCCACCGCAAAGTCGATCAGGGCATTCTTGTCGTAGATTTTACGCTTCTTGTCATGGATGGCTGCAAACAGGGGGGTGTGCAGTTTTTCAGTCAAACCGAGGATCTCGGCGGTGTAGAAGAACTGTGCGTGGGCGGTCCAGCGACTGTTCAGTGGTGCGGGCACCCGGACAAACTCCACATTTTCCGGCTTCGCTTTCAGCCAGCTCTCCAGATCGGGTTCCATGTGGTAGCAGTGAGGGCATCCGTACCAGAAGAACTCGAGAACTTCCACCTTGCCATCGGCAACGGAAGTGGCCACCGGCGGATCCACCGGATCATATCCCTCGCCCCATTCGGCGGCGTACAGTGTTTGGCTGGTAACAATGAGAAAAAGTAGTGTCAGTCGGTTGATCAAGGGCATAATCTGTCCTTCAGTTTGTTGTAATGTTGATAGGATCAAATCCTATTGAAACCTGTTAGAAATTTGAATAGCAGTATGGTTCCCGGTACGGTATGGCGAATTGACGCAAATCAACTTGAAATATCCTATGCGAGTTGTGATTCATGGGAAATAATCAGATAGATCACTATATCGAGATACTCTGCCAGAAGGGTTGCAGATCAGTCCGTGATGACATTAAGTTGTTGGAACAGGGCGTTATATTACCCGAATTGAAGGTTCTAGACGACCTTTCAAGAGAGAAAGTCTTGAAAGAGTTACGCGACATTATGGCGGTTTATGGAGAGAGTTGCCCGCTCGGCTCTCCCAAAGATAATCAGCGAAGCGGTATGAAAGATGGCGAACAGTAGAACAAGACTCGGTAATATTGTCTATAAAGCACCCTCCCGGATACACGGTAATGGACTGTTTGCGAAGGTATCCATTGCCAAAGGGGACTTCATAGGAACCTATGAGGGCCCGCAAGCGAAGCGGGATGGCACCTATGTGCTTTGGGTGTTTGAAGATGACAAGCAACCGGTCGGCCGCAGCGGTAGAAATCTGCTTCGCTATCTCAACCATCATGATCAGGGTAATGCTGAATTTGATGGCTTCGATCTGTTCGCACTGAAGGACATCAAACCCAACGAAGAGATCACCTTCGATTATGGAGGCTGGGAAGAGGAGTAGGCTCCTCTTTCTCGTCATCGAAACCCTGGGCTCAGCCGCCAGCTGTCAGGGATTCAAGGGTATCAGTAGATTCTGTTCGGCTTTATCAGCGGATTGTCTGGAATCCTTTGCCTCTATCAGCTTCAGGATCTCAAAATCCGACCAGCTGATTTCTGAATTAGGGCTGTAGATGGCCCTCTCCAGAGCATTTACCGCTTGTGCCAGATCCGGATGGCATCGCCTGGCCAGCCTGCTGAGGTTGTTGGGCGGGTTGTCGGGCCAGCTGAGCAGGGCCCAGTGGAGCCAGGCATCTCTCGCCGCTTGACCATCTTTGGTCTGATAGGCTTCTGCCAGGTGCTGCAGGACGTTTTCCAGCTCTGGCTGGTTCGATCTCTGCTGGCTGGGCTCTTTGATCGTCACCGGCTTGGCGGGTTGCTTGCGTCGACTGCTGAACCACCAGGCACTGACTGTTATCAACCAGGCCAATCCGAACAGGGTGGCCATCCAGGGAAAGTCGTCAGCCGACTCCGGGTCAGGGGTGGCTGGATTTTCTGCGCTCAGATTCTGTTGACTGGTTTGAGCAGCGACCGAAGGCTGAGCTTGGTTAGCCATTCCGGCAGGATTGGGCATAAAACTGATCTCTTTGGCGGGCAGTCTGGCAATCTCCTGCTGGCGGGTTTCGGTATTCCACCAGGGAACCTCAATCGGGGGCAGGGTGTATCTCCCCGGATCCGTGGCGATCAGAGTCAGACTCTGCTGCAGTGAACTGCTGATACCGGATCGATTCGGCTTGTCATTCAGATGTGGGCTTTCCGGATAGAGTTTGAGTCCGCTTGGCATGCTCTGTTCGATGTTTGGCAGTTGGTTCGACATCACTCCGTCGGCGATAATCATCACTCGACGGGTGATCGGACTGCCCGCCAGCACCATTTCGTTGTCGATACCATTCTCCACAATTTGCAGATTTTTCGCCGGTAGCCAGCGTTCACCGGTAAACTCTTGTGGAATTGGCAGAATCTCCAGGGAGACCGGGTTGGATTCAGCTCGAATGATACGACCGGCTTGTTGATGTGAAGGAAAGCCGTTGCTGAAAAAGGCAGTGAAGGGGTCACGGCTGCCACCTGAACGGCCACGAAATTTTACCCCATCCAGTGTCAGTATGCCGGTTTGGCGTGCGAACAGGGCGTAGACTCGCTCTACCACCCGGTAGTCCACACCATCCTTGCGGCTGCTGTAGCGATCCTCATGGATCAGGCTGATCTGGGTGTCGTCCAGTGATGGTTCAGGTGGATCCAGTGATTCACCCCGGACTCCCTTGGCCTGGTAGAGCTTCAGGGTCAGCAGGATCTGTTCTTCGAGATAGGCGGAATCCTTGTTCAGGTTCAGTTCGATCAGTGCCTGCTTGGTTGCCTCTGCCTCCTGCTGGGTCTGTTGCTCCACCTGCAGGGTCAGTGGTTGTGTGGTTTGATCAGCAACCTGGATCGCCGGGATGGTCAAACTGCCGCTGCGTAACGGAAGCAGTGTGAGGTTCAGGGAACGCTTTGATGTCATCTCGCCATTGATCACCGAAATGCTCTGCTGCGTGGAGCGGCTGAGAATTTCAAAATCCTGTTCGAGGGGGGTGAGGTCGGGCGAGAGATCTTCTCCGTCATCGGTCTCTATGGTCAACTGCACCGGCTGATCCAGGCCGGTTACCTGGTGGGAGAGTCGGCTCTGCACCTGGGCTTGAAGTAAGCCTGCCGGAAGGCACAGAAGAAACGCCATCAGGCGAGCGAGATGAGCAGTGTCGGTTTTTAAAAACTCTGGCATAGTCCTGGTTGTATTGCGGTTTTCCATCTTACCCGGCCGCTGGTGGTATGCAGTGAAAACGCTCTGTTTCAGCAGTACCGGGTTGCAGCAGGGTGACTGAGCGTGTCGCTTAGAGACCTGCACAGACACAACACAGGCTCGCATACCCTATAATTGTGCACTTGTATCAGCTCCAAGGTCACCCCTTTAGATGGGGGTGGCAAACATAAGTTTCCTATGGATTTTACAGAGTTTTTACTCTGATATCCTTAGTCCCTAAGGTTTCGCACAGAACAACTCTGAAGCGGAGACATCGTGTCAGGTAGAATAAGAACTTAGTGAAAATCCAAGCAAGAACCCAACCGTCAGAGCCTCCTCAATTTTCAGCGGAGATACATCCGGTGCTGCAGCGGATCTACCATGCCAGGGGATTGAAGCGGCAGGAAGAGCTCGACCTGGCCCTGTCACAACTCTGTCCAGTGTCCCGGTTGAAAGGGGTTGAAGCCGCAGCCGAGCTGCTGTTCGAGACCATCCGTGCAGGAGAACCAATCGTCATTATTGGTGATTATGATGCGGATGGGGCAACCAGTACCGCACTCTCGGTGCTGGCTCTGCAGGCATTCGGTAGCGACAAGGTCTCCTATCTGGTGCCTAACCGGTTTGAGTTCGGCTATGGCCTGAGTCCGGAAATTGTCGACCTGGCCGCACAGCGCAGTCCGGGTCTGATCGTGACTGTGGATAATGGCATTTCCAGTCTCAGTGGGGTTGAACAGGCCAACTCCCTGGGTATTCCGGTATTGATCACCGACCACCATCTACCGGGACAACAGCTGCCCGAGGCCGCCGTGATCGTCAACCCGAACCAGCCGGATGACGATTTTCCCAGTCCCTATCTGGCCGGGGTTGGGGTGATCTTCTACGTAATGATTGCGCTCTACAATCTGCTCAAAACGAATGACTGGTTTCAGCAGCAGGGGCTGAAACACCCGCAACCGGCGGAGTGGCTCGATCTGGTCGCATTGGGCACCATCAGCGACCTGGTACCGCTGGATCGAAATAACCGCATACTGGTTTCACAAGGCTTGAAACGGATTCGTGCCGGACGCTGCAGGGCAGGAATACTGGCGCTGTTGGCCATCGCCAAGCGCAACTATCAGCGTGTGGTTGCTTCAGACATGGGTTTCGCCGTAGGCCCCAGGCTGAATGCCGCCGGTCGCCTCGACGATATGGGATTGGGTATCGAGTGTCTGTTGAGTGAAGGCATTGACTCGGCCACCGCCATCGCGGCCGAACTGGACCGGCTCAACCATGCCCGGCGGGCGATCGAGCAGCAGATGAAGCAGCAGGCGGAGAGTCTGTTGCAGGAGCAGCTGCCACCAGCCGACGGTATCCTGGCCCAGGGTCTCTGTCTCTACGAAAAGAGCTGGCATCAGGGGGTGATCGGGATTCTCGCATCGAGGATCAAGGAGCAGTATCATCGCCCGGTAATCGCATTTGCAGATGCCGGCTCCGGGGTAATGAAGGGTTCGGCCCGCTCCATTGCCGGATTGCACATACGCGACCTGCTAGAGCGCATCGACAGCGCCAATCCCGGTCTGATCACCCGCTTCGGGGGCCATGCGATGGCCGCTGGTTTGAGTCTCTCCGCTGATAGGTTTGATGATTTTAAATTCGCCTTCGAGCAAGCGCTTGAACAACAGCTGGATCCCCAGTTGCTCGAGGGGGTTATACTGACCGACGGCGTTCTCAAACAGGAGGAGATGAATCTCACTCTGGCGGAACAGATTCGTGCCGGCGGCCCCTGGGGGCAGGGGTTTCCTGAGCCGATGTTTGAGGGGCGGTTTACGGTGAAGCAGCAGAGAGTGGTTGCCGAGCACCATCTGAAGCTGGTGCTGGGGGATGACAGTGGCGAGTGGCTGATTGATGCCATTGCCTTCAATCAGCCACCCCTGTCTGAGTCTGCCGGTCAGGTTTTGCTTGCCTACCGACTGGATGTGAACGAATTTCGTGGTCAGAAGAGCGCGCAATTGATTGTGGAGAAGATAGCATCGACATTCGAGACGACGAACTAGAGCAGGACGAGGGGCCGAGCAAAAGCGAGATCAAGCGTGAAATGCTCGCCCTGCAGAAACTGGGGGAGCGGTTGACCGGTCTGTCAGCGACCCAGCTGGGCAGGATGCCACTGAGTGATGCCATGCTGGCTGCCCTGGCGGAGTCAAAACGGATCAAATCTATGAATGCCCTGCGCAGACACTACCGGCGTCTGGGCAAACTGTTGCAACAGGAAGATCTGGATGCGATCCGCCAGGTGGTGGATGAGCTGGACAATAAACATCAGGCATCGGTTGCAAAGTTTCACAATCTCGAGCGTTGGCGGGATCGCCTGATCGAGGGGGAGAGTGAGGCGTTTGGCGCTTTTCTGGCGGAGTATCAAAATGCCGACCGTCAACATCTTCGGCAGCTGATTCAAGCGGCCAAGCGGGAGCAGGAGAAGGGTGGTCCCCCTCAGGCCTTCCGCAAATTGTTCAAGTATCTGCGAGAAGTGTCCGGGCTATAGTGTCCCTGTCATGGAATCTCTCCTATTCAGTTGGTCAGTACGAGATGATCCGGTCACTGCAGGAGCCGCAATGTCCTAATGGCGGTGCCGTCAGCCAAACCAGTTGAGCCACTTGCCGGCATAAGGGGTCAGAGCCCGCTTGAGCTCGCGCTCCTCAGGGACTCGGTCCGCCATCTTGGAATCGCCCATTGCCAGAGTGCTTCCGGGCTCTCCGGCTGCTCCGGAGGCAGTGGCTGTTGCAGGAAGGCAAGGACACTGAGCAGGGAGTTCAGGGGATCTTTCGGCTCCACCGGCCTGTCCCGATCCTGTTTGCTCAGTTTACGCCCACTTTGATCGACTGCCAGCGGCAGGTGTAGATAGTTGGGTTGCTCCAAGCCGAGCAGCTGTTGCAGATAGCACTGCCTGGGGGTTGAGCTGAGCAGGTCGGCACCACGCACCACATCGGTAATTTTCTGCCAGGCATCATCCACCACCACGGCCAGCTGGTAGGCGTGATAGCCATCCATCCGTCTGATCACGAAATCGCCGATCTCTGTTCCAGGGTTCTGCCGGAATATCCCCTGCAGTCTGTCTTCGACCAGAATATCCCGGTCCTGGGTCACCAGGCGGATGCTGTTTGTCGCTATACCCGGTTTTTTTCCGGATCGACAGGTTCCCGGGTAGATCGGCCCTTCCGGGCCGATCTGAGCACGTTCACGTATCTCTTTACGGGAGCAGCTGCAGGGATAGGCCAGGTCAGCGGCAAGCAATTGTTCAACGACTTCGGCATAGCGCTCCGTGCGACGGCTCTGATAGATCACCTCTCCATCCCAGTGCAGAGCGAAAGCCTCGAGGCTGGAGAGGATCTCCGCGGCGGACCCGGGGACTTCCCGGGTACGATCCAGGTCTTCAATTCTCACCAGCCACTCACCTTGGTGATGACGGGCATCGAGAAAGCTGCCAACAGCAGCGACCAGGGAACCGAAATGGAGTTTTCCTGTCGGTGATGGCGCAAAGCGCCCCCGATAGGTAGTACGGCTCATTGTCCCCTATCCATAACGTAAAAAACCGGCATATGCCGGTTTTTTACAGGAAAAATCCGATCGGCATCACCCCATCTGTTTTTCACGAATCTCATCTAAAGTCTTACAGTCGATGCAGAGGGTGGCGGTCGGTCTGGCCTCCAGTCGGCGGATACCTATCTCGATGCCACAGGACTCGCAATAGCCATACTCTTTGTTATCGATCTGCTCCAAGGCTTCATCGATTTTCTTGATCAGTTTTCTCTCCCGGTCCCTCGTACGCAGCTCAAGACTGAATTCAGACTCCTGGGTGGCGCGGTCGTTCGGGTCAGGGAAATTGGCAGCCTCATCCTGCATATGGTGAACCGTACGGTCGACCTCCTGCATCAGATTGGCTTTCCAAGCAGCAAGTATGGAGCGGAAATGGTTCTCCTGCCCCTCACTCATATACTCTTCACCCTTAGCGGGTTCATAGGGCTCGATGCCGAAGGATCCAGCCCCTTTAGCTGTGGCTTTCTTCTGGGCCATTCATGGTACCTCTTACGTGAAGGCGCATATCTATACCAGAAAGGGGAGAACGAAACAATACATGGTTAAAACAGAATCAGGAATCGGGCACTGAGTCGGTGCACAGGTCTCCCGTCCGTGTAAGGCTATTGTCAGCCAATTGCAATGTTCTCTCTTCCATCAATAAGGTTGGCCAAAATTCAGAAAAAATAAAGGTTGATGCAGGAATAACATTCCTTGGCAGGGGTACTTTGTTGATCTAGAGCAGGCCTTAGCCACAATTGATATTTGCGGATTGAGCCGCTGAATGAGCGAATTACTTAGGATCAATCGGTGGAATAATCGGGTGGTGATCTTGAAAAAAGCCAAATCCTGGCACTTATCAGGGTAATCGCGCATCAATTACCCCACTTGATCATGTGCGAGCAATTCCGGTTTTGTTGTTACACTATTCCGCCGTCGGGGTAATCATCCCGGGTTGTATATGACGAAGGTGTGAAAATGGCTGATTTAGAGGCACTGATATTTGATGTGGACGGCACCCTTGCCGACACCGAGAGAGATGGGCATAGAGTCGCATTCAATCTGGCTTTCAAAGAGGCTGGACTGGACTGGGAGTGGTCTGTTGAGCTGTATGGAAAACTGCTTGCGGTAACCGGTGGCAAGGAGCGTATCCGCCACTATCTGGCAGACTACAATACCGCTTTTCAAGGTCCGGCGGAGCTGGATCAGTTCATAGCCGGACTGCATGCCGCAAAAACCGAGCACTACACCAGGATGCTAGCGGAGGGCATGATACCAGTGCGAAACGGTGTCAAAAGGTTACTGCAGGAGGCGAGAGAGCAGGGTTTGCGCCTGGCAATCGCCACCACCACCACACCGGCAAATGTCAGTGCACTGCTGCAACACAGTCTGGATCCGCAAGCGGAATCCTGGTTCGAAGTGATTGCGGCAGGCGATATTGTAGCGGAGAAAAAACCGGCACCGGATATCTATATATGGGCCATGCAGCAGATGAAGTTGCAGCCACAGGCCTGTATGGCGTTTGAGGATTCCCACAATGGGGTTCAATCGGCAAGTCGCGCCTCGATTGATACCATTCTGGTGACAACCAATGGCTATACCGTGGAGGATGATTTTACCGGCGCCACCCTGATCATCGACCAGCTGGGTGAACCTGATCAGCCTTTCCAGCGCCTGAATGGGAGTGCCGGTGATTTCAGTTACACCAATATCGAGATGCTGCGGGCGCTCCATGGCCGTGGTGTGAAATGACCGAGATCGCCAGGCGCATGGCGCAAATCGCGCCATTTCACGTGATGGATCTGCTGGCAAAAGCCCGTCAGCTGGAGGCTCAGGGCCGTTCGATCATACATATGGAGATCGGTGAACCCGATTATCCGACCCCGGAACCTGTGGTTGCGGCGGCACAGGAGGCCCTCAGCGGGGGCAATGTCCACTATACCCCGGCTACCGGCCTGCCGCAGTTACGTCAGAAGATTGCCGCCTACTACAAAAGTAAATATCGGGTCGATGTGGACCCGCACCAGGTGATCGTGACCCCCGGCTCATCTGGTGCGTTGCAGTTGTTGATGAATGTGCTGATCAATCCGGGGGAATCGGTTCTTATGGCCGATCCCGGATATCCCTGCAATCGCCATTTTGTATCGATGGTCGATGGGATACCCGTGGGTGTGCCGGTCGGGGAGGAGACGGCATACCAATTGACCGCCGAATTGGTGGAGCAGGCCTGGCGGGATGACACCAAAGCGGTTCTGATCGCCTCTCCCTCCAATCCCACCGGTACATTGCTGGCTGAAGCCGAGCTGCGACAGCTGTATGACAAGGTGACCGAATTGGGCGGTGTACTGATCGTTGACGAGATCTATCTGGGCCTGACCTACGGTGTTGACGCGAATACCGCCCTGGATATCAGTTCCGAGATCTGCGTGATCAGCAGTTTTTCAAAATATTTCTCAATGACCGGCTGGCGATTGGGTTGGATGGTTGCCCCCGAGGCGATGATCGATCCACTGGATCGTTTGGCTCAAAACATGTTTCTCTCCGCACCGACCCTGTCGCAGATGGCTGCCTTGAGTGCCTTTTCTCCAGAGGTGATTTCGATTCTGGAACAGCGGCGTCTGGCCTTTCAGCAGCGGCGGGATTTTCTGCTTCCGGCCTTGCGGGATCTGGGTTTCTCACTGCCGGTGACCCCCCAGGGGGCTTTCTATCTCTATGCCGGCTGTGGAGAGCACGCCAGTGACAGTCAAAAACTGGCCCAACAGCTGCTGAATGAGGCAGGTGTTGCCGTTACCCCCGGTCTCGATTTCGGTTTCAATCGGCCTGAATCCTATCTGAGATTCGCCTATACCACGGCAATGGATCAGCTGCAGGAAGGGGTGGCGCGGATCGCCCGCTTTTTTGCCTAGATCCACTTCTCGATCAACGTTGCTGGCTACCCTTTCGGCAACTTTTGCAGTTGCTGATGCCAGAATACGGTGGCGCCGGCCACCCCTGCCGGCATGGCCAGAAAGTTCAGCAGGGGAACCATCATCATCGCGGTCAAGCCACCGCCAAAGGCGAGCGAGGTCATCCGCACCCGCTTTAAGCGTTGATGTTGTTCCTTGAAAGGCAGGCTGTGATTGGCCATCGGGTAGTCGCCATATTCCAGGGCAAGAAACCAGGCGCTGAAAAGTATCCAGAGAAAGGGGGCGGCCAGATTGATCACCGGAATCAGAAACAGTAACAACAGGGGGATGGCGCGAAGTAGAAAATAGAGGAGTTTGCGTAATTCAGAGAGTATCGAGGGTAACACCTCTTTCATGATCTGTTTTGCGCCAGCGGGTTGATCGCCAAGTTTACCACCCAGATAGAGTTCCACTTTCTCCGCCAGCAGGCCGTTGAACGGCGAGGCAATCAGATTGGCAATTACAGTGAATGTATAGAAAACGACCAAAATGATGGCGATCGCGAAAAGCGGCCACAATAGCCAGCGAAGCCAGGCCAGCCAGCTCTCATCATCGGGCAGAAAACGATCCATCAATTGCTCGAATTGATCGACACCCAACCAGACCAGCAGACTGAATACCAGAATATTGATGAGTAGTGGGATTAAAACAAAGGGTCTGATTCCCGGTTTGAAAAGTAACTTTAAACCTTCTAACAGATAACCGGCGCCGGAGATTGGGTTGCTACTCATCTATGAATACCTGGATTACTTAATCTGCATGAAATGTGAAAAAGGCGAGAACGGATAACTCATTCTGATTTGCCCGGAGAGTACACTGATTCTATCGATCAGAAAAATCTTTGGCAGCGAATAGAGGCGCGCCATACACTTTTTTACAATTAGGATGGTGAGTCTCAGATGTATGAAAACTGGTCTGAAGTGGCGTGGGGACCTCTCGAAAACAAACTTTCTCGATCTATTTTTCGATGCATTCTCAAAAGATTGATTCAATTCACATTAGCGCCTATGAGGAGCTATCAACAATCTGTCGAATCAGTCGATATAAAGTAGGATTGTAGTTCACTGTTTTACCGCACTGAACGATGAGAATGGGTGGTACTTATGGAGTATCCTACTGATTGATTTGATAAATCGTTTTTGGTTGCACCTAGATTTACCAACTATACTTGGATTCAGTTCACACTTCTCATAGACTGAATGGTAACTTGTGAGTACGATCAACAAAATTTTAGTGGCGGGAATTTAAACTTCCTAATAAATCGGATTTGTATCTTGCCTGAGGCTGAAAATGTTGAAACACAACACTAAATATTTCTCGTGCAGTCATCTGCGTAATTCTGTTGTTGGTCTGTTGTCCATGGTTCTCCTGGCCATGCCAATGAGCAGTTTTGCCAGAAACGTTGGAAACCTACCCTTCAATGAGACTTTCGATGTCAACAACTATCAGGACATCGTCTGGGTTACCAACGGAGCTCGACACAACTGGCTGTCAAGTGGCGGATGGCAGGGTGGTGGTGCCGCCCAGATTTTCCCAATCTCCAATGGCCAGGGTTACAACGGCGTGGGGCAGTTTACCGGTATGAATACCGAACAGCTCAACGTCAGATGGCTGATGCGCCATGGGCCAGGATTCAATTCAGCCGGTTTTGATGAAACCAAAGTCATCATCATGAACCGTATCGATTATCGTGAGAGACCGATGATCATCGGTCGCGGTCAAGACTGGAGAACCTGGGGCGCCTGTGACAACACGGTGTGTCGATATGAAGGTGGAGACTATTGGCCGGATGGTACTGACTCCTTCAAGATCGGTGATCCTCCATTTCACCGTGAAGACGAGTGGATCAGTGTGGAGCTCGAAGCCAATGCCCGTACCGGTATCATCAGACTCTATATCACCACACAGGATGGTGAGCATAATGGCCTCTATGTCCAACAGACCATGAGTACACCGGGTGGTGAGTTCAACTATGTCGATGTCATAGGTGGTTACTTCAACACGGCAGCCCCCGCCAGTCCCGACAACTATTTCATCATTGATGAGCTGGTTATCGATGACAGCTATATCGGGCCGCCGGCCGGGTTTATCGTGGGAAACCCGCCGAATCCCCCAATTCTTGAGTGAATCAAGAAAAACCCTGATCCCCGGATCAGGGTTTTTTTATTCCGTGATGGTTTTCTCGATACGATCGGAGATCGGGCTGTTCAGGCCATCGGTATCGTAAGCCACAACTCCGAAAAAGTAACTGCCGGGCGTCATGCTGGAGAGGTCGTAGGAGGTTGAGTGGCTATCCTCGATATCGGCAATCAACTCCAGGTTGTTTGATGATGGGCCACTATAGATTTTAAATCCCGCAAGCTCGCTGAGATCCAGGAAACTGCCATCCGTTCTGGTGGATGGAGCAACCCAGCTCAACTCCTGAGCCTGATTATCCGATGGATTGACCGGAGTATTGTCGTCATCTCCACCACCGCCACCACCTCCACAGGCGGTAAGCCCATAGGCAAGTACAACGAGTGTGTAAAGTGCTGATCTATTCATGGTTTCCTACCACTGTTTTCAGTTGCCAGAATCCGTTGTTGAGATGTTACAGCACAAATTGGCTTTAGCACGGTAATTTGCACATTTTTGCGGAGGCAGAATTTACCATGCACCCACTCAAATTATACAAAAAAATGGTCAACATCGATCGGATTTTCGCAATCTTTGATTCAGGCCCCGGTCATCTGATGGAGGGTAGCCCCCAAGGTTTCACTGCCATTGATCCTTACAATGGTAATTAGTTCACTGGATCCGGAAAATCCACTCTCCATTGACAGAGTCAATACCCATCCGGGTTAGGGCCTGTTAATACTAATCCAATTGGCCCAGCAGGGCCGAAGCCCTGGTCCATTATCTGTTTTTATGATAATTCCGGAGCCTATGGAAACGGTGTGATCTGCTTCAATTTTCCGCCTGTTCAGTGGATTCCGGCATTCGGTTCATGACGGCGTCTCTCAGACAATTGACCTTGGAATCGGACGATAGAGGCTTGTTCTGACGATCTGTGATGAAAAAGATATCCTCCACCCGGGCCCCCAGGGTGGTGATCTTTGCATGCTGCAGGCGGATATTGCACTCAGCAAAGGCTTGCCCCACATCGGAGAGTAACCCTGGCCGGTCGAGTGTCACCAGCCGCATGATCGTGCGTTCCAGGGTAGGTTCCTGGGTGAAATAGATTGCTGTCGAGTTATCGAAGTGTTTGTTTTGTCTTGGAATTCTCCGGCTTACGCTGAGTGGTTGGTCACCTTCCTGACATATTCCCTCTCGCAGGGTGTTGACGATCTCCTCACTGCGTGGACCGAACTCAACCGGTGAGCCGTCCTGTTCGAGAACCAGATAGGAGTTGAGTGAGAAACCATTTGAGGTACTCATTACCCGGGCATTGACGATCGAGAGGGAGAGCTGGTCGAGGAGGGTGGTCGTCACGGCGAACAGGTTGTCTCTGTCGATACCGTAATAGAGCACCTCGGTTCCACCCCGCTTCTGGGTCTGGCGCATCTGAATCAGCGGAAAGGCGTCCGCAGGGGCCTGCAGAATGGATTTACTGTGGCGCTGGATGGCATTCGGTGAATGGGTGAGGAAATACTCATGGGTGAAGGTGGACCAGAGCTGACGTATCGCCGTTTCATCGATCTGCTGCTTTTTCAGCTGATGCAGTGCGGCCTGCTGTTTTTCCTGAATCAGCTCCTCCTGGGCGAGGGGATTCTCCAGACCGCGAATCAGTGCCCGGCGGGTGGCATTGAACAGATCCCTGAGCAGTGAATCTTTCCAGGAGTTCCAGGCATCGGGGTTGGTGGCGCGGCTGTCAGCGAAGGTGAGCAGGTAGAGATAGGTCAGTCGGTTCAGGTCGCCGACCAGTGCGGCAAACTCCTGAACCACCTTCGGGTCGGTGATGTCCTTGCGTTGTGCCGTCATCGACATCACCAGATGGTTGCGCACCAGCCAACTGACCAGTTGACTGTCATATTCACTCAGGTGGTGGAGGCGACAGAAATCGTAGGCGTCCACCGCTCCCAGATCTGAGTGGTTGCCGCCTCGGCCTTTGGCGATATCATGGAACAGGGCAGCCAGATAGATCAGCTCTTCCTTCGGCAGGGTTTTGGCCAGTTGAGTACAGAAGGGATATTCGTCTGCAAACCGGTCGACACTCAATCGGCGGATATTGCGAACCACCATCAGGGTGTGTTCGTCGACGGTATAGACGTGGAACAGATCATATTGCATGCGCCCGACGATGTTTTCGAACATCGGGATATAGGCGGCCAGCACCCCGTAGACGTTCATTCGGCGCAATACTCTGGTGAGTCCCACAGGCTGACGCAGAATCTCCATGAAAAGGCTCTGTGCCCGGATATCCTGGCGAAATGCCTCATCGATCAGAAAGGCATGGTTTCTGATCAGGCGTATGGTGCTGGCTCTGACCCCGATCAGGTCCGGGTGTTCCTGCATTACCAGAAACATTTCCAGTAGAGCGGTAGGGTAGCGCTTGAAGACGTTCTCGTGGGTGACTTCCAGGAATTGACTGCGCTGCTGGAATCGCTGATTGAGCTCGACCGGTTCACCGAGCTCGTCTTTCAACAGAATGCTCTCCTGAAAGTGCTGCAGCAGCATTTCGTTGAGACGACTGAGCTCCATTACCGTGCGGTAGTAGTCTCGCATGAAGCATTCGACAGCCAGGTTGGCATGATCGGCGTCATAACCCAGATAGCTGGCGAGGGTGCGCTGATGATCGAACAGCAGCCGGTCGTCGCAACGTCCGGTCAGCAGGTGCAGGGCAAAGCGAACCCGCCAGAGGTGATTCTGTCCCTCAATCAGGGTCTGGTACTCGGCTTCGGTAAGAAACTTATGTTTGACCAGGTCGTGCAGGTCATGGATCTGGAAATGGCGCTTGGCAACCCAGCCGATCATCTGAATATCCCGCAATCCACCGGGGCTCTCTTTAAGGTTGGGTTCGAGATTGCTCAGGCTGCAGCCCTGCTTGTTGTGCCGTTTACGCTGCTCATTCCATTTCGCCTCAAAAAACTCATCGCTGTTCCACATCTTGTCAGGAGCGATTGCCAGCAGCATATTCTCGAAAAGTGTCACGGAGCCGGTCAGCAGCCGTGCTTCGATCAGGTTGGTAATGACCGTGATGTCCTGCTTGGACTGACGCTCCGCATCATCGATGGTTCTAACACTCTGTCCGATTTCCAGGCCGATATCCCAGAGCAGGGTCAGAAACTGCTGCAGCTGGTCCTCAAAGGATTCAAACTGACTCTCATGCTCAAGCAGAATCATGATATCGATGTCCGAGGCGGGGTGGAGTTCCCCCCGGCCATAGCCCCCGACCGCAACCAGAGAGGCTGCCACCTGGTCGGAAAAATAACGCTTCCAGGCCTGTTTCAGAATCTCATCGATCAGATTGGCACGCTCGGCAACCAGCTCACTGGTGGGGGTCTGTCCCGTGGTAAAACGTTCATTGACATCCTCAACATAGCGTTTCAGATAGTCTTTACAGGGTTGGATTGGAGAGACGTCGTGGGTGAAGGCCTCTCTTAGGGCGGCATAGTCGATCATAATTCACAGTATAAAGGTAGTGGGGCTCAGGCCCTAGATTAAGACCACCACTGTTGGGATTTGACTCCCGGTCAGCAACGACTTTCCCGCTCTTCCTCACGCAGAGTCAGCACTTCAAAACCGCCCTCGGTAACCAGGATGGTGTGTTCGAATTGCGCTGAAAGGCTACGATCCCGGGTGATCACAGTCCAGCCGTCCTGCTTCAATTTGACCTGCTGTTTGCCTGCATTGACCATCGGTTCAATGGTGAAGCACATGCCGGGCTGCAGAACCATGCCGGTGCCGGATTGACCGTAGTGCAACACCTGGGGATCTTCATGGAAATCCTTGCCGATACCATGGCCGCAATACTCTCTGACCACACTATAGTGGTGATTTTCGACAAAGGTCTGGATCGCGTGGCCGATATCGCCGAGTCGGCAGCCAGGCTCTACCTTGTTGATCCCCAGCCACAAGGCATCCTGGGTGACATCGATCAGTCGCTTGGCAAGAATTGAGGGTTGGCCGACGGTGAACATCTTGCTGGTGTCGCCATGGTAACCATCCTTGATCACGGTGATATCGATATTCACGATATCGCCCTTTTTAAGACGTTTCTCGTTGGGAATCCCGTGACAGACAACCTGATTGACCGAGGTGCAGATCGACTTGGGAAAGCCGCGGTAGTTCAGCGGTGCCGGAATGGCCTGCTGCTGGTCGACGATGTAGTCGTGGCAGATGCGGTCCAGCTCCAGGGTTGTCACGCCAGGCTGTACATGAGGGGCAATCATCTCCAGTACATCAGCCGCAAGCTTGCCGGCCTGTCTCATCTTTTCTATTTCTTGTGCTGTTTTTATTGTGACGCCCATGTGAAATCGCTTGAATGTCCGGGAAGTTAAACCTGAATCCGAGGGTTCATGACGGCACATAGCGCAAGCTATTGCTTCCCCTGCGGTCCAAAAAATGCCCGCTTAACCTATGGGTGAAGCTAAGATTTTTTGATTCCAATGGGAAATCAATAGTTTACACTCTGAACTCGCCATGAACCCTCGGATTCAGGTTATAAGGGGATGGCGGGTGCGGCAAGATTGTCGCAACAAGCCGGTTATGGTATAAAACGCCCCGCTGAATCGCAAACGCTTCAGCATCCAAAGTCCGCGGAGGCCCTAGGGTTATTCTCGCGGGTAGAAAACACACACATATCGTCACATGGTCCTGGGTGCCTTGGAAGATACTGAGTATTACTAAGTTTTACTTATTAATCAGTATCATAAGGTTGGACTATGGGATATGTGGAGGTTTAACCCGATACATATCAGGAGTCACTCATGAGTGAAGTATCAATGCGCCAGATGCTTGAGGCAGGCGTACATTTTGGTCATCAGACCCGTTACTGGAACCCGAAAATGGGTTCTTACATCTTTGGACATCGCAATAAGATCCACATCGTCAATCTGGAAAGGACGATGCCTCTTTTCAAGGATGCGATGAATTTCATCGGTTCCCTCTCTGCCAACGGCGGCAAGGTTCTGTTTGTCGGCACCAAGCGTGCAGCACAGTCCGTGGTACGCGAAGAGGCGGAGCGTTGCGGTATGCCTTTCGTCAACCATCGCTGGTTGGGCGGTATGCTGACCAATTTCAAGACCATCAAACAGTCCATCAAGCGACTCAAAGAGCTTGAGGCGATGTTCGAAGACGGTAGTGTTGAGCACCGTTTCAACAAGAAAGAGGCGCTCGGATTGAGCCGAGAGCTGGAGAAGCTGGAGCGCAGCCTTGGCGGTATCAAGAACATGAACGGTCTGCCCGACGCCCTCTATATCATCGATGTTGGCCACGAGAAGAATGCTGTGGCTGAAGCCCGCAAACTGGGTATTCCGGTGATCGGCGTGGTGGATACCAACAACGACCCGGATGATATCGATTACGTGATTCCGGGTAACGATGATGCGATTCGCGCGATTCAGCTCTATGTACAGGGTGCTTCGGCAGCGATCCTGGAAGGTCGCGCCAGTGCCGCCAACAGTGTGGCAGCAAATAGTAACGAGGAGTTTGTCGAGGTAGCGCCTGATCAGGCCTGACACTTCGGCAAAGTGGCCGGACTCCCCGGAGTCCGGTAACCATTCTCTTGTAAGACAGTTTTAGTACTTAAATATTTAAGGTAGGCGTATTATGGCAATTACAGCCTCTCTGGTGAAAGAGCTGCGTGATCGTACCGGCGCAGGGATGATGGAGTGTAAAAAGGCATTGGTTGAGTCCAATGGCGACGTGGATGCAGCCATCGAGCAGATGCGCAAATCCGGTCAGGCGAAGGCGGCCAAAAAAGCGGGCCGTATCGCAGCTGAGGGTATCATCGTGTTGAGCTTCAACGATGACAATACCCAGGGCGCAATGGTTGAGGTCAATTGTGAAACTGATTTTGTCGGCAAGGACGACAATTTCACCTCCTTCGCAAAGGCCGTTGCAGAGCGAGTTCTGGCAGGTGGCGCAGATGATGTCGCCGCACTGATGGAGCAACCGCTGCATGAAGGTGAAGAGACCACAGTCAATCAGGCCCGTGAGGCACTGGTCTCAAAACTCGGCGAAAACATGAATGTACGTCGTTTTGTCCGTTTCAATGCCTCATCCGGTAAGCTGGTCAGCTATCGCCACGGCGTTCGCATCGGTGTGGTGCTTGAGCTCGACGGTGGTGATGATGAGCTGGGACGCGATCTGGCGATGCACATTGCGGCAACCAATCCGGTCTGTCTCTCTGCGCAGCAGATGCCTCAGGATATGATGGACAAAGAGCGTGAGATCGTCACTGCTCAGGCCAAAGAGAGTGGCAAGCCGGATGAGATCATTACCAAAATGGTCGAAGGCCGGATGCGCAAGTATCTCGCAGAGAACACCCTGATGGGTCAGGCCTTCGTCAAGGATCCGGATACCAGCGTGGAAAAGCTGCTGAAAAGCAAAAATGCACAGATTGTGGATTACAAACGCTTTGAAGTCGGCGAAGGTATCGAAAAGAAGCAGGAAAACTTTGCTGAAGAGGTCATGGCTCAAGCCAAGATGTCTTGATTTTTTCTGCGCCAAGCCCATGGGCCTAGTGGAAAGGCATCCATCGCAATCCGATGCCTTTCCACAGCCAGCCATCCCGATGGCTGGCCACCATTAATAACAGACCCCAGGAAAGGGATGATATGAGTGCGCTAATTTGCCAACGCATCTTGCTGAAACTGAGTGGCGAGGCCCTGATGGGAGAGGGGGACTTCGGTATTGACCCTGGCGTGCTTCAGCGGGTTGCTGAGGAGATCAGGGATCTGATCGATGCGGGCATTCAGATGGGGGTTGTGATCGGTGGCGGCAACATCTTTCGTGGTGCAGGTCTGGCTCAGGGTGGCTTTGACCGTGTACGCGGCGATCAGATGGGTATGTTGGCCACCGTAATGAACTCACTGGCGATGCAGGATATGCTCTCCCGCCTGGGTGTGGAAGCCGATGTCTACTCGGCGCTTGCCATGCCAGATGTTTGTGAACCCTTTACTGCGAGAGATGCAAGGCGTAGCCTGGATCAGGGCCGGGTTGCCATTCTCGCGGCCGGTACCGGCAATCCCTACTTTACCACTGACTCCGCTGCCAGCCTGAGAGCGGTGGAGATCAAAGCGGATCTGCTGATCAAGGCGACCAAGGTGAATGGTGTCTATTCAGCCGACCCGATGAAAGATCCCCAGGCAACCTTCTATCCCCGATTGACCTACGAACGCGCTTTGGCGGAAAACCTTCAGGTCATGGATGCCACGGCAATCGTTCTGTGCCGGGACAACGGGATGCCCCTGAGGATCATGAATATAAACGACCCGGGTGCTCTCATGCGCTTGATGCGTGGAGAGGCAATTGGCTCCCTGGTGGAAAAAGGCGACTGACTATGATTGATGATATTAAGCGTGATGCGTCAACCCGTATGGGTAAGAGTGTAGAGTCCCTGGTACATGAACTGGCCAAGGTGCGGACCGGCCGTGCCCATCCCAGTCTGCTGGATCATATCCGGGTCGACTACTATGGATCGGATGTACCGATCAGCCAGGTGGCGAATATCAATGTCGAGGATGCTCGCACGCTGACCGTGGTGCCCTGGGAAAAGAACATGGTTTCGGTTGTGGAGAAGGCGATTATGACTTCCGATCTGGGACTCAACCCGATGAGTGCCGGCTCGGTTTTGCGGGTGCCGATGCCGCCGCTGACCGAAGAGCGGCGCAAAGATCTGATTCGAGTCGTCCGCCAGGAGGCTGAGCAGGCCAAAGTCGCGGTGCGCAACATCCGTCGTGATGCGAACCATGATCTCAAGGATCTGGTTAAAGAGAAGATGATTTCAGAGGATGATGAACACCGCGGACAGGAACTGATCCAGAATCTGACAGACAAACACATTAAACAGGTTGATGAGTTGCTGGAGGAGAAAGAGAAGGACTTGATGGAGATTTGATCCTCCTGAAGAGCCTAATGAAATCTCTATGACAAGCGGCATGACAAAGGACTCCGATACTGTCGTCGCAGAACTGCCTCGGCATTTGGCGATTATCATGGATGGCAATGGCCGATGGGCGAAAAAGCGTGGCCTGCCGCGTTACGCCGGTCATCCGGCGGGTGTCGATGCTGTACGGCGGGTGGTTGAAGCCTGTGTGGTGCGTCAGATACCGGTTCTGACCCTGTTTGCCTTCAGCAGCGAGAACTGGCGTCGGCCCGCCAAAGAGGTCAATCTGATCATGGACCTTTTCATCCGCTCCTTGAGGAAAGAGGTCAAACGTCTCGATCGCAATCAGGTCAAACTTAAAGTGATTGGCGATCGCAGTGCATTCTCCAAAAAGCTGCAGCAGCAGATCGCCGATGCGGAGCAGCAGACCGCATCCAACCAAGGCCTGCTGTTACAGGTGGCCGCCAACTACGGAGGTCGCTGGGATATCACTCAGGCTGCAAGATCCCTGGCCCAATCGGTCGCATCGGGAGAACTCTCCGCTGAACAGATCGATGAGCAGGCGCTGGCACAGCAGCTCTCATTTTCCGGGGTTCCGGAACCCGATCTGTTCATTCGCACCGGCGGTGAAAAACGGATCAGCAATTTCCTGTTGTGGCAGTGTGCCTATACCGAACTCTACTTCACTGATCTGCTCTGGCCCGACTTCGATGACCAGGCCCTGGAAGCGGCAATTCAGGATTTTTCAGGCCGACAACGTCGTTTCGGTCGTACCGGAGAGCAGGTTCAGGGACAGACTGCTGAAGCCTCCTGAGCCGTCCGATATGCTGAAGCAGCGTGTGATCACAGCCCTGATTCTGGCCCCACTGGTCATCTCCTCAGTGCTGCTGCTGCCAACCGGTTATGTCGCCCTGCTGCTCGCCGTCGTGGTCTTGGTGGGGAGTCGGGAATGGGCCAGACTGAGTGGTTTTACCGATCTGCCCCAACAACTGCTCTATACGCTGCTGATGCTGCTACTGCTATGTTGCAGCTACCTTTGGTTGCCCCCATCGTGGATTTCTGTCATTACCGGCCTCGCGGTTGTATGGTGGTGTTTTGTGCTGGTGCGGATTATGCGTTATCGGTCGGATCAGATCCCATCTGAAAACTCGCTGTTGAAAGGGCTGGAGGGAATCATTGTGCTGCTTCCCCCCTGGCTTGCGCTGATCACCCTGCATCAGATACCCGGTTTCGGTCCCGGTTTGATGCTGTTTGTACTGATGCTGATCTGGAGTGCGGATGTGGGAGCCTATTTTGCCGGGCATCGCTGGGGGAGTCATAAGCTGGCACCTGAGGTGAGCCCGGGCAAGACAAGGGAGGGTGTGTATGGTGCCATGGCCAGTGCGCTGCTGTGCGGATTCGTTCTAATCTGGTGGCTGGAGAGCTCTGTTCTGAAATCGATACTGATCTTGATTCTCTGTCTGGTTACCATGCTCTCCTCGGTGGTCGGTGATCTGTTCGAGAGTCTGTTGAAGCGTCAGAGGGGGATGAAGGACAGTGGTACCCTGCTACCCGGACATGGTGGTATGTTGGATCGTATCGATAGTCTGACGGCCGCGGCTCCAGTATTTCTCTTCGGCCTGACCCTGTTGGGGGAAGCGTGATGAAAGGTTTGACGATTCTGGGATCGACTGGCTCGATCGGCATCAGCACCCTGGATGTGGTGTCCAGACATCCGGATCAGTACCAGGTCGTCGCCTTGACCGCCAATCGGGATGTGGAGGGGCTGCTGAACCAGTGTGAAAGGTTTCAGCCGAAGATTGCGGTGATGGGCGATCCACACTGTGCCGACCAGTTGGCGAAAGGGTTGAATCAGCGCGGACTGGCGATTGAAGTGCTCTCCGGGCTGCGCGGCCTGGAGATTGCGGCAGCCATGCCGCAGGCTCACTATGTGATGGCGGCAATCGTCGGTGCGGCCGGTTTGTTACCGGCGCTTGCGGCTGTGCGGGCCGGCAAGCGTCTGCTGCTGGCGAATAAAGAGGCGTTGGTGGTGGCCGGAGACCTGTTCATGCAGGAGGTGAAGGCGCACAATGCACTGGTGCTTCCCATCGACAGTGAACACAATGCCGTATTCCAGTGCATGCCGGAGGATTATCAGGGCAATCTGATGCAGTCCGGAGTGAAGCGTATTCTGCTGACTGCATCCGGTGGACCCTTTCGTGAAACCCCGGTGGAAACGCTGCATGACGTCACCCCCGATCAGGCTTGTGCCCATCCAAACTGGGAGATGGGCAGGAAGATCTCAGTCGACTCGGCAACCATGATGAACAAAGGGCTGGAGGTGATCGAGGCGCACTGGCTGTTTCAGGCCGGGGCGGATAAGATTGAGGTCGTGTTGCATCCCCAGAGTGTCATCCACTCCATGGTTGAGTATGAGGATGGTTCGGTGCTCGCCCAGCTGGGACAGCCGGACATGCGGACACCGATTGCCCATGCGCTGGCCTGGCCGAACCGGATTCAGTCCGGGGTTGAAAGTCTGGATCTTTTTCAGATCGGCCGTCTCGATTTTGAGCCACCGGATCCCCAGCGGTTTCCTTGCCTGGGCCTGGCCTATCAGGCAATCCAGAGCGGCGGTACCGCCAGCGCGGTGCTGAATGCGGCCAATGAGGTGGCGGTGGATGCGTTTCTCAATCAGCGTCTCGGTTTTACCGGTATTGCTGAAGTGGTCGAGGAGACGATGCAACGGCAGCCGGTGGATCAGGTCAAAGACCTGGAGAGCCTGTTGGAAGCGGACCGTAAGGCGCGAACCATGGCGGAACAAGTCGTGCAGAAAAGGGTCTCAAGCTGCGGTATCAGCTGATTAGACATAATGAATTCACTACTCTTCACCATCATCTCGTTTCTTGTTGCACTGGCAATCCTGATTGCCGTGCATGAATTCGGCCACTTCTGGGTGGCGCGTAAACTGGGCGTCAAGGTGTTGCGTTTCTCGATCGGCTTCGGCAAGCCGTTGTGGAAAAAGACCAGTCAGGTTGATGGTACTGAGTATGTTGTTGCGGCCATCCCACTCGGCGGCTATGTGAAAATGCTCGATGAGCGGGAGGCACCAGTTCCCGAGGCAATGCAGAATCAGGCGTTCAACCGCCAGTCCCTGCCGGTGCGCAGTGCGATTGTGGTCGCCGGTCCCCTGTTTAATTTTCTGTTTGCGATCTTTGCCTTCTGGCTGATTTTCGTGACCGGTGATAGCGGCCTCAAACCGCTGGTCGGCAAGGTGGAGGAGGGCTCCCTGGCGCAGCAGAGCGGCTTTGTGGTTGGTGACCGGATTACCTCGGTTTCCGGTAAAGCCACTCCCACCTGGGAGAATGTGGTCTATGCGATGCTCTCCCAGGCATTGGATAAGGATACCCTGCAGATTGGTGTGACCAATCCGCAGCAGGGTGAACGTCAGGTTCTGCTGCCGAGCCAGGATCTTGCGACGATGGCGGAAGAGGGGCAGCTGCTGACCAATCTGGGATTGACCCCCGACCGACCGGAGATACCCCCGGTGATTGGTGAGATTGTGCCTGGTGAAGCGGCCGACAAGGCTGGTATGAAGGCGGGAGACAGGATAATTCGGGTTGATGATCAACCGGTTACCGATTGGGCCGAGTGGGTCAACTATGTCCGGGAGCGACCAGATCAGACGATGTTGATCGAGGTCAGTCGGGAGAGAGAGTCGCTGATCATCGAGGTCACGCCGAAAACGGTAATACCCGATCAGGGTGAACCCTATGGACGGATCGGTGCCGGGGTTGAACAGATACCGAGTGACCTGTGGGACGACTATCGGGCGATTGTACGCTACGGACCGCTGGAGTCGGTCGGGCAGGCGATCAACAAGAGCTGGGATCTGTCGGTACTGATGCTGAGAATGCTCGGCAAAATGATCATCGGCGAGGTGTCGGTCAAAAACCTCAGCGGCCCCATATCGATTGCTGATTCTGCTGGTAAATCAGCAAGTTTTGGCCTGGTCTATTTTATTAAGTTTCTCGCTGTCGTGAGCATCAGTCTGGGGGTTTTGAACCTGTTGCCCATCCCAGTGTTGGACGGCGGTCATCTCTTTTATTTCCTGATCGAGGCGATTAAGGGTAAGCCGCTATCGGACCGGTTTATGGAGCAGGGGCAGAAAATCGGCCTGTTGATTCTGCTCGGTGTCATGAGTCTCGCTTTTTATGTCGACCTGAACCGTTTTCTGGGGTAGCCATTCTTATCAGTTCAAGGGGATAGCTCTGTATCCTGAAGCTGTAAGATAACTTATACTTACGCCCTTCGTGACATTGCTGACTTGTCGGAGATTTCTGCCAACAGGCAGCTGAATAATGAATAAACTCTGTTGTTTCAAAGCATAATGCCATTTTTCTTGCGGATTTTTATCACTCTACTGCTGTCTGCCGGTGTCCTGTTTCCGCAACTGGCTGCCGCCTTTGTCGTCCAGGACATCCGTGTCGAGGGACTTCAGCGCATCTCAGCGGGTACGGTCTTCAACTATCTACCGGTGAAAACCGGTGATGAGGTGAATAAGGGGAACACCGCGAAGATCATTCGGGCCCTCCACAAAACCGGTTTTTTCCAGGAAATTCGACTGGAGCGTGAAGGGGATGTGCTGATCGTCTTCGTGCATGAGCGGCCGGCAATTGCTGAGATCAACATTACCGGTAACAAGGATCTCGATACGGATCGGTTGATGGCCGGACTCAAGGATGTTGGACTGGCCGAGGGGCGGGTCTTCAAGCGCGCTCTGCTGGAGCAGGTCGAACAGGAGCTGAACCGGCAATATTTCGCCCGTGGTAAATATGGCGTCAAGATCGAATCCAAGGTGACCCCGCTTGAGCGTAACCGGGTGGGGATCGATATCGAGATCTCAGAGGGACTGACAGCACGGATTAAAAACATCAACATTATCGGCAACTCAGCCTATGACGATGATGCTCTGCTGGATGAATTCGAGCTGGGTGTGCCTGCCTGGTACGCGATCTTCTCGAGCCGGGACAAATACTCCAAACAGGCCCTCGCCGGTGACCTTGAGACCCTGCGCTCGTTCTACCTGGACCGGGGCTATATCGATTTCAAAATCGAATCGACTCAGGTTTCGATTACCCCGGACAAGAAAGATATCTACATCACCATTGCACTCGATGAGGGGGATGTGTTCACCCTCAGCGATATTAAACTGGCCGGTGATCTTGAGCTGCCGGAAGAGGAGCTGTTTCCGTTGATCCACCTGCGCCGAGGCGGAGTGTTTTCACGTAAGCGGGTCACCGCGAGTGCAGAGCGGCTGAATAAAAAGTACTCCGATGCGGGTTATGCCTTCGCCAACGTCAACAGCATACCGGATATCGACAGAGAGAACCGCAAGGTGGCGATTACCTATTTCGTGGACCCGGGTAAACGGGTTTACGTCCGTTATATCAATATCTCCGGGAACTCCACGACTCGCGATGAGGTACTGCGCCGTGAGATGCGGCAGATGGAATCCGCCTGGTTCTCCGGTGAGAAGACCCGACTCTCCCGCGAGCGTCTGCAACGGCTTGGCTTCTTCAATGATGTCAATATGGAGACCCCGGCGGTACCCGGTACCACGGATCTGGTGGATGTCAATCTGAGCGTAACAGAAGCCGCTTCGGGCAGCCTGAGTGCCGGCGTCGGCTACTCGGAGACTCAGGGTGTGCTGTTCAATGCCAGTATCAGCCAGAACAATTTTCTCGGTACCGGTAACCGGGTCAGTGCGGGTTTTGATACCAGTGATGCCACCAAGAAGATCTCGATTCTCTATACCGACCCCTACTATACAATCGATGGGATCAGTCAGGGTTATGAGCTGAGTTATCGGGAGACCGACTTTTCAGAGTTGAATATCTCCAGCTACTCTACCGATGTGGGGCGTCTGGGGGTCAATTTCGGTGTGCCGGTATCCGAGTACGACCGCCTGAGATTCAGTTTGGCCTATGAAAATACGAAATTTTTCATCGCCGACTCGGCCTCGGATGAAATCAAAGAGTTCGAAGAGAAATATGGCAAGAAGTTTTCCGATTTTGAGCTGGTGGGCAGTTGGATCCGGGATAGCCGTGATCGGGCGATCTTTCCGAATAAAGGCGGTCGCCAGGTCTTCACCACGGAATTGAACACACCGGGCAGTGATCTTCAGTATTACCGCATCAGCTATCGGAATGCCCAGTATTTCCCATTAACCAACAATCTGACCTTAAAACTGAATGGTGAGTTGGGTTATGGTGACGGTTATGGAAACAACGAGGAGTTGCCGTTCTATCGGAATTTCTACGCCGGTGGCATTGGCTCAGTCAGAGGTTTCGAAGAGAATACCCTGGGTCCGAAGGATTCAGAAGACGATGCGTTGGGTGCAAATGCTAGAATCGTGGGGCAGATCGAGTTACTGTTCCCGATCTTTGGTGACGACTTCAAAGATACGGTACGTGCCGGATTGTTTGCTGATGTGGGCAATGTTTTCGATCTGGCAAATGACGAGGAGATCAAGTGGGATGGATTTAGGGCTTCTACGGGTCTGATGTTATCCTGGTTTTCTCCGGTAGGTGCACTCTCGTTCAGTTTGGGTTATCCGCTGAAGGAGGAAGAGGGTGACAAGACTAAATCGCTTCAATTCCGAATTGGTAGCGGATTCTAAAACTAATTAGGGAGTCGATGGGTGAACTCAATACGTTTTTTACTAATCACTTTGACCATGGCATGTTTTGCTGCCGGTAGTGCCTACGCTGAGGAGTATCGCATTGCTTTTGTCAATGCCACCAAGGTATTTGAAGAATCACCGCAATACAAAACCGCGCGGGAACGCCTGCAGACAGAGTTTTCCCGACGGGAGAAAGACCTGCTGGCCTCACAGAAGCAGCTCAAGCAGCTTGAGGAGAAACTTCAGCGGGATGGTTCGGTGATGAGTGAGTCCGAGGTGAAGCGTCTTGAGCGGGATATCCTCAGTCGCAGTCGCAAACTGAAAAATGCCCAGACAGAGTTTCGTGAGGATCTGAACCTGCGTCAGAACGAGGAGTTCAAGAAACTGCGCCAGCAGGTTCGTGAGGTCATTCAGGAGGTGGGTAAGAGTGAAAAAATCGATCTGATCGTCTCGGATGGGGTGGTCTATTTCAGTAAAAAGATCGACATTTCTGACAAGGTGTTGGATAAACTGCGTGAACGAAAAGCTGAATAATCCGGATTTGCACACTTGTCCATTCGACTCGGAGAACTAGCTGAGGCGGTAGGTGCTGAGCTGCGCGGAGACCCGGGGATCGCCATTCAAGGGGTTGGTACGCTGCAGCGTGCCACAGAAGGGCAGCTGAGTTTTCTCAGTAACAGTGCGTATCGACGCTACCTTGCGGAGACCGGTGCTTCAGCCGTGATTCTGTCGGAGGAGGCCGCAAGCGACTGCAGCGTGGCCGCACTGGTCACCGATAATCCCTATCTGACCTATGCGCGAGCTGCCAGCCTGCTTTTTCCTGTTGCAGAAGCCGCCCCGGGAATTGCCGATTCTGCGGTGATTGCCGCATCGGCTGAAATCGACAAAAGCGCCTCGATAGGCCCCTGCAGCGTTATCGGTGAGCGAGTCAGGATTGGTGCCGACGTGGTTGTCGGCCCAGGCTCAGTGATTGAATCGGAGTGTGAGATCGGCGAGCAGACAAGGTTGGTGGCGCGGGTAACCCTGTGCCATCGGACTCGAGTTGGCGCCCGCTGTCTGCTGCATCCGGGCAGCGTCTTGGGTGCCGACGGTTTCGGTCTGGCCAATGATCAGGGACGATGGGTCAAAGTTCCTCAGCTGGGAAGGGTCTGGCTCGGGGATGATGTGGAGATTGGCGCCAATACCACGGTTGACCGAGGTGCTCTTGAGGATACGATCCTGCATGACGGTGTTAAGCTCGATAATCTGATACAGATCGCACACAACGTGGAGGTGGGCGAGCACACCGCAATGGCGGGATGTGCCGGCGTTGCCGGCTCGACGAAGATCGGCCGGAACTGTACTATCGGCGGTCAAACCGGTCTGGTAGGGCATATCACGATCGGTGATAATGTACACATTTCAGGTGCGGCCCTGGTTTCTCGTTCATTTCCCAAGGCAGGCTATTACAGCGGTAATCTTCCCGCGATGGAGAATAGTGCTTGGCGAAAGTTGATCGCCAGGCTCAGACGCCTTGATGATATGGCTAAAGATCTGAAATTGTTGAAAAAAAAGGTGAAATCTCTCACTGGAGAGTCATTCAAATGAAAAGTTTGAGTCATGGGAGGGTAGTTTGATAGCGATGGACATCAATAAGGTGCTGAGCCTGCTGCCGCACCGTTACCCCTTTCTGCTGATCGATCGGGTCACCGAGTATGAGAAAAATACCCGTTTGCAGGCGTTGAAGAATGTCACCTACAACGAACCCTTTTTCAATGGACATTTTCCGATTCAACCGGTGATGCCCGGTGTGCTGATCGTTGAGGCGATGGCCCAGGCGACAGGCCTGTTGGCGATGGAGTCCAATCCGGAAACGGTGAATGAGACCACCATCTATCTGTTTGTCGGTATCGATAAAGCACGCTTCAAGCAGCAGGTAGAGCCTGGTGATCAACTGATCATCGATGTGCAGCAGAACAAACTCAAGCGGGGCATCGGTTTCTTTACCTGTTCAGCGACTGTGGATGGCCGCACTGTGGCCACTGCAGAGATCATGTGTACTGCCAGGGAGATAGGCAACTGATCGACTCACGCGCAGTTATAGATCCACAGGCGGAACTGGATGAGGGGGTCACCGTCGGACCCTTCTCGATCATTGGTGCTGATGTGAGTATCGGCGCCGGTACGGTGATTGGTCCCCATGTGGTTGTCAATGGGCCGGCCCGCATCGGCAGGGACAACCGCATCTACCAGTTTGCCTCAGTCGGTGAAGATCCCCAGGATAAGAAATATGCGGGAGAACCGACTTCACTGGAGATCGGCGATCGGAATGTGATTCGGGAGTTTGCCACCCTGCATCGAGGCACGGTTCAGGATCAAGGCGTCACCCGCATCGGCAACGATAATCTGATGATGGCCTATATCCATGTAGCCCACGACTGTGTCTTGGGTGATCATGTAATCATGGCCAATGCGGCTTCACTGGGAGGCCATGTGATTATTGACGATCATGCCATTCTGGGAGGCTTTACCAAGGTACATCAATTCTGTCGTATCGGCGCCCACAGCTTTTCCGGAATGGGCTCTGCGATCAATATGGATCTTCCTCCCTACATGATGGCAGCTGGCCAGCCGACCAAGCCCCATGGTATCAATCGTGAGGGGTTGAGCCGAAGAGGTTTCAGTAAGGATGTCATCCAGCAGATCAAGCGGGCTTACAAAATTATCTATCATTCAGGACAGCGTCTGGATGCAGCACGTGAGGAGATCGAAAGCCTGGCCACGGAGACTCCTGAACTGAAGATTCTCGTTGATTTCCTCTCCCATAGCGGCAGAGGCATTCTGCGATAAACTTCGCTCGACTCTGCCTTCAGAGCACCCTCTGATGCAATCCACAAACCAGCCAAAAGCAATACGTGTCGGCATCATCGCGAATGAGGTCTCTGGTGATCAGCTGGCAGCAGCCTTGATCCAAGCCTTACGGGAGCGGTCGCCAGAGATGGTTTTTGAAGGTATGACCGGCCCACTGATGGAGGCGGCCGGTTGCCGTTCCCTGGCCAGCATGGATCCGGTGATGGGGCTGTTCGAGGTGATCGGTCATCTGCCCGGATTACTGAAAACCCGTCGACAACTGATCAGACACTTTCTCAATGACCCCCCGGACCTGGTAGTTGGTGTGGATGCACCGGATTTCAATCTCGCGCTGGAGACCCGACTCAAGCAGTCGGGCATCAAAACCGCCCACTGGGTGAGCCCCACTGTTTGGGCCTGGCGACAGGGGCGGGTTAAAAAATTGCGTCAAGCGGTCGACTTAATGTTGTGTATCTTCGATTTTGAGGTTGATTTTCTGCAGCAGCATCAGGTGCCTGCTGCCTATGTTGGTCATCCGCTTGCTGATCAGATACCTCTGCAGCCGGCGGATCCAGTTGAGCTCAGAAGTGAACTGGGATTGGTGCCCGAGCAGCCGGTGGTTGCACTGCTTCCTGGCAGTCGGATGAGTGAAGTGAGTCGGTTGGCTGAACCTTTTGCAGAAACGGCTTGCTGGTTGAAGCGGCAAAAACCTGAACTGCAGTTTGTCGCACCGATGGTGAACGAGACAATCAAGCAGGCGTTTCAGGCTGCCTTGGCAAAGCAAACGCCGAGTGTGGATGTGAAACTGCTTGACGGTGAATCCAGGCTGGCGATCGGCGCCGCAGATCTGGTTTTGACCGCTTCCGGTACCGCTACGCTTGAGACACTGTTACTGAAGAAGCCGATGGTCGTTGCCTACAGATTGTCACCGCTTACAGCCTGGTTGATCCGTCGGTTCAAGCTGCTGAAGACGCCCTATGTGGCGATAGCCAATCTGCTTTCTGAGAAGATGCTGGCGCCGGAGTTTCTGCAAGAGGCCTGCCAGGCGGAACTGATGGGGCAGGCGATCATCGATCTGTTGGATGATTCGCAGCAGCGTGAGGAAATTGCCAAGCGTTATCAGCAGATCCACCTGCACCTACGGCAGAATGCGGCTGACAGGGCAGCGGATCTGGTTCTCGAATTGATTGGCCCGAAAGCATGAAGAGGCGGGCACTATCCGGCTGAAATTGAATTCATTGCCGGATTAACGGAGGCTTTGGAGATGGTTCCAAAACCGATAGACAGGCCCTTATCGGTTTTCGATAGGATGCGTCAGTAAGCGGATATAAGGAGGCACATTTCAGGCAATGGCTGCACTACTACACGAGCTGATATTTGAGTCTGCCATCGACAGGCCGGAACAGCCAGCGCTGCAGTATAAGTCCTCGCTGCTCAATTATATACAACTGGAGAGTCAGCTTCGGCTGTTTGCAGGTTCACTGCAGACAATCGGCATCGAGCCCTCGGATCGTGTAGCGATCTATCTGCCGAAATGCCTGGAAAATGTGATTGCCATCTTTGGTACTCTGGCCGCTGCAGCGGTGTTCGTGCCGATCAATCCGGTGCTCAAACCCCACCAGGTGTTGCATATCCTGAAAGATTGCGATGCCAAACTGCTGATCACAACCTGCGGTAAATATCGTGCGTTGGTGGATGATCTCGATGAAGCCGTGGATCTGAACAATCTGGTGGTGATCGATGATTGCGATATCAGTGAAGCCACGGCAGGTGTGCAGCATCTCTTCTCATGGGATGGCTTCATGCATCTGGATCAGCCGCAAGGTCTGCCGCAAATCAGTGACACCGATCTCGCCGCTTTGCTCTATACGTCCGGCAGTACCGGCAGCCCCAAAGGGGTGATGCTGAGTCACCGTAACATGGTGGTCGGCGCGAAGAGTGTGGCCGAGTATCTGGATAACCGCCCCTCTGACCGGATTCTGGTCGTCCTGCCACTCAGTTTCGACTATGGGATGAGTCAGCTGACAACCGCGTTTCTGGTGGGCGCTACGGCGGTATTGATCAACTATCTGTTGCCGATGGAGGTGATCAATACCCTGGTCAAAGAGCGTATTACCGGCCTTGCCGCAGTACCACCGCTCTGGAATGCGCTGGTTGAGCTGAAGTGGCCAGCAGAAGTTGCAGACCATCTCAGGTATATCACCAGCTCAGGTGGCGTGGTGCCGGTGGAGACTACAGGGCAGTTACGGCGTAATCTGCCGGATACCGATATCTATCTGATGTACGGTTTGACCGAAGCCTTTCGCTCAACCTATCTGTCGCCGGATCAGCTCGATCGTCGCCCAACCTCCATGGGGCAGGCGATACCCAACGCCGAAGTAAGGGTATTGCGAGCTGACGGTAAGCCCTGTGAAATCGATGAACCTGGTGAGCTGGTTCATCTGGGCCCATTGGTGGCCCAGGGTTACTGGAAAGATGATCAGGCCACCCGGCAGCGGTTTCGTCCGATTCCCGACAGCCCGGATCAATCGATTGCTGTATGGTCCGGTGATATTGTGAAGCGGGATGGTGATGGTTATCTCTACTTCATCGGGCGAGCCGATGATCAGATCAAAACCTCTGGTTATCGGGTCAGTCCACATGAGATTGAATCAATTTTTCAGGCTACGGGATTGTTGAACGAAGTGGTGGCCCTGGGGATACCCCATCCAGTGCTGGGTCAATCCATTGTGCTGATCGTTGCACCCAAGGTGGATCAAGGGGTTACCGAAGAGCTGTTGATCAATCTCTGTAAAAAACAGTTGACCAGCTATATGATTCCCAGCCGGATTATCATTCGTAACTCAATGCCAACCAATCCTCACGGCAAACTGGACAGGAAGTTGATGGCGCAGCAGTTAATGGATGATATTGCCGATCAGTAACCCGCAGAATCCAATTTGAAACAGTCCGCGCATATGAAATCGAAACAGAAACTGCCTATTGCTCAGCTTATCGCTGGGGTTGATGAAGTCGGCCGGGGTCCGCTCGCCGGGCCGGTTGTGGCGGCTGCCGTCATACTCCACCCTGAACAACCGATCGAAGGGCTTGCCGATTCAAAGAAGCTGAGTGAAAAGCGGCGTGAGAGCCTCGATCTGATCATCCGTGAAAGGGCTTACAGCTGGTCTCTTGGACGTGCAGAGGTGGAAGAGATCGATCGTATCAACATTCTGCAAGCCAGTCTGTTGGCGATGAAGCGGGCGGTTGAGGGGTTGGCGGAAGCCCCCGGTCATGCCATGGTGGATGGCAAGCATCTGCCACAATTGAGTTGCAGTGCCGAAGCGGTGATCGGTGGTGACAGTCGTGTTGAGGTGATCAGTGCGGCTTCGATCATTGCCAAGGTCGCCAGGGACAGAGAGATGGTTGAACTGGATCTGAAGTATCCCGGTTATGGATTGGCCAGGCATAAGGGTTACCCCACCAAGCAACACCTACAGGGATTGGAGGATCTGGGCGTTTCTCCCATCCATCGCCGATCTTTCGGGCCGGTAAAGCGTTTGTTGGATTGAGGCAATATCGCTTGCCTGGGTATGTGCGCCTGCTACACCAGTAACTGCACGGTGGGTATCGCCACCCAGAAAACGGAATTGAGACAGGGTCTGAAGATCGAGAAGGGGGCCGGGCAGTTGAACAACTTCTTCCGCGCATCAACTGAATTGATGCAGGTGATGGCACGGGCCTGTGGTCATGATCACCTGAACGGATTCTCCCTGGATGATCTGACCACCTTCGATCGGGAGATGGCTCATCTCACCGGGATCGCCTATGCCGGTGTCTATTCGGGCTGAGCCCCTCATGCCTGGGAATGCTGAAACCTCCGGCAGTCGACAATCCTGTTTAATCAACTGCCGGAGGTCTGCTTTCGCTGGTTAAATATTGGATAGCGCTTCAACGCCCTGTTCGATATTCAGTTTTGTCGCCGCTTCGGTCGCCAGCATGATTCGGTTTGCCGCAATGCTTTCATCCTCTCGGGTCTTAACTGCGGAAGTGACAATCGATCGCTTCCAGACTACTTTTTCAGAGCTGCCCATTTTCAATGCCCAGGCTATCTCAACATTGACAGTCATATCTTTACCGGCAACGGGTTGCCCGACTTTGACAATGAAAAGTTCCAGTTTGTAGTCCGGATTCTTATCAACCACCTGCTTGAAAAGTTTGGTTTCCACGATGGTATCCTTGACAGCATTCTGCAGTGTCTCATTGGGCACTTCGTTTATGCCGAGAGGGTCCTTTTCCCTGCCTCCGGAAACTGAAACCGAGAGGGTGTCGTTGAAATGTCTGCCAACGGTAGTACCTTCCGGAGTAATCCCCTCTGATGTCAACTGTTTGGTCTGCGCGCATCCTGTAATGAGGAGAAAGATCGCTACCAGTAGCAGAACTCCTGATTGATTGAATCCTTTCATTTTATTCACCCTTTTCAATTTTCAAAAACATGGCGTCGATGGTTTCCGAAGCCATCTCCTTGGTGGACTTGCGGGCAAGAGAGGTACGAATCGTCTCTCCGGCTACTATGGGGTAACGACTTTTCGCGTCACGAAATTCAACATTGAGTTGAATCAGGTAGTTGGACATATCCCAAAACCAGCGATCTTCATAGGTAACCAGAATATCGGTATCGGAGGCTATTTTTGCGGCTGGACCGTGAGTGGCCTGAAAGCCTTTCTCTCGCAACAGCTCACTGATTTCGGCGTCGATATTACGCTTATCCTGGGATTGGTGGATGACATAGAAGTTCTGGATGGCAGTCTGGTCCCGGTTCGGGACAAGCTTTGTATTATTGCTGACTACAGCGCATCCGGTGAGTAGTGTAAAAGCGGCAATGAGTGTGATTGTTAGGCTGTATTTCATGTGAATTCCCTATCTGCCTGAGAAGCGAAGTGTGGAGATTAACGTCTAACAAGGGACATTTCCAGAGAGGGAAGTTGATGTCGATCAGTCAAATAGTGATAAATCCCATATCAATCGCATCGATGGTATTTTATAGCATCAAATTGACCTTTGGCCTGTATTGGAACTGGTAACTGGTCGCTGATCAGGGGGGGTGACTCTGATTTGGGATGCTGGGTTTATGCTGTTGAAATATAGAAGGAATAACTACTATTCCGAGTCTATTTCGGATGCTTCTCCCGGGCAAATAGTTAGCCAATGCTACGTTTGAAGAGGTCGGCAAAAGGCAATTGCGGGCTCATCTTTTGAGTTCATTTCAGGTTAGAATAGCCAGGTCGGTTGGACTCAACAATAATCCAGATTTCTTATGAGTGACTCGGTTCCGCAAGTGCTATTCACTGTTCAAAATGCAACGTCAAAGGGCTCTTGGTAAACGATGGCAGCGAGCTTTGTACATCTTCGTGTGCATTCCGAATACTCGCTGGTTGACGGCCTTGTAAGGGTCAAACCGCTGGTCAAGCAGGTAGCGGAGCAGGGGATGCCGGCTGTCGCCCTGACCGATCAATCCAATCTGTTTGCCCTGGTGCGTTTCTACCAGGCGGCCCTGGCGGCCGGTGTCAAACCGATCGCCGGAGTGGATGCCTGGATTCGCAATCCGGATGATGTGAACACCCCCTACCGACTGGTGCTGCTGGTACAGAATCAGGTGGGATACCAGAATCTGACCCGACTGGTATCCCGCAGCTACCGGGAAGGCCAGCACCTGGGGCGGCCACTGATGGAGCGGGAGTGGCTGATGGGCAATACTGAGGGCCTGATCGCTCTCTCCGCCGGTCGTCACGGTGATGTGGGTCGGGCACTGCTGGCGGAGAATTCCTCGCAGGCCAAACATCTGTTGAAGGGATGGCTTGAGCTGTTTGGTGACCGCTACTATCTCGAACTGCATCGGACCGGACGGGCGGATGAGGAGCGCTGCCTGCATCAGAGTGTGGCGCTGGCAACTGAATTCGGGGTGCCGGTGGTGGCCACCAACGACACCCATTTTCTCCAGCAGAGTGACTTCGATGCCCATGAAGTGCGGGTTTGCATTCATGAAGGTCGTACCATCGACGATCCAAGACGGCCGAAAAACTATAGTGATCAGCAGTATCTGCGCAGCCCGGAAGAGATGGAGGCGCTGTTTTCCGATATTCCCGAGGCGCTGCAAAACAGCCTGGAGATTGCCAAACGCTGCACCATTGAGCTGACACTGGGTAAGAACTTTCTGCCCGATTTCCCGATTCCAGAGGGGATGACCATCGAGGAGTTTCTCGAAGCGGAGTCCCGCAAAGGTCTCGATTGGCGACTGAATCATATCTTTGATACTGGCTCGGCGGAGTTTGCGGAGCAGCGCAAGATCTACGACGAACGTCTGCAGGTGGAGCTCGATGTCATCAACTCGATGGGATTTCCTGGCTACTTTCTGATCGTTGCCGACTTCATCCAGTGGGCTAAGGACAACGATATTCCGGTCGGCCCCGGACGTGGTTCAGGTGCCGGCTCCCTGGTTGCCTATGCACTCAAGATCACCGACCTCGATCCGATCGAGCATGAGCTGCTGTTCGAGCGCTTTCTCAATCCTGAGCGTGTCTCGATGCCCGACTTCGATGTGGATTTCTGCATGGATAAGCGAGACCAGGTGATCGACTATGTGGCGCATCGCTACGGACGGGACTCGGTTTCACAGATCATCACTTACGGCTCCATGGCGGCCAAGGCTGTGGTGCGGGATGTGGGACGTGTGCTTGGTCATCCCTACGGCTTTACCGATCGGGTGGCCAAGATGATCCCCTTCGAGATCGGCATGACCCTGGATAAGGCACTGAATGAGAGTGATGATCTCAAGCACTCCTACCAGACCGATGAGGAGGTGGGTGAGCTCATCGATATGGCGAAGAAGCTGGAGGGTTGTGCACGCAACGCAGGCAAACATGCGGGTGGCGTGGTGATCTCGCCAGGTCTGCTCACCGACTTCACCCCCCTCTACTGCGAAGCCAATGGCGAGGGGTTGGTAACCCAGTTCGATAAGGACGATGTGGAGAAGGTGGGGCTGGTCAAATTCGACTTTCTCGGCCTGCGTACCCTGACCATCGTCGATTGGGCGCTGAAGGCGGTCAATGGGGAACGGGTCAAGCAGAACCTTGAACCCCTGGATATCAATGCCATTGCGATGGATGACAAAGGCTCCTTCAAGCTGCTGAAGAGCGCTGAGACCACAGCGGTATTCCAGCTTGAATCCCGAGGCATGAAGGAGTTGATCAAGAAGCTGCAACCCGACTGCTTCGACGATATAACCGCGCTGGTTGCCCTGTTCCGACCCGGGCCGCTGCAGTCGGGCATGGTGGATGATTTCATCAATCGAAAACATGGTCGTGCAGAAGTCGCCTACCCCCATCCGGATCTGGAGCCGATCCTGAAGCCTACCTATGGCGTTATCCTCTACCAGGAACAGGTCATGCAGATCGCCCAGGTGCTGGCTGGCTATTCGCTGGGTGGCGCCGATCTGTTGCGTCGGGCGATGGGTAAAAAGAAACCCGAGGAGATGGCCAAGCAGGGGGAGATCTTTCGCAAAGGCGCGGTGGAGCGGGGTGTTGAGGAGGCGACAGCCACCTACATCTTCGATCTGATGGAGAAGTTTGCCGGATACGGTTTCAACAAATCCCACTCGGCGGCTTATGCCTTGGTCTCTTATCAGACCATGTGGCTGAAAGCTCACTATCCGGCTGCCTTTATGGCGGCGGTCTGTTCAGCGGATATGGACAATACCGATAAGGTGGTGCCGCTGATCGAAGAGTGCCGGCGCATGCAACTGAAAGTCGAAGCACCCCAGGTGAATCTCTCCCACTACAAGTTTACCGCAATCGATGAACAGACCGTGGTTTATGGTCTGGGTGCGATCAAAGGGGTTGGTGAGTCGGCCATCGAATCGGTGATTCAGGAGCGTGAGAGTCACGGGGTATTCGAAGATATCTTTGAGTTCTGCCGGCGCATCGATCTACGCAAGGTCAACCGACGGGTGCTGGAGTCACTGATCCGCGCCGGTGCCCTGGATGGTCTCGGAGCCAACCGGGCAACCCTGATGTTGCAACTGCCCCTGGCGCTGAAACTGGCGGAGCAACACCATGCCATGGAAGCGGTCGGACAGAATGATCTGTTCGGCATGGGAGAGCCACAACCGGCGGAGGCGAGTCATACCCAGGTGATTCCCAAGGATGTGGAAGAGTGGGAGGAGGAGCAGCGTCTGCAGGGTGAGAAGGAGACTCTTGGGCTCTATCTCACCGGCCACCCCATCGATCGCTATCTGGGAGAGCTGGACTCTATCTGCAGTAGCCGTATCGGTGATCTGAGTCTCGATGGTGCGCCGGCCGGAGGACAGCGTCGTCGGGGCGTTCCGGTGGTTGTCAGCGGTCTGGTGGTTACCGCTTCCCATCGTCAAACCCAGCGTGGCCGTATGGGTACCCTGTTGCTGGATGATCGCAGCGGACGCATCGAGTGCACCCTGTTCAATGAGAACTATGAGCAGCATCGGGATCTGATATCGGCGGACAAGATTCTGGTGGTTTCAGGTATGCTCAACTACGACGAGTTTCGTGGCGGATTGAGTATCCGTGCCGATAATCTGTTGACCATAGAGCAGGCCAGATCACACTACGCCCGGATGCTGAATATACACATGCGAACCGATCAACTGGAACCGGGGCTGCTCTGTGAAAGCCTGGAGCAGACACTCTCCCCCTATCTTGGCGGGACCACTGGAGTGAGACTTCACTATCGGAATGCAGAGGCCAGCGGCGATATCCAATTGGGCAAGGATTGGCGGGTCAATCCCACGGATGAACTGTTGAAACGCCTCGAGCAGCTCTTCGGGGTGGGCTCGGTCAGTGTGGGTTATCGGCACTCTGCGGGTCAGGCCGCCTTTGGCAAGCAGCAGCCACCGGCAGCCAATCGACAAAGACCGGCCAGCGGTGGCTGAGCAGATTCAAAGCAGTCGACAGCTCAAGCTTTGCGCATGACGTAAAAGTTGTTCTGGATATCGTGATCCAGTTGATGCACGGCGACCGAGTCAAAACCGGCGATGCTCAACATCTCCAGCGCCTGCTCTTCACCCCACATGGTGCCCAGACCTGCCCCGCCATTGGACAGGGAGACTGTCATGCAGTGCATGGTGGAGAGGGTATAGAGCAAGGGTCCGATCGGATGATCGATATTCTTCTCCAGATGACTCGAAGCCCTGATGTCCTGCATCAGAAAGGTGCCGCCTGACTTCAAAGTTTTATGTATGCCGTTGAGAACGCTTTGCGGTGTGGTCTGATCGTGAATGGCATCGAAGGCGGTCACCAGATCAAACTCATCCATTTCCGCTCGCTTTTCGAACCCGGTCAGATCACGTTGCTCGAATCGGAGATTGTCCAGTCCCATCTGCCTGGCGGCATTACGGGCATAATCAAGCGCCTCTTCTGAGAGTTCATAACCGACAAACCGACTGTTGGGAAAGCGGGCGGCGAGATGGCACAGCGCCCGGCCACGGCCGCAACCGATGTCCAGAACCCGGATACCCGATTCGAGTGATGGGATCAGTGAATCAATCAGTGGCAGGATATGTTCGTCCAGGGCCGCCAATACAGTCTGTCCACTGTCATCCGCCATCACTTCATGAAAGCGTGGGTAGTGTTCATAACCAACACCGCCTCCGAGGCGAAAGCAGTCAATCACCTTATCCTCAACCTGCCCCATCAAGCCGATATACTGGGCGAATACAGCCATATTGTCCGGAGAGGAAGAGCGTGTCAGCAGGGCAGCATGGCTGTCAGGCAGGCTGTAGTGCTGCTGTTGCGGATCGTAATCCAGGATGCCTCCCGATACCATGGTGGCGAGCCACTCTTTGACGTAGCGCTGATTGAGACCGGTATGGTTGGCGATCTGGGTCAGTGTGGTCGCCGGGAGTTCTGCCAAGGCATCGAACAGGCCGGTACGATGACCGATCGAGACCATCAGGGAGAGCGCGCCCTGGTTCAGCATATCCATCAGTTGGTCGGCAAAGGCCTCGACGCTTTTGCCCTGGGTGGGCATGGGTATACAGGCATTACACATTTGGATTCCTCCGTTGGTTTGAATTCTGTGTGCGGTATACCTAGCCTAGGTGAAAGGATTTTAAGCAGACAATACAGCAATGAAAATTAATTTTGATAGCTGTAAATATATGAATAAAAAAGAAAATATATGATTTGCTCGGTGGGTGGCCTGCCGCTTGTACTGCAATTGGGCCGGGTTTCTGAATCATGGTATAAAATCAACGGAGAAAAACCGGGAAATGGTTTAACACTTGGAGCCAAATATGCCTCGTGACGGTACAATTACCCGCAACAAGATCATGGATATAGCCCAACAGATGGTATTGAATGTTGGACTCACCGGTACCTCGGTAGATAAAGTCATCGTTGAAGCCGGGGTGACCAAAGGGACCTTTTTCTACCATTTCAAAACCAAGCATGATCTGGCAGCGGCTTTGATCGAACGCTATGCCGATCAGGATCAGCACCACTTTCATGATTATATGGCGAAGGCTGAACAGTTGGCTCGGGATCCGCTGCAGCAGCTGTTGATCTTCATCGGCCTGTTTATCGAAATGACAGAGCAGCTTGAGGATCCGTTTCCCGGTTGTCTGTATGCGGCCTACTGTTATCAGAGCGGCGCCATCTCAAAAGATGTGATGAGCAGAATCGAGGAGATGATGCATTTCTGGCGGGATCAGTTGAGTCATAAACTTGAAGCGGTCAATCAACTCTACACGCCTCAGCTTCCAGTCACCCATACACAAGTTGCCGATCACCTGCTGACCACCTTTGAAGGTGCTTTTGTGCTGTCAAAAGTGATGAATGAACCAAAGCTTGCATCCGAACAGCTGATCCAATGTCGAAATTACCTGGAGCTACTCTATCGGGCTGACGGATAGTATGGCTGGAGAGATTAACTGCCATCGTGGATCCCGCCGGTGAAACCGCAGTTGATCCAGCGGGATGCCATCCACGGATTATTTTTCTGCCAGGCTGCCGCCAACAATCTTTTCACAGCTTCCTTTCAGAACCAGCATCCAGGCGTTGCCCTGTGCATCGACCTTGGAGGAGCCGGCACAACTGGTACCCGGTCCTGCCTTACAGTCGTTCTTGCCCGCTTTCGCGACACCGTAACATTTTTCCGTATTTGCCGATCCGGCGGCATGGGCCTGTCCCAGGGTCAGGGCCGTGGTGATTGCGCCGGCAATAATGGCAGTTTTTGCACTCTTGTTCATCTCGTTGCTCCAAAGGTTGGTATGGAATTTATGTAATCAAACTGTGTAGCGATATCTGGCTACGTAGAGGTATACGAAGCTTGGATCAAAATAGATTCAACAGAACACGATGAAAAAAATCGGTCGTTGTCAGGAGTAATAATGGGTAACGGAAATTGTTGTTCAGAAACCCTGAAACCATTGGCGTTTGAATGCCTGTAACAGGCACATTGAATCAAAAGCCGTATTGATCGATCTGATTGTGTGGTGAGAAAAGAGGGCGTGAGGCTATGGATCAATCCAGCTTCAACATTTCCCTGACACGGTCTTTAAACAGATGGCCTTTGGCTTCATCATTGATATCGATCACCATGGTATCGATTAATCGATGCACACTGTTCAGGCTGATTTGTGTCGGTTGGGTTTTCATATAATCGTCACAGACGATTTTGGCTATCGGGCCAATGAACTCAATCGACTCCCTGATAACTACTTCGCATACGTCATTTTTGTTGAAGACCTTTCCAGAAGTGGCTTTACTGTTTATGGGCCTGGAATTTGTTGTATTGTGAGCGGACCCATTTGGCCGGTTTTTACGCTCATGACTTCGTGTATTGATCATCTTCAGAATTTCAGGTGTGGTTGGCAGAGTCTGCTTGCCGATGGTCAATTTAAGCGAAGGATTGAAGCTCATCCGGCCACTGTCGATCAGTCGGATCGCTTCGATCGCCTCGACACCCCGGTGTTCTGCATAGGCTAACCAAGTGATTTCACCTCGATTCATGACGATGCGTGCGGATAGTCCGCTGCTGAGGTTGTAGAAGACAGTACCGCTGGATCTCTCTCTGCAGAGGGTAACTAGCGCCTTGATGAATTGTCGATGGTCAAGAATACCGCCGTCAACCATGTTGCCCTCCTATATGTTTGGGTGGTTGTTGTTCAGCCATTTGGTCACTGACTGAATGACAGGTATGCCAAACCAGCATCAAAGGTAGTATTGCTATCAGTATCATCTCAATCGACAATCTGAAAAAGATCCCAAAACGTACCGGGCTGCTCTCTGCCATCGGGTCTCTCCTGCCTTGAAGAAATAAAACTTTTTATATGAAATCCATATCAAACGATTCGTTTTAGTTGCAACGTGATTGTAATACGGAAAGCATGGTTGCCTGGGTCGATGTTTTCCCGGTGATCAGAGAGTGCATACCTCCTTGTGGACCTGTATGCAGGATACAGCGATGCCACATGTCCGGTTGTGGTTGAGGAGATGAGACGAGGTGGTGGCGAGAACTTGCAAGCGATCGAGTCTTCCAAAAATAGTGATGATTCCCTGTTTGTCTCATACAGATAATCTGTATGAGCGTGGTTGGTGAGTAACGTATGGAATACTGCATGCTCACTTGATTCGACAGAAGATCCTTCTAGCTCTCCCTTAAGTATCTGCGGTTTCCATACACGCAAGATTCCAGAATATTGAGATTATCGATTGATGGTTGTGCGTCATGCACGGGTTCGGTGACGTGAAGAAAATATAAAATAAAGTCACTGGAACACATAATTACAACATCAATTGTAGGTCATTTCACTATTCAACTAGCCTGATTGTCAATGATTTTTAAGGATTTAGTATGACTAAAAAAATTACGCTGTTATATTAATGCGCAATCAATTTGATATTGAGAATATGAATAACAGTTATATTCCAAATGAATGGCATGTTGGGAATTCGCCTGCTGATTAGAGTTCTTAAGCGAACCCTGATGCAGAATCACGAGTCGATAGCATTGTTCATCCGGGAGAAGGCTTTTGGTGATGCTTGGTAGTCACTGTTGCTTGCAATTTGCGCTGTTGTCTTAACTCTACAGTGGCTGTAACTAGACTATTCTGTTACCGGGTTAATAGTTCAACTGCCTTGAGCAGTGGAACATAAAGCAAAATCTCGCAGGGCCGAATAAGCTACTTGTTAAGTTTAAATATTGCATGACCAATCATAATCTCTATCTTCGTCTCGTAGGCGATCGTTTTGAAAAAACAGCAAGCCAACCGTTTCTGATCACCCCGGGGCGCCGACCGCTTCTGTTTTCAGAGTTGGACAGGATGACCGGTTGTGTTGCGGCAAGACTATTGGAACTCAATGTTGAGCCTGGCGATCGGGTGATGGTGCAGGTGTCAAAATCGCCTGAGTCTGTGCTTGTCTATCTGGCCTGTCTGCGGATCGGTGCCATCTACACTCCGCTCAATCCGGCCTATACAACGGCCGAGGTCAGCTATTTTATGACGGATTCAAAACCGCAACTGCTTATCTGTCAGCCGATTGAGCGGGAGAGCTTATTTGATCTATCCCTGGCGTGTAAGGTGCCCCACATCAGAACCCTGGGTAGTGATGGTGATGGGGATCTTATGCACGGCCTGGAAAGTTTAACGCCTGAAATGACCGTGGTAGAACGAGAAGCTGATGATCTGGCAGCGATACTCTATACCTCGGGTACAACCGGCCGCTCCAAAGGCGCCATGCTGACCCATCACAATCTGGCCTCCAATGCAGAGGTGCTACACAGCTATTGGCATTGGCAGGATCAACATGATGTATTGCTGCATGCACTGCCGGTGTTTCATGTACATGGTTTGTTCGTTGCATTGCATTGTGCACTACTTGGTTGTTCGACAGTATATTTTCTCTCCAGATTCGATACAGGTCAGGTTATTGATCGTCTGCCGGATTGCACGGTCATGATGGGTGTGCCGACCTTCTATACCAGACTCCTGAGTGACGCAAGATTGACTCCGGAACTGTGTAGCAAGATGCGACTCTTCATATCCGGTTCCGCTCCCTTGCTGGCGGAAACCCATCGGGAGTTTGAGCAACGCAGCGGATTTCAAATACTTGAACGTTACGGTATGACAGAAGCGGGCATGATTACCTCAAATCCCTATCATGGCGATCGTCTGGCCGGTACAGTCGGCTATGCATTGCCCGGTGTCTCGGTACGCATTGCCGACAACAATGGAAATGAGTTGCCTCGGGGTGCAATCGGTGTGTTGGAGTTGAAAGGGCCAAATGTTTTCAAAGGCTATTGGCAGATGCCGGAAAAGAGCGCTGCGGAGTTTCGTCAGGGAGGATGGTTCATCTCCGGTGACAATGCAATCATGGACCAGACAGGTCGTATCTCCATCGTCGGGCGTGCCAAGGATCTGATCATCTCCGGGGGGTACAATATCTACCCGAAAGAGATTGAAGCGGTAATCGATACCATCCCGGGGGTGGCGGAATCTGCAGTAGTCGGTGTGCCCCATGCGGATTTCGGTGAGGCTGTGGCGGCCATCGTGGTCAAGGATGGCAGTCGTCAGCTCGGCGATCAGGAGATCATCGAACCGCTACAGGGGAGGCTGGCACGCTTCAAACAACCCAAGCGGGTCTTTTTTGTCGATGAGTTACCGCGCAATAGCATGGGCAAGGTGCAGAAGGCAGAGTTGCGCGACACCTACAAAGAGAGTTTCGGTTCAAAATGAATAGCAGCCAACTGGAACAGCGTATTCGTGAAGGTATTCCGATTGCAGCAGAGATGGCGTTTCGTGTCTCTTCTCTCACGGATGGTGGGATTACGGTTACTGGCGGTGGTGAGCAGAACCATAATGTACACGGTACCGCATTTGCCGGTTCTCTCTATGCGATCGCCACTCTCTCCGCCTGGGGACTGGTTCAATCCCGTCTGCCCGAGGGGGCAGAACTGGTGATGGCAAGGGGTGAGATAGAGTACCGTAAGCCGGTAATCGGTGATATCGTTGCCCACTGTAACATTGAGAGAGAGACCTTCGACAGCTTTCTCGAGAATCTGCGACTGAAGGGCAGGGCACGCCTCAAGGCGGTATCCGTAATAGAGAGCGATGGAGGAGTGGCTGCTGAATTCAGCGGATTGCTTCATGCCCGCCTGAGAGAGGCTTCAGGTGCGGTCGATTGAATCCATCGGCCCTTCAGTAGCCGCTGTCGAGTAGGTCCGATGTGAAGTATTCAGGAGCATACAATGCCGACATACGATTACAGATGCGAAGCCAATGGCCGGGTGGTTGAGGTCAGTCACCGAATGAGTGAAGAGATCCTTAATTGGGGAGAACTCTGCAGCAAAGCGGGTATTGAAGCGGGGGATACTCCGGCTGAAAGCCCGGTGAAACGACTCGCCACCGGAGGGAATGTGATAACCGGCGGAGTCGGCAGTGATCCTGTTCCCCCCTGTGCTACAGGCGGCGGATGTCCCGGTGGCAGCTGTGGGATTGGCTGATCTCAGCTGAGACGCAGAGGTAATTGGCCTAAACCAATAACTTCTCGGGCTTTTTTTTCACCTACTCCGGTCTGTAACAGCATTCAGGCTGGGCTGTCCCAATGGGCTGTTTTCCGGTATATTTCCCGTCATGGACCTGAACTTTCTAGAATTCGAACAACCGATCGCAGAACTCGAGGCGAAGATTGAAGAGCTTCGTCTGGTGGGCAGCGATAATGAAATCAATATCCAGGACGAGATCACCCGACTGGAAACCAAATGCCAGTCGCTGACAGAGTCGATCTTCTCCAACCTGAAGCCATGGGATATCTCCCAGCTATCACGTCATCCACAACGGCCCTATGTGCTCGATTACATCGATCGGATCTTTGATGAATTTCATGAGCTCCATGGTGACCGCACTTTTGCAGACGACCACGCCATAATCGGTGGAATGGCCCGTCTGGAAGGGCGTCCGGTGATGGTGATCGGCCATCAGAAAGGGCGTGACACCAAGGACAAGCTCTATCGGAATTTCGGCATGCCTCGCCCTGAGGGTTACCGCAAGGCGTTGCGACTGATGGAGCTGGCAGAGCGTTTCAAACTGCCGATCATGACCTTCATCGATACCCCGGGAGCCTATCCTGGGGTCGGTGCTGAGGAGCGGGGGCAGAGTGAGGCGATTGCACGTAATCTCAAGGTGATGTCCGGTCTGAGAACGCCGATTATCTGTACGGTGATTGGAGAAGGCGGTTCCGGTGGCGCCCTGGCGATCGGTGTCGGGGACCGGATTTTGATGCTGGAGTACAGCACCTATTCGGTGATTTCACCGGAGGGGTGTGCCTCGATCCTGTGGAAGAGTGCTGAAAAGGCGCCATTGGCGGCGGAAGCCATGGGGATTACCTCCGATCGGCTGAAAGAGCTCGGTTTGATTGATGAAATCGTTGCCGAGCCCCTTGGTGGAGCCCATCGGGATATCGAAACCATGGCGAAGAACCTCAAGCACGCGCTGCTGGAAGGCATCGACAACATCACCAGTATGGCCATCGACAAACTGCTCGATACCCGCTATCAGCGGTTGATGCAGTACGGCCAGTTCTCCGGGGAGTAATCCTCAGGGATCTCCCGTGTCCCTCTCACCAGACCAATTGAAACAGACTCTCGACAGCCTGCCACAGGCAGGCTGTTGTTATCTGGCATTCAGCGGCGGTCTGGACTCATGCGTGCTGCTCCATCTACTGCATGAGCTTGTTCCGCAGCTCCCTTATCCCCTGCAGGCGATCCATGTTCATCATGGTTTACAGGCCGGAGCGGATGCCTGGCAGCAGCACTGCGAAGCGGTTTGTGCCGGCTATCGTATTCCCCTGATTACCCTGGCGCTTGATCTGCAACCGAAAAAGGGTCACAGCCTTGAGGCTCTGGCCCGCGCAGCCCGTTATCAGGCTTTGGCCAGACAGCTCTCACCCGGTGACCTGTTGCTCACGGCTCAGCACCAGGACGACCAGGCTGAAACCCTGTTGCTGCAGCTGCTGAGAGGTGGCGGTCCGGCTGGTCTGGCGGCAATGCCTCTGCTCAGCGAATTCTCTCCAGGCTGGTTGGCAAGACCCCTGTTGCATCAATCCAGGCAGTCGATCGAGGCCTATGCAGAAGAGAAGGGGTTACGCTGGCAGGAGGATCCATCCAATCAGGATCAGCGATTTGACCGTAACTTTATCCGCCACCGTGTGATGCCTCTGCTGCAGTCCCGTTGGCCTGCGGCCCCAGTTACCCTCGCCCGCTCCGCCCGCTTCAGTGGTGAGATGCTGACACTGGCAAGGGAGGAGATGGCCGTGGAGCTGGAGCGGGTGCAAAAGGCCCAGTCCGGCAGCCTTTCAGTGGCGTTGTTGCGGGAGATGTCTTCAATGCGGATCAGACATCTGTTGCGCTTCTGGATCGAACTCAACGGGGCGCCAATGCCCAACTCAAAAAAGTTGATGCGGATTGAAAAAGAGTCGATTCACGGGCGCGAGGATGCAGAACCGTTGGTAGTCTGGAGTGGCTGGGAGATTCGCCGCTATCGGGATGATCTGATCCTCAGACAAAGCAGACCTGCGGAACCCCTGCCGGAGTCCATTGACTGGCAGAATAAAGAGAAGCTGGTACTGCCATGTGAGTTGGGAATCCTGATTGCAACAGTTGGTTCAGCAGGCCTGGATAGAGAGCGCTGGCAACAGGGAAAGGTTGAAGTCCGATTCCGTCAGGGTGGTGAGCGTTGTGTTCCGGCTGGTCGTGGTCATCACAAATCCCTGAAAAAGCTTTTCCAGGAGCGTGGAGTGCCCCCCTGGAAAAGGGCTCAAACACCCTTGATCTATATCGACGGAGAGTTGGCTGCAGTTCCCGGATTGGTCACCTGTGAAGGATTTTCAGTGGCTGAAAGTGAGCAGGGTATTCTGCTTCAAATCTCCCGAAGCATACCCGAATAGAGATTCTGCTATTGGCATACTCTCTACATTAACTCGCAATCATTGATACTCGCATGGCCTATCTGAGTATCCAATCGTCGAGATTTAAACTGGGAATTCGAACCAAGTTTGTATTCAAATTCACTGTTGTCTCTTTAACATTCAATCCAACCAGCAGCAAGACTATAAGCACCTCCCCTTTGCCGGGTGCTGATGACCGGAAAAAATCAGTGCGTGTGTGTTTCTTAGATGATCATGGCGGTGCTTTACCTTCTTGCTAACCTTAAGACTGATGGTCGCTCAGTAAGCGCCAAGGTGTTTCATTGTGTTAAATCAAAGCGAAACTGGTGGGGCCATGCCCCACCAAATAGGGTTTGAGTAAGCACCATTCAGGTCTGTTTAATCTTACCCTGTGAAGATTCTCAATCTTTGAATGTGTGTCACTGCCATGGCTTATACCCTTCAAACCCTAGGAGAGTTTTTACCAGATCAAATCATCAGGTACCTGATAATCAGCATAGGGATCGTCCTCCGAGCTTGGCTTTTCCTCGGTCAGGTCGATGACCAGGCTGGGATTACGCTGACGTATTTTTTCCGCGATTTCATTCGGAACCAACTCGAATACCCCATTGCAATTCACAATGACGAGTTTTTTAGAGATGATCAGTTTATGGGTCTCCGCTGATACATACATCTGTTTGACTTTGCCCTTGTTGTCGAAATAGAAGGGTTTGTCATCTTCGTCATTGCTGCGTGGGTGGCGATGGGCTTCGACCAGCTGTTTGATCTGACCGGCGATTTCCCGCTGTTTTCGGGCTTCTTCTCGACGCAGGTTGAGTTCCCGGTCTTTTGCCGCTTTCTCCTGCTGTTTCAGCTGTTGTGCCGTAGGTTGGGCTGTCTCTTTCTTGTTGCGCTGCTGACGTGATTGTTTGCGAAGCTCTTTGCTGGCTTTGTTGGCCTTGTTTTTATCAACCAATCCGGTTTTCAGGAGTTGATCTTGTAGTGTATTTCCCACGGTAGCACGTCTCGTATCGAGTCAATCTTTTAGATAATTGAAGTGGTCGGTTTCTAGGGCCAATTGGATTCGTGTTAACAGGCCCTAGTGAACCTTGCATCTGGCCAGGTTAAGAGTGGGTATGTTGCACCTAACACAGACCGTCACTGTCAGATTGAGAATTATACTGCTTTGGTAAGAATTGCCAACAGCTTGTGGATCGTGAGTAAATGGTAAGAGATGGTGAGATCTCATCCGATGTATCGGGTAGACGATCTATCATCTCAATACGCATCATCCTCTTTCCACATCTCCGGGATAAAACGGAGAACCTTATTACGCCCGGTATCTTTTGCCTGGTAGAGAGCAACGTCCGCATACTTGACCACTTGCCAGAAGCTACTGCTGTCATCGGGGTAACCGGAGACGCCGACGGAAATGGTTCTCTGAACGACGGTGCCTGTCAGCTCCACTTTCATGTTTTCGATGGCTTCGCGTATTTTTTCGGCAACCTGCAGGCTCATCTCCGGATCCGTATCACGTAAAATAATCAGGAACTCCTCACCACCGTAACGGATCACAAGATCGGAGGCCCTTACGCAGCTGGTCAGTGTTTTCGCCAGCGCCTTCAGTGTGGCATCCCCAGCTTCATGCCCATAGGTGTCATTGATCTGTTTGAAATAGTCCAGATCGGCCATCAGCACGGAAAAGCTGCTTTTGTTGCGATCGGTGTAGGAGACAAGAATGTCCACGTACTCTTGCAGAAACCGCCTGTTGTGAAGGCCGGTCATCGGGTCACGTAGTGCTGATTCCCTCAGGGTGCTCATCAGCCTTTTCGCCTCCAGTACCGGTGCGGCCTCTCTCAGGTAGACCTCGATAAAGGGCATCATGTTGCAGGCCAGGGCCTTGCGGTCTCGATCGGTCACGACCTGTACGACACCGCCTACGGAACCCGACTGTATCATTGGTATGCAGACATGATAGGCATCCTCCAGATCTTCCCTGGGGGAGAAGGCTGTACAGATACCGGTTGTGCTCATACCATCCACCACATGTCCGGTACGTTTGGCGCGGCAGGCATCGGCGCGAACCAGGATCTGCGGGTCGCACCAACAACAGTCGTGTCCCGGAACCCCGTCAACCACCATGGGTTTGAGTTTGTTTTTGCTTGATGCCACTTCATAAATTGAGAAGTGATCGATCATGAAATCGTCATTGATCACTTTTGATAGACGCCAGTAGACCTCCTCCTTGGTCTCATCTTCTTCAATCGCCTGTTTGAACCGGGAGACGTCCTCAAGGCTCTCCACCATTTCGATGGTTGTCGCCAGCTGATTCTCACCGATCGGTTGGTTGTAGCGAATCAATCCGGCTACTTTGTGGGCGATTCCTTCAAGGCCTTTGCTCAACAGAACCAGCAGGATGTTGAGGTCTTTTGCGATCTGTCCCACCTCATCGTCGCTCTGATGCTGGATTCTGGCTGAAAAATCCCCTTTGCGTGCCCCGTGAACCGCAAGTTGAACCGCTTCAGCTGTGTCGATCAGCGGTTTGATCAGGCGTCTTGAGAATCCCATGGAGACAACGGCAAACAATCCAATCACTAAAGCCATGAACAGCACGATCAGAAATGCCTGGTCACGTTGTTCCTCAATGGAGAGGTAGAGTGATATAGCGCCCAGCACATCGCCTTTTGCCACCTGATGGCACTGCAGGCAGTGTGGCTCATTTTCACTCTGTGCCACGTATGGAATGGTGGCGCGAAACAGTTGGTTACCACTGGAATCGACCAGGCCGAAGAAGGGTTTTGCCGTTTGAATTACCTGTTTGTCGATGGAATCGAGTTGCTGTTCAGATTTCAGGCCGGCTCCGAATTGTTTTACCACCCCGGGTCCCCGCACCACTCTGACATTGAACAGTCCCTTGACCGCAGCCAACCGATCGAGAAAAGTCTTGCGCTTATCGATCGTCCCATTGACCATCGACTCGGTAAGATGCACCCGGACGATTTCTGCGGCTGTTCGGGCCTGATCTTCGGCGGTGCTGAGAGCAAAATACCTGAAAGAGAAAAGGCTGGCCCCCACCAGGGCAGCCACCATGATCACAGTGAGGATGAAAAAAAATGTGGTTGTCTTTCGTTTGAGGCCCATATAGGAACCCCTCCTGGTCATGCTAGGACGGAATTCTCAGGTTATTCATTAACCTAGAAAGGAATAGCGGCGGGCATTTCCACTTCTTTAAATCCTAATCAGTCAGGTTACGTGACCGCTTTGGCACATATCTCAGAACTGGCTGGATCTGCTGAGAGTCTGGCGGCGACTGAAATCAGCGGGGTGGTGCTTGAGCGGGTTAAGCTGACATCCGATTTGCCTGAAGCTCAGGGGATGTCGGGTGAGTTATGAGCGATTAGGCAATAATTTTTTAACGCTTGCGGCACCGGTCATGGTCATCCCGGCGCAGGCCGGGATTCAGCAACTTCAATCAGCTCCTGATGTATGGATTCAATGCAGGAAGTTAAACATCCTGTTGCGATAACGCTTCACCAGTTCACCCTGGCCGCCAAGCATTTCGAATACCTTCAGCATCTCTTTCTGTGCCAGGTTGTCCCCGTAAGAACGATCCTGCTGCAGCAGCTTCATCAACAGTTCCAGTGCGGCCTCATGGTCGTTTGCCATGATTTTGTGAGAGGCCAGCAGATGTAGGGCTTCGCTATCGGCCGGGTTTTCCTGAAGTCGTTTTTCCAGCTCTTCAACCGGTGGGCTGTCCGCCGTGGCGCGGTCAAACTGGATGCGGGTCAGCATGGCTGCCACGTCCGGATTCTGTTTCTCTTCATCCGGTAAAGCATTGAGTATGTTCTCAGCTTCCTCGAGTTTTCCGAGTGTTGCCAGATAGCGGGCATAGGCCAGCCGGATTCTTGGGTTCTCCGGATCCAGGTCACTGGCCTGTTTGAGCAGAACGCCGGCCTCTTGCGCATTCCCCTGCAGCAGATGTGCTTCCGCCTGTTCCACGAGTCCGTCCGACTCCCTGGGGATGACTTTGTCGAGGAGCTTGCGAATCTCCGCTTCCGGCAGGGCACCCATGAACTCATCGACCTCCTGGCCCTGAAAAAAGAGCTTTACCGTGGGGATACTGCGGATCTGAAAATGTCCGGCCAACGGTTGCTGCTCTTCGGTATTGACCTTTGCCAGGAGGAATTTGCCCTGGTACTCATCGGCCAGTTTGGCGAGGATCGGCATCAGGGCTTTGCACGGATTGCACCATTCCGCCCAGAAGTCCACCACTACGGGTCTCTCCATGGATGCAGCCAGGACCATTTGCTGAAAATTCTCAGCGGTTGCATCGAAGATGTATGGTGAGTCCGCCATGTTCAGTTCCTCTGTCGGTTTTTTGCAAACGGAGCGACATTATACTGAAAAATCGCAATCTACAGAGTCTTGAAATCACTCCCTCACGCCCCAACTGATTAACCAACCTGCAAGAGGTTATGAAAGATTGTTGCCCAGGCCGGGATTGGCTCTGCCTGGGTGGTGGGATTGTGATTTTCAGCCGATAGCCCAGGTGTGGCTGATAGGTAAGTGTTCATGAGTGATTTTGTGCATCTGGTATGCCCCCATTGTGATGGCATCAATCGTCTTCCGGCTGGTCGTTCAGCGGAACAGGCTAATTGCGGCAAGTGCCACCAGCCGCTGTTTAGTGGCCAGCCTCTGGCGCTCGATGAGGGGCGTTTTAAACGTCATCTGCAAAAGAGTGAGCTGCCTCTGCTGGTCGATTTCTGGGCGCCCTGGTGCGGGCCATGCAGAATGATGGCGCCGGCTTTCGAGGCGGCGGCAAAGGAGCTTGAGCCCCAAATTCGGTTGATCAAGGTGAATACCGAGGAGGCTCAACAGCTTGGCGCGCAGTATGGCATTCGCAGTATTCCCACTTTGATGCTGATACATCAGGGCAGGGAGCTGGCCAGGCAGGCCGGCGCCATGGATCAATCCGGCATTATCCGCTGGACCCGAAATCAGCTGCAGGGAGCCTAGGCTGATTCTGCTCCAAGTGGATGGACAGATTTACCTGACATAAAGTACAATATACGGCCATCAGATTCGGGGTGATCCTTAACACTTTTCATTCCCGGAGCAGCATTTGAACTTTTCAGGGGGCAGGCACTCAGCGGTCTGCCCTTTTTTGCACGCCTGTAACGGAGAGATCCTTGAGAAAACCAGCAGTTCTGGTCCTGGAAGATGGCAGCCAATTCCAGGGTGAGTCCATCGGTGCCGAGGGACAAACCGTCGGTGAGGTGGTCTTCAACACCGCCATGACCGGCTATCAGGAGATATTGACGGATCCGTCCTATCGCCAGCAGATTGTCACCCTGACCTATCCCCACATCGGTAATACCGGTATCAATCAGGAGGATGAGGAGTCCGGCCAGATTCATGCCGCAGGTCTGGTGATAAGGGATCTGCCTCTGATTACCAGTAACTGGCGCTCGGAAGAGTCGCTGGATCACTATCTGGAGCGCAATGGTGTGGTCGCCATTGCCGGTATCGATACCAGGCGACTGACCAGGATTCTGCGTGAAAAGGGTGCCCAGAACGGCTGTATTGTCGCCGGTGATGCCCCGGATCTCTCAGTGGCCGCCAATCTGGCTCAGGAGTTCCCTGGTCTTAAAGGGATGGATCTCGCAAAAGAGGTCACCACCTCAGCCAGCTATCAGTGGTCGCAGGGCACCTGGTCACTGGAAGAGGGCCTGCCGGACAGCGCGGCCTACGAGTCGCTGCCATACCATGTGGTAGCCTACGATTTCGGCGTCAAACGCAACATTCTGCGGATGTTGGCGGACCGGGGTTGTCGCCTCACCGTGGTGCCCGCCCAGACACCCGCCGAAGAGGTACTGGCGATGCAGCCTGATGGGGTGTTTCTCTCCAATGGTCCTGGCGACCCGGAACCCTGCGACTACGCCATTGAAGCCATCGGAAAGATCATCGACAGCGACCTGCCGGTATTCGGCATCTGTCTCGGACATCAACTGTTGGCCCTGGCATCGGGCGCCAAGACGATGAAGATGAAATTCGGTCATCATGGCGCCAACCATCCGGTACAGGACCTGGAAAAAGGCAATGTGATGATCAGTAGCCAGAACCATGGCTTTGCCGTGGACGAGGCCTCACTGCCCGACTGCCTGACCCCCATACATCGCTCGTTGTTTGATGGTACGTTGCAAGGAATCCACCGCACCGACAAACCGGCATTCAGTTTCCAGGGACATCCGGAAGCCAGCCCCGGTCCACATGATGTGGCCCCTGTCTTCGATCACTTTATCGAATTGATAGAAGTCCGCAAATAGACGCGAATGAAGGCCAATGGATTTGCTGATGATAGGCAGGGAGAGGCCATATCCAAACCCATGATCGGATGTGGCTTAGAAATCAGCCATCTGTTGGGAGCTGGGTTTATTGCGCTGGTTCACGAGAATGCGCTCTGTCAGGAACTCAATCGCGCTGGGTTGGTTTTTGAGAGGCAGAAGAATTTACATGTCAGATACAAAGGACAGATTGTTGGGCACTATGTGGCAGACCTTGTTGTTTAGAACAGACTGCTCGTGGAACTCAAGGCTTTGTCACAACTGACTGGGGAGCATCATGCCCAGGTGATGAACTACCTCCGTGCGACTGGGTTAAGTGTTGGATTGTTGCTGAATTTTAGGGCGCCTCGTCCTGGTGTAGGAAGCGTCGTTTGGCAACATGACGATAGATCGATTATTTAGTTTATATTTGCGTTCATTCGCGTTTTTTTGCGGACTCAAGAGTTAATGCCAAAACGTACAGATATACAAAGCATCATGATCATTGGCGCCGGACCGATTGTTATCGGCCAGGCCTGTGAATTCGATTACTCCGGCGCTCAGGCCTGTAAGGCTCTGAAAGAGGAGGGGTACCGGGTCATCCTGGTGAATTCCAATCCGGCCACGATCATGACCGATCCCGATATGGCCGATGCCATCTACATCGAGCCGATCACCTGGCGTACCCTTGAACGGATTATCGAGAAAGAGCGACCGGATGCCCTGCTGCCCACCATGGGTGGACAGACCGCACTCAACTCGGCGCTGGATCTGGTACGCGAAGGCGTACTGGAAAAATATGGCGTGGAGATGGTCGGCGCTTCCAGAGAGGCGATCGACAAAGCGGAAGACCGGGATCTGTTCCGCCAGGCGATGCGCAAGATCGGTCTGGACATGCCCCGCTCGGTGATTGCCCATAGTCTGGAAGAGGCACAGCAGGTACAGGTTCAAATCGGTTATCCGGCGATCATCCGCCCCTCCTTCACCATGGGCGGCAGCGGTGGCGGTATCGCCTACAATCCGGAAGAGTTTGTTGAGATCTGTACCCGCGGACTCGATCTGTCTCCCACCAGTGAACTGCTCATCGAGGAATCGATCCTCGGTTGGAAAGAGTATGAGATGGAGGTGGTCAGGGACAGAAATGACAACTGCATCATCATCTGTTCGATCGAAAACCTCGATCCCATGGGGGTGCATACCGGAGACTCGATCACGGTGGCACCGGCCCAGACACTGACCGACAAGGAGTACCAGATCATGCGCGACGCCTCCCTGGCGGTATTGCGCGAGATCGGTGTGGAGACGGGTGGTTCGAACGTGCAGTTCGCCATCAATCCGGAGAACGGGCGGATGATCATCATCGAGATGAATCCCCGGGTCTCCCGCTCCTCGGCGCTGGCCTCCAAGGCCACCGGCTTCCCAATCGCCAAAGTGGCGGCCAAGCTCGCGGTGGGGTATACCCTGGATGAGTTGCAGAACGAGATCACCGGTGGCGCCACACCGGCCTCCTTCGAACCGAGCATCGACTATGTGGTCACCAAGGTGCCCCGGTTTGCTTTTGAAAAATTCCCTCAGGCCGATGACCGCCTGACCACCCAGATGAAATCCGTGGGTGAGGTGATGGCGATTGGCCGTACCTTCCAGGAGTCGATGCAGAAGGCGCTGCGTGGGCTTGAGATCGGCAAGTATGGTCTCAATGAGATCCTCGATCTCAATGAAGAGCATGTCAAAGACACCCTGGTGCGGGAGATCAGGCTGCCCGGGCCGGCCAGGCTCTGGTATGTGGCCGAGTGTTTCCGCTACGGCATGAGCCTGGAAGAGGTCTTCGATATCTGTGCCATCGACCCCTGGTTCCTGATACAGATTGAAGAGCTGATCAACATCGAGCGTGAGATTTCCGGACAGGGTCTTGAAGGTCTGGATGAGCAACGGCTGCGTTTTCTGAAACGCAAAGGCTTTGCCGACCGGCGTATCGCCGAACTGGTCGATGCCAGTGAAGCCGAGATCCGTCAGCGTCGCCACCAGGCGGGTATCCGTCCGGTATTCAAACGGGTCGATACCTGTGCTGCGGAGTTTGCCACCAGCACCGCCTACATGTATTCCACCTATGAGGAAGAGTGTGAGGCTCTGCCCAGTGAGCGTAAAAAGATCATGGTGCTGGGTGGTGGCCCGAACCGCATCGGCCAGGGAATTGAGTTCGATTACTGTTGTGTCCACGCTGCATTCGCGATGCGTGAAGATGGTTATGAGACCATCATGATCAACTGTAATCCGGAAACCGTCTCCACCGACTACGATACCTCAGACAGACTCTACTTTGAGCCGCTGACACTGGAGGATGTGCTCGAGGTCATTCATAAAGAGCAGCCTGCCGGCGTGATCGTCCAGTACGGTGGTCAAACCCCACTGAAACTGGCCAACGACCTGGAGGCGGCCGGTGCGCCGATCATTGGCACCAGTCCCGATTCCATCGATCTGGCGGAAGATCGGGAGCGTTTCCAGCAATTGGTCGAGAAACTCAATCTCAAACAGCCGCCAAACCGTACCGCCCGTGATTCGGAGAGTGCGGTCAAACTGGCCGAAGAGATCGGCTATCCCCTGGTTGTTCGCCCCTCATACGTACTGGGTGGCCGGGCGATGGAGATTGTCTATCGCGAGAATGAATTGCGCCGCTATATGCGGGAAGCGGTGAGTGTCTCCAACGACTCTCCGGTGTTGCTCGATCGCTTTCTGGATGACGCCATCGAGGTGGATATCGACGCGATCTGCGACGGTGAGGAGGTGCTCATCGGCGGTATCATGGAGCATATCGAACAGGCGGGTGTTCACTCCGGTGATTCCGCCTGCTCACTGCCTCCCTATACCCTGTCTGCCGCCATTCAGGACCGGATGCGTGAGCAGATGCGCAAGCTGGCGCTGGAGTTGAAAGTGGTGGGTCTGATGAACGCTCAGTTTGCCATCAAGGATGATCAGATCTATCTGCTGGAAGTGAACCCACGGGCTTCCCGGACTGTGCCATTTGTCTCCAAGGCCACCGGTATGCAGCTGGCAAAAATTGCTGCCCGCTGTATGGCGGGTACCAGTCTGAAAGAGCAGGGCATCGTCAAAGAGGTGGTGCCTGAGAACTATTTCGTGAAAGAGGCGGTATTCCCGTTCGTTAAATTTCCCGGTGTGGATACCGTACTGGGGCCGGAGATGAAATCCACCGGTGAAGTGATGGGTGTCGGCGTCACATTTGGTGAAGCCTACAACAAGTCGATCATGGGTGCGGGCTATCAGTTGCCCCAGGGTGGCAAGGCCCTGCTCAGCGTGCGCAATGCGGACAAGGTGCGTGCCGTACAGGTGGCACAGGATCTGGTTGAGCTCGGCTTTACCCTGAGCGCCACAGGTGGTACCTGTCAGGCACTGCTCGATGCGGGGCTTGAATGTACCCGGGTGAATAAGGTGATGGAGGGGCGCCCCCACATCGTCGACTCGATCAAGAATCAGGAAGTCAGTTTCATCATCAATACCACTGAAGGTGTCCAGGCGATTGCCGATTCAGCGGAGATCAGACGTACCGCTCTGCAGCACAAGGTCAGCTACACCACCACCATTTCAGGTGCCGAGGCGACCTGTCTGGCCCTCAAACAGTTGGATGAACTCAACGTCAACCGACTGCAAGACCTGCATCAGCAGTAACCGGCTTAACAGAGGAAGAGTGCAATGAACAAGGTACCGTTGACTGCTCGTGGAGCTGCTAATCTGCAAGATGAGCTGAAGCAATTGAAAACTGTCGAGCGACCCAAAGTGATCAAAGCGATCGCTGAAGCCCGTGAGCATGGTGATCTGAAAGAGAATGCGGAATATCACGCGGCCCGTGAGCAGCAGAGCTTCATTGAGGGGCGTATCAAAGATATCGAGGGTAAGCTCTCCCATGCCCAGATCATCGATGTCACCAAACTGGATGCCGGTGGCAAAGTGGTCTTTGGCGCCACCGTGGTGGTGCTGGAACTGGATAACGATGAAGAGTTCACCTACCAGATCGTGGGTGATGACGAGGCCGATATCAAGCATGGCCTGATTTCAGTCAGTTCACCGATTGCCAGAGCATTGATCGGTAAACAGGAAGGGGATGATGTGTTCCTCAACACACCTGGCGGTGACCGGGAGTTTGAGATTCTGGAAGTGCGTTACGAATAGGCTCGCCTGAGGCTGTTTCGGCCAGCATGGCCAGTCTCTGGTCAGCTATGCAGGCGTTCCCCGGCCTCTATCATCAAATGACGATTCTGTTTTTCTTCTTCTTGGGGTTCGCCCGGTAGAATATCGCTACCCGTCCGATAATTTGCACCAGGTCTGCTGAGAGACGCTCGACAATGGCGGCACTCAGTGCCTCCCGGTCGCTTTTATCCGCGCCTGCCAGTTTGACTTTGATCAGCTCATGCACATCGAGACTGGTGTCGATTTCGCCGATAACGCCTTCACTCAAACCGTGCTGGCCGATCATCACCACCGGTTTCAGATGGTGGGCGAGTTTTTTCAGTGATCTGGTCTGCTCGGAGGTCAGGGGCATTGTATTGGCCATGTCGATTAGGGGAGGCGGATTCTATCCTGATTACCTGTGATGAGGAAGGGGTTGAGAATTTAAATCTGCAAATGAACGGAATAAACGAAAATATTACTGAAGTAGACAGATTGAATCCTTGCTCTGTGGTTTTTAGGTCGGTTCGTGAGGTGTGGAGAAGGCACTCAATCTCTTACTACACCAGCCATAATTTGAGAATATTCGTATTCATTTACAGACTAAAAAATAACCATAGGTTGTATATGGTTTATTGTCAGACAGGGTTAAGCCCCAATCCCAGAAAAGTTTTTCCGGTCTTGGGTTAAGATTGTATTTGCGATTACAGAGCGGGTAAGCAGATTTCATGAAGCGCAGCAAAAGCAGTCGCAAGTGGCTGGACAGACATTTTAACGATACCTATGTGAAGCAGGCACAGAAGGCAGGGTATCGTTCCAGAGCAGCATTCAAACTCCTGGAAATCCAGGAAAAAGACAGGTTGATCAAACCTGGAATGAAAGTGGTGGACCTGGGTGCGTCGCCTGGAGGCTGGAGTCAGATTGCGCGGGATCTGGTTGGTGACAAAGGTCAGGTGTTCGCCCTCGACATTCTGCCGATGGACCCGATTGCCGGGGTTGAGTTCATACAGGGTGACTTTCGTGAGACAGAGCCCCTCGATTCATTGCGAAATCTACTGGATGGTGCCGCAATAGACCTTGTAATTTCTGACATGGCGCCCAATGTTACTGGTATGGCCAGTGTGGATCAGCCAAGATCGATCTATCTTTGCGAACTGGCACTGGATTTTGCCCGTGAAACCCTAAAGCCAGGTGGCGGATTTGTCGTTAAAGTGTTCCAGGGCGAGGGCTTTGATGACTATTTGCGAGAGGTACGCAGCTCATTTACCCGAGTAGCCAGCCGTAAGCCGGATTCATCGAGGGCCAAGAGCAGGGAGATCTATTTAGTAGCAGGGAACTTTAAGATGTAGTACCGTACCAACCAGTAAGCCCTAAAAAATCAGATGTTTGCACATTTTTATTCAGGTTTTTAGCCGCCAAATCGGCTATCCCTAACAGCCAGCGAGTAGAGATGTCACAGAATAACCACCACACGGATGCCAGTGTGGACAGATATACCGGCAGCCGCCGGAGTGAGATCAAGAGGTTCTTACGTTTTGAATGACATGGCAAAAAATTTAATTCTCTGGGTAGTGATCGCCATCGTATTGATGACGGTGTTCAACAATTTTTCAACTACCCAGCCCAAGGCTCAGCCGATGAGCTATTCGGAATTCATCTCCAACGTCAAGACCGGACAGGTGAAGGAGGTGGAATTAGTCGAGGTCGGGAATAATGGCCATGAAATCAGCGGTGCCCTGACTTCAGGTCAGAGATTCTCTACCTACAGCACGGGCGACAACATGCTGGTCAGCGATCTGCTGAACAGTAATGTGGAGATCGTGGCCAAGCGACCTGAGAAACCCTCCCTGTTGATGAATATCCTCATCAACTGGTTTCCTCTGTTTGTACTGATCGGCCTGTGGATCTTTTTCATGCGGCAGATGCAGGGTGGTGGTGCCGGAAGAGGTGCCATGTCATTCGGCAAGAGCAAAGCACGCATGTTGAGTGAAGATCAGGTGAAGGTCACCTTCAACGATGTGGCCGGTGTGGAAGAGGCCAAGGAGGAGGTCACCGAGATGGTGGACTTTCTGCGCGATCCTTCCAAATTCCAGAAGCTTGGCGGCAAGATTCCCAAGGGTGTGCTGATGGTCGGTTCACCGGGTACCGGTAAGACCCTGCTGGCGAAGGCCATTGCGGGTGAAGCCAAGGTACCTTTCTTCACCATCTCAGGTTCTGACTTTGTGGAGATGTTCGTCGGTGTGGGTGCCTCGCGGGTACGTGACATGTTCGAACAGGCCAAGAAACATGCCCCTTGCATCATCTTCATCGATGAGATCGATGCGGTAGGTCGTCATCGCGGCGCCGGTCTTGGCGGTGGACACGATGAGCGTGAACAGACCCTCAACCAGCTGTTGGTGGAGATGGATGGTTTCGAAGGCAATGAAGGTGTGATCGTGATCGCGGCCACCAACCGGCCTGATGTACTCGATCCAGCACTGCTGCGTCCAGGACGTTTCGACCGTCAGGTGGTGGTCCCACTGCCTGATGTGCGCGGTCGTGAGCAGATTCTCAAGGTACACCTGCGCAAGGTGGCTGCCGGTGAAGATGTGAAACCGGCGATCATCGCCCGGGGTACACCGGGATTCTCCGGAGCCGATCTGGCCAACCTGGTGAATGAAGCCGCACTGTTTGCTGCCCGCGCCAATAAAACCCTGGTAGGCATGGAAGAGCTGGAAAAGGCCAAAGACAAGATCATGATGGGTACTGAGCGCCGTACCATGGTAATGAGTGAGGATGAGAAGAAACTCACCGCTTACCATGAGTCGGGGCATGCCATTGTCGGTCGACTGGTGCCTTCCCACGATCCGGTCTACAAGGTGAGCATCATTCCCCGGGGACGGGCGCTGGGTGTGACCATGTTTCTGCCGGAAGCGGATCGCTACAGCTACAGCAAAGAGCATCTTGAGAGTCAGATCTCCAGCCTCTTCGGTGGCCGTATTGCTGAAGAGCTGATCTTTGGTATCGATAAAGTGACCACCGGCGCCTCCAACGACATCAAGCGGGCCACTGAACTGGCGCGCAACATGGTGACCAAATGGGGGTTGTCGGAACGCCTTGGACCGTTGATGTACAGCGAGGAAGAGGAAGAGGTATTCCTGGGACGCTCGGTGACCCAGCACAAGAACGTCTCTGACGACACCGCCCATACCATTGATGAAGAGATCAGAAATTTCATCGACCGCAACTATGACCGGGCCGAGAGTATTCTCAATGAGAACCTGGAGAAGTTGCATGTGATGGCCGACGCGCTGATGAAGTACGAGACCATCGATACGCAACAGATCAACGACATCATGGAAGGCAAGACCCCTCGTCCGCCGAAGGATTGGGTGGATAACGATATGGATTCAGATGATGGAGCAAGACCTTCCGGTGAGTCCCCATCGTCCGATGATGTGCCGGGCCCCATTGGTGGTCCTGCAGGCCAACATTAAAACCTCACCAGCGGCCAGCTTTGATGCTGGCCGCTGATCCTCTCCAAAAAAACCTCTCTATCATCACAGCCTGTTTTCGTTTTCCCGTTACCGATCCTAATCCGGAAATTCATCGCCCTTGATCAATTCTGCTGCTCTGCTTTTTTGACTTGCTCCCAAACTGCATCAAGTTGCTCCAGGCTTTGAGTCTGTAAGTCAGTAATCCCCTGTTGCAGCAGCGTCTGTTCCAAGGCGCGAAAACGTCTCTCAAACTTCATATTGGCTTGTGTCAAAGTCTGTTCCGCATCCATACCCAACAGGCGTACCACGTTGACCATGGCAAATATCAGGTCCCCCAGTTCATCCTGCAGCTGTTGCCGATTGAAGTTTTCCAGCTCATGACGAACTTCATCGAACTCTTCGCTGACTTTATCGAATGCTCCTTGTGGATCGGGCCAGTCGAATCCCACCCGCGCAGCCCTCTTCTGCAGTTTTTCCGCTCGGATCAGCGCCGGCAGGGCGTGGGCCACGCCATCCATATGACTCGCTGGTGATGATTGTTTCTGTCCAGCACGCTCTTCCGCCTTCTGCTGTTCCCAGGCCTGGCGCAACTGTTCGTCACTCTGATACTCCGCATCGGCGAACACGTGGGGGTGGCGGCGGATCATCTTTTCACAAATCCCGCTTGCGACATCATTGAAATCGAAATGACCCTCTTCCCGGGCGATCTGGCTGTAAAAGGCGATTTGGAACAGCAGGTCACCCAGCTCATCCCGCAGCTCATCCATTTCACCCCGCTGAATTGTATCGGCGACTTCATAGGCCTCTTCGAGGGTATAGGGCACGATGGTGTCGTAGGTCTGACGCAGATCCCAGGGACAACCCTTATCCGGATCTCGTAACTTGGCCATGATTTCGAGTAGTCGCTGCGTAGCTTCCATAGGATCTATTTCCGGCTTAACATTGCTGGCTCTGAGGGATCACTATTAACGCAAGTTTTGTTATGGATAGCTATCCTTTTTTATGTGGTTACAGTGCTCAGACCTGCATCTAAGAGATCCATTGGATTGGATGCGTCAATCAAGGAAGGCATTCGGATGGAGGAGTAGGAAGCCACTCACACAATCTGCTTAACTAATGGTTTCTAATTGCGGTGAATGGCGTCCGTTCGCGGCCAAGAGGGATCCCGCTCTCTATAAACGATCGTGTTATCAGGCCTTAGATGACCGGTAAAAAAATCCCCGGTGTCCCGGGGATCGATTGAGCCAACCATGCCTTGTTATCGATACGACAGTTTAGTCCATGGGTATGCGGATCTTCTGTCCTGGATAGATCAGGTTGGGATCCTTGATCACTTCGCGGTTTGCTTCAAAAATCTTCGGGTATGCCGAGGCATTGCCGAGGAAACGTTTGGCGATTGCCGATAGCGTGTCACCACTGACGATCGTATAGTATTCCACCTTGGACTGTTGCTCCGGAGCCGTAACACCATCGGCACTCACTTCGCTGACACCGACAACATTCCCGGCGATCAATACGCCCTTTTCCAAAGCTTCAGCCGTTTCTGCATTGCCTGACAGGATTACCTTGCCGTTTTCATAGCTGACATCCAGATCCTGAATACCCGGATTGTCCGATTCAATCTGCTGCTTAATTTTCTCTGCCGGATCGTCATCCTTACCAAACAGTTTTTTGCCTAAATCGGTTGCGAAATCGAACAGTCCCATTGCTGCGTGCTCCTATCTTAAGTTGTGTTGTTAGGTATTCTCTGCGGCTGAATATCCCGCTCAATCGGTTATTCAATCCTTCAATACAAAAGTGACTTTCAGCGTTACCCGGTAATCGGTGACCTTGCCATTACTCACCGACAGTTGTTGATCTTTAACCCAGGCCCCTTTGATGTTTTTCAGTGTCTTGTTGGCGCGTTTGATCCCTTTTGTGACAGCGTCATCAAAACTCTTACTGGACGAAGTGATGATTTCTGTAACTTTTGCAACTGACATGTGGACTCTCCTCGTGGGGTAGGTGATCCGTGATTCAACATCAATCACAAAATCGATTTGGTCGCCGGGTTAACAAGCAACCTCAGACACAGTCTGTAGCATAGGTGACTGGGAAAATTACGCCTAGATGGTGGATGGGAAAGACACAAAAGTTTTAATTTCGAAACTGCAGTCAGTCAACGGTTTGCCCGTTAGATAATTCAGAGTCTGTGTAAGCAAGGATGATACCGCAGCGACGTGGTCTTCTCTCAACACACAGTGTGTGCTCAGAGAAAACCACGCCTTGCGTAGGTTTTGTCTCTCCTTCCGGCGTTTGGCCTTGTTGGATTTATCATGCACACCCCCTTTGCGCAGCATCGGGTGGTTGTGCAACAGATTGCGTGCCCTGTCAGCTTTTTTCTTCATCAGTAGTTCCTCAATTTCAACATTAATATATGTGGGCCTTAGCCCGGCCCACTTAACCTTTTACACACATCACCTGCTTCAGGGTGTGTACCACTTCAACCAGGTCGCTCTGGTTGGCCATCACCTGATCGATGTCCTTATAGGCAGCGGGGATCTCATCGATCACCCCTTTGTCCTTGCGACACTCCACACCCTGGGTCTGGGATTCCAGATCGGCCCGGTTGAATTGCCGTTTGGCCTTTGAACGGGACATACGGCGTCCCGCGCCGTGGGAGCAGGAGCAGAACGATGCCTCACTACCCTTGCCTCGAACAATGTAGGACTTAGCACCCATCGAACCGGGGATGATTCCCAGTTCACCTTCACCGGCACGTATGGCACCTTTGCGGGTGACATAGACTTCGGCACCGAAGTGGTATTCCCGTACCACATAGTTGTGGTGACAGTTGATCGCCTCTTTGGTGATCGTGAAGTGAGGCAGATGCCTCCCCAGCACGTCCAGCATATGCTGCATCATCTCCCGGCGATTGATCATGGCATAGTCCTGGGCCCAATCAACCGCCTCGATGTAGTCATCGAAATGCTGAGCGCCTTCGCTGAAGTAGGCCAGGTCCCGGTCGGGTAATCTTCCCAGTTGATCCCCCATATCCTTGCGCGCCAGTTCGATGAAGTAGCGACCAATCACATTCCCGATACCCCGGGAACCGGAGTGCAGCATGACCCAGACCGCCTCGTTTTCATCCAGGCAGAGCTCGATAAAATGGTTGCCGCCACCCAGGGTCGCCAGTTGACGAACCCAGATGTCGTAGGGCCGCTTGCGCTGCATCTTGGCGATAGCCGGATGACGATCAAGAATCTGATCCAGTCGTTTTGCCATAGGCACAATGGTTGAGCGTTTGACCGGATCCCGATCATGCATGTCGAATCCCACCGGAATCGCCTGCTCGATACGATTACGCAGCATACGCAGGCTATCCGGCAGTTCAGCTGCTGACAGGGAGAGCCGGATGGCATTCATACCACAACCGATGTCCACGCCAACCGCCGCCGGTACAATCGCCCCCTTGGTTGGGATCACTGACCCGACAGTCGCACCTATACCCATATGGACATCGGGCATGGCTGCCACGTGGTGGTGGATGAAAGGCATACGGGATACATTCTCAAGCTGGTTGAGTGCTGTGGTTTCCGTATCGCCGGTCCAGATGTGGACCGGCACCTTTCCTTTATTGAGTGTTTGTAAAATAGGCATAGCTATAATCCCTCATAGTTCTAGTTTATAAAATCGGGGCGAGATTTTTCCCCGGCGCAGGCGTTTGATTGTGCGTCTGTCACTCAACAGGCCTGGCAGTTGATCGGTCAGTTCGAAACAGAACTGTCTCGGCAGGCTGGTGTAGAGTGATCTGGGCGGTACATAGCTGCCCTTGATACGCTTCAGACAGTTACCGACTTCCCAACTGTGGAACCAGATACGTTTCAATCCCAGCTCACGGTTGATAAAGTCGATGGTTGCCGCGAGCATTGCCTGACTCCACTGTTTCAGCAGCGGTTGCACAAAATTCAGATAACGACCGGCCAGTGCGGCGGTGGTATTGAAGCTGTAGCAATGTAGGGGATCCTCATCTGTTGCGCAGCATTGACGCCACTTGTTCAGCCAGCTGACATCTCTGACCCAGTCACTCTGGATCTCTTCAATCAGCACTTCGCCCAACTGAAGGTCGATATCCAGCCGCGACCAGGCCAGGGTCTCACGGTAGTAGCTGCGATCGCCGCGTTGCAGTACCGGATGGCCCCAGTTGTTGAACACGCCATCCTCAACAGGGTGGATCGATTGATGAAACATCTGGTCATGTTGATGGTTGAAATTGAGACGCAGCACCAGATTGATACCGGGTCTCGATGTCTGTGCATATCGGTCGGATCTACTGCCCCAGACACCGGTGGTAATCAGGTAGGTGGTGCCGGGCTCCTGCCAATAGCTGTTCAACAGTTCACCGCTGATACAGCCATTGCCACAGCTGCTGAGTAGTGATGTTATCGATGGTTTGTTCAGCAGGCGGCCAAACTTCGACCCCTTTATTGCTTGAATCGACTGGTGCTTTTTCGCTGCAATCTGCAGCAGTTGCACGGCATAGTAATCCTGGCAGTATGGATAGAGGGTTCTCTCTTTAGGCAGACAGGCCAACAGCTCCTTTAAGTCGTTCTGCTCCATGTTCACTCTCCTTGGTTGCAGAGGTGCAGATAGGTTGGCGGGTTAAGGTTGAAAATTGATGCATACTCGACTCCCGTTAAATTGATTTATCTGGCCGGCCTAACGGTCCGGTGATTTGGTTAAACATTGATCTTCTCCGTATCCTGGAGGATATCTTCAAGAGCAGATGACACCGTAAGGCGATCCATCCGTTTGCGCCATATCCCCGGTTATTCGATGTGAGAGACTGTTGCCTCACACAAATTGGTCCGCTTACTCCTGGTCAGCGGACCGGTGCTTCGGGTATCGGTCGAGACTTCTCCCCTGGCACTGCACGGCTGTGCTTGTCGTTCCTGATTCGATTCGAACAGCAGCACTACCTCTTGTCCCTGGCCGGACAGGTGACCATTCCCGGCCCGTAACCGAGAACGAGGGGGGACGAGGCTTGCTTGGTATTGGCCCCAAGCGGCCACAATCCCTTTCCTCTCTCTGGACAGGGATTAATCGGTTTTCCTAATTGTCAAAGAGTGTCCAGGGTGTAGCCCCGGGTTATCCCCGGGCAATAAAAAACCCCCGGGGTTTTCACCAACCGGGGGTTGTTCCGGAAGGTGTCAGTAGTTCATGACACCTTCCCGTCTGTTTGGGCTGTAGGCGTCAGGTCATACCGGTTATGTCCCTGCTGTTAAGCAGGAAGCTGACGGTTTGTAGTTTTGCTGGATACGCAGCCACGCAAGCAGACCCTGTTTCCAGGGGTGCTGGTGTGTGGATGTTGCGTAAGCCCGATAAATACATAGTCAGTTTCCGTTTCAATAAATGTGGCAGAAGCGACAGTCAATTTGACACTTCCCATAACTTGGAGCGCAAGTATAATGCTGATCTTTTATTTTGCAAGAGAATTTTTTGCATATGACAAAAAATAATTCAATCGGCCAGTCGCGCAGTAAAGACCCGGTTGCGGTGAAGATTGGTAAACGTATTGCTCAGGCCCGCAAGATGGCTGGTTTCAAGACAGCCAAGGCGTTCAGGGAGAAGTTACCGAAGTGGCCGGAAAACAGGCTCTCCTGGTATGAGGCCGGTTACTCCATGCCCCATCCCGGCCATGTTGAGATCATTGCCAGGACCACGGGCACATCGACCTGCTGGATCATGTTCGGACTTGGCCCGATCCGTTCCGGCGAGCGGGATCTGCAAGCGGTAAGGCATCAGAACCTGGTATTTCTCTATCGCCAGACTGAGGCCGAAGGATCGGAGGCGATCGCTGAATTACTCTTGGCCAGCCGGCTCAAGGCCGCTCAGCTGGCCGATCATATCGATAATCCCTTCAAACATATCGGTGAGCGTCTAGCGCGCAACATCGAAAAGGCCAGTGACAGGCCGGTCAAATGGTTGGATGAGCAGCATATTGAGTCGGATGGCCTATGCGGATCATTTCCTGACGATCTGCGTGAACTGATGACCATCTACTCAGAGATGAACAGCAAATCGAGGCAGCTGCTGATTGCCCTGGCGCGAACCATGTCTGAACATGTTTGAAGTCTGCTATGGGCGATTCCAAAAAGAGGCCCTGAGTGGTACGGCAATTAAAGAAAAACCGCCAGCCTGACGATGGTAATCTATCGTTTTCCAGCTTAGCTTGTCGGTTTTGCTCAAAATAAGGAAACATATGTCTGCGCCTAAGATTCTTGACTGCGCCGGTAAAACACTCGACCTGAGTCAGCCTCAGGTGATGGGTATCCTCAATCTGACTCCGGATTCATTTTCCGATGGAGGGCGCTTCACCGCCCGGGATGCTGCCATCAAACATGCCATGCAGATGATCGATGAAGGGGCGGCGATTATCGATGTTGGTGGTGAGTCAACCCGACCAGGCGCCCAACCGGTCACCGCGCAACAGGAGATGGACCGGGTGATTCCACTGATCGAGACGCTGGCCGGTGAAATCCCGTTACCCATTTCGGTCGATACCAGTAAGGCTGAGGTGATGCGTGAGGCTGTATCGGCCGGTGCGGGGATGATCAATGATGTGATGGCATTGCGCGATTCCGGCGCCCTGGAGGCCGCTGCTGAAGCCGCTGTGCCGGTCTGCCTGATGCACATGCAGGGTGAGCCCCGTACCATGCAGTGCAATCCTCACTATGATGATGTGGTTGATGATGTTAAAACCTTTCTCCAGCAGCGACTGGATGCTTGTGTGGCGTCGGGTATCCCGCAGGATCGGCTGATTGTTGATCCCGGGTTTGGCTTCGGCAAAACCCTGCCACATAATCTTGCGCTACTCGACGGTCTGCAAAATCTCGAACAGCTTGGTGTGCCGCTATTGGTGGGAATATCCAGAAAGTCTATGATAGGGGCACTGCTTGGAGAACGTGCTGTTGAAGAGCGTCTGTATGGCAGCCTGGCTGCGGCGGTGATGGCGGCCATGAAAGGGAGTGCCATTTTACGGGTACATGATGTACAAGCCACAGTCGACGCGTTGAAGATTGTGTCGGCTGTTCAGGCTGTTAACCCAGTGATCAAATAGTTCATTTTCAGGGTCTTAGGTCCCGATCATCAACATAATGATAAACACAGGCTCGCTGCGACTGAAAGAGAACTGTTCGGGTGCCGGGTTAACAATCGATAAAAACTGAGGAATTATCTGTGAGTCGAAAGTATTTTGGAACTGATGGTGTGCGCGGTCGTTTTGGTGAAGGTGCGATTACACCTGAGTTTGTATTGAAGCTGGGCTGGGCGGTCGGGCGGATTCTGGGCACGGAATCGAAGAGCCGGGTGTTGATCGGCAAGGATACCCGTATCTCCGGCTATCTGCTCGAATCGGCCCTGGAGGCCGGACTCACAGCGGCAGGTGTCAATATCACGCTGCTCGGCCCCATGCCAACCCCCAGTGTCGCATACCTGACCCGAACCCTTCATGCCCAGGCGGGGATCGTCATCAGCGCCTCCCACAATCCCTACACCGACAATGGCATCAAGTTCTTTTCCGCCGATGGGCTCAAGCTGCCGGATCAGGTGGAGAGTGCCATCGAGGCTGAGATGGAGAAGCCGCTCACCACTGTGGATTCCGCCAATCTGGGACGGGCGGAAAAAATGGATGCGGAAGGGCGCTATATCGAATTCTGTAAAAGCACCATTCCACTCAAGACCCGCTTCAACGGTATGAAAATTGTCGTGGATTGCTCGAATGGGGCCGCCTACAACATCGCACCTTATGTCTTCGATGAAATGGGAGCTGATGTGATTGCAATCGGCAATCAGCCGAATGGTTTCAATATCAATGACGGGGTGGGTTCCACCCATCCCGAGCATCTGAAAGCCGCGGTTCTGGAACATGGCGCCGACCTGGGTATCGCCCTGGACGGGGATGGGGATCGTCTGATCATGGTCGATGACCAGGGCAACGAGGTGGATGGGGATGAGATTCTCTATATCATCGCCTGTTCCCGGATGCGGGAAGGGGAGCTCAAGGGGGCGGTCGTGGGTACCCTGATGAGCAATCTCGGTCTGGAGCATGCATTGCGGGAGCATGGGGTGGTGTTTGAGCGGACCAATGTGGGTGATCGCTACATCATGGAGCGCCTCTTTAAAAAGGGCTGGGTGCTCGGCGGTGAGCAGTCTGGCCATATCATCTGCCTGGATCGTACCACCACCGGAGATGGTATCGTCTCCGCGTTACAGGTTCTGGCGGAAGTCCATGCCACGGGGCGCTCTCTACGGGAGCTCAGCGCCGGGATGAGCAAATACCCACAAAAACTGACCAATATTCATCTGGGTGGAACCAGCGCCCAGGAGATTATGGAGTCGGATTTGGTCAAAAGATCGGTGCGTGAAGCTGAAGTGGAGATGGGCAGCTCAGGCCGGGTACTGCTCAGACCCTCAGGTACTGAGCCGCTGATGCGTGTGATGGTGGAGGGCAGTGATGGTGAGCAGGTCGAAGTGCTGTCGTCACAGATCGCCAGTACCGTCGAGGCTCTGGTAACCGGCTGATGCCGGGGCTGCCACGGTTTGGCTGGCGGCGGGCCCCATTTCTCGCCATTACAGTGGGGAATTGGATCCAATCTGCAGAAAATCGCCAGGAAAGGCCTACATAAGATTGATTTCGTACGCGTTGGCCGTTAAGCTACCGCGCTTTCTTTTTATAGCAGGAGTGTAAGCATGCGTAGACCACTGGTTGCCGGAAATTGGAAGATGAACGGTTCACTTGAGAGTGTTCGTAGCTTATTGGATGGCATCAAGGCGGGTGTCGGTGCGGTCACCAACGCTGAAGTTGCTGTCTGCCCCACGGCCATTTTCATTCCTGAGGCTCAACAGCGACTGAGCGGCACCGAGATCGCCTGGGGTGGTCAGGATCTCTCCACCGAGACATCCGGAGCCTATACCGGCGAAGTGGCCGCCTCGATGCTGAATGACTTCGCCTGTAAGTATGTCATCGTAGGACACTCCGAGCGCCGCACCTATCACAATGAAAGTGATGATCTGGTTGCTAAAAAGTTTGCCACCGCACGGGCAGCCGGTCTGGCTCCGATCCTGTGTGTCGGTGAGACCCTGGAAGAGCGTGAGTCCGGAGTCACCAACGAGGTCGTGGCGCGTCAGCTGAATGCGGTGATCGAGCTTGAGGGTGTGGCTGCACTGGCAGATGGCGTCATCGCCTATGAGCCGGTCTGGGCGATCGGTACCGGTAAAACCGCAACCCCTGAGCAGGCCCAGGAGGTACACGCCTTCATTCGTTCCCTTGTGGCGGAGAAGAGCGCCGAGGTGGCCGAGGGTGTACGGATCCTCTATGGTGGCTCGATGAAGCCTGGAAACGCCAAAGAGCTGATTGGCAAAGCGGATATCGATGGCGGCCTGATAGGCGGCGCATCACTGGCTGCGGAAGATTTTCTGGGAATCTGTACGGCGGCAAATTAATTTTTTCAAGGTTGTGAGTCAGTAGCTGACTGACTGGACACCCTCTATTAGGTAACGCAGACATGCAAACGATATTGACCGTGTTTCACATCTTTCTGGCCGTTGGGTTGGTTGGGTTGATTCTGATTCAACACGGTAAAGGTGCGGATATGGGAGCTGCCTTCGGCAGCGGCGCTTCAGGCACCGTATTCGGCTCCAAGGGATCCGCCTCTTTTCTGACCCGTGCTACAGCGATTCTGGCAACCCTGTTTTTCGTTACCAGCATGGTCATGGCCTATTTCGCTGCCCAGACCAACGAACCCGAAGGGCTGATGGAAAACATGGGCACAGCACCGGTGATCGAAGTGCCGGCAGCGGAGACTGATCTGCCTGCAGTACCTGGTGGTAACAGTGATCTGCCAGCGGTGCCTGCGACTGACAGCATGCTACAGGTTCCATCGGAGGAGATGCCGCCGGTTGAGGCGAGTGAATCCGCTGCTGAAGCGAATGCTGCTGCCTCGGAGGCGATGGTCGATTCAACCCGGGAGGCTGCTGGCGACGAACAGCAACCGGCAGTACCAACTGCTGTTGACGGAAAATAGTGAGGAGCAGGAAAAGAGTTTTAGCCGATGTGGTGGAATTGGTAGACACGCTATCTTGAGGGGGTAGTGGCGTAAGCCGTGCCGGTTCAAATCCGGCCATCGGCACCATCCAATAAGAACGGTACACACCATTTTGGTGTGATACCGTTTTTTTATGCCTGTAGAAGTATTATAACTAATTGAAATTTATATAATTATTACTTTTTGTCCCACTTGACATTGTTGCGGGCCAGAGGATAGACTGCCTGCCTTCCCTGAAGTTTCACCTAAGAACATAACGATTGAATCAACTAGGGGGTCAGCTTTCTGATGCTTGAAAATTATTTGCCCATCATGATTTTCCTAACGGTCGCTTTCGTGTTGGGTGGCATTGTCATCGGATTGGGTTTTCTGCTTGGTACGAGTAAGCCGGACGACGAAAAAAACTCTCCTTACGAATGCGGTTTCGAGGCCTTCGAGGACTCCCGCATGAAATTCGACGTTCGCTACTATCTGGTAGCCATCCTGTTCATTATCTTCGATCTAGAGATCGCTTTTCTCTTCCCCTGGGCTGTCGTACTCGACCAGATCGGCATGGTGGGTTTTATCGCCATGATGGTGTTCCTGGGTATTCTGGTTATTGGCTTTATCTACGAATGGAAGAAAGGGGCTCTGGAGTGGGAGTAATGAAGATTTTAAGCGCTGTAATCCTTCGGGAGGCTAAGAGTGGGAATTGAGGGCATTCTTGAGAAAGGTGTAATCACCACCTCCGCAGACAAGTTGATCAACTGGGCGCGCACCGGCTCGATGTGGCCGATGACCTTCGGTCTGGCCTGTTGTGCGGTGGAGATGATGCAGGCTGCTGCAGCTCGTTATGACATGGATCGCTTCGGCATCGTGTTCCGGCCCAGCCCACGCCAATCGGATGTGATGATCGTGGCCGGTACCCTGGTCAACAAGATGGCCCCGGCACTGCGTAAAGTGTATGACCAGATGGCCGAACCCCGCTGGGTGATCTCCATGGGCTCCTGCGCCAATGGTGGTGGCTACTATCACTACTCATACGCCGTGGTCAGAGGTTGTGACCGGGTCGTGCCGGTGGATATCTATGTTCCCGGTTGCCCTCCGACAGCAGAGGCGTTGCTGTACGGTGTGATTCAGTTGCAGGACAAGATACGCCGGACCAGTACCATAGCGCGTTAAGGTGGTGGATAGATCATGAGTAGCGGTTCCCAAAACGGTATGCAAGGTCGACTGGATCAGTTGGCCTCGACACTTGAAGAGCGCTTTTCCGATTTGAGTTGTCAGGTTGAGAGAAGCTGTGGTGAGGTCACCCTGGTCGTGCCCACCGACAAGCTGATCGAAGTCGCCAACACCTTGCATGACGATGACGAGTTTGGTTTCAATGAGTTGATCGACGTCTGCGGCGTCGACTATTCGGATTACGGCAGCTCTGAGTGGCAGACTGACGGTGCACCGAATACCGGTTTCGGCCGGGGTGTGGTCGAGCAGGCGGGGGATGAGCCCGAACAGAACCGGCGCTTTGCTGCGGTCTACCATCTGCTCTCCATCAGCAACAACATTCGCCTTCGGTTACGTGTATTTGTCGACACCGATCAACCGATTGTCGCCTCAGTGGTTCCGGTCTGGGCCAGTGCCAACTGGTTTGAGCGTGAGGCCTTCGATCTCTACGGCATTCTGTTTGACGGACACCCGGATCTGCGCCGAATCCTCACCGACTATGGATTCATCGGTCACCCTTTCCGAAAAGACTTTCCGCTGATCGGTCAGGTGGAGATGCGCTACGACGAACAGCAGGCGCGGGTGATCTACGAACCAGTGAGTATCGATCCGCGCACCCTGGTACCCAGGGTTACCCGTGAAGACAACCGTTATCTGAATGAAGATGACGCAACGCAGGATGCCGCCGATGCCTGAAATTCGTAACTACACCCTCAATTTCGGCCCCCAGCATCCGGCAGCTCATGGTGTACTGCGACTGGTTCTGGAGATGGATGGTGAGGTCATCGAGCGTGCCGACCCACACATTGGGTTGCTGCATCGAGCCACCGAGAAGCTGGCTGAGAGCAAACCCTACAACCAAAGCATCCCCTACATGGATCGCCTCGACTATGTGTCGATGATGTGCAACGAGCACGGTTATGTTCGTGCGATCGAGAAGCTGCTTGGTGTCGAAGCGCCAATTCGGGCTCAATACATCCGCACCATGTTCGACGAGATCACCCGTATCCTCAACCACCTGATGTGGCTGGGCACCCATGCCCTGGATGTGGGCGCGATGACCGTGTTTCTCTACGCCTTCCGGGAACGGGAGGATCTGATGGACTGCTATGAGGCCGTCTCCGGTGCCCGAATGCACGCTGCCTACTACCGCCCTGGCGGTGTCTATCGGGATCTACCGGAAAAGATGCCTCAATACCAGGCAAGTCAGTGGGTAACCGGCCGGGATGTGGCTGCCCGCAATGAGACCCGTCAGGGATCCCTGCTCGATTTCATCGAGGATTTTGTAGACCGCTTTCCCGGTCTGGTTGATGAGTACGAAACGCTGCTTACCGACAACAGGATCTGGAAACAGCGTACCGTCGGAATCGGTGTGGTCTCTCCCGAAAGGGCGCTGCAGCTCGGTTTTACCGGCCCCATGCTGAGAGGCTCGGGAGTTGCCTGGGATCTGCGTAAGAAACAGTCCTACGCGGCCTATGACCAGGTGGATTTCGACATCCCGGTGGGCCAGAACGGTGACTGTTACGATCGCTACCTGGTGCGTATTGGTGAGCTGCGGGAATCAAACCGCATCATCAAGCAGTGCATTGAATGGCTGAGAGCCAACCCGGGTCCGGTGATGGTCGACGATCATAAGATTGCCGTACCCAACCGGGACGAGATGAAGGACGATATGGAGGGGTTGATTCACCACTTCAAGCTCTTCACAGAAGGTTATTGCCCACCCGAGGGAGAGGTCTACGCAGCGGTTGAGGCACCGAAAGGGGAGTTTGGCTGTTACATCGTCTCCGATGGCGCCAACAAGCCTTACCGATTGAAAATCAGAGCGCCGGGTTTCTCTCACCTGGCTGCCATGGACGAAATGGTGAACGGCCATATGCTTGCCGACGTTGTGGCGGTGATTGGCACCATGGATGTGGTATTTGGTGAGATCGACCGTTAGAGCAATTTAAAAATGACAGTAACAGTTAACGACAAAACGGAACTTTTCTCCCCGCAAATCTGTGCGGAGATTGATCGCTGGATTGCCAAGTATCCCGCTGAGTGGAAACAGTCCGCCGTGATGGGCGCCTTGATGATCGTGCAGGATGACAATGGTGGCTGGTTGACCACGGAACTGATGGACCGGGTTGCCGACTATCTGGATATGCCGCCGATCGCTGTCTATGAGGTGGCGACCTTCTACTCCATGTATGAGCTGAAACCGGTGGGTAAGCACAAGATCTGTGTCTGCACCAACGTCTCCTGCATGACCAATAAGTCCGATCTGATTGTCGAGCATCTTGAGAAAAAGCTCGGTATCGGCTTTGGCGAGGTTACCGAGGATGGCCGCTTCTCCATGAAAGAGGTGGAGTGTCTGGGCGCCTGTGGCGGCGCACCCATGATGCAGATCGGCAAACAGTATTACGAAAATCTCACACCGGAAATCGTCGATGCGATTCTGGAAGGTCTGGAGTAACAGCCATGGTCAATGAAGTCTGTTTGCGAACCCTGGATCTTGAGCGCCCCTGGTTGATGGAGCAGTATCAGAGCCGTGGTGGCTATGAAGTATTGAAGCAGGTACTCACAGAGAAACGGGCCCCTGAAGATATCATTGAAGAGGTGAAAAAATCCGGACTGCGCGGACGTGGCGGGGCAGGTTTCCCAACCGGCCTGAAGTGGAGTTTCATCTCTCGCAATGCGCCAGGACAGAAATATGTGGTGTGTAACTCGGATGAAGGCGAGCCGGGGACTTTCAAGGACCGGGATATCCTGCGATACAACCCCCATCAACTGATCGAAGGGATGATTCTGGCCGGTTATGCGATCGGCGCAACCCGCGGATACAACTATATTCGGGGTGAGTTCTGGGAACCCTACGAGCGCTTCGAACAGGCACTGCAGGAGGCCCGCGAAGCCGGTTTTCTTGGTGAGAATCTGCTCGGATCAGGGTTTGATTTCGAACTGCATACCCACTTGGGGGGCGGTGCCTACATCTGCGGTGAAGAGACCGCCTTGCTGGAGTCGATCGAAGGTAAGAAGGGGCAGCCCCGCTACAAGCCTCCATTTCCGGCCCACTTCGGCCTTTATGGCCGGCCAACCATAATCAACAACACAGAGAGTCTGGCCTCGATTCCCATGATCCTGGAGAAGGGCGGTGAATGGTTTGCCGATATCGGTGTGAAGAACAGCGGTGGCTCAAAACTGTTTTCAATCTCCGGAAATATCAACAATCCGGGGGTTTTCGAAATTCCGATGGGAACGCCGTTTTCCGAGCTGCTTGAGATGGCCGGGGGAATGAAAGATGGTTGCAAGATCAAAGCGGTGATTCCCGGTGGTTCATCGGCACCGGTGATTCCCGGTGAACAGATGATGGACCTGAATATGGACTACGACTCCATCGCCGGTGCCGGCTCCATGCTGGGTTCAGGTGCGGTGATCGTGCTGGACGACACCAACTGTATGGTCAAGACCCTTGAGCGTATGTCCTATTTCTACCACGAAGAGTCCTGTGGTCAGTGTACTCCCTGCCGTGAGGGTACCGGTTGGCTCTATCGGGTCGTACATCGCATCGAAACCGGACAGGGACGCCAGGAGGATCTGGACCTGCTGGATGATGTGGCAGATAAGATCAGCGGCAAAACCATCTGCGCCCTGGGAGATGCTGCTGCCTTGCCGGTACAGGGCATGCTGCGTCACTATCGGGATGAGTTTCAATATCACATCGACCATAAGCGTTGCATGGTCGGGGCTGGCTGAGGTCTTACAGTAACACGATGACAGATAAGTTAGTCACCATTGAAGTAAACGGGCAGGAACTGCAGGCGGAAGCCGGCATCATGCTCATTGAAGCCACGGATGCAGCCGGTATCAACATACCGCGCTTCTGTTATCACAAGAAACTATCCGTCGCAGCCAACTGCCGTATGTGCCTGGTTGAAGTGGAGAAGGTGCCAAAACCTCTCCCGGCCTGCGCTACACCGGTAAGCGAGGGGATGAAAGTCTACACCCGCTCACCAAAAGCCCTGGCTGCACAGAAAGGCACCATGGAGTTCCTGCTGATCAATCACCCGCTCGACTGTCCGATCTGTGATCAGGGCGGCGAGTGTGAACTGCAGGATGTGGCGATTGGTTATGGGCGGGATGTCTCCCGCTACAGTGAGGGAAAACGGGTTGTTGCCGACAAGAATATCGGGCCATTGATTGCTACCGATATGACCCGCTGTATCCACTGTACAAGATGTGTCAGGTTCGGCGAAGAGATCGCCGGTATCCGCGAGATGGGCGCGACCGGTCGTGGTGAACATATGGTAATCGGCACCTATATCGAAAAGAGTGTGGATTCCGAATTGTCCGGCAACATCATCGACCTCTGTCCGGTGGGTGCCTTGACCTCGAAACCTTTCCGTTTCAATGCCCGCGCCTGGGAGCTGACTCAGGTGGAGGCGATCGCACCGCATGACAGTCTGGGCTCCAATCTGAACCTGCATCTGCGTGGTAACAAAGTGATGCGGGTACATCCCAAAGACAATGAATCGATCAACGAGACCTGGATCTCCGATCGGGACCGTTTCAGTTACGAAGGGCTCTACAGCAGTGACCGGCTCACCTCACCGATGGTGAAAAAAGGTGGTGAATGGAAAGAGGTCAGCTGGGAGATGGCTCTGGAGATGGCTGCGGCCAGTCTCAAAGAGGTCGGCGATGGAGATCAGATCGGAACCCTGGTATCCCCGTCCTCAACCGTCGAAGAGCTGTTTCTCGCTCAGAAACTGATGCGCGGACTGGGTTGTAACAATATCGACAGCCGTCTGCGTCAAGGCGACTTCCGAATGGATGCAACTCAAAACAGCGTCCATTGGCTGGGCAGCAGCCTCAGCGATATGGATCAGATGCAGACCCTTTTCGTGGTTGGCGGGAACATCCGTAAGGAACAGCCGATTCTGGCACATCGCCTGCGTAAGGCCGCTCTGAACGGGGCCAAGCTTCACTACCTGAATCCCATCCAGATCGATCTGAATCACAGTGGTGAGCAGGATATCTGTACACCGGGCGAGATGGCTGGCCGTCTGGCGGCAGTCGCCAAAGCGGCCGGTGTCAAAGCCTCTGACGGGGCCGCATCTCTGCTGGGTGCCGCTAAAGTGGATGCGTCCGCGAAACAGACAGCCGCCAACCTGAAGGCGGCCGATGGTGCCATGGTTATGCTCGGGGCTATGGCTCAGGCCCACCCGGACTACGCACTGCTGTATACCATCGCTGTTGCATTGGCTGAAGCGACCGGCGCGCAGCTCTCAATTCTGCCAGCATCGGCCAACTCGGTTGGCGCCCAGCTTGCCGGTGCGGTACCTCATCTTCAACCTGGAGGCAGAGCCGCAGATCGTGCCGGACTGGATGCCCTGCAGATGTTGAAGTTGCCCCGCAAAGGCTATCTGCTGCTGGGCGTAGAACCCGGTCGTGACTTCTGGAATGGTTCTCTGTCGATGAGTGCACTGCAGAGCGCCGATATTGTGGTTGCGATCAGCGCCTTCCGCAGTCCTGAACTGGAAGCCTGTGCGGATATCATGCTGCCGATGGCGATCTTTACCGAAACTTCTGGGACCTATGTCAACGCGGAAGGGCGCTGGCAGCAGAGTCGCGGGGTGGTCAGGCCTCAGGGAGAGAGTCGTCCGGGTTGGAAGATTCTGCGGGTGCTCGGCAACCTGACGGATCAGCCAGGTTTCGATTACATCGATTCACAACAGATTCATGATGAGCTTCACCAACTGTGTGAATCCTCAGCACTCGATAACAAGCAGGCAGAACCTCAAAATCTCGAGCCCCAGCTGAGTGCCGATGCGCTGTTGAGAGGCGGGGATACACCGCTGTACGCCTGCGATCCGCTGGTACGTCGTGCCACGGCCTTGCAGCAGACCCAGGATGCGGGTTCGGATACCATCCGTCTGCACCCGGAAGAGGCGGCCCGTCTGGGACTCGAAGGCAGCGATACGGCATTGGTAAAACAGAACGGCAATCAGATCGATCTGCCCCTGCAGCTGGATGAGCGCATTCCTCAGGGATGTGTCTGGATATCCACCGGCCTGGAGCGTACATCGACACTGGGTCAGCCGTTTGGCGAAGTGACCGTGGAGAAGGCATAACCGATGGAATTCCTTATCAGTCTCTGGGAAGCACTTCCCTACGAACTTCAATATCTGATCTGGACCATGATCAAGATCGTGGCGATTGTCCTGCCGATGATGCTGCTGGTGGCCTACTACACCTACGCGGAACGCAAGATCATCGGTTACATGCAGGTACGTGTCGGTCCCAACCGGGTAGGGCCGAAGGGTTGGCTGCAGCCCATCGCGGATGCCTTGAAGTTGATGTTCAAAGAGATCATCATTCCCGCGAATGCCAATAAACTGCTGTTTCTGATGGCACCGGCCATCACGCTGGCGCCGGCGTTGGCTGCCTGGGCCGTCTTCCCCTTCGATGAAAAGCTGGTGTTTGCAGACATCAATGCGGGTCTGCTTTACATCCTGGCGCTGACCTCGGTCGGGGTTTACGGGGTGATCATTGGTGGTTGGGCATCGAACTCAAAATACGCTTTCCTCGGCACCATGCGTTCCGCCGCACAGATCGTGGCCTACGAGATCGCCATGGGCTTTGCCCTGGTCGGTGTTCTGGTGGCCGCCGGAAGCCTCAATCTGGGTGAGATCATCCGCGCCCAGGAGGGTGGTCTGTTCTCCTGGTTCTGGCTACCGCTGCTGCCACTGTTTGCCGTGTATGTGATCTCCGGTGTGGCTGAGACCAACCGCGCCCCGTTTGACGTGGCGGAAGGTGAATCGGAGATCGTCGCCGGTTTCCATGTGGAATACTCCGGTATGGCCTTTGCGGTCTACTTTCTGGCGGAATACGCCAACATGATTCTGATCTCCGCTCTGACGGCGGTGATGTTTTTCGGTGGCTGGCTCTCCCCGTTTCAGGGGTGGCCGGTACTTGGACCTCTTTTCGATTGGGTGCCCGGATTCTTCTGGCTGGTGATCAAGACCGGGTTCTTCATGTTTCTTTTTCTCTGGCTGCGTGCCACCTTTCCCCGCTACCGCTATGACCAGATCATGCGACTCGGCTGGAAGGTGTTCATTCCGATTACCATTGTCTGGATTGCAGTGGTCGGCCTGGCAGTGGTCTATCAAGTACCCTGGTGGTTCGACTGAGGTCTTCTATGAACGTGTTTAAAAACTATTTCAAGAGCCTTTTTCTGCTGGAGCTGTTCCGTGGACTGAGTGTGACAGGGCGTTACCTGTTCCGTAAGAAGTTCACCATCATGTATCCGGAAGAGAAAGCGCCGGTCTCCCCCCGCTTCCGTGGATTGCACGCCTTGCGCCGCTATCCCAACGGTGAGGAGCGCTGTATCGCCTGTAAGCTCTGCGAAGCGACCTGCCCGGCTCTGGCGATCACCATCGAAGCAGAACCCAGGGAGGATGGCTCCAGGCGTACTACCCGCTACGATATCGATTTGTTCAAGTGCATCTACTGCGGCTATTGCCAGGAGGCCTGTCCGGTGGATGCCATCGTTGAGACGCGAATCTATGAGTACCACTTCGAGAATCGCGGTGAGAACATCATGACCAAGGAGAAGTTGTTGGCAGTGGGTGACAAGTGCGAAGCACAGCTGGCTGCAGATATCGAAGCCCAGGCAAAAGTTCGCTGACCCTCAGGCAACCTTGGATATAACGGGAATCCGTATATGACACTTGAAAAGCTGATTTTTTATGTACTGGCAGCTGTTGTTCTGGCGGCGGCAGTGATGGTGGTGACGCGACGCAATCCGGTGCATTCGGCGCTGTTTCTGATCCTCGCCTTTTTTGCCAGCAGCGGCATCTGGTTATTGGCGGAAGCGGAGTTTCTCGCCATTGTGCTGGTGTTGGTCTATGTGGGTGCGGTCATGGTGCTGTTCCTGTTCGTGCTGATGATGTTGGATATCGATATCGCCGTACTGAGGTCCGGATTCATCAAGCTGCTACCGCTCGGGCTGGTGATGGCGATTGCCATGGCCGCGGAACTGATTCTGATCGTCGGGCCAGACAACTTCGGTCTGGAAAAATATGCTGCTCCGGCCAGACATGCCGCCGATTACAGCAATACCGAAGAGCTTGGCAGTGTACTCTACACCGTCTACATGTACCCCTTCGAGGTGGCTGCCGTGATTTTGCTGGTGGCGATCATCGCAGCGATTGGGTTGACCATGCGGCGGCGTACCGATACCAAGTTTATCGATCCTTCTACCCAGGTTGTAATCAAGAAGGGGGACGATCGAATCCGGATGGTCTCCATGGACGCGGAAAAAGGCTAACGACATGATTGCACTTTCAGACTATCTGATCCTTGGCGCTATCCTCTTCGCTATCAGTGTGGCGGGGATCTTCATCAACCGTAAAAACGTCATCGTGCTGTTGATGTGTGTGGAGTTGATGTTGTTGGCAGTGAATATCAACTTTGTCGCATTTTCCCATTTTCTCCAGGATACGGCGGGGCAGGTGTTCGTATTTTTCATCCTCACGGTGGCGGCCGCTGAAGCAGCGATCGGCCTGGCCATACTGGTGGTGCTGTTCCGCAGCAAGCGCAGTATCAACGTTGAGGATATGGATGCCCTGAAGGGTTGATTGATAAGAAGTCCGCAATTGAATGCTGATGAACGCAAAGATGATTTGTGGTTATTGGTGAAGCTTTACGGACTGAATGTACTGAATTGAAACATAGGTAAAGTAAGTCGGTAAATGAAAATGCCTACGCATAAAAACATTTGCGTTTATCAGCGTTCATTCACGGACCTAATTTAAGAAGAAACGGTTTATGGAAAATATCTATCTGACAATCGTATTGGCGCCTCTGGTCGGCGCGATATTGGCCGGTTTCTTTGGCAGTACGTTGGGGCGCAAAGGGGCACACTGGGTCACCAGTACCGGGGTCGGTATCTCCGCCTTGCTCTCGCTCTATGTGCTGAAAGGCTTTATGTATGATGGTCTGGAGACCTTCAACGGCACGGTCTACACCTGGATGGTGAGTGGCGGTCTGAGCATGGAGGTGGGCTTTCTGGTTGACCATCTGACGGCGGTGATGATCACCGTGGTCACCTTCGTCTCTTTCTGCGTACACATCTACACCATCGGCTATATGGCGGATGATGAGCACAATTGGCCGAAGACCAGTCTGGCCGGTAAAAACAGCTATCAACGTTTCTTCAGTTACATCTCTCTGTTTACCTTCTCGATGTTGATGTTGGTTATGGCCAACAACTTCATGCAGCTGTTTTTCGGCTGGGAGGCGGTTGGTCTGGTCTCCTATCTGCTGATCGGTTTCTGGTCGGTCAGACCCACCGCGATCTTCGCCAATCTGAAGGCCTTTTTGGTCAACCGGGTGGGTGACTTCGGTTTCATTCTCGGCATTGCCGCGATTGTCATGTACACCAACAGCCTCGACTATGCCGAGGTGTTTGCCTTGGCGCCGGGACTGGTCGATACCCAGGTCCAGATCTGGGGAGACAGCAGTTGGTCGCTGATGACCGTGATCGGCATTCTGCTGTTTATCGGTGCAATGGGTAAATCGGCTCAGGTACCGCTGCATGTCTGGCTGCCCGACTCCATGGAAGGCCCGACCCCGATCTCAGCGCTGATCCATGCGGCCACCATGGTTACCGCCGGTATCTTTATGGTGGCCCGTATGTCACCACTGTATGAGCTCTCAGAGACAGCCCTCAGCTTCATTCTGGTGATCGGTGCCACCACCGCCTTCTTTACCGGTCTGATCGGTATCGTGCAGAACGATATCAAACGAGTGGTGGCCTACTCGACCCTGTCACAGCTGGGTTACATGATGGTGGCTTTGGGCGCTTCCGCCTACGCCGCCGGCATTTTCCACCTGATGACCCACGCCTTCTTCAAGGCGCTGCTGTTCCTTGCTGCCGGTTCAGTCATCATCGGCATGCACCACGATCAGGATATCCGCAACATGGGTGGGGTGCGCAAATACATGCCGATCACCTACTGGACCTCATTGCTCGGCTCCCTGGCGCTGATCGGTTTTCCCGGCTTCTCCGGTTTCTTCTCCAAGGATGCGATTATCGAGGCCGTGCACCACTCAACCATTGCCGGTTCCGGTTATGCCTATTGGCTGGTGTTGGCCGGTGTGTTTGTCACCGCCCTCTACAGTTTCCGTATGTTCTTCCTGGTGTTCCACGGTGAAGGCCCACGTGATGAACATGCCAAGGAGCATCTCCACGAATCACCCAAGGTGGTGACCGTGCCGCTGATCCTGCTGGCTATCCCCTCGGTGATCCTCGGTTACCTGACCATTGACGCAATGCTGTTCGGCGACTGGTTCAAAGACGCTCTCTATGTACTGCCCGAGCACGATACCCTGGCGGCGGTCCAGACGATGGTTCACAGTGGTAACGGCATGCTCGGCCACACCTTTGCAAGCGTCGCCTTCTATCTGGCGATGGCTGGACTGGGTCTGGCCTTCTATCTCTATATGATAAATCCCGCCCTGGCGGAGAAGATCAAAAACACCCTGGCGCCGCTACACAAGGTGCTGGATAAGAAGTATTGGTTTGATGAGGTTTACCAAGCCGTGTTTGCTGCAGGCAGCCGGGGAATTGGCAAGTTCCTCTGGCTGGTCGGTGACCGGGGCCTGATCGACGGGTTGGCGGTGAACGGCTCCGCCCATACCGTGGGTTGGCTGGCTTCAATCGTACGCCACGTCCAGACCGGTTACCTCTATCACTATGCCATTGCTATGATTCTGGGTCTGCTGCTGTTGCTGACCTGGTTTGTATATCTATAAAGGACGTTGAGCATGATTGCCGATTGGCCCATCCTAAGTCTTACGGTCTGGCTGCCCATAGTGGGTGGCTTCATGGTACTTGCCAGTGGCGACCGGGAAGCGAACGCCACCAAGTGGACCGCCCTGACCATCGCCATTCTGACCTTCATTGTCAGCCTGCCTCTCTGGTTTGCTTTCGACAGCGCCACGGCAGATATGCAGTTTGTCGAACGGGTGCCCTGGGTCCCCGGTTTCGATATCGAGTACTACATGGGTGTGGACGGCATCTCCATGCCGCTGATCATTCTCACCACCTTCATCACCCCACTGGTGGTGATCGCCGGTTGGGAAGTAATCCAGTATCGTCCCTCCCAATACATGGCTGCCTTCCTGATCATGGAAGGTGTGATGGTCGGTGTCTTCTCCGCACTGGACGCGATGCTGTTCTACGTCTTCTGGGAAGCGATGCTGATTCCCATGTTCCTGATCATCGGGGTCTGGGGTGGACCGAACCGGGTCTACGCCACCATCAAGTTCTTCCTCTATACTTTTTTCGGTTCGGTGTTCATGCTGGTCGCTCTGATCTACATGTATTTCCAGTCCGGCAGCTTCGATATCCTCGGTTTCCATACCCTCAAGCTTGGGCTTACCGAACAGATCCTGATCTTCATTGCCTTCCTGCTGGCGTTTGCGGTGAAAGTGCCGATGTGGCCGGTTCATACCTGGTTGCCTGACGCTCATGTGGAGGCACCCACCGGTGGATCGGTAATCCTGGCAGCGATCATGCTGAAGATCGGTGGCTACGGTTTTCTCCGTTTCAGCCTGCCGATCACCCCGGATGCCAGCCATACCCTGGACTGGCTGATTATTGGCATGTCACTGATTGCTGTGGTCTACATCGGTTTTGTGGCGTTGATCCAACAGGATATGAAAAAGCTCATCGCCTACTCGTCGATCGCCCATATGGGTTTTGTCACCCTCGGCTTCTTCATCGTCTTTATCATCAGTCAGAACAGCGATAACATCGGTGGTGCGGTACTCGGCATCGAGGGAGGCATGGTTCAGATGGTATCCCATGGCTTCATCTCAGCCGCCATGTTCCTCTGTGTCGGTGTGCTCTATGATCGCCTGCACAGTCGGGAGATCAAGGATTACGGTGGGGTGGTGAACACCATGCCGGTATTCGCCGCCTTCATGGTCTTCTTTGCCATGGCCAATGCGGGGCTGCCCGGCACTTCCGGTTTTGTTGGTGAGTTCATGGTCATCCTGGCCAGTTTCCAGGCCGACTTCTGGTACGCATTCCTGGCGGCAACCACCTTGATTATCGGCGCCGCCTATACCCTATGGATGGTCAAGCGGGTGGTCTTCGGTGATGTCACTTCCGATGGTGTGGCTTCGCTTGAGGATATGAACCGACGTGAATTCATTGTCCTGGGCACCCTGGCAGCAGCGGTACTGTTGCTGGGTTTGTGGCCCGCACCCCTGGTTGAAGTGATGGACGCCTCTGTCAACAACCTGCTGCAGCATATAGCTGTGTCCAAGTTATAATCTGACGGAGCCTGACTCGGTAGCGAAATCATGCAATTCGATGCAACACAACTGATCCCGGTCTTACCGGAAATTTCCTTGCTGACCCTGGCCTGTCTGGTCCTGCTGGTTGATCTTTTCATCCGAGAAGAGCAACGGATAGCCAGCTATGTCATCACCCAGGTGGGTCTACTGGTCACTGTGGCGGTCACCCTGGCCGTGGCCAGTTCCGAGACTCAGATTCTCTTCGATGGTAGCTACATCCGGGATCCCATGAGCGATCTGCTGAAGGTCGGTGTGCTGCTGGTTACTTTTATCTCATTTCTCTATGCCAAAGACTATCTGATCCAACGGGATCTGTTCAAGGGAGAGTTCTACACTCTCGGCCTGTTTGCGGTTCTGGGTATGACTGTGATGATCTCCGCCAACAGTTTTCTCACCATCTATCTTGGCTTGGAACTGTTGGCCCTCTGTCTGTATGCTCTGGTCGCTTTCAATCGTGACTCCCCCGAGGGTGCTGAGGCGGCCATGAAGTACTTTGTGCTGGGTGCCTTGGCCTCAGGAATGCTGCTCTACGGCATATCAATGATCTACGGCACCACCGGCACGCTGCAGTTCGATGAGCTGGCAAAAGTTGTGAGCAAGGGGGACATGAACGAGATCGTGATGATCTTCGGTATCGTCTTTCTGGTGATCGGCTTGGCCTTCAAGCTGGGTGCAGTACCTTTTCATATGTGGGTGCCCGATGTCTATCATGGTGCACCGACCGCCGTGGTCGCGTTTCTTGCCAGTGCCCCGAAAATCGCCGCCTTCGCTCTGGCCATGCGCTTACTGGTGGATGGCCTGGCTGAGCTGAATGGTGGCTGGCAGGGATGGCAGGGAATGCTGATCATCCTGGCGGTGCTCTCCATGGGTGTGGGTAATCTGATTGCCATCGCGCAGACCAACATCAAACGTATGCTGGCCTACTCAACCATATCCCACGTGGGTTTCATCATGCTTGGCATCCTCGCGGGGACCAAAGAGGGCTATACCGCAGCCATGTTCTACACCCTGGTCTACGCACTGATGTCGGCCGGTGCCTTCGGTATCATCATTGCCCTCAGCCGCAAAGGCTTCGAGGCAGAGAATCTGGATGATATGAAGGGCCTGAATCAGCGCAATCCCTGGTTTGCCGGAATGATGCTGCTGCTGATGTTCTCCATGGCTGGCGTACCCCCTACCGTGGGTTTTTTCGCCAAACTGTTCGTTCTCGATGCGGTTGTTTCGGTAGACCTGACCTGGCTGGCACTGGTCGGTGTGGCCTTTTCGATCATCGGTGCCTTCTACTACATCCGTGTGGTCAAGCTGATCTATTTCGATCAGCCAGAAGATGAAACACCGCTCTCAATCGGGGTGGACACTCAGGTGATGCTCTCCATCAATGGTCTCTCCATGCTGGTGCTGGGGCTTTTCCCCGCAGGACTGCTGTCACTCTGTGCCGCCGCGATAGGCAGCTGACCCCGGCGTCAGGCCGGGTGATTCGAGGGTGGATCAAGCTGATTCACCCCGGACCAGCTCACAAAAACTCGTACAGATAGATCTGTTTTAGGCTTTTTTTTCCATTTTTTCAGCCTGATAAAGCGTTGAATTTTCTGCCTGTCCGGGCTGTCTAACCTAATGTTTCAAATCTTTTAAAATTTTTTTATAAAGGGCTTGTCATCCAGGTCCATCACAGGTAGTATTCCCCACCTTGATGCGGGGTGGAGCAGTCTGGTAGCTCGTCGGGCTCATAACCCGAAGGTCGTTGGTTCAAATCCAGCCCCCGCTACCAACAATCGAAAAGGCCTAAAATACGCTATCTATAGTGGTGTTTTGGGCCTTTTTCTTTTTAGCTGAATAGATAAGAATCAGCTGTTTTTTGTTGGCTTTTTCGGGCGGCAGATTCATCAGTAATCCACATAAAGGTCGCTTGAATAACTTTTCCCTCGGTTGTTAACAAAAGATTAGGAAAACCAGCCTGTTTGTTATTCAGGCCGGTAGCCAATGACAACGTCCAGCTTGCTCATCTGCTGCTTTATATCAGTGAACCGTCCCGCCAACAGGAATTGATAACGGGCTGTTTATTGCATTATCCGATACGATCGAAAAGTTTCCACTGAGATTGCCAGGGCCACTCACATTACAATTGAATCGAAGTGATACGGTTGATGGAGCTATGCCGCTTGCAGGCACGACATCCAGCCATGGGATATTGTGCTCAATCCTCCAGCGCAAAGTGCCATCGCCACTGTTGCCTATATTCAGTTGACCAATCTCCTGAGGACAGGGTGATCTGCCAATGAAGTGATCGAACAGGTAAGCAGTCTGCTCCACTACGTCAATTTCAGGGTTCGTTGTCGGTGGTGGTGGTTCTGTGACTTCCTCTTCCTCTTCCGGTGGGGGCTCTTCAATTACCGTGTTATCACAAACCACTTCGATATTGACACGCCGATGAATACCGCCAGCCTGTACTGAAATGGCATCGGCCGAGCCTGCCTCCGATGGCGCTGTGTAGGTGATTGAGCGTTGAAAGATAAAATTGTCTACGCCATCTTTGTAATGTTTTACAACCAATGGATTGGCACGTTCGTTTGCGGGAATTTCCCGATCATTCTCAACACCGTCCCCATTGAGTTTTGCTGAGCCACCGATATTCCGTTCAAAGTGGATGACCGATTCGTTCCTGCAGGTGTTGTTGTACATATAGAGTGTTTTCTCTACCCCGCAGGCTACAACGATATTCTCAACATATAACGAACCTGTTTGTGGACGGGTATTCTCTTGGTATCGTGCAGAACGTTGAATGATGCTTGGTGCAGTTTCAGACAGATAAAGGCCTCGTTGTTCGGTGTCATAATCAATCCATTGACAGTTCCTTTTCTTATGATTGTCATGACATCCGATTGGCTCATACAACTCATCGATACTATCTGAGAATATGCGTAAGATTTCGACAGCTCGATAGGCGAAATCTCCCCGCTCATTAGTACAGCAGTTGTGCAGTACCGATTCATGGCAGGTAGAGCCAAGGTAGACTTGGACTTCGGTCACGGAATCGGTTTGTGGTTCAGCGTCAGGACCCGCCAGGGGGCCATCATAGTCCAAGCAACAGGGATACGTATTGTAATCCTCCTTGCAATTTCCTGAGACACCCTCATCGCCTTGTTCTTCGAACGGCCGTATCGGAGGTAAATGGATATGACCATGATTGATATGATGTACTGCACCGCCTTTCTCAGCGATGGCTGGGTTATGACAAACGTCACCATCCATACCGCATGGTCTCGGGAAAGTACCCTTGATGTCGATTACTGCCGGGTTTGAGGCATCGGTGCTCAACTTGTGCAGTGGAAAGGTAAATAACGGCTTTTCATCTGTTACTTCTCTAACGACAACCGCCAGGCCGGAGCCTGGGTCTGTTACTGGATCTAAGGTAAAGAAGCCGTCAGGATCGATCATAACCTTCTGGTTCTGCGTCACAATCCAATTGCCCTTTTGAGGTATGGGGCCAAATACAATCGTATTGGGATCATCCTCAGATACTTCCAAAAGCGTTGAATCCAGAAGAGCAGGGTCATCCATGATCGCCTGAACTTCTTCCTCTGTGGCCAGTTTTTTGACCAGGCTCAGAGTCAATTGGCCATATAACGGTATATCCAGCGGAATGGAACAAGCGTCACCCAGGCCATCCTGATCTGTATCCTCCTGGTCTGGATTTGATTCATAGGGGCAGTTATCGCTTTCATTATCGATGCTGTCGTTATCAATGTCTCGGTTGGAGAGTAATAAAGATAGATTGAAATCTGCATCCATTCCATCTGCGACACCATCCCCATCCCGGTCTTGATAGAGCAACGGGTTTCGTTGCAGAAGCGCTATATCCTGGTCAGGCAACAGAAGGACGTTGCCGATATCTTCATTTGCACCCAGTGGAAGTTGGAATCGGTCGATGAACTCCTCCAGAGTTCCACCCTGACTGATACGAGGATTCTCGTAGATCACTACGCCAACATCGCTTTCTGAAGCATCGACAAATTTAAGAGAGACTGGTGTCTCTGCTGGAATGTCAACGGTAAAATCGCATCCCTGTGCGATCTCGGCTTGCGAAACCGTATCACCATCCTGCAAAACCAAAATCTTAACAGCCGTACTGGGACAGGTAGTGGATGATTCATCTGACCCAGCGTTGGTGATCAATTGGCCTGATATTGTTGTGCTGGGTTCACTTTCATCCGAATCGGAATGATTGCACCCAGCCAGGATTGCAAAGGTAATTAGAAGTATTGGGAAGTAGAGTAGTTTTATATTAGACATTGTATGATGTGTTGGATTTATAAAGTAGAGCTCAAAGGCGGATCCAAAACAGCCATAACCCCCCTCAATGCGGTTGTTTTCAAAACCATAATTTATACTTTAGATTAGGATGGCAGGTAACGGAAGTTAAATAATTACGTAGTTAAAATGATGTTATTGACTATAACTCGATTGATAAAAGAGACTCCTGGGATACTAATTAACCCGGACATCTACCATTATATTTGATTATTCGGAATGAGGTTCTTTGATCCCTGATATTGAGTGAAGCACAGAATTCACCTGATACCGGTAACGGTTATCCAATAGACCAGATAGGAAACAATGGTGTTACTTCAGTTGTTCTTCATTGCCCTTGATTAATCAGTGACGTCAAATACAACCCGGAAGACATCTCAAAGGCTAGGTCACTTTATGCCTTTCCAGGTTTGTGTGAGCAATCAGATCAACTATCGGGATATGCAAATAGCTTGGGGCCTGTTGGATTAGTATTAGCAGGCCCTAGTTGAAATGATCAGAGTCCTCAGCTTCATTTTTACCGGTAGTAAGAAAAGATTTTAGATTTGATTATGTTGGATGAACTGAACCGGCTGCCCAGCCATTTTGATTTCAAACTGGTTTTGCAATTTTTTCGAGCTCAGTTTGACTGCAAAGAAGGTACTCTCCTGATCCCGATTGGCCAGTTCCTTGGTGATTGCTTCTGTAGCTGACAGATCAAGGTAAGTGACAACACTGAGGTCTAGAACGACACTCTCGTGTCGGTGCTCTTTGAGTATCTGACTGAGTTGGTCGATCGATGCATAGAACAAGTGGCCCTCTACGCGAATTCTGACCGAGACACTCTCCCGTTCGGCTATAAGTTCAAGGCTCGAGGCGGAGATAACAAACAGCAAAACGGATAACACCAAGGCGACGACCAATCCGGTCTGTAAGCCAAGGAAAAGAATACAGAACAGCGTTGTTGTGAATACAGCCAATTCTCCTCGCCAATTGAACAGGCGCTTGATCTCATCGGTCTTGATCATGCCAATGCCGACCAACATCAAAGTCCCTGAGATTGCTGGCATTGGCAGGTAGGTAAGTACGGGTCCAAGCAGCAAGATTAAAACCAGCACGATACAAGCAGAGACTATGCCGGTTAGAGGTGTTTCAGCGTGCAATGATTGATTGACCTGGGTACGATTGAAACTTCCGGATCCGGCAAAACTGGAAAAAAACGGGGCCAGAAGATTCGCTATGCTTTGAGCAAATACCTCTTTATCCGGTTGGATCGGTTGATCGGTATCGTTGCGAAGCTGTTTGACGATTACCATCGATTGGGCTAATCCGATCAACGCAATGATCATTGCATCAGGTAACATAGCCAGGCCGGTGATCAAATAGTCGGATCCCATTGGGGGATATGTTAACGGTAGTGGATTGATTGGTAAATGACCCAGTAACTCAAGTTCCATCTCCACCTGGGAATAGTACGACATTAAAACCAAACCACAGAAATAACCAGCCGTGATGGCAATGAGTATTGCGTAACGGGTGTTGTAGTGGCGGGCAATCATGCCGACAACCACCGTGGTTGCACCGATGGTAAAGCTGAAAGGATTGATTAAGTTTTCAGCATCATCAATTAAAAAATAGAGCTTATGATAAAAAAAATGGGTATCCGAAGATGAGAGACCAAAGATGCCATCGAGTGACGAGAGTATCAGAATGAAGCCCACCCCGGTGGTGATTCCGGTGATTGCTGCCGGACTCAGGTACATGAAAAAACGACCTCCCCGTAACAACCAGATCAGAAGCTGTATCATGCCGACCATGAAGCTGAGCAGGAGAACATATTCAATGTAGAGTGGACTTCCACGTCCTGCAAATGGGGCGACTGCAACACCGATCAAAATCGCAACGGCTGTATTCGGTCCACCCAGCATGGAACTGGTGCCAAACAGACTGGCAAACAGTGTGACAAAAATAGCTGTGTATATGCCGTACTCAGGAGGAAGACCGGCCAGATAGGCAAAGGTGATCCCTTGTGGTATTACCAGAATGGCGCCAATCAGGGCCGCAAACAGTTCGCTTCTTAATTTTAAGCCAGGAGAGTGACTGGGGCGCCATGGTGAAATGTCTGCCAGAAGGTTTACTGCCATGGCAATGTGACTGTCGGCTTTCTGGCCAACCTCAAACATCTATACCGTCCGTGGTAAATATTCATCGATCAAAAAGCCAGGATACTGTCTCGAACAGTTTTAAGAGTTTGTATTCTCGCGGGTCGCCTGGACGAATCTGCATGTTGATATAGGCTGCTACATCCAATGCCTGCTGATGGCTGAGTGTGCGTTCCTGACCCAGGGGCATATTCGCCCAAATGAAGCCGGCAGCTCGGTGAACTCTCGCCATACCAGCGCCATCGTTATAAGCGTCCATACCCCATAATGGTGGGATGTTTGGGATTCCCTGGCCGTCTGCACCATGGCAGGCAGCACACTTCTGGTCATAGATCGCTTTGCCTGAGGCCGGGTTCGGATCATAACCGGTGTCAGGTAGTGTGGGGACACCCCGGCCTGCAGGAGCTTCGCCGATTACCTCCCCATGTGATAGATATGAGATATAGGCAGCTACCGCCATCACCTCAGGAGCGTCTTCAGGGGGCATGATGCCATTCAGGCTGTAGACGAAACACTCGCGTATGCGAAGTCCGATACCATTGCGTCGACCGTTCTTACTCCGCCACTTTGGATACATTCCGGCAACATTCAACGGAATTGCGTGTTCCTTGCGGCCAGCGTTCAAATGACAATTTGTACAGCGCAGGTTATTGCCGGTATAACGAGCACCATACTTTTCAGTCTCTGTGACGATCCGATAGCCAAACACTACGTTGCTGTAATAGTCATCAAGATAACTGCGTTGCAGCAGGCTTTCGATTGGTAGTTGTTCAGACTGAACCGGGCCGGCAGTATATAGAGACAACAGGAGGAGTGGTAACCTGAATGTAAGCCTGACGGGATTTTTCAATAATCGGGGATAATTATCGAAACTGAATCGTATCAACCAATCAACCATCTGAAAAATCAATCTCCATTGAATCAGAATTCGGTGAAATCTGTATAAAATCAGTTTTAACAGATGCTAAAAGTCATAACTTGATTGAACATAGTCGGCAGCTTCAGACCAGTCCAGACTGACTTGATCGAAATTATCAACGCGTTGCAAAATGATCTTTGCGTTTAGTGAATGAATCTGAGTGGCAATATCATTGATTTTTTCAAAATCGGCCTTTAGAAGTGTGAAATGGGGGCGTACACCATCAGCATTCAGGTAGGCAAGAACCTTATAGGCTGTTTCATTGCAGGCAAAGTTGGCGAGTAGTGTATCGATACCTAATGATGACAGTTCGCCGAAGAGATGACGGGCCTTTTTTAGATCCTTTGCAAGTGCTGGCAGGTTGAATTCCATAATCAGGCCGGTGCCAACCATCTGCAGTCGACGCAATTCAGACTTCAGAAAGTCGATAAATGTATCGTTATGGATTGCATGAGCGGATATTGGTAATAATATCTTCTTTGCTGATCCGCTCAGTGCTGTTTTAGCCAATAGATTCAATCCGTATTGACAGATATACTGGTCGAGCTTGTCACTTAATTGATATTGCTCTGCAGTTAAAAATATATTGTCAGAAATCAATAGAATATCAGTTGCAGGCGCAGGCCTGGGGATGAGCTCAATAACCTGATTGCCGCTCTGGTCAGTAGCACTGAAGATCTGTTCCTTGAACTCAATAAGATTGGTTAGAAGAGCATTACTGAACTGTTGCTGTTGGAACTGATCTGGGGATTTGTCATCCGTTTCCAATATTTCAGGTTGATCCTGATGAGTAAGATAGCCACTGGCTTGCTGACGATACGCGTTAAGCGAGGCAGTTTCAGCATGCAGCAGATAGGCATCGGTATCTTCCTGAGTGTTATCGACATATGCCAAGCCGATACCAAATTTATCGAAACCGGACTCGGTTGAAGATTTTTTCAGGATCTCCTTGATAAGGTTATAAATTGTTGTACTGAATTGTTCGATGGCTGTAGTGCTTTCACGTACAATCAACATTCCTATGCTGGTTACCGATGTGCGGGCAATTTTGTCATTGGCATCGAGCGTGGTATTCAGTACTTTTACGATTTCAAGCAGTACCGTGGTGTAAATCTCACTATGACTATGTTGCTCTGGGTCAGAAAATCTGATCGAAATGATGCCGTGGGCAATGTCGTTTGCCGGATACTGCTGGATACAGCAATCGAGAGTGCGTAACAGTATTTTTCTGGTCTCTAAGCCTGTTGAGTGGTCGATATAACCTTTACCGCCTGCGGTAAAAACCACTTCAGCTCTGTTGATCCGGGTTTTCACTGTCGCTAGCAAGTGCTGAGGCCTGACAGGTTTGGTTAAGAAATCATCAGCACCTGAATGCAGTGCGAGTAGCTTTTTCTCCATATCATCTTCTCCGGAGAGAAAGACGATTGGAATAGGCATTAATTCGGCTTTTTCACGTATTACCTGGGTAAGCTCTATACCATTGGCTCCAGGCATGTAGAGATCCATCAGGATCAGATCGGGTTGAAACTCCTGTACAGCTTCGAGAACACTTAATGGGTTGGTGATCGAAAGGGTTTTCAAACCACCCTTTCTAAGAAGAGCCGTGGCAAAATTAGCTTGGGATTCATCGTCCTCAACCACCAGAACCCGCTTACTAGGTACATGCGGTGGTGAGACAGTCTTGCTGATGCTTGAAATTAACTCATTGATATTAATGGGTTTTGTGAAGCACTGAGTGACGCCGGTCCGCAGAACCTGAAGACGAATCTCAATATCACAATCCGGCGTCAAAAATATCAGTTCGGGACGGTTTTTCTTCTGTACAGACAGCTGATCGAGTACTTGATTGATCTGGTCAACACTCTGTAGGTATTGAGTATCAATGAGTATAACCCTGGTCTTTTCGAAACTGTTTATTTCAAACAGTTCTTCTATGGTCTCAATGCTGAGAACCTGCCATCCATTATTTTGAATGGCTTCAATAATCAGTTTATCACTGGGATTCGATTTGTGCAGATAGATCAGGTCGTTAATCTGACGATTGGAAGCGGTAGTTGCTTTTTGTTGGTGAATGTTATGAATTTTCTGCTGCAAATCATCGAGCAGTAGATTTAGTCTGTCAATATCTGCAGGGACAGGCTGTTGAGCGTTTTGGTAAACATTGGTGATGATATTGTCTATCGATTGGGTGATGTCAGTGATACTGATCAATCCCGCCTGGCGACTTTTTCTCGTGAGTTCACTTAAATGTCTCAGGACTGTCATCACGGAAGAGGCATTCCAGATACCTGAGGGTAGGATTGGCCATGATGATTTCAGCTGCTGTAGATTCTCAGATAATAGCTGCAGAAGCTGATTGTTTTCGTTCTCTCTGTTCATCGCCATGAACCATTCTAGAGTCTAGTGTTCACGCTTCTGTTGGAAGCTAATGAATTTCTGCAAAAAAAGTGGGTTATTTATACTCTATATAATTGATAAATAACAGTACTCGTATCAAGTTAGTGCTTTGAAATGAGAAGGTTAGTTGATTTTAATCTGTGATCTACATGTGAAGAGCGGGGAGGTTGTATCTAAATTTATTTAGTCTAATTCTAAATCCTTAATAGTAAATCCAAATCAACGAGTTACAGAAGCGTCTTCAAGATTAAGTAGTAGATGAAATACTGATCCTTTAGCTAAACGAATGGTAACGCCGTTGGGTGCAAAAACAGTCCATGCCCTTCGGGTTGTGCCTGAAAAAGCGCCACTCGGCGTTGCTCGTCACTCATTTGGAACAACCAAATTACGCGCCTCACGCCTTGATTGACGCTTTTTCAGGCACAACAGGGCCTATTGGATTAGTGTTAACAGGCCCTAGGTTGATGTTAGCTAAAATAGAGCCCTCTCTTTAAGAGAGGGCATAGAAGGATTGATTGGAGGTGGAAATGTAGCTGATTAATTGATGGCTCGAATCAAAATCTGTCTACTCTTTATTCATCGAGTCGATTACTTCACTTCCTTTTTCCTTGCCAGCCTCATAGAGTTCATCTGTTTTACCCTTTGCGGCTTCATAAGCTTCACCACTCTCCTTGCTGGCAGTTGACATCATTTCGCTCGTCTCTTGTTTGACAGTAGTGCCAATCTCAGAAGCCGTCTGCTTCGTGTTTTCGTAGAGCTCCTTCGATTTATCGCTGACTGTCTCTGCTGCATCACTACCCATCTGTTTTGCATCTTCATAGACTTCCTTGCTGCTGTCGACGACTGTGTTTGTCGCATCTTTACTCATCTGTTTGGTTTTTTCCCATGTGTCCTTGCTTGTTTCTACGATCTTATCCGTAACTGATTTGTTCGAACCCTCCTGAGCGGGCGCTGTGCTCTTATCAGCGTCTGAAGACTGACTGCAGGCACCGATACCTAGAAAGCAAATTGATAGAAAAATAGTTTTGTATCTTCCCATGTCTGTATCCTCCAAATGAAATGGAATGGTTAGTCTCAAGTATAAATCGACATAGGGTTTATACACTGAAAATCAATTAAGTTAATCTAAATAGTTGTAAAATTAACAAAATTTATTATTTTCAGCTAGAGGATTATGGGTCATCTGACTGATTTTCAATTCAATAGTGAGTCGAACCCAATACAATTCTGACTCCACCGCAAGACAAGAAGGAGTGTTGATCAGTAGGCTGGTATAGGTGCTTGTAATATTGGAAAAGATTATATGAACTGAGAAAATTTGAACATAATGATATTTTACCGATGGCAGCAAACGAGATAATTTCCTAAAGAGTATCAGGAATAGACCTCTCAATATTTGACTTGAGTGCAACAGACTGGTCGAGGCTTACCATTCTCTATCAAGTTTAACAAAACATAACCTCAGGGTATCGGCGAGAAGTCAGATAAATGTCATGCATCACACATTGCTGATCGGACCGCATTTAAAACAACATAGAATTCGGTTGAGCCAGCATCTGTTAACAATACAAGCAATAATAAAGGCTCTTGTGTACTGGAGTCCATGGGGTTTGATGATTGGGAAAATATGATGTTGAAGAGATGGAATTCATGATTGATCTAATGGATACCCTGAACTATCAACCTGAGTATTATCAAACTTATGGCTTACACCTGTCTATCAGTAAATGTAAACGTACTGAGGCAATAAGCTGTTTGATATCAGGGTGTCGGTACTGGACTGTAATGATCACTCAGATATTCGTTGAAACTCATAGATACCATGGGTTTTGCATATAAGAAACCCTGCGCATATTTGATATCCAGGGAGTTCAAGAAATCTGCTTGATCTTCAGTTTCGACACCTTCGGCAATGACGGAAATTCCAAATTTCTTACTCATCAGAACAATAATTTCAGTCAATGCCCGATCATCCTCATCATGAGGCAGGCCTTTGACGAAGGACCTGTCGATTTTTAAATGATTCAAAGGAAATTTCTTGATATAGGCAAGCGATGAGTAACCGGTACCAAAGTCATCAATTGCTGACTCTATTCCTAACGAACTTAAGTGTTCAAATATATTAAGTACATTGCTATCACCTTGTAGGAGCAGATTTTCCGTGATTTCGATGCAGAGTCTGATTCCTGCGTTTTCGGCTTGTTGGTTGATGCGGGAGATCGCTTTGCTGAAAGAGGTATCACAAAAGTAGTTCGGTGGTACATTTACAGATAGCCAAAAGTTATCAGGCTTGTTGCTCCATACATTGACATCATCGAGTATTCTCTGAAATAGCCAATCAGTAATAGGCCGAATCAGTCCGGATTGTTCTGCTACTGGAATAAACTCAGATGGTGGTACTATTCCAAGTTGTGGGTTTTTCCAGCGCAGAAGAACTTCCGCGCCAACCAGTTCCTGTTGTGCGATATCGAGTATTGGTTGATAAACTGGATACAACTCATTTAACTCAAGCGCTTGGCTGAGTTCAGTCTCAAGGGCTATTTTTTCACTGATCTTGTTGTTCAGGTCTTTGGTAAAAAAGCGGAATGTGTTCCTACCCGCGTGTTTTGCGTCATACATGGCTATATCAGCATTACTCATCAGGGCAGAAACCGTGGTTCCATCATCCGGGTAAACGGCAATACCCAGGCTGGATGTTATATTGAGTTGGTGGTTATGAAGTTCGACAGGAGATTCTGTCGTTGAAAGAAGCCTGGTAACGACCTTTTCCAGATCGGTAGACAGGTCGTTAAGATCCGGGATAAGTGCTAAAAACTCATCACCACCAAGTCTGGCCAAAGTGTCCTGTTTTCTTAACTGGTCGTTGATACGCTTGGATAGCAGAATCAATAGTTCATCACCAACAGAGTGCCCTAATGAATCATTTACATTTTTGAAATTATCAAGATCAATATAGATGACGGCAACATGGGTCTTATTACGTTCTGCATGTTGGATCAACTGTTCAAGCCGGTCAAAGGCAAGAAACCTGTTAGGTAACTTGGTCAGCTGATCATGAGTGGCCTGCTCCAAAAGCTTGTCTTCAATTGCTTTTCTCTGGGTTATATCCTCTTTAACGGTGAGATAGTGGGTAGTGATATTGTTGTTATCACGTATAGGTGCGATTACAGCCGATTCCCAATAGACGGTACCATTCTTTCTTTTAGTACAGAATTCTCCAGTCCACACTTTGCCTTTTTCAATAGTGCTCCAGATATCTTTTAATAGTGCGCCATCTTCCACGTCTGCACCAAGTTGTTTGGTCGGATTGCCAATAACCTCCTTCGCAGAGTAACCGCTGATCTCGGTATACTTGGGATTGACATATTCGATCAATCCTTTGGTGTCGGTTATAACAACAGATGCAGGGCTTTGCTCAACGGCCATGGAGAGTTTCTTTAACTCTTCTGAAGCTTTTTGTCTGTACTCAATTTCTTCTTCGAGTTGTTTGTTGAAGCCGATCAATATCTCTCTGTCTGTCTTGATCTCACGCTGCATCGTGTTAAAACTGTGGGCTAAACGACCAAGTTCGTCATCTGAAATAATCGGAACATCCTGATCAAGTTTTCCAACAGCTACGCGTGTGGCGCCGGTGGTTAATGCATTCACAGGATTAAGTACCTGCATCTTGAACACTATAAATATTACTGAACCTAAGATGAGAACGATGATTGTATATATCTCAATCAGGAAAACAGTTGCGGTTTGTGTTATGTACTCTATCCTGCTCGTGTTGAGGCCTATGACCAGCCAGCCAAGGTTTATCTCTCCATCATTTATTGGGAATTTTAAAGTGATCGAGTTTGTATCCTGACTGCTCTTAAATTGAACCTGGCCTGGATTGTCTGAAATCCAGCTTGCAATCGTTTTCGGATCGATGTCTTCGGGCAAATAAGTGGTTACCGGTACATTTTCAAGGGTTATAATCTGAGCGTATCGTACATCAACATCATTGGAAATTTGCTCTACAAAGCTGTCCAGCGTTGTCACGTCATAGCTGTAAATGGCGTCCGGGCTGATCAATGCAATAAATTGCCCGATAGCATAAGCTTTATTTTTCAGGCTGTATTCAAGGTGTGTTTGCTGAGTGTTATAGATATAGTATGTCGCGCCACCAAGCGTGATTATCAAAATTATACTAATCCAACTCAAAAACCTTAGACGTAATCTTCCGTTGAAAGTAGGGCTTCCAGAATCTGAATTCTCTCTAATAACTTCAATTGGCATAGACAAAATCAATAATTACACGGTGTGAGTCATACTCTGCGTCTGATGCAGTATTTATTGCACTGAGTCGTGCAGATTTAAGAATATTTTTACCTTCAGCACTATTTTTAAGCCCCAGAAGTAGATCCGTTATTTTGCTTTTCAGATCTTCATCCATCTCCTGTTTCACTGCCCAAGGAAGATGTGGTAGTGGCTTGCTAACGGCAAGTGTTGTCAATTCACTGACATCGATCTTGTTTTTAACCAAAGGTAAGCGGGCTACTACTTCACCTGCTCCGCCAGCATCAGCCTGTTTCTGAAATGTGGCCAATACGGCATTCGGTGGGTTGGAAGCATATATTTCGCTATAGTCTCTTTCCTTCAGTCCCCTCTGTCTTAACAGATAGGTAGGTACGATATAACTCATCATTGCCCTCGGTCCACCGCCAAAGAGGATTTTCTTCTCCTTCAACTGGTTGATATCACTGATACCGGAATCTTTCCTGACAAATATCGCACCTCGAATCGTACGCTCACCAAACTCTTCATTCTGTGCTATGACAATGTAGCCAAGTTCCTTATTGGCATTGATGTACTCAAACTGATTGAGATGGACTAGGTCGTAACGCCTCTCTTTCAGACGTTTCAGAAATACATCAAATGTAGGGGAGAGTTCCAGCCTTACCTGTCGATCAAGCTGCTTTTCCAAATGTTGGGTAAGGGGGCGAAATAACTTTGCAGTGACCGCTGCATCCCGTCTGGGAAAAATCCCAACCACCAGTGGGTCGGCCAGGGCGGAATTTAGAAATTCACAACAAACAAGCAATAGGACAACGATCGCTTGGCGGGCATAACGAACAAGGTGTTTTGTTTCGGCTATATGTTCCATGGGAGCAATCAATAAGTCCGATGGTGGCTCGCTCTTACTAGAATAGACACTCTAGTCAGTGGTTAGCGGCCGGAATGCAGGTAACTTAATGTATAAACAGGATATTTTTTAATATTTCCTGCTTCTCCGACTGACCAAAACTGGCTATATTTCAAATAGTAGTCGATATCATTAAATAATACAGTGAGCGCAAAAAGAGTGTAACTATCAGATAATAAAGATAAAACCATCCATGGTGTCTTGGGGGAGCGTTGTTGGGCTGGTGGCTGTCGATATCATCCCAGGCGATCATCCGCCACTTTATAGACAGGATCCTCCATCATATTGACCTCAACCAGGTCCCCGGCCTTAACCAGTAAATTCTGACACTCCTGACTGAGGTGACGGATGTGCAGGGTTTTCTGTTCGCGCATGTAACGCTCTGCAAGGCTATCAATGGCTTCAAGGCCTGAGTGGTCGAACACCCGGGCGTTTGCAAAGTCAACGATAACCTCCTGGGGATCACTCTTTGGATCGAACAGGTCTGCGAAATTCTGAACAGAGCCGAAAAATAGCGGACCATTCAGGTGGTAGTATTTGATGCCATACTGATCAGTTCTGATCTCGGCAATCATCTGTTTCGCGTGCTGCCAGGCGAATACCAGGGCTGAAACAATCACACCGACCACTACGGCAATGGCCAGATCGGTCAGTACAGTGACAACGGCAACCAAAATACCAACAAAGGTGTCAGCGATTGGGATTCTACCGAGCAGTCGAAAGCTCGCCCACTCAAAAGTACCCAAGACTACGATAAACATGACACCAACGAGTGCTGCTATCGGGATTACTTCGATCAGGCTCGATCCCACCAGAATGAACAGCAGTAGGAAAAGTGCGGCGGCAATTCCGGAAAGTCGTCCACGTCCTCCGGAATTGATGTTGATCATACTTTGACCGATCATGGCACAACCGCCCATGCCTCCGAACAAACCGTTTACCGTGTTACCAACGCCCTGACCGATACACTCCCTGTTTCCCCGCCCTCTGGTTTCTGTAAGTTCGTCAATCAGAGTCATGGTCAACAGGGACTCGATCAGACCGACGCCGGCGAGAATTACGGCATAGGGCAGAATGATATGCAGGGTCTCAAGGGTCAGAGGAACCATCGGGATATGGAAAGAGGGGAGCCCCCCTGCGATGGTGGCGTTCGGATCTCCAGACAGGTCCTGCAGAACATCCTGCACCGTCCTTGCATCCAGGTCGAACAGGGTTACCAGCAGAGTGATCGTGACAATGGCAACCAGTGAAGCAGGAATCGCGGAAGTCAGCTTGGGGAGATAGTGAATAATCGCCATGGTGAGCCCGATCAGGCCTAGCATGGTCCATAGGGATGCTCCTGATAGCCATTCCATATTCCCTTCCATATCAGGAACTTGGAACTGTTTTAGCTGAGCAAGAAAGATCACGATCGCCAGCCCGTTGACAAAGCCGAGCATGACGGGGTGGGGCACCAACCGGATGAACTTGCCCAGCCGGAGTATGCCCGCACCAATCTGAATCAAGCCGGCAAGCAGGACTGCAGCAAACAGATATTCAACCCCGTGTTCAGCCACCAGGGCTACCATTACCACGGCCATGGCTCCGGTAGCACCGGAGATCATGCCGGGGCGACCTCCGATGATGGCGGTGATGATGCCCATCATGAAGGCGGCGTAGAGGCCTGTGAGGGGAGTCACGCCGGCAACGAATGCAAATGCCACCGCTTCCGGGACAAGGGCTAGGGCTACGGTCAGGCCAGACAGCACATCGTTCTTAACACACTGTTTTCCCGGGCAGGTCAGCTGAAACATCTGTTTTCTCTTGAGGGTCGGCAAAAAGCTTAGAAGTATATCAGGAAAAACTAATGTAGGTAACCTCAAAATGGATCTATTTCGTGTTTAACCTCTCATTTGTCTCAGATGTCGTCAGGCTGTAGCTCTACCTGATCTGTTGTGCGTGAGCGGGTGATCGAAACGAGGCACAGAGAGGGGCCAACAGCAAAATCCATGAAATCCTTTTTAATTTGTTAGTCTGCTTCGTTAACGTGAAACTGCAGGCAGTCAATTGGTGTCTGCAGAGCACTCCTGGTATCCGCTCGTCTTATCAGATCAGAGTAATAAACAAATGGGATTCTTATTGAAAGTCGTGGAATAATCAGGGTTCCAGGCAAATCTACCAAATCGGTATCGGCAGAAGACCCTATGACTGGTCTTTCTTCATCCTGGCATCCACCAGGTTGGCAATTTTCAATTGAGAAAGCCAGGCAAGCAGCAGGTAACAAATTCTAATGCTCAGCGCTCTCTGAAAGCGCTGTCCATGCCTCGGCTGACTGGTCGCATGAGGTAGTCCAGAATGGTTTTTTCTCCAGTGCGTATTTCCGCCGTGACGGTCATGCCTGGCAGAATCTTCAGCTGTTCGGGATTGCTGCCCAGATAGTTACGGTCAAGAATGACTTCAGCCCGATAGTAGGGGTTCTGTTCCTGATCGAGGTAGGTGGAGGCGGAAATCTTGTGTACCTTGCCCTGCAGGCTGCCGAAGCGGGATGAATCGTAGCTGGTAAATTTTAATTCCGCAGACTGTTCGATATGAACATGCCCGATATCCTGGGGGAGGATTTTTGCCTCAACGATCAATTCGTTTTTAACCGGTACCAGCTGCATGATCACTTCGCCGGGTGCAACTACAGTGTTGTTACTGTTTATCGTCAAACTTTTAACGATACCGTCAATGGGTGCCTTTACCTGCAGTCGATCAAAACGATCGCGCAAACGGATCAAAGTACCTTCCACTTCCGCCAGCTCCGATGCAACGCTTCCGGCTTCCAATTCGATCTCTTTGTTGTGTCTGCTGAACAGCTCCAGTTTGCGTTGTTTGCTCTCTTCCAGTTCCGTTTTGGCAACAGCAATGCCATCTACGGTTTTTCTCAGTTCACTTTCAGCTTCTGCCAGGCGAGAGCGTGCACTGAGCAGCTCTGTACGTGAAACCGTACCTTTCTTCGCTAGAGATTGTCTGATCGAGACCTGCTCTTTGTAGATAGTCAACTCTTTACGCAGAGCTTTGACCTGATTCCGTTGACGGGTCAGTTGATTCTTTCGCTGGCTGATCTGGCTTTCAATCACCGCAAGCTCACTCTCCAGGCCATTCACTTGTGCCAGGTATATGGTTTTCTGCTTGGCTGCAAGATCAGGGTGTTCACTTTGCAGATTGCTGAAGTCCGGATCACGATTTTCCACCAACGCCTGCAGTCGCTCTCCCTGCAATTGCAAACTGGCTTTGCGGGTCAACATCTGCTGCAGTTCCGACTGAGATGATGATGGAGAGAAGTTGACAAGAGTATCACCTTGTTCCACCTGATCCCCATTACGAACATTCAGCTGTCTGACGATACCTCCTTCAAGATGTTGAATATTTATAATCAGATCTGAAGGTATGACTTCACCCTTGGCTATGGCGACCTCACTGATCCTGGTCTGTGCTCCCCAGAAGAGTAGAGAGACAAATAGAAAAATACTGACAACGATAGCGGCACTGAGTGTGCGGGAAGGGGTCACCTCTTCCAGCTTGATGGCTTGTGCCAGGTAGTGTGCTCTTGCTCTGGGTAATCCTGCCGTACTTTCCTGAGCAAAAACGATGCTGTCTTCTTTCATGCCACACTCTCCAAAACCAGTTGGATCGCTTTGTCCGGATCACCGGCAAAAACCTCGGAACCCTGATCCAGTACAATGACTTTATCAGCCAGTCTTACATGGCTGGGTCTGTGGGTGACCATGATAATGGTCTTTTTCCCTTTCAGTTTTTTAATCTGCTGCATAAAGCGTTCATCACTCTCGATATCCAGAGAGGCGCCTGGTTCATCAAGCAGAATAATCGGGGCTGAACGTAAAAAAGCTCTTGCCATAGACAGACCTCGGGTCAGGCCAGGTGGTAAATGCTCTGTTGTGTTGTCACCGATGCGGGTGTTGAATCCCTTTGGCAGTTGTTCGATCTCTTCGAGAATGCCTGCCTGTGAGCAGGCTTGCCGCAGTTCATCATCTGTTGCCAGTACATTGTTGAGCCGCAGATTCTGTGCGACCGTGCCGTGGAAAAAATGTGGGTTCTGCGGTACATACGCAATGGCACGACGCAGGTCCATGGCATTGAGTTGCCTGATGTCAAATTCATCGATCGAGAGTGAGCCGGCTTGTGGTCTGTACATACCGGCAATGAGTTTAGTCAATGTGGATTTACCTGATCCAGTTTCACCCATAATCGCAAGCATCTCACCAGGCTCAACATGTACCGAAATTCCAAGCAGTGCCGGATCATAATTCGGTCCATAGCGGAAGCTGACTCGGTCGATATTGATACGCCCCTTCAGCTCGGTAAGCATCAACGCTGATCGGCCGCTATGTCGTTCCACATCGAGTTTCATCAACTGGTTGATCTGCTGTATGGTTTTGGAGACCTGTTCGAAACGGCTGAAACTGAGAAAGGCGCTCTGTAACGGCGCCAGAACCCTCCAGATCAACGCCATGGTGGCAATCAGCGCTCCGATACTCATGGAACCCTCGATCACCATGTAGGTACCGATGGCGAGCACGGCAACACCCGATAGACTCATTGCGCCTTGCGCAAATGAATTGATGACTGCATTCGATACGGTAGTACGATAGTTGGCAGTCACCGCTTCGCCTGAAAATTCCCGATAGCGTTCCCACCAGGTGGTTTCCCCGCCAACGCCCTTGATTTCGTAGCGTCCGTTCAATGTCTGTATCTGCATACGCTGTTTATCCGTACGGGAAGACGATGCATGGGTGACCCGGTGAGCGCTTGCGGGTAACCAGAGTGCACCAAAGGCGGCGTAGATAATCAGCATCACAACCGGTACAAGTGCTACCGGTCCGGCGATGAAGCCGATCACAATGACAAACATCAGCACAAACGGCAATTCCAGGATCAGTGTGGCATTCGGGCCGGTGAAAAAGTCACGTACCGAGTCAAACTGTTTCAGTCTGGAGAGTTGAGCCGCCATGGTTGAACGCTCAGTGAACAGCGGTGGCAGGTGCAGAATCTGTTTAAAGGTTTCGACACCGATCAAATAGTCAAGACGGCCGGCAATATTACCAATGACGCGAGCACGTAGATAACGCAATGCCATATCAGCGAGCAGTGCTGAGCCGATTCCGGCTACCATCCAGGGAAGGGCATCGACCGATTTTGCACCGATTACCTTGTCATAGACCAGCATGATGAATAGCGGTACAGCCATTGCAACCAGGTTGATCAAAAAACTCATTGAAAGCAGATGCCAGGTAAGACCCTGAAAGCGTCGCATCAACCTTGCAAACCAGGCCTGTCTCGATTCGGTCTCAACAAATCCATGTGGATTGTGGGTATCGGTGAAGTAGTAGGCAGTACCCTTCAGGGATTTTACCGGATGTGTCTTATGTTCACCGCTATTGGCATCATAGAAGCTGATGGTATCTTTGTGATGCTCTTCAAGTACCAGGATTTCCCCTTTACGGCCTAAAAACAGGCATGGGTAGAGCTCCTCGCGGATATCTCGAAGATTGATTTTCTCAACACTGCTTTCATAACCGAGATTGACCAGAATGTTACGCAGGTCGACCAGGTCGATGGTGTCTGTGAAGTGGGGGAGTGCCTCGATCAGTTCACGGGCATAGTGGTGCCAGCCCAAGGCTTTGAGCAGTGGCATCAGACTGGCGGCAAAGGGGGAATCCAGATGAATATCATCCAGCCGGTTATGTCTGAGCGCATCGGCAAGTACTTCACTGAGAATCGGCTTTTGCTTTGCACCGCTCATTTTTTGAATACCATTTTAAGTTTGCGCTGCTGCTGCTCATGAAGCTGCCCGTCTCGCAATTCAAACTGTTTGTCGCAAATACGCAGGAATGAGGGGCGGTGTGACACGATGACCAGGGTACGGCTACCCTTCATTTTTTTTATCAGAGCCATCAATTTCGCATCATTTTTGATATCGAAGTTTGCATTTGCGTCATCAAACAGAATGATGTTGGGATGGCCTATCAATGAGCGTACCATCACGATTTTCTGTCTGACGCCCTCAGACAGGGAGTTCACTGCTGAACCGCCGATCTGGGTATCCAGTCCATCAGGCATGCGTGCGATGATCTCGCCTAAACCCAGCTCTCTGGATAGTTCCATAGCCTGATCAATGGCTTCCCCTTCACGGAACAGGGTCATGTTCTCGAGAATCGTGCCTTCATAGAGCATTCCGTGTTGAGGCATGAAACCTATCTGTTGCCGTAAAAACTCCTGTCGATAGGTCTTGATGTTGCGGCTGTCGAGTAGAACTTCCCCCTGTTGTGGGTGCATGAATCCGGTCATGATGGATATCAGTGTGCTTTTTCCAGTCCCATTGTTACCGGTAATTCCGACTGATCCCCCCGCAGGAACCTCGAGCGACAGGTCCTCCAGTAACCACTGTTCCTGGCCAGGGTAGCGGAAGTGAATGCCCTCTACTTTGATATCACCGTGCAGCGGCTCCGGCCCGTCATACTCACCGGAGATTTCGGCAGGCATTCGATCGATTTCCTGACGTCGATCAAGTGACAGACGAACACTCTGAAACTGGGTCCACAGTCCCATCGCTTTCAGGCCTGGCTGCAGTACCCGGCCGGTGAGCATGGTTCCGGCAGCGAGTGCACCGACAGTCAGATCACCGGAAATCACAGAAAGGCTGCCAAAACTGACGAAACTGACCATGGCGACTTGTGAAAAAGTACTGCCAAACCCCTGTACCACGCTGTTGATATGCGCCAGTTTACGAATACTCTCAGCTGATTGTGCTTGTAATCGCTCATATCGACGCAGCATCAATGCCTCCATGGCCATGGATTTCACAGTATGGATACCGCTCAGAACTTCGATTAAAAAGTTCTGTCTCCGAGAGTCGGTGGTGTTTCTGGCCTTGAGAGCGTTATGCAGCTGTCTTCCCAGCATAATGGAAATCAATGCGAAAATGGTCAGCAGCAGGATTGGGATCTGTACCAGTTCACCACTGATAAACCAGATTAATGACAAAAAGAGAACTACGAAGGGGAAATCCATCAGCAGCAGCATGGATTGCCCGGAATAGAATTGATTGATCTCTTCGACTGACTGCAGACGAGTGAGATAATCCCCACTGGTCTCCCGGTTGAAGACGAGCGTGTCGGTATGCAGCACCCGGTGCATCGCATCCATGCTCTCCCTGTGCTCAAAACGTGCACCGCTCCAGGCAAGAATTGCTGACCTGAAAATTCTCAACAACGCCTCTAAAACGACCACACCCAGCATTCCGATCATCAATGCCATGAAAGTTCCCATCGCCTGATGAGGGATGATGCGATCATAAACCTGCAGAACCACCATGGGCATGGCGAGGGCAAGGGTATTGATGCCCAGCGATGCCAGCAGCACATCGGGTCTTCGCCAACCGCGTGGAATTGTGAAACCGGATGAACTAGTCATATTTATCAATTATCAAGGCAGTTCAGCCATACAGCCGGCTATTGGTTGTGTTTTAGTCAGGAGTGACACTACAGATATCGACTGCTTCAGGAATTTATTTAATAGAGCACGGATCCTCGCGCAAGGTTTTTCAATTGCTTGCCGATAACCTGTTGACAGGCTTTAGAATCAAGAAATATTCAGCATCGGGAAATTAATTCCTTACCAGAGAGGCACCATGGCTGACAAAAACAGTGAAAACACGGGTTCACTGGAAGAGCGGGAGAAAGCGACAAAGGAGCTGTTTGAGCGGGATATTGCGAAAGAAGGTAATCGTAAAGACCTGGAGGCGGATGATGTCCTGGGCAGTGATCATCACGAGGTGGCTCAGACTGATGTTGCAATGGCTGAAAAAGCCGATGACAAGCTGAGTAGAGAGGCCGAAGAAGCGGCAGATTCCACGACGGGAAAATTAGTACCTCCCTTAGATAGTGAGCCTGTATTTGATGAGAATAGTAATCCATCACGAGGGGATGAGAGTAGAGTTCCCAAATCGGCCCCCACTGTCAGCCGTGATGATGAGCCGACCACTTCGTCAGTTTTAGCAGGTGGCCGAACACAACACGCGTATGGCCTGCACAATCAGGCACAACAGGAATCTCATCCTTCAGTGGACCCATCCACTGAAAACGCCCCAGCCACGGTTTCCCTTGGTATTGAAAAACCGGAACCAAACTATGATGTGAAAAAGCTGGATCCCACCGCTCAGGAAACAATTCCAGACGAAGCAGCGGAAGTGTCATCAGCTGATGGAGGTGACCAAGAGTTGGTGGTTGCCAACTTGATGTTGGCAAACTCACAAAATGAGAGGGATTACAGTTACGAGTTAATTGGTTCAGGTAGTGATTATTTCGAGCTGGTGGATAATCAGATATTGATCAAACCAGGTGTCAATTTTGACACAACCCAATCCTCATATCATAGCTTGACCTTTCAGATTACCGACAGATCAGGGAATACGCGTCAGGAAACGGTTGTCGTCAATGTTGATTTCACCACCGAGGAAGCAGTCATCATTTTGGGTGTGCCGGAAGAAGAGGCAGGTCCAATCACTGAAGAAAGTGATTCATTGCCCCATCAAGAGCCGGAACCTGATGAGAGTTTAACCTATTCACTACTTGATGAAACAGAGGCACCTGTTGGTTTTGTGCTCCATGAAGATGGCAGTTACGACCTGGATGTTACTCATGAGGCGTATCAACATCTTGGCGTGGGTGATAGTCAGACATTAATTATACCGGTCAAAATCACCACGGATCAGGGTGAGGTGACGACTACTGAGATTCAGGTAGTTGTTCATGGAAGCAATGATCTGCCCATTGTGGAGATGGGGCAGAGTGCTGAGATTACGGAAGGAGCATCAGCTATTGAAGGAGAGATTCTTGCAACGGATGTGGATGACAACTCAGTTCTGACATACGCTGTATCTGAAGGAAATGATCTTCCGCCCGGGTTTATTCTTAGTCAGAATGGTCACTACAGTTTCACAGCGGAAAACTACAATAGCCTTGAAGCCGGACAGAATCAAATACTCGATATACCGATAACGGTAACCGATGATCATGGCGGTACTGCACATACAATACTACAAATAACAATTACCGGTACCAATGATACGCCAGTTGCAGAAGCCCAAGAGGTCTCGGCGGAAGAGGGCGGTTTGGTCAGCGGCCAGTTGCAAGCCAATGATGTTGATCTGGCGGAAGGTGCGGCTCTGAGTTTTACCACATCATCAGAAGTTGATGGCCTGACTTTGAATGAGGATGGCTCTTACAATTTCGATGCTTCCTCTTATCAATCACTTGGAGAGGGTGATACTGAAATCATAGAAGTCCCTGTGACAGTCACCGATGACCAGGGCGCCACAGCTGAAACCACACTGACGATTACCGTCACTGGCACGAATGATAATCCAGTTGCAGAGGCCCAAGAGATCTCGGCGGACGAAGGTGGTTTGGTTAACGGTCAGTTACAAGCCAGTGATGTTGACCTTGCCGAAGGTGCGTCTCTCAGTTTTGCCACTTCA